>NZ_JBIWKP010000002.1:204802-253381 GCF_044765725.1 Streptomyces sp. NPDC102406 | reverse complement strand
TCAAGCTCCCTCGGAGCTCCGTGCCGCCCAGGTGGTTTTCCGAGCCCCCCCACGTCACCCCCCCGTGGGGGCGGGGGGGGGGGGGCCCCCCCCCGGGGGCGGGGCGCCCCCCCCGCCGCCAGATCTCCCGTCAGTTCAAGGCGGTCCTTGACGAAGTGTCACGTCCATCGCCGACGGCAGCGAGCAACCATCGGCGGTGGACGTCATGCCAGGGTCATCGCTTGATGCCCGTGATGCCCGCGGCGCGTACGACGGTCTGGGTCACCGTGTTGCCGCGGCTGTCCGCGGCCTGCACGCGCAGCGTGAGGTAGCGGGCCGAGGCGGGGGCGTGCAGGGGGACGCTCACCTTGCCGTCGCCCCGGCCGCCGAGCCGGGCCGTGGTCCAGGAGGCGCCGTCGTCGTAGGACAGTTGGACCTTGGTGGTACGCGGCGCCGACCTCGGGGCGCCGCGCAGGTGTGTCGGCGTGATGAGCAGTGAAGCGTTCGGGGCCGCCTTGCCGTCGGTGGATGTAGGCAGGGCGTAGTCGACCTGGATGAGCGGCAGTTGCTCGCTGCCCTCCTTGGCGCGAGGCTGCGCCGAGGTAAAGGTCCAGGTGGTGTTGGTGTCGGTCGAGTAGGGGAAGGCGGCCGTGGCCGTCCGGGTCGCCTTGTGCACCAGCCGGTAGGCGCTCTTCTTCGCCGGAACGGTCGCCGACAGTCCGGCGTCGCCCTCGGCGAGCAACGTTCCGTCCCGGTACAGCGTGGTCTCCTGGGTCGTGTCGCCGCTGCCGAACGGTGTCCAGTTGACGTGGTCGCCGCCGGAGTCGCCCCACGAGGGCAGGGTGACCTCGACCTGGTTGCCCTTGCGTACGGGCGCCGCGACCGTGCCGTTGATACGAGGCCGTACGACAGGTCCGAACCACTCCACGTCCGTCGTCCGGCCCGCCGGGTAGGTGACCGGCTCGGACGTGCTGTAGGCCAGCGACTGGAGTTCGCCCTCCTCCACCCACGAGAAGGAGGTGTCGGTGCTGACGTAGTCCGTGCGGTGGGCACCGGCGGTGCTCAGGCGGTTGGTGCCGACCTGGTAAGCGGTCCAGGGGTGGACGTCGTAGCGGTTCTCGTAGACCTCGCGGCCGGTCGGATTGACGAACGATGTCTCTACGCGGGCCAGGTCGCCGGTCTTGGGAGCGTAGACGAGGTGCGTCGGGGTGCGGCCCTTCCAGGTGCGGACGAGGTCGTACAGGTACTCCGTGTCAGGGCGTGAGACGGCCCGCAGGGGGACGCTTCCGGTGGGGCTGGAGTCGACGCGGGAGAGGAGTTTCTCGCCTTCGGTGCGGGACAGGCCGACCACCTCGATGGACGACTTGATGATGGCCTCGCGCAGACGGCCGTCGAGGTCGTTGACGAACAGCAGCAGTTTCACTCCGGCCTTCTGCGCGGCCCTGATCTGGTCGTCCGCGGTGTCCTCGTCGTCGGAGTCCCAGGGCACCACTGCCGCCTTCCCGGCGGCGGCGACGCCCTCGTAGTCCTCGTCCAGGCCGTCGCCGGGGTGGATGAGGCCGAGGTCGTAGTCGTCCTCGGGGAGTTTCGCGGAACCGGGCATGATCCAGAGGTCGTCGAAGTCCTGTGCGCCCGAGGTGAGCGTCAGCAGGGGCTCCTGGTCGCGCCAGCGGGCGGTGACGTACTGCTCGCCGTCGCTCGGCTTCTTCGTGGGGGTCGTCCACAGGCTGTCGTAGCCGTCACCGACCAGGGTGCTGTCCAGGACGGAGGTGCCGTCGTCGAACGCGCGGTAGTAGTCCAGGCGGCGGGAGAAGTTCTCGGTCCTGCGGGGAGTCACCGCGGAGACCTCCCGCAATCCGGTGCCGTCGAAAGCCAGGTCGGTGGTGCCGGTGATGTCCACCTGCGGGAGGACCGTGCGGGCGTATCCGGCCGAGGACACGCCGTGGGTGCCCTGTACCCGGAAGTCGGCGTAGACGGTGTAGCGGCCGGGCGGCAGCAGGACGTCCGACTCGCCCCCGTCGAAGAGGTAGTTGCCGGCGTACTCGTCGCCTTCGCGGTAGAAGGTGAGAGCGCCGTAGGCGGGTTCACCGGAGCGGCCGGTGATGGTGCTGCGGACATGGAAGAGCTGCTGCCGGGTGCTGACGCCGAGCAGGGTCCGCGTGAGGACGGTGCCGTCGGCGGACGCCGTCAACTGCCCGGTACGACGCTGGAGTTCGCCCGCCTTGGCCAGGTCCGTGGTGACGGTGACGCTCGCCGTGCCGTGTGCGGGGACCTCCAGGCGGTCCTCGGAGACGGTGAAGACGCCCTCCGGCACACCCGGGGCCCGCACGGCGAGGTCGACGGTGACGGCCTGGTCGCCGGTGTTGGTCCAGGTCGCGGTCTTCTCGACGGTGGCACGCTCCTCGCCGGGCGAGTGGATACCGGCGTCGATCTCGCCGGTCGCGGTGAGAGGCGACGTCGCGGCCCGCGCGGCATCGACCCGGCCGTTCCCGCCGTCGTCCGCGGAGTTTTCGGGTGTCGCCTTCACGGTGCTGACCAGGGCATCCTTGATGCGGCTGCCGGTCCAGTCGGGGTGGGCCGAGGCCACGAGCGCCGCCACGCCCGCCACGTGCGGGGTCGCCATGGACGTACCGCTGAGGCTGATGTAGGAACCGGAGCCCTCGCCGAAGTACTGCGAACGCGCGGCCAGGATGCCGACGCCGGGCGCGGTGATCTCCGGCTTGAGCGCGTCGTCACCGTATCGGGGGCCGCGGCTGGAGAAGTCGGCGATGGCGTCCGAGGAGTCGACCGCGCCGACGGTCAGGGCCGCGTCGGCGGTCCCGGGCGATCTGACGGTCCGGGCGCCGGGCCCGTCGTTGCCCGCCGCGATGGTGAACAGGGCACCGGTCTCGGCGCTCAGCGCGTCGACGGCCTGGGCGAGGACGGTCTCGCCGTCGGCGGTCACGCTGCTGCCCAGGCTCATGCTGATGACGCGGGCGTGGACGTCCCGGGCGGCCCACTCCATGCCTTCCAGGATCCAGGAGTCGTAACCGTATCCCTCGTCGGACAACACCTTGCCCACATGCAGGTTCACGCCTGGGGCGACGCCCTTCTCCGTGCCGCCGGAGGCCGCGCCGCTGCCCGCGACGGTGGAGGCGACGTGCGTCCCGTGTCCGTTGTGGTCGCTGACGTTCTCGCCGGGGACGAAGCTGTCGCTGTCCGCGACCGTGTCCTTCAGGTCGGGGTGATCCTGGTCGTAGCCCGTGTCCAGGACGGCCACGTCGACTCCCGTGCCGGTGTTGCCGCCCTTCCAGACCTCGGGTGCGCCGATCTGGGCGACCGAGTCGCTGAGGGTGGCCTCCGCCTTGCCGTCGAGCCATACCTTGGCGACGCCGCCTTCGAAGCCACCGTCGCTCTTCAGGGCCGCTCCGGTGCCCGGGGTCGCCCCGGTGAGTTCCCTCCACAGGGCGTCGGTGTCGTCGCGGTCCGCGGCGAGAGCCACGCCGTTGACGCTGGTCAGGGGTCTGACGCCGGTGATTTCACCGGGTATCGCGGCCGCGCGTCCTCGCAGTGTGGCCGGGGAGGCATGCTGGCCGCCGTAGGTGACGATGAGGGGCAGACGGTCGAGCGAGGCGTCGTCGTAGCCGTCGGCCAGGAGCGCGGTGACGTTGAAGAGCTGGTCGTCCAGCGCTCCGGAGGCCAGGTAGGCGCGGGCGGAGTCGGGATAGACGTAGGTGTCGTCCCCCACCGTCTGGACGCGGGCCGCCGCCGGTTCACCGTCGGGTCCTTGCACGGTGAGGGTGCCGGGACCGTCGCCCGCGGTGGGGGTGACGGTGACCGTGTCGCCGGTGATCAGGGTGACCGTCGACGTGGCAACGTTGTCAGAGCCCTGGATCGTGCTCTTGGCGCCGCCGGTCTGCGGGAGGTGTGCGGATGCGGTCACCTGCGGGGTCGCCGCAGTGACCAGGAGGGCCGCCGCGAGGACGAGCAGGCGGCGCCTCCGTCCGGACGCATGGAGTGTCAAGGGATTCCCTCGCCTTGAAAGGTTGTTCAGGCCGCCGGGAATCTAAGCCGCCGTAGGAGATCTTGGGAAGAGGGCGGGGTGATGGCAGCGCCGTGGCAACAGCGCTGAAACAGAGGGTTGTTGGGGCCGGTGGGGGAGCAGGGGGTGTGCGTGCTTTGGGGTGCGCGTCGGCGAACGCGCACTGTATGCAATCGCCATCCGTGTGCTGTGTGCCTCGGCGCCTGGGAGTGGCTGCGTGTGGCTCGCGTGCGGCCTTGGTAGAGGTGCGGCTGACTCGACGGGCGCACCCACAAGCCCCTGAGGCGTCAGCGGAAATCGGCCAAGCCCGCTGGTTGTCGCCGTGTTGCCGCTACGTAAAGGCACACGTCGCACGCGACTGCCAACGCGCTCCGCAGCCACGGAAGTTGCCCGGCTTTCGGACATTGATCACCGCAGCGATGACAACGCTCGGCAGTCCTGCGACGATCTGACCGCGCCGCTTCGGCGGTGGCTTCCTCCCCTCCTCCCTTTCTCCTTCGCGTTCTCCTCCGGCGTGCGCGGGCCGTACGCGGCCCGCAGCCCTCGCCCGGTGTCGCGGGCAGTGTGGCCCGCCGTTCCCCCTCTTCCCGCAGGCAGCGCGGCCTGCGGTTCTTTCCTGATCCCCGCGGGCGGCGTGGCCCGCGGCGTTCCCTGTTCCCGCCGGCTGTCGGTCGACATCCGGCGAAAGGAGCTGCACTCGTGCTGAACTCCCTCTCGCGTGGCCGACCGCCGCGCCCACACCTCCCCGGAGCCCGTGCCACGCGGCGCCGCGTGACATCCCTGACGACACTGGTCGCCGCTCTGATCGTCAGCGCGGTACCCGCAGCGGCGGCTCAGTCCACCCGGGCGGAGTCGGACACCCGCACGCCGGCGCCCCGGTTGATCGACGCACGGTCCAGACCCGGCGCGCAACCCGTCCGTCTCACCGCGGCACAGCGTGGACGCCTGCTCAGTCGCGCGTCCGAGGACCGCGACACGACCGCGCACGCGATCGGGCTGGGCGCCCAGGAAAAGCTGGTCGTGAAGGACGTCGTCAAGGACGCGGACGGTACGGTGCACACGCGCTACGAACGGACCTACGGCGGGCTTCCCGTCATCGGCGGCGACCTGGTCGTCCATGATCGTGCGGGCGATCTCAGCGTCACCAAGTCGTCGCGCGCCACGCTGTCCGTGCCCACGACCAAGGCGCCCCTGTCCGCGGACGTCGCCCGGCAGAAGGCGCTCACCGTCGCGAAGAAGGAGCAGAAGCAGCAACGGGCGGCGCGGGCCGGGGAGCCCACGGCCACGGCACGACGGGTCGTCTGGGCGCGCGGAACCACTCCGCGCCTGGCGTGGGACAACGTTGTCCTCGGAGTGCGCGACGACCAGACCCCCAGCCGTATGCACGTCATCACCGACGCGACGAACGGAGATCTGCTCGCTTCCTACGACGACATCCAGGCCGGTGAGGGGCACAGCCAGTACAGCGGCACGGTGTCGGTCGGCTCGCTGCGCGGCACGGACGCCTACGAACTCACGGACCGGCAGCGCGGCGGTCACCGGACCTACGACGTGCGCGGCGGCCTGCGCACCTTGCTGACGGACACCGACGACGTGTGGGGCGACGGCACGAGCGCCGACCCGCAGACCGCCGCCGTGGACGCGGCCTACGGGGCGCAGCGGACCTGGGACTTCTACCACGACCGCTTCGGGCGCGACGGCATAGCGGACGACGGTGTCGGCGCCGTCTCGAACGTGCACTACGGGACCGGGTTCGCGAACGCGTTCTGGGACGACCTGTGCTTCTGCATGACCTACGGCGACGGCCTCGACGGGAACCGGCCGCTGACCGAACTCGACATCGCCGCGCACGAGATGACCCACGGAGTCACCTCCGCGACCGCCGGTCTCGTCTACACCGGCGAGTCAGGGGGCCTCAACGAAGCCACCAGTGACATCTTCGGCACCGCCGTCGAGTTCTTCGCCGACAGCCCCGCGGACCGGCCGGACTACCTGATCGGCGAACTGGCGAACGTCCGCGGCACCGGCAAGCCGCTGCGCTACATGGACCAGCCGTCCAAGGACGCCTCCGCCAAGGGCACCTCGCAGGACTACTGGACGCCGCAGACGAAGAAGCTCGACCCGCACTTCAGCTCGGGCGTCGCCAACCACTTCTTCTACCTGCTCTCCGAAGGCAGCGGCAGCAAGACCGTCAACGGCGTCCCCTACGACAGCCCCACCGCGGACGGACTGCCCGTCGCGGGCCTCGGACTGCACAACGCCACCAATGTCTGGTACCGGGCGCTGACCCACTACATGACCAGCACCACCGACTACGCGGGTGCTCGCACCGCCACCTTGCGGGCCGCGGCCGACCTGTTCGGCACCACCAGCGATGCCTACGAGGCCGTCGGCAACGCCTGGGCCGCCGTCAACGTCGGTCCCCGCTACGTCCATCACATCGCCGCCGACGCGCCCTCCACCCGGGACGCGGCCACGGGCCAGCCGGTGAACCGACACATCACCGCCACCTCCACCCGCCCCGGCGCGCTCTCCTACACCGCGACCGGTCTTCCGGACGGCCTCACCATCAACGCTGTGAGCGGCCTGATATCAGGCACCCCGACCCGTGCCGGCGCGTTCGATGTGACGGTGCGCATCAAGAACTCCGCCGCCGAGACCCTGGAGCTTCCCTTCACCTGGGCGGTGCTGGCCTCCGGCGGCGATCACTTCGTCAATCCCGATCGCCACGACATCCCCAACTGGCAGACCATCGAGTCCCCGATCACCGTCACGGGGCGCCCGGGTGACGGCCCCTCTGACCTCAAGGTGAGCGTCGACCTGGTGCACGACTTCATCGGCGGGCAGATCATCGACCTCGTCCATGAGAACGGCACCGTGTTGCCGGTCAAGGACTTCGTCTGGGACACCGGCACCGAACTCCACGCGACGTTCACCGTGGACGCCTCGGCGGTACCGGCCGACGGCACCTGGAAACTGCGGGTCACCGACAACACCCCGGGCATCTTCCTCGTCGATCCCGGCTATCTCGACCGGTGGAGCATGACCTTCTAGGCGAGGCGACCTCTACAGATACCGAATCGCCCATGGCCGGGGCACCCGGCGAGACTGCCTCGGTGGAAACTCGTCGGCCGTGCCCCTGCTGTGGTCGTCTCGTCCCCGACGCCCGGGACGGGGGCCCGGTTCGCACGCCATCTGCCCGATCTGCTGCTGGGAGGACGACCCGACGCAGTTCCGCCGGCCGTTCATGCCGGGCGGCGCCGACCGAGTACCGCTGGTCGAGGCGCAGCGACATTTCCAGGAGTTCGGCGCCTGCGATCAGCGAGGCAGGCTGGTCGCGCGTCCGCCGGCGGACGATGAGCCTTCTCCCCGCGCGTGACGATCGATGGCCTGGGCGGCGCTGAGAACGCGCGAGAACCTGATCCTCGAAGCGCTCACCGAGCAACTCGACGCGGCCATGTCCGTGCCGGACACCGGACGCGTCCACGACGACCTCGCCGTCTACTTCGGCACGCCGGCGCGGTTGCTGGCCACGGCGCAGGGTGCGGCCCTGCTCCGGCTGAGTGCCGAACGCGACGACACCCTGCCGGACGACCACCGGCTGCCCTATTGGAGCGAGCGCCTGGAACGCGGCGCCGTCATGGTCCGCCGGGACATCGCCCGCGGCGAACTGCTGCCCGACACCGATCCCGGCCTCGTCATCGAGGCGATCAGCGGCGCCCTGTTCACTCGCGCGCTCATCAGCGGCGCCCCCCTCGACGAGGACCTCGCCACGCGGCTCGTCGCCCTCACCCTCGCCGGAGCGATGCCGAGGCTGCCGAAGGACCGGGGAACCGGGGGCTGACCGCGCAGGCCGTCACCGCGGCCGGTGCCTGCCCCCCTCAGACATGCGCGTCCGGGGTCGGGTCGGCCGGTTTCCAGTCGAGCACCGAGCGGTCGTGCAGCCGCAGCTTCTCCTCGGCCGTGTGCTCTATGTGGCGCATGCTCCAGCGCAGGATGGGCGGCGCCATCAAGGAGGTGATGACGGCGACCAGGACGATGAGCGTGTAGGAAGCGGCGTTCAACACGCCGATGCGCAGCCCCGCCGCGGCGACGACGAGCTGGATGACACCGCGGGCGTTGAGCGCACCGCCCAGGGCGACGGATTCCCAGGTGCCGACGCCGACGGCCTTGGCGCCCACGAAGACACCGACCACTTTGCCGACGACGGCGACCAGCAGCAGGGCGGCGCCTGCCGCGAGTGTCAGCGGATCGGTGAGCGCGCTCGGCTCCAGGCGCAGGCCGGCCGTGGCGAAGAAGAGGGGCGCGAACACCGCGAGGACGACCGTGCGCAACGGTGCGAGACGCGCGCGCAGGCTCCGGGGGCCCGAGCTGATGAGCATGCCCGCCAGGAAGGCGCCGAACATGGCTTCCAGGCCCAGTGCGTGCGTGGCGGCGGAGCACAGGATGACGAAGGCGACCGTGGTGCCCAGGACGAACGTGGTGTCGGAGGTGTGCTCGGCCGCCTTCATGACCCGGTTGGCCAAGGGCCTGAGTACGCAGAAGGCGACGGTCAGCACCAGGGCCGTGGCGAGCAGGGGCATGACGAGGTGGCCGCCGCCCGCTCCGCCGACCGCCATGGCCGACACCACGGACAACAGGACCCACCCGACGACGTCGTCGACCATGCCCGCGGCCAGGGTGAGTTGGCCGACGTCGCGATGGATGAGGTGCATGTCGGTGAGGATCTTGGCGATGACCGGCAGGGCGCTGACGGACAGCGCGACGGCGATGAAGAGCGCGAAGACGGGACGGCCGGAGCCGTCGGGGAGAAGGCTCGCGGGGGCCGCCCAGCCCGCGGCGAGGCCGAGACCGAAGGGCAGGACCAGACCTCCGACGCCGACGCCGAGAGCGGTGAGACCACGGCGTCGTACCAAGGCGGTGTCCATCTCGATGCCCGTGATGCCGACCAGCAGCAGGACCCCGATCTGGCCGACCGCGTCGAGGAGGTGGAACTGCCCGGTGTCCTGGGGCAGCAGCCAGTGCGCGGCGGCGGGGGAGACGTTGCCCAGGACGGTCGGCCCGAGGAGGATGCCGACGCACAGTTCACCGGCGACGGCCGGCATGCCGAACCGGGTGGCGAGGCGGCCGCACAGGACGGCGAGGAGGACCAGCAGCCCGGCCTGGAGCAGGAACACGAACAGTTGATGGGACGGCAGCGGCGGGATCGGCGAGGCTGCTAGGCGCACGGGTGCGGTCTCCTGACGGAATGCCCGGGCGCGGCGGGCAGCGCCGCGCGCAGAGCCGTGGATGTGGGAGCAGCGATGGCGTGCGGTCCGGTGGCGGGCGGTCAGTCCGCCGAGGTCGTGCTGTGCCCGGGAAGCTGTGCGCCGGGCGGACGGTGGTGGGGTGGAGCGGCGACCGCGGACCTCTCCGTGCGTTCTTGTACGAGGAGCCCGGTGCAGGCCGCTACGGCGAGGACCATGACCGCGATGCTGTACACCGTGGTGGTGGCGTCGAGCCCGAACCTCTGGACTGCGAGACCCGCGATCACCGCGGGCACGCTGAAGCCCAGGTAGCCCACGACGTAGATGCTGGCGACCACTCCGGCCCGTTCCTCGGGGCCGGCCAGCGGTGCGATGGTCTGGAAGGCCCCGAGGAAGCCGGTGCCGAAGCCGTAACCGGCGATGACGATGCCGACGAAGAAGAGCGCGGGGGACGGGACGGCGAGGGCGCCGAGGGTGGTGCCGATGCCGACGAGGAAGGCCAGGAAGCCGAGGGTCATGGTGCGGCGCGGCGGCCGGTCGCGGCGCAGCAGGGAGCCGACGGCCCCGGCCCCGGTCAGGGCGAAGATGACCAGGCCGCCGACGAGGTGGCCGCTCATGTGCAGCGTGCGGACCGCGATGGACGGGCCGAGCGACATGTACAGGCCGCCGACCGCCCAGACCGCGAACAGGCAGGGCGCCACGGTCAGGAACAGGGGCCGCACCCGGCGCGGTACCCCCAGGTGCGGCACCAGCGAGGCCACCGCGCCCGGCCTGCGCGGCGAGGTCTCCGGCAGCAGCGGCACGACGAGCGCCGCCGCCACGAACACGGTCAGGAGCAGCGCGTACACAAGGGTTTTCGGCGCGGGCGCGTACTGGACGAGAAGCCCGGAGCCGAGCGCGCCGAGGGCCAGGCCGATGAGCGGTACGAGGCTGTTGACCAGCGCGCCGAGGCGGGTCCGCGGTTGCAGATCGAGCAGGGCGGAGCTGGCGGCCCCGGTCGCGGCGCCGGTGGCGAGCCCTTGCACGACGCGTGCGGCGAGGAGCGGGCCGACGCCGTCGGCGGTGAGGAACAGCACCATGCTCACCGCTTCGACGGCCAGGGACGCGCCGAAGACCGTGCGGCGGCCGACGTGGTCGGAGATGCCGCCCACCACGAGCAGCGCCGCGAGCAGCGCGAGCGCGTACACCGCGAAGACCGCGGTCAGCATGGTGGCGGAGAAGCCCCAGTCGGCCTGGTACACCGGGTACAGCGGAGAGGGTGCGCTTGAGGCGAAGAGCAGCAGCATTTGTACCGTGGCGATCAGCCAGAAGGCGAACGTCCGCGAGAGGCGCGGGAGTTGGCGCACGGGACTCACGCGGTCCCCCGTCGGGGAGTCAGCAGGCATGGGGCATCCCTTTCCGTGTGTGCCGCGAGCCACCCGAGGGCCTCGCCGTCGCCGCGGTCGCCTCGTCGCCCCTCACGCGACGCGCGCCCCGTCCGTCGTTTCCGGGTCGGCCGTCGGCGTGCCCGAGTGTGACAGGAGTGAACGGACGAGGAAGAAGATTCCGGCCACGATGCCGACTCCCGCAGCGCCGGCGGACCACCAGGGAAGGTCGGCGTGGACGCCGTAGAGGAAGACCCCCAGCGCCGGTCCCACCGACATCCCCGTCGTCTGGCAGAAACCCAGGAGGGACTGGTACCTCCCGACCGCCCCCGGGGGAGCGGCCTTCGCCGAGATGTCGGAGGCGGTGGGTGCCACCAGCATCTCCCCGGTCGTCCAGAGCACGACGGAGACGACGATGACCGTCCAGTTCGGGCCGAGGGCCAGGACCGCCATGCCGCTCACCACGCAGGTCGCCCCGAGCGCCGCCACGACATGGGAGGGGATCCGCCTCATCACCAGCGACACCGGGACTTCGCAGCACATCACGATGACGGCGTTGGCGGTGAGCATGACGCCGTACGTCCTCGCGCCGAAACCGGTGTCGGAGATCGCCAGCGGCAGCGGACCCAGGTGCATCGAATAGACCACCGCCGTGAGCCCGGACAGGACGCAGAACGCCATGAAGACCGGATCGCCCGACACAGCCTTCTTCTCCCGCCGCCCGGCCCTGCCGCTCCCGGAGTCGGCCGCCCGCTCCTGAAGCGTCGAGGGGAGAGCCAGCAGCATCAGGGTGGAGGCGAAGGCCGCGACCGCGTTGCCGAGGAGAAGGGTGTCCATGTGGGATTCGGCCCAGAGCCCTCCGAGCAGTCCGCCGAGGGCCGCTCCCACATTGAAGGTCGTCCGGAAGCCGGCGAACATGGTGAGCCGCCGGTCCGCGGGGGCCGTGACACTGATGACCGCCTGTGCCACCGGGGTGAAGCCCTGGACCGCCATGGACAGCAGCGCGGCGAGGATCACCGATGCGGTGAAGCCCGTCCACGCCGTCAGCACCAGCGACAGCACCGCCGTGGACAGCGTGCAGAGCGCCAGGGTCCGGCGCGGGCCGATGCGGTCGGCGGTCCAGCCCGACAGACCCGCGCCCACCATGCCGGCCCCGGCGACCACGGCCAGGGCCGTCGTGATCTGCCCGGGGCCGAAGCCCCGGGACGCGAGGATCAGCGCCAGGAAGATGGTGAAGAAGCCGCCGACACGGTTGAGGAAGGCGCTGGCCGCGACGATCAGAACGGGGGTGGGTATCCCCTTGACCGTGCCGTACGGTGTCTCACCGGCCCTCGGCGCTGCGCTCATTCGCTCTCCAGCGGATCGGCGTCGAGCCGCACCGTGCGTTCCGCCCGGTCCAGCAGCTCCGCGCACTCCTCCTCGTTCTCGCCCTCGACGATGATGTAGGCGTAGCGCGCCACATAGTCGTGGGGAGGACGGCGCAGAACGGATCCAGGAGCGGCCGCGGTCCCCGCCTCCACGACGCCGGGCAGGGCGACGGTCTCGGAGAGGTCGACCGAGCGGAGCACGAGGTCCCTCTCCGGCCGCAGGAACCGGATGCTCACCGTCTTGGACCGGGTCCGGGTGATCAGCGGCTCGTTGCCCGTGACCGCGTCGACGCAGACCGCGCCCACGTCGATGCCGGTGGCCATCTCGCCGAGGCGCGGTACGAGGTCGCCGCCCGGACGCCCGTTGATCTCCACGATCACCGGCCCCCGCGGGGTGAGTTTGACCTCGGTGTGGGTCACCCCGTGGGTGATGCCGAGGGCCCGGTGCGCCTCGTGCAGCATCTCGGTGAGAGCAGAGTCCTCCACGAGCGGGTCGTCGCCGAAGACCGTGTGCCCGACCTCGACGAAGTACGGCGCGTCCGCCACCTTCTTGTGGGCCACGAACATCGCCCGGTACCGGCCGTCGAAGACGACGCCGTCAATGCTGATCTCCTCACCGGTGAGGAACTGCTCGACGAGGTAGTCCTCCGGCACCTCGACGCCCGGATAACCGGCCCGGGTGGACACGGAGAACGCCTCGGCCATCTCCTCGGGGCGGTGCACGGCGACGACGCCGTAACTCGCCCCGAGCGTACGGGGTTTGACGACGACCGGGAAACCCAGCTCCGTCGCCGCCGCCCGCGCCTCCTCGGCGGAGCGGGCCGTGGTGAACCCCGGCTGCGTCACCCCCGCCTCCGTCAGGAGCCGGCGCGAGGTCTTCTTGTCCCGGCAGTTGGCTGCCGCGGCGGACGAGAGCCCCGGAAGGCCGAGGAAGTCCACGACCGCCGCACAGTGGCGCAGTACCGCTTCGTCGGGGCAGAGCACCCCGACGACCTCGTGGTGCGCGGCGAGGTTCTTCGCCGCCCGGAGCATCTCGTCGGTGTCGAAGAGGTTCAGCACGGTCGATCCGGCGGCGTAGTCGCTCTGCCAGGTGGGCTCGTCGTTCTCGAACAGCCAGACCGCATGGCGGTCCGCCGCCGCCCGGAGCAGATACTCCCGGTACGGCCTGTCGTCGCGGCCCTTATGACTTCCGATCCCGACGACGAGGAAGACCTGGTCGCGCGCGTCCCGAGTGATCACCTGCTGAGTCCTTCCTGGGAATGGTCACGCGAAGTCGGTCTGGACGGTCGCGTACCGGGCTGTGAGGGCCTCGACCTCCTTGCGGACGATCTCCGGATCCTCTCCGCCCAGCGCTCGGACGGTCAGGTCGGCCACCTCGTCCATCGCGTCCAGGTCCATTCCCATGCGGGTGATCTCCTGGGTCCCCAGGCGCAACCCGGACGTTCCCTGGGCGGGCAGATGGACGACGGAGGCGCGCACCCCGCAGCTCTGCAACCGCGCACCCCACTCGACCGGGTCCTGTGTGTCGTCGGGCGGCAGGACCCAGATCTGGTGGGTCTCGGTGAACCCGAAGTGCTCGCCCACCACGCGCAGTCCGCGCTCGCTCAGCGACTCCGCCAGCCTCCGCGCATGGGCGATCACGGCACGGGCGTAGGCCTGACGGCTGTCCATCAGCTCGCTGAAGGTGACCGCGAGCGCCCCGACGCTGTTGGTGTGCGCGCTCGACACCCGGAACTTGAGGTGCTCGGACATGTCCGCGGCGACCTTCTCGTCGCTCGTCAGCATGACCGCCTTCTGCGGGCCGGGGAAGGTCTTGTGGGTGCTGGCCGTGCACAGGCTGATGTGACGCCACAGGTCGGGGAGGTCGTAGACCACCGGAAGCAGGCCGAGGACGTGCGAGGCGTCGAAACAGATGAGGGCGTCGTCCCCGACGGCGTTCCTCATCTGCTCCATGTCCGGTACCCGCAGCGCCGTGGAGAGGTCCACGTAGTAGAAGCGGGACGGAGAGGCGCGGTGGAGTTCCGCCAGCCGGTCCATGTCCAGGCGCAGGTTCACGCCGTCGAACGGCAGCAGACCGATGTCGTGTCCGAAGTCCCGGCAGATCTGCTCGGTGGCGTAGTGGCCGCCGGCGTCCGGCCCCAGGGACACGATGCGCTCGCCCGGCTCGCTCAGTGTGGAGATCATGCTCTGCATGGCGTGCAGACCGGAGAGGAAGTGCACCAGGGCGTGGTCGACCCGGAAGTACTCGCGGGCCAGGTCGGCGCACTCCTCGTACAGGTCACCCACGTTGGCGGGGTCGCCGTACAGGTAGCCGGGGCCGCTCATCCTCGGGTAGCGCGACACCAGGTCAGAGCCCAGCAGCGAGCGCGCCCCGTCGCTCAGACGATTCTCGATCGGATAGAGGTTGAGGGTGGGGCTCACGCGGCCGAAGCGGTCAATGATCTCTTCAGGGGTCACGGCAGGCCTCTCGTTGATCGTGGGATCGGGGGTGCGTCGGATGCCGGGCTATTCGCTCAGTGCCTTGAGGCACTGCCGGGCCCGTTCCGGCAGGACGTACTCCCCCTCCTTCTCGATGCGCTCGTACAGGGCCTCGACCCGCTCGTAGTGGGCGTCCAGGTTCTGGTCCAGCAGGTGGTACTCGGACTTGTTGTAGATGCCGAACTGGAGGTCGGTCATCAGGCCGAACGGATCGATGTCCGCGGCGCTCCGGGCGCCGCCGAACACCAGGCGCAGGAACTCGTCGACACTCTCGTAGCCGAGCGTGGCGAGGAGGAACTCGATCGACGCCCACTTGCGCCTGACCTGGTGGGCGCGCTCGTCGGGATCGACGATGAAGTCCAGGCCGCTGGTCATGCCCTTCGGGTAGAGCACCTTGTTGAAGCAGCGCAGGTCGATGGTGAGACGGTCCTTGGTGGTGCGGGGCAGGGTGCTGTCGGCGTGGGCCCGGTAGTTGTCGAAGACCAGCGCGTCCCCGACCCGGCTGTCGCAGTAGTAGCCGGGGGAGGGCGTGTCGGCGTACGTCTTCGCCCAGTACATGGCCATCAGGTAGTCCCGCACCGACGGCAGGTCCAGCTCGGACAACCGCCCTTCCTGGAACAGGTACAGCGCCTTGTCGACGGCCGTCTTCTCCTCGCCCGCCAGGCCGTGCTCCAGCATCTTCTCGTAGACGTACGGGAGGTTCGGGGCTTCGAGCTCAGCCTCCTCGAAGATCACGAACGGCTGCCGGCTCAGCGGAGTGGGCGTCAGCGCGGTGTGGAAGCTGCGGTACTCGGTGGGGAAACCGAGCTGCTTGCGCACCAGCGACGGGATCTGCAGGGCGATCGAGCTGGCCGCGTGGGTGCCGTACGGCCGCTTCTCGGCCGGCACGATGAAGGCGTTGACCACGGCGGTCTCGACCTCGGGGAAGTGCTCCCGGACGATGTCCTGGTTGAGGTCGTAGAAACGCTTCGCGGAGGGCACGAACAGGACGCAGTTCTCGAACATGGTGGAGACCGGGAAGTAGCTGCCGATCGATGCGGCGGCGAAGCTCTCCTGGATCACCGCCTGGCAGCGCAACTGGCGTGCCAGGTTGTCCGCCAGATCGTCGTCCAGGTTCATCGGGACGACATGGGTGGGGTGCGACTCGGGCAGGAAGCGGCTTGTGTTCAGCTTCCGGTGAGGCGGCAGAGTCGCCTCCACCTCCGCCTTGTCCACCTCGTACTTGTCCAGCACCGGGGACAACTGCTCGGCGTGTACCGCCGCCGAGGAGTGCAGGAAGGTGCCGGTCTTCTGGTAGGTGCCGGTGACGGTGGCGTCGTCGTCCACCGTGGTGGCCGACGCCTGGTTCGCTTCGCTCATGACGTGGTGTCCTCCGCTCGGTCCGAAGTGTTGATGCGGTGCACATAGGTGCGGACGAATGCCTCGTCGAGGGGCGGGGACGGGTAGTCCTCCGCGCCGAGGACGTCGCTGCCCACGGGAAGCGCGGCGAACATGTCCACCATGCCTTGCGTCGTCAGGCCGTCCACCAGGGCGGCGATCCGGGCGAGGGGGCTCTCCCGGTGCGCCGCGGCGAACTCCAGCGCCCGCTGCCGCCACGCGTCGAAGGGCACGATCTCCGCCCCGCCTCCCGCGGCCCCGACCATCTCGAAGAAGCGGTCGAAGTCCGGGGCGCCTGAGTTGACGAAGTCGTAGTCCCTGCCGATGCGCGTCAGATCGCTGGTGACCGCGGCGGCGACCGTCCGGCACAGGTAGTCGACCGGCAGCACCGCCGTGAGGTCGGCGGTCAGCGAAGGGAAGCTCCCCATCGCGAGGCAGCCGGAGATCAGGTTGTGCAGGAAGTCCCCGCGGTCGAGCCGGAACCGCCCGGTGCGGGTCGAGGCGCCCACGTACGGCAGCCGGTACGTCGACGCCTTCGCGCCGCGCCGACGGGCGGCGGCCACCATCAGCTCCGCCTGCCACTTGGAGGTCTGGTAGCCGTACTCCGGAGCGTCCTCGGGGACGTGGTGCCCCAGGTACCTGGGCAGGGTCGCGAAGGTGGAGATGAAGTGGAAGGCCTTGCCGCGACCGCGCGAGGCCAGCCGCAGCGCCTCGTGCGTCCCGACCATGTTCGGGCCGACGTACTCCGACATCGGCCGCATCCAGTCCAGCAGGGCGGCGGAGTGGCAGATGGCGTCGACCTGGTCGGCCAGTTCGTCGAAGCGCCTCTCGTCGAGGCCGAACAGCGGTCGGCTGACGTCGCCCACCACCGGCTTCAGGAGCGGCGCGAACTCCTCCCTCCACAGGCCGTAGTCGTCCAGTGCGCCGATCAGGCGCTGTGTCGCCCGGTCGGTGTCGTCCGCCCGCACCAGGCAGTGCGCGACCACCTCGGAGGCAAGCAGCTCGTGCAGCAGATGGGCACCGACGAAGCCGGTGGCGCCGGTGACGAAGACCGCCTCCGGGCGTCCGGGCGAGGCGACGGCGTTGTCGAAGCGGAGGTCGGAATCCAGGCAGCCCTGCCGGGCCGCGGTCAGGTCGGGACCCTCGGCGTCGGCGGCCTCGGCAGCCTCGGTGGCCCGGGTGCGGGGAGCGGTGCCGACGGCGATACCGGGCCCGGAGGCCGCGTCGAGCCCCGATTCGAGAAGCTTCTCCAGAAGGAACTCGCTCAGCGCGACGAGGTTGGGGTGGTCGAAGGCGATCCGCGCGGGCAGGGCGAGCCCCGTCAGGTTCGCCAGTTGGTTGCGCATCAGGACCGCGCTCAGCGAGTCGAAGCCGATGTCCCGCAGCGGCAGATCGACCCCCACCGCCTCCGGTGAGGCGAAGCCCAGGGTCTTGGCCACCTCCGCCCGGACCGTGTGCAGCACGACGTCCTGGTACTCCTGCGGCGACGCCTCACCCAGCAGCTTGCGCAGGTCCGCCGCGCCGTCCGCCGGGGAACGACCGCCCGCGTCGCTGTCGAGCAGCGCGCGGAACAGAGGAGGTATGCCGCCCCGGTCCTCGAAGTAGCGCTGGACGCGACGCAGGTCGAGCGCGGCGGCCACCGCCAGCGGGGGGCCGGTCCTGGCGGCGAGTTCGAGAAGTTCCAGGCCCTCGTCCGGTGCCAGCCGGTCGAGGCCGAGCCGGGCGAAGCGGGCCCGGTCGAACTCGCTGAGCCCCGCCGCCATGCCCCCGCCCTCCCAGGGGCCGAACGCCACCGAGGTGGCCGGCAGACCCTCGGCACGCCGCAGGTGAGCGAGCGCGTCCATGAAGGAGTTGGCGGCGGCGTAGTTGCCCTGGCCAGGTGTCCCCATGACGCTGGAGATCGAGGAGAACATCACGAAGAAGTCCAGGTCAAGGCCCTGGGTCAGCTCGTGGAGATGCCACAGACCGTCCACCTTGGGACGGAGGACCGCGTCGAGTCGCTCCGGCGTCAGATCGGTCAGGAGGCCGTCGTCCAGCACACCCGCCGCGTGGACCACACCGCGCAGCGGGCGCTCCGCACCGAACAGCGCCAGCACCGCGGCGACATCGTCGCGGTCCGCCGCGTCACAGGCCACCACGGTGGCCTCGGCGCCCAGCTCGGACAACTCGTCCACCAGCTCCTGCGCCCCGGGCGTCCGCATCCCGCGGCGCGAGGTCAGCACCAGATCGCGTACGCCGTGGGTGTCGGCCAGCCTGCGGGCCACGCGTCGGCCGAGATCGCCGACGCCGCCCGATACGAGCACCGCGCCGTCCGGCCGCACCAACCGCTCCGGCGAGGCCGGCGCCTCCTCGCCCGCCCGTACCAGCCGCGGCACCAGCACCTCGCCGTCGCGAACGGCGCACTCGGGTTCGGTCTCCAGCATCAAGGCGGCGGCGAGCGCCTCGCGGTCCGTCTCCTCGTCGCCGACGTCGATCAACCGCAGACGCAGTTCCGGGTGCTCGTTGAGGGCGGTACGCATCAGGCCCCACAGCGGACCCGCGCCAGGCCCCGAGACCGGGTCGTCGGCGCCGGTGCCGACCGCGCGGCGCGTGACCCAGACCAGCGGGGCACGGAAGTCCGAGGCGATCGCTTCCTGCACCTGCTCCAGCGCCCTGGCGGCGAAGTGGTGCGCCTGGTCCGGCACGGGCGCGTCGGAGTCCCACAGGCACACCAGGCCGTCCAGGTCCTCGGCGTCCTCCAGGTCCTGCACCTTGATCAACTGAATGCCGGCCCGGGCAAGGGCGGTCTTGGTCTCCCGCGCCCACGGCACGTCCCCAGCGGGGGTCAACAGGCCCCAGGAACCGCCCAGCTCGACATCCCCGGTGTCGACAGGGCGCCAGTCGAGGTCGAACCGGAAGCGGTCCACTCCCGCCGCGGACAGGCGGCGCAGCACCGCCCGGTCGATCCGCCGCGCGTGGAGGCGGTGCAGATGGCCGACGTGGCCGCCCTCGCTGTCGTAGAGGTCGAGCGAGCCCTGGAACTCGCCCTCGCCCAGCTCGAACTCGGCGACCCGGACCCAGACCTCCGCCAGGCCCGCGACCCGTACCGAGAGACGTTCGGCCTCGTAGGGCACGAAGGCGTCCTCGCTGCCCGGGTTCCGCAGTCGCTGAGTCATGAGGAACGACTGCATCGCGGAGTCCAGCAGCGCCGGATGCAGCGTGTAACCCTTGGCGTTCCGCTGCTCGCTGTCCGACAACGCGACCCTGGCCCACACCGTGCCGTCCGCCTGCCAGGCCTCCCTTATGCCCTGGAAGTTCGGGCCGAAGCCGTAACCGGCGGCTGCCAGCTCCCGGTACAGCGCGGGGACGTCGAGGGGTTCGGCGCCTCGCGGCGGCAGCTCCTGCGCGGTGGAGGTCACGGCGCCGGTCGTCGTCGCGGGCGTGAGCGAGCCCTCGACATGCAACTGCCATGCGCCGTCCGCGTCGTCGGGCGAGCTGTAGATCTTGACGGGACGCGTGTCCCCGCTCGCCGCGCCCACGGTGACCTGAAGCCGCACCGGTGTGCCGGGGGTGATCGCGAGGGGCCAGGCGAACACCACGTCCGACACGTCCCAGCCGCCTTCGAGGAGCGCGTCACCGGCCGCCCGTATCACCTCGAAGAACGCCGTGCCCGGGAAGAGGACGGTCTCCATCACCCGGTGCTCCTGCACCCACGCGGGCCGCTCCGCCGCCACCACGTGGGTGAACAGGGACAGTTCGGTTCCCGCGACCTCCACACCGCCGCCGAGGAGTGGATGCCCGGTGGGGCGCAGACCGGCGCCCACCTCGCGGGCGAGCGGCGGCTCGAACCAGAACCGCTCCCGCTGGAAGGCGTACGTGGGCAGGGGCACCCGGGCGCCGCCGAAGGGCGCGAAGTAGCCGTCCCAGTCGACCGGGACACCCCGCACGTGCAGTTCGGCGAGGCTGCGCCGGACGACCGCGGCGCCGTTGCCGCCCGGGGCGCAGGACGGCACCCACAGCAGCGGGCCCTCGTCGGCCAGGCAGAACGCCCCGAGGCCCGACAGGACGGGTTGCGGCCCCAGCTCCAGGAAGGTGTTGGCCCCCGCGCGGCGCAGGGCGAGCATGCCGTCGGCGCAGCGGACCGTGTGACGCACCTGGCGGACCCAGTAGTCGGCGTGTTCCAGTGCGCCCGGCGCGGCCGGTTCGCCGGTGAGGCTGCTGACGAGGGTGATCCTCGCGGGGCGGTAGCGGACGGACTCCGCCACGGCCCGGAACTGCGCGAGCATGCCGTCCATGTGATGCGAGTGGAAGGCGTGGGACACCGTGAGGCGCGTGGCCTTGCGGCCCTGCTCGGTGAAGTGCGCGGAGATCGCCTCGACGGCGTCGGCGTCACCGGACACCACGGTCTGCGTGGGCGTGTTGAGTCCGGCGATGTCCAGCGCGCCGCGCAGCCCGAGGGCGTCGATGGCCGTCTCCACCTCCGTGCCGCCTGCTTCCAGCGACGTCATGGCGCCGCGGACGGGCAGCGCCTGCATCAGGCGCCCGCGGGCCGCGACCAGCCGGCAGGCGTCGTCCAGGTCGAGGATCCCCGCGACATGGGCGGCGGCGAGTTCGCCGATGCTGTGGCCGAGCAGCAGCTCCGGGCGCACCCCCCAGCTCTCCCAGAGCCGCCACAGCGCGACCTCCAGGGCGAACAGGGCGGGCTGGGTGAAGTCGGTGCGGTGCAGCAGGGCCGCGTCCGCACTGTCCGGCTCGGCCCACATCACCTGGAGCAGGGGCCTCTCCAGGTCGGTGAAGCGGGCGGCGACCTCGGCGAGCGCCTCGCGGAAGACAGGATGGGCGTCGTGGACGTCCCTGCCCATGCCCGGGAACTGGCTGCCCTGGCCCGTGAACAGCAGGGCGAGCCGGGGGTCCTCGGGGTGGGGAGCGGTGCGCACCGACTCGGGGGGCAGGTCACCGGTGCGGGCGAAGGAGGCGAGCCTGTCGAGGAGTTCGGCCTTCTCGCCGACCTGGAGCACCAGTCGGCGCCGGTGGTGGCTGCGGGTGGTCGCCAGGGACCTGGCCACGTCGGCGAGGTCGTCCGCCGGGCGCGTGCTCAGGTGCAGGCGCAGGTTCTCGACCTGCCGCCGCAGGGCGGCATCCGTGTGGCCGGACACCACGATCGGCACGGTGGACGGCAGCGGCGCGGGCGCGCCCGCCTCCACGGGTTCCGCGGCCGGTCGCGGCGGTTCCTCCACGATGACGTGGGCGTTGGTGCCGCCGATGCCGAACGAGCTGACCCCGGCCCGGCGCGGCGCCTGTCCGGCGGGCCACGGCCGCTGCTCCTGGACCAGCGCCATACCGGCGCCCTTCCAGTCCACGGCAGGGGTGGGTTCGGCGACGTGCAGGGTGCGGGGAAGGGTGTCGTGGGCCATGGCCAGGACGACCTTCATCAGACCGGCCAGACCCGCGGCGGCCTGTGTGTGGCCGAGGTTGGACTTGGCCGAGCCGACCCACAGCGGGGCGTCGGCGGAGTGGCTGCTGCCGAAGACCTCCGCGAGGGCGGTGCCCTCGATCGGGTCGCCCAGCTTGGTGCCGGTGCCGTGCGCCTCCAGGTAGTCGATGTCGCCGGGGCGCAGGCCGGACGCGGCCAGCGCGGCGCGGATGACCCGCTGCTGGGCGGGGCCGCTCGGCGTGGTCAGGCTGGCGCTCTGCCCGTCGTGGTTGACGGCGGTGCCGCGCAGCACGGCGAGGACCTGGTCACCGTCGCGCCGGGCGTCGGACAACCGCTTGAGGACGACCGTGGCGGCGCCCTCGCTCCAGCCCGTGCCGTCGGTGTCCGAGGAGAACGACCGGCAGCGGCCGTCCTTGGACATGCCGCGCAGGCGGCTGAACTCGACGTGCAGTTCGGGGGTGAGCATCAGGCTCACCCCGGAGGACACCGCGAGGTCGCACTCGCCGTTGCGGAGCGCGTTGCAGGCCAGGTGGGTGGTGACCAGGGAGGAGGAGCACGCCGTGTCCACGGTGAGGGCGGGGCCCTGGAGACCGAAGACGTACGACACCCGGCCGGACATGGTGCCGCCCATGGAACCCGAGCCCACATAGCCGTCGAGGTCGCTCAGTCCACCGGCTGTCGTGAGCCCGTACTCGCGCCACGCCGAGCTCTTGCCGATGCCGACGAACGTGCCGGTCTGACTGCCGCGCAGCCGGTCCAGGGTGTAACCGGCGCGTTCGAACGCCTCCCACGCGGTCTCCAGGACCAGGCGCTGCATGGGGTCGAGGGCGCGGGCCTCGCGGGGCGCCATGCCGAAGAACGAGGCGTCGAAGAGGTCGATGTCACGGACGAACCCGCCCTGGGCGCAGTACGAGGTGCCCGCCGTCTCCGGGTCGGGGTCGTACAGCGCCTCGGCGTCCCAGCGGTCCTTCGGTACGTCGACGATCCCGTCTCCGCCGCGCTCCAGCAACTCCCAATACTGATCAGGGGAGTTGACGTCGCCGGGAAGGCGGCAGGCCATGCCGATGACGGCGATGGGTTCGTCGTCTTCGGCGCGGCCGCGGACGGGCACGCTCTCCTGGCGCGGCGTCGTGCCGTCGGCCAGGTAGGCGGCCAGGCTCCTGACGGTGAAGTGCTCGAAGAGCTTGGCCTGGACGAGGGGCCGGCCGAGCAGTTCCTCCAGCCGCGTCTGGACCCGGACGACCCGCAGCGAAGTGCCGCCGATCTCGAAGAAGTTCTGGTCGACGCCGATCCGGTCGTGTCCGAGCACGTCCGACCAGATGGCGAGGATGTCCCGCTCCAGCTCGGTGGCGGCCTTGGCGGTGACGTCGACCTGTGCCACGGGATCCGGCAGGGCGTTCTCGTCGATCTTGCCGTTCGGGGTCAGCGGAAGCTCGTCCAGCTCCACGAAGAAGGTCGGGACCATGTACGCCGGCAGTCGCTCGGCCAGCCAGGGGCGCAGTACGCGGTGCAGCGGGGAAGCGGACGGTTCACCGGCCGCGGGCGTGTTGGCGTGAGCACGAAGGGTCTCACGGGTCACCGCCGCGGCGGGGCGCGGGCTGAGGTCGGGGCTCTGGCCCGGCCGCCAGAACACCGCGTCGCACCGCCAGGTGTCGTCGGACCGGCTGGGCAGCAGCGCGACGTCGAGCCCCGCCTCGGCGGCGGCGCCGTAGAGATCGGCCGGGTCGATCCAGGACGTGGGCGCCGCCGAGACGCTCGTGCGCCTGGCCGCCAGGGTCGCGGCGACCCGGCCGCACACCTCGGCCAGGCGACCGTTGGGGATGCCGTTCAGGCGCAGGGGTCGCTCGGCGACGGACGCCAGCTCGGCGCGGAGCGCGGCCAGGTCGAGGCCGTCGGCCTGCCAGTCCTTCTCCACCGCCGGGGTGACCGGCGGGGTCTCCTCGCCTATGTGCAGGGTGACGTCGTAGCGGTAGCGCGTCATCTCGTTGACGTGGTGGCCGTCGCGCAGGGTGATGTCGACGCGGCTGATCTGCGGGAACAACTGCCGCAGGCCCGCGAAGTAGGCGCGGTCCAGGACCAGTTCGCGCTCCGCGCGCATCCCGAGGCCGGTGCGGTGGGCCAGCTCCTCGGGGGAGGGCGCGCCGGCCTCGCCCTCCGCGCGGAAGTGCGCCAGGTCGGCGTGGAAGACGTCGAGGAGCGACAGGTCGCGTATGTCGCCGAGGAACACCCGCCCGCGGGTGACCGCCTTGGTCGCCCACTCCAAGACCGAGGTCAGATAGTCGACGCCGGGGAAGTACTGGGCCACCGAGTTGACGACCACCGTGTCGAAGGAGCCTTCGGCGACCTCGGGAAGGTCGTGGGCGGCGCGTTGCTCGCACCGCACGTGCGGCAGGGAGGCCAGATGGCGCCGGGTCGTCTCGACGGCAGCGGCGGAGGCGTCGACGGCGTGGTAGCTGCGGCAGTGCGGTGCCAGGCCGAACAGCATGAGGCCGCTGCCGGAACCGATCTCGAAGATGTCCTGCGGCGCGTGGGAGAGGATGCGCTGGACGGAGCTTCGCTGCCAGTCGCGCATCTCCTCGTCCGTGAAGGGAAGACCGTCGTAGCTGTTGCGCCAGCCCGCGAGGTTGAACGGCGCGCCGGCCGGTTCCGAGGAGTCGTCGGCGGTGTCGGCACCGGCTTCGTAGGCGCGGTCCCAGGCCGCGGCCCACTCCGCCAGGACGGTGCTCAGGTCCGCCGCCGCGGGGGCCTCGCCGGTCGGGGCCGCGTCGCGGACGAGGTAGGCGGCCAACTGATCGTCGCGGCCGACCACGACGGCGCGGCGCACCGCCTCATGGCGGACGAGGGCCGCCTCGACGTCGCCCAGCTCGATGCGGTGGCCGCGCAGTTTGATCTGGCGGTCGTTGCGGCCGAGCAGCGTCAGCCTGCCGGGCCCGGCGAAGCGGGCGAGGTCCCCGGTGCGGTAGAGGGCACCCGGGTGGAACGGGTTGTCCGGGAAGCGGAGCCGCGTCTGCCCGGGGTCGCCGCGGTAGCCGCGGGCCACTCCGGCGCCGCCGATGCACAGCTCTCCGGGGAAGCCGGGCGGCACCGGCGCGAGGTTCTCGTCCAGGACGTAGACCTGGGTGCGGTCGATGGGCCGGCCGATGAGGACCCCGGCCTCCTCCTCCCCGGCCGCCACCTGCCACGCCGTCGACCACACGGTGGTCTCGGTGGGGCCGTACATGTTCCACACCGAGCCACCGGCCACGGCCGCGAGCAGCCGGTCGGCCAGGTCCCGGGACAGCGCCTCACCGCCGCAGAGGATCCTCCGCAGCGTGGGGGCGCCCCGCCAGCCCGCGTCCAGCAGCAACTGCCAGGTGGAGGGGGTGCCCTGCATCATGGTGATCGCGTGCCGTTCCATCAGCCCGGCCAGGGCCCCGGCGTCCGCGGTCTCCTCGGCCCGGGCGACGACCGTGGTCGCGCCGCAGAGCAGGGGCAGGAACAGCTCCAGCACGGAGATGTCGAACGACACGGTGGTGATCGCCAGCAGCCGGTCGGCCGACGTGCACCCAGGGCGCCGGCGCATGGCGGTCAGGAAGTTGCTCACTGCCCCATGGGTGATCTCGACCCCCTTGGGGAGGCCGGTCGAGCCCGACGTGTACAGGACGTAGGCCAGGTCGTCGGCGCCCACCTCGACCGCGAGGTCGTCGTCGGCGCTCAGGTCGGCCCCCAGGTGCACGCTCACACAGCGGGTGTCCCAGGCGGCGAGCACGGCGGGGACGTCGCCGGGCGTGATGACGAGGACGGGGTCCGCGTCCTCGATCATCCGGTGGACGCGTTCCGCCGGGAAACCCGGGTCGACGGGCACGTAGGCGGCGCCCGTCTTCAGCACGGCCAGGAGGGCCACGACCAGATCGGTCGAGCGGTTCAAAGCCACACCGACCAGGTCGCCCCGGCCCACGCCCCGGTCGGTCAGCGCGTGGGCGAGCCGGTTGGCGCGGGCGTTGAGCTCGGCGTAGGTCAGGCTGGTGTCGGCGCAGACCAGCGCGGTGTCCTCGGCGTGACCGCGCGCCGCCTCCTCGAACAGGCGGTGCAGGCCCCGCTCGGCATGGCCCGCGACGCCGGGAGCCGTGTCGTTGAACTCCTCGATCAGGTAGGCGCGTTCGTCCGCGGTGAGGAGGTCGGCGTCGGCGGTGGGCCGCTCCATGGCGGCGGGGAGACGGCCGCACCACGCCGTGAACTGCTCGGCCAGCCGGGCGACGTCCTCGGCCGACAGACGCGCGGCGTCGTGGTGGAAGGTGACGAGCGCACCCTCCGCCGCGCCGTCCACCTGGACATGCAGTTCCAGCGCGGGACGCTCGCCGTCGTACCAGTCGGTGTCGCGGGCACCCCAGGAGATCAGGACGTCCGGGGCCCACGCGCCGCCGTCCCGGCGCTTGCGGAGTTCTTCGTCACGGCCGATGGCGTCCCGCCGTATCCACCCCCGCTCCTGGCCGCGTGCGAACTCCTGCCCCACGGACCGCAGGTTGTCCGCGATCGTCGCATCGGCGTCGACGCGGCACGGCAGCGGCAGCCACGCGGCGAACAGGCCCTTGTGCGCGGCGTCGACGCCCTCGCGAGGGGCGGTCATGGCGAGGCCGACCTCCCGCAGGCCGCTTGCCCGCCCCAGGAAGACGCTCAGCGCCCCGGCGACGTGGGCGGCGGCCGAGGCAGGCGCTTGCCGGTCGGCGTGGGCTTCCTCCGGGAGCGGGACGCGACAGTCGACCGGCGCGGGGCCCGGCCGCTGTTCGCCCTCGGCGCGCGCCGTCGTCTCCGCGCGGGGCCGCGGACAGGGCAGGCGGCAAGGATTCTCGCTGCCTCGGATCAGACGCTCACGCCAGTGGCGAGCGGACTTGGAGGCCCGGGTGCCCGCCTCCGTCAGGCGGGCGCGTGCTTCCTCGCCGGGGCTGGTCAGGACCGTGCCGGGCCGGACCCTGTGGGCCGCGGCGACGGCACCGACGGGGCGTTCCTCGCCCTCCAGGGTGCTCAGCCGCGTCAGAGCGACGGTTCCGGCACCGGTGGCCACCCGCAGGCCCGACGCGTTGTCGCAGCCGAGGACGGTACCGGGCACGACGGCCTCATCGGCGGCGGCGGTCTCGTGGCGGGCTGCCCGGACGGCGTAGAAGTGCCCGTCGAGCTCGACCTTGGGCCACACCAGCGGGCTCGCGAACGGGCCGTGGTCGGTCGCCCGGACCAGGGCGGCGATGCGCTCGGCCGGACGGTTCCAGTCGATCAGCCCCTCGCCGGTGAACTGGGTGTGGCGCGAGAAGTAGCGGCGGGCCGCGGTGTCCTGCGGGGTCGGGGTCTCGCGGCCCTCCGCGATCTCGTCGACCAGGGCGGGCAGGCCGGCGACGGCCGCCTCGTCGCACTTGAGGCCCAGCGAGAGCGCGGTGTCCTCGGGCCCGATCGCCACCGGCCGGCGCATGAGCACGTCACCGCCGTCGACCACCTGGTCCATGCGGTGCCAGGTGATGCCGTACTCCGTCGCCCCTTCCGCGACGGCCCAGGACGGCGTGTGCAGACCCGCGTACTCGGGGAGCGGGCCGTAGTGGTAGTTCACCGCGGCCCGCCGCGCACAGGCCAGCAGCGCGTCGGGCACCACCGCGTAGTTGCCGACGCTCAGCAGGAGGTCGCAGGACAGGGGCGGCGCGAGGGCCACGGCCTCGGCGAGTGTGTGATGGGGAATGCCCGCCTTCACCGCCCACGACCGGGCGGCGGCGTCGTCGGTCACCACGGCGGTGACGCGGTGACCCCGCGCGACAAGTGCGGCGCCGCAGCGAGCGAGGACACTCCCGCCACCGATCAGGACAGAACTCAGAAAAGTCATTGCCGTGCCTCCCCGTGATGAACCATGCGGTCGTTGCGGTGAATGTGCGGCTGAATCCAGATGTGGCGAGAACCGCCCAGCGGCTGACTGCCTGCTTTCCTGCTGCCTGGGGGACGGAACAGTCCTGGGTGCGGAACCGAAAGTACCGGCGGCAGGGCGAGGTGGCGCTGTCACATGAATCGACGACATGCGGGCGGGGAGCCCGTGAAGGAGGCTGGCGGAGGCTCGGCATCGACGTGCCTGCCGAAAGAGTCGCGAACGACGGGGAAAAGACGGGAAATTACTCGGGGGCTTTACCGGCGCCGAGCCGGAAACACCTCATGGGCACGTCCTCACCGACCGGACCGGCCCGGCGAGGACGCTCGACCAAGAGGGACGCTGACGTCCGTCCGGAATCAGCCGACGCGGTCGAGGAAGTCGAGGACCCGCTTCGTGGCCTGAGCCGCGGCGTGCTCGTCGTGCGTGGGCAGGCTGCTGTCGGTGAACAGGTGCCTGTCACCGGGGTAGACGAACAGTTCGGCGTCCGTCGCCGATTCGACGAGTTCGCGGGCCGCCTCCACGTCGCCCTCCTCCGCGAAGAAGGGGTCCGCGTCCATGCCGTGGACCTGGACGGGGACGCCCTCGGGCCACGTCTCACCGAACTCCGACACCGGGAGACACGCCTCGAGCAACAACACGCCCTTCGCACCGGGGCGGGTCTGCGCCAGCTTCTGCGCCGGCAGGACGCCGAGCGAGAAACCGACGTAGACGAGGTCGGCCGGCAGCTCCTGGGCGGCGGCGGTCCCGCGCTCGGTCACGGTGTCGATGCCGATGTCCTCGGCGTACTCCATGCCCTCCTCGAGCGTGGCGAACTCCCTCCCCTCGAACAGGTCCGGGACGTGGACGGTGTGTCCGGCCTTTCGCAGCGTTTCGGCGAACTCCCGGACACCGGCGGTCAGTCCGTGTCCGTGGTGGAAGACCAGTACCTCAGCCATGTCACTCTCTCCTCGTGCTCCGGTGCCCGGGTGGCACCGAAGCACAAGTATGAGCACAAGTGTTGGGGCAAAAGGTGTTCGAAGGGGTGCGCGCGCCGGGTGTGGACGGACGTTCTATACGTCGACCCGGGGCGTGGCCGGGGCGAGGCGATGCACGGCGGTCCCTTGCGCGTGCGGGGCGAGCCGATCCCGCAGTTCCCGCGCCGCCGTGTCGAGAAGGCCGTGCAGTGACTCCTGGAGGGTTTCGAGGACGAAGACCACGTCGGTCGAATCCTCGGTGACGCGTGTGCGGTGGGCGTCGCGGTGGTTCCAGCAGCGGGTCAGGACGCCCGCGGCGTCGGCGTAGATCACCTCGCCGGGCTTGGGGTTCTCCACGGTGTCCGGCTCGCCGAGCGGGGTGAACTCCTCGCCGCCGTCCGCGTACCGGATCTCGATGTCGCCCTTGACCTGCGCCAGGTCGAAGGCGCCTGCGGGCAGCCCGTGACGGACGGAGACGCTGTTGTACGTGTCGACGGCCGGGTTGATGCGCGGCAGCGTGCCCTTCTTCGCCATGCGGCGCCCCAGCGCGTCGACGCTCGGGCGCAGCCGACGGGGGTTGGTGCCGAAGGAACGGTAGGCGGTGTGCCATGCCTCGATGCGGGGATCGCTCTCGTCCGCCGGCGTCCAGGAACCGTCGGCGAGTCGGCGCTCCAGGTCCTCCAGCGCCTCGGCGGTGCCGGGCCAGGGCTCATGGCCGCGCAGGCCTGTGGCGGTGACGAGGGCGATGGACGTGCCGGGGAAGGCGTCGGCGACGGCGGGGGCGATGTGGAAGACGGCCATGAAGGTGCGTTCCTTGTCGGGGATCCGGTGGTTTCCCGGGGCGGTTGCGTCGGTCGCCCGGCTGACGTGCGGCAGGCTTCGGGTGGGCCGGGCCACGCGCGGTGGGAGGGATGGTAGTGCGGTCGCGCGACCGGAAAGGGCCCGGACGATGATCCGATGGCCGGTTCCGCTCCGCGTCCGGCTGTCATCATGACAGGCGTGACTGCACTCGGAGTTCAGGACGTTCTCGCGGCCATCGACGACCGGCTGCCCGACTGGCGCAAGCTCGCCCAGCCCCTCGCGGCTCGCTTCGCCTGCCCCGACGCCGTGCGCGGCGCCGAGTTCGTGGCGGCGGTGGCACGCGACGCGACCGCCGCCGGCTACACCGTCCCCGACATCCGGCTGGAGCCCGGCCATGTGAACGTGACGCTGTACACCGTGCACCCCGGCAGCGGGCGGCGGCAGGTGACCGAGAAGGAACTGGAGCGGGCGCACGCCATCAGCGCGCTCGCGGCGCAGCTCGGTCTGCGCGCCGTTCCCGAGGAGGTCACCCAGATCGAGTTGGTCCTCGACGCGCCCTCGGTGGCGGTGTCGGGGCCGTTCTGGGCCGCGCTGCTCACCGGGGACGCCGCCAACACGCCCGTCCTCGACACGGTCTTCGACCCGACGAACCGCGTCCCCAGTACCTGGTTCCAGCACACCGACGCCCATCCGGCTCCCCGGCAGCGCTGGCACATCGACCTCTGGCTTGCGCCGGAAGCGGCACAGGGCCGCATCGCCGCCGCGCTCGCCCGCGGGGGCACGGTGTTCGACGACAGCCACGCCCCGTCGTACACGGTCCTGGCCGACCCCGACGGCAACCGGGTCTGTGTCTGCACGGCCCTCACCCGCGTCTGAGTCCGCCGGGCGGTCCCCGGTAAAGGGGACAGGAAGTGGATGGCCCGAGTCAATAGCATCGCTTGCGATAAGGAAGCGCTGCGGGGTATTCGTGGCCATTGTCGTCGCGACTGCGCAAGGGACTGGCTGAGTCGGCAAGTTGGCTGCTCCGCATTTACGGCACCTGTGCCGACGGCATTGCGACGCACCTGTGCGCTCCCCCAGCAATAGACGGACTTTGTTCCATTGTTGCCGGGGGAAAATCGATGACGTCGTACCTGACACGCCCCGCCGCCCGACCGGAGGAAGAGAAGCCGTACCGGAAGGGATATCGGCTGCCCGCGGCGCTGCGCGTCGAGATCGCCGCCGCGCATCGGACCCGCCCCGTCCTCACCGCCTCCTGTGCCGCCCTGGACGTACTGATCGCGGTCGCGGTGGCCGTGGTGTGCGCATGGGCCCTGGTCTCGACGAACCTGTGGACGGCTCTGCCCTCGGCCCTCATCGGCGCTCTCGTCGTCGCCCGGCAGCTCAGGGCCCTGGAGAATCTCACGCACGAGGCGTCGCACTACAACTGGGCGCGCCACCACCGCCGTTGGAACGACGTCCTGGGGTTTCTGCTCGTCGGCCTGCCGACCGGCGGGCGACTGGCCGCCTACCGTGAGAGCCACCTGCGCCACCACGGCAGATTCGGCACCACCGACGACCCCGACCGCCGGCGCTACGCCGAACTCGACCTGGAGGGGATGCGCCGCTCGTCGGCCGCGTCGTTCTGCGCGTCCGTGCTCACCCGCGCCGTGCGGTACCAGCTCGGCTGGGTGCGGGAAGTCGGCTCCGACCTGTCGGTGACGGCCGCCATGCTGCTGTGGAGCGCGGCCTTCGTCGCCCTGCCCGCGGGGCTGTGCGCGGGCCTCACCGGCGCGGTCGCCGCCGAAGGGCTCTGGCTCGTCTCGGTCTTCGGCGTGCTTCCGGTGCTGCGGCTCGTCGCCGAGGCCGACGAGCATGTCTACTCCGACTCCGACACCGTCTTCGACGCCACCATCTCCAACGTCGGGCTGGTGCAGCGGGTACTCGTCCACCCGCACGCCGACGGCTACCACACCGTCCACCACCTGTGGCCCGGCATCCCCCACCACAGCCTGCGCCGTACCCACACCATGCTGATGGAGCGGGACCCCGAGTACGCCCGGCGGATACGAATTCGCCGGGGCGTACTCCAGACCCCTCGGGCCGCGGGGGCTACTCCAGTTCGCTGAGCAGTGCCTCCAGGGCGGCCTCGTCCGCCTGCTCGGCCTGGGAACGGACGATCAACTGGGCCAGGCTCTCGACCGTCGGCGACTCGAAGACCTCGCGCAGCGCCAGTTCGATCCGGAAGGTCTCCCTGATCCGGGAGACCAACTGGGTCGCCAGCAGCGAGAAGCCGTTGAGCTCGAAGAAGGTGTTGTGGACCCCCACACCCTCGATGCCGAGCAACTCCTCGAACACCTCGACGAGTTGGCGCTCCACCGGGGTGCGGGGCGCTACGTACAGGTCGGCGGCGTCGTCCCCGGTGGGGTCGGGCAGGCTGATCAGGTCGTAGTCGCCGTCGGCGGTGAGCGGCAGCCGTTCGAGCATCACCAGCTCCTGCGGCATCAGGAGTTCCGACACCCGGGTGGTGAGCTGCCGGCGCAGCTCCGAGGCGCTGACCGCGCCCTCCTCGGCGGCGACGAAGGCGACGAGCCGGACCCGGCCGTCCTGGCCGACGACTTCGGTCACCAGGGCGTCCCGGACGGCGGGCAGGTCCCGCAGCGCCGCGACCACCTCCACCAGGTCCGTCCGGGTACCGGCCGCGACGGCGAACTCCACTGTTCCGTCGGGGAGTCGGCGCCCCAGGTCACCGGTGTGGCGGGTCTCGGACCGGATCTCGCCGATCTCGCCGGGCGCGACGGGATGTCCCGCCGCGCTCAGCACCTCGACACGGGAGCCGTCGACGTGCGCGCCGAGGGGAACACGCAGGGGCGCGGTCTGCGGCGACCACGTGTCCGGCACGTCGAAGACGGCCAGTGGACGGCCCGTGGCCGCCACCCGGTACAGAGCGACGACCTTGCAGGACGCCGACACACGCCGTGCGAGCTCCACGTCGTGGGAGGTCAGCCTGGCGTCGTTGCCGACGAACACGTAGCGCAGTGCGGGCAACCGCGCCTCGTACGCCGCCAGCTCACGCAACTGCGGCGGTGTCAGGTGCAGGACGTTGACCCGGTTCTCCCGCAGCCACGCGGACAGGGCCGCCGGGTCCCCGGCGATCGCCTCGTCCGGCACGACCAGGGTGGCACCGGCCGCCCGGGACGCGTTGAACGCGGACATCATGGCGCCGGAACTGCCGGAGAGCACGGCGAACCGGTCCTGGCGGCCGAGGTCGTACCGCCCGATCGTCCAGTCCTCCTCGACCGGCACCACCCCCTCCCCGGCTGCTTCGAGCAGGGCGCGTACGTCGATCGCCCCCTCGGGGGTGTCCTCGCCCGGAGCCGGGTCGAGGACCGTGGTGATGAACGGGTGGCCGGCCAGACCCGGGTCGGCGGTCACGGCCGAGAAGGGGACGCCCGCCAAGGCACAGCCGAGCGCGGCCACGGCGAAACCCGCCGTACGCCGCCTGATCACGGCCACGTCCCCGTCCTCGCGCGCCGCAAGGCGCTCGGCGACCCGCCCGGACGCCGCGTACAACTGCGCGTACGTCCACGAACCGGCGCTGTCCGTCAGCGCGATCGCGTCCGGTTCGGGGAGCCGCGGGCCAGGTGCCGGGGCCGGGACGACCGGGGTGTCCGCCTCGGGCGTCCGGAGCGGGTAGTCGAGGATGCCGCGTGCCGGGTCGGCCGCGGCGCCGGCCAGGAGGGTCCGCACCTGTTCGAGCAGGGCGCGCATCAGCGCGGCGTCGTACCGGTCCCGGTGGTGGACGAGTTCGAGCTTGACCGCGCTGTCGGACATGTGGGCGGTCAGGGTGAGGTCGAACTTGCTGGGCAGGGCGGGCGGCTCCACGTTCCGCACGGAGACACCGGCCAGCTCCCAGTCCTGCGACGTGCTCTCCACCATGTTCAGGACGACCTGGAACAGCGGGGTGTGGTTGGGGTCGCGCGGGACCTGGAGTTCGTTCACGAGCACGTCGAACGGGGTGTCCTCGTTGTGCGCGTACCCGTCGAGGGCGACCTTGCGGACCCGGCCCAGGAGCGTGTCGAAGGCCGGGTCGCCGGAGAGGTCGACGCGCAGGGGCAGCGTGTTGACGAAGAAGCCGATGAGGTCCGTCGTCGCCGCGTCGCTGCGGGTGGTGACCGGCGCCCCGATGACCAGGTCCTCCTGGCCGGACCAGCGGCGCAATACCGTGGTCAGCAGGGTCAGGAGCAGCATGAACGGGGTGACGCCCTGGGACCGGCACAGCTCGTGCAGCGCGGCCGTCTCCTCGGCGCCCAGCTCCGCCCACACCCGGCCGCCCTCGGCGCCCTGGGCGGGCGAGCGCCGCCGTGCGACCGGCAGGTCGAGAGCGGCGGGGGCTCCTTCGAGGTGGCGGCGCCAGTAGCCGACCTGGGCCTCCAGTTTCTCCGGGGTCAGCCACTCCCGCTGCCATGCCGCGTAGTCCCGGTACTGGACGGTGAGCGGGGTGAGCCCGGCCGCCTCGACATCGCCGCCCGCCTCGTACAGGCGCGACAGTTCCGCGAGGAAGAGCCGGATCGACCAGGCGTCCGAGACGATGTGGTGGATGGTGATGCTCAGCAGGTGCTCGTCCTCGGCGAGCTTGACGAGCAGGCAGCGGAAGAGGGGGCCGTTCGCCAGGTCGAAGGCGGTGGAGGCCTGTTCGTCCGCGAGCTTGAGCGCCGCGCTCTCGCGGTCGCCGGCGAAGCCGCTCAGGTCCTCGGTGGTCAGGCTCCAGCCGTCGTCGGGGTCCGCCACCGACTGGACGGTGCGCCCGTCCACCACGGGGAAGGTGGTGCGCAGCGTCTCGTGCCGGGCGATGATGGCCCGGATGCTGCGTTCGAGGGCCGGCACGTCGAGGCTGCCGAGCAGCCGCTGCCGTCCGTGCACGTTGTACGCGACGGAGGAGCGAAGCTGGTCCTCCAGCCACAGCCGCCGCTGGTCGTAGGAGAGCACGGCCTCGGTGCCCGCCTCGCGCGGCTGGATCCCGGGGCGGCTGGGCACGAGGGCGGCGGCGATGCGCTCGACGGTGCCGAGTTCGAAGACCTGCCGGACGGACACCTCGACGCCGAGGGTCTCGCGCAGTCGGCCGACGACCTTCGAGGCCTGGAGCGACTGGCCGCCCAGGTCGAAGAAGTTGTCCTGCCGGCCGACGGTGGAGACCTCGAGGACCTCGCCCATGACGTCGGCGATGGCCTGCTCGGTGGGGGTGCGGGGCGGGGCGGACGGAGCGGGCGCGTACCAGTCGGGCGCGGGCAGCTCGGTGCGGCTGATCTTCGCGGTCCTGGTGTACGGCAGGCTCGCCATCGGGACGAGGACCCTGGGCACCATGTAGTGCGGCAGGATGGCGTACAACTGGGCGCGCAGGTCCGCCTGTTCGGCCGTGCCGGTGAAGTATCCGGCGAGCTGGAGCCGGCCGGCCGGGTCGGTGACCGGGACGACGGCGGCGCCGGTGACGCCGGGCAGCGCCCGCAGCCGGGCCTCGACCTCGCCCGTCTCGACGCGGTGGCCCCAGAGTTTGACCTGGCCGTCGCGGCGGCCGACGAGCTCCAGGGTGCCGTCGGGCAGCAGCCAGGCGAGGTCACCGGTGTGGTAGCTGCGCCCCTCGGGGCCGTCGTGGAAGACGGCCGCCGTCTGCGCCGGGTCGAGGTAGCCGAGGGCCAGGGAGGGACCCGAGCAGATGATCTCACCGAAGAGTTCGGCGGGGCGGCCGTCCGCGCCCCGCAGGTGGACGTCGACGCCGGGGATCGGGCGGCCGATGGAGACCGACGCGCGGGGGAGTGCCTCGCCGGGCCGGATGACGTGCATCAGGGCGACGCTGCACTCGGTGAGCCCGTAGACGTTGACGATCTTGCAGGCGGGGAGCTTGCGCTGCACGAAGGTGACGTCGTCGCGGGTGAGCTTCTCCCCGCCGTACGCGGCCGTGTGCAGGGTGTCGGGCCAGTCGGCGGCGCCGGGGGCGGTGGCGAGTTCGCGGAACGCGGTCGGGGTGGAGTGGTAGATGGTCGCCCCGGAACGGGCCAGCGTCTCACGGACCGCTTCCGCTCCGTCCCGGCGCAGGTCCATCGGGCAGGCGGTGGCCCCGTGGACGAGCGCCGAGTAGAGGTCCTGGCCGGCGCCGTCGGCGGTGTAGGAGCAGACCATGGTGAGCCGGTCGCTCTCCCGCACGCCGAGCACGTCGGCGTAGGCGTACACGTGCCGGGCCACGTTGTGATGGCTCTGCACGACCGCCTTGGGCTGCCCGGTGGAGCCGGAGGTGAACAGGACGTACGCGACCGCGTCCGGGTCGAGCGGGGTCCAGGCGTCCAGGGCGGGCGCGGAGGTGTCGTTCACGTCGAGCACGGGCCGCCCGGCCGCGATCTGCTCGGCGAGGGCCCGGTTGGCGCGGTCGGTGACGATGGCGTCCGCGTCGGTGAGTTCGACGAGCTGCGTCAGACGCCCCTCGGGCGCATTGGTGTCGAGCGGCATGTAGGCGTGGCCGCCCGCCATGATGCCGAGCATCGCCACGGGCACTTCGAGCCCCTGCCCGCAGAGGATGCCGACCCGTCCGCGGTCGGCCGCCACCCGTGCGCGCAGGGCGCCGCCCAGCACGCGCGCGCGACGGTCGAGTTCGGCGTAGCTGAGCGTGGCGTCCGGGGTCCACAGCGCGGCCCGGTCGGGGTGGAGGGCCACCCGTCGCAGGAATCCCGCGGCCACCGTGCCGCCCTCCGGTGCGACGGACGGCGTGAGGGGGATGCCGGAGCCCTGGGTGAGACGCAGCTCCTTGACGGGGGAGCGAGGGTCGGCCGCGACCTGGGTGAGCAGGGTGACGTACTGGCCGAGCATGGCCTCGGCGGTGTCGGCCTCGAACAGGTCCTGGCTGTAGGTGAGCAGCAGATCGACGGTGCCGTCGGGCAGGTCCTCGACGTACAGCTCCAGGTCGTACTTGGCGGGCAGCCGCTCGGGCGGGAGCTGTCGGGCGGTCAGGTCCGGCGCCGCGAATCCGGAGGCGGGCTGGTTGAGGTAGTTGAACATCACGTCGAACAGCGGAGTGCGGCTCGGGCCCCGTGCGGGCAGGTCGAGCTCCGCCAGGATCGCCTCGAACGGCGCGTCCTGGTGGTCGAGGGCGTCGAGCACGGTCCTGCGGACCTGCTGGAGCAGCCCGGTGAAGGAGGCGTCGTCGTCGACCTCGGCCCGCAGGACGACGGTGTGCAGGAAGAACCCGACGAGCCGTTCGAAGTCGCTGTGGCCGCGGCCCGCGACGGGCGAACCGACCGCGATGTCCGTCTGCTCGCTGTGCCGGCGAAGAAGCACCACGAAGGCCGCGAGCAGCACCATGTACGGACTGGCCGAGTGCTCCGTCCCGTGCGCGTGCAACCGCCGCGCGACGTCGGCGGGGACGCGGTGGCGGGCGAGGGCGCCGCGGTAGCTGGGACGGGCCGGCCGCAACCGGTCGGTGCGCAGTTCCAGCGGGGACACGTCGGCCAACTGCCGGCCCCAGTAGTCGACGTGGGGGGCGAACGCGCCGCTGTCCCCCGCTTCCCCCTGCCAGGCCGCGTAGTCCGCGAACTGGAGTGCCAGCTCAGGCAGTTCGGGCGCGCGGCCCTCCGCCAGCGCCGTGTACGCCCGGCCGAGCTCCTCGCCCAGGACGGCGAGGGACCAGCCGTCGGCGACGAGGTGGTGGACGGTGAGCAGCAGGACGTGCTGGTCCGCGCCCAGCTCGGCCAGGTGGACACGGAGCAACGGGCCCGCGCCCAGGTCGAGCCCGGCCGCCGCCTCCTCGGCGAGGCCGGCCAGCTCCGACGCATCGTTCGGCTGCGCCCGTTCGAGCCCCGCGAGGGGTTCCGGGTGGATGACCTGCTCCAGCTCTCCGTCCGTCTCGCGGAACGTCGTACGCAGCGCCTCGTGGCGTCGGACGACGGTGCGCAGCGCCTCGTCCAGGAGGTCCGGGCGGATCGCGCCGTCGATGCGCAAGGACCCCTGCATCAACCAGGCCCGGTGGGCGGCGGGGTCCATCCCGCACAGGAACCACAGCCGCCGCTGTCCGTCGGTCACGGGGGCCGACCGGGTGCCGTCGGGACCGGGGCGACGGGGTACGGCCACCGGCACCGGCCGCGTGCCGGACTCCCGCAGCGCGGCGGCCTGCTCGGACAGGACCGACCGCTCGAAGATCAGGCGTACGGACGCGTCCACCCCGGCACGCTCGCGCAGGCGGCTGAGCACCTGCCCGGCGAGCAGGGAGTGGCCGCCCAGATCGAAGAAGTCGTCGTCACGGGCGACGGTCTCCACGCCGAGCACCTCGCGCCACACGTCGGCGACGAGTTCCTCGGCCGCGGTGCGGGGCGGCTCGCCCCGGCCGCCCGCCCGCACCGGGGCGGGCAGGGCACGCCGGTCGACCTTGCCGTTGGGGGTGAGCGGAATGGCGTCGAGCACCACGAAGACGGACGGCACCATCGCGTCGGTCAGGGTCCGGCGCAGGTGCTCGCGCAGCTCGCCGTGGTCGACGGCGTCGGGCGCGGCGGCCGTCACGTAGCCGACCAGCCGGTCACCGTGCATCGCGGCCACGGCGTCGTCCACCTCGGGGCGGCGGCGCAGGGCCGCCTCGATCTCGCCCAACTCCACGCGCTGCCCGCGCACCTTGACCTGGAAGTCCTGGCGCCCCAGATAGGCCAGTTCGCCGTCCGGGCGGTACCGGACCAGGTCACCGGTGCGGTACATGCGCCGACCCGGGACGAACGGGTCGGCGACGAACCGTGCGGCGGTCAGGGCCGGACGGTCGAGATAGCCGCGGGCCAGACCCGACCCGCTGAGGTACAGCTCGCCGACGGCACCCACCGGCACCGGGCGCAGCTCGGCGTCCAGCACGTGGACCTGTTCGTGGGGGAGCGGCAGCCCGATCGCCGGGTGCCGCTCGCCGCGGGCGATACGGGAGAACGTCGAATAGGTGCTGTCCTCGCTCGGCCCGTAGAGGTTGTACACCGCCTCGACGTGACCGGTGGCGTACAGGTCCTCCACGAGGGTGCCGGGCACGGCCTCGCCGCCGAGGCCGATCACCTTGGGGGTGCCGCGCAGACCGCCGCCGGCGACCAGTTCCCGCGCGGCGGACGGCACCGTGCAGATCAGCGTCGCGTCGGGGGCGTCCGGGGCGAGGAGGGCGAGCGGGTCGTCCACGACGACGACCGTGCCGCCCGCGCTGAGCGGGCCGAAGAACTCGAAGACCGACACGTCGAAACAGATCGACGTGGACGCGAGCACCCGCGACAACTGGTGGGCGCTGTACTCGCGCACCCCCCAGCGCACCATCTCGACGGTGCTCGCGTGGGTGAGCATGACGGCCTTCGGGCTGCCGCTCGAACCCGAGGTGTACAGGACATAGGCGAGCGCGTCAGGTCGTGTGCCGGGGTCGGCGACCGGTGTCACCGGCCGGCGGTCCAGGGCCTCGGCGTCCAGCGAGGTGAGGATCGTGCGGGCGCCGCTGTCCTCGCGCATGAACGCGATGCGCTCGGCCGGGTAGGCCGGGTCGAGCGGCAGATAGGCGGCCCCGGCCTTGAGGATGCCGAGCATCGCCACGGCGAGGTCGACGGTGCGCGGCAACTGGATGCCGACGATGTCCCCGACCTTCGTGCCGCCGGCCCGCAGGAGATGGGCGAGCTGGTTGGAGCGCTCGTCCAACTGCCGGTAGGTGAGCCGCCGACTGGCGTCGGTGATCGCGGGCTCGTCGGGTACGCGGGCGACCTGCTCGGCGAAGAGGTCGGTGAGGCGGGCCGGTGCGGTCTCGGGCCGGGGTCCGGCGCCCCACCGGGCGAGGAACGCGCGGTCGTCCGCGGTGTGCGGGTCCAGGTGCGCGGCCGGCCGGTCCGGGGCAGCGAGCGCCTCGGCGAGCAGCACGGGCAGCCGCTCGGCCATCCGGGCCGCGCCGGGCGCGTCGAAGAGGTCGGCGTTGTAGTCCCATGTGCCCCACAGCCGCTCGCCGTCGCGCCACAGGTGCAGCTCGATGTCGTGCTGGGTGGCCTGGCGCGGCAGCCTCACCGGGCGCAGCGGCAAGTCGCCGAGCCGGGCGGTGCCGAGCTCGCCGTGGAAGACGAAGTGGGTGCGGAACAGCGGCGAGCGGTCCGTGCTGCGTCCGGTCGCGAGCGCGGTGACGACGTCCTCGAACGGGGCGTCGCGGTGCGCGAGGGCGGCGAGGCCGGTCTCCTTGGCGCGGCGCACCAGCTCGCGGAAGGTGGGGCGGCCCGACAGGTCGGCGCGCAGCACCAGCGGGTTGGCGAGCAGGCCGACGACGCCGTGCGTACCGGGGCGGGCGCGCCCACCCTCGGCCGTGCCCACGCCGAAGTCGCTCTGCCCGGTGTGGCGGCCGAGGAGCAGTTGGTAGGCGGCGAGGAGCACCGTGAAGAGGGTGGTGCCCTCCTCCTTCGCGAGCCGTTCGGCCGCGGCCACCAGTTCGGCCGGCAGGTCCACCGGCGCCGAACCGGCCCGCAGGCCGGTGTTCGCCGTGCGCGGCCGGTCGGTGGGCAGGTCCAGGACGGGCAGTCCGGCCAACTGCTCCTTCCAGTACGCGAGGTGGGCGGGGTCGGCCACGGTGGCGGGGACGTCGGCCGGCGGGAGCGGCAGCGCGCCACCGTCGTAGAGGTGTTCGAGCTCTTTGAAGAGGACGCCGAGCGAGCCGCCGTCGCACACCAGGTGATGCGTGACGAAGACGAGAAGGTGCTCGTCGTCGGTGAGCCGGATGCCGTGCACGCGTACGAGAGGGGCCCGGCCGAGGTCGAAGGGGGCGGCGGCGGTCTCGGCGGCGAGCTGCTCCGCGGCACCGGGGTCGTCGCGCAGGTCGGTCCAGACGGTGACCGGCACGGGCGGCTCCGCGTGCACGGTACGGACAGGGCCCTGCGGCCCCGCGTGGAAGGAGCTGCGCAGCGCCGGGTGACGGGCGGTCAGCGCCGCGACCGCCTCGTCCAGACGGTCGTGGTCGAGCGGCCCTCTGTGCCGGGCCGCGAGGACGAGGTTGAAGACGGGGGTCCGCGGATGCAGTTCCTCGAACAGCCAGATGCCCTGCTGGGCGCGGCTGAGCGAGGCGGGTCCGCTCATGGTCCGGGCCTCGCGCCAGCGGGCCACCAGGTTTCGTCCAGTCGTCAGGTCCATCACGCCGCCGCCTCGCCCTTGATCACCGAAAGGACGCGGTCGAGTACCGCGTCCTCCGCCCGCCCCTCGGCGAGCCATTCCTTCACCAGCTCGTTCGCCACGTCCTGCGGCGTCGCCGCCGAGAGCACCGTCCCCAGGGGCACCGGCAGTCGCAGCGCGTCCTCCAGAATCGCCGCGGACTCGGCGGCCAGCACCGAGTCGAGGCCGAGATCGAGCAGGCCGTCCGTCGGCCGGCACTGCGCAAGACCGCGCACCGCGGCGACGATCCCGCAGATCAGCGTGGTCAGCTCGGTCACCGCGGCCGACGTCGGCCGGTCGGCGGAGAGGGCGGCGAGCACGCCCGGATCGTCGACGACCACGTCGCCGAACGCCCCCGACAGGAACTCCACCCGGCACTGCGACCGCCTGACCTTCCCGCTCGACGTGCGGGGCACGGCACGCGGCGGCACGAGGACCACCATCCCGAGGGGCAGCCCGGTGCCCGCGAGTACGGCCGCGCGCACCCGCGAGGCGAGCTCCGCGGTCCGCTCACCGCGCACCTCCACGACCAGGACCGGGCAGGGGGAGGCCCCGTCGACCAGGAACGCCGCCGCTGTGCCGGCCCTGCGGCCGAGCAGTTCCAGGGCGGGCGCCTCGACGTCCGACGCGTGGTGGTTGGCGCCCCGGAACACGATCACGTCCTTGGCCCGTCCGGTGACGGTCAGTTCCCCCGCACGCAGCCGGCCGAGGTCACCGGTGCGCAGGAACGTCTCGCCGTCCAACTCCCCGAAGAGGGCCGAGGAGTCGGCGCCGAGGTAGCCGGGGGTGACATGCGGCCCGGCGATCCAGATTTCGCCCTCCTGACCCTCCTGGCGCGGCGCGGCCGTGTCCGGGTCGACGACGGCGACGCGCTGGCCGGTGACGGGGGAGCCGCAACTGACGGTGGAGTCCTCCGTCGGCCCCGACCAGTGGCCCGCGCTGACGATCAGCGTCGCCTCCGCCAGCCCGTAGCAGGGCACGAACGCCGCCGGGTCGAAGCCGACCGGCGCGAACCGCTTGGCGAACGCGTCCATGGTCTGCTGCTTGACGGTCTCCCCGCCGCTGAAGGCCACGCTCCAGCCGGACAGGTCGAGCCCTTCCAGGGCGGCGTCGTTGTGCGCGCGGCGCACACACAACTGGTACGCGAAGTCCGGCCCGCCGCTGACCGTGACGCCGTGATCGGTGATCTGCCGCAGCCAGGACAACGGCGACTTGAGGAAGTCCTCCGGGGGCATGACCCGCACCGGGATGCCCGCGGACATCGGCGCGAGCAGCCCGCCGATGAGACCCATGTCGTGGTACGGCGGCAGCCATGTCATGCCGCGCGAGGAGGAGTCGAGGCCGAACGCCTCCGCGATGGCCGCCGTGTTCGCCGCGACGCTGTCGTGGCGGACCAGCACACCGCGCGGGCGCCCGGTGCTGCCCGAGGTGTACTGGACGATGGCCACCTGCTGGTGCTCGGCGCCCGCCGGACGGAACCAGGGCGTGCCGTCGGCCTCCTGGCCGGGGACGGTCAGGAAGGTCGCCCCCGGGATCTCGGGGTGGTGTTCGGGGGCGAGGACGACCGAGGGGCGGGCGTCCTCGACGATGCCCGACAGGCGCTTGCGGTCCGGGAGGGACGACTGGTTCGGCGGGTAGGCGGGGATCACCGGCCGGCCGGCCAGCATCGCGGCGAAGACAGCGACGACGTAGTCCAGGCCGGCGGGGTAGAGGAGCAACACCGGGCCGTCACCGCAGCGGGCCAGTCGCCCGGCCAGGGCGGCGGCCCGGCCGGCGAGCGCGCCATGGCTCAGCACCGTGGTCCGCCCGTCCCGGCCGACGAGTTCATAGGCGATGGCGTCCGGCTCCCGGTCGGCCCGGGAGTGGAGTATGTCGACCAGAAGGTTCGAGCGGTCGATCATCAGGTGGCCCTCCCGAGCATGTGATTCCGACGGCCTGACCGGGGAATTCGGGCAGACCTGACACGGCCCCCGTACAGCGGGCACACGCCTTGCACAGCGGTCTTCGCCGGGGGCCTGGGATCGAGTGGTTCGTGGCCCGCGCCGGGGCCGGTGCGCTGCCCCGCCCGTGGTCCGACGAGGTTCGACATGGGCGGCAGCCCACACCATGCCCAGGAAGGTAATCGCCGCTGAGAGGGGGCGGGCGTCCCATAAAGGGGGGATGCACTCCGTGCGGCTCGATCCGTGAACATGGCTGTCAGCACGGTCCATCGGGCGCCGTACGCCTTCGAAATGGAAAGGCATTGCGCCCTGAGCGGCGCGATTCCATTCCCGACTCAACACAAACCGTGGATGGGGCAGTCGCGCATGCGCAAGTTCACCGTAATTTGGGCGAGCAGCCTGGTGACGATGGTCGGTACAGCACTGACCGGATTCGCTCTCGGGGTGTGGGTCTACCTCGAAACCGATTCGACGACCCAGCTCGCCCTCACCTTCGTACTGGCCTTCCTGCCCGGCATCCTTTTCTCACCACTGGCCGGCGCACTCGTGGACCGCTGGGACCGCCGACTGATCCTGCTCGTCTCCGACGCGGTCGGCATCGGCACCACCCTGACCCTGGGCCTGCTCTACACGGCCGGTCATCTGGAGCCGTGGCACATCTTCGTCACCACCGTGATCCGGTCGTCGCTGCGGGCGATGCAGGTCCCGGCGCTCAACTCGATCGTCGTGCTCCTTGCGCCCAAGGAGCAGATCGGCCGGGCCAACGGCCTGATGGGGGTCGCCAACGCCGTCAGCCAGACCGTGGCACCCGCGGTGGGCGGCGCGCTCATGCTGGGCATCGGGCTGAACGGTGTGCTGTTCATCGACTGCGCGACGTTCTTCCTCAACGTCGTCGTCCTCTTCCTCACGCGCATCCCCACCCCGCCGCCGTCGAAGGCCGGTACGGAGGGCCAGGGGTCGCTGCGCAGCGAGATCGGTCAGGGCTGGCGGGTCCTGACGAGCAACCGCGCGCTGATCACCCTCGCCCTGTTCTACGCGGCGCTCGACCTCAGCGTCGGCTTCGTCGACATCCTCATCACACCGATGGTGATCGGCTTCGCGTCGGTCTCCGCTCTCGGCGTGGTCCTCACGGTCGGCGGTATCGGCCTGGTCCTCGGCAGCGTCACCATGGCGTCCTGGGGCGGGCCCCGGCGCCGCATCCACGGCACCGCGGGCTTCGCGATCCCGCTCGGCCTCTTCCTGTGCCTCGGTTCGCTGCGCCCCAGCGTCACCCTCGTGGCGGTCGCCGCGTTCGGCTTCATGTTCTGCTCCATGATCATCGACGGCACGTCCCGGAGCATCATCGGCACCGAGGTCGAACCCGACCTGCAAGGCCGGGCCTTCGCCACGTTCAACATGGTGACCAACACCGTCCTGTGCAGCAGCTACCTCCTCGCGGGGCCGATCGCCGACCACATCTTCGAACCCCTGCTCGCCAAGGACGGCACGCTCGCGGGCAGCGTCGGCGACCTCCTGGGCACCGGGCAGGGACGCGGCATGGCCTTCCTGTTCGGGCTGCTCGGCCTTCTGGTCCTGGCCACGGCCGCCGCGGGCTATCTGACCCCGGGCCTGCGGGGACTGTCGGACAAGGCGACGAAGCCCGCCGCCGAGGACTCCGCCGAGGAGACGGAGCTGAGCCCCGACGCCGCCCAGGGCCGGGAAGCGGCGGGCGACCCGGTACCCCAGCCGGTCTCCGACCGATGACCGACGGCCGGAAGGAACAAGGGGCACCGCACATGCAGACCACGAACCCCACGGGCGCCACCGCCGACGGACCCCCGCTGCGGACACCGCTCGGCGCGACGGGCTGGGACCTGTGGGGGGACGCCGCGCTGCGCAGCGCCGGGTTCCCCGCCGAGCGGATCACCGAGTTGTGCGACACCGAACTCGCCGCCGCCGCCGACCAGTTCGACGAGCGGGAGGAGGGGTCCCGCGAGCGCTACGCGAAGGTGTTCGAGGCCGCCGCCGAACGGCTCAGCGCGGTCGTCCGCAGGACCGCCGCGGACCCGGCCTTCCGCGAGGCCGTCACCTGGCAGAACCCGGCGCTCATCCACAACTGCCTCGACAAGGCGGCCGCCGGTGAACCCCGCAACGTGCGCGGCCGCTACCACGAGCAGACGATCGTCACCTACCTCCAGCGCTACTGCCTGAAGAACGACACGGTCGGCTTCTTCGGCCCGGTCGGCTGGGCCGGGATCAGCCCGGAGGCGACCGGCCTGTCGGCCACGCCGGGACCCGCGCTCCTGAGCCGCCGCACCACCTACTTCGAGGGCTGGGCCGTCGAGGCCGTGGCCCGCACGGTCGGCGCCCGCCGCGAGGTGCTGCCGTGGCTGACCCCGCGGGTCGTCCCTTCCGCCTCGCTCACCGGCTGGACGGTCCACCTGCCCTTCCGCAAGCCCGTCACCCTGACCGCGCAGGAAGCGCGGGTGCTCGGCCGGTGCGACGGCCGGCACACCGTCGGCGACATCGCGGGCACCCCGTTCGACCTGGACACCGTGACCGCTCTGCTGCGGCTGCGCGATCTCGAGGTCATACGCATCGATCTCGCGGGCGGACTCGTCCCCGAACCCGAGCGGGACCTCGCGGACCGTATCGCCCTGCTCGGCGACCCGGCCGTGCGCCGCCGCGCCGAACAGCCGCTCGACGAACTCCGCGCCGCCCGCGCCGAGGTGGCCGCCTCCGCCGGGGACCCGGACCGGCTGCTGCGGGCCACCGGGCACCTCGCCGCCGAGTTCGAACGCCTCACCGCGGCCTCCTCCACCCGCCGCGCCGGCGGCACCTACGCCGGCCGGACCCTGGTCTATGAGGACACCGTCCGCGACCTGGACCTGCGGATCGGCCGCGACGTGACCGACCGACTGGCCGCGCCCCTCGGACTGCTGCTCGACAGCGCGCTCTGGCTGGCCAACAGCATCGCGGAGCGCTATCTCACGCGGGCCCGCCGGGTGCTCGACCGCGAGCTGGAGCGCAGCGGCGCCGACGCGATGCCGCTGCTCCAGATGCTGACGGCGCTCCTTCCGGAGGTCGCCCGGCTCTCCACGGACAACCTCCGCTCGGAACTGGTCGACGACGTGGTCGCGGAGTTCCGCGAGCGCTGGAGCCGAGTCGTCGGCCTGCCCCCGGAGTCCTACGCCGACACCCGTCGGCACACGGTCGGCGCCGCCGAGATCGCCGACCGGGTGGCCCGGGAGTTCGCGACCGGGGCGCCGATGTGGAGCTGCGCCCGCTGGAACTCGCCCGACATCATGTTCCTGACGGAGAGCCAGGAAGCCGCCGAACGCGGGGACGTGGACTTCGTCCTCGGCGAGATGCACTGCTCCATCAACACCCTGGAGAGCCAGCTCTTCGTCTCCCAACACCCCGATCCCGGGCGCCTGCGGGACAGTGCCGCCGCCTCGGGCATGGACAGCCGGGTGGTCATCATCCCGCGGATGGACGCCGCCCTGACCACGTCGCGGATGGCACGGGCGACCGAGCTGAGGCTGCCGGCGTACACCTATCTGTCGATCGGCTCCGACTCCTTCGACGCGCCCCGGGGAGCGGTCACGCTCTCCGTCGCGGGCCTGATGGTGGAACGTAAGGGCGACGAGGGACTGCTCGTGCGGCACCGGAGCGACGGCCGGGAGTTCCCGTTCCTGGAACTCATCGGCGAACCGCTGTCGCTCCTCGTCGCCAACGCGTTCAGCCCCTTCGGCGGGGCGAGCCACCGCCCCCGAATCAGCATCGACCGGCTCGTCGTCGAACGCGAGGCATGGACCTTCCAGGCGGCCGACTGCGACTGGGCGTTCCTCAAGGACGAGCGACGGCGGTACGCGGCCGCCCGCGCCTGGCGGGCCCGGCACCACCTGCCCGAGCGCGGCTTCTACCGGGTGCCGGTCGAACGCAAGCCGATGGCCGTCGACTTCCGCAGCCTCGCGCTGGTCAACCTGCTCGCCAAGTCCGTCCGCAGGACCGCCGAGGCCGGCGCCGGCGGATTCACGCTCTCCGAGATGCTCCCCGACGCCGACCGGCTCTGGCTGACGGACCACGCCGGACAGCGGTACACCGCCGAACTGCGCGTCGTCGCCGTCGATGCCGCCCGCCGGTGACCCGGCCCCTCCCACCCCGTCACGAGGTACAACCGTGCAGGCCATGATCGTTCTTCGGAGACGGACACCGGCCCTTGCCGCGTTCCTGCTCCTGATCCTCACCTCCGTCGCGGCCACGCTGCCGCTTCTCACCCCCGACCCCCGGCCGGTCTCCACCGCCGAGCAGGACTTCTCGGCGACCCGCGCCGTCGGCAGGCTCGACCACATCGCGAAGGTGCCGCACCCTACCGGCTCGGCCGCGCAGGACGACGTACGCACCTATCTCCAGGACGAGTTGCGGGCGCTGGGGCTCACCCCCGAGGCGCTGACCCGGGTCGCGGCCCGGGACGTCGACGACGCTCCTGCCAACGCCGGCACGGTCACCGACATCCACGCCACGATCCCCGGCGAGCGGTCCACCGGCCGTATCCTCCTCGTCGCCCACTACGACTCGGTGCCGACGGGCCCCGGCGCCGCCGACGACGGCGCCAACGTCGCCGCGATCCTGGAGATCGCCGGCGCGCTCAAGGCCGGACCGCGGCTCCGCAACGACGTCGACGTCCTCTTCACGGAGGGCGAGGAGAACGGACTGCTCGGCGCGCAGGCGTTCGTCGACGCGGAGGCCGGGACGCGGCAGGCCGCCGCCCCCCAGCGGACCGTCGTGGTCAACATGGAGGCGCGGGGCGTCTCCGGACCCGCCGTGATGTTCCAGATGGCGGGCGCGGGACTCACCTCCGCCGTGCGGGCCTCGGGGGCGTTCACCACATCGCTCGCCGACGAGGTCTACCGGCTGCTGCCGCACGACACGGACCTGACGGTCTTCGACGAGGCCGGCATGCGAGGTCTCAACTTCGCCTTCATGGGAGGCTCCCCGCACTACCACACCGACCACGACGACATCGCCCGGCTCGACCCCGCGTCCGTGCAGGACATGGGGGACAGCGCGCTCGGCGCGGTCCGCCGACTGGGCGACGACGACCTCGCCGGGAGCAGTACGGCCGCCACGTACTTCTCGCTGTTCGGCACGGTCGTGTCCTACCCGGCATGGCTCGTCCTGCCGCTGGCCCTGGTGGCGCTGGCGGCTGTACTGCTGCTCCTGCGCCTCGGCCGCCGCGCGGGCCTGGCCCCGCGCCGCGTCGGACGGGCCGCCGCGGCGTTCCCGCTGACGCTGATCGGCGCGGCGGTGCTCGGCACGGCCGCCTGGTGGGTACTGGCACAGTTCCGCCCGGACTTCGTGCTCACCGCCGGCAGCGTCTACCACCTGAGCCGCTACGCCGTGGGGGAGACGCTGCTGCTCCTGGTGCTGCTCGCCGTCTGGTACCGGTGGGCCCGCCGCAAGGCGTCACCGCTCGATGTCACGGTGGCCGTGCTCTGCTGGTTCACGCTCCTCGCGGTGGTCTGCGCCGTCCTGCTGCCCGGGGCCGCCTACCTCTTCACCTGGCCGGCCCTGATCGGCCTCGCCGCCGTCGCCGCGATCCTGCGGTACGCGGACGAGAGCTCTCCCTGGCGGACCGTGGCCGGGGCGACGGTCGCGGTACCGGCCGTGGTCCTCGTACTGCCGGTGGTCCTCATGCTGCTGCCCACACTGGGCCTGTCGGCCGTGGCGGCCCCGCTGGTCCTGGCGGCGTTCGTGGGGGGCGCGCTCCTGTGCGTGGTGGAACCGCTGCCGCGACGCCGGGTGGCCACCGCGGTCATGCTGGCGGCGGCGGCGGTGGCGGGCACGGCCACGCTCGGCGTGGGCGCCGCCCTGGACGGCTACAGCGCCGACGAACCCAAGGCGGTCAGCCTCGGCTACGTGCTGGAGTCCGACACGGGCAAGGCGACGTGGGTCGGCCTCGGCGACACCGCGGAGCCCACGGTCGGCACCTACCTCGACGGGGACCCCGTCCGGTACGACGACAGGGTTCCGCCGCTGTCCGGCGTCGCGCTGCCGAACGGCGTGGCGAAAAAGGCCCGGCTGGACCTCCCGCGCGCGGAGGACGCCTCGGTGACCGAGGACGGCGGCGTGCGCACGGTACGGATGCGTATCAAGGCGCCCGCGGACAGCTACAGCCTCGCCGTGTACGCCGACACCAGCGACCACGAGATCCTCGGCGCCACCGTCGAGGGCAAGCAGATCCCCGGGGGCCGCAACCACACGCAGGGCACCTGGGGGTGGGGCGTCACCTACGCGGCGCCGCCGGCGGACGGCCTCGACATCGTCGTCCGCGCGCGCGGCGAGGGCCCCCTGCCACTGCGCGTCGTGACCAGCGAGGTCGGCCTCCCCGACGGCGTCGGCGCACCCGTGCCGGGCGCCGACCGGAGCTGGGCGGGCTGGCCGTCGGTCGCGGGCCAGACGTTCGTCGTACGGACCTTCAAGCACTGAGGGCCCGTACGAGAGGGGGGGGGGGGGCGGCCGGCCCCCCCCCCCCCCCGCCCGGGGGCGGGGGGGCCCGTAAGGGGCCCCCCCCCCCGGCGGGGGGGGGGGCGCGGCGCGGGGCGGGGGGGGGGGGGCGGCGGGCGCCCGGG
>NZ_JBIWKP010000002.1:0-204792 GCF_044765725.1 Streptomyces sp. NPDC102406 | reverse complement strand
GCGCCCCCCGGCGGGGGGCGGGCGGCCCGTCGGTCGCGGCCCCGACTTTCGTCTTACGCACCTACACGCACTCGGGGCCGTACCGCGCGGGGGGGGGGGGCCGGCCGCCCCGCCGCCCCCTCGTCCGTGGGCCGTGCGACGCGTAAGGCGGCACCACCCTTGAGCGGGTGGTGCCGCCTTACGCGTGCGTGCTGGGGTCGTCAGCGTGCCGACGGGGCGGGCGCCAGGTCCCGGTAGGCCTCCGCCATCGTCTGCACGGCCTTCTGCACCGTCTCGAACGGCCGGGCCAGCGAGACCCGGATGAAGCGCAGACCGCTCTCCGGGTCGGCCCAGTGGAACGGCGCGCACGGCAGGACGTGGACACCGCGCACCAGCATCTCCTTGTGCAGGACCGCGGAGTCGGGGCCCTCGGCGGGGAGTTCGATGCGCGCCACGCTGATCTGCGAGTCCGGGTCGGCGAGTTGCAGGCCGACCTGGCCGATCGTCTCCTTGACCATGGCGCGGTTCTGCTCGACCAGATCGCGCGCCCGCTCGTAGCCGCCGTCGACCCAGTCCCCGGCCAGCTCCGTGATGAGTTGCAGGACGACCGGTGAGGCCGCGAGCAGCGACTCGGAGAAGGCGTACTCGATCGGCAGGTCGGTGCGCTCGCTGTACGCGAGCATGCCGATCTTCAGCTCGTGCGTCGGCCAGAGCTTGCCGGTGTCCTCAATGGTGATCCAGGCGCAGCCCGCGGCGTCGAGGACCGCGTAGGTGTCGTACTGCGCGTCGCGGACCTGACCGCGGAAGCTGGCGTCGATGATGACGATCTGGTTGTGCCGCGCGGCGTGCTCCGCGAGGGACCGCAGATGCCCCTCGGGGGTGATCAGACCGGTCGGGTTGTTGGGCAGCGTCACCACGATCGCGTCGACCGGGGCGCCCGGCCACTGCTTGGCGAGGAGGGCTTCCTCGGACATCGGGACGAGCTCCAGACCACGGGTCCGCAGCAGGTCGGCGATGTTGTCGAACGTCGGGTGCAGCACCGCGACCGTCGCCCCCGCCGGCAGCGCGCGGGCGACGATGTCCGTGGCGAGCGTCGACGAGTAGCAACTGAGGATCCGTCCGGTGCCGACCGGCGCGCTGTGCTGTCCGACCGCGCCGAAGAATGCCTTGTGCGCCGCGAGTTCGATCTCGGAGAACGGCCGGCGGGTGGCCTCCACGAACATGTGAGGAATGCGGGCGACAATGTCGGACTGCTGTGGTGTGAGAACGAGCCGGGCGTGTCCGTCGGTGAGATTGAGCCCACCGTCGACGTCCATCAGCGCGTCAACTTCCATTGTCGTCAGATTGACAATTTCGGTCATCCTCAGCCCTTCAATAGGTCCCCGGATGCCTTCTGCTCGCCGTATTGATGAACCGATTCGGGCGTCACGAAAGCGCGATTGGGCTCCGCAGGAACTGTCACGTTGCCGAAAATATAGGGAGAGTCGAGCCCTGTGCGCCTGTCCCCTCTAAGGGGGACCGCGAGCCTTTCCCCTCCGCGCCTAGACTCCGGTCCGTTCACGTCGGACCGCAGGTGGAGAGCACCGGCGGCGGGAAGGTGGAGGACGAAAGCCCATGCACGACCTGGCGCTCACACCCGAGGACAACGCGGCGCTCACGCCGATGCTTGCCGCGCTGGCGACGACGTACGACACGATCGAGAACCCCGAACTCATCCGCCGGGCTCCCGTGCTCGCGAAGGCGCTGCCCCCACACCTCCTGTCGTTCCTGGAGGAATTCCGCTTCGACGAGCCGTCGGCGCTCTGCCGGATCTCCGGCCTGGACGTGGCCGAGGCCGAGCTGGGCCCGACGCCCGAGCACTGGCGCGACAGCCAGTTCGGCTCGCCGGCCTTCCGCCAGGAGATCTTCTTCCTGCTGTGCGCCACCGCCCTCGGCGATGTCTTCGGCTGGGCGACGCAGCAGGACGGCCGCATCATGCACGACGTCCTGCCGATCAAGGGCCACGAGAACTACGAGATCGGTTCCAACAGCCTCCAGCACCTCTCGTGGCACACGGAGGACGCCTTCCACCCCTGCCGGGGCGACTACGTGGCGCTGATGTGCCTCAAGAACCCGGACGCGGTGGAGACCGTCGTGTCGACCGTGCCGGACATGGACTGGTCGGACATCGACGTGGACGCCCTGTTCGAGGCGGAGTTCACCGTCATGCCCGACAACTCGCACCAGCCGCAGCAGGGCCTCGCGTCCTGCGGTGACCCGGGCATCGACAAGCTCCGCGAGCGCAGCTTCCGGCTCATCCAGGAGTGGAACGACAACCCGCAGAAGCGGCCCCTGCTCTACGGCGACCGCAGCGACCCGTACATGGCCCTCGACCCGTACCACATGGACCCCTCGGGGTGGACGGAGCGCAGCCAACAGGCGTTCAAGCAGTTGTGCGAGGAGATCGAGCGGGCGATGAAGGACGTCGTGCTGCTCCCCGGCGACCTCGTCTTCATCGACAACTTCCGCTCGGTGCACGGCCGCAAGTCGTTCCGGGCCCGCTACGACGGGTCGGACCGCTGGCTGAAGAGGCTCAACATCACCCGCAATCTGCGGGGTTCCCGGGCCTGGCGTCCCGCGGCCGGCGACCGCGTCATCTACTGATACCGACCGCTCACCCGCCGACTGCCGCGAGGCGGTCGGCGAAGTCGTGCAGGGCGCTCTCCGCCACGTTGCTGACGCTGACCCGCAGCGTGCGGTGGTCCGCGGGATGGAAGGCCGTGCCGGGCAGCACCAGAGCGTCCTGCTTCAGCAGGAGTTCACGCACCACGGCGTCGGTCGGCCGGTCGGTGAACGGATGGCGCACCCAGCCGAAGAAACCGCCGACGGAGAGCAGTTCGAACCCGCCCGGACGCCGCGCCATGGCCCGGACGAACGCGTCCCGCTTCGAGACGACCTCCGCCGCCCGCTCCCTGCGCCACTGTCCGGCACCGGTGAGCCCGGCCCAGGCGGCCTCCTGGCCGATGCGCGGCGGGCAGATCGTGACGCAGTCCAGGAGCTTCATGATCTCCTCGTTCAGCGCGGGCGAGGCCACGATCGCGCCGACCCGGTAGCCGGGGATCGCCAGGTCCTTGGAGAAACTGTGCAGGCTGACGACCGTCTCCTGCCAGCGGGCCTCGGCGAACAGCGGGTGCGGGGGCTCGTCCGTGCCGCGGAACGAGCGGTATGTCTCGTCGAGGATCAGGGCGATGCCGTGCCGCTCAGCCACCCGAGCGAAGGCGACGATCTCCTCCGGCGGGACCGTGACCCCGGTGGGATTGCCGGGCGTGACCAGGGCGATGGCCCGGGTGCGCGGGGTGATGAGCGCCTCGGCCGCCTCGGCTCTCGGCACGAGGTCGGCTCCCGGCTCCAGATGGACCGGGGTGAGGCCGTCGAGCCGCAGCCACATGTCGTGGTTGAAGTAGTACGGCAACGGCAGGACGACCTCGTCGCCCGGCTCGGCGAGAGCCGAGGTCACCAGGCAGAAAGCCTGGTTGCAGCCGGCGGTGACGACGATGTTCTCCGCCCCGACGCAGCCCCGGTAGTCGCGGGACAGCTCGTCGGCGAAGGCCGTCCGCAGCTTCGGCAGCCCCGCCAGATCGACGTAGTCGGCGCCGTGGGCGTCCCGGGCGACGGAGACGATGTGCTCCACGACCGAGGGTGCCGTCGGATGGGCGGGGGCCGCCTGGGCGAGGTCGAGCAGGGCGCCCCCGCCCCCGTCGCGCTCGTCGAGCAGCGCGTACGTCGCCCCGATGGGCGAGGGGGTTCGCAGCAGGGTCCTGGAGGTGAGTCGCACGCTGGTTCTCCTTCGAAGAGCTCGTCGCACCGAGCTTCCCCGGACCCGCTTGGTGCCGCCAACCCCCTCAATAGGGGACGTGCCATCGAGGTGGGGACGGGTCAGGACGACAGGAGCGCGGCCCGCCAGCCGTCCGGCAGGACCTCCCCGTACTCGATGTCGCGCACGCCGCGGAAGGCGGCGAGGTCCTCCAGTTGCCCGACGACCGCGCGGCGCAGCGCGGCCGTCGGCTTGACGCCGGGCTCCAGGTGGATGCCCTCGACCAGCAGGCTGTCCCGCTTGCGCTCCACCCGCGGGGAGATCCGGCCGACGAGCCGGTCGTCATGGACGATCGGCAACAGGTAATAGCCGTACTGCCGCTTGGCCTTGGGGATGTACATCTCGTTGCGGAAGTCGAAGTCCCACAGCCGCTGGGTCAGCCGACGGTCGCTGACGAGATTGTCGAAGGGGGAGAGCAGGGCGGTGCGCCCGTGCCAGTCGCCGGAACGGATCGCCGTCAGTTCGGCCTCCGCGTCGGCGTGCACGTACCAGGTCTCGTTCGGTTTGCCGCCTTCGACGCGGACCGGGATGACCCTGCCCTGTTCGGTGAGGTCGCGCAGCACACCGGGCAGGCCGTCGTACTGGCCGCGCAGGAAGTACTGCCTGATGTCCAGCGGGCGGGCGACCCCGAGGGCCCGGAGCGTGTGCTCGGTCGCTGTCGTGACCTTCTGCTCGGCCGACATGGGTTGCCGGTCGGCGTCGGGCGGCAGACAGGCGTCGGGCAGTCCCCACAGGCGCAGGCCGCCCTCGCGGGCCTGCACCATCACCTTGCCCTGGAGCCAGAGGAAGGTGAGCATCCGCTCGACGTTGCGGCCGGCGGTCCAGCCGGAGGACGGCCAGTCCATGGCCGCGCAGTCGTCGAAGGCCTCCGTGGGCAGCGGCGTGCCCTCGCCGAGACGGGACAGGACGTGCTTGGCCAGCACCGCGTTGGCGTCCAGCCAGACCTGGGTGAAGGACCGGTTGGGCGGCGGATAGGCGTCCATCGTCGCGCGGTGCAGCGGGTAGTCCTCGGTGAGGACGATCGCCGCCGCGTGGGCCCAGTACTCGAAGAGCCAGCGGTCCTGCCACCAGGTCGTGGACAGGTGCGGCCCCGCCTCGGCGCCCAGGCGGCTCCAGACCACCAGTTCATGGCTGGGCGCCACCACGTTCACCGGGTCGAGCTGGAGGTAGCGCAGCGAGCGCAGGACGGTACGCAGCCCGTCCGGTGTCGGATCGGTCCGGGACGCGGTCAAGTGCTGTCTGCTCAGCGCGAGTCGGCGCGCCTCGGAGATGCTGAGCGTGAGAGTCGCCTTGGACGGGGTCATCGTGCTGCGGCTCCTTGTGGTGCGAGCTGTCCGAGGGAGCGCCCGAGCCCCAGGAGGTGCTCGCCGCCGTGCGTCCGGCCGGCGGACTGGGCGGGGGTCTGGACGGGGGTGTACGCGGCCGTCTGCTGACCGAGTAAGGCGACCCTGGTGAGTTCCGCCTTGTTGCCCACGCCCAGTTTGGCCCGGATGCGTTTGACGTACGTGTCGACGGTATGCGGGCTGATTCCGAGCCGGGTCGCTATCTGTCCGTGGGTGAGGCCGCGGGATATCTGACGCAGCACCTGCTTTTCCCGGTCGGAGAGGTTGCCGTCCGGGAGTGGCGTTTCCTCCTGGGCGACGGGACCGGCGGATCCGGGCGCCGAATGGTCGGCGTCGCACAGGCACGGGGAGGGTCTGGAACCGGCGGCGAGAGCCTGAATGGCCCGTATCATGCAGGTGACCGATCCGGTTTTGTGGATGATGCTGGAGGCACCCGCCCGGAGGTAGGGGGCGGAGTCGACCTCGGACGCGTGGTTGACGACGAGGACTGGTGTTTGGGCAGCGAGTTCGGTGATCTGGTGCAAGGAGGTAATACACAGAACTTCGGCGTCGAGGAGGACGACATCGGTTCTCCGGGGCGGGTTCGCCTGGGACGACCGTGCCGACACGTCGATTCCCGAACCGCCGAGAACCTGGACGAGTCCGGCCAAGAAGATGGGAGACGCCGTTATTGCTTCGGTTCTGATCATGAATCCCCGTACTTGTAGCCGCAATTGCTTGTCAGCACATCGGTATTCAGATATAGAGCAACGGCAATATGCGATCGTGTCGCTGCAGCCGCCTCGTGATCCGGCCGGGTCGCACATCCCCCAATCGAGTCAACCGCGTTTCCACAGCCGTACTTCCCGATTCGAATGCGAATGTTATCAGTCGAGTCTCGCTCGAACTGTAGCTGTTTTGTGTGACACATGGCTACGCCATCTACCAGCTACAGGTACTTTTCTGACGGCCTAGCAGACGCGCCCCGTCCGGGGAACCAGCGGGGAACAAAATATTTCCTACGCGCCGTCGTCGCAGCGCTTGAGCGCCCGGCCGAACGCGTCCAGGGCGAGGGACAACTCCTCCTGGCTGACCGACAGCGCGGGCCGCAACCGCACCGTGCGTTCACCGCCGGGGAGCACGAGCACCCCTTCCTCCCGCAGGACGTCGACGAACGCGTCGCGGAACGCGGCCGACGGCAGGTCGAAGGAGCACATCAGCCCGCGCCCGCGGGCGTTGGAGAGCAGACCGGGGAACCGGTCGGCCAGTGCACCGAACCCCTCCAACAGGTGGCCGCCCAACGACACGGCCCGCTCGATCAGTCCGTCGCGTTCGATGACCTCGAGCAGACGGCGCGAGCGGACCATGTCGGCGAGACCGCCCGCCCACGTCGACCCGACACGGGCGCTGACCCGGAAGACGTTGTCCGGCACCAGGTCCACCCGCCGGCCGGCCATGACCCCGCCGACCTGAGCCTTCTTGCCGAAGGCCACCACGTCCGGCTCGATCCCCAACTGCTGGTACGCCCACGGCGTTCCGGTCAGCCCCACCCCGGTCTGCACCTCGTCGAGGACGAACAGCGCGTCGTGCGCGTGGCACAGCCGCTGCATCGCCTGGAGGAACTCGGGACGCAGGTGCTTGTCACCGCCCTCGCTCAGGATGGGCTCGGCGATGAAGCACGCGATGTCGTGCGGATGCGCGGCGAACGCGGCCTCGGCCTGCGCCAGCGCCGCCCGCTCGGCCTCCTCGACGAGCCGGGTGTGGTGCGCGTCGAGTGGGAAGCGGACCGCGGGGGTGTCGATGCGCGGCCAGTCGAAGACCGGGAAGCGCTCGGTCTTGACCGGTTCGGTGTTGGTCAAGGACAGGGTGTATCCACTGCGGCCGTGGAAGGCGTACTTCAGGTGCAGCACCTGCGTGCCGAGCGACGCGGACCGCCCCGCCGCCTCGTTCCGCCTGCTCTTCCAGTCGAACGCGCACTTCAGCGCGTTCTCCACGGCCAGCGCCCCGCCTTCGACGAAGAAGAGGTGCGGCAGCTCGGGGTCGCCCAGTACACGGGCGAACGTGGTGACGAACTCCGCCAACTCCGGCGTGTAGGCGTCCGCGTTCGACGGCTTGTTGGCGGCGACCTTCGCCAGGAGCCGTACGAACTCCTCGTCCCCCACCACGTCCGGCGGATTGAAGCCGAGCGGGCTGGACGCGTAGAAGGTGAAGAGATCCAGGTACGACCGCCCGGTGAGCGCGTCGACCAGCCAACTGCCTTGACTGCGCGACAGATCGAGGACGAACGGGTACCCGTCGACGAGCATGTGGGCCGACAGGCTCGGGTGGACCTGGGCAGGGGTGATCGAGCCGGTGGTGGGGAGAGACATCGGCAATCCTCGCGTTGGGGGACGGTGGCGGCCTGGCGGGGTCAGGAGAAGCTGATGTTCTGGGCGAGAGCCACCTCACCCGAGTAGTTGACGACGCTGGTCGACCGGCGCATGTACGCGTGCCACGCGTCCGAGCCGCACGCCCGGCCGCCCCCGGTCTCCTTCTCGCCGCCGAAGGCACCGCCGACCTCCGCACCCGAGGTGCCCAGGTTCACGTTCACCAGGCCGGTGTCCGCGCCGACGGCGGACATGAAGATCTCGGCCTCCCGCTGGTCCTGCGTGAAGATGCTCGCGGACAGGCCCTGGGGGACGTCGTTCTGCAGGGCGATCGCCTCGTCGAGCGTGTCGTACGTCAGCACGTACAGCAGCGGCGCGAACGTCTCCTCCCGCACCACGGGGGAGTGCCCGTCGATCCGCGCGATCGCGGGCCGCACGTACGCGGCCGACTCGGCGGACGTCTCGACCAGGTCGCCGCCGACCAGCAGCTTTCCGCCGTCCTCGGTGACCCGGGCGATCGCCTTCCGCATCTTTTCGAGCGGGGCCCGGGAGATCAGCGGGCCGACGAGCGTGTCCTTGTCGAACGGGTCTCCCACGGGAAGCTGCTCGAAGGCGGCGGTCAGCCGCGGCAGCAGCGCGTCCACGACGTCCCGGTGCACGAGGAGCCGCCGCAGCGAGGTGCAGCGCTGCCCCGCGGTGCCGACGGCGGCGAAGAGGACCGCGGGCAGGGTCAGTTCGAGGTCGGCGCTCGGGGTGATGACGGCCGCGTTGTTGCCGCCCAGCTCCAGCAGGGAGCGCCCGAAACGCGCGGCCACCCGGGGGCCGACGGCCCGGCCCATCGGCACCGATCCGGTGGCGCTGACCAGCGCCACCCGCGGATCGTCCACGAGCGCCTCGCCGGTCTCCCGGCCGCCGATCAGCAGGTGGTGCAGGCCGGCCGGGGCGCCCGACTCCTCGGCGGCCCGGGCCAGCAGCCGGTCGCAGGCCAGCGCGATCAGTGACGCCTGCTCGGACGGCTTCCACACGACGGTGTCCCCGCACACCAGCGCGACCGTGGTGTTCCAGGCCCAGACGGCGGCCGGGAAGTTGAACGCGGAGATGATGCCGACGACACCCAGCGGGTGCCAGGACTCGACCATCCGGTGCTCGGCCCGCTCGGACGCGATGACCCGCCCGTAGAGCTGACGCGAGAGGCCGACCGCGTAGTCAGCGATGTCGATCATCTCCTGGACCTCGCCGTACGCCTCGGCCCCGATCTTGCCGACCTCCAGCGTGATCAACTCGGCCAGGTCGTCGTGGTGCTCGCGCACCAGATCGCCGAAGCGGCGCACGACCTCACCGCGGCGCGGCGCCGGAGTGGAGCGCCAGGTGAGAAACGTTTCGTGGGCGGCGGCCACCGCCGCTTGCGTCTCCGCCCCGCCACTGCCCCTCAGCCCGAACAAGTCCTCCCCGGTGATCGGCGTCCGGGCCGACAGGTCGTCGCCTTCCGGTACCACTGCGCCGATGCGGTCCAGGCACGCGCGGGCACGCGCGCGCAGATCGTCCGTGGCGGGCAGAGCAAGGGTGGTCATGCATGGCTCCTGACAAGGTGAGGCGGGCCGCGGTCGGCGGGGTTCCTGACGTTCGGCAGCCCCTAGCACATGTCGGGACGGTCCGTCGCGGCAGCCCCCGGTTCGCGTGACAGGACAGCTCGCCGTCCGCGTCGTAAGTTCCTGACGCAGGGCGCAGGGGGCCCTGTTCGTACCGGCGATGGAGTCGTATAGATGCACACAGACAGCTCGGCCAGGCAGGACAGCGTGATCGTTGCGGCGGATCGGCCTGTCTACGACCCGTTCTCCTGGGAACTGCACGAGGACCCCTACCCGGTCTACGCCTGGATGCGGGAGAACGAGCCGGTCTACCGCAACGAGGAACGTGACTTCTGGGCCCTGTCCCGGCACGAGGACGTCCTCTCGGCGCTGCGCAGCCCCAAGCTGTTCTCCAACCGCAACGGCATCTCCCTGGAGACCGAACTGTGGGGCCCGGAGGCGTACAAGACCAGTTTCTTCCTCGCCATGGACCCGCCGGAGCACGGCAGGCTGCGCACGCTGGTGTCCAGCGGTTTCACCGCCCGGCACGTCACCGGGCAAGAGGCCCGCATCCGCAGGATGGCGCGTGACCGGCTGCTGCCGCTGCTGGAGCAGGGCGAGTTCGACTTCGCCGGTGACTACGCGGCGGCCCTGCCCAACGACATCGTGTGCGACATGGTCGGCATCCCCGCCGCCGACTGGGACCTCATCCGCGCCGACACCGACATGCTGAACATGCGCGGCGACGGCGAGGAGGACCGCCCGGCCGGCTCCGTCCAGGCCGCCCTGCGCCTCGCCTCGTACTTCGTCGCGCACGTGACCGAGTTGCGGCGCAGCCCCGGCCACGACCTCACCTCGCACCTTCTGGACGTACGGGTCAAGGGCCGGGCGCTGAGCGACTCGGAGATCGTCGCCTTCCTCTTCCTGCTGATCACCGCGGGCAACGAGTCGACGGGCAAGGTCATCGGGAACGCCTGGTACCACGGCTGGCTGCACCCCGACGTGAAACGGGCAGGACTGGAACACCGTCCCGACGACTGGACGATGGAGACCCTGCGCTACGACTCGGCCAGTCAGATGGTCGCCCGCACCGTCACCGAGGACACGGTGCTGCACGACGTCCTGCTGCCGGAGGGCAGCCGGGTCGCCATCCTCCCCGCCTCCGGCAACCGCGACCGCCGGGTCTTCTCCGACCCCGACCGCTTCGACCTGGACCGGGACACCAGCCAGCTCATCAGCTTCGGCCACGGCCCGCACTACTGCCTGGGCGCCGCCCTCGCCAAGCTGGAGATCAAGATTGCCCTGGAGGAGATCGGGGCCCGGATCTCCGACTACGACATCGACATGACGTACGCACGACGCGTGCACTCCCCGCACCAGCGCGGCTATGCCGTACTCCCCACCTCGGTGACCTTGCGCGACAAGCCGCGAGACCTGCCGGAGGTCCCTGACCTCACGGGGCCGTACAGCTAGGGCGGGCTTCCAGGGCTCTCGGGGCCAGGATCTCGTGCGCCGTTTCGGGTCCATAGGCAGGCAGCCCATCCGCCGAGCCCCGGCCGACACAGGGCGGCGAGAGCGGGATGCACGCACGTGACTTCGACCGCACCCACAGGCCCGGCAGCCGAGCGATCCAGGCAGTCCGGCTTGTCGTCACGGTCGGGTCGGTCCTGGCCGCTCCGGTCCTGTCGGTGGCCGGGACTCCGCTGCGCCGCCGCGAGGACGGTCGGGTCGGCCCGGGGTGCTTCGTCGTCAACGAACGTGGTTGTTCGAGCCCGCTGCCGGCCGTCGGAGTACGTGCTCCGACGCTGTTCGTCCTGACTGACCGGCGCACCCATCGGGCGGCGCCGCCAAGCAGGACGCCCTAGCCGTGCCCGTCCGCGACCGCCGTCAGCAAGATGCCGTCGCGGACCGTGAAGCGGCCCCGCAGGGTGGACCAGCGAACGCCGTCCACGACCGGGCCTGGCACCAGCAGGCGGGCGCTGAACGTGAAGGCGTCGGCGTCGATGGTCAGGTCCGCCTCCAGGAAGTCCAGCCACTCGCCGGTGAGCGGGAACCAGGCCTTGTAGACGGACTCCTTGGCGCTGAACAGGAGCCGGTCCCAGGCGATCCCGCGCCGTGCGGGCAGCGTGGACAGCATGGTGTGCTCGGCCGGCAGACCGATCGTGCGGAGCACCCCGTCGGGCAGCGGCTCGTTCGGTTCGGCGTCCACCCCGAGCGCGGGCACGTCCCCGCGGAACGCCACGGCGGCGCCGCGGTAACCGCCGCAGTGCGTGATGCTGCCCACCACCCCGGCGGGCCAGACCGGTGCGCCGCGCTCACCCTTGGGGATCGGCACGGGTTCCACACCGAGGACGCGCAGCGCCTCCCGGGCACAGTGCCGCCCGGTGATGAACTCGGCCCGGCGCTCCGGCCGGGCCGAGGCGACGTGAACCGTCTCGTGCGGGTGGTGCGGGACGCCGGGCGGGTCCTCCCCGAGCTCCTTCACCGCGACCTTGGGCGGCAGGATGTCCGCGAGCATGATCAGTCCTCCTGGACGGGCAGCACCTGGTGGGTCCCCGGGTGGTCACCGCGGGCGGCCCACTCGCGCGGATAGCCGACCGAGACCTCCATGAACGGCACCCCGTCGTACCACGTGGTCCGGCGAATGTGCAGGTGGCCGTAGACGACGGCCGCGACGTTGAAGCGGGTGTGCCAGTTCGCCGTCCGGTCCGTACCGCACCACAGGGCGAACTGGGGATGGCGCAGGACCAGGGTCGGCTCCCGGACGAGCGGGAAGTGGTTGACGAGCACCAGCCGGCGGTCAGGGTTCAGTGCGGCGAGGCGCCGCTCGGTCAGTTCGACGCGGGCGTGGCACCAGGCGACCCGGTCGGGGTAGGGGTCCGGGTGCAGCAGTGCCTCGTCGGTGCAGACCACACCGGACTCCCACGCCTCGTCCAGCGCCTGTTCCCTCGTGACGTCCGCCGGGCGGAAGCTGTAGTCGTACAGCAGGAACAGCGGCGCGACGGTCACCGGACCGCCGGGGCCCTCCCAGACGGGGAAGGGGTCCTCCGGTGTGTCGACCCCCAGCTCCCGTGCCGTCTCCACCAGTTGCTTGTACCGGACGTCCCCGCGCAGGGCGTCGCCCTCACCCCGGGTCGTCCACAACTCGTGGTTCCCGGGGGTCCAGATCACCCGTGCGAAGCGCTCGCGCAGCAGGCCGAGCGCCCACGCCAGATCGTCGAGGCGCTCGGCGACGTCACCCGCGACGATGAGCCAGTCGTCGGGCGACGTGGGCCTCAGGAGCCGGACCAGGTCACGGTTCCTGCTGTGGGAGACGTGGAGATCACTGATCGCGAGGAGCTTGCCGTCCACGGTCCCCCTTCCCGAACGCCGACGCGATGACCGAGGCGAGGACTTCCGGCTGCTGTTGCAGGAAGTAGTGGCCGCCTCCCGCGACGGTCGCCAGGTCGACGGAGGAGCCGAAGCGCTCCCACACCCGGTGCTTGCGCTCGTAGCGGGGCGTCTCCGGGTCGTCCGTGCCGATGACCACGGTGATCGGGGCCGCCAGCGGCTCGACGCGCCCGCGGCGCGGCCAGTGCTCGCCGAAGTAGGCCTGCGCGGCCCCCGCGTCGTGCCGGAACGCCCGCATGACGAAGGCGAGTTCGTCCTCCTCGACCACTCCGTCGAATCCGCCGAGCGATTGCAGGTAGCGCATCTCCGCCTGGTCGGCGTCGGGGCCCTCGCGGCGGCGCCGCGCGAACCGGCTCCCGTAATAGGGGTAGGACGCCCCGAGGAAGAGCCGTTCGACGTCGCGTCCGGCCGTCTCCAGGCGGCGTACCACCTCGACGGCGAGCGCCACCCCGACGCAGTGCCCGTAGACGGCGACGGGCCCGTCCACGTTCTTCAGGATCTCGTCCGCGACACTCTGCGCCACCTCCTCGAGGGGCCGCAGCTCCGGGTCGCCCCCGAGTTCATGACCGGGCAGGGCCACGGCCAGCAGGTCGACCGAGGTGTCGAGGCTGCCCGCGAGGGGCTGGTAGCCGATGGCGCTGCCGCCGCCGAACGGGACGCACACCAGGGTGCGCGTGGCCGTCCGGTGCCGCGGGGTCATCCGGAGCAGCGAGCCGGGCTCGTCGGTTGATTCGAGGGCCGCCGCGAGTTCGCGGACGCTGGGACAGGCGGCGAGCAGTCCGACGCTGGCGCCCTCGATCCGGCGCACCGCGCGGACGGCGGTGAAGGAGTCGCCGCCCAGGTCGAAGAAGCTCGCGGTGACGTGCACGGCGGACAGGCCAAGCAGGTCCCGGAAGACCTCGGCGATGCTCTCCTCCCGCGGGGACGCGGGGGCCTCGACGGCGGTCGCCTCCACGGTCGGCGCGGGATCGGGCAGGGCGCGCCGGTCCAGCTTTCCGTTGTGGGTCAGCGGCATGGCGGGCAGGACGGTGACCGTGGCCGGGACCATGTAGCGGGGCAGAGCCGTCCGCAGGGCGTCGTGCAGGGCGGCCGGGTCGGGGCCGTCGCCGGTGACGTACGCGGCGAGGCGTGTCCCGTCCCGGACGGTCACCACCGCTTCGCGGACCGGCGGCTGGGCGAGCAACACCTGCTCCACCTCGCCCAGTTCGATCCGGTAGCCGTGGATCTTCACCTGGTGGTCCATCCGCCCGAGGAACTCCAGCGTTCCGTCCCGGAGCCGGCGGACCTTGTCGCCGGTGCGGTACAGCCGTCCGCCGGGGCCCGCCAGGTCGTGCGCGATGAACCGCTCGGCGGTCAGTGCCGGACGGTTCACGTAACCGCGCGCCAACTGCACGCCGCTGAGGAACAGTTCACCCGGGACCCCGGGGGAGGCGGGCATCAGGCGCTCGTCCAGTACGTGCGTCCCGGTGTTCGCGACGGCGTCGCCGATCGGGACGGTCCCGGCCGGCGCGGGGCGCGCGCAGTCCCACCAGGTGACGTCCACGGCGGCCTCGGTCGGTCCGTACAGATTGTGCAGTTCCACGTGCGGGAGAACGCCGCGGAAGCGTTCCACCAGGGCGTGGGGGAGCGCCTCGCCGCTGCACATCACCCGGCGCAGGGCAGGCGCGTCGACGGCCTCGTCGAGGAAGAGCTGGAGCATCGACGGCACGAAGTGCGCCACGCTCACGCGCTGTTCGGCGAGGACGCGGGCCAGATAGGTGCTGTCCTGGTGCCCGCCGGGGCGGGCCACGACCATGGTGGCCCCGTTCATCAGCGGCCAGAACAGCTCCCACACCGACACGTCGAAGCTCAGCGGGGTCTTCTGCAACACACGGTCGGCGGCGCCGAGCGGGAACGTCTCCTGCATCCACAGCAGACGGTTGACGATCGCGCGGTGGGTGACGACCACCCCCTTGGGGCGGCCGGTGGAGCCGGAGGTGAACAGCGCGTACGCGGCGTCGTCGGGGCTGCCCGCCCCGGCCGTGCGCGCCACTTCGGCCCGGTCCGCCGGGGTGAGGACCTGCTCCGCTCCTGCCTGCCTGGCCGTCTCCACGCAGTGCGGCGAGGCGAAGGCGACCGTCATGCCCGCCTCGGCCGTCATGAAGGCGAGGCGCGCGACAGGCAGCGAGGGTTCGAGGGGCAGATAGGCGGCGCCCGCGAGAAGCGTGCCGAGCACCCCCGTGACCATGTCGAGGCCGCGCTCGGCGCAGATCCCGACGAACCGGCCGGGGCCCGCACCCGCCGCGGCGAGCGCGTCGGCCGCCCGGCGGGAGCGCTCGATCAACTGCCCGTAGGTGAGGGTGCCTTCGTCGCTGTGGACGGCGACCGCGTCGGGGGTGGCCGCCGCCTGCCGCTCGATCAGCGCGGCAAGGGTCCGCTCCGCGTCCGGGTACCGCACGCTCACCGCCCGGCCGCTCTCCTCGGGCCCGGCGGCGGCCGTCATGACGCCGTCGACCGTCTCGGCCTCGGTGAGGGCCTCCAGTACGCGGTAGAGGTAGTCCATCATGTCGTCGACCGCGCCCGGCTCGAACCGCTCGCGGTGGAAGATCAGCCGGATCACCGAGGCCGGTGCGGGCGTCACGATGAGGGTCAGCGCCTCGCTGGTCTTCTCGAAGTCGTTGACCGAGCGGACCGAGAACTGTTCGGCGAGCTTCCCGTCGCCGATGGCGAGCGGGTAGTTGTCGAGGACGACGACGCTCTCGAACAGCGGCTCGTTGCCGGGCAGGTTCGCCCAGGAGCGGATCTGCGCCAGGGGCGTGTACTCGTACCGCCTGGCCGTGGAGTGCACCGCCTGGATCTCCCGCAGCCAGCCCGGGAGTTCCCCGTCGTCGGGCACGGTCACCCGGATCGGCAGGGTGTTGATGAACGAGCCGACCATCTCGTCCACACCCCGCAGTTCGGCGGGGCGCCCCGAACTGGTGCAGCCGTAGGTGACCTCCGCGTCCCCGCTGAAACGCCGCAGGACCAGCGCCCAGGCGGCCTGCAACACGGTGCTCAGCGTGACCTGGTTGCGGGCGGCGACCGTGCGCAGCCGCTCGTCGAGGGCGGCCGGCAGCTCCCTGCGGACCTCCTCGACTGCGCCGGGACCGCGTCGCGGGTCGAGTCGCAGCAGTGGGCCCAGGCGACCGCTGCCCGCGGAACCCGCGAGCGCCCCGGTCCACCAGTCCTGGGCCGCCCGCATGTCCTGGGACTGGAGCCAGGCGATGTAGTCCCGGTACGGGGCGGGCGCGGGCGGAGTGGGGGCGCCCGTAAGCAGACACTGGTAGCGCCGGATGAAGTCGCCGAGGACGATCGGCACCGACCAGCCGTCGAGCAGCAGCATGTGGTGGGTCCAGACGAACCCGTGTCGGCCGTCGCCGAGCCGGATCAGGTGCAGCCGCTGCAACGGGGGCCGCTCCGGGTCGAAGCCCGCGGCCCGGTCCTCGGCGAGCAGCCGCTCGAACATGCGCTGCTGCTCGTCGGTGTCCGCGGCCGACCAGTCGTGCCGTGTCAGCGCGCCGGGCGGCTTGCGGTGCACCACCTGGAGCGGCTTGTCGAGGCCTTCCCAGTGGAAGGAGGTCCGCAGCGCGGGATGCGCGGCCGTGACCTGCTGCCAGGCCAGCTCCAGGAGGTCGGCGTCGAGCGCGCCCGTGATCTCGAAGCTGCGCTGCGCGACATAGGTGTCCGCGTCACCGCCGTACAGGGTGTGCAGCAGCATGCCCTGCTGGAGCGGCGACAGTTCGTAGACGTCCGCGACGTCGGCTTGGCTCACGGGGTCTCCTGGCCCGTGCTGAGACGGCTGAGCAACCCGTCGAGCTGCGAGGGGTCGACGCGGGCGAGTGGGAAGTCCGACGGGACGTGCGTGGCGTCCCCGTCGGCCGTCAGCGCCCGCAGCTCCGCCAGGAACCGCTCGGCGAGCCGCTCCACGGTCTCGTGGTGGTGCAGGCGGGCGCTGTACTCCCAGGTGACGGTCAGCAGGCCGCCGGTGACCGAGGCGCGGACCGCCAGCGGATACGGGCGCCGGGCGAGCGGACTGCTCGCGGGACCGGCGGGTCCGAGCGGGGTGAGACCGTCCGTGGCCGGTGACGGCTCGTGGAGCTGGCCGGTGTACTCGAAGACCAGGTGCGCCGGGGAGGCCGGTACCGGGTCGTTGCCCTGGCGCAGGAGCTGCCAGCCGAGCCCGCCCTCGGGGACGGCCCGCAGGGCTTCCTTGACCGACTTCAGCGTGGTCTCGGGCGTGCCGCTGGGCTCGCTGACGAGGCCGACCGGGTGGACGGTGTCCAGCCAGCCGACGGTGCGCGCCAGGTTGATGTCGCCGAAGACCTGCTCGCGGGTGTGGCGCCGCAGGTCGACGAGGTTGCGCGGCGAGCCCGTCCAGTCGCCGAGAGTGCGGCTCAGGGCCGTGAGCAACAGGTCGTCGATCCGGCAGTTGTGCGCGGCCGGGACCGTGTGCAGCAACTCGGTGGTCTCCTCGGCGCCGAGCCGCGCGACGACCTCACGGGCGTCGGCGGCGGTGTCCGCCCCCGGGTCCTCCGCCGTGTCGAGAGGCAGGGTGCCGGGCGTCTCCTCGACCAGATCGGTCCAGTACGGCCGCTGCGACTGCACCGGCTGCGTACCGGCGTACGAAGCGAGACGGCGCGCCCAGGACTGCCAGGACGTCGTCTTGGCCGGCAGCGCGACGGTCCGGCCCGCGCCCAGCGCGAGCAGCGCGGTGCGCAGATCCTCGACGAGGATGCGCAGGGAGGTGGCGTCGGCGACCAGGCGGTGCGCGATCACCGCCAGTCGGTCGGGGCGTTCCTCGCCGAGCCGGAAGAACTCGAACCGGACCAGCGGCCCGACGGTGGGCTTGAGACCCGCCGCCGCGTCGGCGGTCAGCTCCGTGATCCGGCGCTCCTGCTCGGCGGGGTCAAGACCGGACAGGTCGTGCGCCGTGAACGGCGTACGGGAGTCGGGCAGGGCGATCCGCACGCGCGTCTGGACACCGTTGAGCTGGAAGCGCTGCCGCAGGCCGTCGTGGTGGATGAGGAGCTGGACGACCGCCTCGCGCAGCATGTCCGGCGGGTAGGACTCCCGCAGTTCGAGCAGCGTGGAGACGTTCCAGTGGTGCGGGTCGGCGATGTCCGAGCCGCAGAACCAGCGCTGCCGCGCGGTGAGCGGCGACGGTCCGCTGACCACGCCCTGCTCGGCGTCGATGACCGGGGCCGCCGTCGTCACCGCCGCGAGCATGGCGACCGTGGGGTGCTCGAAGAGGTCGAGCGGGGAGATCCGGATGCCGATGTCCTGCGCCTGCGCGACGACCTGGATGGCCAGGATCGAGTCGCCCCCCAGCTCGAAGAAGTTGTCGTGCACGCTGATGCTCTCGACGCCGATGACGCCGGCGACGATCTCGGCGAGCTGCTGCTCGACAGGGTTCTGCGGGGCGACGAACTCCGCGGTCTCGGCGGGGCGTTCGGCAGTGGGGGCGGGCAGCGCCGCGTGGTCGATCTTGCCGTTCGGGGTCAGCGGCAGTGCCCGCAGCTCGACGAAGGTGGCGGGCACCATGTACGGCGGCAGCTCCTTCTCCAGGAACTCGCGCAGGGCGGCGGGGGCGGGCGCGGGGGACTCGCGGGGCACGATGTAGGCCACGAGCCGCTTGTCCCCGGGCTCCGGCTCGTGCACGACGACCACCGACTCGGTGATCCCGGGGTGCAGGCTGAGATGGGCCTCGATCTCCGCGGGCTCCACCCGGAAACCGCGGATCTTGACCTGGGTGTCGGCGCGGGACACGAACTCCAGGTTCCCGTCGGGCCGTTGGCGTACCAGGTCACCGGTCCGGTACAGCCGCGCGCCCGGATGCGCCGGATCGGGGTCGGCGACGAACCGCGCGGCGGTCAGACCGGGGCGGCCGTAGTAGCCGCGGGCCAGGCTGATGCCACCGATGTACAGATCGCCGATGCTGCCCACGGGGACGGGGCGCAGCCGGTGGTCCAGGATGCGCAGATCGGCCGAGGGCAGCGGGGTGCCGATCGGCAGGTTGGGCCAGTCGCGGCTCTGGTCGACCGGGTCGACGCGGAAGAAGGTCGAGCTGACCGTCGTCTCCGTCAGGCCGTACACGTGCATCAGCGGCACGCCGAGCGGTTCCCACATCGTGATGCGGTCGGGCAGCACCCGCTCGCCGCCGATGATGACGAGACGCAGCCACTCCGGAAGTTCACGGTCCTCGCGCCGCAGCGACCGGGTCCACTCGTGCCAGTACGCGGTGGGCAGTTCCATCACCGTGATCCGCTCGCGCTCGGCCAGCTCCGCGAGGTCGGCGCCGCCGCCGAGCAGCCGCTCGGCGGGGATGACCACCGCGCCGCCGGCCAGCCAGATGGGGAACAGCTCCTCCACGAGGACGTCGAAGCCGGGCGAGGCGAACTGGAGGAACCGGTCCCCGCTGCCGAGCCCGAAGCGGTCCACGACGTCGCGGGCGAAGACCGCCAGTGAGCGGTGCTCGATCTGGGCGCCCTTGGGGCGGCCGGTCGAACCCGACGTGTACACCATGTACGCCGTCGAGGCGGGGTCGGGCAGCGTGGGCAGATCGTGCGCGGGCCGGTCCGGGGGTGCGTCCACGAGGACGACGTCGCCCGACCACCCGGCGGTGAGCGCGCCGTCCGCCTCCTTCTCGACGATCAGGACCCGTACGTCGGCGTCGCTGAGCATGAACGTCAGGCGTTCCGCCGGGTAGGACGGGTCGAGGGGGACGTAGTAGCCGCCCGCCTTGAGGACCGCGAGGATCGCCACGGCCATGCGGGGCGACCGGTCGAGGAGGATACCGACGGGCACCTCCCGTCCGACACCGCGCTCGCGCAGCTCGTGCGCGAGCCGGTTGGCGGCGCGGTTCAACTCCGCGTAGCTGAGGGCCGTTCCGGCGTGGATGACGGCCGTGGTGTGCGGGGCGAGGGCCGCGCGCCGCTGGAAGAGCTCGACGAAGCCGGGGCCCTGGTCCGCCGCAGCGGCGGGGGCCGGGGCTGCCGTCGCCGCGACCGGGCTGACGATGAACTCGACGTCGCCGACCGCGGTGTCGGGCGCCGTCACCAGTTGGCGCAGCACGTTGACGAACTGCGAGGCCAGCAGCTCCACCGTCTCGGTGTCGAACAGCTCGGTGGAGTACTGCCACTGCAAGGACACCGTGTCGCCGCGCGGCATCGCGAACAGGGTCAGGTCGATGGAGACCGGCCCGATGTCCATCGGCTCCGGCGCGATGGTGAGGTCCGGCACCTCCAGGGTGCTGGGCGGGGCGGTCAGGACGTTGATCATCACCTGGATCAGCGGGGTCTGCGACGCCTCCCGGCCGATGCCCAGTTGTTCCAGGAGCCGCTCGAAGGGCAGGTCCTGGTGGTCGTAGCCGGTGGTCGTGGTGTCCCGGGCGGCGTGCACCAGGTCGCGCAGCGTCTGGTCCTGGGCGAGCCGCATCCGCAGCGGCAGCAGGTTGGCGAAGCAGCCGATGAGTTCCTCGGTCTCCACCCGGTTGCGCCCGGAGATGGCCGAGCCGATCACCAGGTCGTCCTGGCCCGAGTACCGGTGGAGCAGCACGGAGAAGGTGGCGAGCAGCACCATGAACAGCGAGGCGTTCTCCCGCTCGCTGAACACCTTGAGGTCGCTGCTCAGCTCGGGCGAGAGATCGATGTGGTACTGGGCGCCCTCGAAGGTCGGCCGGGCGGGGTAGGGCCGGTCGATCGGCAGGGCGAGGCGCGTCGGCACACCGTCCAACGCCTCTTTCCAGTAAGTGAGTTCGGCGCCTATCCGCTCGTCGGTGAACTCCCGGGCCTGCGCGGCGGCGAAGTCACCGAACTGGATGTCCAGCGGCGGGAGCGCGCCCGCGCCGCCACCGCGGTAGGAGCCGTACAGAGCCACGAACTCCCGTACGAGAATGGCCATCGACCACGCGTCGGAGGCCGCGTGGTCGGTGGTGAACAGCGCCACATGGGTGTCCGGGGCCAGCCGCAGCAGCGTCAGACGCAGGCGCTGGGGGTCGTCCGGGGCGAAGGGGCGCACCAGTTCCGCGTCCGCGCGCCGCCGGACCTCGGCCGGCTGCTCCTCGGCCGGCAGGTCGGACAGGTCGATGAGCGGGGTCGGCACCGCGGAGACCGGCCGGACCACCTGCACGGGGGTGCGGCCGTCCATCTCGACCGTGGACCGCAGCGCCTCATGACGGTCGACGATCTCCGTCAACACCCGGCTGAGCAGGGAGAGATCGAGGTCGCCGACGAGCCGCAGCGCTCCGCCGATGTTGTTGGAGCCCCGGATCCGGCCGGTCGTCCACTCGCGCAGTTGGGCGAAGGACAGCGGGGTCGGCGCGTCGCGGTCGCGCGGCTCGATCCGGCCGGCCGCACCGGACCCGCGGGCGGCCGCCATCTCCCCGAGGCGCCGCTCCAAGAGCTCTCGCTTGTCCGGCGAGAGGGCGGCGATACGGGATTGCAGGTCTTCAGTCATCGGGCAGCCACCGTTCGGGAGTCTTCGCGCAGCACCTGTTCGAGGGAGGAGAGCCCCGCTGTCAGCTCGGCGGCCGTACCGCCGAAGCCGAGCCGGGCGTAGGAGCCGAAGTCGTCGCCGAAGCACCTGCCAGGCACGAGCAGCACCCGGTGCTCCTCCGCGAGCCGTCGGCAGGAGCGCTCCACGTCGGGGAGGCGCGGAAACTCGACGAACGTCGTCACACTGCCGTCCGGCGGGGTGAGGCGGACCAGGTCGGGCAGGCCCGCCGCCCAGTCCCGCAACAGCTTGAGGTTCGCGGTCGCGTGCTCGCGCTGGAACGCCACGATCCGGTCGGCGTTGCGGATCGCCTTCTCGGCGAAGAACTCCAGGACGGGGGAGACGTACAGCGCGATGTAGTCCCGCAACACCGCCATCTCCTCGTGCAGTTCCCGCGGCGCCAGACACCAGCCCACCCGCATGCCGGCCAGCCCGTAGCTCTTGGAGAGGGTGCCGAAGGAGATGACCTTGTCGTAGCGGTCGTGCGGCAGACGCAGGGGCTCCGCGGTGTACGTCATCTCGCCGAACGCGTTGTCCCAGACCAGCCAGGCGCCCGACGCGGCCGCGATGGCGATCAGCTCGTCCTGCTCCTCGGCGGTGATCGACACCCCGGTCGGGTTGTGCGGGAAGTTCACCACGATCATCCGTGGGCCGGACGCGGCGAGTCGGCGCAACAGCTCCATGTCGGGCCGGAAGCCGCGGTCGGCGCGCAGCGGCCAGCGGGTGATCCGGCACCCCTTCGAAGCGGCTATGTCGTACAACTGCTGGTAGGCCGGGTCCACGACGATCACCTCGTCGCCCGCTGCGAGCAGCGTGTGCATGACGATGTAGATCGCCTCGCTGGACCCGTGCGTGACCATCACCGGATCGACGTCGCCACCGGTCCAGCGGTCCGCGAGCGCGGCACGCAGTCCGGGCCCGCCGTACGCCTCGCTGTCGTGCAGCACCAGCGAGTCCAGCTCGGACAGCTCGAAATCGCAGAGCGCGCGCAGTTCCGCCATGGACAGGTCGCGCACCCCGCTGCTGCCGATGTCGTGATCGACCTTGTGGTAGTAGTCGCGCATCCAGGCTTCCAGCTTGGCAACGGCGATGCCCATACGTAATTCCACTCTGTTCGCGGCCACTTCGAACGGGAACTGCGGAGTCGAAAGTTCGACAGTTTCCCCAGTCTCGGCCAGCCTCGTTCACCGGCTCCGCGCCCGCATGTCGTCCTTTCATGTGACACCGCTGCGCCGAGTCCCTGCGGGTAGTTTCTGGTCCACATCAGGGCCTTCACATCCGGCGAGTTCGACGAGGAAGCAGGTGGTCAGCCGGTGGACTTCGAGATACACACCAGTGACCGACCGATGCCGGACGGAGAGCGCGAGTCGGTCCTCGCCTCACCCGGCTTCGGCCGGACCTTCACCGACCACATGGTGACCGTGCGCTTCGACGAGGAGCGCGGCTGGTACGACGGGCGGCTCGAACCGTACGCTCCCCTCAGTCTCGACCCCTCCGCCTCCGTGTTCCACTACGGACAGGAGTGCTTCGAGGGCATGAAGGCCTACCGGCAGGACGGCGGCGGCATCGCGCTGTTCCGGCCGCAGGTCAACGCGCGCCGGTTCAACCGCTCCGCGGAACGCCTCGCCATGCCCGCCCTCCCCGAGGAGACCTTCCTGCACGCCCTGGAGCTGCTGGTCGCACACGACGCGGCCTGGGTCCCCTCCGGGGCGGGCGAGAGCCTCTACCTGCGGCCCCTGATGATCGCCACCCAGCAGGAGCTGGGTTTCACGCTCCCCTCGCGCAGCTACCTGTTCGTGGTGTTCGCCTCGCCCGCCACCGCCTACTTCGGCGCCGGCGAACGGCTCCGGCCGCTGACGGTGTGGCTGTCGCAGGAGTACACCCGGGCCGCGCCCGGCGGCACCGGCGCCGCCAAGGTCGGCGGCAACTACGCCGCGGCCTTCGCCGCCCAGCGCCAGGGCGTGGCCGAGGGCTGCGACCAGGTGGTCTGGCTGGACGCGGCCGAGCACACCTGGGTGGAGGAGATGGGCGGCATGAACATCTTCTTCGTCCTGAACGAGGGGAACGGGGGCAGGCCCCGGATCGTCACACCCCCGCTGACCGACACGCTGCTGCCCGGCGTGACCCGTGACTCCCTGCTCCGCCTCGCCCCCGAACTCGGCCTCGACGCCGAGGAACGGCCCATGTCGGTGCCGCAGTGGGAGGAGTTGTGCTCCTCCGGGAGGATGACCGAGGCCTTCGCCTGCGGAACGGCGGCCGTCATAGCCCCGATCGGCCGGGTCAAGGGAGCGGGCGGCAAGGAATGGACCATCGGGGACGGCGAGCCCGGCCCCGTCACCCGACGGCTGCGCAAGGAGCTGCTCGACATCCAGTACGGGCGGCTGCCCGACCCGCACGCCTGGGTGTACAAGGTGGGCTGAACCCCTGCGCCCTCCCCGGATGTCGTCCTTTCATGTGACACCACGCGGGAGTTGGGTGCGGATAGCGTCGGCTCGACGTCCCACGACAAAGCGGCGACCATTCAGCGCGGTTCGTCGATATTTCCCGGCAGCGCCGGCGTTCCCCCCGCACAACACGGTGCGGTATTTCCGTCCGGCCCGCTCCCCTTCAAGCTGCCCGTTCAAGGAGCCCATGCAATGAATCCCTTCGACGATTCCAACGGGACCTTCGCCGTCCTCGTCAATGCCGAGGAACAGCACTCGCTCTGGCCGGTCAAGCTGGACATCCCGGCCGGCTGGAGGGCCGTCCACGAAGGCACCCGGCAGTCCTGCCTGGACTACATCGACGAGAACTGGACCGACCTCCGTCCCCTCAGCGCGCGCCAGGACCCCGCGGCGGTCTCCGCCTCCCGTTGAGTCCAGCCGGCATCGGTGACACAGAGCCGAGCAGAGAAGAACAAGGTAGGGAATCAGTGATGGGCAGCCTTCAGTCAGCTCGCTCGCCGCGCTGTGTGCACGACATGGTCGCAGAGCAGGCCGCGCGGACCCCCGAGGCCACCGCGATCAGCCACGGCGACCGCAGCCTCAGCTACCGGCGACTCGACGCCGACGCCGACGCCGTGGCGCGGCGGCTGCGCGCGGCCGGGGTCGGCGGCGGCAGCGTCGTCGCCGTCCTGCTCGACCGGTCGATGGACCTCATGGTCGTACTGACCGCGATCCTCAAGGCGGGCGGCGCCTACCTGTACCTCGACCCGGCCGAGCCGGCCGAGCAGCGCGCCCGCATCCTCGACGACGCGCGGGCCCGCTTCGCCGTCGTCGACTCCGGCACCGCGCCGCTGGCCCACGGCATCGAGCACGTGCTGTCCATCGACGACCCCGCCGAGCCCGCCGCCGCCGAGCCCGGTCTGCTGCCCGCCACCGAGATCGGACCGGACAGCCCCGCCTACGTCTGCTACACCTCGGGCTCCACCGGGGTGCCCAAGGGCGTCGTGGTCTCGCACCGCGCGATCTTCCGGCTCATCGACACCCCCGACTGGATCGACGTACGCCCGGGCGACGTCTTCCTGCAGATCACCCGCGTCGGCTTCGACGTGTCGACCTTCGAGATCTGGACCTCGCTGGTCAAGGGGTGCCGCCTCGCCCTCGCCCCGTCCGGCCGGGCGGACCTGGACGAGATCGTCAGGACCATCCACGACGAGGGCGTGACCATCCTGTGGCTGACCTCGGGCCTCTTCCACAAGCTGGTCGCCCACCATCTCGACGGCCTGGGCACCGTACGGCACCTCCTCGCGGGCGGTGACGTCCTCTCCCCGGACCACGTCCGCCGGGTCCTCGCCGCACACCCGGGCCTGATATTCACCAACGGGTACGGCCCCACCGAGAACACCACGTACACCACCTGCTGGACCACCCGCACCGGCAGCGACGAGGAACGCGTCCCGATCGGCACCCCCATCCACGGCACCACCGCCGCCATCCTCGACGACGCGATGCGCCCCGTCCCGCCCGGCGAATGGGGCGAACTGTGGGTCGGCGGCGACGGCGTGGCCACCGGGTACCTCAACAAGCCGGGCGCCACCGCCGAGAAGTTCGTCGCCGACATCTTCGGAGCCGAGCCCGGCCGGCGCATGTACCGCACGGGCGACATCGTCCGCGAACTGCCCGACGGCAACCTGGACTTCCTGTGCCGCGCCGACCGCCAGGTCAAGATCCGCGGCTACCGGGTCGAGCCCAGCACGGTCGAGACCGAACTCCTCAAGGACCCCCGCGTCGAGGAGGCGGCCGCGCTCACGCACACCGACGGAGCCGGTGACACCCGCCTGATCGCGTACGTCGCCGCGGGCGGACTGTCCGAGGAGGAGTCCGCGGCGCTCGGCGTGAACCTCCGCGAGAAGCTCGCCGCCGTCCTCCCCGCCCACCTGGTCCCCTGGGTGATCCTCGCGCTCCCGGAGATCCCGCTCAACGCGAACGGCAAGGTCGACCGCGGCGCCCTGCCCTCGGCGAAGATCCCGCGCAACGTGTGGAACGAGTACGTCGAACCGGCCGACGACCTGGAGCGCCGCCTCGCCGAGATCTGGAGCGAGGCCCTCGACGTCGAGCCCATCGGCTCCACCGACAACTTCTTCGAGCTCGGCGGGCACTCGCTGATGGCCGCCGAACTGCTCGCCGCCCTGCAGAGCGAGTTCGGCGTCGATCTGCCCGCCCGGACGCTGTACCTCCGCCCGACCATCGCCGACCTCGCCGATGGCCTGCGGCAGAGCGAGGGACTGGGCTCACCCGAGTCAACACAGGAGGCCGAGCATGCTGCCGCTCGATGAATCAGCCGCCGGGACCGTCGCCCCGGCCGGCGGGTGTCCCGTCATCCCCGCCCAGCCGGCGCCCGGCTGCCCGGTCGGAAAGGCCGCCATGGGCCTGGCCGACCCCATGCTCTACAGCCACGGCGACTTCCATCCGCTCTGGGCCGAGCTGCGCGAGAAGGACCACCTCACCTGGCAGCAGGTCGACGAGGCGAACGGCTTCTGGTCGGTGGCCAACTACCACGACGCCGACCAGGTGCTGCGCGACTCCCACACCTTCACCTCCGAGCGCGGCACACTGCTGAACATCCTCGGCGTCGAGGACCCGGCGGGCGGCCGGCAGATCGCCGCCACCGACCCTCCCCGGCACACGATCATGCGCGCCCGGTTGCAGAAGGCCATGGCCATCAAGGCCATCGAGCGCCAGGACCAGATGATCCGCGAACTCGTCCTGGAGGTCCTACGTCCGCTGGAGGACGGCGGCCCGTTCGACTTCGCCGAGGCCATGCTGGCCCTGCCGGTCGCCGTCGGCGGCACCTCCATGGGCCTGCCCCGGGAGGACTGGCCCCGGCTGGCCGAACTGCTCAACTCCTCGATCGCCGCCGACGATCCCGAGTACCGGCTGGAAGGCGGCACCCAGGCGACGCTCGACAACGCGCACCGCCAACTCTTCGCCTACTTCCAGGACATCTACGGCGAGCGCCGCCGCAACCTCGGCGACGACCTGATCAGCGTCCTGATCACGACCGAGGTGGACGGCCGGCGCATGACGCCGGGCGAGGTGATGTCCAACTGCTACAGCGTGCTCCTCGGCGCCGTGGTCACCACGCCCCACTCACCGAACTACATGATGGCCGAGCATGTGGAGGACGGGCTGCTCGACACCTGGGCCTCCGACCTCAGCGTGACGCCCACGGCCGTGGAGGAGGCGCTGCGCGTGGCGTCCCCGGTGAGCCACTTCATGCGGTACGCCGTCAACGACACCGTGATCCGCGGCACCCGGATCAGGGCCGGCGACGCCGTCGTGGTCTGGCTGGGGTCCGCCAACCGGGACCGCGAGGTGTTCCCCGACCCCGACACCTTCGACCTGCGGCGCCGGCCGAACAAGCACGTGGCGTTCGGCATCGGCCCGCACTACTGCGTCGGCCACACCGTGGCCCGCGTCACCCTGAGGATCCTCTTCACCGAACTCCTCAGCCGGTTCACCGACTTCGCGTACGCGGGGGAGAAGTCCCGACTCCGGTCCAACTTCATCTCCGGGTACAAGCACCTGCCGATCACCGCCCGCCTGCGCTGACCACCGCGCCCCCGACCCTGGAGACCTGCCGATGAACCACCGCCCCTCCGGCCGGAACCCGTGGCTGCCCCACAGGCCGTCGGCCGACGCCGTAGCGCGGGTGTTCCTCATCCCCTACTCGGGATGTGGCGCCAGCATGTACCGCCAGTGGCCCCGCCACCGCGACGGGGTGGACTTCATCCCGGTCGAGCTCCCGGGCCACGAGACGCGCTTCGCCGAGCCCAACTTCACCACCTACCAGGAACTCGCCCAGGCCATGATCCCCGGCCTGGAGGACTACCTGGACGTGCCGTTCGCCTTCTTCGGCCACTGCGGTTCCGCGCTCGCCGCCTACGAGGTCTCCGCCGAACTGGCCCGCACGGGCAAGCCCACCGCGTCGCAGCTCTACGTCTCCTCCGAGGTCGCCCCGCAGGACGGGCCCGCCGGGCGCTTCCTGTCGATGGACGACACCGAACTGAAGGCCGAACTCGAAGGGTTGATGCGCAAGCTCGGCGGTGACCCCAACCCGGAACTCCTCTCGTTCTACCTGGAGATCCTGCGCGCCGACGTCGACACGAACAAGCGGTACATCGTGCCCGACCCGCTCCGGCTGCCCGGCCCGATCACCGCCATCGGCTGGACCGAGGACGACGAGATCCCCTATGCCGACATGGCGGGCTGGAAGGAGTGCGGGGAGACCACCGCCGTCCTGCTGGAGGGCCACCACCATGCGTTCATGGAGGCCCCCGACAGCCTCCTGGACCTGATGGCGGCCAAGCTGCTGACGGCGGCCGGACGATGAGCGGAACCGCGGCACCGGGAACGAACATCGACCGCCGCTGGTTCAAGCGGTTCGGCCGCAACGGCCCGGCCGAGACCCGCCTGTTCTGCTTCCACTTCGCGGGCGGCAACACCTCCGTGTTCCGCCGCTGGCCCCAGGAACTGCCCTGGTACATCGAGCCGGTGGCCGTACAACTCCCCGGCCGGGCCGACCGGTTCACCGAGACACCGTACGAGCGCATGGCCCCCCTCGTCGACGACCTGATCGAGGTCATGGAACCGCACCTCGACAGGCCCTTCGCCCTCTACGGCGTCAGCATGGGGGCCAGGGTGTCCTGGGCGCTGGCCCACGCCCTGCGCGAACGCGGACTACCGGGACCGCGCGCCCTCTTCCTGGCGGCCAGCGTGGCGCCGGCCCGCGACGACGGCCAGTGGGAGTGGGACGGACGCGAGGACGGCCTCGTCGGATACGTGCGCGACATGGGCGGTACACCCGTCGAAGTCCTCGAACAGCCCGAACTCCTCGCCGGACTGCTGCCGACCCTGCGAGCCGACCTGACGGTGCTCAGCACCCACGACTTCCACCCCGAGACGCCCCTGGACATCCCCGTCCACGCGTTCGCGGGCACCGAGGACCCCGAGGCACATCCCGAGCGGATGGCGGACTGGTCCAAGGAGACACGTGACCGGTTCAGCCTGACACCCGTCCCGGGCGGCCACTTCTTCGACGACGAAGGCCGGCAACAGGTCATCCGCGTGATCGTGGACCAGCTCACGTAGGCCCCGATCACGCCCGGGGCAAGGGCGACAGGGCCGCCCGGCCCGGCGTCGGTGCGGCGAAGTCCGGCTGATAGGGGACTCATGACAACCGTTCGCCAACTCGACATGCCGTGCCCGGGCCAGGACCCCAACCCCGCCGAGCACACGGCGGCCGGGGAACTGCGCTCCTGGGCCGACCGGTTCGGTCTGCTCCAGGACGCGAACCGCGGCGAGATCCTGAGGAGGGCGGACCCGGCGCACGTGGCCGCCCGGCTGTATCCCGGCGCGCCACCCCGGTCCCTGACCCTCGCCACGCAATGGCTCGCCGTGAACTTCCTGGTCGACGACCTGCTCGACGCCGAGGACGACTGCGAGCGCTGCGAAGCACTGGCGGACCATGTCATCGCCGCCTTCGACACCGGCGCGTCCACCACCGCGGACCCCCTGCTCCCCGCGATCACCGACCTGTGGCGTCGCACCACGGTGGACCGCTCCGCGGAATGGTGCCGAGCCTTCCGGGACGACTGTGCCGTCTGGCTGTGGACCTACGCCCGCGAAGCCATCGACCGGGTGGGTGGCCGGGTCCCCGGAGTCGACGAGTACCGCCGCCACCGCCGCCTGTCATCGGGCATGCTCATGTTCGCCGACCTGGTGGAGCCCGCCTGCGACGTCGACCTGCCCTCCCGGGTCCGGCGACTCGACGCCGTCCACACCCTGCGTGCCCGCACATCCGAGTACATGGGACTGGTCAACGACCTCTACTCGATCCACAAGGAGCTGGCGACGGGACAGGTCCACAACGCCGTCTACGTCCACATGCACCACATGGGCGTCGACATCGGCCAGGCCGTCGACGCGGTGGGGGAGATGGCGTCGGCGAGCCTGCGCGCGTTCGAGGAAGCCGCCCGCTGCGCCGGTGGCTCCGAGGACATCAGGCGGTGCGTCCAGGGATACCGGCTGCTCATGCGCGGCGCCGTCGACTGCTGCGCGGAACTGGACCGCTATGCGGCACCCGCCGTCGGACCGCAGGAAGGAACCCCGGCGTGATCACCTACCCCGCACACTTCATGCCGTTCCCACCGATCCCGCTCAACCCCGCCCGCGACACGTGTGAGACCCCGGTGTGGGAATGGATCGACGCGTTCGGCCTGGCCGACGACGAGGACGTACGCCGCCTGCTGCGCCGCGCCGACCCCGCGCTGACCACAGCACGCTACTTCCCGACCGCCGCACCCGAACTGCTCCTCTACCTCGCCCAGTTGATGGCCTGGATCTTCGTGAACGACGATCAGTTCGACGACGGCCCCCTCGGTCGGGACCCCGCCCGGGGCCGCGCCGCTCTCGACGCCCGCCTCGGCGTCCTCGACGGCGCCCCGCCCTCGGGAGCCATGGAACAGTCCCTGGCCGAGCTGTGGGGACGGCTGCCGCAGAACCGCTCTCCCGCCTGGTACGCGACCTTCCGCCGGGACCTGAGCGCGTTCCTGCTCACCTACGGCGTCGAGTTCGACGAGCGGAGCAGGGGACGGATACCCACCCTCGACACGTATCTCGCGCACCGCCGCGACACGGCCGGCACACGGTGGTGCGCCGACCTGACGGAGGTCGCCGTCGGCGTCGATCTCCCCGAGGACGTCCGCCTGCTGCCCGCCTACCGAGCGCTCAAGGACGCCGCCGCCGAGCACTGCGGACTGTTCAACGACATCTACTCGGTCGGCAAGGAACTGGCCTCCGAACAGATCCACAACGCGGTGCGCGTGGTGATGCACCACGAGGGCAGCGCCCTGGGCGACGCGTTGAGCGCGGTGAACGACCTGGCGACCGACCGTGTGACCGCCTTCGACGACGCGGCGCGGGCCCTGCCCCGCTCCACCGGCGTCGATCAGTGGATCACGGGCGTACGCCACCTGGTACGAGGCAACTTCGACTGGCACTTCGAGTCCGAACGCTATCGCGGCGATCTCAACACCATCGGAGGAACGACGTGACAAGCACCGACGCCGGCTTCGACGTCATCACCGGCCCCGCGGACGACCCGTACCAGTCCCGGGTCGAGGCCGTCTACCGAGACGATCCGGCGATGTGGCGCACCGCGATCGGTGACGAGCTGTGGTTCCAGTTCGGCCTCTACGACGGCGACGACAACGCCTCGCTCGACCAGGCGGGCGAACGCTACTTCGCCCGGCAGCTCGACCTCGCCGGACTACCCGAAGGCGCGCCGGTCGGCCGCATCCTCGACGTCGGCTTCGGCTGGGGCACCACCCTGCTGCACATGGCCGGACGGTTCCCCGACTGCCCGCGCATCGACGGCGTCAACATCAGCGGTCCACAGGTGCGGTACACCGCCGACCGCCTGGCGCGCGCCGGGGTGGCCGACCGGGTGCGGCTCTACCGGTGCAACGCCCAGGACCTCGAGCAGATACCCGACCGCGAGCCACCGTACGACCTGGTGGTGCTCCGCGGCAGCATCGGCCACCTGACACCGTCCACGCTCGAAGCCGCGATGAAGGCGATCTCCGTGCGCACGGCGGACAACGCCGTCGTGGTCATCTCCGAGACCCTCTACAACATCCCGCTCGGCGACTACCGGTCGGTGATCCCCGACGAGGTCGACCGGCTGGCCTGCGGGCACCGCAAGACCCTCACCCACCTGGTCGAGGCGCTGGAGCGGAACTCCTTCGCCGTACGCGACCTCCAGGAACTGCCGTCCGGACCCGAGGCGATCCGCTGGCTGGGCGAGATCAAGGCCAACATCGACCGCGACGAGACCCTGCCCGGACTCCGTCCGTTCGCCGAGATGCGGGACGTCGCGGTCAACCTGTCCGCCGCACTGCGCTCGGGCAAGGCGTCCATCTACAGCGTCGTCGCACGACGCCTCCCCTGACCGTCCCGACGAAGGAGTCCAGCATGACCACAGCGACCTTCACCAGCGGAACGGCACCGGGCGCCCTTCCCCTCGTCGGCCACGGACTGCGGCTGCGCGGGCAACTGTTCGAGTTCCTTGAGTCGCTGCCGCACCACGGCGACGTCGTCGAGATCAGACTCGGCACCCAGCCGGCCTACGTGGTCTGCCACCCGGATCTCGTCCGGCACGTCCTGACCGACGACCGCACCTTCGAGAAGGGGGGTCCCCAGATCGAGAAGCTGCGAGAGCTGATCGGATGGGGGCTCGCCACCTCACCGCACGACTCCCACCGCCGACAGCGGCGACTGGTGCAACCCGCCTTCCACAAGGAGCGCATGGCGACCTACGCCGACGTCATCGGCGAGGAGATCGAGGCGACCTCCAACTCCTGGACGGACGGCCTCACCACCGATGTGCAGCGCGACATGTACCGGTTCTCGGTCCGCACCACCGTGCGGACCCTGTTCGCAGCCGACATGAGCGTCGAACGCGTCGACGAGCTGCGGCGTTGCATCGATACGGCCTTCGAGGGCGTGTACAAACGCGTGCTCGCGCCCCTCGGGCTGAAGGAAAAGCTCCCGCTGCCCTCCAACCGTCGCTACACGACGGCGCTCGCGACCATCGTCTCCATGCTGGACGAAGTCATCGAGCAGAACATGGAGGCGCCGGGGGACAGCGGCGACATGCTCAGCGGCCTCACCGCCGCCCGGCACAACGGCGACAAACTGTCGGCGCAGGAGTTGCGCGACAGCGGACTCACGGTGCTGATCGGCGGCTCCGACACGACGTCGTCGCTGCTGACCTGGACACTGCACCTGCTGGGGCAGCACCCCGACATCGCGCGGCGTGTGCAGGAGGAGTCCGATCAGGTCCTCGCAGGACGCACCGCGACCTGGGACGACATGGCGAGGCTCCCTTACATGACCCGCGTGGTGATGGAGTCGCTGCGGCTCTATCCGCCGGTTCCGCTCCTCACCCGCGAGGTCACCCGGGACACCGAACTCGGCGGCCGTCGCATCCCCGCCGGCGCCACCGTCATCTACAGCGCCTACCTGATGCACCGCCGCCCCGAACTCTTCGACGACCCGGAGCGCTTCGACCCCGAACGCTGGGCGGAGGGCGCGGCGACGCCGTGCCGGGGCGCCTACGTCCCCTTCGGCCTCGGCGCCCGACAGTGCGTCGGCAACGACTTCGCCACCATGCGAGGCGTCCTGGCCCTCTCCACCTTCCTGGGCCGCTGGCACTTCACGCCCGCACCCGACGCCCCGGTACGCCTCGCCCCGACCAGCACGGTCATCCACCCCGTACGCCTGATGATGGAACTGCGGAAACGCTGACGCACCGCGCCTCGGAGACCCTCTGGGCGGCGGGCGGTTTCGCCGACCACCGCCCTCTGCCCCTGGGCCGCGAACTCGCCCACCGCATCCTGTACTCGGACATACACGGATTCATCGTGCCGTGGGTGGGGGCGACCCGTGTGAGAGCGAGGCCGTCGAGCCGCTGGAGTGCGGCCGGGGAGCCGGTCGTGCGCCGGGTAACGCCGTGGTGACCGTCAGGGCGGTGGTGTCGGCTCAGCGGCGCCCGCCGCCGCCCCCTCCGCCCGTACGGGAGCCGTCGGTCGTGGAGTGGACACAGCCCGAGCAGGATCCGGTCCCCTGGCGCAGATAGCGATGCTGGTTCGCCAGGTCGACCGCGGGCGTGAGCGATGTGTCCTCGGCCGGGGCGCCGAAACCGAAGCGGCCGTAGAAGGCGAGCAGCCCGGCATCGGCGCGGGCGACCGCCGCAGCGGTGCGCTCGTAGGCGACGGTGGTCAGGCGACGGACGTCGATGCGCACCAACCGGTCGCCGTCGGGCGGCTGCTCCTGGCCGACGCGTTCGCCCCATCGCAGGAACAGCTTCTTGACCGGGCCGTCCTCCACCATCCCGCCGAGGTACTCCTTGACCAGCGCTACGACCTGGTTGTCGCCCAGGTCGAGGGCGTCGAAGGTGCGGGTGATCGCGAGGGAGGCGAGTTCGGCGAACCGGTCGGTCCGCTGCTCCCGTTCCGCGGCACCGCGCTGGGCCTCGTCGAGCTGGTCGAGCCGGCCGTCGAGGTCGTCGGCTTCTGGTTCGGGCCGCTGATCGGGTGGTGACGGGGCGGGATCGTCGGGCGTGATCGCGGCGCCCTGGAAGCGGCCGACCTGCCGCGCGATGTCCAACGCCGTCCCGTTCACGGGCTCCCCGCGCCGCGAGGGAGCGGCCCGCTGCACGGCCAGGACCACGTCCCTGATGCGGGCGGCGTCCCGGGGATGTGCCATGACGTGCCGATGGATCTCCTCGTAGGCGGCCGCTGAGCCTTCGGCGTACTGCTGGCGCTGCACCTCCAGCGCGTACCTCTCGGCCACGGGATGCTTCCACGTCCCCTCGGACACCGGAGCGAGGACGACGAGGAACAGCAGGGCGACCATGATGCCGACGTTGATGCCGGACAGGGACCGCCGACCGAAGTTGGCGGTGAGGCCCAGCGGCAGCCGCGCCCCGGCGAACCGGGCCGGACGCAGCCGACCCCGGACCCGCGCGATGCGCTCGGGCCAGCGGAGCACGACATAACTGCCCACCGCCAGCAGCGTGTACGCCGCCAGCCAGTACCGCCAGTCCACCTCCGTCAGCCCCTGGACCTGCTCCACCAAGGCGCGTACGACGGTGACTTGGGCCGGGGCGAACGACAGCACGTTGGCCAGCCACACCAGGAGCACGGTGAGCACGAGGCCGAGTTCCACGGACAGGACGATGTCGGCGGCGGCCTGCACCGTCGGCCGCGGCGAGTCCTTCAGCTTGCGCCAGCCGCGCCAGGAGAGCCAGACGGCGAGCGGGAAGAAGAGCCCGGCGGCCGGCGCGGTGGTCAGCACGTCCCCGGAGACGAGCTGCTCGAGGGCGAGGACGACCAGGAGCACCCCGGGGAGATCGGGAAGGTGCCGCACCACCGCCCGCTCGGCGGGAAGGCACCGCCGCACCGCGAGCAGCAGCGTCCAGCCGCCGAAGAAGAGCAGCACCACCATGGGAACCAGATGGGAGGGGAAGGCGCGGAACAGCACGAACAGCAAGGCCACCGGCGGACCGAGCACGCAGAACGCGAGGACGGCCGCGGCGACGTACCGGCCGTGGCGGAGCCACCGGATGAACGGTTCGAGGAGGAACGTCCCCCCGGCTCGCGGCACCACCATGACCGCTGCCGAGAGTCCGAGGCCGAGGACCGCTCCGACGACTGCACCGAGGACGCCTCTGAGAACGGCGAGGAGCGCGGATCCAAGACCGTCGATCTCCGACCCGCTGCCGAGGTGCCAGAGTGCCCACAGGCTCACGCCGCAGGTGACGTACAAGGCGAGCTGTTCAGACACCTCGCTCTCCTCGTCCTGGTCGACGTCCTGGCCGACGTCCTGGTCGGCCCGGGCACGCAGAGAGCCGACGACGTCGAGGAAGACGCCCAGGCCGGGTACCTGGTACTGCCGCCCCATGAAAAGCGTCGGGAAGTCGTTGCCGCGAGAGGAGATCAGGAGACCGCCGTCGTCCGTGGTGTCGAGCGAGTCGATGTCCTCCCAGGCAGTGAAGTCGGACCGGCCGTGCCTGCGCCGTACGGCCAGCCCCGCTCGGCTCAGAACGAATTGCCCGAAGGTGACTTCGGAGCCGCCGAGGATCCGCTCGACGGCGGCGGAGGCCGACTGCGCGCGCTCCACGCCCGCCAGGATCGCCGGGCCCCACTCCTCCTCCCGCGGGACCTGAGCGCCTCTGATCACCGTACGGGTGCGTACGCCCCGGATCCTCTCCCCGCCGAGCATGGGGAGACGGTCCGCCGCCCCGAGCGTGATGAGCTTCCCCTCGGGGTTGCACACCTTGTAGTGGTGCGCCCCGTTCCAGAACACGGCGGCCGATGCCCAGGTGTAGACCGTCTCGCTGCCGTCCGCCGCGACAGCGGCGAGGCCGCGCTCGTACAGACGGAGCTCCACGCGCGCGTGGCGCCGGTACCACTGCGCCCTGACGCCGAACGGCACCAACAGGGCAAGCAGTCCGACCACTTGGGCCGGGGTGGCGCCGTCCCAGCCGACGAGTGCACCGAGGAGAAGCGTCAGGAGGTAGGCCAGCCCGGCGAACGGGATCAGGGCCAGCACGAGCCGGACGTACGCGGCGGGCCCTCTGCGCCGCGGACGGTAGACGCCGCGACGGCGCCCGAGCACCGGATGCGCCTCCTCAGCCCCCGCACCCATGACCTCGTCCGTCCCGGGATCGCTCGGCACAACACCTCTTGGGGAGATGGTCAGTTGATCTGCGCCGCACGGTAGCACTGCCGTGCACCGGGGACGGCGGGCGCCCTGACTCGGGTGGCCGGTCCGCGCCACCGTGGGCATGGTGCAGCGGACCGGCGGGCGCGCTCCGGGAACGTGAGGCGGTTCGGTTCACGATGATGCCGGGCGGGCATGGTCGGACCTTTTCGCGGCGATGTCACGGGTCTGTCGTAGGGTCCTGGCCGTGACGACTCTCATGATCGACGCAGGTCCGGTCGCGTCGGCCGCTCAGATCACCCGGACCGGTGGAGTACCCCTTGCCCCGGCAGGCACTGCATGGCCCTGCTGCACTTCGTGCGAGGGCCCTATGCAGTTCCTCGCTCAGGTGGTCTTGGATGATCTCAGGGGCGGGTTCGAGGGCCGAGGAATCCTCGCCTTGTTCGCATGCCAGAACGACCCAGGTATGTGCGGTGACTGGGAGCCGGACTCGGGCGGGAACCAAGCCGTGATCTTCCCGACCGACGGTGCTCAGCCACTGCCTCAGCCTGACGGTGTCGATGAGGAACTGCTTCTGCTCGGTTCCGTGCGGGCGGTCAGCCCGGTACATGTCGACGAGTCCGATTACGGCAAGGCCGGCGAGGAGTGGTCAGCGGGAAGCGGGCGCTCCGCCTCGTCCGTGCTCGGTCAGCTCGGAGGTGACCCCGCCTGGATTCAGAACGACGAGACACCGTCCTGCCCGTCATGCGCCGCTCCCATGCCGTTGGTCGTCCAACTTGAGGAGGGCCCGGATCACAGCACTGCCATGAACTTCGGCGGCTGCGGCAGCGCTTATGCGTTCGCCTGCGCACCGTGTGGCCGGGCGAAGTTCCTGTGGCAGTGCTGATCCGGTCGCGACGAGTGCGCCGCTGAAGGGCGGAACCAGTCAGGTCCGCTCGTGCACCATGTGCCGGAGCAGGCTCAGTGCGCCCATCGCAGCGACGTCATCGCGGCGACGGCTTGCTACCAGACCCTGATCCTCGTGATCTTGTGGATGGGGTCACCGGTGACCTTCCCATAACTCCACTTCTCCACGGTCTCACTGGTCGCCGACGCGCCCAGTCTCGGCACGTACTCCAACGTGACCTTGTTGTTGCCGGTCCAGATCTGGTCCACGCCGTAGATCGCCACGCTCTGAACGCCCGCGTTGGCGAAGCAGAGGGAGCCGCCCGCGTTGTGCAGTGTCAGGTATCCCGTTTCAGTGCAACTGACGCGGTTGAGAGCGGACGCCGACGAAGCAGGCAGTACAGCGGCTATGGCTCCGGCCGTCATGACTACGGCGAGGCGTGTGATGAGGCGCTTCACTGGTGAGTCGTTCCTTCCATGGTGGTGTGGCGCCGCCGGGGGTCACCCCACACGGCGGCATCGCAGGGACGTACGTACGTCCCATCACCGCAACGCGGGTAGGGGCACTCCGGTTCACCACTTGCGCGCTGTCCCAAGAGACGCTGAGCCCGGGACAGGCAGCACCTGCTGGTGCGGCGGGAGCTGATGACGGCGATCACCCTCACAGGTGAGCATGAGCATCGTGGGCCACTCGACCAGCGAGCAAGGCCCCGCCGGACGCCGCGGCCCTCTAGACCCGCACTCGCCCGACCGCGGTGCCACTTCCGGCGAACGGCTGCTGTCCATGATCGCTCCGTGTCGGTGCCGGGATCATGGGAACAGGTGAGGAGACACGAGACGACCGGCGACAAGGAAGGGGCTGCGGCATGAGCGAGCAGCGCGGACGCGACTGGACGCGCATGACACCCGACGACTTCGACCGGGACGCCGAGCTGCGCCCGGATGCCGACGCCGGTTCGACCGCCGTACCTGCCGTGCCTGATGAGCTCGGGACGCAACCGTTGTTCGGTGGCGAGACCTTTTCCTCCTGGCGCGGGCAAGAACATGGCACAGCGGCTTCCGTAGGCCAGGGCGTCCTCTTCTAGGGTCCGTCCGTCCGGCAGATCCACGAGGCGTTGGCATCGCGCGCCACATGAGCCGTTGCTCGCAGCGGCGATACATGCTGGCCGGTGACTTCGTATGCCTGCCTCGGCCGATGGTGCGTGTCGCTCAAGCGGAGCGCCCCATCGGTGGCCTGCGCGGCGTTGACGACGGCGATCATGCGGCAGACGCACGCAGGAGGAGAACGGACGGATCCAGTCGAGACGTGAGCGCCTGTGCCGCATCCCTTCGGCCGTTCTCCGACGGCACCGACCGGGGCGTGCCCAGCAGGACAGGGCGCGCTCCTGGCAGCAACCGACTCCATCGCCATGGCGAGCTCCGGGTCGCCGGGAGAACAGATGGGTGCCCTCGGTGACCGAGGTGCCGCCGGCCGCAACGGCCTGACGGTGCACGGCATCGGCGTCCTCGACGTAGAGGCGAAGAAAGCCGGGGGTCGGCGGCCACTCCGGCCGCGCGTCGAACATCGTCACCACCGAAACGCCTATGCGTACCTCCGTATGCTCGACGTCCTGGGCATGCCCCTCCAGGCGGGAGTAGCGCTCCGTGCTGAAGGACGACAGGTCCGAACGACCGGCGCCGACATGGTCGAACAGCACCATCCGGTACTGCTCGGCCAGGGCCGGCACCGTAAGCCGCCACATGTTCTGATCACAGCCGAAGCCGTGCGCCAGCACGACCACCGGCCCATCGGCCGAACCTGACCGTCACGTTGTTTCTGCGGCGAAGATCCATACCGGCCATCCTCCGGGCCTGTCGGACGTCCGGGAGAAGGCCGGGAGCGTCGTCGCGGCCATGCGGGGCTGCGTCGCTGGAGTGGGTGCTGCCGCACACAGGCCCTGAGCCAGCAGGGCCCTCTGAACCGGCACCGCACCGTAGGGACAGCGCCCCGCCCCGAAGCCGGGTTCCGCACGGCTGAGGGAATGCCGGTCAGTGCTTGATGCCGACGCCGGCCAGCAGGCTGATGTCGGCGTCTGTGGGCTCCGTGCCGTCGGGGGGTGTGGCGGGGCGCCAGCGGTGGCAGCAGACGAGTCCGGGGGCGAGCAGGTCGAGGCCGTCGAAGAAGCGGGCCACGTCGCTGTGGGAGCGGAACTGGACCGGTGTCCCGGCCCCGGTGTAGGCCTTGGCGACGTTGTTCCAGGTGACGGGGTCGAAGTCGGGGGTGCAGTGGTTCATCGCCAGAGCGCTGCCCGTCGGCAGGACGTCAAGGAGCCCGCGCACGATGGCGTAGGGGTCGTGCGGGTCGGTCACGAAGTGCATGAGTGCGTTGAGGGAGAGGGCGACGGGCCGGTCGAAGTCCAGGACGTCGGCCCCCTTCACGGCATCGATCAGCGCGTCGGGGTCGGTGACATCGGCCTCGATGTAGGCGGTCTGTCCCTGGGTGGTGCTGCGCATGAGGCGTTCGGCGAACTTGAGGACGAGGGGGTCGTTGTCGGCGTACACGATACGGGCATCAGGTGCGACGGACTGGGCGACCTGGTGCAGGTTGGGCTCGGTCGGGATACCGGTGCCGATGTCCAGCCACTGGCGGATGCCGTGCTCCTGGGCCAGGACTCGGGTGGCCCGGTGCATGAAGGCCCGGTTCTCGCGGGCGGTCACCGGCAGGCCGGGGTGGGCCTTGGCGGCGAGGAGGGCTGCTTCCCGGTCGACGTCGAAGTGGTCCTTGCCGCCGAGGAAATAGTCGTACATTCGCGCCGAGTGTGCCCTGCTGGTGTCGAGATCCCGGCTGTCCTGCCTGGTCATGTCCGGCCTTTCGCATGTGTGGTGGTCGGTACGCGAGTTCGGGACGAGGGCCGGCCCAGGCGCCCCTCGTCACATGGCGTTGCTGGATTCACCCGTCGGTCAGGTGATCGGCCAAGCCCTCCTTGACGCCGCGCACGAACGCGGCGATCTCTTCGGGCGGACAGATCAGCGCCGGTCCGGCCGGGTCGGTCGACTGCCGCAGCGCCACCCGGCCGTCCGGGAGTTTCTTCGTCTCCACGCACTGGCCGCCGTTGGGCCCGCTCCAGGGCCGCAACCAGCCCTGCTCACCGAGCTGGAGGGCGGGCATCCCGTTGTAGATGTCCTCGTCCGAGCGTTTCACGAGTACTCCTTGTACATGCGTTGCAAAAGCCTCTTGCTGTCCTCGGAGGAGGTGAGCAGGGCCATCCGGGAGTGGGCCTCCAGGTGGGCGACGACGTCAGGGCGCTGGTCCAGGTAGACGGCGGCCGACAGCAGTTCGCTGTAGACGATGTCGGGCAGCTCGGGCTCCTCGAAGCGGAAATACGTGAACGGGGCGCACGCCCCCACGTGCGCCCCCGCGGCGAACGGCACGATGTCGACACTGATGTGCGGGAGGGCGGAGACCTCCAGGAGCCGTTCGATCTGCTCCCGCATCACCTTCGGGCCGCCCACTTCCCGGTGCAGGACGGCTTCCTCCATGACCACCCACAGCGTGGGTGCGTCCTCTCCTTCCAGCAGGCTCTGGCGGTGCAGCCGCAGTGCCACGCGGCGGGCGATCTCTTCGTCGCTGCCGTGCGGCAGCCCGCCGCTCAGCACGGCGCGGGCGTAGTCGGGAGTCTGCAGGAGGCCGCTCACGTACTGGGGCTCGTAGGTGCGCAGGGTTTTGGCACCGGTCTCCAGGCTGACGTAGGCGGTGAACCAACTGGGGACCGCGTCGCGGTAGGAGTGCCACCAGCCCGGTCGATTGGCCTGCTCGGCCAGGTCGACGAACTCCTCGATCTCCGAGCGCGGGGCGCCGTAGGTCTGAAGGAGCTTTTCCACGTACAGCGGCTTGAGGGCGACCTCGGCCTTCTCCAGCCGACGGATCGTCAGGGTTTTCACGCGCAGTGCTGTGGCCGCGTCCTCCAGCGAGGCGCCGGCCGCGAGGCGCCTGTCCTGCAACCGGCGGCCCAGGATCATGCGCAGGACGGTCGGCGCGCTGGTGCCGGTACGGGTTTCGCTCACGTCCCGCCTCCTGAGGGCCTGTCAACGCAGCGATTGTGACAGTGACTTGATATCGACGCCAGGGTGATACCCATCTGCTGAAATTATCAGGAAGCGGGTTGCAGCGTGCGGTGATCACGCCCATAGTCGGCGTATGCGAGACCTCACCCACAGCCCTGACGCGGCGTCCGGCCGGACGCGGGTCGGTGACGTCCTCGTCGCCGCCCGCACGAGGGCGGACGGTGTCGCGAGCGCCGCCCGCGACACCGTCCGCGACCGGCTGAGCGCCTGGCGGGTGCCGGTCGACACTTGCTGTGACGCGGTACTGCTGTTCTCCGAGCTGACCACGAACGCGGTACTGCACACGGTCAGCGACCATCTCCTGTGCGGCCTCACGCTCACCAGCGATGAGCGACGTCTGCGGATCGAGTGCCACGACGGCGGTCACGCCCCGCTGCGGCTCCCCGAGGCGCACCCCGCTTCCTACGAGGAAGGCGGTCGAGGCCTGATCCTCGTCCAGGAGCTCGCCGATCGCTGGGGCACCGCACGTTCCTCACGCGATCACGGAATCGGAAAAGCCGTCCGGGCAGAGTCGGTTCCCTGCTCATGACCACAGCAACGGCCAGGCCCGCGTGCGGCACCGGCCGACACAGGACGCGCCTCTCGACCCACTCGAAGAAGGCAACCATGAACCCCCATGGCGACACCACGCCGCCTGCCGCGCCCCACGTATGGACAGACCGAGTGCCGGGCGCGCACGGGACGGACAGGCACCCCGCGCGGACAGCGAGCCGCGCCCCTGGCCGAGGACGGGGGCAGGCAGGCGCCGAGACGACCACTGGCTGTCATGGCCGGCCCGCACCGGTTCGACACGGGGCGGGTGGCCGCGCATGAGGCACACCGGTACAGCAGGCCACTTGGCGGGATCAGAGATGACACTGCGAGAACTTCCCCACAGCGGACAGGACGAGTACCGCGTCTACCTGAACCACTTGATGACCTGCGCGGACTGCGGCAAGCTCTGCGGTCGATGCCGTGTGGGGCAAACACTGCACCACGCCTATCGCACGGCCCGCAGCGCGGGACAGGGGTAGCGCAGCGAGCTCGGCTTCCATGGAGACACGTGCCGGGCCCCGACCGTCACTCCAAAGGGTGCGTGGCGACGGCGGGGCCAGCGATGGCGGTCAGGCGCAGTTTGATCTCGTCCTCGCTGCCCGGCACGGCGGTCATGATCACGATTTTGAGTTCGCGGTCGCCGTCGGTCAGTGTGTCGCAGTCCACCGTGACGGGGCCGACCGACGGGTGGTCGATGGTCTTGTGGTCCTCACGGTGTGCGGCGACCCCGCCCTCAACCCACAACCGGGCGAAGCGCCGGTTGCCCGCGTTCAGTTCGCGGATGAGGGCGGCCAGGCGCCGGTCCTCGGGGAAGCGGCCGGTGGCGCGGCGCAGGTCGGAGACGACGGCGGCGTCGGTGGCGTCCCGGTCCGTCTCGGTCACCGGCCACCGCGCGAGGCGAGCCGGGCTGTCGTCCACCGGGAACCTGTCGCGGGCGAAGTTGCGCAGGGCCGGCGGGGAAGCGGCGGGGTCGCCCAGAAGCGCGGCCCAGCCGCGGTTCCACCAGATCAACTGCCAGTCCGCGGCGAACACGGCGACGGCGACGTCCCCCAACCGGGCCAGCACACGCTGCACCCCGGGCGGCAGGTGGTCGGAGACCGTTCCGGGCGCGGGCGGGACGAGGTGCGCCAGCCGGTACAGGTGGTCCCGTTCGGCCATGGACAGGTGCAGCGCCCGGGCCAGGGAAGCCACCACGCTCGCGGAGGGTGTGGTGGCGCGGCCCTGTTCCAGGCGCACGACGTAGTCGACCGACATTCCGGCGAGATCGGCCAGTTCCTCGCGCCGAAGCCCGGCCGTACGCCGGCCCGGTGCCGTCGGCAGTCCGGCGGCCGACGGGGGCAGCCGGTCGCGCCACATGCGGATCATCGCGCCGAGTCCGGTGGAGTCAGGAGCCGTCATGCTGTCCATCTTCCCGCCGCTGCGGCCCTCGGGGTGGCAGCGAAGGTGGTACTGCTCTTCCTACCGTCGAGGTCTCCCTGGTGCGCGGTCCCCGGTTGCCGGATCGTCGAGGGCATGACGATCACCTTCATCACCGGAGCCAACAAGGGTCTCGGCCGAGAGACCGCCCGCCGCCTGACCGAGCACGGCCACACCGTGCTCCTCGGAGCCCGCGACCGCGAGCAGGGCGAGAAGGCCGCCGCCGCACTCGGCGCCCGCTACGTTCCGCTCGACGTGAGTGATGACGCGTCCGTGGCCGCCGCGGCCGAGAACGTAGCCGCGCGCGAGGGCAGGATCGACGTCCTGATCAACAACGCCGGTGTGCACGGCCCGGCCGGCGATCCCAGCACCCTCACCGCCGCCGACGCCCTCGCCGTCCTTGACGTCAACGTCATCGGCGTCATTCGCACCACCACCGCGTTCCTGCCGCTGCTGCGCCGCTCGGACGATCCCGTGATCGTCAACGTCAGCAGCGGGATGGGCTCCCTCGCCCTCACCCACGACCCCACCCGGCCCGAGTCGCACGTCGTCGCCCCGCTGTACACCGCGTCGAAGGCGGCGCTCACCATGCTGACCACGCAGTACGCCAAGGGGCTCAAGGGCATCCGGGTCAATGCGGCCGATCCGGGATACACCGCTACCGACCTCAACGGCCACAGCGGCCCCCAGACCGTCACCGAGGGGACGGACGCGATCGTCGCCCTGGCGACCGAGGGACCCGCCGCCGGAACCGGACGCTTCGTCTCCCGCCACGGCGAGATCGCCTGGTCCTGACACGGTCTGTGCCTCCGCGGTCCGCGATCCGCGATCTGGCCTGAGGCTTCGTCTCGCCCGCCGGGCCGGGCAGGAACATGATCCTCTCAGCCTGTGCGCAGATCGCAGCGCCGCGCTCACCTGGCAGACAAAGGCGTCTCAGGGGAAGCCGGGCATCCGGGCGTGTCGATGTCGACGGTGAACCTTGCTGGAGTTCGGCGATCACGCGATCACCGTCAGCACGATCTTGCCTTGGAGGTGCCCCCGCGCGGCTCGCATGTGTGCGGTGACCGCTTCGGGCAGCGGGTAGGTGCTGTCCACCCCGACCCGGAGCTTGCCCTCGTCGAAGAGGTGCCCGATCTCGGCGAGCTGGAGGCCGTTGGAACGTACCTGGATGTTCGAGACGGTGATGCCCAGCTTCGCCGTCTCTTGCGGGTCGTACTCGGCGAAGAACACCGGAAGCATGGTGCCGCCGCGCTTGAGCAGGGTCAGAAAGCGTGAACTGTCCGGGCCGCCGACCGCGTCGATCACCAGGTCCACCCCGCTGACCACGTCCGCGGGGTGCCTCCTGGTGTAGTCGATGAACTCATCGGCGCCGAGCTTGCGCAGGAAGTGCTCGTGCCGACCCGAGGCCACCGCGATCACGTGTGCCCCCTGCCATTTCGCCAACTGCACCGCGAAGTGGCCCACTCCACCGGCGGCCCCGTTGACCAGCACGGTCATCCCTGGCGTGATCGGCACCGGCCGGTGCACCTGGCCGGTGAAGGGGGACGGCACGTCGTGGCCGAGATCAATCAGGTACTGCCAGGCCGTCAGCACGGCCATCGGCGCGCCGGCCGCCTGCACGTGGTCGATACCGGCCGGCTTGTGGGCCAGGTCCGACGCCGGCGCGGCCACGTATTCGGCGTATGTCCGGCCGTCGAATCCGGGGAATCGCAGCATGCCGAAGACCTCGTCACCGACGGCGAAGCCCCGCACGTCCGGAGCGACCGCCTGGACCACGCCCGACATGTCCGTTCCGGGGATCAGGGGGAACTCCAGCACCGGCCTCATCTCGACCGGCATGACCTTCATCCCCTCACGCAGGTACCAGTCCGGCGGGTTGATGCCCGCCGCATGCACCCGGACGAGCACCTCGCCCGGACCGATCTCGGGAACCGGCACCTCGTCGTACCGCAGAACTTCCGGCCCGCCCGCTTCGTGGAACTGGATCGCCTTCATCACGCCTGTCACTTTCCTCGGAAAACGTTGCTCCTTCAGTGAAGGCTCAGCACGGCATGGCCGTCCAAGACCGCTTCGGCAACCTCACCATTCCGAAACTGCATGACGCGTACGCTGGAAGGGTGAACGACCTCGGGCAGGACCTGGAACTGCGGCTGGTGCGCTACTTCACCGTGGTGGCCGCGCACCAGCACTTCGGCCGCGCCGCCGCCGACTTGCACGTGGCCCAGCCGGCGCTGAGCCGCCAGATCCAACGACTGGAGAAGTATCTCGGTGTACGGCTGCTGGACCGCGTGCCCCAGGGCGCCCGGCTCACCCGGGCCGGCCAGAGCTTCCTTCCCCGCGCCCAGTCCCTGCTCCAGGCCGCCCGGCAGGCCGAGCAGGCCGTGCGCGCACACGCCGAGACGCAACGAATCGCCATCGGCTACGTCGAGGACCTGGTGATCACTCCCGCCGTACGGGAACTGCGTCGTAGCTGCCCGGACGCCGAGATCGCCACCCGGTACCTGAGCTGCCGCGACGTCGGGGCACTGTCCGACAAGCGCGTCGACGCCCTGATCGCGCGAGCCCCGCTGCCGTTCGCCGCCGACGACGTACTCACCACCCCGCTCTACGAGGAGCCCAGGATGCTCGCGGTCCCGCGGGGCCATCCCCTGGCCGACCGCGCGTCCGTGACCGCGGAAGAACTGGCCGGCGAGGAGGCGGCGCCGTGCGCGTTCGAGACCACGGACTGGACTTCCTACCGGATCCTCGGGGCCGACGTGCCGCAGGTCGAGAGCTACGAGGACAAGCTCGAACTCGTCGCGAGCGGCAGGGCGATCGCCGTGCTACCGGTCGGCGATCGACGTAGCTCACTGCGTCCCGACCTCGTCACCGTCCCGATCGAGGACGCTCCCCCCAGCCAGGTCGTCCTGGTCAGCCGCAGGGGCGACCCGAATCCGATGATCACGAATCTCAGGCTGGCGGCCAAGGCCGTCCTCACCGCCCCGGCAGCCTGACCGGGACCAGCCGCCCCACGTAGCGCTGACTGCACCAAGCCGTGCCTACGCGGCGAGCCGGTCCTCACCCAGCTCAAGCCGGCCCGCACCCCCAGTGCGACCGCGCATGCCGCTCTACGATGCGATCCCGGCCCTCCACCTGTTCGGAGAAGACTCATGACGGAAGCGAGCACCGGCAAAGTGGTCGTGAACAGGGTGATGTCCCTCGACGGGTTCATCGCCGGTCCAGGACACACGATGGACTGGATCTTCGAGCACATGACGTCGGCGACGTTCCCGGAGGTCATGGCGGCCACGGGCGCCATGCTCATCGGACGGGGCACGTACGAGGTCGGCAAGCGCATGTCCGATGAGAACCCCGACTACGACGGCGGGGCGCAGTTCGTCCTCACGCACCGCCCGCCCGAGGAGCCGGACCCCCACGTCACCTTCCTCACCTGCGACATCGAGGAAGCCGTGGCCACGGCGCGCCGTGCCGCCGGCGACAAGAACCTGGAGATCCTCGGCGCCGACCTGGCCGCCCAGTGCCTGCGGCGCCGGCTCGTCGACGAGATCCTGGTGTACGTACTGCCCGTGCTGCTCGGCGACGGCGTCCGCTTCACTCCGCCGGGCCTCGACCGGATCGACCTGGAACCGTTCAGCAACATCCAGTCGGGTGGGGTCACCATGCTGCGCTTCCGCGTGCGCAAGTAGGCGCGGATCGGGACGGATCGAGACGCACCGAAGTGCGCAGTCCCTTGACATATACCTGCCACGACGGTCTGATGTGCTTGCTTTCGTTCGTACTTGTTGATTTGTGCGCCACATTTCTCCCTAGGAGCCGCACATGCACAGCGAACAGCACCGTTTCAGACACCGGGCCGCAGCTTCAGCCGCTTCGCTCACGTTGGCCGTCAGCGGTTTGACCGGCGCCGCCGCGGTGACCGTGGGAGCCACGGCCGCTACGCAGATCGCCGCCGTCGCCGCCGCACCGCAGGCCGCCGCACTGGAGAACGGCCTCGCCCGGACCCCGCCGATGGGCTTCAACAACTGGAACACCACAGGCTGCGGAGCCCAGTTCAACGAGGCGATGATCAAAGGCATCGCCGACACCTTCGTCGAGAAGGGCCTGAAGGCCGCGGGCTACACCTACGTCAACCTCGACGACTGCTGGGCTCTGCCGCAGCGGAACGCCGCGGGCAATCTGGTGCCCGACCCGGTGCGGTTCCCGAACGGCATCAAGGCCGTCGCGGACTATGTGCACTCCAAGGGGCTGAAGTTCGGCCTGTACTCCAGCGCAGGCACCAAGACCTGTGCGAACGAAGGGTTCCCCGGCGGTCTCGGCTACGAGACCAAGGACGCCGACCAGTGGGCCTCCTGGGGCGTCGACTACCTGAAGTACGACAACTGCAACAACACCGGCGCCGACGCGCGGACCCGGTACAAGACGATGGGTGACGCGCTCAAGGCCACCGGCCGCCCGATCCTCTACAGCATCTGCGAATGGGGCTCCAACTCGCCCTGGAACTGGGCGCCACCCATCGGCAACAGTTGGCGCACCACCGGCGACATCAACGACACCTGGTCCAGGATGATCGGGATCGCCCACCAGAACCAGCCCCTGGCGCAGTACGCCGGACCCGGCGCCTGGAACGACCCGGACATGCTGGAAGTCGGCAACGGCGGGATGACCGACACCGAGTACCGCACCCATTTCAGCCTCTGGGCGCAGATGGCCGCGCCGCTGCTCATCGGCAGCGACATCCGCACCGCGAGCCCGCAGACGCTCACGATCCTGGAGAACCCCGACGTCATCGCCGTCGACCAGGACCCCTTGGGCAAGCAGGGCACGGTCGTCTCCTCCTCCGGAGGACTCGTCGTCATGACGAAGCAGTTGGCGGGCGGCGACCGCTCGGTCACCCTCACCAACGAGACGGGTTCCGCCACCACCGTCAGCACCACGGCCGCCGCGGTCGGGCTGCCGGGCGCGGCCTCGTACAAGCTGCTCAACCTGTGGTCCAAGGCGGTCACCTCGACGAGCGGCACGATCAGCGCCTCCGTGCCCGCGCACGGCACGGTGATGTACCGCGTCTCGGCCGGAACCGGTAGCAGCATCGGTACGACCCACCCGCTGATCAGCGCCTCCTCCAAGCGCTGCCTGGACGCGGAAGGCGCCGGGACGACACCCGGCACCAAGATCGAGATATGGGACTGCAACGGTCGCCCCAACCAGGCCGTGACGCTCACCGCCGCCGGTGAGCTGCGCCTCTACAACGGCACGCAGTGCGTCGACGTCCACGAGAACGGGACCACGCCCGGTACCGCCGTGCAACTGTGGACCTGCAACGGCGGTACCAACCAGCAATGGAGGCTGAACCCCAACGGGACCATCACCGGCGTCCAGTCGGGCCTGTGCCTCGACGTCACCGGTGGCGACAAACCCGCGGGCAACGTCAACGGCACAGCCCTGGAGTTGTGGACCTGCAACGGCGGCGCCAACCAGCAGTGGATCCTGGGCTGAACCACCGAACGGGCTCTGTCTATTGAGCCGGTGAGCAACGCCATGGCCGCGTACGAAGCGGACTCCGCACGGTCGACACGGTTGACGCTGTTGACACGGCGGGTCCACCTCGGCCTGCGCGAGGGCGACATCGATCCCCAGGACGTCGTCGCCCTCGCCTGCGAACTGCTCGACCGGTCCCGGTGCACCGACACCGTACGCGAGGTCGTCGAACGCAACCCGGCCGATGTGCCGCACGCACCGGTCAAGGTCGCCGCGCCGTCCCCCGGACGCCGGTTCCGGAGCGTAGGTCAGGACTCATCGCGCACGACGCGCCAGCGGTTGTCGGCCGAACCGTTGTCGGAGTCCTGGACCGCGAACGCGCCCACCGCCGTGGAGTTGCCCGTGATGGCGAGCAGCTTTCCGCTGTGCTCGTTGCGGATCTTGTAGGTGCCGTCGTTCTGGTCGAGCAGGGTCCAGCGGTGGTCCGCGGTTCCGTTGTCCGCCCATTGCAGGACGGGCGCGTTGTCGGTCGTGGCCATGTCGAGGACGCCGAGGACCTTGCCGCTGTGGGCGTTGCGGAAGCGGTAGGCGGCGCCGTCGGCGATCATGTCCCAGTTGTGGTCCGCGGTGCCGCTGTCCGTCCATTGCAGGGCTCGGCCGCCGTCCGCCGTGGACATGTCCTGGATGCCCAGGACGAGCCCACTGCCCGCGTTGACGAGGCGCACGGTGGGTGAGGTCGGGGTGGTGCCGGTGTTCCAGTAGACGGTGTAGTTGTGGCCGTGCGCGTCGTGGAACGGGCCGAGGGTGACGGGCGCGCCGTTCGCGGTGGCGGTGAACGTGAGCGCGTCGGCGCTGGTTCGTCTGACCGTGGACGGGGCCAGGGAGGGCAGGGCGTTTAGTGCGGTGTCACCGTAGATGCCGGACAGGACGACCGGACCGTAGGTGACGGCTGCCACCTTGGGATCGTCGTTGGCGGGCCGCACGACCACCCGCATGGGCAGGCGGACGGTCACCGTGTCGCCTGCGGTCCAGGAGCGGGTGAGCGCGGCGTAACTGCCGGGCGTGGTGGTGATGTTCTGCGGGACGCCGTTGACGCTGACGGTGGCTCCGGTGGTCCAGCCCGGGATACGGATGCGCATGGTCCAGGTCCCGGCGGCGTCGCCGGTGACGCGCAGCGTGCTGGTGTCGCTCGCCGGGAAGGACGTGGTCTGCGTGACGGTGATGCCGCGCCGGCTCCAGGTGAGGACCGACGGGACGAACAGGTTCACGGTCAGGGTGGTGCCACCGTCGTGGAAGTAGACGGAGTCCATGAGCCGGGTGTGCATCTCGAGCCCCGTGCCCTGGCAGCACCAGAACGTGGTGTAGTCGGTGCTCCAGGTGCCGCCGCCCCAGGCCGGGCCCACGCCGCGCCGCCCACCCGGGTTGAGCGGGGTGAAGTAGGTGACGTGTCCGTGTGGGTCCGCCGGGTTCTGCTGGCCGATCATCTGGTTGAGCCACGCCTGCTCGTAGTAGTCGAAGAGCGCGGCCCGGTCCGGGTCGAGGGTGTACAGCTCCCGGGTGAGGCTGAGCATGTTGAAGGTGTTGCAGCTCTCGCAGGTGTCCTGGTTCAGGTAGGCGGCGATGGCGTTGGGGGCGCGGAAGTGTTCCGCCTGGCTGTTGCCCCCGATGGCGTAGGTGTGCGTACCGACACACGTGTTCCAGGCGTTGGTGGCGATGGTCCGGTAGCGGGCGGTTCCGGTCGCCTTGTACGCGCGGGCGGCGCCGATCCACTTCGGCACCTGGGTGTTGGCGTGCAGACCGGCCAACCGGTCCTGCCCGGCCGCCAGCGGATCGAACACCGCGGCGTGGTCGAACCGCTGGGCCACAGTGAGCCAGCGCGCGTTGCCGGTCTGCTGGTAGAGGTCGGTCAGTACGGCGTTCATGCCGCCGAACTCGGTGCCCAGCATGGCCTGCGTCTGCGCCGTGCTGAGCCGGCCGGTACGGGTGTCGACCCAGCCCGCCAGGGCAAGGAGCACATCGCGGGCCTGAAGGTTTCCCATGTACCGCCACACGTCAAGGAGCCCGGCGAGGGTCTTGTGGATCGTGTAGTACGGAACGTTGCCGTTGCTCAGGGTCCGTTGTTCCAGGGCGGTGAAGTCGGATTCGGGATAGCCGGAGAGGTATCCGCTGCCGAAGCCGACGGCGCCGTTGTTGGCCTGGCACTTCGCCAGCTCCGCGACCATGTACGTGGCCTTGTCCCGGCTCACGGTGTCCCCGGTCACGGCGTACAACTGCGCCCAGGCGGTGAGGAAGTGCCCCTGGACGTGGCTGCGGAAGGGGAACGTGGGCGCGTCCCAGCCGCCGTTCGCGGCGGCCCCGCCCGTGGACAGGCCGTGGTTGGCGCGGAAGACGTACAGCAGTCTGTTCACATCGACGAACCGGAGATACGCGGCGGTACGGTTCTGGTTGTCCAGCCACCGGCTCGCGGTCAGGCGGACCTGTCCCGGCTCGAATCCATGGGCCAGAACTCCCGTATCGGCACGGGCCGGCGGGACGACCGCCGCCCGCGCGACCGAACCGCCGACAAGGGAAGGAGCGGTCGAGGCCACGGCTGTGGCCCCGGCGATCGCGAGGAGGCGGCGTCTGCTGACGGAGGACGACATGACGTGCCCTTTCCAGGGGGAGGAGGGGGAGGAGGGGGAGGAGCAGGTGGGGGAGGCGCCGATGGGTTCAGGGGGTGGCCACTTCGAACCGGGTGACCTTGACGGAGCCGCCGAGCGACCCGGTGGTGAAGTTGAAGAGGGCGTAGCGGTAGCCCATGAAGAACTGCCAGGCGTTGTTCAGGGTGAAGGCGGGGCCCAATGAGGTGAACGAGGTGCCGTCGGTGCTGTACGAGAACGTGGCGGTCCTCTTCGCGCCAGGGGTGATGTCCGCTTTCGCCCGCAGCCAGACACGGGTGCCCGGGACATTGGCGCTCGCCCGTACCGTGCCGGTGCCGGTCGTGTTCCAGTTGGCGTCCATGGTGAGGGCGTCGACCATGACCACGCGGGTGCCGCCACCGTCGCGCATCAGGCCGATGCAGGCGGAGGAGTCACGAAGCAGCGCGAGCCCCGCCCGGTCCCCGTCCCGCATCCCGGAGAACTCGATCAGCGCCGTCGCGGTGGAGGTGGGCCCGGGAATGCGGTGGGTGAGGGTGTTACGAGCCCAGTACAGGTCGCTGGTGACGGTCGCGGTGCCGAGCGTCAGCCCGTTGCCCACCGACCACTTGGTGTTGTCGGGGTTGTGGTTCCACTCCCACTTGGGCGCCAGAGAAGTCCCGGTGAAGTGGTCCACGCCCGTCATCGGCTCCACCGTCCGGGGCGGCGCGGGCACGGCGGGGAGCGGATACGACCTGCCCCAGGCGTTGTTGACGAGCTGCACGGTCGGCCAGCCGTCGGCGGTCCAGGTGACCGGGGCCAGGACGGGGATCCGGCCGCCCGGATAGGCGTCGACGAACGCCATGTAGTACCACGCCCCGTACTGGGTCTGGACGAGCCCGCCCTGATGGGGGACGCCGCCGCCGGAGACCGGCCCCGGCAGGTCGAGCAGCACCTGCCGGAGTGTGTAGGGCCCGAAGGGTCCGCTCGTCGACTTCAGGACGTACTGGCCGTTGGCGGGACGGGTGAGGAAGATGTAGTAGCTGCCGTTGATCTTGTAGAACCGGGAGCCCTCCAGGGTCCCGATGCTCGACGGCGTGCTGAACACCTGCTGGGTACGCACCTGGGTGCGGCCGTCAGCGGAGAGCTGCGCCACGTTGATCGTGCTGTTCCCGTACGCCACGTACAGGGTGTCGTCGGTGTCGACGAGCATCCCCGCGTCGTAGTAGGCGGTGTCGATGGTGGCCAGCCGGTTCCAGGGACCCTCGACGGCTGGGGCGGTGTACACATAGGACTTCGCGAAATCGATCTGACCTAACCAGTAGAACGTCTTGCTGGACGGCCGGTAGGCCAGTGACGAGGCCCAGATGCCCCGGACATAGCCGCGGGCGCCGTTGAGGTCGTACTTCGTCCCGAAATCCAGCCTCGGAACCGAGTGACCGGCGAACTCCCAGTTCACCAGGTCGTACGAGCGCAGGATCGGTGCGCCCGGCGAGTAGTGCATGGTCGAGGCCGAGCAGTAGTAGGTATCTTGCACGCGGATGATGTCGATGTCCGCGAAGTCCTGCCAGAGCACGGGGTTGGTGTAACTGGCGGCGGCGAGGAGCGGGGAGGGGCCCGCGGTCGGGTCGGCCGACGCCTGTCCGGCTGTCACTGCGGGCAGGACGCCTCCCGCCAGCAAGCCGGTGCCCGTGGCGAGCGCGGCACGGCGATTCACTGGATGACGAGACCATGACATGTCGAGGCTCCTTGTGGCAGCGGTCTTGTGGCAGCGGTCTTGTGGCAGCGGTCGTGTGGCATTGATCGTCTGGCAGTGGTCGGCGCGCCGAAGTGCATGGGCATAGCTCGGCAGTCGCCGCATGTTCGATGTTTCGAACGTGTAACGACTGCTCGGACGCTAAGGATGGTGGGTGACCGTCGGGGCGCGTCAACCCCTCTGCGTCATTCGCCCTCCGGTCCGAAAGGTTTCGACGGCAGAGGTGATGGCGGTACGTGGCGGGCGGCTGAGGTGAGCGCTCGGGTGAGGACGGCGATCGCCGGGGCCGGGCGGACGGGGAGCCGTGCTGTGAGAACCCGGCCGATCGCGGCGGGCGCACCTTCAACGTGCAGCAGGATCGGTAGGGGGGCGAGAGCCGGGGCACCGTGGCCCCCCGGAATCCGCCGACGATCACCTGACGATCCGTCAGCCAGTCGTGCGCGCAGCGGACGAGGTGCGGTCGCCCACATGCGTCCCTCATCTCCTGCTGCGCGCGCCCGTGTTACTGATGCGCTGGCCGCGTGCTCTGCCGCGGACGCGAGAGCCGTGGTGCCCACGCCGACCTCGCATACCGTCCGCGGCCTGCCCGGCATTCGCGGCAGCCGTACTCATACCGGCTTCTCCTGGAGCCTGCTCACCGCCTACAGGGTCAACCAGACGGCTGCCGTCGGCGCCGCTCACTGCTAGAAACGGGGGAGGGGGACGCTGACGAGGCAGAAAGGGCGTTTTCGGGTCCATGGCAGGACAGACCTCAGCCGGACGGACGCCGGCAGAACAAGCGCTGAGCGGCTCCTACGTGACTGCTGACGGAGTGCGGTTCGATGTCGCGCGGTTGTCGGTCGAGCAGCATGCGGACCGCAGCGTGACCTTGACGTACGAGCTGTCCGTCGGACGCCAGGGCCACCCGGAGGAACAGTGGGTGGTCACGCTGCCCTGGGACGACAAGTCCTGGGCCGATGTGCTCACCTCGCCCGCGCCCCCTCCCGATCGGCTGCGCCAGCTCGTGCGGCTCGTCCGTGCCCATCTCGAAGAGTGGTGGGACACGAAGGGGTACAACCGGAAGTCGGCGAAGCTGGGACGCCGTAGTCCCGTCCCCCTCGACGAGGACAGCTAGCGCCGCATCAGGCAACGTTCGCCCTGGAGAGGAACCAGGCCGACACGGCCACGCCGACGGGTGACGCAACAAGGTAGCCGACGAGGCTACCAACGCCCGGATCAGCCAGGGCAGGAAAGGCCCGGGTGTCGACGTCTCCTGCTCGCGGGAACGCGGCGTCGGCTGGCCCTGCTCGTCGACGAGATGGGCAGTCACCACGCTGTGCGCATCGATGACAGAACGGCGCCGGAGGAGCATGACTCAGGAGGCGGACGGTTCGATCTCCCCCGCGAAGACGATGATCTGGTCGATGAGGCTCCGCCGCAGATGCACGACGTCCGTTCCCGCCAGGCGGGGGCCCCCGTCCGGCGTCGTGAAGACCCACTGGTACCGGGCCCACTCGCCCGGCATGTCCACCGCCGAACAGCGCACCATCGTTCCGGTCCCCGCGGGGTGGCGCCGGATGTCCAGCACGAACCGCTCGACCGCCTCGATCCCCTCACTGCGGCCCAACGGTCCCCAGAAGACCACGTCCGAGGTGAGGGCCTGGGAGAGCAGCGCGGTCACATAGCTGTCGTCCGAGGCGTTGAACGCGGAGATGAACGTGTCGATCGCGGACCGCGCGGTCTCTTCCTGCTCTTCCTGCATGCACCAGTAATACCAGTCGCCTCGCGGACCGCGCTCGTCCCGTGAGCCGTCTCCCGGCCACGGTGGACCATCCCGGTCACAGCACGGTCGAGGTCCGCACCGGCACAGGCTGCTCGCCGGATCCGCGGACGATCAAGCGGGTGGGGACGGTGACGGTGCGCGCGCGGGAGCGGTCGCCGTCGAGGCGGGACAGGGCCGTCCTCGCCGCCGCTCTGCCGATTTCCTCGGGATCCTGGGCGACGACGGTCAAGGCTGGTTCGAGTACGTCGGCCAGCGACACGTCGTCGAAGGCGACGATCGCGACGTGCTTGCGTTTGCTGCGGGCGAGTTCGGCGACGATGCCCAGCGCCATGATGTTGTTGCCGGCGAACAGGGCGGTGGGGGGATCGGCCAGGTCGAGGAGGTGGGCGGCCGCCGCTTCGGCGCCTTGTTGGTCGTGGGCGTTGGCGACGAGTGAGCGGTCGTAGTCGATGTCGGCTTCCTGGAGGGCCGAGCGGTAGCCCGCCAGGCGCTCCCGGCGCGTATAAAGCTTGGCGGGGAGGTCGCCGACGAAGCCGATGCGGCGGTGGCCATGCGTGATGAGGTGCATGACGCCGTCGTGCGCGCCCGTGCGGTTGGAGCTGACGACATTGTCTGTGGCCAGGCCCGTGCCCGGACGGTCGATGAAGACGATCGGAAGACCCGTGGCGCGGTGGGTCTTGAGGTGGGCGTGGCCGGCGCCGACGGACGGCACGACCATCAGGATGCTGACGCGGCGGGCGAGGAACTTGTCCGTCAGCGCGCGCTCGCGCTCGGGATCGTCCGCGGAGGAGCCCATCAGGAGCGTCAGGCCGCGGTCTCGGACGGTGTCCTCGATGCTGCGGGCGACGGTTCCGAAGAACGGGTTGGCCAGATCGGGGATGACCAGGCCGATCGTGGTGTCGGGGCCGCCGACGCGGATGTTGCGGGCCATCAGGTTCGGCTGGAAGCCGAGTTTGGTGACGGCGGCGAGCACCTGTTCCCTGGTCTGGGCCGAGGCGGGGCCGTCCTCGTTGAGGACCCGGGAGACGGTCTTGGCGCTGACGCCCACTTCCCGGGCGACGTCAGCCAGCGTCGGGCGGCGGTTCGCTGCCATGGAGGAGATGGCCCCCTTGCTCGTCGGTTCCGGCCGCGCGCCCGGCCGGAACCTGTGAGTGCGTTGAGTGGTGTGGTCAGTCGGCGCGGACTCCCGCGGCCTTCGCCGCCTCGGAGTCCGCTACGACAGTATCCCCGGCGTCGTCGAGCGTGAGCGCCCCGGTCATGATGGCGACGACCTCGGCCATGGTGTAGTCGGACGGCTTGATCACCGCGGCTCGCCGGCCGAGCCGGTGGACGTGGATCCTGTCGGCGATCTCGAAGACGTGCGGCATGTTGTGGCTGATGAGGACCACGGGCATGCCCTTGTCGCGGACCCTGCGGATCAGATCGAGGACCTGCCCCGACTCCTTGACGCCGAGGGCGGCGGTGGGCTCGTCCATGACGACGACGGAGCGCGCCCAGGCGACGGAGCGGGCGACCGCGACGGCCTGGCGCTGTCCGCCCGAAAGGGTCTCGACCGCTTGCGTGAGCGAGCGAAGACCGATCTTCAGGTCGGCCATGTGCTCGGCGGCCTCCTGGCGCATGCGCTTCTTGTCCAGCATGCGCAAGACGGTGCCGAGGACGCCGGGGCGGCGCAGTTCGCGGCCGAGGAACATGTTCGAGGCGATGTCCATGGAGGAGGCCACGGCGAGGTCCTGGTAGACCGTCTCGATGCCGTGGGCACGAGCGCTCTGCGGGCCGGAGAACTGGATCGGTTCGCCGTTGAGGCGTATCTCGCCCTCGTCGGGGGCCACCGCACCGGTGAGGGCTTTGATCAGGCTGGTCTTGCCCGCTCCGTTGTCGCCGATGACCGCGAGGACCTCGCCGGGCAGCAGGTCGAAGTCGGCGCCGTCGATGGCGGTGACATGGCCGTAGCGCTTGACCAGACCGCGGGCTTGCAGGACGGGGGTGGGGGAGTGGGTGGTGGTCATCGGGCCCTCTTCCGGGAGATCTGGTCGACGGTCACGGCGAGGATCACCAGCACCCCGGTGATCAGCGTCTGGTAGATGGAGGCGACGCCCATCAACTGGAGCCCGTTGCGGAAGACACCGACGATGAGGACGCCGATGAAGGTGCCGAGCACCGACCCCCGGCCGCCGAAGAGGCTGGTGCCGCCGAGGACCACGGCGGTGATGCTGTCGAGGTTGTCCGTCTGGCCAGCCTGCGGGTCGCCGACTCCGGTGCGGGAGACGAGCAGCAGGGCGGCGATCCCGTACAGCAGGCCCGCGACGGCGTAGATGCCGATGGTCAGGCGGGAGGTGCGGATGCCGTTCAGGCGCGCCGCCTCCTGGCTGTTGCCGAGCGCGTAGACATGCCGTCCCCAGCCGGTGCTGCTCAGGCTGTAGGCGAGGAGGAGGAACAGGGCGATGGTGACCAGGGAGCCGTACGTGATGTCGGTGCGGCCGAGCGGGAACGTCCGGCCGAGCGCCGTCAGCGGCCCGGGCAGGTCGGTGATCGTCTGTTCCTCGGAGTAGATGTGCGTCAGCGCGAACGCCACATTGAGCATGCCGAGGGTCACGATGAACGGAGGCAGCGGGATCTTCTGCACCAGCAACCCGTTGAGCAGCCCGAATCCCGCGCAGACGGCCAGGCCGAGCGCGATGGCGACGAGTGGGGGAAGCGTTCCCTGGGCGGCCATCTTGGCGATCATGATGCTGCCGAACGCCATCACCGCACCGCACGACAGGTCGATGCCCGCTGTGAGGATGATCAGCGTCTGGCCGATGGCGAGGGTGCCCACGACCATGACCTGTTGCACGATCAGCGAGAAGTTGCCGCCCGTCAGGAACTGGTCGGTCGACAGGGAGAAGAAGGCGCAGGCAAGGAGGAGAGCGACCAGAGGGCCGGTGGTCGGTGCCGTGAGCAGTCTGCGGACCGTGGTCGGTGTCTTCAGCTCGGCGTACGGCGTGGTGGTGGCTGTCATGCGAAGTCCTTGTCGGAAGACAGAAGGTGTTCGTGCCCGACCGTGCCGGCGGACGGCGAGGGCGCGGGGGAGAGGGAGGAGCGGCGGACGGGGAGGGGCGGACAGGTGGTGTGGCCTGGTCCGCCGGTCGGCTCTAGCCCCAGCAGTTCTTCAGACCGAACCCGGTGTCCTTGGACGTGACGCCGGTCTGCGTCTTGTCGGTGATCAGGGTGACGCCGGTGTCGGTGTAACCGGACGCCTTCTTGCCGCCCTTGGCGTACTTCACGACGGCGTCGACGCCCTGCTCGGCCATCTTCAGCGGGTACTGCTGCGAGGTGGCGGCGATCTTGCCGTCCTTGACCGCCCGGGCGCCGGTGCAGCCACCGTCGACGGAGACGATCAGAACGTCGTTCTCCCGGCCCTTGGCTTTGAGCGCGGTGTAGGCGCCCAGGGCGGCGGGCTCGTTGATGGTGTAGACGAGGTTGATGCCGGGGTCTTTCTGGAGGCAGTTCTCCATCGCGGTCTGGCCCTTGGCCTGGTCGCCGCCGGTGTCCTGGGAGCAGACGATCGACTTGTCCTCGGCGCCGATGCCGAAGCCCTTGAGGAAGCCGTCGTGCCGCTGGACGCCGACCGAGACACCGGGGGCGAGGTCGAGGGTGGCGATCCTCGCGGTCTTGCCCCTCATGGCGGACTTGGCGTACTCACCGATCAGCTCGCCGGCGTGAAGGTTGTCGGTCGCGAAGAGGGCGTCGGCCGCGCGCTGCGGATCGGTCGGGGTGTCCAGGGCGATGACCAGAACGCCCTTGGCTCGGGCCTTCTCGATCGCCGGGACGATGGCCTTGGAGTCACTGGGAGTCAGCAGGATGCCCTTCACGCCGGAGGCGACCATGTTCTCGATGGCCGTGACCTGACCGGCGTTGTCGCCGTCGAACTTGCCCGCGGCAGTGAGGAGTTGAGCGTCGTGCTCCTTCGCGGACCTCTCCGCGCCCTCCTTCATCTTCACGAAGAACGGGTTGGTGTCGGTCTTCGTGATCAGGCCGACCTTGACCTTGCCCGTACCGCCACCGGCGGCGGAACTCGCTCCGGAGCCTGATCCGCAGGCCGTCAGTGCGAGGGCGGCGACCGCGGTGACGGCGACGGCTCCTGGAACGGAGCGGGACATACGCGTGGTACGAGACATGGCGACTCCTGTGGGATGACGAACGGCACGGGCCGGGTTCACGATGCGGCTGCCCGAGATGTCATCGTTGACTTATGTCATCGTTGACACTGCCTGGCGAGGATGATGGACTCCCGATCCCGGCAACGTCAATGCCTTCCGCCCGTCACAAATCGGCAACGCTCGTCGAGCGCCGATCCGGCGGAGCCGACCGGCAGGCGTGCCGCGATGTGTCTTTCCCCCTCCGTCCCGAGAGAAGAGCAGCCCATGACTTCACGTCAGATAACCGTCCTGGGAGAGTGCGTCGCCGATGCCTTCACCGAGTCGGCGCCGACCGCGCACGAGCTCGCGCTGCGCGTACAGCCGGGCGGCGGACCCGCGAACACGGCGGTGGCACTGGCCCGGCTCGGCACCTCGGCCCGACTCCTGGCCCGCCTGTCCGGGGACGTGTTCGGCCGGCTGTTCCGAGGGCATCTGGAGGCGTCCGGCGTGGATCTCACGTACGCCGTCGAGGCGGACGAGCCCAGCACGCTGGCCGTGGCGGAGCTGGACGCCCAGGGGCAGGCGGCGTACTCCTTCCACGCGCAGAACACGGCCGACTGGCAGTGGACGCCGGGGGAGTTGGCGCGGGTGGACCTGTCCGGGACCGCCTGCGTGCACACCGGCTCCCTGGCTCTGGTGCGGCAGCCGGGAGCGGCGGCCGTGGAGGATTTCCTCGCGGCCGCCGCCCCCGGCGCGACGATCAGCATCGACCCCAATGTCCGGCCGCTCCTGGTGCGGCCCGAGGTCTACCGCGCCCGCCTGGCGCACTGGTGCCACCTGGCCGATGTGCTGCGGCTGAGCGAGGACGACCTGGAGCTCCTGCTCCCCGGCTCCTCGCCCGACAAGGCGTGCGACGTCTGGCATGCGGCCGGGGTGCGGCTCGTCGTGGTCACGCGTGGCGCCGACGGCGTCCTGGCCTCGCTGGACGGCGAACGCTTCCTGGTACCCGCCGTGCCGGCGGACGTCGTCGACACGGTCGGCGCGGGGGATTCCTTCACCGCCGGTCTGCTGCACCATCTCGGCGCCCGCGGACTCCTCGGCGGCCGGCTGACGCACCTCCGTCTCGACGACGTGGCGGACGCCTGCCGGTTCGCCTCCCGGGTCGCCGCTCTGACCTGCTCGGTTCCCGGTGCCAACCCACCCTGGCAGAGCCAGGTGGAGCAGCTTGTCACGGCCGAGCGCGCCTGACGGGTGGAGGGTTCGTCAACGGGACGGTGTGCGCGAACCGTTGACGCGGTGACCGCATCGCGCCCATCATCGGCTCGCCGCGATGTCATCGATGACACAAGTCATCGATGACATCCCCTCTTTCCGTGGAGACCTCATGAGCCCTGTACGTGTAGTCCGGCCTGCCCACAGACGGCTGATCGCGGCGACGGCGACCGTCTGCGCGCTCTGCGCCACCCCGCTGACACCGCACGCCGCGGCGTCGGACACGCCCCCGTACTCCGAGACCTACCGGCCCCAGTTCCACTTCACCCCGCAGAAGAACTGGATGAACGACCCCAACGGCCTCGTCCACTACAAGGGCGAGTACCACCTCTTCTACCAGTACAACCCGAACGGCAACTCCTGGGGCGACATGTCCTGGGGGCACGCGGTGAGCACGGACCTCGTGCACTGGAAGCAGCTTCCGCTCGCGCTGTCGCACGACGACAAGGAGATGGTGTTCTCCGGCAGTGCGGTCGTCGACCGGGACAACACCACCGGGTTCGGCACGAAGCAGAACCCGCCGATGGTCGCGATCTACACCAGCGTCGACAAGGCCACCGGCATCCAGGCGCAGGCGCTCGCCCACAGCACCGACCGCGGCCGCACCTGGACCAAGTACCGGGGCAACCCCGTACTGGACATCGGTTCCAAGGAATTCCGCGACCCCAAGGTCCAGTGGTACGAGCCGACGAAGAGCTGGCTGATGACGGTCTCGCTCTCCACCGAGCACAAGGTGCGCTTCTACTCGTCCAAGAACCTCAAGGACTGGAAGCAGCTCAGCGAGTTCGGCCCGGCGGGCGCGACGGGCGGGGTGTGGGAGTGCCCCGACCTGTTTCCCCTCCCGGTCGACGGCGACAAGAAGCGAACCAAGTGGGTGCTGGTCGTCAACCTCAACCCCGGTGGCATCGCCGGGGGGTCGGGCGCCCAGTATTTCGTGGGCGACTTCGACGGCAAGAAGTTCACGGCCGAGGACACGGGCGCGTACACCCCGCCTCCCGGCACCGTCCGGCAGGACTTCGAAGGCGCCGGATTCGGTACGTGGACGGCCGGCGGCACCGCGTTCGGCGACGGCCCCGCGGCGGGTGCCGTGGACGGACAGAGCGCGGTCACCGGCTTCGACGGCGCAGCCCTTGCCAACAGCTTCCACGGTGGTGACCGCACCACCGGCGTCCTCACCTCACCGCATTTCACCGTCGAGAGCGCCTACTTGAACTTCAAGGTCGGCGGCGGGCGCCACCCGCACCAGGACGGCACGGTCCTGGAGCGGGCAGACCCGCCCGCGGGGACGGTCCTCGCCGACTTCGAGGGCGGGGGCTACGGTGACTGGGCGACGACCGGCGACGCCTTCGGCCCGGCACCGGCCACCGGCACCCTCCCGGGCCAGCAGGAGGTCTCCGGATACCTGGGCGGCGGCCTGGCCAACAGCTTCCGCGACGGCGACTCCACCACCGGCACACTCACCTCGCCGGAGTTCACCATCGACAAGGACTACGTCGACTTCCTCGTCGGCGGTGGCAACCACCCGGCCGGTTCCGACAACCCCACCGCCGTGGAACTCCTCGTGGACGGCCAGGTGGTGCGCAGCGCGACCGGCAAGGACACGGAAGCGCTCAACTGGGCCGCCTGGGACGTCAAGAACCTCGCCGGCAAGAAGGCGCGGATCAGAATTGTCGACGACAACACCGGCGGCTGGGGCCATCTCAACGTCGACCACATCGTGCTGTCCGACACCAAGGCCCGGCCCGTCTCCCAGGAGACAGCCGTCAACCTGCTCGTCGACGGCACGGTGGTCCGCACCGCCACCGGCTCGGACACCGAGACTCTCGACTGGGCCTCCTTCGACCTGCGCCCGTACAAGGGCAAGAAGGCGCAGGTCCAGATCGTCGACATGAACACCGCGGGCATGGGGCACGTCCTGGCCGACCAGTTCACCGCTGCCGACGCACCGGCCAAGTCCGTGGTGCAGCGCGCCCATTGGGCCGACTACGGCAAGGACTACTACGCCGCCGTGTCATGGGAGAACGCGCCGGGCGACAAGCGCTACATGATCGGCTGGATGAACAACTGGGAGTACGGCGGCGCCATCCCCACCACTCCCTGGCGCAGCGCGCAGAGCATTCCCCGGCAGATGGCCCTGCGCACCGTCGACGGCCGGATCCGGCTGACCAGCGAACCGGTGAACAGCCTCAAGTCCCTGCGGCAGAGAACCGCGGTGACAGCGACCGGTGTGACGGTCAAGAACACCGCACAGCCCCTGGGCGGCCGGCCGGCCGCGGGGAAGGCACTCGACATCGAGGCGACGTTCTCCCTCGGGGACGCCGACCGCTTCGGCCTGAAGGTGCGCACCGGTGCGGGCGGCGAGGAGACCGTCATCGGCTACGACCCCACGACACAGGAGCTGTACGTCGACCGCACCCGCTCCGGCGCCGTGGACTTCAGCGACGCCTTCCCCGGCGTACAGCGCGCGCCGCTGAAGCCGACGAACGGAAAGGTGAAGCTGCGCGTCCTGGTCGACTGGTCGTCCGTCGAGGTCTTCGGCGGCGACGGCGAGGCAGCCCTCACCGACCAGATCTTCCCGGACCCGGCCAGCCAGGGAGTGGAGGTCTTCGCCGAGAACGGCTCGGCGACCCTCGACCAGGCCCGCATCTGGCATCTGGACTCCGCCCACCACTGACACGATCCCGACCCCTTCCACACACAGGACACACCCCCATGAAAAAGACTCTGCTCGCCGAATTCACCGCACGTGAGGGCGCGGAGGCCGACATCGCCCGCCTGGTCCGTCAGTACGCCAAGGAGGTGCGCGAGGAAGACGGCAACCTCGCCTTCGAGGTCTACACCAAGGCATCCCGGTCCCGCGCCTTCTGGATCTTCGAGGTGTACGAGGACGAGACGGCGTTCCAGGCACACCTCAAGGCCCCCTACGGCGGCCCGTTCAACGCCGCGCTCGCCCCGCTGATCGAGGAGGACGCCTCGGTCCTGACCTTCCTGGACCCGGTGACCTGACGCCGGCGGAGGCGTGGCGGGCGCGACATCGACGGCGAGCCCGGCCCGCCACGCCTCGGGCCGGCACGCCTGCGCGGGTCCCGGTGCCCCGCCCGTGGACGGCTACGGCACGGGCACGTTCGTCGTCCTCGATGCCGTCTCCTCGCCCCTGGACGACACTTCCTTCACGGCGATCGCCCAGGCGGCGGCCGAGCACCGGCTGGACTGCCAGGAGGTCGGCGCCGGGACACCCCCGGCTCACCCGCTGGACAACGACCGCGCCCTGCGTGCCTGGTACCTGCCCCAGGAGGGCTTCCTCGACGCCCGTGTCTGGCTGGCCACCCTCGACGCCGCCCTGGAGAGCCTGCCGCACGTCATCCGCGTGCCGGCCGGCGCCCTCACTGAAGCCACCGGTGGCGGCAATCTGCTGACCACCCGCGCCAGCACCCTCCGGACTCCGCGCGCCGTGGTCGCGGCCGGCGCCTTCACCCGGGCCGGGATCACCGCGCGGACGGGCCAACAGGTGGTGCGTCTTCCAGCGGCCGGGCGCCGTCCCCGTGGCGACATGCACGACGGCCGGCCGCTCCAGAGAGGTCCGGGGGGCTGCCGAATCCGTGTCCGCAAGCGTCGCCGCCGCGCACCGTACCGGTCGACGTGCGTGCCGGGGTGACAGCCAGGCTCGGCGAAGAGGCGGGATACGTGCCCAGGGAGAGCTGTTGGAGCGTCACACCCAGCGCCGCTCGCACGCCGGTGTTCCTCCAGCCGCCGATGCGCGCTCACGCACCGCGTTGCGGACCATAGTTCAGGGGGAGAGGACGAAGCCGGTGTAGCCGTCGCGGGCCACGGTGTCGCACTCCTCCCGGTAGCGGTCCAGGCCGCCCGCGTAGGCGAGGAACACGCGGGGTTTGCCCGGGACGTTGGCTCCGGTGTACCAGGAGTCGGCCGCCGGGTAGAGCGTACGGGCGGCGAGTCCGGCCACGCGCACGCCCCAGTCCGCCTCGGCCTCCGGGGCGACGTCGATCTCCGTGAGGCCGTTGTCGAGCAGGTGGGCGATGCAGTCGGTGATCCACTCGACCTGCTGTTCCAGGGACACCGCGATGTTGCTGAGCACGGACGGGCTGAGCGGCCCCAGGACGGTGAAGAGGTTGGGGAAGCCTGCCGAGACGAGACCCAGATGGTTGCGGGGCCCGTCGGCCCACCTCTCCCGGAGCGTCACGCCGCCCTTGCCCACGATGTCGATGGCGAGTTGGGAGCCGGTCAGGGCGTCGAAGCCGGTGGCGAGGACGATGACGTCGAGGACGTGCTCCCCGTCCGTGGTCCGGATGCCCCGGGGCGTGATCGTCTCGATCGGGGTCGTGCGCAGGTCCACCAGCTTCACGTGCGGCAGGTTGTAGGTGGCGTAGTAGTCAGTGCCCAGGCAGGGACGCTTGGCCGCGAACGGGAAGGTGCGGGGCGAGAGCAGTTCGGCCGTCGCCGGGTCGGTGACGATCGACCTGATCTTGGACCGGACGAACTCGGCGACGGTCTCGTTGGCCGCCTCGTCGGTCAGGATGTCGGTGTAGGTGCGCAGCAGTCCGTTCAGCAGGCCCGAGTCCCAGGCGGCCTCGTACGCGGCCGTGCGCTCCACCTCGTCCGCCTCCAGGGCCGACCGGGTCGGCGGCTCGAAGACGGTCCCGCCCCGGGACAGCCGTTGGGCGCGCCTGAACTCCGGGTAGCGGGCCTTGAATTGCGCGATCTCCGTGGCCCGCAGCGCATGGTTGCGGGCCGGCAGCACGTAGGCCGGGGTGCGCTGGAAGACCGTGAGGGTGGCCGCCTCACCTGCGATGACGGGGATGGCCTGGACACCTGAGCACCCGGTCCCGATGACGGCGACCCGCTTGCCGGTGAGCGGGACGTCCTCGCGCGGCCACCGGGCGGTGTGGTGGACGGGGCCCGTGAAGCTGTCGGCGCCAGGTATCCCGGGGTCTTTGGGAACCGACATGCAACCGGTCGCCAGTATGACGAACCGGGCGGTGACGACCTGCCCGGTGTCTGTGCGGACCCGCCAGAGGTGACTGGTCCCGTCGTACGTGGCGCGGTTGACCCGGGTGCGCAGCATGATGTCCCCGCGCAGGTCGAACCGGTCCGCGACGTGGTGGATGTACCGCAGGATCTCCGGCTGGGAGGCGTACCGCTCGCTCCACTGCCACTCCTGGTCCAGTTCCGGGGAGAAGGAGTAGGAGTAGGACATGCTCTCGATGTCGCAGCGGGCACCGGGGTACCGGTTCCAGTACCAGGTTCCGCCGATGTCGTCACCCGCCTCCAGGACCACGGCCGTCAGGCCGAGTGCACGCAGCCGGTGGAGTTGGTAGAGGCCGGAGAGACCTGCTCCGACGATGACGGCATCGACCGTGTGGGCGGCCGTAAGCGGGTCGGGAGTGGCAGCCATCGGCATTCTCCTGTTTCTTCCGGAGGGGAACGGAGGGGAAGGGAGCGGGGAAGGCAGGGGGAGTTGGGGTGCTTGTCCTCGCCGTGACGCGTCACGCGGACGCGCCGCCGTGCGCGCCCGGCCCCTTTCGCGGGTGTCGGCGTGTGCCGCTCAGTGCCACCGCAGGGATCACCGCGAGGGCGAGGGCCCCGGCCGCCGCCGTCAGCACCGGGTAACCGCCGCCACCCATCACCAGGCCCGAGACCATGCCGCCCGTCGCGCCCGCCACGGACATCCCTACGTCCGCCATCCCCTGGACCGCGGCGCGGTTCTCGGCGGGGGCGGCGTCGGTGATCAGGGCCGTGCCGCCGAGCAGGGCCAGGTTCCAGCCCACGCCGAGAACGACGAGCGCGCAGGCCAGCGGTGTGACGGAGGCCGGTGGGGCCAGCGCGGCGGCGAGACCGGCGGCCAGCAGCACGGCACCGGCCGCGGCGGCGACCCGTCGCCCTCCGAACCGGTCAGCGAGCAGTCCGCTCAGCGGCGACGGCAGGAACATCGCCCCCACGTGCAGGGCGATGACCAGCCCCACCGCCTGTGTTCCCTGGCCGTGGCCGGTCATATGGACAGGAGTCATGGTCATGACGGCGATCATCACCAGTTGAGCGACGACCAGTACGGTGGCGCCGGTGATGACACCGGGTGCACGCAGGACTGGTCCGCGGGGGCCGGGTGCGCGAGGCCCGGGCTCGGGCTCAGCCCCGGCGTCACGGGGTTCCCGGGGCCGGGCCAGGAGCAGCGGATCAGGGCGCAGCCACACCAGCAGCACCAGGGCGGCGGCGGTGTAGGCGGCCACCGCCAGCAGGAAAGGGCCCGCCAGCCGGGGAATGCCCCAGGCTTCGGCGACGGCGCCGGTGGGGCCCATCAGGTTCGGGCCCACGACCGCGCCCAGCGTCATGGCGAAGAGCACGATGCCGGCGGCCCGGCCGCGCCGTTCGGGCGGGGCGAGGTCGGCTCCCGTATAACGCGCGAGCAGCCCCGTGACCGTGCCCGCCCCGTACACGAAGAGCGCGACCAGGAGCAGGGCGGGCCAGCGGGCCGCGGCACCCGCGACCACCCCCGCGCTGCCCAGCGCGGCCACTCCGTTGCCGAGGGCCAGACCCGAGCGGCGTCCGAACCGCTGACAGACGCGGCCGAGCGCCACGGCCCCGAGGGCAGCGCCGATGGTGTACAGCGCGGCCGGCAGCCCCGTCAGGCTGGTCGAGCGGAGCAGGTCCTGGGCGAGCAGAGCGCCGACCGTGATGCCCGCCGCCATGCCGGCGCCGCCGAGTGCCTGCGACACTCCGAGTACCGACAGGGCGCGGCGTTGTCCCCGGGAGAAACCCGACGCCGCGGCCGGCGGGGCCGTCTGGGTCACGCGTGATCCCGCACCGAAAGCGTATGGCCGTCAGAGGTCTGACCGTCAGGCGTCTGCCCGCCAGGACTCTGCTCGCCAGGGGTCTGCCCGCCCGACATCTGCGGGCCGCCCGCCAGTGCCGCTATCTCCTCCAGCGACATGTGGAGTTCGTCGTGCAGGAACCGCACGATCGTCCAGTGCGGCAGGGCGTCGACGTCGAAAGGCCCGAACGCCGCCGTGTAGAGGGGGACCCAGCGAAGGGCTTCCTCGGCGGCGCTCTCCCGTCCGGGAGCTTCCTGGTAGTCGGCGTAGGAGATGCTCCGGTGGTGGATGAAGTGGCCGCCCGGCAGTCGCTGTTCACACAGCTCGCGGTATTCGCGGGTCTGGAGGATGAGGTAGTGCCAGATCTCGTCGATGTCCTGCTCGACCGGCAGGAAGAGGCCGCCGAGTCGGTCGGGGTGGCGGGAGACGAGGTACAGGTAGCGCAGGCATTCGCGGACCTGGTGCCGCACGACGGATTCGGCCGGCGCGTCCGGCCCGGCCGCGAAGTGCCGCACCACCTCCTCGTGCAGGGCCGGGCCGAGCAGCTCCTCGGCGCCGGGCGCCCGGTCGGCGGTGCTGTCCGTGGGGGAGGGGGGTGCGGACGTGGGCATGGGGCTCCTTCGGGAGGTTCGTCGCCGGGCGCGCCGGACCGCCGCGCGCGCGGGAGTGGCGTGCGCGGACGGGGGCGACGGATGGTGGGTGGGATCAGGACGGGTCGGGCGCGGTCAGCCAGGCGTACTTGCCGGAGCGCCCGATCGGGATGTCGGCGCGGTGCTCCAGGTGGCAGGCGCGTCCGGTCAGCGCGCTGACGGACGCGGACAGTTCGGCCGCCTCGTCGGCCGTGAGCGGCGTGTCGTCGAAGGTCGTGTACGACAGGTGGCACTCGCCTTCGCCGGACAGGCGGAGCCGGTGCAGGAAGACACGGGTGCAGACGTCCGTGATACGGGTGTCGAGGTCGGCCTGGGAGACCCGCCCTTGGGGTGTGGGCAGCAGTTCCTTCTCCCGCCCGCAGAAGGAGACGATCCGATCCGGGTCGGCGCTGCCGTCGCGGGTGCGGACGCAGTCACCGGACCGGTAGCGGATCAGGGGCATGTACGGGTTGCGGACGCTGGTGACGATGAGGCTGTGGATGCCGCTGCCCGGTTCCACAGGGATGAGTTCGACGCTCATGTCCCGTAGGTAGGGCCGGTAGCGGCCTTCGGCGTCACTGTAGAAGAGGTAGCCGAGCTCGGTGCTGCCGAAGAGGTCGATCACCGGGCAGCCGAAGTGGGCGCGCAGGTACCCGCGGACGTTCGAGGGCGTGTACTCGTAGGCGTGCACGATGCCGGCCGGACGGGGAAAGCCCTCCCACAGGCCCCACGCGTCGACTTTGCGGACCAGGTGGGCCAAGTGGTAACCGGAGCAGTCCAGCAGGTAGGCGCCGTCGGGGTGGGCGGTGGACACCTCGCGTATCTCGGCGAGCATGCGCTCGACTTCGGCGCGGTCCCAGTCGGCGGGGTCCAGGCGGCGGTTGAGGTACAGCGTGCGGTCGTCGAGCCAGCGTTCACCGCGGGTGGTGCCGGGCTTGCGGGCGTTCACCCGGGCCACGTGTTCGGTGGCGAGGACGGTGGTCAGTGAGACTCGCCTGGCGCCGTCGTGCCACGAGGTGCCGAGGTCGGGATGCTCGCTCCACAGGCGGTAGTAGGAGCGGAGCAGGAAGTACGGCGGCCGGATGAGCTGCATACGGGCGTGGTTGGTCCCGGTGGACAGGACGAACTCGGCCTCGCCCGCGTCCAGGGCGCGGGCCAGTTCGGGAGTCATCCAGTTGTCGGGGAAGCCTCGGGCGATCTCCGGCTTCTCCAGGATGGGGAAGTGGCCGCGCTCGACGGAAGCACGGTAGATCGGGATGTCGCGCACCTTGTCCAGGACGTCGGCACTCGGCAGGCGGTTCACGGGCTGCTCTCCGGAACGGTCGACGGCGGGGGAGCGGAACCTGTCGGCGCGGCGACCGCCACGCCGACAGGGTGGGACGTCAGAGCGTCAGGAGATGCAGCCGCTCTTGGGGGTGGCGCTGATGCAGCCGCTCTTGGGCGTGGCGCTGATGCAGCCGTCCTTCGCGCCCTGGGCGGAGTTGGCGGCCATCCACTTGCGCCACACCGACTCCTCCGTCATGCGCTTGATGAGTTGCTCCATGGTGGAACCTCCTGAGATCGCAGAGATTGGGCGTGCTGCATCGAGGGATCGCCGCATGACGATCACCCGTCCCCACGAAGGTAAAGAGATGGTCAATCGATAGTCAAGAGTTGGCTTATTCGCGTGGCTGGAACCCCTCCCTGACCCCGCGGTGGCCGGGCGGTGCCGGGTGACTCGCAGGGGCGGCGGCGATGAGAGCGAGCCGGCCCGCGAGCGGCAGCTTCGGACCATCGCTCGCGGGCCGCCGGATGTCGGGCACGGGTAGCTGCGACACCGCAAGGGCCTTGCGCCCTCACTTCGGTCGGCACTGCTGGGTCATTGAGAGGGCGGTGCCCTGGCTGGCGGGCTGCCGTCGGCTCGATCGCGGCTACGAGCGAAAGGCTGAGAATTCCTCGCTTTTGTCGACCTCGCGGCAGCCCTGGTCTACCGCCGCTGTCTCGCAAATAGAGCAGAATCTCGTACGTGACGCGCCTACGGTCTCTCGCATGTTCGAAACAATCTGGTGGCGCTGTCATGCGCGAGTCGCCAATCGTCGTGGCGCCGAAGGCGTAGTCGCGCACCTCTCCGTGCATTTGAACAGCACCGTCCGGCTCGAGAGCTACGGGCGGTACTGGAAGTTCCCAGAGCTCGCCGAGATACGGCTGAGCTCCCCCCTCCAGTGCTCCACGCCGGAGACAGCTCTTCTCGCAACCCTGTGCTACGCATGGAGAGCTGCAACACCCTGGGCCCTCCTAGCTCCAGGGCCTGGCAATGGGTTCGAAGGAGTCGCTGCCGCAAACGCTGGTTCCCGCTTCCTGGTCCCAGGTATCGAATGGATGGAGTTCCACATCGCCGACCATTGAGCAGCACGGCCCGTGAAACGAACCGGCCGACCTTTGCGAGGCGCGGCCATCGGAAACGGCGCTACGTTCAGCGATACTTCCAGGGTGCCTGGCCCATTTCCCCACGTCGTGACGGGTGGTGTGTCGCCGGTTTTCCGAGCCAAATGGGGGGACCGAGTCAGGAGTTGACCCTTCCGAAAATCGGTACTACGGTGCGCCGGCCACACCCAGGTGGACGCGCAGATCGTGCGCCGAGGCCCGGAGCACCGCCTCGTCGGGGACGACGGCGGCCTCTTCCCCATCCGTCTCCACCGCGGGCAGCATGATCGGGACCATAAGCGTCGTGGCGGCCGGCGAGCAACGAATATGTGCGGACCTTAAGTCACACGTGGGAAAGGGCGAACGAGACCAGGAACCCGCATACGGTCACCAGACCGATCGCGAGATGCGCCTCCTCGAACGCCTCCGGGATCATCGTGTCGGCGACCATGGCGAGGATCGCGCCCGCGGCCACGGCCGTCACGGCGGCGATCACCGCCGGGGAGAACGCGCCGATCACCGCGTAGCCCAGGACGGCCGAGACCGTGCTGGCCGCCGCGATCGCCGCCCACACCCCGAACACGTATGCCTTGCCGCGTCCCGCCCGCTTCATACCCGCCGAACTCGACAGACCCTCGGGTACGTTGCTGATGAACACCGCCGCGACGGTCACCAGGCTCACCGCCCCGCCCTGGAGCAGGCTGACACCGATGACCGCCGATTCCGGCACCCCGTCCAGCAGCGCGCCGAGCGCCAGCGCCGTACCGGACCCGCTCTGCTCACCTTCCGCGGGCTGCGACGGGCCCCGTCCGCCGCCCGAACGCTTACGGTGCCGGGCCCCGCGCCGGGCCAGCCAGACATTGCCGAGCGTGTAGGCACCGGCACCGCCCAGCGTGCCGATCGCGGCGGGGCCGAGCCCGCCCTGCCCGTAGGCCTCGTCCATCAGCTCGAAGGAGACCGCGGACAGCAGCACCCCGGCTCCGAACGCCATCACCGTCGCGATCACCTTCTGCGGGATCCGCACCCCGTATCCCAGCACCGCGCCGAGCAACAGCGCCGATCCGGCCACCAGTCCCCACAGTCCCGCCTGCACCACATCAGTCATGCGTCTACCGGTACCCGAAGCACCGGAACACTCACAGCCGTCCGTGTTCGTGAGCCGAAACGCTGTAGGTGTCACAAAGGCAGGTTTGTTGTCACCGGGGTCGGCGGCCATGTCCTTTACCGAGAGTCTTGTCCGCCGACCCGGAGTCGTGTCCCTTGACGGGCCGATGTGGTCGGCGCTCCGGAAGCCTTGTGATCGCGGCGCTCACTGCCAGCCCGAGCGTGACACCGACAGCGGCGGCGACGCTCTGCGCCCAGGCATTGTCCAAGGAGTGGGGCAGGACGGCGCTGGTGAGCCGGGTGGCGCCCCACAGGACTGTTGCCGCGGCCAGTGCGGCCGGCCAGCGGTGCGGTACCCCGTCGCTGATGTCGTCGACGATATGGAAGAGGAGCAGCAGCGCCATGAGGAAGCTGCCGTCGGAATCATCCCAGCCGAGCGCGGTGAACCCGGCGCCGAAGGCAAGCGTGAACAGCCAGAGCCCCACCAGTCGCCGGACGGACGTGGGCGGCTGTCGCCTGGCACCATGCCATGGCCAGAGGAACCGTGTGATGTGCTGGACGATCGCGTACTTCTGCATGTCTCGCGTCCTGATCCCCCGGGGTGGCCGACTCCTGCCGGCGCTCAGTGGTAGGACTCCCAGGAGCAGGACGCGGTTGTGGTGAAGTGTCGCCGCATGGCCGCATCGAGGAGCCAGTTCGTCGGCGGCGTATGTTCGCCGTTCACGGGCCGGGGCCGACCGGGTCCTCGTTCTCGGCTGCGCTCTTGCGGCCGGTGGTTGAGCAGGCGGACGCCAGGACAGGGTTGATTTCTGCACCATGGGTAGGAGCTCGCTCGGGCCGAGCGCGACGCGCCGATGGTGCGCACGGCCTGTTCTCCCGTGGCGTCGGCGCTCTCCCGCATGTTGACGCCACCGGTTGAGGCGGGTCCGGCCGTGAGAGGGGGAGAGCGCGGCCGGCACCTGCACAAGGCCACCGCACACGTCCGGCCGGTCCCGGCGGTCGCAGCGCGCCGCATGCGGCGGCCAGGCCATCAACCCGCCTGCCGCATCGGGGCTTTCACGTTCTACGGAACCGTCCCGAGCGGTTGCGTCACGGCGGTGGGACCGATCACGCGGCAGGGGCGGAGAGGAACACCGGCTTGCCTGTTTGCTGAGGGGTTGCAGAGGCGCCGACTCCACCCTGCCTGTGAATCGGCCACCCACGTGATCGGCGAGCCAGTGGACGCGGGCGATCTGGTCGCCGCTCCGGTCCCGGACGTGAACGTGGACGGTGTGGTCCTGCGACGGTTCGTCCTGGTAGAGGTCCCGGGGATGCACTGTCAGCGTGAGGAAGGCGTACTTCTGCGAGATCGCTTCCAGCCCGGCTTCGGGCACCGCAGGCCATGCGTGCAGATCCCATCGAACAGCCGCGGGGTCCGGCCCCAAAGCGGCGACGAAGGGCTCAGCGCGGTCCAGCGGACGCCCCCAGTCGAACATTCGGATAGGCAGACAGTCTGCGGGGGCGTCGCCGGCCTTCGAAGACCTTCGCCCTCGCCCTGGTCCGGGCCTACTACGCGCACTCTGGAACCAGCGCCCGGTTCCCCAGGCATCCCGTGAAGACGTTGCCTCCCCAGGTGGGCGGGGCCCAGCCGTGGCCGGTATCTGGTGACACCACCGGCCCCCCACGTAGCACCCACGCAGAAGGGGGCACCTCCCTCGCCTGCACGAAGCTCGGCGGCGTCCCGCGCTCTCGCACCGCCCGAGCCGTTCCCGTTCCGCACGCCACTCCGCCTTCATGCCGGACGTCCAGGGTGCGAGCGTTCACACCGGTCGGCCACGCCTCACGCCCTTCAGGGCCCCCTTCTTGAGAACAAGCATGACCGGACGCCGTCGTTACCTTCTCGACGACGGCCGCTACTCCTACGTTTCCTCGGCACTCGGCGCGGGCGTGTCCACCTTCAATGTCGACCGCCTCGCCACCGACAAGAGCACGCTGCCGCCCAGCTCCGAGTCCCCCTCCCGCGCCATCGAGGTGTCACCCTCCTGGTTCCGCACAGAGTCGTGCACCGCTGGACTGGGGCTGGGACGGCCGGGGCCCATGGCGCGTTTTCGTTGGCGGCGAACTTGATCCGTCTCAGTGGTTCCGATCCGCCCGCCGCGGGGGCCAGTGGAGGATGTCGATGACCTCTGCCGGATACTGAGGGTGAAGGGACAGGGTAAGTCGATCAGACTGGTTGGGGTAGGAGTGCCAGGCCGGTCTCGCAGAGGTGTGCATCGTGCATCTCCTGGTGAGTGGCGTGGCCTGCTGGCCCGCGACGAGTAGGCTGATCGTTCGTCATCGGACCGGGGAGGTCGGCGTGGACTATGGCGACAAGCTCTTCTGGCTCTCGGTTGTGATTCAACGCAAGTACGCGCAGATCTCTGCCGAGTTCGACCTGACCCCCTCGCAGGCCACACTGCTCTGCGCAGTCAGGAACGAGCCGCGGCAGATGGCCGACCTCGCCGCGTCGCTGGGTATGACGAAGAACGCATTGAGCCAGCTCGTCGATCGCACCGCGCGGCGCGAGCTGGTCGGCCGGGCAAGCTCGGCGCAGGACCGACGGGTCGTCATGCTCAGTGCGACGCCCACGGGGAAGGTGCTCGCCGAAGCCCTTTATGCCGAGGTCGCCAAGCGCTTGCCCGAGATCGCGAGGAACCTCGACGCCGACGATCAGCGCGACTTCGAGCGTGTGGCCACCGCCATCGTGGACACCTCGGACCTCTCTTCGCCCTCCTAGAAGCAACCATCACACCGTGAGGTCCCGCTACCCCCATACCTTGACGAAGTTCATGCCGTGAACTAATTTCGTTCACGCCATGAACTAATGAAGGGTGGCAGCGATGCGCACACAGACGACCGGCACGATCGCAGTCTTCGGCGCGACGGGGCAACAGGGCGGGGCGGTGGTCGACGCGCTGCTGGACCACAAGACGCGGGTGCTGGCTCTGGTCCGCAACCCGCAGTCCCACCGGGCTCAGGCGCTGGCAGCCCGCGGCGTCGAGCTGGCGGCCATCCGGGCCGACGACCCGGCGTCGGTGGCCGCCGCGCTGACGACGGCCGAGGGGTTCTACTTCATGACCCCGGAGGCGAACAGCCTCGAAGAGGTCGAGGCGGAGATCCGCATCGGTACCGCGCTCGTAGACGCGGCGGTCGAGGCGGGCGTCCCGCACGTCGTGTTCAACTCGGTCTTCGGAGCGGACCGGGAGTCGGGTGTGCCGCACCACGACTCGAAGCACTCGATCGAGCAGCACCTGAGGAAGTCCGGCCTCAGGGCGACGATGGTTCGCGCGACCGCCTTCATGGAGAACTTCGCGAGCGTGATGGCACCGAGCCTGGAGCATGGGGAGATCGTGCTGAGGCTGCCGCTGCCGGCGGACGTCGCCCTGAAGATGATCTCGGTCAGGGACATCGGCCGGGTCGCCGCCGCGCTCCTGCTCGACATCGCGGAGGCGCCCGGGGGAGCCGTCGAGCTCGTCGGCGACGAGCTGACGGGTCCCCAGATCGCCGCGGCGTTCGGCGCGCGCGCCGGGCTCCCGGCACGGTACGAGGTCCTCCCGTTGAGCGTGCTTCCCAACGACCTCGACAAGGCGATGTTCCGCGAGTTCGCGAAGGCGACGGAACACCCTTCGGACCTCGCGGCGATGCGCTCGATCGAGCCGGCCACCCTGGACCTGGTCGAGTGGATCCGAGCTACCGGCTGGACCGCCCCCACAAACGTGGCTGGTTCCTGAGCCTCCGGCCGCGATGAGCGCCGCGATCGTATTCACGGTCGCGGCGCTCCGGGTATGGCAACGTATCCGCCAACGGTTGAAGTAGCCGCGCGAAGGAACCGCGCAGGCCCAACTCCTGGTGGTCCAGGGGGAGCGGCACCGCACGGTACGGCGCATCCTCCTGCCGAAAACCATTCACGACTTCACGGGCGATGGCTCGCAGCTCTCCGTTTCCTCCCCGCACTCACACATCATCGCGCCGAAGATCGACCGCTACCACGCCTACTTCGCGCGCGCCGGCACGCAGCACGCCCCGCGGTGGCAACAACGCTGGCACGTCCACTACGGGAAATCGGTCGTGATGTTCGACTTCATCGCCCGCAGAGAGGCGACTGTGATGAACCGCGCCCGAGAAGTGCTGAGCTGGATCAGCGGGCGGCGAGTGCACTTCCCCGTGCTCGGCACGCCCCTGTTCAGGCTGGCGGGCGCCGGTTGCCATACGCCCCGTCGTTGCGCCCGGCATACGGCACCCCTTGCCGTTGCGTGCGACGTCCGGCGACGACCAGAGCCGGGGTCATACGAGGGCCCACCGGCACTGCCCCATCCGAACGCCTCCAGCCCGCAAGCGCAGTTCAGGCTGGGTGCCGGGGCACCTCGGTGGCGACCACAACCCCTCACACGCGCACCGACGGGACCTCCGCGCTCGCGGCCCGGCAAGCGGGCCGGTGAAAGGTGGCAGGGCGAACCGCGGGGTCGTGGTCTCACACCCACCTGCACCGCCGGGAAGCCACGCGATGCGTAGCCGTGTGACACGCGCTGCACCGGCGCGACCACGGGCCCGGGTGCGGAAGGTCACGCCCGCAGCAGGATCACGCGAGACAGCGCGAGCCAGGCGTGTCCGCCGATGACCAGCCGGTGACCAGGTCGACAGCAAGCGACTCATTCATCTGGGGCGGGGGCCGTCGTCCGGTGAGGTGTCAGACTGGTCGTGCAGGTCAGGGTGTGGGGCCGGGGGAGGAGAACCGCGTTGGGCTTGCTGATCGAGAGCCGCCCGTCGGAACTGCCGTACATCGAGCGGGTGTGGCGCAGCCGCAGCGACGACGTCAGCCGGATGATGTCGGTCGCGACATCGCACGGGGAGCTCGTGTTCTGGGAGCACCGAGGTGAGGTGCGGGCGGCCGTGCTGGGCCCGGCGGCGAAGGCGTCCATCGCGCCGGTCCCCGAGGACGCTGTCTTCTTCGGGATCAGTTTCGCGTTGGGTACGTCGATGCCGCACATCCCGGTCAGCCGACTGGTGGGAGGCAACGCGGCGATCCCCGACGTGACGCGGCGTTCACTGTGGCTGAAGGGGTCGGTCTGGCATGTCCCCGACTACGACAACGCAGAGGCGTTCGTGCGGCGCATGGTGCGCGAGGGAATCGTGGACGCGGACCCCGTCGTGCCCGCGGTGCTCGGCGGAGCCTGCCCGGATGTTTCCGATCGCACCCTGCAACGGCGCTTCCTCGCGACGACCGGCTTGACCCGGGGTGCCGTCCGGCAGATCCACCGTGCCCGCCAGGCGGCGGTGCTGGTCCAGGAGGGGGTGTCGGCGCAGGAGGTCGTACACCTGCTGGGGTACTTCGACCAGCCGCACCTGGCGCGGTCCTTGAAGCGGTACGTGGGGCGCACCGCCACCCAGTTGAGCGCACCGGACGCGGCGGAGCCGCTGTCGCTTCTGTACAAGACCTGACCCCGGTGGCCTGCCTAGTGTTCCTGACGTAGCCGATGGGGTCCGCCCGCCCCGGCCGGGGCGGGCGGGCATCCCTGATCTCAACCGGAGGAATCATGCGCAAGGTCGTCTCGGGTCTGTTCGTCTCGCTCGACGGTGTCGCCCAGTCGCCGAACGAATGGCAGTTCGCGTTCGACGAGGAGATGGGGGCGGCGCTGGCGGTGACGCTGGAGACGGCCGACACGATTCTCCTGGGCGGGGTGACGTTCACCGAGTGGGCCGGGTACTGGCCGACGGTGACCAGCGGGGAGGACGCCGGCTTCGCGAAGTGGATCAACGAATCGCCCAAGTACGTCGTCTCCTCCACGCTGGACAGCGTCGAGGACTGGGCCAACAGCACGCTGATCAAGGGCGATCTGGCGACCGCGGTCGACGAGCTCAAGGCGGGCGAGGGCAAGGACATCACCGTCGCGGGCAGCCCGACGCTGGTGCGCTCGCTGCTGGAACTGGATCTGCTGGACGAACTGGTGCTGCTGATCCATCCCGTGGTGGCGGGCGAGGGTCGCAAGAAGCTGTTCGCCGACGACGCCGCGTTGAAGCGACTGCAGTTGGTGAGCGCCCGGCCCACCAGCAGCGGGGTGATCATCGCGACCTACCGCCCGGCACGCTGACCCGGAACGCACCGGGTGAGGGCATCGGCCTTGCGCACCACGACGGCTGGGCGGGGCGGCGAATCGGTGCCCGCCACGCGGTCTCGCGGCTGTGCTGCCAGGTCCGCCGGTCGCCGCGGATCACGCGGCACCCCTCGACGTCGATGCCCAGCGACCGGCCGTGCTCGATGACGGCATTCGTGAGCCCGGCATCGATCCAGTTCGTGCACACGGGCGCTGGCGGGACAAGAGCCTGACGGCCGAGTTCCACGACCGGCTGCGTGACCGGGTCCGCCAGGCCGCGGGCCACGATGCGGAGCCGACCGCACCCGTGATTGACGTGCATTCGGTGAAGGCAGCCGCATCGGCGCCGACCGTGGTCTGATGACCAGGGGATTCGACGGCGGGAAGAAGGTCGACGGCCGTAAGCGGCACACCGTGGTGGACGCGAACGCGAGGGGCCGGAGAAGCATCCTCCGGCCACCGTGCGAGCACCTTACCGATCGGCTCGGCCGCCCGGCCGGATCGCGGTCGGGCGGCCGATCCGGTCAGGTCGTACGGAGCACTCGGCCGGACGGGCTGTGGGCCGTCCGGCCGCTCAGGCGATCGTGCAGACGCTGCCGTTGAGCGTGAAGGCACTCGGCGCCCCGCTGTTGCCACCGTGCGTCGCCTGGTAGCCGATCGTCACGGTGGCGTTCGGCGCGATCGTGCCGTCGTACGAGACGTTGGTCGCCGTCACCGCCCCGGAGGACGGGGCATACGTGGCGCCCCAGCCGTTGGTGATGTTCTGGCCGCCCGGCAGGGTGAAGCCGAGCTTCCAGCCGTTGATCGCCGTGGTGCCGGTGTTGGTGACGGCCACGGAGGCGGTCAGGCCGGTGTTCCAGGCGGAGGTGCTCGCGGTCACCTTGCAGCCGGACGGCTGGGGTTCGGGGCCCGGACCGGGAACCGTGCCGTCCAGGCCGAAGAAGGTGAGCACGCGGGCGCCCATGCCGTAGGCGTACACGTTGTGCCCGACGCCCTGGAGGCTGATGGCCTCGACCGGCGCGCGGTCACCGGTGGCGCCGTAGCGGGTACGAGTCCAGCCGCCGACGGGGCTGTCGGTGGCGGCCGGGGCCTGGCTCACGCCCAGGACGCTCGTCCACTGCTTGATCTCCTCACCGAAGTTCGGATAGCGCAGTGTGTCGTCCTGGGTGCCGTGCCAGAGCTGCATACGGGGGCGCGGGCCGGTGTAGCCGGGGTAGGCGTTGCGGACCAGGTCGCCCCACTGCTGCGGAGTGCGGATCACGGTGCCGTTGGCGCAGGCGCTGTTCCACTCGGAGCCGTCGGTGGTGGCGAAGCAACCGAACGGAACCCCGGCGAAGGCGGCGCCGGCGGCGAAGACGTCCGGGTAGACGCCCAGCAGCACGTTGGTCATCATCGCGCCGGAGGAGATCCCGGTGGCGAAGACGCGCTGAGGGTCGGCGTGGTAGGCGCCGAGCACCCAGTCGACCATCGACTTGATGCCGACCGGGTCGCTGCCCCCGCCACGCCGCAGCGCCTGCGGCGAGGAGACGTCGAAGCACTTGCTGGACCGGGTGACGGACGGGTAGACGACGATGAAGCCGTAGCGGTCGGCGAGCGAGGCGTACTCGGTACCGTTGTACATCGCCGGTCCGGAGCCGGTGCAGTAGTGGACGGCGACGAGAACCGCCGGGTTGGCGGTGACCTTGTCGGGGACGTACACGTACATCTGGAGATTGCTGGGGTTGCTGCCGAAGTTCGTGACCTCGGTGAGGGTCGCGTAGGGCACGTCGGCGGTGTCGGCGCGAGCAGCGGCCGGGTGCGCGCCGAGGAGCAGCGCGGCGAGCAGTGGCACCAGTACTCCGTAGAGCGCGACGAGCGTCGTTCTCAGTGAACTCCTCGCGGTGTTGCCTGCGGTGACGGACACGGGAGCGTCCCTTCCTGTCGTGGCTGGGGTCATCGCTGGGAGCACCGGCGTGACGGCGGGCGCACGGCCGCCATGGAAGCGCTCCCACGGCATCACACGGATGCCGCACGCAAGCCGTTCACCGCCGCGGCAGCGTAAGTTGACAGCGCGTGACACGGAGGCCCTCCATCACGCAAGCGCGGCCTGCTGGTCCCTGGAGCCGCGGGCCGGGCCCGGTCACACGGTGCGTGGCACTCAGCCGCGAGGAGGTCGTGGACCGGCCCGGGGCCCACCCTCCAGCGCTATCTCGCGGCACCCGCGCCCTGAAGAACACCCCGGGGCACCCGGCGACCTCGCTCGCAGCGGATGCACTGCGTTGTCAGCCGGTGTCCCAGGCCGGCACCATCCAGGATCGCACCAGGAGGTGGGGCCGGCCGTGTACGGAAGTTCATCGCGGCGTGCAGGCGCTGACCAAGCCGTTGGACATGGCGGTGGGTGATCAGGCGGATGGCGAGACCGACAAGGGCCTTACGGATGTCGTCCCGTCGTTCCCAGCGGATGCGCAGGCGGCGGAGGCCGTGCAGCCAGGCGACGGTGCGCTCGACGACGTAGCGGAAGATACCCAGGCCGGTGCCGTGTGGCTCGCCTCGTTTCGCGATCACGGGGTGGATGCCACGCTGCCAGGGCAGGCGACGGTACTTGTTGTGGTCGTAGCCGCGGTCGGTGAGAAGCGCGTCAGGGCGTCGACGCGGTCTGCCGACCGCCCCGCGAGGGCTGGGACCTCATCGAGCAGGGGCAGGAGTCGGGTGACGTCGTCGCGGTTCCGCCGGTCAGGGGCGACGCGGAGTTGGTCCCAGACGCCGGCTCCGTTTCAGGCTCGGGCAGCAACGGTTCGATGAGCGACCACAGTTCATCCGACACGATCCACGGCCGCGACCGTCGTTTCGCCACCACCAGACCAACGAGCCGACGCGCCAGGAGGTACATGAGCAACCGCTTTTGTGGCAGCAGTTGAAGCATGCGGGGCAGCGGATCGCGGGGCGGCAGTCCGCACAGCAGATGGATCGGCGGATGTCCTGGGCGCCCGGGCGGCTGTCCCGATCACCGATCACCGAGGGGTGTTGGTCGTCGTAGAGCCGCCTCGACGGCCTCAGGCTTCAGCCCGTCCGGGCCGCGGAGTCCAAGGGCTTGTTCACGGTGTGCGCCGCTGCGCTGTGCGAATCCCCGCCGACGCGGCTTCGGCGCCGGACCGTTTACCCCTGGTGAATTGCCGCAGTGTTTGTCATACACACGGTTTGGCTTGGCTCGCAGCGTATGAGAGCCGTCCCCCGCGGCCGATAGCGGGAAAGGGGGGCGGCCCGGACTGCGCGCTTTGCGGTCTGTTCATGTGCAGCGTGGAACCGGCCGCAGAGTGTGCGGGTAGTGCTGTGCCGGCCGATGTCGCCAAGTGACTCGCGCTGTCCCTCCGGAGTCAGGTGTATGAACACTATGACCGTATCGACCCGGGGCATGGCCTCCCGCTCGCGCGCTCCCTATCATCGCAGCGCACGACTTGAGGGCGTGTCTGGTGAGGCGGGGGTGCGTCCCTGTCGTCAGTCGTGTGCGCCCTGTCGTCGTCGTGTCCCGGCGGATGCGAAAAGTCCGCACTCGGTTCCAGAAGGAAATGCATTTGCCAAAAAAATTACGCCCACGAGGGAGGTATCGGAATCGCGCGGGAGGGGGCCGTGTGGGGAAAATGACAGAACCATGGGATGTCGGCCAAGTCGGGGTAGACTGACGGGACTTGAAAGGGGTGAGGCCCCCGTGGACCAGTAAAACCCAGACGCTTGGCCATCGTCGAACATTATGGGTTCGGCGCCTGGGTAGTTTTCGCTCTCCGCGGTGATATCCGGGCGTTCGTGGCCGCGACGAGGCCGCCACTCAGGTGCCGTCGGGAAGCATTCGCGTCGGTCTTCGGTTGGGACCGATGCGTCAGGACAGCATGAGAAGCACGGCCCGATTGCGCGAGCCAGTCCAACCCTGGCCGTTCCACAGAAAACAGGATGTGCATGGCAGCGTCGGCAGGCTACGGCGGCAGCGGTGTGGTGGCGGTTCCCTTCCGGGTATTGGGGCCGCTCGAGGTGAGTGGTCCGCGAGGGCCCGTGTACGTGGCACCGGGGAGGCAGGAGGTCGTTCTCGGCGCGCTGGTGCTCCAGCCGAACCGGGTGGTGGAGACGGCCCAACTCGTGGATGTCATCTGGGCCGACGACCCTCCGAAGACCGCACGCACCCAGGTGCAGATATGCGTCTCGAGGATCCGCAAGGCCCTGTCGGACGGCGGAGTCGACGCCACCATCGAGACCCGGGCCCGCGGATACGTGTTGCGGGTGGCGGAGGACGCGACCGATGTCGGTACCTTCCGCCGGCTGGTGGGACAGGCGCATGCCCTGGCGCGTGAGGGGTTGAAGGCGTCCGCCGTGGATGCGTTCCGCGCGGCGACAGGGCTGTGGCGGGGCAGGTACCTGGCGGGTGCTTCCAGCGAGGCGCTCGCGGGGACGGCGGCGCGGCTGGACGAGAGCCGCCTGGAGGCGGTGGAGGCATGTGTCCGCCTGGAGTTGGAGCTGGGCCGGCACGAGCGCCTGATCGCCGAGTTGCAGCAGCTTGTCGCCCACCACCCGCTGCGGGAGCGGCTGCGCGGGCATCTGATGACGGCGCTGTACCGCTCGGGTCGGCAGGCGGAGGCGCTGGACGCCTATCACCAGGGGCGTGTGATCTTCACCGAGGAACTGGGGCTCGACCCGGGACGGGAACTGCGCGACCTGGCGCAGGCCATCCTGACCGGCGGGGTCGAACAAGGCGGTGTGGAGGAGCCGGCCGAACATCACCCTCCCGCGCGGTTACGGCTCCTCGACGCGTCGCCGCACAGCGGCGCCGACCCCGAACCGGTCGTCATCCCGAGACAACTACCCACCGACGTGGGCGACTTCGTGGCAGATGGCAGGCTGGTCGACGCCGTCTGTGACGCCGTCTCCGCGCGGCGAGACGATGGGCGGCTGAACGTGACGGTGCTGCTCGGGCAGCCCGGTGTCGGCAAGTCCACGCTGGCGAGGCATGTGGCGCACCGCGTCGCGGCGGAGTGCTTCCCGGACGGGCAGCTCTACTGCGATCTGCGCGGACTGGGCGGGCAACCGGTAGGCCCCGCCGAGGCGTTGGGGCGGTTTCTGCGCGCGCTGGGTATCCCGGGACAGGCCATACCCGACGGCCTCGACGAGCGTGCGGAGATGTATCGCACGCTGCTGGCCGACCGGCGGATCCTGGTGCTGCTGGACGATGCGGTGAGCGAGTCGCAGGTGGCACCTCTGCTGCCGGGCAGCGGCAGCAGTCGCGTACTCGTGACCAGCCGTGGCCGGCTCACGGCGTTGCCGGGCACGCGCCGCTTCGACCTGCGACCGATGGGCCAGGAGCAGGCCGTCGAGTTGCTGGGGCGGATCATCGGAGAGCAGCGGGTGGCGGGCGAGCGGGAGGCCGCGGGGGCTCTCATCCGGCTGGTGGGCGGGCTGCCGCTGGCACTGCGGATCATCGGGGCTCGGCTGGCCGCACGTCCGCACTGGTCGTTGACCTCGATGTGGTACCGGCTGGAGAACGAGCAGGGCCGCCTGGACGAGCTGGCCTACGGCGAGCTGTCCATCCGGTCCAGTCTCTCGCTCAGCTACGACGGTCTGGCCGTGGCCGACCGTCGTCTGCTCTGTCTGATCAGCCTGGCCGAGGGGGTGGAGATTCCGAGCTGGCTGGGCGCCGCACTCGTCGACGACCGCACGCCGCACCCCGCCGACCTGCTGGAACCGCTCATCGACATGCGTCTGCTGGACATCACGGAGGGGGAGGGCGGAGAGTTCCGTCGCGGACTCTCCCAGATCGTGCGGGCGTTCGCGCAGGAACGGCTGCCCTCGGAGATCTCCGAGGCGGAGCGGGCCGCGGCGGTCGGGCGCATGGTGGGCGGCTGGCTGGCGCTCGCGGAGCGGGCGCACAAGGAGATCTACGGTGGCGCGTTCACGCTGGTGACGGGGGATGCCGAGCGGTGGCATCCGCCGGAGGACCATGTCCGCCGGTGCCTGCGCGATCCGCTCGGATGGCTGGAGAGCGAGCAGGCCAACCTGCTCAACGCGGTCGAACTGGCGGCCCGGTCAGGTCTGGACGAGCTGTGCTGGGAGCTGGCCACGACCCTGGTGACCCTCTTCGAGGCCCGGGGCTATCCCGAACTGTGGGACCGCACCCACCAGATCGCCCTCAGCGCGGTGCAGGAGGCCGGCAACGAACGCGGTCAGGCGGCGGTTCTCGCCTCGCTGGGCACCCTGCACCTGCACCGCGGCGAACACGAGGCGGCGGGCCCCTACCTCAGCACCTCTCTGGACATCTTTCAGCGGATCGGCGAGCGGACCGGCCAGGCACTGTGCCTGCGCGACCTCGCGCGCATCGAACAGCACCACGGCGACGACGACCGCGCCCTCGCCCTCTACGAGAGCGCCGAGGCTCAGTTCGTGCGCGCCGACGACTTCATCGGCCGGGCCTACGTGCTGGGCGAGATGGCGCACATCACGATGAGGCGCGCCGACTTCGTCCGGACCCGTTCCTATCTCGACGAAGCGCTCGGAATCTGCCGCTCCGCCGGTTTCGACCGGGGCCAGGCCCTCGTGCTGCGGCGGCTGGGCCAGATGCTGATGCACCAGGGCCGCTACGAGGAGGCCGAACGGACCCTGCTCGAGGTCCTGGAGATGGTCGGCGCCGGCGGCGACCTGGTCGGTGAGGGCTACGTGCTGCACGACCTCGGCCGGGTCAACGCCCGCCTGGGCCGGGTGGAGCAGGCCCTTCAGCACTATTCGCAGTCGGCGAAGGTCCGCGAACGGCTCCTCGATCACAGCGGAGCCGCCGCCGTTCGGGCTGACATCGTTGCCATCCTGGGCCGGCCGGTGGCACCCGTCAACTGAGGCCGGCACGCGTAGTCGGCCCAGCGTCCCTGATGCGTCGCCGCGGCGACCCGTCAGGGACGCTCTATCGCGTCCACGGAGTGTTCGGCGGCGTCTCGACGTGCGGCCTCTGGACGTGCGGCCTCTTGACGCCCTGGGCTCGCTTCACGCTGTGCTGAACCCCTGCGGCGCTCAGAGCGTCCTGCTGCGTTCCGGAAGAGCCAGGGGCACTCTGCTGCACGCCGACAGCACCCACGGCCAGCATGGCGATGAATCCCGAAGCAGCCAGAAACTTCTTGACGGCCATCTCAGTTCCGCTCCCTTTGCACGATCTTGCACGTTCGACCCCCGTCGTACGAGGCAAGCATCCACCGGGCGCCCATCGCGGCCGCATGCTCGCGCTATCACCGCCCTATCCCGCCCCCAACGCCGGCGGACATGTGCCGTGATGCCTCTCCGATAGGGCGGCATCGGAGATTGGGTTCTGCCAAACCTCGGCGCCCCCCAGGGGGACGGCCCTCAAGGAGTGGTTCGAAATGACAGCCATAGAACATGTCAGTGAATTCACTCGGACAAGGAGGCGACCGCCCCGTGTATGGCGGGAGTTCTCCTCCCCTGTGACTCACGGGAGGGTGCACGCCCGATGACGATGGACGCGAAGTTCTACTCCCGGGTGGCCGAGCGTTTCGGCGGCTACTTCAGCGATGCGCGGAGCACCGACGTATTTCCCGACGGCCGTCCGGACGACGTCTTCGACGAACTGGTGGCCGCGCTGGGAACCCCGCAGGCCCGGTTGCTGGATGTCGGCTGTGCCGACGGGCGCCGGCTGTTGCGGAACTCACCCGCCTACGCTGCCGTGACCGGCATCGATCTGTCGCCGTCGATGCTGGAGGTGGCCGAGCGGTACCGGCAGGAAGCAGGTCTGTCACACGTCGCCTTCGAACTGTGCGACGCGGCGCACACCGGACTGCCCGACGGATCCGCCGACGTGGTCACGTCCCGCCGCGGCCCGCTGATCGCCGACGAGTTCGAGCGAGTGCTCCGCCCGGGTGGAGCCGTGGTGTACATGGGCATCGGGGAGCAGGACGCGCGGGAGCTGAAGGAGACGTTCGGGCGCGGCCAGGACTTCGGCAGTTGGCACGGTCTGCCCCTGGCGGAGCGGGTCGCGCGGGAACTGTCGGACGCGGGCTTCGTCGTGACGAGAAGCCAGGCGTTCAGGTTCGAGGAGTTCTACCACTCGCCCGGCGACCTGGACACGTTCCTGCAACAGGTGCCGATCCTCGAGGACTACGACCCGGCGGCCGACAGGCAGGCCTTCGAGCGATACGTCGCCGCGGCGACCGTGGACCAGCGCGTCCGGCTGCGTCGGCACTGGTTCATCGTGCAGGCGCAGAAGCCGGCGTCCGGCACTCCGTCCGACTCCTAGGAAGCGGTGCGCCATGGGGCAGGATCTTGTAGTCAACGAAATCTTCGGTCCGACCGTCCAGGGCGAGGGCCGGTCCATGGGACGCAGGTGCGCGTTCCTGCGGCTCGGCGGGTGCAATCTGTCGTGCTCCTGGTGCGACACGCCCTACACGTGGGACTGGACCGGGGCCGGCGACACCGGAGTCGCCCACGATCCGCGCGAGGAACTGCACCGGCGCCCGGTCGATGACGTCCTGGCGGAACTGCTGGGCTTCGGGACCGACCTCATCGTGATCTCCGGCGGTGAGCCGCTGGGGCAGCAGGAGCGACTCGTCCCGCTGGTGGCGGCACTGACCGCCCACGGCAGAGAGATCGAGATCGAGACGAACGGGACGCATGCCGCGCACCCCGAACTCGTCGCCGCCGGGGTCCGGTTCAACGTCTCGCCGAAGCTGTCGCACTCGGGCGACCCGCTGCGACGCCGGATCGTCCCCGCCGCGCTCACCAGCCTTTCGGCGCTGCCGAGCAGCAGCTTCAAGTTCGTCTGTCAGAACAACCGTGATCTCGACGAGGTGGCCGAACTGGTCGAGACCTTCGACCTGGCCTCGGTGTGGATCATGCCGATCGGGCGGACCGCCGCCGACGTCAACAAACACATGGGCGAGCTGGCCGACGCGGTGGTGGAGCGCGGCTGGAACCTGACGACCCGACTGCACACCTTGTTGTGGGACGACACGCGCGGCGTATGAGCGACAGCGCGCGCAGAGGAAGAACGGAACCTGGATCGATGACCTTTCGCATCACGAAGAAGTTCGAATTCTCGGCCAGTCATCAGCTCGACGGGCTCGCTCCCGAGCATCAGTGCGCCCGTCTGCACGGACACAACTACGTGATCGAGCTGGAGCTCGGGGCCGAGGACGCGGACCTGTTGCCGGTGGGCTTCGTCCGCGACTACGGAGACCTGTCCGCCTTCAAGCTGTGGCTCGACAGCCACCTGGACCATCGGCATCTGAACGATGTGATGGACGACAACCCGACGGCTGAGCACATGGCCGCCTGGGTCTACAGGACCTGGTCGATGGAGTTCCCCGAACTGACCGGTGTGCGTGTCTCGGAGACGCCCAAGACATGGGCCGAGTACCGGCCGTGACCTGCATCATCCCGAAATCCCGAAGTCAGAAGAGGTGACCGCATGACGGTGACAAAACTGGACCGCGTCGCTGACCCGTCGGCGCCGGCGACCGCCGAGGACCCGCTGGCCGGACTCGCCCGCCGACTGCTGGAAGAGATCGGCGAGGACCCGGACCGGGACGGTCTGCGCGACACACCCGCGCGCTTCGCCCGCTGGTGGCGCGAGTTCATCGACTACGAACCGGGCTCCCTCGGTACGCTCTTCGAGTCCATCGGCACCAGCCAGCTCGTCGTCGTCTCGGACATCCAGGTCTGGTCGCTCTGCGAGCACCATCTCCTGCCGTTCAACTGCTCCGTGACCATCGCCTACCGGCCGACGGGGCAACTGCTCGGCCTGTCGAAGTTCGCCCGCGTCGCCCATCAGTACGCGCACCGGCTGCAGGTCCAGGAGCGCCTCGTGGACCAGATCGCGCTGGAGATCAGCACCCTGAGCGGCACCCAGGACGTCGCGGTCATCGCCAAGGGCGAGCACCTGTGCATGTCGATGCGTGGCATCAAGGCCGCCGCACAGATGACGTCGACCGCCTATCGCGGCGCGTTCGGCACGGAACCGGGGTTGCGGAGCGAGCTGTTCGACCTGCTGCGGGTATGACCGCCGCAGCTCTCGGCAGCACCCAGCAACGCCGTCCCCGTGCCATGGAAGGACAACGATGAACGCGCAAGAGTCCTCGACACCCGCGGAAGCGGTGCGCCTGCTCCCCACACTGGACGCCGACCGGCTGCTGGCCGACCTCATGACGGCTCGCGACCATCTGTGGGACGAGCAGAGCTCGTACACGAACGGGCGTGTGTCCAGGTGGGCCGAGCAGGACTGGCGGTGCCTCGCGGTGCGCAGCCCGGGCGGCGACAAGACCCGTACCGATCCGGGCGGCCCGGGCAGTGTGGAGTTCGCCGACACCGAGTGGCTGGACCACATGCCGTATGTGCGCGAGACGCTGCGCTCGATACCCGGCCCCCTCTACGCGGCCCGGTTCATGGATCTGGGACCCGGAGTGATCGGCTACCCCCACTGCGACCCCAAGTTCGCCCCGGACTGGGGCATGGCCCGGCTGCACATGCCGGTCATCACCCAGGAGGAGGCCTCGCTCGACCTCGACGGAGTGATCCACCGCTGGCAGCCCGGTGAGTTTTGGTTCGGCGACTTCAGCCGCAGACACCAGATCCAGAACGTCGGTACCGAACACCGGGTCCATCTCGTCGTGGACGTGCTGGTCACCCCGGAACTCGCGGAGCTGTTCCCCGCGGAGTGGGCCGACTACTTCAACGGATCGGACGTGCTCTACAACCGCCCGGCCGTGGCCACGACCGAGGCGGAGCGCAAGGCGGCACGGTGTTCGTTCGAGGCACCGGAACACCTGTTGGAGATCGAGGTGTTCGGGTCGCTCGTCGGCCCGCAACCGCGGGTGTCGTTCAGCATCGAGGACACCAGCAGGGGCCTGGCCGTCCGCTCCCCCCAGGACCACCTCTTCCCGCTGGAGGCGACCGGCGAGGGCCGGTACAGGCTGGTCGGCTGGAGCGACGAGCGCACCTTGACGACGAAGCTCGACGGCGCGCGGCCCGAGGTCGAGCTGACGTACCGCAAGGGCGACCGAGTGGACTGGCTGACCGTCCCCGCCACGCCGGCGGCGTGACGATCGGTCCCGCACCCGCCGCTTCCCCGGTGGCGCGTCGCGCACCGCTGCCCCGCACCCTTAACCCCCCTTCGTTAGCCGGAAGGCGACGTATGCCGAAGACTGTCGCGATCGTGTCCGGAGGCCTGGACTCGGTCACCATGGCCTACCACCTCCACGAGCAAGGACACACCCTCCACCTGCTGTCCGTGAACTACGGCCAGCGCCATCTGATCGAGCACGAGTTCGCCGCGAAGGCGGCGCTACGGCTCGGGGCGCCGCACGACGTCGTCGACCTCAGCCGCGTCGGCAGGCTGCTGAGCGGATCCTCGCTCACCGACCCGACCGTCGACGTGCCCGACCACGGGACCGTGACGTCCGGCGGAAGCCCGAACGTCGTGCCCAACCGCAATGCCCTCCTGCTGTCCGTCGCCTTCGCGGTCGCCGTCGCCCAGCAGGCGGAGGCGGTCGCCGTCGGCGTCGTCGACGACCTCCAGGCCGCGCCCGACAGCAACGCCGCGTTCATCGACTCCTTCCTCGCCATGGAACGGATCGCGACCCGCGGCTACGCACACCCGGACCTGACCCTGATCGCGCCCCTGGTCAGGCTCCGCAAGAGCGATGTGGTGTCGCTCGGCGAGAAGCTCGGCGTCCCCTGGACCGAGACGTGGAGCTGCTTCAGGGGCGGGGCCGAGCAGTGCGGGCGGTGCGCCGCGTGCAGGGAGCGGCAGGAAGCGTTCCGGGACGCCGGCGTGAGCGACCCGACGAACTACCGGACCAGCGATGAGCAGGAGTTGACATGACCGACCGCTTGCCCGTGCTCGACCTTCGTGACGCCGCCGGTTCGGCACAGACGCGCGCGGAGTTCCTGGACCGGCTGCGCCGGGCCATCCACGAGGTCGGTTTCTTCCAGCTCGTCGGCCACGGCGTCGAGGACGCCGACGACATGCTCGAACTGGCCCGCCGGTTCTTCGCCCTGCCCGAGCCCGACCGGCTCGCGCTGAACATCCTCGACTCGCCCCTGTTCCGCGGGTACTCCGAACTCGGTCGCGAACACACCAAGGGCATTCCCGACCAGCGCAGGCAGCTCGACATCGGGCCGGAGCAGCCCGCGCGCGCCCCCGCGCCCGACGACCCCGCCTACCGGTGCCTGATCGGCCCGAACGAGTGGCCGAAGGCGATGCCGGAGCTGCGCCCGGCCATCGAGTCCTGGATCACCCGGCTGACCGCGCTGTCCCATCAGTTGCTGCGGCTGATGCTCGAATCGCTCGACGCCCCCGCCGGGTTCCTGGACGACGTGGTCGACCCCGACCCCCAGATCCATCTCAAGCTCCTGCACTACCCCGGCCCCACGGGGACGAGCGAGGACACGGGGGCCGGACAGGGCACCGGCATCCACAACGACCTCGGGCTCCTGACACTTCTCGTCCAGGACGACAACGGCGGCCTCCAGGTAGCGGTCGAGGAGGACCGGTTCATCGACGTGCCGGTGATCCCCGGGGCGTTCGTGGTCAACCTCGGAGAACTGCTGGAGGTGGCGACGAGAGGCTACGTACGGGCCACGCTCCACCGGGTGGTCCGGCCCGCCCCCGGCGTCGACAGGTACTCCATCCCCTTCTTCTTCAACCCCCGTCTCGACGCCACGATGCAACCGCTGCCGAGCCCCTACGTCGAGGGCGCCGACGGTGTCATCGACGTCGCGGGCAACCCACTGTTCGCCCTGTACGGCGACAACGTGATGAAGGGGCTGATCCGTTCCTTCCCCGACATCGTGGCCCGCCACCACCCCGATCTGGCCACCACGACCGGCTCCAGGAGCTCCTGACCCGGGGCCGAGCACTCCGCACCGCCGGCCCGGACCGGGCCGCGCGGTGACGCCTCCACCTGGCCCGACGGGGACCGAACGATCATGAAGCAGGGCGAATCTCATGAGAATCAACCTTCTGGGGCCGCTGCAGGCCTACGGGGACGATGACCGCGTCGACATGGCGCCGGCCGCCCAGAAAGTACGTCAGACACTGGCGATGCTCGTGCTGAACGCGGGCCGGGTGGTCCCCTTCGGTGACCTCATGGACGAGCTGTGGAAGAGCGACCCGCCCGCCAGCGCACACACCGCGCTGCAGACGTACGTGTACCAGCTCAGGAAGCGGTTCTCGCTGGGCAATCCACGGCGCGGCGGCGCGGTGCGGGCGGCCGGACCCCTGCTGGGCACGGTCGACGGCGGCTACCAGTTGTCGCTGCCCGCCGACGACGTGGATGTCTTCCGGTGCGAGCCGCTGCTCGCCCGTGCCCGCGCCGAGTTCGCCAAGGAGGACTTCGCACGGGCCCGCGAGACGGCCGACGAGGCGCTGCGGATGTGGCGCGACGACGCCCTGGTGGATGTGCGCAAGGGGCCCGTGCTGCAGGCCGAGGCGGACCGCCTGCGGGAGGCGCGCACGAGCGCCCACCACCTGCGGATCGAAGCCGATCTGCACCTGGGCCGGCACCACGAGGTGTTCGGCGAGCTCTCGGTGCTGGCCGGTCGGGAGCCGACGGACGAGCGGGCCCAGGGCAACCTGATGACGGCCCTCTACCGCATGGACCGCCGAGTGGAGGCCCTCCAGGTCTACCGCCGGGCCCGCGAGCGGATCGCCGCCGAGCTGGGTCTCGACCCCTCGCCCCAGCTCCAGGCCCTGCACACGGCCATGCTCGCCTCCGACGAGGCGCTGCTGCGCCCCGCCGGCCGGCTCACCGCGGTGACCGTCGGAAGGCGGGCGCCCCGCCATCTGCCCGCCCCGCGGGAGCGGCTGACCGGACGCGCCGACCAACTGGCGCGCGTCACCGCGGTCCTGGCCGGGCAGGGACGCCAGGACCGGCCGGTCGTGATCGTGGGCGGCGCCCCCGGCACGGGCAAGAGCGAGCTGTGCCTGCACGCCGCGCACAAGGCGAGCGGCCACTACCCCGACGGGCGGCTCTACGCGCGCCTTCGGGAGGGCGCCGGGCGGCGGGTGCCGCCCGGCGAGATCCTCCGCTCGTTCCTGCGCGGACTCGGCGCGGCCGAGGAGGAGCTGCGGCTGAGCACGACCGACCTGAGCCTGTTGTTCCGTACCTGGACCGCCGACCTCCGGGTCCTGGTGGTGCTCGACGACGTGTGCGACGTGGGGGACCTGACGCCGCTCCTGCCGTCCGGCGCGGGCTGCGGCGTGCTGATCGGCAGCCGCCAGCGACTGTTCGTCTCCTCATCGGCCGCCCACGTCGAACTGAGCGGACTCTCCTTCGACGACTCGCTGCATCTGCTGGAGTCCTCCGTGCCCAGACATCGCATCACGATGGACCCGGAAGGGCTGCGCCGGCTGACCCGGCTCTGCCGTGGCCTGCCGGGCGCGCTCTTCGCGCTCGCCGCGCAGTTGCGCCGCCGCCCGCACTGGACGGCCCGCCAGGCCACCGCCTGGGCCCTGGCCTCGGGCGACACCGACAGCGATCCGCTGGGGGTACGGGCCGGCCTCGACCGCACGCTCGCGACGCTGCCCGCCGACCTGCGGCCCCTGGTCCACGCACTGCTGTCGCCCGGTGTTCCCGACCGGCTCACACCGGCGCTCGGCGCGGCGGTCATGGGGATCAGCGACCAGCAGGCCGAGGACCTGCTGGAGGAACTGGCGGAGAGATACCTCATGCGCGCACAGCACGCAGGTGTGGACGGCCGGTTCTCCTACGCATGGGAGCCGGGGATCCGTCAGTTGGCGGCGCGGCTGAGCAGCGCACCTGCCATGTGCTCCGCCTGACCCCGACGGTCACGGCCCCACACCCGCTCGACCCTACGCGCCCCTCCCCGGGCCGATCAGAGGACTCGGCCACGCCCAGGGCGCACGGCCGGGCCCGCCCACGCAACCCACACCTTGGAGAACCGTTCATGTCCCAGCGACCGAAGCTCGTCCTCGTCGGCCAGCTCTCCACGTACCCGTGGGTGTTCGAGGCGGCCGAGCGGGCCGAGATCGACCTGATCCTCATTCCCCGGGGGGACGACACGGTGGAGTCCGCCGGGCGGCCCGACGCGGTCGTCGAGGTGCTGCCGCTGGACGTCGACGACCACCCCGACGACGCGCTGGACGCGCTCGTCGAGCGCCATCGGCGGGAGCCCTTCGACGGCATCATGGCGGGCAACGAGAGAGTCGTGCCGTTCGTGGCGCGCGCCGCCCGGGAACTGGGCCTCACCGGCCTGACCGAGGAGGCCGCGGCCGTGGTGCGCGACAAGCGCCGCATGCGCCGGCTCCTGCTGGAGTCGGGGCTCGGCGTGCCCGGCTTCGTCGTCATCAAGGAGCCGGACGGCTGGGACGAGGCGCTGACCCTGCGGTTCCCTCTCGTGGTCAAGCCGTCGAACGGTCACTCCAGCCTCGCGGTGATCCGCGTGGACGACGCGGCCGGCCTCGAACAGGCCGTGGCCCGCACCTGGAAGCTGATCGAGACGCACCACCTGGGAGCGACCGAAGGACCGGACAGCGAGACCGGCGTGCTGGTCGAGGAGTACCTGGACGGCCCGGAACTCTCCGCCGAATCCCTCGTGCACCACGGGCAGGTGCGCGTCTGCGCCGTCAGTTGGAAGGGGGAGCTGGCGGGGCCCTACTTCGAGGAGACCACGCTGCGGGCCCCCGCCCAACTGCCGGCCGAGATTCTCGACGCGATCGAGGCGGAGGTGATCGCAGCCCACCACGCCTTCGGCGTCACCGAAGGCAGCATGCACACCGAACTGCGGCTGGTCGGCGGGGTGCGCCCGGTGCTCCTGGAGATGGCCGCGCGCCTCGGCGGCGGCGGCAACATGCACCACCTCGTCCACGTCAGCAGCGGCATCGACCTGGCCGCCGAGGCGCTGCGTGTCCACCTCGGCCACGAGCCGCTCTGCTGGACCGAGGAACCGGTCCCGGGTGGCCACGCGGCCTGCTACCTGGTACCGATCGGCGACGGCGGACGCGTCAAGGAGATCCACGGCCTGGACGTGGTGCGCGCCGATCCGCACGTGGACTACGTGGTGCGGACCGCGGGCCCCGGCGCGGAGCTGCTTCCCTACCCGGACTGGTCGGGCAACCCGGCGGTCGTGCTCTCCCACCACACGTCGGACGCGGCGGCGAAGGCCTTCCTCGACCACCTCGGCCGGACACTGCGCGTCGAGTACGAGGAGCGGGACTGAGGACGCGCCAGAAGCCATCGGGTGTGACCGCACCGCCGGTCGCACCCGCCATCAACCGCACCCGCACGACCGGAGACGCCGGTCTGCCGGGACATTCGTGCAGAGGGGAAAGACCATGACCGACACCGTCACCACGTCGAGCGCCGGGCAGCAGTTCCGCGACGGCGTGCCCACTTTCCTGGACCAGGTCCGCCGCGACGGCTTCGTCGTCATGCGCCGACAGGAACTCGCCGGACTCGTCCGCGACACCGACCTCGAAGAACTCCGCGGCGCTTTCGAGAACCTGCCGGTCGACACCCAGACCGACGGCGTCGACGTGTACCGCGAGCGCCGCTACGGCCGCCTGCGCGTCGACGTCGAGGGTGACACCGTCTCCCTGGAGGTCCTGCCCAACGCCGTCTTCCGCCAGGACGCCATCCCGCTCTGGAGGGGCAAGGACCGCGTCTTCGAGCCGGTCTCCGAAGAGGTGCTGCTCAGCGGCGGAATCCGCGCCCTGGTCGAGTTCGACGCCCGGATGGCGACCGCCGCCGACGGGAACACCTCCTGGCAGGTCGGGGTCCACCTGGTCCGTGTCGTCGCCCGCGTCGGCGCCGACGGCCTGCCCACTCCCGAGGGCCGCCACCGTGACGGCCACTCCTTCGTCGGCCTGCACCTGATGCGCCGTGACGGCGTCAGCGGAGGGCTGTCCACCATCCATCCCAACGACGGCAGCCACCCGGTGCGGACGACCCTGCTCCAGCCGCTCGACTCCGTGTTCTTCGACGACGACATGATCACCCACGAGGTCTCACCCGTCGTCCCCGACGGCGTCTCGGGCGTACGGGACATGCTCCAGATCGACTTCAACCCGGCGGTCTGAGCCCGTGTGCGGCGGCAGATGATCGTAGATGGCCGACACCCGCCGCCCGGCGGCACATGGCTCTCAGCAGTACGGCTCCCAGAGCTCGTACTCCAGGGCCCCGGAAATGGCGGGGGAGGAGTCGCGCAGGCGGGTCAGCAGGGCGCGGTTGTGCGCGCGGATCTCGTCGTCGTACCCGGCCAACGGGCTGTCCTCGGTCAGGTCGAGGAGCCACAGCGGCCGCAGTGTCGCGCCCCGCAGCGCCTTGCCCTCCGCGGTCTCGGTGCCCGCGTGCAGTCGGCGAACTCCCGGGAGCCGCGCCGCCATGTAGTACGTGAGGTTGAAGTACTCGGCGGCCGAGACGAGCCGCTCGTGGTCGAGACCGAGCGCCCGCAGGTACACGGTGTCACCGCAGCGGTAGTACATGCAGAAGCCGACGGGCTCCTCACCGGAGCGCGAGCACAGCACCACCTGGGCACGCGCACCGGCGAGTTCGCCCTGCCGCCGGAAGGACTCGGCCATCGGTGCGACGTCGACGGCCCTGCCGTAGCGCAGGAACGACCGGGCCAGCAGCCGGGCCACGTCCTGCCAGGACTCGGTGAGGGTCCGGTGCTCCAGCACGTATCCGGCTCTCTCGAACTTCCGTATCTCGCTGCGGATCCGACGGGCCCGGTGCGCCGACAGCGAGTCCAGCCAGGCAGGGAAACCGCCGGGCGGAATCTCGATCCAGGCGTCGGTCTTCAGGGCGACCGGCGTGGTACGCACCCCGGCCGCGCGCAGGGTCGTCACGTCCGCGGTGGTCAGGTACATCGCCACGCGGGCGAACTTCGCCCCCGCGTGCAGGGGCGAGCGCACCGCCCGGACCGCGTCGACGACCTCGGCGGCCGCCTCGACGCGGTCGGCTCCGTCGCTGGTCAGCAGGTGCGCCAGATAACCGCGGCGCTGGCCGATGAGCAGACCGCCCGGTTCGGGCGCCGGCAGACCGCGCGCGGTGAGCATGTCGTGCCAGCGCAGGTCCGGGGTGGGTTCGTCGGTCACGGCCGCCACCGGGACCGCGGCGCGATCGCCGGCCGGGGTCGTCACGTGCACCGCGCCCGAGACCCCGCCGGGATCGAGGGCGCACACGCGCAGCCACAGCGCCGACGAGTAGAACCTGTCGTCGGCGAGCCGGTTCCACTCGGTGTCGCCGAGGCCGCCGATGGCGTCGGCGAAAGTGTCCGTCGTGGCCGTCATGACACGCCTCCCATAATCTGATCTCGAATTCATGGATCCTAACGCGCAATTCCTTTGTCCGCAGGGGGCGTTGTGTGGCAATTGAGTCGCAATCTAGTCGCCTCTCCAGACGGGGTGGAAGAGTGGCTTCCGTGGGTCCGAGGACCCGGACGCGATCGAGGCAGGAGTGGAGAATTCATGTCGGCGGAGCGGGTAACAGCCCACTACAACGAGGAGTTCCGTACCCCGGGCAGTGACCTGCCCCGGGTCGCCGAGCACATCAGGCAATTTCCCACGCTCGCGCCCTGGCACGGCGAATACCTGGGCAGACCCCTCTTCGTCGCCGAACGAGAGCTGCGTGCGTTCGCCGACGATCTGCAGCAATTGGTCGACATGATCTTCTCGTTGCCGGACCGGATGTTCGGCGGCGATCTGGACCGGTTCCGGGCGGTGCTCGGCATCGACGACGGACGCTGGGAAGCGATTCGGTGTTTCGAAGACATGCTGCCGCCCTATTTCGGCCGCGCCGACATGTATCACGACGGCACTTCCTTCAAACTCCTGGAAACCAATCTGGGCAGCGAATCCGGCGGTTGGGCCCTCGCGAGTGAGATGTCCAAGGCGGCGATGGAGGTCGACGCCTTCGCCGATTTCGCGCGCCGCAACCGGCTCGCCTACGTGCATCCCCTTCACGCCGTGGTGGAGTCCCTACGAAACTTCGGGGCCCAGGTCGCACCCGACCGCGAGCCCGTGGTGGCCGTGCTGGAGTGGCGCGACGGGATGAAGGACTACGGCGAGCTCTGGCTCAACTTCCAGTCCGCACTGCGCTCGGCGGGCCTCGACATCCTGCTCGGCGAGGTCTCGGACGTGCACGAGCGTGACGGGGCGCTCCATCTCGGGGACGCGAGGATCGACGTGGTCTACCGCGCCTTCGTCCCGGACCAGATCGCCGAGGAGCCCGGCGGATGGGAGCTGGCCGCGCCGCTGCTGCGTGCGCACCGGGCCGGCCGCACGCTGACCTGGACCCCCCTGTCCAGCAACGTGTTCGCCAACAAGGCCTGCATGGCGCTGCTCTCGGACCCCGTACGGCGACGGAACTTCAGCGAGGACGAGTGCCGGGTGATCGACCGGGTGCTGCCCTGGACCCGGCTGATCGACACCGAGGTGCTGAAGACGGACACCGGCCTCGTCGACGAATGCCTGGCGCGCCGAGAGCAGTTGATCCTCAAGGTCAACGGGCGGGGCGGCGGGGTCGGCGTCGTGGTGGGCTGGGAGACGGACGACGCCGCTTGGCGGCGCGCCCTGGAGGAACTCGCGGTCGAAGGATGTGTCGTCCAGCAGCGGGTGGTCCCGCGCACCGAACTCGTGGTGGACCCGGTCTCCGGGAAGACCGAGGAGTGGCAGGCGGCCTACGGCATGTTCTACACCCCGCAGGGGTGCGCGGGTGCCTACGCCAAGGTGGTGCCTGCCGGCTCGGGCGGCGTCATCTCCGTAGCGGCACACGCCAAGGCGCGCAGCGCCGCCGTCTTCCATCAGTGCGAACGACCCGCCTGGGGCGAGGTCCCCGCCGTGGGCGAGGCGTCCAGCACCACGGTGAAGTAGGGACGACATGCCGCGTACCTCTCACGCGCCCTCGGCACGGCGGCGGATCCGGACGGCATGGGGCCTGCCCGACCTCACGGGCCAGGGCCGCTTCGTCTCGGCCAACCTGATCGACGCTCTGGGCAACGGGCTTGTGGGGGCGTTCACCCTCGTCTTCTTCGTGAAAACGACGTCGCTGTCACTGGTCGCCATCGGCGCTGCGCTGACCGTCGGCCAACTGCTCGCCCTGCCCGTCCCGCTCGTCCTCGGGCGCCTGCTGGACAGCTTCGGTCCGCGCACCGTGGTCGCTGTGGGCAACTGGATCTCGGTGGCCGGATTCATCGGGTTCCTGTTCTCGCACGCCGCCTGGCAGATCGTGGTGTGGCAGTTCGTCGTGCAACTGGGCTCCACCGCCTTCTGGATGGGCAGCAGCCCGCTGACGGTGCTGGTCGCCCGGGGTGTCGAGCAGTCCCGCTGGTTCGGCTTCGTCCGAGCGCTGCGCAATGTCGGCGTGGGTTTCGGCGGCGCCGTCTCCGCGGTGGCCCTGAGCATCGGGACCGTCACCGGCCTCCAGGCGATCATGGTGGTGAACGTGGTCACCTTCGCCGTGGCGGGCTGGCTCGTGCTCACCCTGCCGGGAGCGGACCCGGGCGACGCCATGGACGCCACGGACGCCACGGACGCCAGGGACAAGGTGCGTGAGACCGTTGCCCCGCCCCCGGGCGGCTACCGCACCGTCCTGAAGGACCTCCGCTATCTGCGGCTGGTCGCGACGAACATCTCCTTCGTCTTCTCCTCCACGGTGATCGCGGTGCTCCTCGCCGTCTACGTCGCGGACAACCTCGATGTCGGCTCATGGGTCGTCGGCGTGCTCGTCGTGCTGAACACGGCCATGGTCGCGCTGCTCCAGACCCTCGCCAGCCGATGGACCGAGACGCGCGGACCGGTGACGGTGCTGGTGTGGGCCCTGATGCTCAACGTGGCGGCGTTCGCCGTCTTCGGCTCACTGCTCGCGCTGTCCGGCTGGGCGGTGATCGCAGGACTGGTGATCGCGATGGTGTGCTACACCGTGAGCGAGATCCTCAGCTCACCGCCGATCAGCGAACTGAGCGTCGTGATGGCGCCCGACCATCTGCGCGGTCGCTACCTGGGCGTCTACCAGATGTCCTGGTCGGTCGGGACCGCCCTCGCGCCGGCGCTGCTCACCGCGCTGCTGGAGGGCGGCGCGGCGCTGCCCTGGGTCTTCCTCGCCGCGCTCAGCGTGCTGTCCGTCCCGGTCGTGCTCGGGCTCGACGAGCGGTCGGCTGCCACCCACGAGACCGCACCGGATCAAGGGCGCGTGGAGCAGCTCGACGGCGATCCGACCGGCTGAGGGCCGACGGGCAGCACGGAGCGGCGTCGACCATGTCGACGCCGCTCCGTGCTGCCCACCGTTCCCGCTCAGGGCCGAGTGTCCTTTTCCACGGCCTCTTCGAGCGCCTGGGCCAGTCCTGCCACCGTCGGGTGGCGGAAGACCAGGACCGGTGAGACACGGCGTCCGAGCCGCTCACCGAGACGGCCCGCGATCGTGGCGAGCGTCAACGAGGTGCCGCCGACGTCGAAGAGGCCGTCCTGCGGCCCGAAGCCGTCCTCGACACCCAGACACTCCCGCCACACCTCGGCCACGAGGAGCTGTCCCGCGGTGAGGGCCTGGCGCGCCGCCGGATCGGGGTCGGGGTCGGACGCCGGGCGCGGGTCGGGCAGTGCGGGCCGGTCGACCTTGCCGTTCGGGCTGAGAGGAATCTCGTCGATCACGGTGTAGCTCTGCGGCAGCATGTACGGCGGCAGACGGTCCGCCAGGTGGGCGCGGAGCTGTGCGGGGTCCGGCGCCGGCCGGTCGGGGCGTGCAAGGATCAGATAGGCCGCCAGCCGGTCATCGCCGGTGTCGGCACGGCGTACGGCCACCACGCAGTCGGCCACGGCGGGGTGGCTCTGGAGCGCGGACTCGATCTCGCCGAGCTCGATACGGAAGCCGCGCACCTTGACCTGGTGGTCGTTGCGGCCGAGGAAGACCAGGTTGCCGTCGGGCAGCAGCCGTACGACGTCACCGGTGGCGTACATCCGGGCGCCGGGCTCGGTGGCGTACGGGTCGGGCAGGTACGCCGCGGCGGTGCGGGCGGGTCTGCCGAGATAGCCGCGGCCGACCGCTTTGCCGCCGACGTACAGCTCGCCGCGGCAGCCGGGGGCGACCGGGCGCAGCCGCGCGTCCAGCACGTACAGGCGCGCGTTGTCGGTGGCGCGGCCGAAGGGGACGCTCGGGAGGTGCCCGTGCCGGTCGAGCAGTTCGTCGGTGAGGGGGCAGAACCCGGAGGTGACGGTGGCCTCGGTGGGCCCGTACTCGTTGAACACCTGGCAGCCGGGCGCGGTGGCGGCCAGGATCCGGCGGGCCACCTCGTGCGGCACGGCCTCGGCGCCGGTGAACACCAGGCGTACAGAGGCGAGTCGGGCAGCGGCGTCCGTGCCCGACTCCAGCAGGACCCGCATCTGTGACGGGGTCGCGTTGAGGGTGGTGATGCGGCGCTCGGCGACCTCGCGCAGGAACTCCTCGGGGTCGTAGGCGGCGGTGGGGCTCGCCAGGTGCAGCTCGGCGCCGGAGACCAGGCACTGGAAGATCTCCCAGACCGAGTTGTCGAACGCCACCGAGTGGTTGAGCAGTGCCCGGTCGTGCCGGTCGAGCCGGCACAGCCGCTGGTTCCACTCCAGGAAGCCGGTGATGTTGGCGTGGGTGATCGCGACGCCTTTGGGGTTGCCGGTGGAGCCGGATGTGTAGATGACGTAGGCGAGGTGGTGCGGTTGCGCTTCCTCGGCCCGCGCCGGGTCGGCGACGTCGCAGCCCTGGGGTTCCTGATCCACCGCCACGAGCCGTACGGCGTCGCCGAACAGGGCGGAGGCGGGGTGCCGCGGGTCCGCGACGACCAGGCGTACGCCCGAGTCGGCCAGCAGGTACCGGAGGCGGTCGGCGGGGTGGTTCGGATCGAGCGGAACGTAGGCGCCGCCCGCCTTCAGGACGCCCAGCAGGGCGACCACCAGGGACACCGAGCGCTCCAGGCAGACGCCGACGAGGCTTTCGGGGCGTACGCCGCGGTCCCGCAGCTCGCGCGCGAGGGCCGAGGCCCGCGCGTCGGTCTCGGCGAACGTCAGCGACGTGTCGTCGCCGACGACACAGGTGGCGTCCGGGGTGGCCCGCACCTGGCGGTCCCAGAGGCGGACCAGGGTGGCCGGTTCGGACAGTGGCCCGGGCCGGTCGCCCCCGGAGAGGGCGCGGAGCTCAGCGGCGGAGACGATCTCCAGCTCGGAGAGCCGGTCCGTGACGCCGGACACCATCTGCTCGACGACCCGCAGATAGTGCCGGCCGAAGCCGTGGACGAAGTCCGCGTCGAACAGGTCGGTGGCGTACTCGACGGAGACACTGAGGTGACCGGCGCCCGCGGCGTGGTCCGTCACGTCGAGGGCGAGGTCGAAGCGCGCGGTACCGAGGCGTCCCTCCAGCTCCTTGCGGTCGTACAGCTCGGTGATTCCTGCGGCCCGCTGCTCCTCGTGCAGGGCGAACAGCACTTGGAAGAGAGGGTTGCGGCTCAGGTCGCGCTCCGGGCTCACCTCGGCGACCAGCTTCTCGAAGGGCAGCTCCTGGTGCGCGTACGCCTGCTGTGCCACCTCGCGGACCCGGCCCAGGAGTGCGCGCCAGGTCGGATCGCCCGTGAGGTCGGTGCGCAGGACGACGGTGTTCACGAAGTAGCCGACCACGTCGTCCAGTTCCGGGCGCGGCCGCCCGCCTGCCAGGGTGCCGACGGCGACATCGCTCTCTTCGGCGTAGCGGCCGAGCAGCACCTGCAAGGGGGCCAGCAGGCCCATGAACAGGGTGACCCCCTCGGCCCGGCAGAGCGTGCGCAGGCGGTCCGCCAGGCCGGCGGGGACGTGCAGCATCTCCCGGCGGCCGCGGTGGCCGGCGACGGCCGGTCGGGGACGGCTGGTCGGCAGCTCCAGGACCGGCACACCGGACAGCCGGGTTCTCCAGTGGTCGAGCAGCCGCTCCAGCTCGGCGCCGGTGAGCCGCTCGCGCTGCCAGGCCGCGTAGTCGGCGTACGTCACGGCGGGCGGCGCCGCGGCGGGGCGACGGCCCTCGGTCAACTCCGCGTAGAGATGGCTTAGTTCCCGCACCATGAGGTCGATCGAGGCACCGTCGCAAGCGATGTGATGGACCGTCAGTAGAGTCACGTCGCGGCTCGGCGTTGACAGGACGTCCGCGCGCAGCAGGGGCGGGCGGTTGAGGGCGAAGGGGGCGCGGATCCGCTCGGTCATGACCGCGTCCAGGTCCTCCTCGGCGACCTCGGTGCGCGCCAGGGGGACGGGCCCTGGCTCGTGCGGTTCGGGGCGGGCCCGGCCGGCCACGTCGACGACGGCCGTGCGCAGCGCCGGGTGGCGGCGCACCAGCACGGACAGGCAGTCCTGGAGCCGCGTCAGGTCGACGCGGCCACCGGGCAGGCCCAGGGCGACGGGCAGGTGGTAGGCGGGCGCCCCGGGGTTCATCTGCTCGAAGAACCAGATCCGCTCCTGGCCGAAGGAGAGCGTGGCCGTCGTGGCCGCCGGGATCGGCTCGTCGGCGGCGGGCGCCGAGCTGTCCAGGGCGGCGGCCAGCGCGGCGGGCGTCGGATGCGCGAAAAGCGACTGCACATCGACCGACAGGCCCAGCTCCGTACGCAGCCGGGCCACGATCCGAACCGCGGTGAGCGACTGTCCGCCCAGGCCGAAGAAGTCGTCGTACGGGGAGACGTCGTCCAGGCCGAGCGCCTCGGCCCACACCCGGCGGACCACCGCGGTGTGCGGGGGCGGCGCAGCCTCCTCGGGCACCGGCCCGCTCGCCCGGACCGGGCCGTACGGGATCCGCCGCGCGGCGTCGCGGTCGGCCTTGCCCGCCGGGGTGCGGGGGAGGGCGTCGAGCACCGCGTAGCCCTGGGCCACCAGGGCGGCGGGCAACCGCTGTGCGAGGTGGTCGCGGACGTCGCGGGGCAGGTCCGCGGAGTCGTCCCGCGCGCCGGGCACGGGGACGAGGCAGGCCACCAGCCGGTCGCCGCCCACGGCCTGGCGGTCGACGACGACCACCGCGTCCGCGACGAGGGGGTGGCTGCGCACACAGGCCTCGATCTCACCGAGCTCGATGCGGACGCCGCGCACCTTGACCTGGTGGTCGGTGCGTCCCAGCACCTCCAGCGTGCCGTCGGTGGACCACCGGGCGAGGTCGCCGGTGCGATACAGGCGCCCGGGGGCGTCCCCGAACGGGTCGGGGACGAACCGGTCGGCGGTCAGGGCGGGCCGGTCGAGATAGCCGCGGGCCACTCCGTCGCCGCCGATCCACAGCTCACCGACGGCCCCCGGGCCGACCTCGTGCCCGTCCTCGTCGACGACGTGCAGGCGGGTGTCGGACAGGGCCGTACCGACGCCGATCCGGTCGGCCACGGTGTCGATGCGGGCGGCGGTGGCCCACACGGTCGCCTCGGTCGGCCCGTACAGATTCCACAGGGTGCCGCCGGTCGCCAGGAGATCGCGGGCCAGTTGCGGATCGAGCGGCTCGCCGCCCGACAGCAGGACGCGGCCGTGCCCGTCCGTCCAGCCGGACGCCAGCAGAAGCCGCCAGGTGGTGGGAGTCGCCTGGACGACGTCGATCCGCGCGTCGGTGAGCGTGGCGGCCAGCAGTTCCGGGTCGGTGTTGGCGGCGGGCGGCGCCATCACCACCGTCGCTCCCCGGGTCAGCGGCAGGAACAGTTCCAGGACGGAGATGTCGAACGACAGCGGGGTCAGGGCGAGCACGCGGTCGTCCGCCGTGAGGCCGGGGCGCTCGGCCGCGCTGCGCAGGAACGAGGCGAGCGCCCTATGGTCGACGGCCACCCCCTTGGGCAGCCCGGTCGACCCGGAGGTGTAGATGACGTACGCGAGGTCGTGCGGACGCACCGTGTGGGCCGGCGGCGGGGACGGCCGCGCGGGCAGGTCCTCGACCAGCAGGACGTCGGCCGCGCCGGACGCCAGGGCCTGCGCACGCCGGTCCGCGTCGCACACCCACACCTCGGCCCCCGAGTCGGCGGCCATGTACCGCAGCCGCTCGGCGGGGTAGCCCGGGTCGAGCGGCAGATACGCGGCGCCCGACCTCAGGATGCCGAGCAGGGCCACGACCATCTCGACCGACCGGCCGAGACAGACACCGACCAGACTCTCCGCTCCGACGCCGCGGGTCCGCAGCTCGGCACAGAGCGCCGCGGACCGGCGGTCCACCTCGGCGTAGGTGGCGCGGTCCGCTCCCGCGACGACGGCGAGTGCGTCGGGTGTCGCGGCCGCCTGCCGCTCCCAGAGTGCGACCAGGGTGCTCGGCGCCATGAACGATCCTTTCTCAGCCCTGTACAGGGAAGGCGCGCGTGATCGTCTCCGCCAGTTGCGGTTCCGCGCCGCGCACATACAAGTGGGGAGCACCCGGGAACAGGTGCGTTTCGAAGCCGGCCGAGGTGTGCTCGCGCCAGCCGGCCAGCTCCGCCTCGGTGACGCTCTCGTCGTCGGAGCCGGCCAGCACGGTCAGCGGGCACGGCAGGGGCGCCTCGGCACGGGACAGATATGTCTCGCACAGCGTCAGGTCCGCCCGCAGGATCGGCAGCAACAACTCCTGCAACTCCGGGTCCACACCGGCGAACTCGGCCGTGGCGAGCAACTCGGCGTCCGGCAGTGCGTGCCGCGGTTCGCGGTCCGGCAGTCCGGGGGCCCGCATGCCCGACAGGAACAGCCGCTCGGGCAGCGGTGTGCCGAGGGCCCGCAGCCGCCGGGCCGTCTCGAAGGAGAGCAGGGCCCCCATGCTGTGCCCGAAGAAGGCGTACGGCAGGTCGGTGTGGCCCGCGACGAGCGGCGCGAGCGTGGCCACGGCCTCGTCCAGGGACGTCAGGGCCGGCTCGGCGAAGCGTCCCTCCCGTCCGGGCAGCCGGACCGTGCAGACCTCGACGCTGTCGGGCAGATACGCCGCCAGCCGGTAGGCAGAGGCGCCCGCTCCGGCGTGCGGGAAGACGAACAGGCGTCGGCCGGCGGTGCCTCCCCGGCTGCCCAGGCCACGCAGCCAGGCCGTGGCGGGAGCGGTGGCCGTCATCGTGCCGCCCGTACGGAACGCGGCGTCAGGTCGGTCCACACCCGCTCTATGTGGTCCAGGCACTCCTGGCGGGTGCCCTGCACACCCGTGGCGGACCAGCCGACGGGCAGGGCGCGCTCGGCGAACCAGACGGAGTACTGCTCCTCGTCGTTCAGCACGACGACATACCGGTCCTCGGCGGGGCGCGGGGCTGATGAGGTGCTCATACGTCAGACACCCACCCCGGCGAAGAAACCGCTCGCACGGTAGCCCCCGCCCGTGGCGACGACCCGGTCGTGCACCCACTTCCCGACGGCGAGGTCGAGGACGCCGAGTCCGAACGGGGAGAAGATCGCGGCTCGCCCCTGGTCCCGGCGCAGCCGCTCGCACAGGAGGTCGGCAAGGGTGCCGTCGACGAAGTCACGGTTGCCTGTGCGCTGTTCGGTCAGGTGGAGCGAGGTGCGCTCACGTACGGCGTGGTCGATGTCGTCGGTGAAGTTCTGGGCGGCGAGGATCATGTCGGGGCCGAGGTCGCGCAGTGACAGGTGCAGAACCACCGGGTTGTGGGCCAGCAGCCGCGGGTCGTGCAGGTGCGGCTCACCGGCGACGGTGGTCAGCACGACCACGTCGCAGTCGGTGAACGCCTCCTCCACCTTGTCGGCGATCACGAGCTCGGCCTCGGTGTCCTTGGCCACGGCGGCGGCGAAGCGGTGCGCCGCGGCCGGGTCGAGGTCGAAGAGCCGGAAGGCGTCGATCTCCCAGTCGAGATCACGCAGGAACCGCCATACGTGCTGCGCGATCAGCCCCGTACCGACGATGCCGACACGGCGGGCCCGGCGCGCGCCGAGCAGCGTCTGCGCGCCGAGCACCGCGGAGGCCGCGGTCCGCGTCGCCGAGACGATGGAGGACTCCATGCAGGCGAACGGGTAACCGGTGACGCAGTCGTTGAGGATTAGCGTGGCTGACGCGCGGGGGATCCCGTGCCGCGTGTTGTCCGGAAAGCTGGCGATCCACTTGTTGCCGGCGACCTCGAACGCGCCGCCCAGGTAGGCCGGCAGCGAGATGATGCGCGACCGTTCCTGGTGCGGGAAGCGCAGGAACGAGCTGTGGGGGTTCGCGCTCTCACCGGCGTCGTGCGTGAGGTAGGCGGCACGGACGACCTCGACGAGCTCCGCACGGTGGCGGTCCGTCTCGGCGGCGATGTCGCCCGCACCGATCACGGTCATGGGCGGCGGGGCCAGGCTGGACACGGGGGCGTACTCCTTCAGTTGACGGCCAGGGTCTCGAAGTCGGAGGGCTGTACCACCTCCGCACGCAGGCGCTGCTGCCAGACGGGGTCGTAGACGGTCCGGGCGTAGGCATGGCCGCGGTCGGCGGCGAGGAAGGCGACCCGGGGGCGGCGCGCGGTGGGCGGCCGACGGGCGAAATAGTCCTGGATGGCGGCGTAGGTGCTGCCGGTCGAACCGCCCGCGTACAAGCCGTACGTGGCGGCCAGGACGCCACAGGCCTCGACGGCGCGTGTCTCGGGGACGATCTCGACCTCGTCGATCAGCGCCTGCCCGCACAGCGGCGGCACGATGCTGGAACCGATACCGGGGATACGCCGCTTTTTCGGCGGCCCGCCGAATATCACCGAACCTTCGGCGTCGACCGCGACGACGACACAGCCCGGCGAGGATTCCTTGACGCGGTGGGAGAGCCCTGCGATCGTGCCACCGGTTCCCACACCCACGAAGAGATAGTCGAGGGGACCGGCCTGGGCGATCAACTCGCCGCCGGTGAAACGGTAATGCGCGTCGCGGGCATCGGGATTGACGTACTGATTGGGCCAATAGGCCGAATCGCTCTCCATCAGAAGTTCCTGTACGCGGGCGAGCCGACTCCGTAGATAACCGCCCGCCGTATCACGCTGGGTGACTTTCTCCACGCGTTCGCACAGCAACCGGAGTTGGGTCTCGGTGGCCTCGTTGCAGTTCGGATCGATGACCGGGACGAACGAGATGCCGAGGATCCGGCAGTAGAAGGCAAGGGCGAGCGCGAAGTTCCCGGACGACGACTCGACCACCGTGGTGTCGTGCGCTATCTCCCCGCGGCCGATCGCCTGTTCCAGGATCCACAGCGCCGAACGGTCCTTGCTGCTGCCCGTCGGATTGCAGAATTCCAGCTTCGCGACGAGGTCGCACTGCTCGTCCGGCAGCGGAATCAAAGGGGTTCCCATGAGGCCCTTGCGAATGTGCCTGGTCTGTTCGATCAGCGATTTGTCAGCACGCCTGTGGAGCATGGGCCGAGTCTGGCACGGGGCCGTTCGAGACGGCTCAACCGCGACTCAAGTGCGCCGCACCTGAGGCTTGATGAGGAATGGCGCCGCTGTTCGGCGAGCGCGTAGGAGGGCTTTCGGCGATCCTTCGAGAGGCTGTGGGCATATCGCGGCGGGGGCTCTCGCGCTGGCCGTGTTCTTCCTGTCCTGCGGTGCGTCCGGGCGGTTCCTGGGTGCGGTGCTCCCAGGTATATGGCGGCCTGGTGCGGGGGTGTGGGGTGCGGCGACGGTGGTTGCAGCGCCGGCCGCTCGGTCCCGGCGACGTCCCTCCTACCGATCTGGATGTGTGCCATGTACCTCGACGACTCTGTCCGCAAGAACCTGCTGGACCGACTGCGTGCCTCGGCCGGCGAGCGTGGTCGGCGTGTCCTCATCACCGGCGCCACGGTCGTCACCATGGACCCGGCCCTGGGAGTCCTGCCCAGAGGCGACGTGCTGATCGAGGGCGAGGTGATCGCCGCCGTGGGCGAGGACCTGCGCGCACAGGGCGCCGAGTCCGACGCGGTGGTGATCGACGCGACCGGCTGCGTCGTGGCGCCGGGCCTTGTCGACACACACCGGCACGCCTGGGAGACGCAGTTGCGCCGGGTCATGCCCGACGTGGACGACCTGGGTGGCTATGTCACCCGTACGCTGCTGGGGTACGCGCCGGTGTACCGCCCGCACGACATGTACGTCGGTACCCGGCTGGCGGCCCTGACGGCGCTCGACAGCGGCATCACCACCATGCTCGACTTCTCTCACAACTCACGCACACCCGCGCACTCCGACGCGGCGGTGCAGGCGCTGGTGGACTCGGGGATCCGGGGCGTGCATGCGGCGATGGCCCCGCACTTCGGCGACTGGGACAGGCAGTGGCCCGCGGATGTGGCGCGGCTCCAGAAGGAGTACGGCAACGGCCTTCTCACCTTCCGCCTCGCCACCCTGGCGACGGGCGAGATCGCGGGCCCGGAGCTGGAGTACGGGCCGAAGCTGGCGGCGGCGGCCCGCGAGCTGGGGGTCGGGGTCAGCGTGGACGCGGTCTTCGGGCTGCCGTCCTCACGGGCTGTCCTGGAGTGGGAGCGACAGGGACTGCTCGGCCCGGACCTGACGTTGATCCATGCCACCGGTCTCACTCCCGGCGCGTGGCGGGCCATCGGCGACAGCGGGACGACGATCGCGCTGGCGCCCACGTCGGACGCGCAGATCGGGCTGGAATCGGCGATCCCGGCGGTGGACGAGGCCCTGGCGGTGGGGGTGCGGCCGGGGCTGAGCATCGATGTCGAAGTCGCTCTGGCCAGCGACATGTTCACGCAGATGCGGACCCTGCATGCCATTCAGCGGATGCGGGCGGTCAACGCCGCCTACGGCACCGATACCGAGCCGCGCCGCATCAGCACCTTCGACGTGCTGGACTTCGCCACCCTGCAAGGGGCTCGGACGAACGGGCTGGGTGAGGTGACCGGTTCGCTGACGCCGGGCAAGCAGGCCGACGTGCTGGTCGTCCGCGCCGAAGACATCAACAACATGCCGCTGAACGACGCGGTGGGCACGCTGGTGCTGGGGACCGACGCCCGAAACGTCGACACCGTCTTCGTCGCCGGGCAGGTCCGCAAGTGGGACGGGCGCCTTCTGGACGTCGACCTCGCCGCCCTGCGCGACGACGTCTCGGCCTCCCGCGACTTCGTCCTCGACGCAGGGAAGGCCTCCTGACCCGGCTCGCCCGTGGACGGGCGGCGTCACCGAAGTGGGGGCGCCGCCCGTCGGCGTGCGGTCGAGCGCGCGTCACGCGTCCGCCCGGATGCGCGGCGGCCTGCCCCAGCGGTGGTGTCGGCGGGTGTGACGGGACGTGAAGCCCACGTTCACCGGCGACCGGTCGGTGTCGGCGTCGACCAGGGGCGGCCGTGAAACTGCGTTCCCGCCGTGAGTGAAGCATCGCCTCCCGCGATGTCCGGTGTGCGGCTCAGCGCACGCGGCCGCGGGCCTTGAGACGGGCCTCGGGCAGATCCGGTGCCGGGGTGGGATCTCCGTCGAAACCGTGGACGGTACCGAAGCGCCGTCCCGCGTTCCAGTCCGCACGGGCCTCGGCGATCTCCTCGGGACTCCGGCCGATGAAGTTCCACCACATGACGATCTTCTCGTCGAAGGGTTCGCCGCCCAGGAGCAGCAGCCCGCTGTCGGTGGTGGCCCGCAGCGGGAGTTCGCGCCGGCCGCATCCCAGATACAGCATGGAGCCCGGGTCCAGTGGCACGCCGTCGACGTGTGTCGTGCCGGACATGGTCAGTACCGCGTACTCGAAGTCGGGTTCGAGGGGCAGTTTCACGTCTGCGCCCCCGGTCAGTGAGAGGTCCGCTCCGACCAGGGGCGAGTAGGTGGTGCCGGGGGAGGCGGCCCCGTCGATCCCGCCGAGGATGACGGTGGCCCGCAGCCCGCCGTGCGAGGTGATCAGCGGGAGGTCGGTGTGGTGCTCGAACGCGGGAGAGACCTGCCGGTGCGCCTCGGGAAGGGCCACCCAGAGCTGGGCCCCGTGGAGAAGCGGTGCGTGCGCGCGGGGGGACTGCTCGGCGTGGGCGATGGCCCGGCCCGCCGTCATCAGTCCGAGTTCACGGGGGCGGATGGTTTGCAGGCTGCCGACGCTGTCGCGGTGCAGGACGTCCCCGTCGTGCAACCAACTGACGGTTTGCAACCCGGTGTGCGGATGGGGTGGGACCCACATACCGGGCTCGGCGGCGATGTCGTCGGGACCGTAGTGGTCGACGAAGCACCACGCTCCGACCATCCTGCGCCCGAGATTCGGCAGCAACCGGCGTACGACGGTGCTCTCGCCGAGCGGGGTGATCCGGGGCCGCAGCAGTTCGCGGACAGGACCGGCGGAGACATCGTCGCGGCCTCCGCGACGCAGGAGCGCCGGTGTGGTGTCCAGGTTGCTCACGGCGTCACAGCCCGAACCGGGCGCGGTCCTGCTGGGGAACCAACCCGACGTAGTCGGGATGCCTGGTGATCCACCCGCGGACGAACGGGCAGTAGGGCAGCACTTTCAAGCCGCGTTCCCGGGCCGAGTCCAGAGCGCCGCGAATGAGCAGACCGGCGAGGCCTCGGCCCCCGAACCGCTCACTGATCTCGGTGTGCAGGAAGGCGATCTCATCCTTGTACGCGTGGTACTGGGCGAAGCCGGCCAGATCCTCGCCCTCATGGATCTCGAAACGGGTCTGGGACGGGTTGTCGGTCACTTGCGGGTCCATGGACTCTCCTGTGCTGGGGTCGGCTTCGTGCCTAGGGGCGAGGCAAGAACCGCGTGCGGATGCACCGACCCTGACACGTCATGCCGCAGCCGCACCTCGGCAGCAATTACCTACGTCGCTGAGCGGCCCCGGCATCTGTAGCGACCCCGACAGTGGTCGCTTCCCGTCGATCCACGGCCACAGCGTTTCGGTGACGTGTCAACAAGGTGATAGTCTCGGGGCATGACCGAACCGCCATGGCTGAGCCCCGTAGAAGCTGACGTATGGGCGAAGTACCGGCGCCTGCGCCGCGAACTGCACCGGGCGCAGGAGCGGCAACTCCTCCGGGATTCGGGCCTGTCCGCGGCGGATTACGCCCTGTTGGCTCCACTGTCCGAGGCCCCCGAGGGTCTGCTGCGGACCAAGGATCTCGGAGCCGAGGTGGACTGGGAGCGCAGCCGCCTCTCACACCAGATCAGCCGTATGGAGAAGCGCGGTCTCGTCGCCCGGGAGGCGTGTGCGGAGGACGCCCGCGGTTCCATGGTCCGGCTCACGCCTGCGGGACGGCAGGCCATCGACGAGGCCTCGCCCCGGCACGCGGAAACGGTGCGCCGGCTCTTCTTCGACCCCTTCACGGATGAGGAGGTACTCCTCTTCGGCGACTTCCTCGACCGCGTCCTCGCCCAGGTCGACGCCGAGGAGACGGACGCGGACTGAGCGCGGCCCCGCCTCCGCCGCCCCCTCACCCGACCGGCGCCGCGTCGGCCCGCCTTCCGGCGGCGGGCCGACGCACCGCCGTATCAGCGCAGCAGGTACGCGCGCTCGACGGTCTGCCGCACCGTGTTGCCCTCAGCGTCGGTCAGGTGCACCCGCAGGGAAACGGAGCCCGCGCCCTGCGGATGGTCGAGGACCAGACATCCGTCACCGGCCCGCGCGACCGGCTGCCAGGTGGCGGTCTCGTCGTACGACACCTCGAACCCCAGCGCGCGGACACCCGAGGACGCCGCCGCGCCCCGCACCTCGTACGGAACCTCGAAGCGGGCGCCCGCGGGCGCGGTGCCGTCGGCCGCGAGGGGCGGGGAGAACCGGACGACGGACAGCGGGAGCCGTACCTCCGCGCCGTCGGCCGCCCGCGCGGAACGGAAGGTCCACTCCGCGGCCACCCGCGTGCTGAGCGGAGAGACGGAGGCCGGGCGGGACACCTCGGTGCGCAGGAGATAGCCGTGCTCGTCCGACGGCAGGACCGGCGCGTCGGAGGCGCTCAACGGGCGGTCGGAGGAGAAGACCTCCTTGCCGTCCGCCGTCAGCGAGGTGCGCGCCCGGCTGTAGACGGACTCGCCGGTGTGACCGTCGCCGTCACCGAACATCGGCAGGGCCCCACGCAAGGTGTCGCCCCGCCTGACCGCCCCCGCTCGCAGGTGCTCGGGCACATCGCCCGAACTCAGGGTCGGCCCGAAGACACCGAAGTTCAACCGCAGCGCGTGACGTTCACGGGTGAACCTCGTAGGAGCGGTGAACAGGGAGGCGTCCCAGGTCGGCTCGGATCCGTCCGCGCCGGGGGAGTACTGGTACAGGTCGTACTCCCACCGCACATCGCTGCCGCGCAACAGGTACTCCGTCCGCCTCGCGGGCAAGGCGGTGTCCGGTGCGTCGAAACCGGTCCACGTCCCGCCGTCGAGCGTCCACGGCCCGGCGACCAGCATGCCCGTACGACCCTGGGCAGGTGCCCCGAGCGCGACGGTGACCTCGGACAACTGCGAGCGTTGCACGCGCGCGGTGAAACCGCTGAGGGGCGACGCCGGACGGTTCCAGGCCAGCCGGTACGTGGCCGAGGGCCCGCTGAAGTTCTCCGCGAACTGGAAGTACGCCTCGTCGGCCGGCACGGAGGGGCCCGTCCCGCCGAAGCGGTACGGCTCCGAGCCCGGCGGGAGCCGGTACACGCTGCCGTATCCGAAGGGCCCCGTCACCCCGTACGACACATGCCGTTCGGTGCTCGTCGCGCGCGCGTCCGGCACGGTGACCGCGACCGGCCCGGCATCACGCGCGTCCATCACGACGGTCGTGTCGCCCGTGAGGTCGACGCGGGGCCTGGCCAGGACGGCGGTGCCCTCGGCGCCCGCGAAGACGGTGCCTTGCAGGGCGTAACGGCCGCTGGGCAGCCGGATCGTCACCTCACCGTCGGCGTCCTCGACGGCCCGCCAGACGGAACCGGTGCCCTCCTGAGTGCCCTTGACCGTCGTGTAGGCGTCACCGGTCGCACTGCCCGCCATGTCCAGGTGGCGGATCGTCAGATCGTACGACTCCACTTCGCGTTCCGTGCCGAACGCGGTGCGGGCGACCGGCTGCCCCTCGGCGGCGGCGAGCAGGATGCCGCTGAACAAGCCGTCGGTGTCACCAGCCCGGGTGTCGGCGGTCAGGGTGGCGGTGGCGGTGCCCCCGGCGGGGACGACGAGCCGCGCCGGCGAGACCGCGAACATGCCCTCGACGGCGGGCTTCCCGTCGCCGCCGACGGCCTGCGCGGACAGGTCGAGCGTGACCTCCCGCGCGCCCGCGTTGCGGTAGGTGACCTCCTTGCCGGTCACCGGGTCGTCCCCGTGCGGCCAGCGGTGCGTGCCGAAGTCGAGGGCGGTCGGAGAGGTGGTCACGCGCTGTTCCAGCGCCGCCGCCACGTCGATCCGGCCACTGCCCTGGACATAGGCGGAGACCGCGGGCGCGGGCTTGGCCGACGCGGTGAGCGCGGCCTTCAACTCTTGTGCGTCCCAGTCCGGGTGGCGCTGAGCCAGGATGGCCGCGGCGCCCGCGACATGCGGGGTGGCCATCGAGGTGCCCGACATCGACGTATACCTCTCGCCGACCGGGTCGCCCTGCCGGCCCTCGGCCGCACGGGCCGCCACGATGGCGGTGCCGGGCGCGGTCACGTCCGGTTTCAGAGCCCCGTCGGCCGTCGGCCCCTGACTGGAGAAGCGGGCCGGGACGTCGGCGCGGTCCACGGCGCCCACGGTCAGCGCCGCGGGGGCGGTGCCCGGCGAGCCCAGCGTGCGCGCCCCCGACTCGCCGTCGTTGCCCGCCGCGACGACGAACAGCGTCCCGGTGTCCGCCGACAGCTTCTGGACGGCCTCCTCCAAGGGGTCGGTGCCCTCGGTGTCCTCTCCGCCCAGACTGAGGTTGACCACCTCGGCGCCTTGGTCGACAGCCCACTGGAGACCGGCGATGATGCCCGAGTCGTAGCCCGAGCCGCTCTCGTCGAGCACCTTGCCGTTCAGCAGCCTGGCCCCTGGGGCGACGCCCCGATGTGTGCCGGCCGACGCGGCGCCGGAGCCGGCCACGGTGGACGCGACGTGGGTACCGTGGCCGTTGCGGTCCACCGTGTCCTGGTCATCGGAGAAGTTCCGCTCGGCCACGACCCGGTCCGCCAGGTCGGGGTGGGTGGTGTCGATGCCTGTGTCCAGCACGGCGACAGTGACTCCCGTGCCGTCGTACCCCGCCTTCCACGCCGCGGGCGCGCCGATCTGCGGCACGCTGCGGTCCAGTGCCGCCTCCCGCTTGCCGTCCAGCCAGATCCGCTCCACCCCGGGGGCGATGTCACGCCTCCCGCCCGAGGTGTGCCGGGCGTCGTCGGCCGTAGCGGTGAGGGTTTCCCACAGCGCGGTGGCGTCGGTCTTGCGCGCGCTGACGGCGGTGCCGTTCACGGCGGGCAGGCGGCGTTCGACCGTGGCCCGGGCACGGGCCGCGTCCTTCTCCGTGAGCGTCCGCCCCTTGTCGTAGGTCACGATCAGCGGCAGGTCCGCGCGCGCCGCGTCGTCGTACCCCATGCCGGTCAGCGCGGTGACGTCGAAGAGGCGGGTGTCGATCCGGCCGCGGGCGAGCAGGAGTTCGGCGTCGGAGGGCACGACGCGTACGTGGCCGTCGACGCGCTGCGTCGCGAAGACGATGTCCTCGCGGCCCTCGGCCGGATCGACCGCCACCCGGCCGCGACCGTCGACGCTGACCCGGTCGCCGGTCAGCAGCGTGACGGACCGCGGGGCGCCGGTGCCGCCACCGCCGGGCGAAGCCTGCGCCAGGGCGTGCGGCCCGGCGAGCAGTGCCGCGGGCAGGGTCACCACCAGGGCCGCTGTCAGGGTGGGTCTCGGTTTTCTGCGCACGAGCAGAAGCCTCCTGGGTCGGGGGAGTCGGGCCGCAGCCGCGACCGTCATGAGGACCTGTCCGCCCGCCCGCCACCGTCCTTGTGATCCCCGTCACCGGGCGTACGGAGCCGGATCGAAGACGCGCGGAGCCCAGGCGGAAGAGAGCCGACGTGTCGCTCGCCGCGATCCCTTCGGAAGCGGGTGGACTCGGCGCGGCTCTCGGGCCCGCAGGACGAGCCGCCCGGTGGTGGCGCGACGACGTGCCGTGGCCTCACCGATGTCGCTCGTGAACCCGGTCAGGGCAACTGTGCCGTCAGGCACGGAGACATCCGTACGGACCGGGCGACAGGGCCGGAGGCGGCGCGGGTCGTCGGCGACGAAGCGGAGTCTCCCCGTCCGACCGTGACGGTCCGGCCGCGCACACGTATGCCGATGTATGAGCCTGGCAGTGGCACACCCAGGAGAATCATGGCCTTCCCGCCGCTCCGCGCCCGGTCGACGATCGAGAGGTGGCACAACGCGAACCGCCTCCGGCCGGAAGGAGGCTGCGCACGACGCCGAGGAGCAGCCATGATCACAGTGAACGACCTGCGGGCCCACCCCCTGGACCAGGTGCACCGCCTGATCGAGCCCGGCCCGGTAATCCTCATCAGTACGGAACACCGGGGAGTACCCAACGTGATGACCAATGGCTTCAACATGATGGTCCGCCACGCGCCGCCCGTGATCGCCTGCACCGTCGGCCCGTGGGACCACAGCTACACGGCCCTGGTCGAGACCGGCGAGTGCGTCATCTCGGTGCCGACGTCCGAGCTGGCCGCGACCGTGGTCGACATCGGAAACTGTTCCGGCGCGGACATCGACAAGTTCGAGCGGTTCGCCCTCACGGCTGTACACGGTGAGGTGGTGCGAGCGCCGCTGATCGCCGAATGCTTCGCCAACATCGAGTGCCGGGTGGCTGACACCAGCCTCGTGGGATCGCATCACCTGTTCCTGCTGCAGCCGGTCGCGGCCTGGACCGACCCCTCCCGGCCGACTCCCCAGATGCTGCACCATCGCGGCGACGGGACGTTCACGGTGGACGGCCCGGTGCTCGACCTCCAGGAACGCATGACCAAGTGGCAGTACCTTTTGTAGCGGCAACGTGTTTGTTGACGTATCATCAAAGCGTCACGGAGGCCTTTCCGGCCGGGCCGCGCGGTGCCTGCGGGCGCCGGGCCCTTCCCGTGCACGAGCAGGAGACGATCATGCCCAGAGCAGTGAAGTTCACCCGATACGGCGGCCCCGAGGTCCTGGAGATCCATCAGGTCCCGCGCCCGCAAGCCGGCCCCGGCGAAGTGCTCGTACGCGTCGCGGTGGCCTCCGTCAACCCGGGCGAGGCCGGTATCCGGCAGGGCGTCTTCGCCGACATGTGGCCCGCGCACTTCCCCGAGGGCCAGGGCAACGACTTCGCCGGATGGATCGCCCAACTGGGCGCGGGCGTCAGCGACTTCGCCGTCGGGGACGAGGTCATCGGTTACCTCCCCCGCGCGGCACAGGCTGACTACGTCGTGTCGCCCGCCGCCAGCCTCACACCCAAACCCGCGGACATCACCTTCGAGTCGGCCGCACCCCTGTCCGCCGTCGGCGTGACCGCCTGGGCGGCCGTCGACGCCGTACGCCCGGGCCCGGGGGAGACCGTCGTCGTGTCGGCCGCCGCCGGGGGAGTGGGATCACTCGCCGTCCAGTTGGCCCGGCTCCGCGGCGCCACCGTCCTCGGCACCGCGGGACCCCACAACGCCGCCTTCCTCGAATCGCTCGGCGTGACCCCCGTGGAACACGGCCCCGGCCTGGCCGACCGGCTGCGCGCCGCCGCTCCGCAGGGCATCGACGCCTACATCGACACCTTCGGGCAGGGCAATGTCGACATCGCCATCGCCCTGGGCGTGGACCCGCGGCGCATCAACACCATCGCCGACGGGCGCGCCGTGGCACGCTACGGCGTTCGCAGCGAGGCCCAGGAAGGCGCCTTCTCCCGAAGCGTCGTCGCCGAACTCGCCGACCTCGCCTCCAAGGGGCTGCTGACCGTGCCCATCAGCGCCACCCTGCCGCTGGAACAGGTGCGGGACGCTTATCAGCGTGTTCAGCGGCGTCACACCCGTGGAAAGATCGTTCTGAGCCTCGTTCCCGAGGAGGAGCGCCCGGCCGAGGCCGCCCGCATCAGGTCCGGCCTCTGACCCACCGGGGCGGCGGACCTCCTCACCCCGCCCACCAGAGCCCGCACTTCGGAGGTGCCATGGCTGTGCAGCGTATCGGCGTCGTCACCCACCAGGGACGCCCGGCCGCCCTGGACGCCGCCCGCGTCGTCCACTCCTGGTGCCGTGCGCACGGCATCCGCAGTACGGACATCGACGTATGGGCCGAGGGCCGGCAGCGTCGCACCGGCCGCGAGGAGGCGCTGGCCGCCGGCGATCCGGACCTCGTCGTCACCCTCGGCGGCGACGGAACCTTCCTGCGCGGGGCGCACATCGCGCTCACCAGCCAGGCCGCCGTCCTGGGCGTCGATCTCGGGAAGGTCGGCTTCCTCACCGAGGTACCGGCGTCCGATGTCACCGCCGCTCTGGACGCCGTGCACGAGGAGCGAGCCGTGGTGGAGGAGCGGATGACGCTGACCATGCGCGCGTCACGCAGGCTGGAGATCCCGCCGGAGGAGGGGGCTTTGCTGCGCTACGGCCGAGGACCCGCCCTGCCCCCTCCCCAAGTACGGCAGGAGACCACCGAGGAAGCGGGCTGGGGGGTCGCCCTGGACGTGACGGCCCTGAACGACGTGGTGCTGGAGAAGCTGACGCGTGACCGCCAGGTCAGCGTCGGCGTCTACATCGCGGGCCGCCTCCTGGCGTCCTACGCGGCGGACGCCCTCGCGGTCGCCACGCCCACGGGCTCGACCGCCTACAGCTTCGCCGCCGGAGGCCCCGTCCTGTCCCCCCATATGGACGCGGTCGTCTTCACCCCGATCGCTCCCCACATGACGTTCGACCGCAGCGTCGTGGCCGCCCCGGACGAACCTGTCGCCCTGCGCGTCCTGCCGAACTCGGGGCAGGCCGCGGTCAGTGTCGACGGCCAACTGCGCGGCATCCTCGACCCGGGCGACTGGATCGGCGTCTTCCGCGCACCGCGCCGCGTGCGGCTGATCCGGCTGCATCCGACCGACTTCTACGGCCGGTTGCGCGACCGTTTCCGGCTCACCGACGCACCCGCGACGGCGACGGACGGCGAGGCCCAGCCGTTCTTCCGCCCCGATGCCCCGATCCCCCCGGACCTGGCCCACCTGCGGTTGCCTCCCCCTGCGGCAGCGCGCTGAACGTGCCTTCGGACGACGGACGTCCCCGCAGCCGCGACGACATCCCGGGCTGGGCAGCTCAGCAAGGTCCTGGTCGTCGTGGCGACATCGGCGAGGCAGGGATGCTCGTGACAGCGGGTGGAGTTCTCTCCTCCGAAGCACGTGGCAACTGTTCCTGGGTGTGCCATACCCAGGTGTATTCCGGCCTGTTCGGGTGGGACGCCGATGGCGAGGCTGGTGTTCGGCAGCCGGTCGAGGCTGTGTCACCACGGCCTCCGAGACCCGGACGCGCAGAACGCGTCAAAGGGACGAGGCGGCCACGCGCACGAGGAGCAAGCATGAGCGCCACCGTCCCCGACAGCATGACCTGGAACGCACGAGCCCTCCAGGAGATCGTCTCCGGCGAGGCCCAGCGCCCCGTCCTGTTCACCAACGCCCGTGTCCTGACCGCGGATCCCCTGATCGGCACCCTGACGGGGGCCGATGTGCTGCTGGTCGGCTCCGTCGTCGTCGGGGTGGGCCCGGGCATCGTGACCGCGGCGCAGGACGACGGTGCCATCGTTGTGGACTGCACCGGGATGACCGTCGTCCCCGCGGTCGTGGACACGGTCGCCTTGGCCGGCGGACGCCGCCACCGCTCGGAGTACGTGGCCACCCTGACGCCGGGCAACGCCGCGGACCTGCTGGTGGTGCCCGACGCGCTCGCCGGGGATGTACCGGAGGCGGTGGCGACACTGTTCACCCGGCCGGCCGAGGTCCGGGCGCTGGTCGCGGACGGCGTACCCGTGGTGTGGGCCGGCCAGGACGTGCCGGGGCGCGGGACGGCGCCCGCCGCGGGCATACCCGCCGCTCAGGACCTGACCGGCAGTCCACGGGTCGGCGTCTGGATCGACCGCGGTGACTTCCTGCACCAGGAACTCACCGCCGACGGCCGCTACGACGAGACGCGCGGCGGACGGCCGCACGCCTACCAGGGCCGCTACTGGATCGACGGCGACCGCATCGACTACCTGGACGATCTCGGCTTCTGGGCCTTCGGGGAGTTCATCGGCGACGAGCTCCATCACGCCGGTTACATCATGAAGCTCCGCTGACGACCGTCAGCCGTCCGGGCACCGCGTCGGATCGCCCGCGTACCGCCTGCCGTCCGCTGTCACGACGGTCACCGGCGCGGGCTGGGCGCCGGGGGTGGCGAGCCGCTGTGCCGCGCCGGTCGTACAGATGATCTGCCACGCCGCGAGGCGGGTCGCCTTGCCGGCCCGCCGGGACAGCTCCACGGTGACGCGGTCCTGGCGCACCGTCACCTTCACGGGTGCCGCGGGAAGCGGCTCCCCGGGCACCTCGACCGGCTGCCCCGTAAGGGCAGTAGCGGGAGCCGCCGCGACCTGGGTGGTCATCTTCTTGGCGCCCTCCGCGGCGGTCGGCCCCTGGAAGAGGATTCGCAGCGCGGAATCGATGTCCACCGGCCCGGCGGTCCGGCGGGGGACACCCACCAAGCGGTCGTCCGACAGAAAGAAGACCCGTACCGTCGGCACGACGCCACCGGCGGGTTCACCCGCCTCCACCACGCCGGTCGCAGGGATCCCGCAGGCACTGAGCGTGCAGAGGGCGGGAAGGAGGAGCAGCGCGGGTCGGCACCGGGCCCGCGTCCGCCTCGTGCGGTGCAGCATCACGACGCGTCCCCTCGGGCCGGTTCACCGGCCGGCTCGTCCGGCAGGGGAATACGTACGGTGAAGACGGCGCCGCCACCGGGGCGGTTGCCCGCGTGGACGGTGCCGCCGTGCACGCGGATGTTCTCCGCGGTGATGGCGAGTCCCAGGCCGCTGCCCTCGGTGCGGGTACGGGCGGCGTCCGACTTGTAGAAGCGCTCGAACACGTGGGGCAGCACGCTGTCCGGGATGCCCGGCCCGCTGTCGAGTACTTCGATGACGGCGACGCGTCGCCCGCCGTCGGCCTCGGCGTACAGGCGCAGGCGCACGGGGCGCGCGCCGTGCCGGAGCGCGTTGCCGACCAGGTTGGCGACGATGACGTCGAGGCGGCGTGGGTCCACGTTGCCTCGCAGGGTGCCCGGTCGTGGCAGCTCACGATCGATCAGGTCGGTCCAGGCGCGCGCGGCGAGGGTGCGCTCCAGCGACTCGGTGAGATCGATCTCGTCCAGGTGCACCACCGCCGCGCCGGCGTCGAAGCGGGAGATCTCCATCAAGTCGTCCACCAGACGGGCCAGTTTGACGGTCTCCTCGCTGATCAAGCGGACCGCCGTAGCGGTGTCCGGGTTCAGGTGGGCGGCTTCCTCGTCGAGGACGTCGGTGACCGCGGACATGGCCGCCAGGGGGGTGCGCAGCTCGTGCGAGACATCCGCGGCGAACCGGCGGGCCCGGGCCTCCATGTCGCGCAGCTCGGACACCGAGGCCTCCAGCGCGGAGGCCGTCTCGTTGAACGTGTGCGACAGGTCGGCGAGTTCATCGGAACCCTCGACGGTGAGCCGGGTGTCCAGCCGTCCCTCGGCGATGCTGCGGGTGGCACTGCGCAGCGCCCGCACCGGCCGCAGGACCCCACGCGCGGCGAGCAGCGCCAGCACCACGGCCAGCGCCAGCGCGGGCAGCGCGGCCCTCTCGACGGCGGTGACCAGGGCGTCGATGTACGCGCGTTCCGTGGTCTGCGGGACGGCCAGGAAGATCTGGACGCCCGAGGCGGACAGGCCGGGCACGGCGAGGGTGACCGGCATGCCGACGACGAGCGAGGTGCGGTCCCCCCGGTTCACCCGCTGGAAGACGGTGGCCAGGCGGGAACCGACAGCCTCGCGCAGGGCCGGGGTCAACTCCTCGAAGTGGTCGCCCGGCACGGAAGTGGCCCCCAGACCACCGTACGAGGCCAGGACGCGCCAGCTCCCGGACGGCTCGGCGCGGGCCACGTCGGACGCGAACCGCCGCAACCGGGCCTCGTCCGGGGGGAGGCCGAGATCGGGTGCGAGCCGCCCGACCTGGGTGCGCAGCAGCTTGATCACGGTGTCCTGGCTCTGCTGCAGGACGCCTGTGCGCGCCTCGCGGAAGGTCAGGGCGCCGGTGGAGGCGGCGGTCAGGACGGCGACCAGCGCGAAGGCCACGACCAGCCGCGTGCGCAGACCGCGCAGGCGCACCGCTGCGAACCGCCGACCGCGGGCGGCGGCGGGAGCGCCGTGCCCCGCGGAGTCCGCCGCGCCTGTGCCCGGACGTCTCATCGCGCGGTGAACCGGTAGCCGAAGCCGCGCACTGTGCCGATGTAGCGCGGATCCCGCGGAGGCTCGCCCATCTTGACGCGCAGTCGTCTGACGCAGGCGTCCACCAGGCGGGCGTCCCCGTGGTAGCTGTGTTCCCAGACCGCCTCCAGGAGCTGTTGCCGGCTGAACACCTGGCCGGGCGCGGCGGACAGGGTCAGCAGCAGCCGTAGTTCGGAGGGGGCGAGGGCGACGGGTGAGCCCTGCCAGGTGACAGTGAGGCCGGCCCGGTCGATGGTCAGGTCCCCGTACGTGTCGATCCTCGGTATCCCGCTCTCGCCGACAGGCCCGGCCGCCCGGCGCAGGACGGCACGGATACGTGCCTGCAACACCCTCGCCCGGACGGGCTTGACCATGTAGTCGTCGGCTCCCACCTCGAGTCCCACGACGATGTCCTCGTCGTCACCGCGCGCGGTCACCATGATGATCGGGAGCGTCGGGTCCAGGGCGCGCATCCTGCGGCAGACGTCCAGCCCCGGCATGCCGGGCAGCATCAGGTCCAGCACCACGACGTCCGGCCGGAAGGACCGCAACAGGGTGAGTCCGTCCTCGCCGGTGACGGCGGAGGCGACCTCGTGGCCCTGGCGGTGCAGGGCGAGGGTGACTCCCTCCCGCACGGCACGGTCGTCCTCGATCAGCAGCACGCGTGGCATGCGCCCAGTATCCGCACAACCCAGCGACCAGCGGGAACTCTGTTACCGGATGATCATATAAAGCCTCGGGGCGGACCTTCGTTATCCCCTCGTTATCGTCTCGGCCAAGGGTGATCACACTGGCATCCCAGCCTGACCGCCATGACCACGTACCGAGCGACATCCGCCTCCGACCGCCGCCGCAACGGCCCCGCGCACGCCTCCCGGCGCACGCGCAAGGGCCGATGGTGGGCCGGGACGGCTGCCGCGATCACCCTGCTCGGCGCCACGGGGCTCGCCGTGGGCCGGAGTTCCCCGGGGGCGGATGGGCCCCGGCCCTCCGGCGCGTCGGCCGGACCCGCGCATCTCGGGCCCGGCACCCGGCCGTCCAGCACGCCCGCCTCCCCCCGGCCCAGGGCGACCCCCGCCGAGCGGGACATCCCCGCCACCGGACCGGGCACCTTCACGGTCGCGCCCGGCGAGAGCGCCCCGGCGGGAAACGGGACCGTTCTGCGCTATCAGGTGGAGGTGGAGGACGGCCTCGACCTCTCGGCCCGAGATGTCGCCCGGCAGGTGGAAGGGATCCTGGCGGACGCACGCGGCTGGACGGCCGACGGCCGCTCGGCGTTCCGCCGGGTCTCCGGCGGCGTGACCGACTTCGTCGTCCGCGTCGCCACGGCCGGCACCGTCGACCGGATCTGCGGGCAGTACGGCCTGGAGACGGGCGGTGAGGTCAACTGCAACGTGGCGAAGCACGTCATGGTCAACCTCAAGCGCTGGCTGCTGGCCACTCCCGTCTATGCCGACGACATCACCGACTACCGCGCACTGATCATCAATCACGAGGTCGGCCACTTCCTCGGCCACGGCCACGTCGGCTGTCCGGGCGCGGGGCGTCCGGCTCCCGTGATGATGCAGCAGATCAAGGGCATGCACGGGTGTGTGCCCAACGTATGGCCCTACAGCGGGCACGGGCAGTACGTGACCGGACCGGCCGTTCCCTAACGCCTGCCGGGAAAGCATTGTTGACGCGTCAACAAAGGAGGTGTAGTTTACGCATCAACAACTTTGGAAGAGGGTCCCATGACAGACCTCGTGCTCGGCCTCGACACCTTCGGTGACGTCCCGGAACGCTCCGGCGTCCCTCTCTCCCACGCCGCCGCGATCCGGCAGGTCGTCGAAGAAGCCGTACTCGCCGATGAACTCGGCGTGGACGTCATCGCGGTCGGCGAACACCACCGCCCCGAGTACTCGATCTCCGCTCCGGAGACGGTGCTGGCCGCGATCGCCGCACGTACCTCTCGCATCCGGCTCGCTTCCGGCGTGACGGTGCTCAGCTCCGACGACCCCGTCCGCGTCTTCCAGCGCTTCGCCACCGTCGACGCCGTTTCACAAGGCCGAGCGCAGGTCATCCTCGGCCGCGGCTCGTTCACCGAATCCTTCCCCCTGTTCGGCTACGACCTGAGCGACTACGACGTCTTGTTCGAGGAGAAACTCGACCTCTTCGTGAAGCTGCTCGACGAAAAGCCCGTCACCTGGAGCGGTACCACCCGCGCCGCACTCAAGGACGCCGAGGTGTTCCCCAGGACCGAGACCGGACGCCTCGACACCTGGGTGGGCGTCGGTGGTTCCCCGCAGTCCGTCGTGCGCACGGCACGGCACGGGCTGCCGCTCATGCTCGCGATCATCGGTGGGAGCCCCGAGCGCTTCGGCCCGTACATCGACCTCTACCGGCAGGCCGCCGACCGGTTCGGCACGGTCGCGCACCCCGTCGGCATGCACTCGCCCGGGTTCGTGGCGGACACCGACGAAGAGGCCAAGGAGCTGTTCTACCCGGCGTACAAGGTGATCCGGGACCGGATCGGCGCGCTGCGGGGCTGGCCGCCGTTGAGCCGCGCGGAGTTCGACGCCGAGGTCGAGAGCGGCTCCCTCTACATCGGTGCGCCGGAGACGGTCGCCCGCAAGATCGCCGGAGCGGTGAAGACGCTCGGCGTCGGACGCTTCGACATGGTCTACAGCTCCGGACCCCAGTCGGCCGATGCCCGGATGCGTGCCGTCGAACTGTTCGGCGCCAAGGTGGCGCCCATGGTCCGCGACATCGTGGCGGGTTGAGCCAGGGCCACCATCGGCGTCCTCGGCGTCGGCGAAGTCGGCACGGCGCTCGCCCGGTTGTCGTCGGCGCGTGTCGCGAGGTACCGATCGCCGCCTCCGACGACCCGGCGAGGTGGTCCGTGCCCGGGGGCGGTGCTGTGGTTCGGCGACCGTGCGCGGCACAACCCCCGGGTGACGCAGGCACAGAGACGGTCTCGCCGCACGAGGATCGAGTGTCCGAGATCCCTTGTAGACGGCTCGTAGACGCGTCATAGACACGCTTCGTTGAAGATCGGATCAGATCCGATCGTGCCCGTTTATGTGACGAGCACACGAAAAAGCGGACACGGAATTTGTGGGGGGACGATCATGGAGGTCGACACGTTGCACATTCGCCCGGCGCAGGGGCCCGTGGACGAAGGACTTCTTGGCCGGCGGGGGGAGATGGCCACGCTGAGGAACCTTGTCGCGCAGGCCGGCGTCGGCACCGGAGGCGCCCTCGTGCTGCACGGGGAGGCGGGCATCGGCAAAACCGCCCTGCTGGACAGAGCGCAGACCGAGTACAAGTCCTTGCAAGTACTGCGCGTCCAGAATTCCGAGACCGAGACCCATCTGCCCTTCGCCGGACTGCAGCGCCTGACCGGTCCCCTGATGCGGCACTTCAGCGTCTTGCCGCAACCGCAACGGGAGGCGTTGGGGGTGGCCATGGGGCGCCGTTCGGGCGGCGCCCCCGATCATCTGTACCTGGGGCTGGCCGTACTGGGCCTGTTGTCGGCATCCGCCGAGGACCGACCCGTCATCTGTCTCATCGATGACGCGCACTGGATGGACCACAGGTCGCTCGCCGTGCTCGCGTTCGTCGCCCGGCGACTCGCCCCCCACCGCGTCGCCTTTGTGTTCACGGTGGAAGACATCGCGGAACGCGCGGAGCTGGCCGATCTGCCGGCCCGTGCCGTGAGCCCGCTGAGCGACCGCGACGCGCGTGAGCTGCTGGACAGCAGGGTCCGCGCACCACTCGACCAGCGGGTCCGTGAGCGGGTCCTGACCGAGGCGCGCGGAAATCCTCTGGCTCTGCTTCATCTGCCCCGCTGGATCGGCCCGACGGAGATGACGTCCCGGTCGGCCACAGGGGACAGCGGCAGCGGCCCCAAGCGGCTCGAGGAATACTTCCGCAACCGGTTGGCCCAGCTTCAGCCCGCTGTGCGGCGGTTCCTTCTCCTCGCGGCGGCGGAACCGGACGGCAACGCCCTCCTCGTACGCAAGGCCGCGGCGGCGACGGGTATCGGACCGGATGTCGCCGCGATGGCCGAAGCCGCCGGCATCCTGGACGTCGACACCCGGGTGAGCTTCCGCCACCTGCTGCTGCGGTCCATGGTCTATTCGGCGGCCTCCGTGACCGAGCGGCGGCAGGCCCACGCCGCCCTCGCCGAATGCTGTGACGTCCTTCAAGACCCTGACCGTCACGCCTGGCACCGAGGTCAGGCCGCTTCCGGGTTCGACGAGAACGCGGCCGGGGACCTCGAGGAAGCCGCACGCAGGGCGACGCAGCACACCGGCGCGGGCGTTGCCGGAGGATTCTGGGAACTGGCCGCGGCCCTCACCGCGGATCCACGCACCAGAGCGTCCCGCCTGCTCTCGGCGGCGCGTGCGAAACGCAAGACGGGCGCGTTCCAGGAAGCCCTGGCCATATTGGTCTCTCTCACGCACGAGCCGCTTCCCGACTCCGAACGCACCCGAGCGGTTCTCCTGCACGCGCGGACGGCCTACGTGGTGCAGCGCGACGAGAGGGCGGTCAGGTCGCTGCTCGACGCGGCGCGGGTCGTCTCGGACAGGGACCCCGTGGCGGGCCGCCGCATTCTGCTGGACGCGGTCGCAGCCCTGGCCCTCACCGGGCGGTACCTGTCGCGCGACCGGGCGCAGGAAGACGTGCCGAGAAGACCGAGACCGGATACGGACAGGCATGCCGACGCTCCGGCGGAACTGTTGCTTGAGGCGTTGATCACCTCAATCACCACAGGGGGCGCCGCGGCGCCGCTGATGGCACGTGCGGTGAGGAGTTGCGTGGCTGACTCCGACACCGGACTGCTGGACGATCCGGGCGTGGCGCGGCTCGCCAGTGACGCGGCCGTACAGGCGTGGGACATGCAGGCATGGAGACGGCTGGTGGACCGTCAGTTGCACGGAGCGCGCTCGACAGGGGACCTCGCCGCGCTGCCCGTGAGCCTCGACCAACAAGCCATGGTGGACATGTATGTCGGCCGCATGGACGACGCGGCGAAACGGATCGCGGAAGCCAATGACCTCACTCAAGCTCTCGGAATTCCACCGCTGCGTTACGCGGAACTCGCCCACGCCGCCTGGCGGGGCGACGAAGCGGCGACCGCATCGCTGGTGGATCTCGCGACGCGAGAGGCGTCGGAACGCCGCGAAGGCCGGCTGCTGACGGCCACGGAACACGCCCGTGCCGTACTGCACAACGGAGCGGGGCGGCCGGAGGCGGTTCTCGCGGCCATCGGGGAACTTCCTGACAGCACGGAGACGGGATACGGGTGCCTGCTGGCGACGGAACTGGCCGAGGCCGCGGCGGCCTGTGGCCGGACGGCCCGCCTCCGGACCGTGTGCGACCTGCTCAGGGAGAACGCCGAGACGTGCGGCACTCCCTGGGCCGAGGGAATGTACCTGCGTGCACAGGCACTGCTGGATCGCGGCTCCGCAGCGGACGCTTTGTTCCAACGTGCCACGGAGCAGTTGGCCGAAGCCGGAGCGGTGCTGCAGGTGGCCCGTACCCGCCTGCTGTGGGGTGAGTGGCTCCTGGAGACCGGGCGTCGCCCGCAAGCGCGTGAGCCGCTGCGTCAGGCGTGGAGCACGTTCTCGAACGTCGGTGTCAGTGCCTTCCAGGCCAGAGCCGCCACCAAACTCGGTGTGGCCGGGGAGCGGACGGTACGTTCCAGCACAGGTGTGCATACCCTGACGGTCCAGGAACTCCGGGTGGCACGCATGGTCGCGCGAGGCGAGACATCCCGCGAGATCGGAACGGCCTTGTTCGTCAGTCCCCGCACGGTGGACGCCCACGTACGAAGCATCTTGCGCAAGCTGGACGTCTCCTCCCGGCGTCAATTGCGCCACATCGAGACGTTGCGTCCGTCCGATCGAAGCAGGGTGTGACCGTCCAAGGTGCGTGAGGGGGGTGGTCGCGTGCCGCCCTAGCGGCGGGCCGGGACGCGGCGCGCCGCCAGTCCGATGAGGAAGGCGTTCACCAGGGCGCAGACCGCGATCAGCAGGAAGAACGGCAGCGCCGAGAAGGCGTCGGTCCAGAGCAGCAGCACGCTCAGCGGGGCGGTGACCACGATGGCGTAGACACCCACGAACGAGGAGTCCGCCTGGGCCACAAGGGCGGCATCCACGTAGGCCCACGCCAGCACGGCGGCCGTGACGGTCAGATAGACGCGGGAAGCCAGGTTGCCGGTGGCCGTGGAGAACAGGGAGCGGGTAGTGGTGGTGAGGCTCATGGTGCCCTTCGGTGCTGCTGAGAGTGACAGGGGTCCGAGAACGGAAGCACCGGTCCGCACGCGGACCGGTGACAACGTTTCTGCAGCGACCCTGGCACGGGCTACCGGCATGCCGCGTCGGTAGCGACTGCCTACCTGCCGGCACCTGACCTGTGCGCTGCCGAACCCGCCGTCCGAAGCACCGTCGGCTGCCCCGCCACCGGCGAGCCTGGGTGACGCACACCCAGGAAACACAAGGCCTGGTGACCGGTAGTGGCGGAAGAGAACGTAGATGCCATGAACACCGACGAAACCAACCCCACCGTCTCCCACCCCTACGTCGGCATGTGGGTGACCGAGGACGGCTACATCCGACAGGAACTGCTGCCCGACGGCCGCTACGACGAAGCCCGAGGCACCCGCAGAAGCGCCTACACGGGCAGCTACACCGTGACCGGTGACCACATCGACTACGTCGACGACTCCGGATTCACCGCCACCGGAGATGTGCGCGACGGAGTGCTCTACCACGAGCACCTGGTCCTGTACCGCGAGGACCAGGTGCCGGGCCGCGACGGCCGCTGACGGGCTGCCCAGCCACCTCGTGGCTGGGCGGCCCCCTCGTCCCCCCGTACTTGTCACATCCCCGGAAGGCACACGGACATGGAGAGCCTGGAACTGGTCGTCGCCGTCGCGGCAGCCGTACTCGTCGCCGGATTCCTCGCCCGCCGCTCCGGTTTGAGCGAGCCCCTGCTTCTGCTGGGTGCCGGCTGCTCGATCGGACTGACGCCGTATTTCGCCGACGTCACTCTCTCCCCCGAAGTGGTGCTGCTGCTGTTTTTTCCCGCGTTGCTGTACTGGGAGGCGTTGACCTCGTCCGTGCGGGAGATCCGGCACAACCTGCGCACCATCGCCCTGCAGTCCACCGTGCTGGTCCTGGTCACCGCGCTCGCCGTGGGGGCCGTGGCCCACGTCTTCGGCTATCCCTGGCCCATCGCCCTCGCCCTGGGAGCCGTACTCGCGCCGACCGACGCGGCCGCCGTGGCCGCTGTGGCCCGCGCGATGCCCCGGAGGATCCTGACCGTGCTGCGCACGGAAAGCCTCCTCAACGACGGCACGGCACTGGTACTGCTAGCCGTCGCCATCGAGGTGGTGACCGAGGACGCACCCTTCGACTGGACAGCTACGACACTGCGCTTCGTCGAGTCCTACGCGGGAGGCATCGCCATCGGCGTCGTCGTCGCGCTGCTGCTCAGGCTGGTGCGACGCCGTCTCGACGACCCGCTGCTGCACAGTGTCCTGAGCGTGGTCACGCCCTTCTTCGCCTTTCTGCCCGCCGAGTCACTGCACGTTTCCGGCGTACTGGCCGTCGTCACCTGTGGCCTGGTCAGCAGCCGGTACGGCCCTCGGGTGATCAGCCCCGACGCCCGCGTGCAGGCCACAGCCTTCTGGGAAGTCACCAGCCACCTCTTGAACAGCGCACTCTTCGTTCTGGTGGGGACGCAGTTGCCCGCCGCGGTCCGGGCGCTGACCTCGACAGCCCTACTGCAGGCCGTGGTGGTGGCGGCCGCCGTGAGCGCTGCGGTCCTCGGCACGCGGTTCCTGTGGTTCTACACCGTTCCCTATGCCGTGCGCTTCGTCGACCGGCGGCCCGTCCAGAAGGAACGCCGGATCGGGGCGGCGCAGCGCCTGCCGCTGGCCTGGGCCGGTATGCGCGGTGCGATCTCGCTCGCGGCCGCCCTGACCATCCCGGCCGTGACCGCCGACGGACGCGCCGTGGAACACAGGGACGCCATCGTCTTCACGACGGTGGTCGTCATCGTCGTGACGCTCACCGTTCTGGGCCCCTCCCTGCCCGCCGTGGTCCGGCGGGCAGGGTACGGCGACGACCATGAGCAGACAGCCGAATCGGCCCTCGCTCACCGGTACCTCAGTGTCGCCGCCCTGCGCGAGCTGCCCGGTCTGGCCCGCCGCTACTCCGCCGCACCGAGCACGGTGGCTCACCTCGAACGGGACATCAACGACCGCATCGACACCAGTGAGGACGCGGCACGGCGCAGTCGTAGCGCCCTCCGCCTGGAGACCGCGCTGTTGCACGTCAAACGGCAGGCGCTGTCGGAACTGCGAGACACCGGACGCATCGACGACATCGTGCATCGCAGCGTCCAGGATGTGCTGGACGCCGAAGACGTGCGGCTCAGGATCAAGGCGTCCCGGGCGCCGTCCGGCACCGGGTGTGCCTCCACCGCCGGACCACCCCGGGACGACGCCCCGGTGACGTAGCGGCTCATCTTCCGGGGAGCGTGATCGTTCCCGCGGCCCGCCGGAGAACTTCCAGGTGCTGCTGCTCAAAGGGCTGCGTCTGCGTGAACCGGTCGCTCGGAACCGGCCGTTCGACAACGTTCCCACACCGCAATCTTGTTGACGCGTCATCAAAACTAGGTTAGATTTCAACTATCGCCCGAGGGGGACGGGGAACCGGAAAACACTCCGGTTCGCCCCTCTCGGAAGCTGACCGGAGGATCATCATGAACAAGCAGTCCCTCATGCCGCGCGTCGCCGTGGTTCTCGCCGCCCTGGGTGCCGTCGCGGCCGGCTCCGCCTTCTCCGCCCAGGCCGCCACCTCGCAGACACCGACGGCGAGCGTGTCCACGGCCGCGGAGAGCCAAGGCGAACTCTTCCCCGAACTGAACGGCCTCCGGATCAAGGCGGTCAACTCCAACGACGTCTACCTCGTCCTGGACGGCCGACGGCACCTGATCCCGAGCTCCGTCACCTACAGCGCGCTCTTCGAGAGCACCGACGGTGTACGCCTCGTGCTCACCACCGCGAACATCGCCGACCGAGGCCCGCTCACCGCGTACGCCTACCTCGCCAGAAGCACCGACGACACCACCGTCTACCTGGTCTCCAACGGCTACAAGCGGGAGATCTCCGCCACGGCCATCGACAAGTTCGGCTTCAACCAGCAGGCGGTGCGCACCACTTACCCGTCTGTCCTCGCCGCCCTTCCCTCCGCCGCACCGCTCACCTGACCGGTACGGCACCGCACCGACCTGGTCGAAGGCCGACACCTTCGACACATGGCCGAGCACACCGGGCGGAGAGCGACGAAACCTCCGCCCGGTGTCTCCCGGTGCCGTCCCGCAACGCCGGCGCCGCACGGACACGTATGAACGGACAGGACCGAGCCGAGCCGGGCCGGGCCGACTCTTCCCCCATCGGAAGGCACCATCGTGACCCTCGCCCCAGAACGTTGCTCGGCGCCTCGCTCGGCGTAGCCGCCGTCGCCGCGAACGAGTCGCTCACCGGAGCGACAGCGAGCACGGCCGCCGCCTGACCAGCGACGCTGAACCGCACATCGGCCCGCCGGAGTCCCGGTGGGCCGATGTGCGCGGCGCTGCCCTGATGGAGGGGTCCGCCCTCGACGGTGGTCGAGGGCGGGCACGTACACCGAGAGGACGGGCTCAACCGGCCGGTGTGTCACCGGCCTTGTCGACCACGCCTATGTCGAGCAGCGCCACCTCGTCGGAGCCGAGGTAGTCGAGGCTCTTCTCACCGAAGACCCAGACGTCGCGGTCGCCCCCGTCACCGAAGGCCAGGCCGACACCGGTGCGGCCGGCGGCGTCCTTGGCCTTGTGGACCACGGTCACTCCCGGAATCCTGGCGGCGGCCCGGTACAGGGCCGCATCCACCTCCGGCAGCAGGGTGGCGCCCTGGAGCATGGAGCCGATCATCTCCAGCGCGGCTTCCTCATGGGTCGGCCCCTGGCCGTCCGTGGCCGTCCAGATGTGCTCGTACAGCTTGTCGGGGTCCGTGGGCAGTGCCTGTAGTTCGCGGTAGGCGGTCCCGTGGGGGTCGGCCTCCAGCTTCATGTCCTTCGTGCTCTTGCCGGAGGGGCCGGACAGGACGGTGATCCGGGCGAGCCCGTCCCGCTTGCCGTCCACGGCGTGCCAGTCCGAGCGGCGGAAGGTGTCCCGCCCCTCGTTCATGATCTGCTGCGTGCCCTGGGTACGTGTGAACACGTACTGGTCGTCCCGGACGGACGGGACGTCCTGGGCCGCGGCGACCGTGGCGATACGGTCCAGCAGCCGCACGGCCTCCGGGCTGGTGGACGGCTCGCCGGAGCCGCTGTTCCCGAGGGCGAGGACTGCCGCCACCACCGCGGCGGCGGTGCCCATGGGAAGGGCGACAGCGGCGAATCGCCGACGTGGCCGGGTGGACGGCGTGTCGGCTGTGGCGGGGCGAGTGGCGGGCGCGGGTGCTTCGCGGGTGATCTCTCGCATGAGATGGGCCTCCAGTTGCGTCAAGCGGCCCTTCGGCAGGACCGGATCGCCCGGGCTCGGCAGCAGCCGGGCCGCCTCTTCGCGTTCTGCGCGGTTCATCGGCGTCTCTCCTGTATCGATCGGGCCGCTTCGGTGCGGTCAACCGGTTCCTGTCCGCTGCTCCGGAGGCGTCTCGTTTTTTCGGTGGCGGCCGGTTGCCCGCCTGGGGGGCTCGTACGGCGCGCGAGTTCCGCCTCGGCCAGACGCCGAAGACGTTGCCGGGCACGGGAAAGCCGGGACCGCACTGTGCTGACGGGTACCTGGAGGGCCGCGGCGGCGTCCGCATAGCTCAGTTCGGACCAGACGCACAGGGCGAAGACCTCTCGCTCCCGTGGGCGCAGCCTGCCCAGAGCCGCCCGTGCGGTCGCGAGCCGTTCGGTGTCCTCCATCCGGTCGACCAGCGCGTCGGCGAAGTCGGGCACTGTATCGACATCAGCGGGGCGGGCCGGGAGACGGTCGAGTGCGGCTCTGTGTCGGCGGGCGGCGCGCCGGGTGTTGCGCAACACGTTGGCCGAGATGCCGAACAGCCAAGCTCGCAGGCCGTCGTCGCTCTCCTTCCCGCGCTCGGGCCGGGCAGCCGCGAACTCGTCGTCGGAGAGCAGTTTCTCCCGCAGGCGCCAGGCCTCCAAGAAGGTCAGCGAGACCACGTCCTCGGCCGTACTCGGGTCTCCCAGCCACCGTGCGGCATGGCCGTGCACGGCCTGCGCGTGCTCGTGGAAGAGTCGAGAGAACGCCTGCGCGTCACCGGCCCGTATGCGGGCGCGTTGGGTATGTTCCACGCCCGGACCTGTCCGCCCGCCGCCGGACGTCCCGGTGACGTGTGTCACACCAAGAGGGAGACCGTGCTCTCGATACCGACGGTCAGCCGCCCGTAGTCCTCCCGTGTGATGAACGGGTTGAACTGCGCGTGACGGCTTCCGGTCTCCATGTCCCGCCAGTAACGCTGGAGGGGATTGGACCGGGAGAACGCGGCTGTGCCGTTGAGGTCGAGCAGTTTGCTCATCGCCGACCGGGCGTTCTCGACGGCCGCGACCATGTCCATGCGCAGGGCGGACCGTTCACGCGGCGTGAGCGGGTCGCCGGTCAACGCCGCGTCGGCGGCGCCGGCCGCCGACGTGACGAGCCGGACCGCGCGGTCGATCAGGTGATCCGCCTCGCCCAGCCACATCTGCGCTGAGGGGGAGGCGGTGGTGTCCTGGTAGACGGAGGCGATGATGCCGCGACCGGAACCGAGCGTGTCGCGCACGGTGTCCAGAGCGCCCAGAGCCGCGCCGACCACGGGTGCCAGCAGGTTCAGAGTGGCGGCCAACTTCAGAGCCGCCGGGAAACCGGAGCCGCCGCTGGGAGCGACCGCCGCGCTGATGATGCGGTGCTCGGGTACCGGGACCTCGTCGGCGACCAGACTCTGACTGCCCGTCCCCAGCATCCCCGCCACGTGCCAGGTGTCCTTCACCCGCAAGTCCTCCAGCGGCACGAGCACGGTCGCGGCCGAGGGACGGCCGCCCGCCGCGTCCGGCAGTGGGATGCCCAGCAGCGCCCAGCGAGCGTCCTCGCAACCGGAAGCGGCTGCCCAGGTGCCCGAGAAGCGGACGCCGCCGTCCACGCGGACGGCCTCCCCGTGAACACTGGCGACAGAGCACACCGTGACATCGGGACCGTCACGATAGAACTCCTCACGCGCGGCATCGGAAAGCATCAGGGTCATCGGCTTGACGCCGTTGTAGATGGCGGCGACCCACGCGGTGGAAGGACAGGCCCGGCCCAGTGCGAGCCCGACCTCGATCTGGGTACGGATCGATGCCCCGAAGCCGCCGCGTGTCTTCGGGGCGGTCAGTCGGAGCAAGCCGGCGTTCCTCAGCTCCTCCAGGTTCTCCGGCGCCACGCGCCGATCTGTTTCCGTACGTTCGGCGTTGGCGCGAAGGACCGGCCCGAGAGCCTGAGCGCGAGCGACGAGTTCGGCCTCGATGGGTATGGCGTTCGGATCGTGGGACGTCTCGGCCTGCTGCTGCGGTGACACGGAGGCGCTCTCCTAGGGATGGTTCTGCTTCTGCGGATGTGCGGGCTGGTCACGCGGGCCTCGGAGCGTGCGCCTGACATTTCGTCGGCGCGGCGGACGGGCCCCACGGGACCGCGGCGGGCGGTGGTCGCCCGCGTGTCTTCAGGGCCCACGCTCACACCGCTCACGCCGCTTCGCATCGGTGGCCTGCGCCTATCCCGGCGGTCTCACCGACGTGTGCCGCGCTGCTTGCGGCGATGGACACGGCCACGGATTGCGGGCATTCTTGACCTCCCGCCGCTGCCCGAGCGGCAGGCCTCGTGGCCGATAACCGCAGCTCAGGAGAGTTTGGCTGTGGCATCATTGCCATAATTCGTATGCTGATGAACATACGTTCCGCTCTGGGGGCAGGGGAGCGGGTCGGCGTCTCAACCACGTGAGGTTCACACATGGGGGCGGAAGGCACTTCAGGCGTCCACTTCTCGGTTCTCGGCCGTCTCCGGGCGCACCGCGACGGCGCCGAGCTGGATCTCGGCTCGCCCCAGCAGCGAGCGGTCGCCGCGATCCTGATCCTTCGGCACGATCGCGCCGTCAGCATCGACGAACTCGTACGCGCGCTGTGGGACCGGATCCCGAGGCGCCCGGAAACCGTGATTCGCACGTATATCTGGCGCCTGAGGCACCTTCTGGAACCCGCTCGGGCACAGGGTGAACCGTGGCAGCTCCTCGTCTCCGTCCCTGGCGGCTACTCACTGCGCCTCGCCGACGGCTGCCTGGATTGGGCATTGTTCGAGCGCCGCGTCGCCGAAGCCCGGGTCCTGACCGCGAACGGCGACATCGCGGCGGCACGCCGTCTCTTCGACACCGCCCTGGAGTTGTGGCCGGAAGTGGCACTGATGGGAGTGCCCGGTCCCTTCGCGGAAGCCGAACGCTCCCGCCTGGAGGAACACCGTCTGGACGTGGTCGAGGCGCGCCTCGAAGCCATGGTGGAGCTCGGGGAGTGCGCGGACGCCGCGACCGAACTCGTCCCCCTCATCGAAGGGCATACGCTCCGCGAAGGCCTGCACTACCTGCTCATGCGCGCGCTCTACCGCACGGGGCGCCAGGGCGAGGCGCTGGCGGCCTACCGCCGCGTGCACCGCGTCCTGGCCGAGGAACTGGGCATCGAACCGAATCCGCGGCTGCAGGAGCTGCACGCCGAGATCCTCGACGCCACCACGCCGTCCGTCCGTCAGGTCGTGTCCCGTCAGGAACGAGCCCCTCGGCAGATCCCGCACGCGGTGGCCGACTTCACCGGCCGGGTCGAGGAGACGGAGCGTATCCGCGAGACCCTGCTGCACCCGTCCGCCGAGGCCATGCCCATCGTGCTGGTGACCGGAATGGGAGGCGCGGGCAAGACCTCACTGGTCATGCACAGCATCCAGACCGTGCTCGCCGCCTACCCCGACGGTCAGCTGTACGCGGACCTGCGGGGAGCCGACGGAACGCCCGCCGACCCGGGCGTGGTGCTGGCATCCTTCCTACGAGCCCTCGGTGAGCGCGACTCCTTCATTCCCGCCGACCTCGACGAGCGCGCGGCCCTGTACCGCTCCACGCTCGCGCAGCGCCGGGTCCTGATCGTCCTGGACAACGCGGCGGACATGGAACAGGTGATCCCGCTGCTTCCCGGCGCCGGGACCTGTGCCGTGGTCATCACCAGCCGGAACGGACTGGCGACGCTTCCGGTCAGCTTGCGTCTGCATGTCGGAGCGCTGCCTTGGGAAGAGGCGATGCACCTGTTCACCCGGCTGGTCGGAGCCGCCAGGGTTGCGGCGGAGTCACCCACGGCACACCGGATTCTCACCGCCTGCGGAGGGCTGCCGCTGGCCGTACGCATCATCGGATCCCGCCTTGCCGCCCGGCCCGCGTGGACGCTTTCGGAGCTGGCCGAGCGGCTCGCCGACGAGCAGCACCGCCTGTCCGAACTGAGGGTGGACTCGGTCACTGTCGAGTCCAGCTTCGCCCTGGGCTACGGCCAGTTGGACCAGGCCACGTGCCGGGCACTGCGGATCCTGGCCCTGCCCGCCCACGGTGTGTACGACCTGCAGACGGCCGGCGCTGTCCTCGACGCTCCTGTGAGCGCCACGCAAGCACTCATGGAACGGCTGGTCGGCGTCGGACTGCTGGAGTCGCCGGCTCTGGACCGCTATCGCTACCACGACCTGGTACGTCTCTTCGCGCGGCGTCTGGCCCTGGAGACGGATCCCGAGCAGGTGCGACATGCCGCCCTGGCGCGCCTTCTCCATCTGCACATCGTCACCGCTACAGAGGCCTACCGTGTCATGCGCCCAGGCCATAGTTTGACGCAGACGGCGCTGCCCGTTGTGCCGGGAGGGGCGCACTTCAACAGTGTCGGCGAGGCACTGGCATGGAGCGCTTCCGTACTCGATGACATCTTTCTGCTGCTCAGGCAGACTGCGGTCTCGCACACCGAAAGCGCCACGACGCTGCTTCTGATGCTGGACCCCGTTCTTGAAAGCTCCTATCTGTGGCATCAGGTGGTACCTGTCGCCTCGCTCCTGGCCGACGCCGCCGCCCACGCGCAGGACAAGCGTGCAGAAGGGCGAGCTCGCTACATGCTGAGCGGCGCGCTGGCGCAAGTGAGTCGGCTCGACGAAGCGCTTGAGCATGCGGACCGGGCGCTGCAACTGGCCAGCCGCGATGATGATGTCTATGCCATGTCGCTGAACGTCCAAGCCTTCATCGTCAGTTTCTCGGATTCAGCCGCCGCCATTCCTCTTCTCAGGAAAGCGGCGGCCCTGGCGCGGGAACAAGGGAACTTCTCCACAGAAGCCACGGCGTTGGGGAACATGGTACAGATACGGGTGCGCAGCGAGGATGTCGACGAACAGACCGTGGCCGACTCCGAGCGGCAGGTTCGACTGTTCAGCCAACTCGGCGACCGATATGGGGAAGCCTTCGCCGCTTTCCGGCAAGGTCAGGTACTGATACTTCGGGGGCGGCCGAACGACGCGATCTCTGCCCACCAGCACGTATTGGCCCTGACAGAGGAGGGAGAGCACGGTTTCGTCCGCGCCGGCAGCCTCATGCGCCTCGGCGAAGCGTTCCTGCAAACGGGAGAACAGCGCATCGCCCTGCGGTATGCGGAGGACGGGTTGTTGCTGAGCAGGAAGGTCCGTCATGAGCATTTGGAAGCGCTTTCGCTACGTACGCTGGGTGATGTCAAGTCAGCGATGAACCGGCCCGATGAAGCGATATCTCATTGGCGGGAGTCCTTGGCGATTTTGGAGGCTCAAGGAGCTCGGCTTATGGCTGACACTCTACTCAAGCGTCTCGCCGACAGTTCTCCCGATTTCTCGCCGCCGTCAACCGCTTGAAAGCGCGGACGGTCAGCTCCGGTGTGCGCCGTGGCCCGGCACGCCTCCCTTCGGGGCACGATGCATCCCGAGGATGACGGCGCCGGGCCAAAAGGCGTTCATCGCCGAGGTGCGCAACTGGTCGCGAGGGGTGCGTGTGGATCGGCTGGGCAAGCGGTGGGCAGTGGTTTCTCCTGGCAGCGCGACCTCATGCGACCACCTCGATGACGAGCCCGTTCAGCGGGTGGTCCGGGGCGCGAAGGTCCCGTCCGGGTCCGGTGTCGGGATGACGCGCAATGTGGCCGCACGCGCGTCCGCCGTAGTGATGAAGCCAACCGGCCCCGGCCAACCCAGCCCGTACTTCTCCTCGTAGGCAGAGTCGATCAGATCGAGCAGGGCAGGGTCTTCGACCGGTTCGAACCGCACGTCGACGATGCCCTCCACACACCACAACTGCGCGGGCGTGGTCAGCACTTGTCTGTACCACCACGAACGCGGACCGTGCAGCGCGCGGACGTACACCCCGTCGCTCACGCGCACGATCCACAGTTCGCAGGTACGTGAATCGCGTTTGTCATCCCTCGGCACAGTGACATGCAAGGTGACCTGCGTCTGCTGCCCGAGGCGGCATGACTGCTCCACGTGCGCTCTCCTTCGATCCCCGTCCGGCAGACCGAGCGGAAGCCCGGTGGCGGCGGCCGGATCGCGCGAGGGCGGAAGGGATCGGCCGAGGGAGCGGGCACGATACGTCTCCGCGGGTTCGCGCACGGGATGCCACCGTGCCTCGAACCACGTGACGACCGCTTCGGTGATATTCGCCTAGCGCGCCCTGTCGGTGACCAGATGTGAGCGGATATCGGTGCCCGGCACGTACAGGACCGGCCGGACCGCTCCACGGCGGTCCGGCCGGTCCTGTACGTGCGACGTGTGGATCAGATGGAGTCGACCACCAGGGCGCTGGCGGTCGCGAAGGTGTGCCGGAACTCCTTCAGGGGCTTGTAGTCATCCGAGTTGTAGAAGTCCAGGACGGCCTGCTTGTCGGGGAACTCCAGGATCACCCCGATGCTGGGGCGCTGGTCGGCTTCGAGGACGAAGCAGTCCGTGTCACGTGCGACGGGCTTGCCTCCGTAGCGTGAGACCACCTCGAGTGTCCTGGTCTCGTAGTCACGCATCTTCTCCTCGTCTCGGGGGGAGACGCTGATGACCATGTAGGCGCTCATCACTAACCCTTCGTTAGTTCGTTAGTTCGTGCTTGTGTGAACTATTGAACTGTGGAGGGGTGGCCGATGCCAAATAATCGACGTGTGAGGTCCGGCACATCACTTCGTCAGTCCGCGAACATGCGTAGACTCGAAGTGTGAAAGCTTTGACGCATCCCGGCCGAGCGGACCTACGTATCGAGTCCGTACTGGACGCCATGGCCAATCCCACTCGACTGAAGATCATCGAGCGGCTGGCCGACGGAGAGGAGCTGACCTGCTCAACCGTGCTGCCCGACGTGTCGCCGTCCACCGCCAGCCGTCACTGGCATGTTCTGCGTGAGGCAGGCGTCCTGTGGGCGCGCCGGGAAGGCCGCATCATCCTGCACAGTCTGCGTCGCGAAGATCTCGACGCGCGCTTTCCCGGCCTGCTCGACAGCGTCCTCGCGGCCGTCCGAGACGCCAGGGTCGCGACTCGTTGATTCATCGCGCTTCGGTGGTGAGAGCGAGAATCCGCTGCCGGAAGTCGTCCCGCAGGAGCACTCCTGGCGGTTCCAGCAGATGTGCCAGGCGGATCAGGGTCCGCGCGACCTCCGTGTCCTTCGCCGCGGCCTCGTACACGAGGCCCATGTACCAGTCGCGCTGGGAGACCCGTGTCCGCCACCGCTCGTCCGCGCCCACCGGCGCGTAGGAGGCCGTACCGCCCGCCCTCAGTGTGCCGGTCAGCTCCGCCGCCAGACCGGCGTACGAGGACTCGACGCACTCCTCTCCCTTGAGCAGGCACTCCCGCAGCAGCAATGCCTGGACCGCGGCCGAGGTCATCCCCTGACCGTGAGCGGGGTCCAGGCCCGCGAAGGCGTCTCCAAGAGCGAGGAAGCCGTACGGGTGCTCCTCCAGAGAGTGATAGTGGTGGCTCGTGACGTCGGGGTACCGGCCGGGCACCGCCTCGCCGACGGGGCGAAGACCGGCCAGTGCGTCCCGCACATCCGCGACGCCGAGTGACGAGACGAAGTCGAGGAATCCCTGTCTGCCCGTGGGCGGGGCGTCCTCGCCCCGGCCCTGGAGGGTGACGACCCACTCGTTCCCGCCCTGTGCGAGGGCCACCATCCCCCGGGCCACCGTGCCGGTCGCCGTGGCCACGACCCCCAGGTCACCCGAGAGACGATCCGTCGTGGCCTCGAACCGAAGTGTGGTGTAGCGAAGGTCGATCGGAGAACGTTCGGCCGGGGGGACGGCAAGCCCGGCCTGTGCCAGCCAGGTGGGCCCGCGCGACGCGCGCCCGGTGGCGTCCACGACAAGATCGGCTGTGACGCCACGAGGCGGACGGTCTTCCCCTACGGCCCGTACCGACACACCCTTGACCACACGGGTGCCGGAAGCGCGGAGCAGCCCGACCGTTTCGTGCCGGTCCAGGACGTCCACTCCGCCCAACGCCGCCAGCCGGCGTCGCAGCCCGGCTTCGAGTCCCGGACGACTCACCAGCATGGTGCGCAGCCCGGAACTGTCGCGGCGAACGGTGGAGCCGTTGCCGGTCCACCGCATGTCCTGCTGGAGGTCGGCAGCGAGAACGCCCTCCTGCCGCAGCGACTCGGTCAGCCCGGGAAGCAGCTCCTCCATGGCGATGAGACCGCGCGCCAGCAGAAGATGAGCATGTCTGCCCTGAGGAACGCCCCGGCGCGCCTCGCTGTCCTCGACACTCGTCGGCCCCGCGGGCAACTCGTCCCGCTCGAACACCGTCACCCGGTCATAGACACCGACCAGTGCCCGGGCTGCCAGCAGCCCTGCGATACCCGCTCCGACGACGACAGCATGTTTCACCGAGACAGCTCCTGAACGATGAGGCTCTGAGGGCGACAGAGGTGCTGGGGAGGCCCCGCGAGCGCGAACCTGCCCTGACCGACGGGCCGACGGACCTGAGGCGCCCGGTCGGCGCCCGTGAGTCTTCGACGTGCGGCCCGCCCGCACCTGTTGCTGACCACGCTGGCATCGGCCCCCTGCCGGGACATCGGCGATCGTCACCTACGTGAGGTTTCAAGTCCGTGAACGTCCGTCAGGCAGTGCAAACCGTGCATCAGGCCACTACCAGAAACTTGTGCACGGCTTCCTGGCGCCGTCGGCCGAGGCGCAGGGCGGCCGCGTTCTTGCTTCCATCAGCGGCCTGTTTCCGTCTTGCGTCCGAGGGCTCCGGCCACATGGGGATCTACGCACACTTTGCCGATGTCCGGCTCTGTCCCTCGCGTCGATCCTGTGAGGTATGCCGCGCAAGACCGCGCAGCGAGACCCGGTCGCCGTGATCCGTCACCGCGCCGGTGTCCTGTTCTACAGCTCACTTGTGCGCAGATTGGCGGAAACGCATTGGCCACTACTACAAGACCTCACGCGACGGCGGCTGTCGCTCTACTGGACGTCAGCCGCTCCTATCGCAGTGGACAGAACAGGGTGCGCGCTCTGGACCGGGTGAGCGCCGATTTCGAACAGGGGACCTGGACGGCGGTCATGGGCCCCTCGGGCTCGGGCAAGTCGACCCTGCTGCATTGCGCCGCCGGACTGGAGCGCGTCGACGAGGGAACCGTCTGGCTGGGTACGACGGACATCGCCACCGCGACCGAGCGAGAGCTGACCCTGCTGCGGCGACAACGCCTCGGCTTCATCTTCCAGAACTTCAATCTGATCAGCGCCCTCACCGCGGAACAGAACGTGGCCCTGCCGTTGAGACTCGGGCACGCGGGCCCGGACACCGAGCGTGTGCGCGAGGCCCTGGCCGCCGTCGGGTTGGCCGACCGACTCGGTCATCGGCCGAAACAGCTTTCCGGCGGTCAGCAGCAGCGCGTCGCCATCGCGCGAGCACTGATCACACGGCCGGAAGTCCTTTTCGCCGATGAGCCCACAGGGGCTCTGGACTCCAGATCCGCGGCCGACGTTCTGGCGCTTCTCCGTGACATGGCCGAGCAAGGGCAGACCATCATCATGGTCACCCATGACCCAGCGGCGGCCGCCCGAGCCGACACCACGGTCTTCCTGCGCGACGGCCGCATCGTCGATCAGTACATCGGAGCCGATGCCCGCACCCTCGCCGATCACCTCGTCGCCCTGGAGGCCTGACGTGTGGCGTTTGAGCTGGGCGAGCTTCACCGAGCGTTGGACACTGTTCGTCGGCGCTGTTCTGTCGGTGTGTCTGGGTGCCGCCCTGGTGCAGTCCTCTCTGCTTCTCCTCCTCTCCGCGGCCACCCTCGATCCTCCCCGGGGCGCGTCCGCGCTGGAGGGTATGGACTTCGACCAGCGTTCCCTGGTCGCCGCCACGGTCATCTCCGTGATGCTCGGCTGCGCGGCCTTCCTGGCAATCTTCATCATCAGCTCGACCTTCGCCTTCACCGTGGCTCAGCGCCGCCGTGATTTGGCCGTGCTCCGGCTGACGGGTGCTACGGCGCAGCAGATCAGAAGTCTGCTGATGGGGCAGGCAACCCTCCTTGGTCTGATAGGCGTGGCCGGGGGAGTGCCGCTCGGTGTCGTGGTCATGCGTCTACAGGAATGGGTGCTGCGCGAGCTGAAGTTCGTCCCGGCCGGCTTCGCCGGCCAGTGGCGGATCTGGGTTGTGGGGGTCTCTGTGGCGACGGGCCTGGGTCTGGCCCTGATCGGGGTCTACTTCGCCGCTCGGCGCGCCGGGCACATCCGGCCGCTCGAAGCACTGCGGGACACCGACACCACGGTCCGGTCCCTCGGTCGACTCCGGACGGGCGCGGGGTCTGTGTCTCTGCTCGGATCGGTCATCCTGATCGCTCTGGCTCCGCTGGCCGGTCCGGCAGGTGGTCAGGCGATGGCCATGTCCGTCTCGATCTGCGCGGTGCTGGCTTTCACCTGCTTCGGCCCGGTGGTGGTGCCCGCTCTTGTCCGGCTGCTGCCGACACGGTCAGCCTCGACGGTCGCGTTGTTCGCCAAAGCCGGCTTGCGTGACAACGGATGGCGCAGTGCTTCCACCGCCGCCCCGGTGGTCGTCCTGATCGGGCTGGTCCTCGGTCAGGCCGCGGCCTTCGACTCGATGGCCGCGGCGGCCGTGAGCGAGCAGCGACGCGACACGCTGGCCGACCTGGTGGTGGACGCCCGCGGCGACGTGGGAGCGCGGCTGACCGCCGTGCGCGGTGTGGCGCTGACGTCCACGGAGATCGATGTGCCCGTCTCGCTGACGACCGGCAACGGCGACATGGCGTTCACCGAGCTGAACCGAGCGCTCGTGGTCCGTCCGCGGGAGTACGCGCGCGTGCACTCGGGCGGTACCTCGCTGGCCGCCCTGGGTGACCGCGCGGTGGCTGCCGGGCCGGGTGCGGTGGGCATTTCGGCCGGAGACCGCGTAGGAGTGCGGGTGGGAGAGACCGACCTGGGACGGCTCCCGGTGTCGCACACGGTTCCCCAGCGGATGGGCGGCGGGGCCGCCCTGCTTATTCCCGTCGGGCTCTTGTCGGCCGAGACCTTGGAGGAAGCGGCGTCTCGGAGCTTCGTCTCCGTGCGGCCCGGTGCGGACACCGCGACCGTCGAAGCCGAGCTGGCACGGATCGGTACGGTGTCGACGCTGTCCGAGTGGGCGGCCAGGGACGCGCAGGACCGCGCGTCGGCGAATGCGGGCACCTTGACCGCGGTCATGGGTCTGGGTGGGCTGTTCGCCTTCCTCGGAGTCATCAACACGGTGGTGATGGCCGTGTCCGACCGGCGTACGGACTTCGCCTCCGCGAGGGTCACCGGCTTCACTCGTGCCCAAGTTCTGAGCGCGGCAGGACTGGAAGCGGGCGCGGTGGCAGTCATCGGACTTCTCCTCGGGGCGGTGGCCGCCGCGGGAACCCTGACGGCGATGGCCGTCACAGCCGCCTCGGTCGTCGGAACACCTGCCGTGGGGGTGCCCTGGGCTCTGGCCGCGGGCATCGGGGGCGCCTGCTTGCTGGTCACCGTGATCACGAGCGTGTCCGCCGCGTGGATCGCCACCAGGCACAGCCCTGTGTCGTTGCTCGCCGCCCGGGAGTGAATCCGCCCGGCACACGGTCGCCGCCCGAAGCGTTGGCGTTGCTTCAGGGATCTCGCGGGTAGGGGCGCGGTCGCGAGTGCTGCGATACCGCCGCCCGGACCAGCGTTAGCATGCCCTACGCCTCCGAGTTTGCGTTAGAGCGCACTCCAACTCCTAGTTTCGGCGCATGCGATACATCAAACTCGGAACGACCGGACTGGAAGTCTCCGCCATCACCCTCGGCTGTATGAGCTTCGGCGAGCCGGAGCGGGGTGGCGAGCCCTGGTCGCTGGGCGCGGACGCCAGCCGGGACATCATCAAGCAGGCCCTTGAGGGCGGCGTCAACTTCCTCGACACGGCCAATGGGTACAGCGCCGGAAGCAGCGAGGAGATCGTCGGCCAGGCGGTCAAGGACTTCACCCGGCGCGAGGAGGTCGTTCTCTCCACCAAGGTCTGGATGCGGATGCGCCCCGGCCCGAATGGTGCCGGGCTCTCCCGCAAGGCGATCTTCGCCGAGCTCGACGCCTCCCTGAAGCGGCTGGGGACCGACTACATCGACCTGTACCAGATCCACCGCTGGGACTACGACACCCCGATCGAGGAAACCCTCGAGGCGCTGCACGACGCGGTCAAGTCCGGGAAGGTCCGCTACATCGGAGCCTCTTCCATGTACGCCTGGCAGTTCGCCAAGGCCCTGTATCTGGCAGATGTGAACGGCTGGACCAGGTTCGTGTCGATGCAGGACCACTACAACCTCATCCACCGGGAAGCGGAGCGGGAGATGCTCCCGCTCTGTGTCGACCAGGGCGTCGGCGTGATCCCGTGGAGCCCGCTGGCGCGGGGCAGGCTGACCCGGGTCCGGGAAACCGCCACGGCGCGTGCCGATACCGACAAGGGCGGCAAGATCCTCTACCGCGACGGGGACCAGGCAGTGGCCGAGCGCGTCCACGAGATCGCGGGCAAGCGGGGTCTGTCCCCGGCCCAGGTCGCCCTGGCCTGGGTCATGCGCAACCCGGCGGTGACCTCGCCCATCGTCGGGGTCACCAAGCCGGCCCAGTTGGCCGACGCACTCGCCGCGGTGGACGTCGCACTCGACGAGGACGAGGCCGCCTACTTGGAGGAGCCCTACCAGCCGCACGAGGTCGCCTACCTGGAGGAGTCCTTCTACAAGTCGCGCCCTGAGGCGGGCTCCCGGTAGTCCGGGTTACCGCCGGCTTCGACGAGTCCTCGGCCTCGGCCTGCACAGCCTGAGAACCCACATCGCCCTGCGGTGGCGAGGTCGCCGGGAAGTCACCGCTCGACCGAGGAAAACTCGGGATCAAGTGGTCACGGATGACCGACGGACGCCGGATCCCGCTGGAGTGCGTCGTAGCCGGCGGGCGAACTCGCACGACTCCCGTTGCTGCGCCCGACGCCAGAGAAGCTCGGGCGTTTCGAGTTCGCGTTGCCTGAGCAGATCACGGTGCACCTTGACGCGGGCTACGACTCCTCGGTCACCCGCAAACCGCCGACCGATCTCGGCTGTGAGTGGCGGATCCAGCCCAAGGGCGCCGTGCTCCCGATCCATCACACCCGCCGCCGGGCCGTCGAGCGCACCAACTCCTGGTACAGCCCCGGCTTCAACTTCACCCTGTCCTGCACGGAACGTCGAGCGGTCGTCTTCAACGCACTGCTCGCGTTGATGACCGCGATCATCGTGATCCGACGCCTCATCCGCGAAGCCTGGACCAACCAGCGCTGGGACACACGGCCAGCCCGCCGACCATGGCACCTCGTCCTCTACCCGCGGAATCTCTTAGGCGGTGATCGCCGATGTGGCGCCGCGGGCCCGCCTGGCAGCGTGGAACCCGGAGCGGACCGTCGGTGGTTCGTCGCTGAACCTGGGTGAGACGGAGAAGCCATGGAGCGCGAGAAAGACCCGGTCAAGGTAGTCAGGGTGGACGACAAGAACCGTCTTGAGGCGTACGTGGACGGACATTTCGCAGGCGTGGTCGAGTACATCCGCGCCAAGGGATTGCTCGCCTTCGTGCACACGGAGGTGCTCCCGGCCTTCGAGGGGCGAGGCATCGGGTCCGCGCTGGCCAAGTCGGCTCTGGACATGGTCAGGGAGACGAACATGAAGTTCCTGGCTGTCTGTCCCTTCATCGTCGCGTGGGCGGACCGGCACCCGGAGTACGAGCCGTGGCGCTACCGGTCCGCCAGCCGCGTCACGGACTGACGTGCGCGTATGCCGGACGTGCGGAGCAGGCGACTTTGCCGCCACTCCAATTGTTGACACATCAACAACAATGATTATTGTTGACGCATCACCCAAGTGGTCGGGGTTGCACCGGCCTCCACCCAAGTCGGCCGTGACAGATCTCGGCGGCCGTGCGAACACGTCAGGAGAACGGTCATGAAGGCACTTGTCGCCAGGGCGTACGGCCCGCTCGAGGACCTCGAGTTCGCGGACCTGCCCACCCCGGTCCCCGGCCCGGGCCAACTGCTGGTCCGGCTACAGGCCACCGCACTCAATGCCGTCGACAAGGTGCTCGTGACGGGCGCCATGCGGGACTCCCTGCCGGTGCGGCACCCCTTCGTCCCCGGTGTGGACGTGAGCGGTGTGGTCGAGGCGGTCGGGGCGGACGTCACCCGTTTCTCCGTCGGCGACGCCGTCATCGCGTGGAACAGTGTGACTGCCGGAGCCCTGGCCGAATACATCGTCATCAACGACGCTCCCTCTGTGACGCGGCGTCCTGCCGGACTCAGTCCGGCTCAGGGGGCGGCCCTGCCCACCGGCGCGCTCACGGCGGCGGCCCTGCTGGCCGAGGCCCGTGCCCCCCAGGGTGGCAGCGTCCTGATCGTGGGAGCGGCCGGTGGCGTGGGCTCCTATGCGGTCCAGCTCGCCAAGCACGCGGGTCTGATCGTGGTTGCCACGGGACTCTCGGAGGACGAGGAGTTCCTGCGTGGGCTGGGTGCCGACCACGTCCTCGACTACCGCAAGGTCGAGGTGGCCGAGGAGACGCACCGACTGATGGGCGAGGGCGTCGATGTGGTGATCGACCTCGCCAACGCCGGTCCCGCGCTGGCTGCGACGGCCGCCGCGGCAAGGCCCGGGGGGCGGATCGTGTCTCCCCTCGGCGGCCCATCCGCCTTCGAGCGGGACGTCACCGCCGTCTACAGCGGTACCCGTACCCCCGAGGGCCGACTCGAAGAACTCGCGGCGCTGGCGGCCGCGGGCCGACTGCGCGTCCCGATCGACAGCGACTACTCCTTCGACCAGGCCGGTCAGGCCCTGGTCGACTTCGCGTCGAAGCACATCCGCGGCAAGGTGACTGTCACCTTCTGACACCCCGACCGCCCCCGGCCGGGCGCTCGCCTTCTTCGAGCGCCCCGCCGGGGGGCCCGAGGCAACCGGCCGTTCATCGGCACCTTCAGTCAGGAGCTGGACAGCGTGACGCAACAATTCTTCGATTTCACCGACAAGGTAGTACTGGTCACCGGCGGCGCCACCGGCATCGGCCGGGCAGTGTCCCTGGGGTTCGCCCGGCAGGGCGCCACAGTCGTCGTCGGCGACATCGACGAGCGCAGCAGCGAGACCGTCGACCTCATCGAGAAGGAGGGGGGACGGGGCCTGTTCGTCCCCACCGACGTGACGCGCGCCTCGGACGTGGCCCGGCTCGTCTCGACGGCTGTGGACACCTTCGGCGACCTTCACATCGCTTTCAACAACGCGGGCGTCTTCGTACCGCCGGCCCCGCTGGCGGAGCAGTCGGAGGAGGACTTCGACAAGGCGATCGCCGTCGACCTCAAGGGCGTCTTCCTCTCCCTCAAGTACGAGATCGCCCACATGAAGACCGCGGGCGGCGGCGCCATCATCAACACCGCCTCGATCGCCGGGATCATCGGCGACCCGGACATGGCGCCCTACGTGGCGGCCAAGCACGGAGTCATCGGACTGACCAAAGCCGCTGCCGTCGACTACGCGAAGGCCGGCATCCGGGTCAACGCGCTGGCGCCCGGCCTGACCCGTACCGCTATGACGCAGGCGTGGCTCGACGATCCGGTCAAGCGCGAGATCGTCATGGCGGGCCCGCAGATGGGCCGCGCCGCCGACCCCGAGGAGATCGTCGGCATGGTGCTCTACCTCGCCTCGCCCGCGGCTTCCTTCACCACCGGCGGAGTCTTTCCCGTCGACGGCGGACAAACGGCCCACTGACAACCGCTCCGCCGGGGGCCGCAGGCCCGTCGCGCGCAGCAGGACCGGACCGGCGTACACGGCACGAGGACGATCCGTGTCGCCCGTGCCACGCAGGATGAGGAGTCAGCCATGACGAAGCTCGCCGACCAAGAGCGGCGATCGGCCCCCACGCCCTCGGGAGAAGTGGGCCTGCTCATCGCCCGCGAGGTGGACCCCGGGCACGAGGCGGATTTCGAGCGGTGGGCCAGGGGCATCCTGACCGCTGCCGCCGCTTTCCCGGGGCACCTCGGATACGGGCTGTTCCGGCCCAACGGCCCCGGCGAGCCGTGGTTCCTGGTCCACCGCTTCCGTGACGCGGAGGCGCACGCCCGATGGGACGACTCCGAGGAGCGTGCCGCCTGGTTCGACCGGGCCGACGGTCACCACAGGGAGGTCGACCGTCGCCGACTGAGCGGCATCGAGGGCTGGTTCGTCCCTCCGGGCCGCTCCGTGCAGGCGGCGCCGCCCCGCTGGAAGATGACGCTCACGGCGGTCCTCGGCATCTTCCCCATCTCGCTCTTCGCGGGCACCGTTCTCCAACCCCTGCTGGGCGATCTGCCGCTGCTTGTGCGCACAGCGCTGATAGCCGTCCTCTTCAGCAGCCTCATGTCCTACGCCGTCATGCCCGGGCTCACCAAAGCTCTCGGCCGGTGGCTCTACCGGTGATGAGCTTGGAAGCCGTGTAGCGGTCATTTCGGAAGGATGGATCTACCATGCGATGCTTCACCACATGATCAGTCAATCCCTGGGATCTACGGGCTTCTTGGCCCGTGAGAGGGAGACCGGCCGGCTCCGTGCGTTGGCCGCCGAAGCCGCGGCGGGCCGTGGCGGCGCAGTGGTGGTCGCGGGCGAGCCCGGTATCGGGAAAACGGTCCTGCTGCAGCATGCCTTCGCGGAACTGCAAGGCTTCACCGTGCTGCGGGTCACGGGACTGGAATTCGAGGCGGCGTTCTCGTACGCGGCGCTGCACACCATGTGCGCACCGCTGTTGCAGGGAGTGGAGCGGCTGCCCGAGCCGCAACGCCGGGCGTTGCAGGTGGTGTTCGGCATGGTGGAAGGGGAAGCACCGAACCGTCTTCTGGTGGGGCTGGCGTTCCTCACACTGCTCACTGACGCGGGTGAGGAACGCCCGCTGGTGTGCGTGATCGATGATGCCCAGTGGCTGGACCGGGCCTCTGCCCAAGTCCTCGCGTTCGTCGCGAACCGGATCAGCAGTGACCGGATCGCCCTGGCCTTCGCGACCCGGGACGTGGACAGCGTTCCCGAGCTGGCCCGCCTTCCTCGCACAGCGCTGTCCGGGTTGCCGGACGGGGCAGCGCGTACTCTGCTCACGTCGGCCTTCCACGCCCCCTTGGACAAGCGGGTGCACGAGCGCATCCTGGCCGAAGCGCAGGGAAACCCCCTGGCTCTGCTGCAACTCCCGCGGACGGTCGGACCCTCACGTGCGGCCGGTGGTTACGGGCTTCCTCAAGCCGCGTCGCTGTCGGGCCGTATCGAGGACAGCTTCGGACAACGTCTGGAGAAGCTGCCCGAAGCGACGCGGCTGCTCCTGCTGGTCCTGGCCGTGGAAGGAACGGGCAACACGGCCCTGGTGTGGAGCGCCGCAAAACGGCTCGGGGTCGGCGACGACGCTTTGTCTCCCGCCGAGGCCGCCGACCTGGTCACCGTGGCGGAAGGCTCCTTGCGCTTTCGGCATCCTCTGGTCGGCTCGGTGGTCTACCGGGTCGCGGAGCCGGCTGAACGCCGCCGCGCGCACCGCGTGTTGGCCGAGTGCATACGGACAGCCGCGGACGAGGACCGGCGAGTATGGCACCGCGCGCAGTCAGTGGTGTCGCCGGACGAGGACATCGCCGTAGCTCTGGAACGACAGGCCGTACGCGCTCAAACACGCGCCGGCACCTCGGCCGCCGCGGCGTTCCTGGAGCGTGCCGCGCTGCTCAGTCCGGAACCGGCGGTACGTGCCCAGCGTGCTCTCGGCGCCGCCCAGGCGGCGTTCGAGGCAGGGGACTACGAGAAGGCGGAGCGCCTCGCCGTCGAGGCGCGGACCGGTCCGGCGGAGCCTCTGCGTGACGCCCGGGCCGATCTGGTGCGCTGCCAGGTCGCCTTCGCCCAGCAACGGGTGCGAGAGACGCCATGCATGCTGGTGGACATCGCGGAGCGGGTGGCACCACTCGACGCACAGCTGGCCCGCGAGTGCCTGGTGGACGCGCTGGCCGCTGCCGCGACGATCGGTCGGCACAGCCCCGAGATGGGTGTGGCGATCGAGGCGGCGCGCCGGGCACCCGCGCCGGCCGGGCCCGAAGGGACTATCGACCTTGTGCTGCGGGGTCTGCTGGCCCTGTTCGACGAAGGACATACGGCGGCGGCGCCGTTGCTGCGGCAGGCGATCGCGGACCCCCATGACTCCGTATGGCTGCGGCGTCCCTTCCTCGCCCTGCTCATCGCCGTCGAGAGCTGGGAGGACGGCGCCTATCTGGCACTGACCAGGGCTCAGGTCGAAGCCGCCCGGAGGGCGGGATCCCTGGGAAACCTCTCCGTGGGGCTGTCGATGATGGCGACCTTGGCCGCGCAGGCCGGCAACCATACGGAGGCCACCGCGCTCATCGCGGAGGAAGAGGCGATCGTCTCCGTCATCGGTACGACACCCGTACCCTGCGCGGAACTCCACCTCGAATCCGTACGGGCCACGGCTTCCAAGAAGAAGTTCATGGAGCGGACTCTGCAGGAGGCGATGGCCCGGGGCGACGGCCCGGTGATCGCCATGGCTCACCGCTCCCTCGCAGTGTTGTGCAACGCTCTGTCGGAGTACCCGGCTGCTCTGGAATCCGCGCGCCTGGCGGTGCAGCGCGACGAACTCGCCATCACCGGCGGCGCCTTGGCGGAACTGGTGGAAGCCGCGGCACGATGTGGGCACAAGGAAGAGGCCGACCGCGCGCTGGACGCGCTCGTCGAACTCACCGGGCCTGCCCGGACCGACTGGGCCAAGGGCATCGAGGCCTATTGCAGAGCCATCACCGCGGGGGACCACCAGCGAGCGGAACAGCTTTTCCTGACCGCGATCAGCCATCTGGACAAGTGCGCCCTCATCCTGCACGCCGCCCGGGCACGCCTGCTGTTCGGCCAGTGGCTGCGACGTGCCGGGCGACGACGGGAGGCGCGCGGTCATCTGCGCTCCGCACACCAGGCGTTCACCTCCCTGGGCGCCGGAGCCTTCGCCGCTCAGACGGCGAAGGAACTGCAGGCCACCGGTGAGTCGGTGAGACGCGGGCCCGATGACCCGCTGCGGCAGTTGACGCCGAGGGAACTGCATATCGCGCACCTCGCCTCGATCGGCACGACCTCGAAAGAGATCGCGATGCAGTTGTTCCTCAGCCCGCGCACTGTGGACGCTCACCTGCGCAACATCTTCCGCAAGCTCGACATCACCTCACGACGTCAGCTCCGCGGCAGACAGGACCTCGACCCCGGGTGACCGCTCCTGGCCTCAGTCGAGCGTCGCCCGTTCCAGAAGAGGGGCAAGGGCCGCACGCGCCTGCTCCGGGGTCACCACGTCTTCCGGTGCCAGCTTCTCGTAGGAGTAGCTGGCAGCGTCGGCGTAGATGCGCTCGCCGATCAGCTTGGCGTCGGTGGTGTAGGCGAAGACCTGAAAAATGTTGTAGTTCATCAGGTAGTGGGCGTCGGGGTCCGCGTCGGCGACATGGCCCTGGTCGATGAGGTACTGGCCCGGCACCACGTGGGCCCAGTACGCCTCGGTGGTGACGCCGAAGTCCTCCACGCACATGTTCATGGTGCGTGCCCCCATGACGTTCACGCGCGCTTCGTAGGTCTCGCGGTAGAACTCCTCCACCGCTTCTTTGCCGTTCAGTACGGCGACGGTGCCATGGTCGGAGACCCGGTAGGCGGGCTGCTCGATGGTCAGTTCGGGAACGATGATCTGATCCCAGTAGCCGGACAGCTCCAGCAGCAGATGCCGGTAGTAGTTCTTCAGCATGGCGCGGTGCAGCGGGTTCTCGGTCTTGCGCAGGTACTCCTCCACCCGCAGTGGCCAGTGCGTGACGTCGAACCGCGGCGGGATGTCGGGCGATGTCATCGCATCGTGCGTGGAAACGGAAACGGGGATGTCAGTGGTCACGGTGGTTCCTCCGGCGGGGGTGGACGGCGTCGTCCGGGACGGCCGTGCGGGTCACGGGGTGCCGGGCCGGGCGCCCAACTGCTCCATCAAGGAGAAGAGGTTGGCCACGCCCCAGTGTTCGGTGATCTTTCCGTCGACCACCCGCATGGCGTCGACGGTTTCGAACTGGATGACGCGACCGGTGGGCGAGATGCCGAAGAACTCGCCTTTGTGGGTGCCGTGGTACGTCTTGTAGGTGGTGATGAGGTTGCCGTCGGCAGCCTGCCAGTGGATCACGGCGTGGAAGTCGGGAAAGGCGGCGCGCAGCGTCTGGTAGAGCTCCAGCGCGCCCGCCTTGTCCGGGGTTCGACCGGGCTGCGGGGTGTGGTCGATGAAGTCGTCGGAGAACAACGCGTCGTACAGGGCGTAGTCACCGCCGCCCTGTACCTCTTCGGTGTTGCGCCGGATGACGGCCTTGGCGGCTTCGCTGATATCGGTGGTGGCCATGACGGCTCCTTGGGTGCGGTGGGCCGGGGGAGTGGGGTCAGATCACGGCGGTGAGGCCGCCGTCGACGACCAGCGCGGTGCCGGTGACGTAACTCGACAGATCGGATCCGAGGTAGGCGACCGCGTCGCCGACCTCGGAAGGAGCGCCGAGCCGGCGCAACGGGGTGCGCTGTCTGAAGCCTTCGGCCGCCGCGCCGATGTCGGGTGTCTCGCGCAGCAGGGAGGTGTCGATCGGGCCGGGGGCGACGGCGTTGACGCGAATGCCGTCGGGTCCCAGAGCGTCCGCGAGCGCCTTGGCCATCAAGGTCACACCGCCCTTGCTGGTGGAGTAGGCCACGGTGATGCCCGCGCCGACGATTCCGCCCATGCTGCCCATGAGCACGATGCTGCCGGGCTTGCCGAGCTTCTTCATCTGCCGGGCCGCGGCCTGGGCGCCGAAGAGGACACCGTCGACGTTGACGGACATCAGCCGGTGGAAGTCGTCCTCGCTGACGTCCGCGCCGTCCTCGTTGAGGGTGATGCCCGCGTTGCAGACCATGACATCGACGCCGCCGAACTCCTCGGCGGCCTCGACGAGCCGGTCGACCTCGGTCCGCCGGGTGACGTCGGTGACGACGAAACGAGCGGGGACGCCAAGCTTTTCGATCGCTGCGGTGGTGGGGTCGCCGCCTTCGCGCGGCGTCTGCCTGATGTCGGCGGCGATGACCGCCTTGGCGCCGTGCGCGGCGGCGCGGATCGCGATGGTCCGGCCGATGCCGCTGGCGGCACCGGTGACCACGACGACCTTGCCTTCGAGGATGTTGCTCATGGTGAGGATCGCCGCCTTCACGCTGTGGTGCGCAGTTGGGCGAGGGCACCGCTCCAGGCGACGACCTGGTCGAGGACCGCGCCGACAGCCTCCGTCTGGTGCGGGGCCGGGGTGAACTGGCTGAAGTTCTGGAAGTCCGTGAACAGCGAAAGGGCCACCTGGTTACGGACATCGGCGACCTGGAGCTCGCCCATGACCAGGCGCAGGTGCTCGACGGCGCGGGTGCCGCCGACACTGCCGTAGCTGACGAAGCCGGCGGCCTTGTTGTTCCATTCGTTGTAGAGGAAGTCGATGGCGTTCTTCAGGGCGCCGGAGGTGGAGTGGTTGTACTCCGGTGTGACGAAGACGTAGCCGTCGAAGGAGGCGATCTTCTCGGCCCAGGCCTTGGTGTGGGGCTGGGTGTACTGACCCAGCGAGGGAGGTGTGACCTCGTCGAGGTGGGGGAGCTTGAAGTCGGCGATGTCGACGAGCTCGTACTCGGCGTCCGTGCGCTGCTTGGCGATGTCGAGAACCCAGTTGGCAACGGCTTCACCGTTGCGTCCGGGGCGGGTGCTGCCGAGGATGATGGCGATACGGGTCATGGCTGATGGCTCCGTTGTGAGTCGTCGATGCGTGGGACGGGTCGGCGGCCGGGTGCCGCGGGTCCTACAGCTCGCCGGGGCGGCCGTAGCGGTAGAAGAAGGGGCCGATCTGTCCTGCGAGTGCGCGGGTGAGGGCCGAGCTGTCCTCGATCAGGCGGGCGCCGGGGGTGAGATCGCCCACGTACAGCGGATCGAAGCCCGCGTCCCGGATGAGCTGTTGGGTGATGCTCTTGGCGCCGGGTTCGGCCGCGTAGAGGTTGCTGGGCGTGACTCGCTGGGTGGCGATCGCGTCGTAGGAGGTGGCGAAGACGGTCGAGAAGGACTTGGCGGTGGGACCGCCGACGACGGCCTTGATCTGATGGGAAAGGGACGGGTAGGTGTCGTCTCTCTCGCTGTAGAGGTTGGTGGCGTCGATGGTCACCTGGCCGTCGAGGCCGGTGATCTTTCGCAGGGCATCGTCGATCGCGTCGCCGGGGACGGCCACGACGATGACGTCGGCGCCGGACGCATCGCCGCCGTCGCGTCCGAGCCCGGTCACCTGATGGCCGGCCTGCTGCCAGAGCCGGGCCAGACCGCCTCCGACCCGTCCTCGTCCGATGACGGTGATGTTCATGCTGGGCTCCTCGGTAGAAGTAGGTGACGCGTCAATAAACGATCCGCGAGTTGTTGTCACAAGTTCTTGTCGCATCAACAAAAACGCCGTGTCGGGACGCGATGAGTCAGAGATCGAGCAGGCGGCGCAGCCAGAGCACTCGCGCCGCACGTGCCCGCTTCGACAGCTCCGCGTCCGGCACGAGTGCGTCGAAGCCGTGGAAGCCGCCGGGCCAGACATGCAGTTCCGCCTCGCCACCGGCCTGCCAGAAGCGTGTCGCGTAGGCGGTGACCTCGTCCCGGAACGTCTCGGCGGAACCGACGTCGATGAACAGCGGAGGCAGACCGGACAGATCGTCGGCGCGCGCCGGTGCCGCGTAGGCGGAGACGTCCGGCCCTCCGTGCTTGTCTCCCAGCAAGGCGCTCCACCCCGTGTTGTTCGAGGTCCGGTCCCATGCGCCCAAGCCCGCCATCTGGTGTGAGGAGGGGGTGTCGTTGCGGTCGTCGAGCATCGGGCAGAACAACAACTGACCGGCCACAAAGGGGCCGCCCGTGTCTCGTACGAGCAAGGTCAGGGCCGCTGTCAGGCCACCCCCCGCGCTGGGGCCCGACACGACGAGGCGCCCGGGATCGATTCCCAGTTCGTCGGAGTGCGTCATGACCCACCGCAGTCCGGCGTGCACGTCCTCGAGACCGGCGGGGAAAGGGTGCTCCGGAGCCAGCCGGTACTCGACGGACACGAGCACCATTCCCAAGTGCTCCACCCAGTCCAGCATCTCTCCCAGCAGATTGCGGTTGTCCCCCAGGATCATGCCGCCGCCGTGCGTGAAGTAGACCGCGGGCAAGGGGCCGGTGGAGCCGGCCGGACGGCAGAGCAACAAGGGGATTTCGGGCCCGCCCTGCACGCCCGGGACCAAGCGCTCCTCGAACTCGACAGCGCCGCCCCGGCGCAGTTCGTCGTCGCTCGGTGCCGTGCCCGCCATGAACGTGCGCAGGGCCGGGATCATCTCCGGCAGGATGCCGGGAGGCATGGCTTTCCCCAGTGCTTCCAGGGCGGGAACCAGCTCGGGGTCGAAGGGGGGCGGCGGCCCGACGCGGGACGTGTCGATCATCAGTGGTCCTGTGCTTCTGTGAGGTGTCACGGCACACACAGGGACCGTCACACCCTTGCTGCCTGCCGTTACGAACGGTTGGAGAGCCGGCCGGCCGCCGACCTGCGTCGGTGGTCGGCCGGTCGGTACCTCGGGTGAGTCCGAGGCTTGTGCGGGATCAGCCCTTGTTCTGGCCGAGGAGCTGCAGCTCCCAGGCGAGGCTGGTGCCGAAGCTGCCGCCGTGCTCCAGGAGGATCTCGGTCATGCCGGGAACGGTCTCCTCCCGGGCCCAGTCCCGCTGCCATTCGGAGACGACGGTGCCGGAGCAGGTCGGGATGACGCCCGCCTGGATCATGCGCTGGATGCCACGCTCGTGGGCCTCGTTGGTGGTGGCGCCCGAGGCGTCCGTCACGGCGAAGACCCGGTAGCCGTCGGCAAGCGCGTGGATCGCGGGCCAGGCCAGGCAGATGTCCGTCCACAGACCGGCGATGATCAGATCCTTGCGCCCGGTGGCCGCGATGGCGTCGACGACGCGCTGGTCCTCCCAGGTGTTGATCGTCGTACGGTCGATCGGCGTCTGCTCGGGGAAGAGGTCCTGCAACTGGTGGATGATGCGACCGCCGCGGTCCTCGACCACGGTGGTGAGGATGGTGGGGACGTCGAACAGCTTGGCGCCCTTGGCCAGCGCGGTCACGTTGTTGACGACCAGGCCGGCGTCCATGCTCCGCATACCCGCGAACTGGGCTCCCTGGTGGTCGATCAGCAGCAGCACCGACTTCTCCGGGGTGAGAAGCGCGTCGAGGCCGGTGTACGTGATGCCGTTGGCTGCCATGAAATCTCCGATGATCGTCGAGGCCGACGGCCTTGCTCGGCCGCCTTGATCAAGCTCTCACCGGACGTTCCTGCCGCGCATCGGCGACTAGTACGTACACGTTTTTGCGCAGCTATCGGGTTTTGGTACGGACCTGACCGACTACGGGGCCGGTGGCGGCTCCCGGCCCACCGCTGGCGGCGCGAGAGGCGCCGGGCCGCGGGCATCTCCGCAAGTCTCGCCGATGCGACGAACGCCCCGCGCACGGCAGGATCCGGGGAACGTGCCGGCAGGCACAGCCACAGCGCGCCACCGGATGGAGCGCGTACCGGAGTTCGAAGGGAAGTACGGATGACGCGCGTCACTGTGATGGGTGGCTCGATCGCCGGGCTGGCCACGGCATTGTTCCTCGCGCGTGGCGCGCATGAGGTGACGTTGGTGGAGCAGGACGTCATGGGGACGAGCGGGTCTCTGGACGAGGACTTCTTCGGCCGCTCGCGTCCACATGTCCCTCAGGCCGTCCAGCCGCACGCACTGCTCGGACCGGCCCGAGCCGTCCTGAAGGCGAGGACTCCCGACGTCTACGCGGACCTGTTGCGGTTGGGCGCTTGGGAGCAGCACGAGTTCGACTGGTTCACCGAGCATCCTCCCTATCGGCACGGGGACGAGCATCTGGTTCTGGTGCGGCTGCGGCGCATCGTCCTGGAGACAGCGCTCCGGAAGGCGGTGTACGCGCAGAGCAACATCCTGGTCAAGACAGGTGAGGCAGTGCACGGCTTGGTGACCGAGCCGGGCAGGAACGATGTCCCACGGGTGACCGGGCTGCGGCTCCCGGACGGGGAGCTGAAAGCCGATCTGGTCGTCGACGCCGGGGGGCGCCGCTCGCCGGTCACGAACTGGCTGGCCGGAGCAGGTACGCGCACGCCGGAGGCGGAGACCCACCGGGTCGGTCTCGCCTATGCGTGCCGTTGGTACCGCCTCACTTCCCGTAGCCGGGAGCGGCTTCCCCGGGTGCCCTACACCTCCGCGACGCCCCGGGCGTTGAGCATCGCCTTCCCCTCGGACAACGACCTGTTGGGCGTGGCCCTGGTCTGCGCGGTCAAGGACCCCACGCTCCCGGCGTTGCGCGCCCCCCGGGTCTTCGACGAACTGGCCCGTCTCTTCCCTGCCGTCGAAGCCTGGTCCGCCCAGGCCCCGCAGCCTGTGGGGGACGTACACGTCATGGCGGGCCTCGACAATCGCTGGAGCCCCACGGCGGATGGATCGGGGCCCGTCGTCACCGGCCTCGTTCGGGTGGGAGATGCCCTCATCCACACCAACCCGACCCTCACACAGGGGATATCCCTCGCTCTGTGGGCGGCCGAACACGTCGCCGAGACAGCCCACAGGGCGCACCGCCATGAAGAGTTCGCCCGCTCCTATGATCAGTGGACACGGACCGTCCTCAAACCCTGGTTCGACCTACAGGTGTCGGCGGACAAGGACAACGAGACGCGACTCTCCGGCGAGGCGCAAGCCGCCGCGGACGACGAGGCGCGGCGGAGGGCGGCCCGCTTCCCCTGTGCTCTTGAGGATCCGGTCGTCATGCGGGCCTGGGCACAGGCACGCCACATGCTTCGGCCACCTGCCGAGGCGTTCGGTGCCGAGGAGGTGCGCACGCGTATCGAGCGATGGCTGAAGTCCCGCGACGATGCGCCGCAGCCGGCCACGGGACCGTCCCGCAGTACCTGGGAGGCTGTGACCGCCGGACACCCCGGCAAACGTGTGTGAGGGACTGCCCCGGCAGTCCCTCACACGTGTTGGGGCACGAGTCAGACGGTTTGTGCCGTGGGGAGGATGGTGATTTCGGTCAGGTTGACGTGGCGGGGGACGGCGGCCATGAAGGCGACGGTCTCGGCGATGTCGGCGCTTTGGAGGACGTCGATGTCGTGGATGAGGCCGGCCATGAGCTGGGAGGCGTCGGGGTCGGTGACGTGGTCGGGAAGTTCGGTGTCGACCATGCCGGGTTCGATGGTGGCGACGCGGACCATCTTGGGGCCGAGTTCGACACGCAGGAGGCGGGTGAGGTGGCTGATGTAGGCCTTGGTGCCGGAGTAGACGGAGAACTTCTCCAGGATGCGGGTCGCGGCGATGGAGGAGGTGTTGACGAGGTCGGCGGACTTGCCCTGGGCCGCTGCCTGGGTGAGGTGGGGGAGGAAGGCGGCGATGACGTTCATCAACCCGGTGATGTTGAGGTCGATCTGGCGCTGCCAGTCGTCGACCTTGAGTTCTTCGATGCCGGAGATGAGTTGCACGCCGGCGTTGTTGAAGACGAGGTCGGCGTGGCCGTAGGCGGCGGCGACCTGGTCGGCGGCGTTCTGTACCGCGGCGCGGTCGGTGACGTCGACGGCGAGGGCGAGGGCGGTGCCGCCCGCCGCCTCGATGTCCTTGACGACCTGGTCGAGTTTGTCCTTGCGGCGGGCCAGGACGACGACGGTGGCACCGAGGGCGGCGAGGCGTTCGGCGGTGGCGGCGCCGATGCCGCTGGAGGCGCCGGAGATGACGGCGACACGGCCTGACAACGGGGTACCGGTGAGAACAGCGGCAGACATGACGGTTACCTCTTCGAATTCAGTGCTTCTGATGGTCACTTCGGGAAAACGGCGCCCGGCGGGGCGGGGCGAGCGGACACGCCCGGCCGGGCGGCATGGGGGGAGAGGCGCCTCCTGAACGGCACCTCGTCTGTCAGGCGGCGGTGTCGTCGTGGGCGGTGGCGGCGGACTTGTCGCGCCAGGGCTTGAGGTCGTTCTGTACCTGCTGGTACTTGACGTCGAGGCGGTCGAGGGTGTCCTGGCCGAGGTAGAGGTGGGTGGGGAGGGTGTCGGTGTTGGTGACTTCGACGATGAGGGCGGCGCCCTTGACGGGGTCGCCGAGCTGGGCGTGGTTGGCCTGGTCGATCCAGTCGAGGGTGACGTGGGCGGGGGTGTTGTCGTAGGCGGGAATGCGGCGGGCGGCCACCGACAGGGAGCTGGAGTCGAGGAAGTCGGTGCGGAAGACGCCGGGTTCGACGACCATCGACTGGATGTTGAAGGGGGCCATCTCGGCGGAGAGCGCTTCGCTGATGCCGGCGACGGCGAACTTGGAGGCGGAGTAGAGGCTGACGCCGGGTTCGCCTTCGAAGCCGGAGCGGGAGCCGATGTGGACGAGCTTGCCGGAGCCCTGTGCGCGCATGTGGGGCAGGACGGCGCGGGTGACGTTGATGAGGCCGAAGACGTTGAGGTCGAACAGGGAGCGGGCCTCGGCGTCGGTGATTTCCTCGAGAGCGCCGAGCAGGCCGCGGCCGGCGTTGTTGACCAGGACGTCGATGCGTCCGAAGTGGTCGATGGCGGTCTGGACGGCGGTCGGGATGCTGGCGTTGTCGGTGACGTCCAGGGCGACGGGGAGGACGGTGTCGGAGGCCTTGAGGTCGTCGGGGACGCGTTCGGGGTTGCGGACGGCGACCACGACGTTGTTGCCGTCCTTCAGTGCGGCCCGTGCGATTTCCGCGCCGATACCGCGGGAAGCTCCGGTGACAAACCACGTAGCCATGAGAAAGCCTTCTTTCCTTGCGTTCCCCGCCGTGAGCGGGGCTTTTTCCTTACGCACAGAAGTCTGCTCGGGGGCGAGGTCCGTAAGAAGGCCGGGACTTTCCTGGGGATCCCACTCCTAGGAAGAGCGGCGGCAGCGACGTCCACGGACATGACCGAACCCCGGGGCGAAAGCCCCGGGGTTCGGACCGGCTATGGCCGGCAGGTGCTGAACGGGTTGTCAGCGGTCAGTGTGGGATCACTGTGAACGCGGCCAGGACGGCCACGAGGAACAGGGCCAGCGGGCCGAGTGCGATCTTCGTCTCTGTCTCTTCGTCGCCTTCCGGTCCTGTCCGGTCTTCCTGGTCCCACAAGACGGTGTCTCCTTCGAGGCTGAAGGGCGGAAGAGGGACGCGTTGTGCGACGGACGCGAGGAGTGTGGGCCGGGCGGTCGGCGCAGCAGGGGATCTACCGCGCCGACACAGCCATGGCCGCCGGTACAGCCGCCGGTCGGCTCGGCTTTCGCCCCACTCGCTGCGGGTGAGAGGGTCCCTCGAGGCAACTGCGCTCGAACCGCACAGTGCCGCGGCAGACCCTCGCGCAGTGGTGACTCCAGTCTGTTCGGGGCGGCAGGGCCTGGCATCGGTGATGTTCGCCTATGACCCGTGAGGCGTCTGGCCGTCCTCGTGCGGTTGCCGCCGAGGGAGCGCCGGGGCGCTGATGGAGCCGAGCAGGGCCAGCGCGTCGGCCGAAGGGGAGCCGGGTTCCGCCTGCAGGATGATGAGTTGTTGACCCGGGGCGCTGCGAACGTTGAGAGCTTCGTGCCGAAGTTCCAGGTCGCCTACTTCCGAGTGGTGCATCTGCTTGAGCTGGTAGGGGGGCACACGCGTGTACTCCCGCGCCCAGAGCGAACGGAACTCGCCGCTGCGCACCGACAGTTCGCCAACGAGTTCGAGGATGCGTGGATCGTCGGGCGTCTGTGCCGCTGTCTGCTGGAGATCGGCCACGGCGCGGTGCTTGGCCCGCGCGGGATTGCGATAGAAGGCCTTGGCCGCCGGGTCGAGGAACAGCATGCGCAATACGTTGTCCCGTTGGGTGAAGTCGGAGTACAAGGCGTCCGCCAGCCTGTTGGTGGCCAGGATGTCCTGAACGTGACCGATGATGAACGCGGGTGTCCTCGTCCAGCTCTCGATCAGCTGTCGCATGTGGGTACTGGCACGCTCGACCCTGACGGGCGCCTTCATTCGTCGCGATGAGGGCTGGACCATGCGGAAAAGACGTAGCCGGTCCTCGTCGCCGAGTTGCAGAACCCGGGCCACCGCTTCGAGTACGCGGTGCGAGGGGTTCAGCTCACGGCCCTGTTCCAGTTGCATGTAATAGCTGGCACTGACGCCGGCGAGGGCGGCGACCTCGTCGCGCCGGAGCCCCGGCACCCGTCGGCGTCCGGTACTGGGCAGTCCCACGGCGGCGGGGCTGAGAAGTTCCCGTCGGGAGCGCAGAAACCGGCCCAGTCCTTCCACCGCGTCAGGGTGCTTGTCATCGTTCATGCCATCGAGGCTAGAGGGAAGCGCCTCCGAAAGGGACCGTCGATTGTGGGTGCATCACACCCAGGATCAAAGGCTCCGAAGATGTTCCGAAGAGCTCAGATCGAGCCACGGGGCCGCCGATCGCCTAGGCGACAGAGGGGCTTTACAGGCGGGATGTGACCCACGCCACTGCTATGACCTGCGGATATCCCGGCACACAAGACATTCTGCTGCATTGAGTGAAACAAGTGTCACCCCGCGTGACCTTACATTGCTGGCACTCGAAACCAGCCACATTCGGTCTAACCTTGGCGCATGAGCAATGGGACGCCTTTGGGCGAATTTCTCAGAGCCCGCCGCGAGGCACTGAAGCCGCACGACGTCGGCTTGCCCGAACACGGCCGGCGCCGAGTTCCGGGGTTGCGCAGGGAGGAAGTCGCACTCCTGGCCGGGGTGAGCTCCGACTACTACATCAGGTTGGAGCAGGGCCGGGAATGCAGCCCTTCCCCGCAGGTCCTGGAAGCGGTGGCGCAAGCGCTGAAGCTCAACGCGGAAGCGACCGACCACCTCAACCGATTGTGTCTTGCCACCTCGCAGCGTCCTCGCGACTACGGTCACGGCGAGGTGAGCAGTCAGCTTTTGCAGCTGATGGACGGGTGGGAGCACACACCTGCGTTTGTCCTGGGTCCCGCCCTGGACGTCCTCGCAGGCAACTCGCTTGCCACGGCACTGCATGGCGGTTTCGAGCAGTTCGACAACCTGGCCCGCATGGTGTTCGTCGATCCGGCGGGGCGCGAGTTCTACCAGGAGTGGGAGCGCGCGGCGCACTCCTGTGTCGCCGAGATCAGGGCCGCCTACGGGTTCGACCCGGACTCGGCCCGCATCGCGGAGGTCGTCGAAGAACTCAGCGCGGAAAGCGAGGAGTTCGCCGATCTCTGGCAGTTGCATGAGGTCAAGAGCAAGTCGCAGGAGGGCAAGCATCTGAGACATCCGGAGGTGGGGGACTTGCACATCGCGTTCGCCGCCTTCACTGTCAACGGTGCTCCGCATCAGCAGCTTGTGGTGTACCAGGCCGAGCCGGCCAGCCCGACGGCAGCCGCTTTCGAGGCGCTGCGTGCGAGGGCCACCGCGCCGAAACAGGCGCAGAGCGTCACTTCGCTTCCGGCGGCGATGGCGAACGGTTCCTGACGGAGGGGGCGGCCGTCTCGCCGTGATGCGTACGCGAGGACGCGACCTCTCCCGTCGAGGACGGGCTCGATCTGCCCGGTGCGTTCATTGCCCACCAGGGTGGACGGAACGAATGCCGACCGGCGCGGCGGGAAGGTGGACGGGCACTCCGCCTTCCCGCATCGCATGACGCCACCGGTCCGACGGGCTTCATCGTGCGCAGGTCAGTGGGGGCTCGCCTGACGACCCGGGATCATGACGCCGCAGGCGACGGGCTGCGCTGAGAGGCATTGTCTACGTGCTGTGAATGAGCGTGAGCTGGCGGGACGTGCCCGCTGAACAGGTCGGCTGCGGTGGCGTGACGGCCTGGCGGCGCCTGCGGGACTGGACCGAGGCCGGCGTCTGGCCGCAGCTACCCAGTAGGCCATCGCCCATTTCGCGGCCCGGGAGTCGGCCGGTGGGTGAAAGGCCAGCCCCAGCTCCTCCAGCACCTGGGCGAAGAGCTCGGGTGCTTCGGGCTCCTCGCTGCGAAGGAGTCCCGCCAGCATGGCGAGTGATGGGCTCTCAACGCCGGCGATCAGAGCATCCAGCCCGATCTGAATGAGGCGGTCGGACCCGACGTACCTGCCGAATGCACTCTCGCGCGCAAGGCGGCTGAGCAGCTTGAGTGCCTCGGCGTGCGTCATCTGAGCCTTCTTCGTCGCTGCCTTGGGACGGCAGCCTCGCATCCTCGTCGCATCAGCGCCAACAAATTCATGTGTGCTGCCTCTCGGGGTGGATGACCTGGGAAGACGCTGACTGACAGTGCGGGAAACGGCGGCTTGCTCCTACCGTTGCAGAGTGGAGGCGGCGCGCCATGGTGTCTTTGCCGGAGGAACTGCAAGCGAGAGAGGCCGCGGCTCGGCAGAAGGTCGAGAAACTCCAAATCGAGGCAGCAGAGTCGGCCATCCGGCTGGAGAAGGCGCGGGAGGATCTGTCACGGCTGGAGATCACGCGGGATACCGTCGCGAAGGTGCTGGCGGAGCTGTCGGCCGCGGACACTGCGGCTGAGCCGGACACTCCGGAGTCGAACGAGACGTCGGCGCCTCATCGCACCGGAGTGATGATGGTGCCGCCGCGGCGCGAGGGCTGGCCGTGGCGGTGCTGCCGGATGTCTACCGGGACATCGTGGAGATCATCGCTGATGCGCCGGGACCGGTGCAGGCCAAACAGATCGTGCCACGGATCGGGTTGCCGACGACGACCGGGAAGATCGACGGCACCCGGGGAAAGCTGAAGCGTCTGGTCGAGCGCGGCTGGCTGGACGAGGACGCGCCGGGACAGTTCACCCTCGCCCGACAAGGTCCGGGACACGACCGCACCAACTTCCGGTCACCAAGGGGCTCTTCTCCGTAGATCCGAAGGTGCCAACCAAACGAATCACTCCCGAAGAAGAGCCCACGATCCGAGCACCTCGTCGGCCGGATAACAGGTGACCTGGCCCGGCGACCTGAGCACGCACCGAGTGACCCTCACCGTCCCGACCAGGGTCGTCGGTTCACGGTGATGTCCGCGCTGCAACCGGGTGCGCCCGCCGGTCAGTGCCCCACGCGCACACGGATCCAGTGCGGCCAGCTCCGCCTCCTCACGGCGGGCCCGCGGATCGAGATGAGCCTGCAGCAATAGCCGGGCCAGCTCCCGGCCCCGCTCCGCGGCCACCTCCTCTACATCCTGACGCGGCAGGTCCAGCACGGCGGGGCCGGAAGGATCGGAGATCAGCTGAGTGAAGAAAGAAACCGCACGGGCAAACGGGTCAGCCAGCGCGGCCTGCTCGTAGTCTTCCATCGGGCTCTCGTTCCAGGGCATCGAATGGTTTCGTCACCCTCGACGCTAGGCGCGAGAGCCCTCTCTCTCACCGGCGCGCGGCGACACCACGGAATCGTTGCCCCGCTCAGGCGCACGCCCCTGCGGAGGCGTATCCCGAGAAGCGAACAGGCGCCCGGCGACATCTCCGCGCTCCAGCCCCACCCACTCAGCCGCGTCAGCTTCGACCGGAACCCCTCTACCTTGCTCTTGCCCGTCGACAGCCCCCATGCGGAACACAACTGATGCGCTCGCATCGGATCCACCGCATCCGCGAGCACCTCCACGATGTCCACATAACCAGGCGGCAGTACATCCACCCCCAACTGGTCCGACCGCGACGGCACCAGACGCACTCCCACCGGAGAACCGACCTCGAACCGGTCAGCCTCCACAGCGGGCGTCCGGGCCTCGCCCTCCGGCACAGTCCCCGCGTCCGGGCCGAGGACCGGATCGTCCCCGGACAGGATCTCGCTCATCGTCTCCCGGGTGATCTCCAGCCTGGACACCACGGCTTCCCGCTCGGCCAGATGGCCCGACAACTCTTCGATCTGACACAGCAGTTCCGAGATCTACTCCCGAGCGCGCCCCCCTCCCGCCGCTCCAACCCCTCCAGCCAGGACACCATCGCCGCCCCCAAGAACCTGAGCCCTGGACACGACGATCCGGCACATCACCGCGATGAGCACCGACCCCGTTCGAAAGGGCTCACTGGAGGAGAGCTACGCCCGTCGGCCACAGGCGTGTCCCAGATCGACGCCATGCGGGATTTCCAGCAGGCCGACAGTGATGGTGATGGTTTCCTCACCCGTGAGGAGTGCACCCGGCACCTCCAGAACGCGTACACCGGCTGACATCCTGTACGAAGCCGCCTGCAACGGCAGAGACTGCCGTCGCGGGTACCAGCAGAGCGGCGGCCAGGGCCACGGCCAGCCAGATCTTGTGATCGGGACCGAACAACGCCGCAGCCTGCAGTGGTGGTCACCCCCCCCTGCAAGTAGCGCCGCAGCAGGGGAGTTTCCGGCGGTGAGGGCCCTGGTGCGCTGCCGGGAGCCATGTGCTGGCCCGTCAGCGGCGCCAGACGTCCGCCTTGCGCTGCTCGACCCCGATCTGCCGTCGGCCGCACCCGGTTGATGCAATGTTACGAGCGGGCGGGGGTCAGCCGGACGTATGTGCCGTTGGTGAGTACCGTGTTGGGGCCGGGGCCGGGCTCGTACGTCATCTTGTAGCGCACGCCGTTGACCGTGATCGTGTCGCGCCCCGACAGCAGGGCCTCGTTCATCTGGTTCCGCAGGTTCTGGTCGACGGGAATCTGTTTCCCGTCCACGACGAGAACCTGTGGTTGCGGGGCAGGTGGGTCGGCCGCCTGAGCGAGTCCGGTGGACATCCACATCGTTGCGGCCGTCAGGACGGCGACTGCTACACGCTTCGAAGTACACATGTTCTGCCAACGTCCTACCTGCCGCACAGGTCACTCCCGGTCTGCTGAATATCAGCCTGCCGACCAGCCACCTACGGCGATAGGGCCCGGAGGCCGCTGGTGTCTTCGTGGCCGGCGCGCTGGCAGAGCCAGTTGCGTCGCTTCGGTCAAATGCACCGAAGGCGCGCAGAGGGGACGTGTCCCGTGGCCGCCTGTCACCCGTAGGAGTGGCAGGCGGTCGGCTGTGCCGCGCGCGCTGCTTTGGCGGGGGGATCGTTTCTCCGACAAGTGCCCGGTGCGGGCAGGGGAGAGGATGAGGGGGCTGTGGCTGTGGATGCGGTGCGGGAGTCGGCGCGGGCGGGGCGCGTGGTGGTGTGGGAGGAGTCCGCACGCGACGGTGCCCAGGCGAAGACGCTCATGAGCGCGGATTTCCGGGTCCGTCTGGCGCGGGAGCAGGGGCGGATCTTCGGTGCGGACGGGCCGCGGCATGTGGTGTTCGCGGCCGGATTCCCTGCGGTGTGTGCCGAGGAGTTCGAGGCGGTGCGCCAGGTCGCCGTGGAGGCCGAGGGCGCGGTGAGCGTCGCGGCGGTGTGCCGGGGCACAACGGAGGACGTCCATCAGGCGGTGGCGTCGGTGCGGGGCAGTGCACAGGCCCGGGTGATGGTCATCGTGCCCGCTTCGGAGGCGATGGCCGCGGTCATGACCCATCGCACCGCCCGTGAAGCGCTGGAGCGGGGAGTCGAGCTCGTCAAGGAGGCCCGGGGTCTGGACGACCGGGTGGCGGTGGATATGTGTCTTGCCGACGCCTCCCGCGCCGATCACGCGCTGATGGCCGCCTACGCGGGCGCGGTGACCGAAGCCGGGGCCGGCACGGTGATCCTCGCCGACTCCGTCGGGCACCAGACGCCCGAGCAGACGTGTGCCCTGTTCACGCAGGTGGCAGCCGGTGCCGGGCAGAATGTGGTCCTGGCCTCCCACGCGCACAACGACCTGGGCCTGGGGCTGGCCAACACCCTGCAGGCGCTGCGGGCCGGAGTCCGGGTCGTCTCCAGTTCCTGGCTGGGCATGGCCGAGCGCAGCGGTCTGGTGGCCACCGAACAGTTGCTGTTCCTGCTGGCTCATCGCACCGCGGACATCCTCGGCGAGGGCAGCGAACCGTGGTGGAGTACCCCGGAGCTGACACGGCTGCCGGGTATCGCCCGGATGGTCTCGTCCGAGACCGGGGTGCCGCTGACGGTGACGACCCCCGTCGTCGGCACCGGGGTGGGCTCGATCTCCACCGGGACCCCGTTCGTGCACCCCGCGCTCTTCCAGCCCTACGACCCGCAGGCGCTGCTGGGAATTGAAGCGCGTGTGGTGCTCACCCACCTGGCGAGCGCCCGTGTCGTCACCGCGGTGGCCGCCCGGCTGGGCCACACGCTGACCCGGGAACAGGCACAGGCCGCGATGGGCTGGGTGAAGAGGCAGGCGTACCGCTCGGGCCGGGCCGTCGTCGACGACCAGCACTTCGCGGGCTACCTGGACGGCCTGTGCGACACCGCGGGTGGCCGGTGATGCCGGGCGCGGGCACCGTGGATGCCGCAGCCGCGCGCGCGTGGCTGCGGCAGGGCGCGGCCGTGGTCCTGCCCAACCCGGAACCCCTGACCTACACCGTGGCGGCGACCCGTCCCGACGCGGTGAACACGGCCAAGGGACGACCGGCCCGGCAGGCCGTCGCCTTGTGGGCCCACGACCGGGACATCCTCACCGCGCTCGAGGGTGTCCTCACGCTGGACACCGCCCGGTTTGCGGTGGCCCGCAGGCTCCTGGTGGAGGAACGCGTCACCCTCCTCGTCCCGCTCCGTGCGGACGTGTCCGTTCCCGCCTGGCTGGCGCCGGCGGCCAAGGACGGCTGGGCCCTGCTGTTCGGCGCCCGGTGGGCGCCGCTGCTGCCCGTCCTGGCCGACTTCTCCACCCTGTACGTCAGCAGCGCCAACCGCACCGGACGCCCGCCCGCGGCCACCGCCACCGACGCCCTTGCGATGTTCTCCCCCCACACCCCGGTCCTGGACAGCATGTCGCTCGCCGGCGCCGGACCTGATCCCCTCCAGGCCAGCCCCGGTCCCCGCAGCGCCACGACCACCCTGCGCCTGCACAGCGACGGCTTGATCGACCTCCACCGCAGCGGCGCACAGGACCGGGCCTACACAGACACGGAGGAGTACCTGAGCCAGATCCGCTCCACATACCGGTGAGCGCCGCGAACTGCCCCTGCCGGCTTCACGCAGCGGGAGGCGAACCGCGCCTGTGCAGTCATCGATCCGGACCCGGTTCCCTGTCCGCTTCAGCGACGCCCTGTATACGAGGACGGCGTAGGGGGCGGGACGGGCAGGCCCGGCATGTGGATCACATGACCTCCCACGGTTCGGTCCTGTGTCCGCTCCTCGCGGGCCTCTCTGTCCCGGGTCGTTCGGAAAGCGGGGCCGGCAGGCCGCCAGGAGCAGGCCAAGCGGCAGCCGGCGGCAAGCGGATCGGGGACGGTGACGGGCTCCCCTGCGCACCGGCCGCGCCGTATGCGCGGTGTCTTCGGAGGCCGTTCCTCTGGTTCCCTTACGGTGCTTGCCGTAAAAAGCCCGGCACGGCACGTAATAGATCTGTGAGACTCGGTCCATTGCTCCACAGACAGACCATATGTCTGGGCAGCGCACCACGGGACGCGTCCTGCTGACGACGCCCCAGGGCAGGCATCTGTTACGTGGGGGCGCTGAGGTGCTTCATGGCTCGATGGGGTTCCTGGGCGTGGCGGGCACGGTTCTGGATCTGGTCGACCTGGTGTCGAAGCTGACGGGAGGCGGCACGGGTCGGGCATCGACATTGAGGACCTGCTTGGCACATCACGGGGAGATGTTGGAGCAGCTCCTCGCCGGCCAGGGCGAGATGCTCGAAGGCTTGGAATGGGTGTCCGGGCAGGTCGGCGGTGTGTCCGACCAGGTAGGCGAGATCGGCGAGCTCATCAAGCAGATCGAAACCTTCACCGGTGAGCAGCAGGCCGCTCTGAGGCAGCGACTCGGGGACATGATGGCCGAGCAGCAGAGGCTGGCGGCGCAGATCAACGCCAACATCGCGAAGGTGTCCCGCCAGGTGGAGGGCGTGTGGTCGGACATGAACTCCTGGTTCGCCACGACGTTGGGGAACGCGGACAACGGTCGCAGGACATGGCGGACGTCAAGGCGCAGCCGGCGCGGATCGAGGCTTTGCTACAGGACGTGCTGGCGGAGCTGTACGACCGGGTGGACTGGGGTGCGGTGATCGCCTCGGTGTCGGAGCACGAGTGCCGGGTGGCATAGGGGGTGGCGGGGGCGCTGGAGGTACCGGTGAAGGTGGTCGGCGACGGAAGCGGGTCGGGGGGTGTGCGCGGCGCGCAGGTGGCGGTCGACACGACGACCGCGTTGGAGAGCTGGGCACAGGCGACGTGTGACGAGAGGGTCGGACTGCCGTTCTCGCTGTACGTGATGCACCGGGTGATGATCGGGGATACGTTGCTGGGCAAGCCGCTGATGGGTGTGTTCTGCCGACTTGCGGCTCGCAAGCAGGAACTGACGGCCAGCGTCGCGGCATGCTGGCCCGCCTGCACTACCTGACCCGCAGCGAGCGGGCGAAGGCGGCCGCCCGCGCGGCCGGGCTCACCGTCACCGACCGCACCCTGAAGCGCTGGGCCGAGGGCAAGGCCACGCCCTCGGCGAATTTGCCGCCTGAAGCACCCAGTTCAGCTCCGCTCGCAGGTCAGGGACCCTCCAAGAGGGCGAGGCTGCGGCGGGTGAGGACGAGGGCCCGCCACCGCTCTCGCACGGTCTGTTCCTCGGCAAGCCAGTTCGCCCCCGGCTGAGGGCGGGGCGCGAGCGGGCGGCCATCCATGAAGTGGACGAGGTCGACGCAGTGGACATGGTCACCGGTGCCACTGAGCTGCTCGAGGCGTTCCAGGTCGGCGGTGATCCGGTCGTGGTCGGCGAGGACGGTGTGGTGGAAGGCGAGGGCGAGTTCGAGTACCGGGCGCACGGAGTGGAGGCCGGCGTTGGACACTTCGGTGCGCAGCAACCGGCCGCGGTCCTCGACGTCCGTAGCGAGTCCGGCGTCCCGGACCAGGGCGGCGACCTGCACGGTCAGCGCGGTGGCGCGCAGGCTGCGGCCGTGCAGCAGGTGGCGGACGAGATCGATCTCGCCATCGGCGCGGGCGGGGCCGGTAAGGCGAGGGCGAAGGCGCGCACCGCCTGGTTGTGCACGGCTTCTCCCGTGTGGCCGTGCTGTTCGGCCTCGGTGCGTCCGGCGAGGTAGGCGGCGGCCGCGCGGTCCATGTCGCCCTGGGGCCAGTACACATCTCCCAGGTCACGGTGCTGGCGTCCCTCCCAGCCCAACACCTGCGCCGCGGTGTGGGCGGTGCGGAAGTCTCCGGCGAGGCGGGCGAGGTGGACCAGGCCGCGCCGGGCGGCGGGGGCGAGCCGGCCGCCGCGGTCGGCGACGTACTGCATACCCTCGCGGGACTGGGCGCTGCGGCCGAGGTCACGCTGGGCCTTGGCCCGTGTCGGCGTACTCCTCTGAGTGCTCCGCCAAGTACAGACAAACGTGCACCGTTTGGTGGTGGGCGTGATTGGCCCGGATCAGGCCGTGCAAGTGGTGGGGCCAGATCGCTAACGGGTTCCTGAGAAATTGGCGCCGCAGTCGAAGACGCTATGGCGAAAGTCGACCGAGGACGGCACCCCCAAAAGGACATACCGAATCTCCAAAAACAGGGGTCCATCTATAGTCAGGTGAACTAAGTACCCGTCGTTGAGGTGAATGATATTGTCGCGTACTTTGCCGAAGGAAGTATTTCTGGAGGAGGCGAAAAGAGGCCCGGCCATCCATAGCTCGCTTGATCGTCTCAAAGGTGACGTGGAATCTGTCCGGGGTGATCATGTCTCCCCGGTGCAACCATGGACTTAAGAGATGGCTTGAGCGGCACGACAGCGCTGACGGAGGAGGGTCCGGTGCTGGGCCGCCGACATGAGCAGGCGGCAGTGTGGCTGTAGATCTGGACTGATCTCGGTGGGGCGTCGAGGACTATTGACGCCTGCGGACTGGCCGAGTAAGTGGTGATGTGCGCGCGGGAGGATGTCGATCCGGTCGCCGCGAACCGCGCAAGCCGAAGCGGGACTTCCGACGGGCAGAGAGCCCGGCAAGCTTTTCGCCACTGACATGACAGAGCTGGGCCGCCCGCACCGTCTCACTGCTGGTATGCAGAGGACTCGGATCCAGCTTAGTCGTGGTGCTCACCATTGTTCTGGCTGTTCCCGCAGTGGACCTGGCGGAGCATGAGAGGGATGGAGAGCCGACGGAAGTCACCGATCACAGAGCGGTGACTTCCGTCGGCAAGGTATCCATCCGACGCAGCAGTAGGAGCGGTCAGTCTCGGTACCAATCCTCACCGTCACTGCCCAGTGCACTTCGCAGGTAGTTTTCGAGTGACGCGGCGACCCACGTGCGACTGTCTGTCTCGTGGTCCCACACGAAGATTTCGTCGTCGCGAGCCGTCTGGCGGACGAAGGCGAATTGGTCTCCGCCGCCGTTGTCTCCGAAGAACATGAGCGCATCGAAAGACTGATAGAGGTCGCGGAACTGTGCGTTCTGCCGGAAGCTTTCGTTCTCGCTCAGGATTTTCTCGGCCCTCCATACGACATCCGTCCCGTAGTCGTCGGTGATACCGTCGGTCTCGAGGAGGAGTTCGCGCAACGCGTGCGGGATGGCCTGCCCCAGTCCACGCTCGGCTGCGGCCAGTGAAGCCTCATCGGCGGGGCCCTGAAGGTCTGCGCCAGGGTATTCCGAGGCGAGTTCGCGCCACATGTTATTTTCGCTCCGCTCTTCGGTTCATTACCTGATTCTGGGACTGAACCAGTTTCCGAGCCTATCATCCACGTGCGTGACGTGATCGAGGACCTCTTGCCTGGTCGGGTTGGGGTGCGCTCGGTAGAACTCGTTCCATTCCACGCGGATTTTCGCTGAGATGGACCTTGCTGTTTATGTCGCCCTTGGGGATTCCTCGGAGATTTTCAAGGGAGTGGATTTCGTCCGGTGAGAAGAGGCCAGGGTAGCGTTTGAGGACTTGTTGTTCGATGGCGTGGTGGACGACGACCTTGCCCTTGAGTTCTGGGTGTTCTGCGAAGAAGGTCCGCTTGTATTTGTGGTCGGGGGTGCTACCGACCGATGCTTCTTCGCGGGTGGGTATGTCCTTGCCGAGGGGGGCCTTGTTGTCGACCCGGAAACAGCGCGCTACCTGACGCCGGATCCCCTAGGCCTGGCCGCCGCACCCAATCCCGTAACCAACGTCCACAGCCCGCACCTGTGGAGGGACCCCTTCGGGCTCACCCCCTGCCAAGACGCGGCGAAGAATGCCAGGACCTCAAGCGCACCCTGTTCGCCGATCTGGACCGGATCGCCCCCACCGACATCATCCTGGCCAGCAACTCCTCCTCCTACGCCTCCCGCCTGTTCGTCGACCGGGTGGAGCACAAGGAGCGGGTGCTGAACATGCACTTCTACATGCCGCCGGCGCAGAACGCGGTCGACCTGATGAGCGACGGCGCCACCGACCCCGCCATCATCGAGCGGCTCAAGGCCGAGCTGCCGCGCTACGGAGTGCACCCCTTCGAGGCCCGCCGGGAAAGCACCGGCTTCATCTTCAACCGGGTCTGGGCCGCGATCAAGCGCGAGGCACTGTCGGTCGTGGCCGAAGGGGTGACCACGCCGGAGGATTTCGACGCGATGTTCCAGGTGAACACCGGCGCAAAGGTCGGGGTGTTCCGGATGATGGACCAGGTCGGCCTGGACGTCGTCCTCGACATCGAAAACCACTACGCCGCGGAGAATCCGCACCTGCCCGAGGGGCCCCGCCGACTGCTGCACGAGTACGTCGACACCGGCCGCCTCGGCGTGAAGACCGGCCGCGGCTTCTACGACGACTACGCCACCGCAGCCAGCGACGCATGACGCACCGCGCGCGACGCCTTTCGGTCACCCGTGCGCTTGTGCGACCTTCGGGTCGTCGGCCCCACTGCTACTGATCCGGAATTGTCTGGGTGAGGAGCCGACCACGCGACGGAATGCGGTGCTGAACGCGCTCTCGGATTTGTAGCCGATCATGAATGCGAGTTCGGAGATCGTGCGCGTGCCGTGGCTCAGGGCGTCGCGGGCGAGGCTCATTCTCCACTGGATCAGATAGTCCAGCGGGGTGGTTCCGACCCGGCTCTTGAAGGATGAGGCGAACGCGGAACGTGACATGTGGCTGATACCGGCAAGCTCTTTGAGTGTCCAGGGGTGCGCCGCGTCGGTGTGCATGGCGCGAAGGGCTGCACCGATACCGTCGTCGTTGAGTGCTCCCAGCCAGCCGGTGGGCTGATCGGCCTGTTCGGCGTGGGCGCGCAGCATGTGGACGAACAGGACCTGTGCGAGGTGGTTCAGGACGAGAGAGCTGCCGGCGGCCGCGGTCCTGGTCTCGGAGACCAGGAGCTCGCTGAGGTGTGCCAGGAGCTTGCCGCGGGGGTCTTCGGCACGGACAAGCACGAGCAGCGGTAGGACTTGGGTCAGGGCTGGGGTGCTCGTGTCCTCGAACGAGAAGTGCCCGCCGCAGAGGTATGTGTCTTCCTCGGCCTCCGGGCCGATGCGTACGACACCGTCCCTGGCGCTCTCCCACACCGGCTTTGCGGGACGCGATGGTGCGCTGAGTGTGCTGGCCAGGACGTAGGGCGGGGGGTTGCCCAGCAGGTAGAAGTCGCCCTCTTCCAGCAGTACGGGCTTGTGCCCGTCAAGGGTCAGCCAGCACGTGCCGCGCGCGACGACACCAAGCTTGACATGTGAGGGCTGGTCGAAGCGCAGGGCCCACGGTCCTGCCGCATGGAGACCGGGGTCGATCACGGTGCGAGGGCGCAGAAGACCGATGGCGTCGGTGATCGGATCGCTGGAGCCGAGCACGCCCACCCCCTTCCTGGACGATACATAAAGAAATAAGGACTACACATGATGCACCGTACCGGGGTGTTCCTGAAGTATGGCTGTCGAAGCAGGTCAGCACAGAGGGCTATGGAGGCACTCGCATGGGACAGCTTGAGGGCAGGACGGCTGTGATCACCGGCGGCAGCACCGGAATCGGTCTGGCCACCGCCGCACGTCTGGCAGACGAGGGCGCGCACGTGTTCATCACAGGTCGGCGCAAGACCGAGTTGGACGCCGCCATCGAGACCATCGGAGCATCGAGGGCCACCGCGGTGGCGGGCGACATCTCCAAGGCAGCCGACCTGGACCGGCTCTACGACGCGGTCCGCGCCCGGGGGCAGGGACTGGATGTGCTCGTCGCGAACGCGGCGGTCGGTGCGTTCGTCACGCTGGAGCAGACCACCGAAGACCACTTCGACCAGACCTTCGGAGTCAATGTCCGGGGCACTGTGTTCACCGTGCAGAAGGCGCTCCCGCTGCTCAATGACGGCGCCTCGGTCATCCTGACCTCCTCCACAGCCGCCGACAACGGCATGGAGGCGTTCGGTGCGTACGCGGCGTCCAAGGCCGCCGTTCGGTCATTCGCGCGGACATGGTCCAACGAACTCAGGGGCCGGGGCATCAGGGTCAACGCGGTGTCGCCGGGCGGGGTCGAGACTCCCGGACTCGCCAATATTCTCGGCGGCGAGGAGACACTGTCCGCAGTCAAGGAGAATGTCGCCGCGACCGTGGCCAAGGGCCGTATAGGGCGTCCCGAGGAGGTTGCCGCCGCCGTGGCGTTCCTCGCTTCCGAACAGAGCAGCTACATCGTCGGCGCGAACATCTACGTCGACGGCGGGCAGAACCAGATCTGAGAGCTTGCTGATTCTTGCTGATCAGTGAGAAACGCCAAGCCTCTGAGCTGCTTCTTCTTCGTTCTTCACACTCTTGACGCGCGGCGGCGGGGCCTCGCGCGGGGCGGTCCGACTCGCATATGGAAGTTGGCGTCCCGGTCATGGTGTCTGACCTGGTGTCGCCTTGTCAGCTCGACCATGTTCGATTCGCGCCGGTTCGAGCCCCCGTGCTTCCCACGTGACGAGATTCGCACACCCTGTTGACCCGTCGCAGCGAAGGTTGAGTGCTTCTCATCGATTCCTAATGCTGTTTGTCAAGCCGCGAGGGCGGTAGGCGGTGTGAGCTCGTAGCGCCGGCCGTCGCGCAGGAGGGCCCAGAGGACGTTGACGCGGCGGCGAGCGAGGGCGAGGACGGCTTGGGTATGGCGCTTGCCCTCGGCTCGTTTGCGATCGTAGAAGCGGCGGGATTCGGCGCAGTGGCGGATGCTGAATAACGCCGAGGTGTAGAAGACCCGTTGGAGTCGGCGGTTGTATCGCTGCGGGCGCCGCAGGTTCCCGCTGATCTTGCCCGAGTCGCGGGGGACCGGCGCGACGCCGCCGAAGCCGGCGAGGCGGTCCGGAGTGCCGAAGACGCCCATGTCGCCGCCGGTGGCGGCCAGGAACTCGGCTCCGAGGATGACGCCCAGGCCAGGCATGCTGGTGATCACGTCGAAGGCATGGTGGTCGCGAAATCGGGCCTCGATGGCCTTGTCGAGCTCGGCGACTTGCTGGTTGAGGGCCATCACCTCCTTCGCCATTGTGTGCACCAGCTCAGCGGTCAGCTTCTCCCCGGGCAGGCTGGTGTGCTGGCGCTCTGCGGCCTGGACGGCGGTCTCGGCGAGCTGGTCGGCACTGCGGACCTTGCGGTTGCGCAGCCAGGTTTCCAGCCGCTTGGTGCCGATCCGGCGGATGGCGGCCGGGGTCTGGTAGCCCGTCAGTAGGGTGAGCGGGCCGGTGTTGGTGAGGTCCAGCGTGCGCTCCAGGCCGGGGAAGATGCCGGTGAGCTGGGCGCGGAGCCGGTTGACGGTGCGGGTGCGGTCGGCGACCAGGTCCATGCGCCGACCGGTGAGGATCTTGAGATCGGTCACCGTCTCGTCGCCGGTGCGTAAGGGGTGCAGATCGTGGCGGACGCGGACCTGGTCGGCGATGACAGCGGCGTCCTTGGCGTCGGTCTTGCCTTCGCCGCGGTAGCTCTCGGAGGCGCGGTGGATGGCCCGGCCGGAGATGTAGTGCACCGGCTGGTCATGGTTGAGGAGGATCACGATGGCCAGGGCGGCTCCGCCGTCGGCCAGGTCGATGCCCCAGGTCACCTCGTCGCCCAGGACGAGGACGTCTGCGAGGAGTTCGAGCAGTTCGGTCTCGTCGTTGGCGACGCGTCGCGACAGCAGCCGGCGGCCGCTCTCGTCGATCGCGACGCAGTGGTGATGGGTCTTGCCTGCGTCGATGCCGGCCCAGATCGCGGCCATGTGGTGCCTCCGTACGGTGTGCTGCTGGTACCTCCCGACGGACGACCTCGCTGTCGATTCCCTACGGAGCGATCATTCGCAATTCCTAATTGGCAGCCGAGTCGTCGTGGGGCGTCGAGCGGCCAATCGATGGAAGCCACCAACGGCAGAAGTTTGAAAGCCACACCCGACGCCCCTGGGTGGGTGAACCATACGAAGGGCTCACCGCCTCCCGCAGAACAACGTAGGGAAGGTTGAGCGCTGTTGCGCTGGGCCTTGGCGCCCTATGTATCTTCGTTCGGCTGCTCGGCGGAGCGGGAGCGTCGGTGGGCTGCGACTCGTTCGCGGGTCGCGCATCGGCGGGAGCAGTAGCGACGCTCCGGGCCGCTGCCCTGGGTGACGAAGACGTTCTGGCAGGTGGGGGATGCGCAGAGCCCGCCGGGCGGACGTTGGTGGTCCCAGACGAGAACGGTCAGGGCCATGCAGGACGAGGCGAGGAGCCACTCGCCCCAGGGGGCGTTGTCCTCGCGGTCGAGGTGGGGGTGCCAGGGAGTGCTGCCGCTGTGTGAGGTCAGGCGGAGCGGTCCGGTGTGGTCCTTCAAGAGCTGGTTGAGGGTGGCCGCGGCGTCATCGGCGTGTTCGGCGGCGAAGACCGGCCGCAGCAGGGAGACGGCTGCCTGCATCTCTGCGACGTCGCGGGTGGTGAGGTCGAGGGGGGCGGTCTCGCCATATGCGCGGAGCACGCCGGCGACATCGCCTGGGTCGGGGTAGTCGTCGGCCAGGGCGTTGATCAGGGCGGCGGTGCGCCGGGCTGTGGTGAGCACGGAGTGCCGGGTGGACCAATCGTCGCTGTGGAATGACACCTGTGGAATGTAACGCATCTTGCGGATGATGGAGTTACCTCCGTAACGTCTTGCTGATGGGGAAGCGTTACTCACTCCGCTTCTATCTCGTTGGAGCGGTGGCAGCCCGTGCCGGGGACGAGATGTCAGGACCGGCGCTGATGCTGGCAGCATTTGCTTTGACCGGATCGACCGTCGCCGCGTCGTCGCTGCTCGCAGGCATCACGATCTCTGCCGCGGCAGGGGGGCCGATTTTTGGGGCGCTCCTCGACAGAGCAGATCGGCCGGGACGCCTGCTGGCTGGTGCCCTCGTTCTTTATGCGGTGGGGCTGGGGATGGTTCTTGGGGGACTAGGACGGTGGCCGTTCGCTGTCACGTTCTTGATCGCAGCGGTGACAGGGCTGCTGGGCCCGGCCCTGTCGGGGGGATGGACGGCCCAACTTCCGCGTGTGGTGCTGGGTGACCACCTGCCCCGGGCGAACGCGCTCGATGCCATGACGTTCAATATGGCGAGCCTGGCCGGTCCGGCTCTCGCCGGCGGCGTGGCAGAGGCGCTGGGCGCCCCGACGGCCGTGGTGGTCTCTGTAGTGCTCATCGCTTTGGCGCTGCCCGCCGCATGGATGCTGCCTGCCCGTCCCGGCCGAGTGCTGGGAGTGCAGCCAACATCGGTGACCAGCGACCTTGTTGCCGGAGTACGGGTCATCCTCGGAAGACCGTCCTTGGCCCGAGCCACTCTCACCTCGACCGTCTCCTGCATCGCCCAGGGAATGTTGATGGCGTGCATCCCACTCCTCGGTGAACACGTTCTGGGCGGGGCCAGCCGCGGCGCGGTGCTGCTCTCCTGTGTGGCGATCGCAGCTTTGGTGGCCAACGTCGTACTTGCTGGGTTCCCGCGTTCAGTCGCCCCCGACACGATCATCTGGGCCAGTGCCCTTGTCCAGGCTGCCGCGCTGGCGTTGGCCGCGTGGGGTCGACCAGTCGTACTCATCGTGGCCGTACTCATCGTGGGCATAGGGGAAGGACCCCAACTGGCCGCCTTGTTCGCAGTCCGCCACCGGGAGGCCCCAGATCACCTGCGAGGCCAGATCTTCACCACCGGCGCCAGCCTGAAGATCACCGGGTTCGCCCTGGGGGCAGCAGTTGCCGGACCAGTCGCGACTTGGTCTCTTCCCGGCACTTTGGCACTCGCAGCGAGCGTGGCGGCCCTCGCAGCACTGGTCTTCTTCGTGATCCCCTTGGCAACCGCCACCTCGTCCGAGGCCAGCACGATGTCGACTTGAGCGGTCTCCGCGAAAAGTTCGATGCTGTCGCAGTGAAAGTTGTGCGGTTCTCAGACGCCTTCCGCTTCCCGAACGTGATCGTTTGGTTCGGGGCGGGTGGCCATGAACTCCGGCTAGCGGCGGGAGGGACGGGCGCGCGGGGCAGGCACGGCGGCCAGGTAACTCCGCAGGTCAGCAGTACTCTCTGGCAGAGAAGGGCTCGAGGCGTCCCCCAGTTGCTGGAGGCATGACGGCATACGGGAAGATGGGTGCGCAGGCATGGACTCGCTCGGTGCTCATACGGACTCGACACCCACATGATCACCAGCGGCCACGCCTGTTCTGCGTCCAGGGGTCGCTTGCAGCAGGAGCCGACAAGCCGTCACATCCCGTGCTCAGCAGGCGAACCGCTCACCTCACGACTTCTCATGGACCCTGGATCACCGGCCGCACTTGAGATCGCCGATCACGCCTCCGACCAGGCAGGATGATTGTTCGGCATCCGCAGAGACGAAGCAACACAGGTGATCATCCTGCCGCACCACCGACCAGGCTCGCGAGCTGCATGGACGACATTCTCGGCAGGCGCAGAGTTTGCGCGGCCGCTTGAGCTCTTGAGCTCCTCGCTCGAGAGCTCGCCGGGTCGGCCCGCACCTCGAGCGGCGCGGTGTTGCTTGTACCAGCCCCGCAGACACTCGGGGCTCACCCCGAGCTCCTGCGCGACCTCGGTGACCGTGCGGCAACGTGGAGGCGACGAGCGCGATCGCGTCCCGCTTGAACTCCTCGGTGTACCGCTTGCTGCGGTTGTTCTCGCTTCCCACCTGGCACTACTTCCTCTGGAACCTCAAGTCCCAGTCTCCAGGTGTCCACGATCAAGGGGAAGCTTCATCTCCGGCGCCGGCCTCGCCCCGGACATCTCCCCGTAGTACGCCGCCCTCCAGGCCCACAGGCTCGCGCAACACAACGGGCTGACCGTCGCCGAGGTGCGCAAGCTCGTGGCCGACCACACCGACGGGCGCACTCCGGGAGTCCTGGGCGAGCCCACCGTCAGGGTCCTCAAGCTCAATATCGCGCTCAAGGGACTTGCAGTTTCGTAACATCGCGACGGAGAACCGCCCGCCCCTCACGGCGCGGGCGGCCCGTGCCTACCGTGCCCAGGGGAACCAATTGGGCAACTGGTCCGGTCGGCACGGCAGGTCCTTGGCCGTCTTCAGCGCCCCGACGCCGCGCAGGCTCACCCCCGGGGTGGTCAGCGCCACGAACGCGTCGTCGCGCGTACGGCCGCTGATGTCGGTGATGCGCAGGGCGATGGTGAACTTCAGGTGGGCCGGGCGCAGCCCGAACGACTGGGTGACGCCGATGGACTCGCCGAGCTCCACCCATGCGCGGCGCTCCACCGCGTACGCCTCCACCCGGTATGCGCGCAGGTCCGTGTCCGGCCGGACGAACACGGTGACGTCGTCGTCGCCGCCGGCGGCCAGGATGACCAGGCGGGTGATGCCGACCTCCAGCCGGCCCGCCGCGCCGAGCGAGACGAACGTACCCGCGGGCTTGTCGACGACGCTGCCGAGCACCGCGCGCGCGTCGGCGTGCTGGTTGGCGTCCTTGATCGCGCCTGCCTCGAACTTGATGACGCGGTTGACGTACCGCAGGTCACCGACCGGCGGCGTGTGCTTCGGTACGAGCACGTCCTCGCCGCCGAACTGCAGGCCTATGGCGGGGTTGACCTTCGGGTCGAACGTCACCGTGCCGGTGTACGAGCCGTCGAGCCGGCTGGTCAGCGCGCCGGGCTTGCCGCCGAGCGCGGTGAGGCCGAAGCCGCCGGCGGTGTCGGGGTTGATGAGCAGGACGTTGCCGAACCGGTCCCGCGGGATGACGGTCGCGTCGATCTGGCCGGGCCCGGTCTGGTTGAGGTCGATCCGGGTGTGCTGCGGCTCGGGCCGCACCATGACGAGCGTCTCCTGCTTGCTCTCGCGGTGGAAGCTGGTTCCGTCGGCGGTGATGCCGGTGGCGGACAGGTAGAAGACGTACTGCTTGGGGACCGAGGTGTCCGTGACGGTGGCCCGGTAGTTGCCGGTGCCGTCCGCGTCGCTCATCGCCTGGACGTGCTCGCGGCGGCTGCCGTCGATGTTCAGCCCGGCGAGCTGGGCCCCCAACTGCCTGATGAGCAGCGGGGTGGCGTCCTTGCCGGCGAGCAGCTCCTCGGCGCGCTTCAGCGCCTCGGCGGGTACGCGCAGCGCGGCGATCTGGTTGTCCGTCGACCGTACCGGCGCGGTGGTGGACAGCGATACCGCGGCGCCGGTCACCGGCCGGCCTTCGGCGGTGAGGCGGCCGGTGACGGTGATGGGATCCCCGGCGAAGTAGGTGCCCTTGTCCTGGCTGACCTCCAGGCGCAGCGTCGAGTCGGTGAGCACGTCGTAGACGTAGTGCTCGACGTCGGGATCGCCCTCGCTCGTCGCGCTCGTCGCGCCCGTCTTGTCGGCGGCGCCGATGACTCCGCCGCCGGAGCTGACGAGCAACCGCCAGGTGCCGTCGCGCCCCCGGCTGCCGGACGTGCCGGTGGCGACCTCGGAGCCGCTGTCGCCCCGCAGAAAGTCCCGGGGGATCAGGTACATGTTCGAACGCGTCCCGCCGTGGAAGGTGACCTGGGAGAACGTGCCCTGGCCCGCGTTCTCCGGCGTGATCAGTTCGCAGTTGGGGGTCAGGAGTTCCAGCCGTAGCCTGCTGGCGTCGGGGGTGTTCCAGTCCAGGACGAAGGCGGCCTTGTCGTCGTAGGGGGTGATGACCGTCTCGTGGCGGATCTCCCGCTCGCCGAAGACGAACACGCCCGGCGGGTCGGCGGGGGAGGAGGCGTCGGTCAGGCCCTCCTTGAGGGCGTTGCGCAGGACCGCGCCGAGTTGGGTGGGGGTGAACCCCGGTTCCGTGACGCTGTGCGAGACGCCGCCGAACGAGCCGTCGGCGAGGGTCTTGATCAGGATGTGGTCGACGTCGGTGTGCCCCTCGACGCCGTACCCGATGCCGTACATCGTGATCTTCTTCTCGGCGAGCGAGGTGCCGGTGGGCGCCGTGCCGTTGGGTGGTGCGGTGAACTCCTTCGGGTTGTGCGTGCCCGAGTTGTGCGCCCCGTCGCTCATCATGATCAGCCAGCGGCGGCTGGTGTTGACGCTGAGCGGGTCGGTGCCGAAGTAGCTGGTGGCGGGCGCGAGGACGTGGTCGAGGCCGTCGCCCATCGGGGTGCTGCCGGTGGGCACGATGGCCTCGACGGCGCTGCCCGCGTCGGCCATCTCGGAGGCCGCGATCTGCTTCATCGGGACGATGTCGAAGCCGGCGGGGCCGGCGCCCACGGCGGGGAAGCGGGCGATGCCGAACCGGCCGCCGTTGTCGGCGAAGAGGCCGAGGAGGTGCAGGAACCCCTTGGTCGCCGTGGTCAGCTCCCCCCAGCGGGACTCCGCGACGGTGGCGGGGGAACCACCGAGTGGGTCGCCGCCCATGCTGCCCGAGGAGTCGAGCAGGAGGACGACCTCCAGCTTCTGCGTGACGGCGGTCAACGCGAGTTGCTGGTTGTGGCCGGCGGAGGTGCCCACCGTGGGGTCCGGTGGTGTCACGACGATGTTGGTGGTCAGGGTGGTCTTGTTGTCGGGCGGGGGCGCGGCGGGCGCGGTGAACCGGAGCGAGAGGGTCTCCGCGCGGGAGGGGCGTACGGTCAGCGGCAGGGGCGAGGTGACCGTGAAGCCGCCGGCCGGAAGGGAGCCCGCCGTGGCGATGGTCAGCGGGGCGGTGCCCTTGTTGGACACCTGCACGCTGTCCGAGTCCGACTTGTTGACGAGGGAGAGGAAGCTGGACACCGTGCCCGGCGAGATGTCGAGCCAGGGCTGGGCCGTGTCGGTGGCCGCGTCGGCCACCACCCAGGTGAACTCGACGGGCGCGCCGCCCACGTTGTTGTTCTGGAAACCCAGCCGCCAGGTCTCCGTGGTGCCCGCCTGGTCGAACCCCATGCGGATGATGGCCACGTTGTCGGCCTCGACGTCGCGTTTCACGTCGCCCAGGTACGTGGTCTTGTTGAACACCCCGCTGGTGAATCCGTTGATCTCCACCGCGGGTCCCTCGGTGTCGCCGGGGGTGGCCGGAGTGTCGGGGTGTCCCGCCCGGATGAACAGCGTCGGGAGTTCGACGGCGCCCGTCGCGCACACCCGGACGTACATCATCTTCGCGTAGCCGCCCTGGTCGCGCGGCCCGGCCAACTGGTCGATGCCGACGAAGACCGGCAGCCCGGTGTTGACGGTGAGCGCGGCGGTCTGCGGATCGGGATAGACGTGGAACGCCATGAGCATTCCCTTCCTAACCGTTGATCGTGAATATGTCCGTGCTGGTGGCGGTGCCGCCCGCGGTGGTGACCGAGAGCTTCAAGTCCTTGGTGGTGCCGGGCGGCGTCATCCCTGCGGGCACCCGTACGGAGATCTGGGTGGCGGAGGGCGTGCCGATGATCACCGCGGTGAAGGTCTCGAACTTGACCGTCACCGGGGCGAAGTTGAAGTTGTTGCCGTTGAGGATGATGGGCTGCTGGCCGGCCACCCCGGACTTCGGGAAGAACTGGGGCGGCGTGGTGGCGAAGGTCGGGGCGGGGATGTTCAGCTCGGCCCGGAACGGGTCGTCGCTGACGATGCTGCCTGCCGGGTTGGTCACGGTGATCTTGACGTCGGCGTTGGTGCTGCCCGCGGGCACCAGGCCCGCCGGCACCTGGACGACCATGCGGGTGGCGGTCGGCACGCCGACCACCGTGGCGGCCACGGCCGCGAAGCGCACCTGCGTGCCGGCGGCGTTGAAGTTGAACCCGTTGAGCGTCACCTGCGTGCCCGGGGTGCCATTGCCCGGGCTGAACTGGGTGGTCGGCTCGGCGAACGCCGGCGCGGGATCCGCCGTGAACGTGTCGTCGCTGATCACCGCGCCGCCCAGGTTGCTGACGGTGATCCTGACGGCCGCGGAGACACCCCCCGGTGTCAGCCCGCCCGGCACCCGGGCCACGACCTGCGTCGACGACGCCCCGCCCACGATCTTCGCGGGCAGGTCGCCGAAGCGCACGGTCACCGGGGCGACGGCGAAGTTGCTGCCGTTCAGGGTGATCGGCTGCCCGATGACGCCGCTCTTGGGCACGAACTGCGGCTGCCCGGGCGCCGGGGCCGTGAACGCGGGCAGCAGCAGCGTCCGCTCCATCAGGCTCATCCTGCGCTCCATGTCGGAGACGGTCAGCCGGCGCTGCCGCAGATCGCCGATCATGGCCGCTTCGAGGGTCGCCACCCCCCGGGGCCGCAGGAGGGAGGCCAGCGGGTAGAAGCTGTGCCCGGACGGCGGCGCCGGCACCGCGTCCCCCTCACTGACCCGCACCACCCACACCGGCTTGAGCCGTACGGACGTCTGGACACCCACGTCGCGGCTGTTGTTCAGCTCCGCGTCCACCGTGCCGTCCACCTCGGCCAGCGACACGTCCAGGTACACGGTGTCCGTCCGCGGATCGGGCTGCGCCGCGGTGGGCGCCGTGAGCGCGGGCAGGCCCGGCTGGCTCCTGTACGTCACCGCCGCCGGGATGACCACCTCGACGCCGCCGACCAGCGCGCTGCCGGGCCCCCCGGCGTCGCCGGCGGCGATGAGGAAGTCCTGACCGTTCTGCCCGGTGGGCAGCGCCTGCACGGCGAAGCCGTTGGCCCCGGCCGCGGCCCCATTGCCGACGTAGCGGCTGATGACCGCGCGGACCGTCGCCGAGATCAGGTCCTGCAACAAATTCAGGTCCCGGTCCAGGACCGGCACACCCTGCTCGACGTGGATGCCCACGTACCCCTTCTGCTGGTTGGCCAGCAGCAGTTCCAGCGGTGACTGCGAATAGTCCGCCACGGTCCCCCTCCTTCTGCGGCGTTGCTCCGGTACGGCGTGATGGCTTGGCGAGACGGCTACGGGATGATGAAGACGGGGCGCGCGGTGACCGGCATGGCGTCGGCGAGGACGCCGGCCAGCCGGGAGACCATCGCCTTGACCTGGTCCGGGTCGGCGGTGCCCGGCGGCGCGAGGAACAGGCCGACGGTGTCCCGCCCGATGCGGTCGTCGTTGGTGCGCACGCCGCCCGCCCCGGCGTCGTACGTGTACGTCTGGAAGTCCTCGAACCGGCCGCGGAGCCCCAGCTTGGCCGCGCCCGTGGCGTCGACGGTGGTCGTCCCCGCGTACCGGTGATCCACGGTGCGAGTCGCACCGTAGTCCGCGCTCGCGTACTCCAGGCTCTCGTTGGAGCGGTGCACCAACAGGGTGCCGGACGGTGTGTCCACGGCGTACGGCCCGCGCCGCGCGTACGGCCCGCCGCCGATCCGCTGGTTGACCCCCCACGTGAGCGGGGTCACGGCGAGGACGTTGCGGCTCAGGGACCAGCCGCCGTTCTGCGTCGAACTCCAGAACACCTCGATGTTGCCGTCGGCGGTCAGCAGCGCGGCGGGCTGCCGGTCGTGGTAGTCGGCACCGGCCTTCGGCAGCGCACGGATCGGGGACCAGTCCGAGACCGCCGGGTCGAGCCCCGCCTTGACCCGGTGCACGATGCTCCAACGGGACTGGCCCGGCGGGCCGCCGCTCTCGTGCCGCGCCCAGAACAGCCACAACCGCTGGGTCGTGCTCGTCGGATGGAACAGGACGAACAAGTCGTCCTCCACCCGCGGCGGCCGGCCGCCGTCCGCCGGCAGGGTCAGCGGCGCGGGCAGCCAGGCCCCGCCGACGTTGCGGTTGTAGCGCAGCTCCCAGCCGTCGCCCACCGCCTCCAGCCAGAACAGCCACAGCCCGCCGGCGTTGTCCGCGACCGCGGTGGGCATCCGCCGCTCGGTGGCGGTGTCCCCGAACACGGCGGGCGCCGACCAGGTGGCAGGACCCGTCCGCACGCTGTACCAGATCCGCCACTTGCGGTCCGCGGGCGGCTGCTCCGGGTCGTACCCTTGCCAGAACAGCCACACGATGCCGCCGCCCTGCACGGCCACCGAAGGGTGTTTGTCGATGCCCGGCCGGTCCACGCGCGGGGCGCTGGGCTCCCACAACCCGCCCGCGAACCGTTTCATCCAGATGTCCCAGCCGTGCGGCCGGCGGGTGTGGAAGAAGAACAGCGACGAACCGTCCGCCTCGCGCAGCGCCACCGGCCGCCCGTCATGGGCGAAGTTGACGGACGCGAGCGCCGCGGGCGCGAAGACGCCGGAGGCATCGCGCAGCGCGGACCACAGGTTCAGCCGCTCCGGCTGGTTGGTGCGCGCCACGTTGTGGACGTACTCCTTGGTACGGCTGGTCCAACCGGTGACCCGGGCCACGGTGGCGTCCAGCGTGGGCACCCCGCCGATGGTCCGGTAGATGCGCGGCGCGAACCTGACCTCGTTGCGCTGCGCGTCCACCGGCAGCCCGAAATCGGTCTGCCAGCCGATCCACTGCGCGAGGAGCGGCAGCAGCCTGCCGTCGACCCGGTCGAGGTCGCCGAGGTCGAGGCCGGCGCGGACGAGGCTGTAGATCCGGTCGAGTTCACCGCCGGGCAGGTCCAGGAAGCGGCGGAGCTGCCCCTTGTCGCGGTCGGCCGGCAGGCCGCTGCCCGCCACAGGGGTGCGGTCGGCGTCGTAGCGGCGGTAGATCGCCGGGAGCATGCCGTAGAGCAGACCCGCGAAGTCGTACCGCGACGTGGCCATGGCGGACGCGTGGTTGTGCGGGTCGGGGTCGTACGTGGGCACGGGGGAGCCGCTGAACGGGAACAGCGTGTAGTAGTAGACCGTCCCGCCCCTCAGGCCGGTGTCGACGGTGCGCGTGTCGGGGCCGATCGTGTGGGCGATGAGCCGGCCGTCGTCGGGGCCGGTCGGATGGGTGCCCTCCCGGCGCACCACGCGGATCCCGGGCGCGCGCCCCGGATCGGGGTTGTGCCAGCTCAGGTCGATCCTGTTGCCGGCGGGGTGGGCCGTGGCCGTGATGTCCGTCAGCCGCACCGTCCGTCACCTCCTTCCCTGTTCGAGGACGATGACCTTCAGGCCGAGGCGGTATTCGGGCTCCGGCGGGATGACGGGCACCTCGTTGGGGCCGAGCACGAGGGTGCCGTGCGGTTCGACCGGCGCGCCCGTCCGGTCCCCGCGCCGGAATTCGGTGATGTTCACGAAGACGACGCCGGGGACGTCCTGCGTCTCCTCGTAGAACTTGCTGAGGTACACCGTCTGGTTGAAGTCGACCCGCTCGAAGTCCAGCAGGCGCGCGGCGGCCTGCTGGACCTGGGCGACGACGTCCTCCCGTACGTGGAAACTCTCGACCGCCAGCTCGGCCGTCACGCGGATCGGGACGTAGTCGACGTCGGAGACCTCGATGAGCTGGCTGAGCATGCGCTTGTCCTCGAAGAAGCCCTTGAGGTCGGCCTCCAGCACGTCGCTGACCTTGCCGCCACCCTGCGGCGCGACGTGCAGCGTCACCTGGTTCCAGCCGGTGGCCTCGGCGCGGACCTTGCCGACGCCCTTGAAGCTGCGGGCGAGCGCCTCGTAGTCGGCGGCGGTCACCGCTCGGCGCAGGGAGCGGAACACGGCGGGGGCGTGCTGCACGGCGTGTGCGATGTCCTCGCGCTCCGCGCCGCCGGTCGCGGGGGCCGGGTTGCCGACCGTCGCGCCTAGCAGCGCGAGCTGGGGCGCACCGACGATGGTGGTCACCGCGCCCGCGGGCACGTTGCCCGCCGAGCCGCCGCCGACGCGGTACGTGGCCCGGATCGCCGCGGCCTGCGGGGGGATCGCGCCGAACGTGCCGTCGCCGAAGACGACGGTGGCCCGGTCGGCGTCGTCGATCTCCACCCGGTAGTCGCGCTGTCCCGCCTGGCTGAACGCCAGGCTCTCCCGCAGCGTCCACACGGAGGGCACCGATGCGAGCCGGCTCTCCACCACCACGTCCTGGCCCGCCGGTCGCAGGATCAGCCCCGGGTGGGCGAGGGGGAAGCGCTGGTTGGGCGCGTTGTCCGACGTGCCGAGCAGTTCGTCCCTGATCAGCCGGCCCTCCTCGACCGGGATGCCGCCCTGGGCCGGCCCGAAGACCTTCCGGCCGGTCGCAGGGTCGGCCGTCAGCTTCGAGAAGTCGATGACGAGCGGCGCCTCGCGGGTGTACTCGAACCTGACGCTCGGCTTGTCGCGCCGGCTCTTGGTCGCGAACGCGTCTCCCCGCGCCACGGTGACCGTCGCGGTGACGCTGCCGGGCACGGTCAGGCTCAGCGAGGCCGCCGCGGGGGCCGCGGTGCCCAGTTCGTAGCCGATGAGCCGCAGGTGTTCGATGACGCTGCGCCGGGTGCGGGCCGTGCCGAGGAAACTCTCGTTGGCCACCCGGTCCTGGTAGTAGCTGATGATGTCGCCGAGATGCGCGAACAGTTGCAGCAGTACGTTGCCGAAGTCGGCCTCGTCCGCGAAGTCCTTCCACTCCGGCAGTTTCTGCGGGATCAGCCCGCGCATGGACGCGAGCAGGCTCTCGTAGTCGCGGGCCATGTAGTCGATGACCGGCCGGTCGTCCGTCCTCTTGATCTCAGCCATGCCGCGCCCCCGCTCGTCCGTTCCCGTTCCCGCTCACCGGAACTGCACCCTGACCGCCTGCCGGGCGAGGTCCCGGCGCCGTACGTAGGCCACCTCGACGGACAGCGTCTCTTCCTGCGCCTGTACGTCCACTCCGCTGACCACGAGGTCGTCTCCCAGCCACCGGGTCAGCGCCTGCCCGACGGTGAACTCGACGGCCGCGGCCAGGATCGTGTTGGCGGGGTCGAAGACCAGGTTGAACAGTCCGCACCCGAACTCCGGTTGGTTGATCCGCTCCCCGGGCGCCGTGAACAGCACCTGGATGACCTTGCCGCGCAATTCCGCGCTCTCGTCGGGCTCCGGCACGATGGCACCGGCCGCGTCGACGCCGAACGGGAACCCGAACCCTGTGGCCACGCTCGCCCCCTCCCTCTCGCTCCGCCGCTCGTACGCCGGTCACTGGGAGCAGGCCACCAGCGACTGCTGCTCCGCGCTGACCTTCGACTCGCCGGGTGTGGGCAGGCCGCTGCACGTGTCGATCACGTCCTTGTCGAGCAGCACCTTGACGCCGCCGATGGTCAGCAGCCCACTGCCCGCACCGGCGCCGGGGGTGCCGCCGCCGAGCGGTGCGTCGAGGATCGACAGCGAGGTGGCGAGTGGTTTCGGCGCGGCGGGCACGAAGTCGCTGCCGGCGGGACCGGCATGGCCGCCGGGTGGCGGGCCCGGCGCCGTCTGGCCCGCGTCGAGGGTGCTGCCGCTGGTCACCAGGGCCACCGGCACGCCGTTGATCCGTACGAAGTCGCTGAGCCCTTCCGTGATCGAGCCCCGGTAGGCGTACTTGCCGAGGCCCGCGTAGGGCGTCGTGCCGTTCTCGAGGGTGCCCGAGACCTGGTGCGTGTCGGTGCCCCGCACGCTGTCGCCCTTGACGACGATGCTCTTGGCCATCGGCTCAGCCCTTCTTCAGGTCGATGCTGGCGGCGACCACCGTCATGCTCTGACCGGCGGCGTTGATGGTGAGGGGCGTCTTCGCGGTGAGGGTGACGGCGTCGGAGGACATCTGGAGGAAGCTGCCGGTGGCGTCGGTGATGCGGATGCCGTCGTCGGTGAGCGAGACGGTGTTGCCGCCCGCGTCGGTGACTGTGACTCCGGACTGATCCATCGTCAGGAGATGGCCGCGGCTGCCCTCGCGGACGAGGACCCGTTCCTTGCCGTCGGCGTCCTCCAACTGGATGGTGTGCCCCTTGAGAGTGGCGAGGATCTTCGAGGTCGGGGGTGACTGCACCGCTTCCGCGTCCTCGGTGCCGGCGTCCGAGCGCGGCTTCGGCACCTGGCTCTCGTCGCCCGGCCTGCTCCAGTACGTACCGACCCAGATGGGGAACTCCGTGTCCCCCCGCTCGAACTCGACCCACACCCCGGCCTCGCGCTCCGGAATGAACAGCAACCCCTGCCCCGTGGCCCCTCCGTACGGGACGCAGGGCGTGGCCCAGCCGGTGACGACCTCCGGGCCCAGTACGTCCGCGACGGTGAGCCGCAGCCGGCCGAGGCGCGAAGGGTCGTCGTTGTCGACCACCGTGCCCCGGTACTTGCCGTAGCAGCGCCGCCCGGTGTCCTCCACCAGGCCGGCGACGATGCGCTCCAGCGTCACAGCGACACCTCCGCGGCCAGAGCGCCCGCGGCCGGCAGTCCGGCCGCCGCGTCGGCCCCACCGGTCGAGAAGTCCTCGTCGCCCTTGGACGCCAGTGCGTTGCGCTTGATGCGAAACGTCTGGAGGTAGCCGTCGAGGGTGAACCTGTGGGTGACGTGCGCGACGTAGTAGACGCCGCTGTGCGTCGCCCCGACGCCCTTGACGGTGACGGTGGAGCGGGGCCGCAGGATGCTGCCGTACTCGTTGGCGGCGACCTCGCCCTCCCCGGTCACCAGCCACTCGGCCTGGTCGTAGACGCTCTGGCAGATTTCGGTCATCTCCGGTACGCCGGTGGCCACGCTCTGCGCCACGTACACGAGCCCGGGTCCCATGCCGGGGCCGAGTACACCGGCGGCCGGCACCGCTCCCAGGGCGGTCTGGGAGCCGGGGACCGCGTGCGCTTCCAGCACGTCACCGGCGATGTGGTCGATCTGGAACATCGCGACGTCCGTGGGGGCCAGCGCGTCTACCTCCAGGCTGAACCGGTTGACGTTCGTCTCTTCCCCGAAGTGCACCGCGAGCACCGGCTGCGGCGTGTCGTCGACGGCCGGCGGACGGAAGTAGCCCCTGTCGCCGTCCACGAAGCACTCGAAACCGTTGCGCAGGGCCAGCCGCCTGAGCAACTGGATGTCGGTCTCGCGCTGGATGACGGTCGACACCGCCTCGTCGTGGACGATCCCCGTGTCGGTCACCTGCGGCGTCAGCCCGTACGCCTGGAACGTCTCGGTCGCGATGTCGCTGTCCTTCTTGTTCGGCCAGTCCTTGAGCCGCTCCACGCGGTCCATCAGGACGCTGGCGTCCGTACCCCACACCTGGAGCCGGCAGGCCTCGAGCCCGGGGCCGAAGTCCGGGCGGACGTGGGTGATGTAGCCGGTCAGCAGCGGCTGCACATCGTCCTGCAAGCCCGCGGTCACCTGCACCCGCCGCCACACCATGAGCCGCTCGTCGTCCAGGTACGTCCACGACCCGTCGGGACGCAGCAGCAGCGCCAGCGTCATCCGGAACATCCCGGCCAGTTCCTCGTCGAGCTCCACCTCCAGGCCCAGCAGATCCGCGTAGAGGTCCGCGGCCTCCACGCCGTCGATGTCGATGCGCAGCTCGTCGTGGCGCACTCCGGCCCCCTATCCGCTCACTGCCGCGGGGATCGCGATGGACTGACCGAGCCGCCCGCGGTCGACCGGCGGCCCGACGTCGAAGCCGCGCGCCGCGATCAGCGCGGCCAGGTCCTGCGCTTGGACGTCGATGCAGTGGTACGTGACGACGACGGCACGGACGAATCGCTCGACGATCACGGTGACCTGCTGCCCGCTCACCGTCTGCGTCTGCGGGACGAGCTCGACGTCTTCGGCCACGGTCACGTCGCGCACCCCGTTCACCGCCGCCAGCGCGGCGATCAGCGCGGCCCACGGCGGGTCCTTCGCCGCCGTGGTGAGCGGGAAGCGGGTGGACCTCACGGGTTCCTGTCCGAGGAGTTCCAGGGGGGAGAGGAACAGCGGGTTGGCGTCGCAGATGTGCCAGTAGTGCAGGGGCTGCCCGTAGTAGGAGGCGGCGAGCTGGTCCAGCCGGTCGCCGGAGTCCACGGTGTGCTCCAGCGCGCCGGGTGTGTCGGGCAGCGGCCGAACACCCTTGGCGGGCAGGATCCGGCCACGGGTGTCGGGCGACACCACGTCGGGGACGGTGCGGTAGCGGGACAGCTTGCTGAACATGTGTCACTCACCCTGGGACGACGACGTTCGCCGCATCGGTGACGGCGCTGGCGAACCCCACGCTCGACATGACCTCCGTCATGGTCTGCGTGTACCGGTAGGGGATGCTGCTGCCCTCGATGACCGTGAGGGAGACCGAGACGGTGGCCCGGACGGGGTTCAGATCGGCGCTGAACTCCGTCTCGGTGATGTTGAGGGAGTTGATGTTCACCGGCAGCACCCGTTTGCGGCCGAAGATGAACAGGATCAGCGGCGGGTTGGCGCTGCGGGTGAAGCTGAACCCGTCGGGCTTGTGCAGCAGCCGGGCGGCGAGGCCACCGAGCACACTCTCCCGCTTCGGCTGCGTCATCAGCTCCAGCGTCGCGATCTGCGGGCCGATGCCGAACTGTTCGGTGACCGAGTCGCCGTCGTCCAGCCGGTCGGTGGCGTCGAGGCGGATGTCGAAGCCGAGCTTCTGCTCCTCCACGGTCACCAACTGCTCCCGCTGGACGTCCAGCAGACTGGAGCGCCGGCCGTGCTCGGTGCGCAGGGTGCGCGGCAGTGCGCCCGACTTCTGCGCCGCCGCTGCCGCCGCGGCGGCGCCGGCGAAGGTGTAGGACAGCGATCGGTTACGGGTGAGCTGCACGGGGTTGAACTGGAACACCACCAGCAGCGGTGGCAGGCTCAGCCCGTACTCCACGAACGCGCCGCGCAGAATGCGGGGCTTGTTGGGAAAGCCGTCGGTCATCTCGCCTAGTCCTCCCCGCCCTTGCAGGTCAGTTCTCCGGTGGTGCAGTGGCCGTGCGGATAGGTGGTCAGGATCTGACGTACGTTCATGCGGCGCGGGCCGAGGGGCTCCACCCAGGCGAAGCACTGGAAGACGTGCAGGACGTCCGTGGGGGTGGAGTAGACCTTGTTCGGGTCGGCACCGCCCGGGTAGTAGCGGGTCACGCCGCCGTGCGCGAAGCGCAGCGCCGCCTCGAAGTTGTTGCCGCACCCGTTGGCGTCGATCAGCGCGGCGTACCACGGGTTGTCGGGGTGCCTGGTGCCGGACAGGCCGCCGCCGAAGGTCTCCTCGGCGTGCTCGGGGCTGCTGGGCCTGGCCCAGACGACGACGGCCGCGGTGCTGCCTGCCAGACCGACCTGGAGGAGCACCCCTTGCACGAAGCGCACGATGTCGATGCACTGCGCCCCGGTGGCCAGGTCGTCCGCCAGCTTCCACGCGTTGTCGAGCCGGACGAACAGGTTGTAGCTGTTCCAGCGCTTCATGACGCTCGACACCAGCGCGTGCGGGTCGAGGGAGCCCGCCTCACGGGCGGCTTCGCCGACGATCCGCGTCGACGTCCGCATGCGCCGGAGCGTGACCTCCGCCGGTGCGTGGGGCGGGCCGGCGGTGACGTACACGCTGTGCCGGGTCCGGGCGATCTCGCGCTTCCACTGCTGCCACTCCAGATCCCACACGATCTGCCGGTTCTCCAGCGAAGTGACGGTGCCGGGCAGCGCGGTGGTGCCGACGAGCGGCAGCATCTGGGCCGTGCCGCCGTGCAGGGTGCCGGAGAACTCGAAGTTCAGCGCGGGTTCGGTGCTGCGGCCGGTCAGCCGGACGGGCGCGGCCGGCGCGTTGAGCGGGGTGATGTCGAGGTTGACGTCGGCGCGGACGCCGGTGCTCATGGTCTGGCTGATCGGGCGGCTGTTCGCGAGCCCCTTGTCGGAGAACCACTCCGGTTCGCCGTACGCGTTGCCATCGCTCTCCCAGTCGTCCTCGTTGTTCTTCATCAGTCCGTGGTCGGACCGGAAGGTGACGGAGCTGAGGAGCGTGCCGGGGTGGCTGCCCTCCTCGGTCTGCCGGGTGCCGCCCGTGCCGAGGGCCCGGTCGTAGAGCGCGGTGAGCTCGGGTCGGCGGGCGTTCGGCAGATTGTCAAGGAGCCGGTCGTAGTCGATGGCGGCCATGGCGGTCGCGAGTTGGTTTCCCGAAAGCTGCTTCAGCAGGTCGAGGGCGACCACCGCGTCCTGGTCGGTGACGGCCCAGTCGAAGAGCCCGTACGAAAGGCGGTCCTCGATGGTCTCCAGCGTGGTGGCGGGCGGTTGCAGCCCCGCGACATCGGCGGCGAGCCGGTCGTACTCGGGGAGCCGCCCGTCGGGGAGGTTCTCCCGCAGCCGCCGCGCGTGGGTCGGGTCGTTGAAGAACACGGCCTGCTGGAGTCGGGCCAGTGACTTGAGGAGGTCCAGCGAACGGGTGGCGTCCTGGTCGGTGATGGCCCAGTCGAACAGCCCGTAGCCGAGGTAGTCCTCGATCTGGTCGAGTCCGGGGCTGATCGCCCGCTGTACGGTCCCGGCCGCCGGAGCCGCGCCACCGCGCTGCTGCACGACGTGGGTCAGTTCGTGGGCGAGCAGCCGGTGGTCGTGCTCGCTTTCGTTCTGCGCCAGGTGGATGTGGTGGCCGTAGGTGAAGGCGCGGGCCCGGATCCCGGCCGCGTACTGATGGGACGCGGTGTCGGTGTGTAGCTGTACGTGCGCGAAGTCCTGGCCGAAGCGGGGCTCCATGAACGCGCGGGACGCGGGCGTCAGCGGGCGCCCGCCGCTGGTGGGCGGGGAGGCCGTCGGCGTGCCGCCGTGCCCGGTCGGCAGCCGCTGGATGGCGGGGCGCGGGGCAGCGGGCGCGGGGCCGGAGGGTGCGGGGCCGGGGGTCGCGACGATCCGTTCGGCGACCCGTTCGGCCTCCTGCTCGTACCAATCGCCGGCGGGCCCGACGAGCGCGCTGGCCTGCACGGGACCGCAGCCGGAACAGCTTCCCGAGCAACCGCACCCCGAGGGGACGTCGTGCTCGCCGTCGCTGTCTTCGGCGAGGCGCTGGAGGTACTCGCTGCCGAGACTGCGCCGCAACGCTAGGTCGGTCGCGGCCCTCGCCCGGGGAGCCTGCGGTGGTGCGGGGCGCGGCCCGTACGTCTCCGTGGAGCGGGTGGTCCGGTGCGGCATCGTCAGCATGGCCCCACCCCTCCGGCGGCCCCGACGGGGTCACCGGCCGGGGCCGGCTCCGTCCAGAGCTTGCCGATCTTCTCGAACTCCCGCCGGACTCCCCGCAGGATGTGCCGCCGGCCGATGGGTCCGCAGTCGGCCGCGGCAACGAACGCCGCGTTCAGCACGATGTTCTTGATGCTGCCGCCGGCCACCGGGAACTCCCGGGCCAGCGCGGCGAAGTCGACGTCCGCCGCGACCGGCGCCTGCGGCGGGAAGAGCCCCTGCCAGATCCGCAGCCTGCTGTCGGCGTCGGGGAACGGGAACTCGATGATGAAGCGGACGCGGCGGGTGAACGCGTCGTCCAGGTTCTGCCGCAGGTTCGTCGCCAGCACCACCACGCCCTCGTACTCCTCCATCTTCTGCAGGAGGTAGCTCGTCTCGATGTTGGCGTACCGGTCGTGCGCGTCCGACACCTCGGTGCGCTTGCCGAACAGCGCGTCGGCCTCGTCGAAGAAGAGGATGGCGTTGCCGGTGCGCGCCTCGGTGAAGACGCGGGCCAGGTTCTTCTCGGTCTCGCCGATGTATTTGCTGACGACACCGGAGAGGTCCACGGCGTACAGGCCGAGCCCGAGGTCGTGCGCCAGCACCTCCGCCGCCATCGTCTTACCCGTTCCGGGGACCCCGCTGAACAGCACGCTCAGCCCTTTGCCGCGGTGGGTCTCACCGCCGAAGCCCCAACGGTCGTACACCTGGTGGCGGTGGCGGAGCTGGTCACGGACCTCCCGCAGTTGCTCCATCTGGTCGGTGGGCAGGACGAGGTCGTCCCAGCCGGCTCGGGGCCGCACCTCGACGGCCAGGTCGCCGAGCCGCCGACGGGACAACGCCCGGCAGGCGGCGGACAGGTCGGCCAGGGTCATGCCACGCGGCAGCGGCTCCATCAACCGCCGGTTGCGGGCGTACCGGATCGCGGCCCGCATCCCGCCGGGCGACAGGCGGAAGAGCGTCGCCAACTCGGCGGCCCACGCGCCCGGCTCGGCGGTGTACTCGGCGAGCAGCCGGCGCCACAGTGCAGTGCCGCGGGCCACGTCGGGCAGCGGCACGGGGACGGGCTGGAACAGGGCGCCGGCGAAGCTCTCCTCGCCATCCCAGGCCGATTCGCCGGTCAGGAACACCAGTTCACCGAAGTCGGCGACGGCCGTTGCCAAGGCCGCGCGCAGCGGTGCGGCGTCGTCGTGGCGGAGCGCGTCGGCGTGCGGCAGGTGGACGGCGGCCCGGCACAGCCGCGCCTCCCTCAGGTCGGTGCCGTACGCCGGCTGATCGCCGAGGCTGAGCAGCCCCATGCCCAGGTCGCGGCACGTACGGCGGGCCAGTTCGCGTTTGCCCGCGCCAGGTGGGCCGTACAGGTAGAACACCAGCGGGCGGGCGTTGCCGTCCTGTTTGAGGTGATGTTCGGCGAGGCGGCGCAGGCCCTGCGCGAGATCCGTGTCGGCGTCTTCGGCATCGATATCGCTTTCGGCGGCGTCCTCCGCGCGGTACAGCCGTGCGTCGGGGGCGTCCGCGTCCAGCAGGAAGCGGCAGATCCGCGGGTCCAGTGCCAGGAACTGGGCGAGGCCGGTGGACCCCGAGGGGCTCTGCGGGTCGTCGATCTTCCGCAGGATGCCGGTGCGTAGCAGCGGCGCCGTCTCCTGGAACGCGCCGAGAGCGGCCCAGCGCTGCCGTTCACCTGGGCAGAGCAGGTCGAGGACGAGATCGACGCTGGGGCGCTTGCGGGTGATGTCGTCCTGGAGGTAGGCGTACAGCCGGTCGTACTTGCGCCGCAGTTCCGGGCCGAGGCACACGGTGACGGCCCGCAGCTCCCACGGGCTCAACGCGAAGAGCGCACCGAGCGCGGGGAGCGCCAGCGTGACGCCGTTGGCGGCGCTGCGCTGCACGCGCGCGTCGATCTCCGCGTCCAGCCGGTCGAGTTCGGTGGCGGGGGAGGGCGGTTCCTGGGGTTGGTGGGTGAGCAGCCAGTCGACTTCCTGCCGGGTGATGTAGACGGTGCGGGCCGCCTGCTGCTGCGGGGCCGCCTCGTTCTGCAGGCTGACCGTCGCGAGACGGCGCTCGATCAGCAGGTCGAGGCGGCGCAACTCGTCGGCGAGATGCTCGCCGTTGTCCCGGTACGCGCGGTGGGTCATGGCGTGACCTCGAAAACGAACGTGCGGCGGAACAGGTGCGAGACGTCCACACGCACCTCGTAGAACCCGGCCTTCAGGCCCGCGGCGAGCGTCACCGTGAACGCGTCACCGCTCAGCGGCACCGCGGCCCCGACCGGCTCGCCACCGAGACGCACGTCGGCGAGCCACCCGGCCAGGTGCGTACCGGTGAACGTGAGCACCGAGCCCGCCCGCCCCGCGGCCGGCGACATGGCGGTGACCTCGGGCGGGCTGAGGGGCGCCCGTACATCGGGAATGCCGACCCGCCGTACCCGCTTCGGCAGCGGGCGGGCCGCGCCCGGCAGCCGGTCGAGCTGGACGGTGGACACCTGGTAGAGCACGGAGAGCCGGAACGGCTGGGCGAAGGTGCTCCAGATCCGGCTCAGCTCCTCGTGGTCCAGCGGCGCGATCGCGATCTGCAACCGCTCGCGGGCGTCGAGAAGACCGGGGTCGAGATAGGTGCGGGGGACGACCGGGTTCTCGTGGAAAACCCGCATGGCCTCTCCCACGCTCTGGTGCGCGGTCACGTTGCCGCTCAGCGGGTCGTTGGGCGCGTAGGGCGTCAGCAGGTAGAAGAGGTACAGGGACAGGGGGGCGTCGAGGAGCTGGTCGGTGGTGCCCGGCCGGAGTGCCCAGTCCTGGTTCTTGAGGTACGGATTCTCGGTGATCTTGTAGAGGAAGAGGTTGATGCGTCGGCCGCCCCCCGGCTCGTCAGGGGCGAGGACGGTCACGTCCATGGCCGGGGCGAGCCGCATCTCACCGACCAGGAGACTGCGCAGCGAGGCACTGACCATGCCGATCGCGGTCCCGGCGCTCACCGCAGGATCCTGCCGCGCAGCCGGGGGAGATGGCGCCGCACCCAGAAGGCGGCGATGCCGTCAGGGGACGGGGGCGGGGGGCTGGTGATGACGGGCGGGGCCGGCTGGAGGGGGCTGGAGGCCGGCGGTTCGGCAGTGGGTGCCGCCGCGGTCTCCTCCGGCCGCGGCATCCGCGCCGGGGGGCCGGGGCGGGGCGGGGTGACGCTGCGCAGTGGCTGGGTGGGGAGGGGCCGTAGGCGCGGGCGGCGGTCGGGAGGCGGCGGTGGGGGTGTGCCGCGGTGCTGGGCGGGGGTGGGTTCCGGGCCGGGACGCGCCGCCGGGCGCGCCGTCGAATGAGGCGTCGTCGGGTGGGGCGGTGCGGACGGGGGTATGGCGGGTTGCTCCCGCGGGGTGGTGCGGGCTTGTGGCGGAGTGGTGCGTACGGCCGGGGCGGGCGCCGACCGCGGGGCCGGTTGGTGCGGCGCGTGGCTCGGTACGCCGCTTGTGGTCGGTGCTGGTGCTGGGGCGTTGCCTGATGGGTGCTTCGGTGGGGCGCCTTCCTCTGGCGCGCGCTGTCGAGGGCGCTCCTGCCCGCCAGATGACCGTGACGGTGACGGAGGCGCTGACGGCATCGCCGTGATCCCCGGAAGCGTCACAGAAACCACGTCCGCCGCCTCGTCGTCACCTTTCCTTGGGGACGACACGGCAGTGGTCGGCGCCGGTTGGTTCTGCTCGTCCTCCTGGCCGTCGCTTACAGCCACGGGACGCGCGGTGGCTTGCGCGTCGGCTTTCGCGCCCATGTCTGTGCCCGCGCCCGCGCCGCTGCCCGTGGCCGTGTCGGCGTCTGCGTCTGCGTCTGCGTCGAAGGAGTCGTACTCGATCCGGGCCGGCAGCACATCCCCGCCAGCAGACCGCCCGTACGGCACCTCCGGACCACTCGGCATCCCGTACCCGATCCCCGAGCCCCCAGGCCCCCCGTACGGTTCCCCCGTGCCGTACCACGGCCGCAGGTACGCGAACCCGACGCCCGGCAGCGGCGGCACGAAGGTGACGCGCACCCCGGTGTCCTCAGGGAGCCCGAGCAGCGCGCGTACCCGGGCGCGATGCCGGAACGGCCGCCGCCCGTCGGCCAAGACACTCCGCAGGTAGCCCTCATGCGCCACTGTTGAGCACCTCGATCGCGTCGGCGAGCACCTCGATGTAGGTGCGCCGCTTGTCGCGGGTCAGCTCCATGATCTCGTGTTCGCTCCAGTGGTAGTGGTACGCCAGGTAGTGCACTTCGCGGTAGAGCAACCCGCTGTCGGTGCGCAGTTCGCCGAGGAAGAAGCGCTGGATGTCCAGCGGTGCGATGATCACCCGGCCGCAGTGGACGCACCGCGCCTCCATCGACTGCTCGACGGACGGGGCGAGTTCGTACATCCGCTGCTCGATCTCGGACCGGGCGGCAGCCGGCAGTTCGGCCATCCGCTGCTGGTCCGGCGGGTCGCCGTCCGGTCCCAGCCGCTGCACGCAGCGGGCCAGGAGCGAGGTCAGGGCCTCGGCCTCGTTGCTCGCGGACAGTTCCGCGAGCTCTTCCTGGTCGGCCCCGTTCGGCAGCCGGAAGGTGACCTCCAGGGGTTCGGCCGTCAGCGTCATCGTGTGGGACGGAGCCCGTCGGCGGGCCTCCTCCACCGGCACGTCGGCGAGCGAGAACTCCAAAGACACCCGCTCACCGCACTCCGCCCAGGGGCAGATGAGATGTGCGCGGACCGTGTCGCCGAAGCTCGCCCTGCGCAGGTGGAGCAGCAGGTACTGCCGGTCGGCGACCAGCAGCCCCCGGACCATCTCGGGCGGTACGGGCGAGACGCCGCCGAGTCGGCGCACGCAGCGACTGAGGACCTCGGTGACCAGCGCCGCGGGCCTCGGCGCACGCGCCTCGGCGAGCAGCTCTTCGTCGCGCCCGGTGAGCACCGCGAGCTCGAAGTCGCGGTGCAGCCGCCCCTCGGCGTCCCAGTAGCCGCCCGGCAGTACCCCCACGGACACCCCTACGTCTCCTTGGCCTCGGTCACCGAGGTGTCCCGCACCCAGCCCTCGTTCTCCAGCTTGACGGTGCTGATCATCACGGCGTTTCCGCTCGCGTCGAGCTGCGGCAGCGCCTGGTACTCCGAGACCCAGCAGCGGAAGATGTTGTACGCCAACACCTTCTGCCCCTGGTGGTTGTAGACCTCGATGCTGATGTCCTTGCGGAAGGACGCCAGGGACATCGCCGCGTCACCCTGAAAGTTGTTGACCTTGTTCGCCCACGCCTCGAAGGTCGTGTCGTGCGTGACACCGGCCTCCAGGGTGAGCGCGTCGTACTTCGTCTTGCCGGGGATCTGGTGCGGCCCGCTCGAATCCCCGCCCTCGTACCAGGGCGTGACTTCCGTGGTGCGTTTGAGTGCGCTGCACTTGCTCAAGCCGGCCACGTACTGGCCATCCACCTTGATCTTGAACTTGAACCCGAGGTACGGGTCGAACCGCGTCGCGTTGACGCTGAACTTGGGCATCGGGCGCTCTCCTTCCGCTGGCGGTCGTCACTCACCCGGACGCGAGGCCCGCCTTCTGGCTGATCTTCACGACGACGAACTCCGCCGGCTTCAGGGGCGCGAACCCCACCAGGACGTTCACCACCCCGTTGTCGATGTCGGTCTGCGTCGTCGTCTCGCCGTCGCACTTGACGAAGAATCCCTCCGCCGGCGTGGCACCTTGGAAGGCCCCCTGGCGGAAGAGTGTCGTCATGAACGAGCCAATGGTCAGCCGCAGTTGCGACCACAACGGCTCGTCGTTCGGTTCGAACACCGCCCACTGAATGCCGTTGTAGATACTGACCCGCAGCATGATCGCGGTACGGCGGACGGGCACGTAGCGCCACGCCGGGTCCGAGGTGATGGTGCGCGCGCCGAACACGACCACTCCCGCACCGGCGAAGCGCCTGATGACGTCCACGCCCAGCGGGTTGAGGTTGCCGTGCTGCACGTCGCCGAGCTCCGCGGCGAGCCCGGCCACGCCGTTGAGGCTCGCCTCCGTGCCGGCCGGCGCCTTCCACACGCCGCGGCTCGCGTCGATACGGGCGTACAGCCCCGCGACGAACCCCGAGGGCGGCAGCAGGACGGGCTCCCGGGACCGGCCGGTCGGATCCAGCGCCTTGACCCAGGGAAAGTACAGCGCACCGTACGAGTTGGCGACGGTGAGCTTGGTGCGGAAGGCGGCGGCCTCGTCGGCGGTGTCGTCGTGGGAGCCCGTCTCACCGATGTAGAACACGTCCTGGAGCGGCCGATTGGCGCAGTACGCCATGCCGAGGTCCAGCATCGACGTCGTCGCCTCGCCGGGGACGGCGAGGAGGCTGAAGTCCGTCACGTTGTCCAGTCGGGGGAAGCCTGAGCTGAACGTCGTCTCTGTCGCCGCGGCGACGCCGTCGCTGCCGAGCGTCACCGGCGCGATGACCGGAGCGGTCAGCGCCGCGTCGCCGATCTGCACGACGTCGGCTTTGGCGGGGCGCCGGACCGCCGCCCCGTCCTCGGACCGCCCGCCGTTGCCTGCGCCGAGTTTGAGCAGGCCGGTGGCGTCCGCGGTCGCCGTCGGCTGGACGCGTACGGACGAGGTGGCGAGGGTGGTGGTGCCGGACTGCAGGACGAACCGGGACTGCCCGGCCACGGTCTCCACGGCGCAGGTGAAGGCGGTGAAGGCGGTGGCGTCGGTGGACGTCTTCTTCCGGGTCAGGGCGCGCACCGCGGTCTGCACCGCCGTCGCCACGTCCGCCGGCACGGTCGAGGCGCCGACCGCCGCGGGCAGCGTGACCGCCTGGAACCCGTCGGCGTCCAGGTTGATCTGCAAGCCGAGGTTGCCGTTCAGCGGCAGGGTCGGTGCGAAGCCGCCCCGGTGGATGCCGCGCTGCACGCTGAGGTTGCCGGACAGCGGTTGGGCGCTGATGAGGGTGGAGTCCTGCGCCAGGACGCTGACCGCGTAGTTCGGGGCGGTCGGGTCGACGCTGAGATTGTCGAAGACCTCCAACGGGGCGGTGTCCTTGAAGTTGGCGGGCACGACCGCCGGGTCGGCCTGGCGCCGTACGCTGACCTTGAACTCGTTGCCCGGGTCGAGCGTTCCGTCCTCGATCTGGAGGAACAGCGTGTTGCCCCAGGAGCCCTTGCTCCGGGCCGAGAACGTCATACCTCCGGCGACCGGAGTGGCTCGGTTGTTGACGGTGACGGCGGCGGTCGCGGCGTCGGTGCGGGTGACGCGCACGACGTAACACTGCCGCCCGCCGTTGTTGAAGTACTGGAACACGCTGTGCGCGAGATATCCATCGTCCGTGTACGTCCCATACCGGCGCTGGAATTCCGTCCAATTCGTGATGCGGGTGGCTTCCTCGGGGCCCATCTCGGCAAAACCGACGAAGGCCGCCGTGGACGTGCTGGCGACGTCCAGCGGGCGCGTCCCGCCGGAAATCTCCTCGATGTAGACACCCGGATAAGTCAGAGTCGCCATGGTCGTCTCCTGTCGCCATACATCGACCCGGCGCATTCACGCTCATGGCCGATTCTGGGCTCCTTCAGCCGTCCTGTACCTCGGACCGCTTGGCGGCGGCCTTTCCCCTGCGACCCGGCGATTCGGCGGGCCCCGGGGCCGACTCGGGTTCCTGCGCGACCTCTTCGGTGGTTTGTGCCGGTACATCCTCGACCACGATCACCCGCTGCGCTCGCAGCTTCTCCACCTTGGCGCTGCCGGCGACCTCCGCGTCGGGCAGTTCCCGGGAGACCTCCCCGGGAGACAGCCGTACCGCGCTCCCCGAAGCCAGCTCCACCATGACTGGCACGGAGGGAAGGAGACTTCTGATCCTTACGGCCACGTCGACTCTCCTCGCTGCGGGTGTGCTCACGCCACGCCATGTCCCGCGGCGGCAGCGCAGGACCCACAACGCCAGCATCACCCTGCGCCGTCACCCGCGCGTCACCGCGGGCCGGTGCCCGACCCCGCGCCGCCCGCGGCGACGCCACGGTGACGAGGCGGCGACAGGGTGGCATCATGACGTCCGGAAGAGGCAGAACGGGAGTGTGCGTGGTCCGCATCCTGGTGCAGAGTCACGGAGCGCTGATCACGTTGCGGATCAACCCCGACATCGACAGATTCTCGATGGGTGCTGAATCATCTACCGCAGACGTCGAATCCGCCTTACAGACAATGCGGGAATTCTTGCAGTCTTTCCTCGCCGAAACACCCGGGAGTTGATACAACCAGCTTCCGGGCACCTGGCGGCTGAACGGCGACCCATCGCCTGATTTCTCCGACCGGTGCATTCCGGACGGGGGACTGATGGAACCAGCTTTTCCGAACCTCCTGACCTCTGGAAACATCGGCACACCACCTCCAGTGCTCCACCTGTTCGGCGAACTCCACGTAAGCGTGGGAACACGTCGGGTGGACATTCCGATGAGCTGCCGACGCCTGTTGGCCTTCGTCGCCCTGCGCCGCTTTCGGGTAGACCGGGCTTACGCCGCGGGCTCGTTGTGGCCGGTCAACGATGGAGACCGGGCTCACGGCAACCTGCGCTCAGCGCTGTGGCGGCTGAACCGCGTGGACGTCAACCTACTGTCGGCCGACAAGCACGGGCTGATCGTGCACGATGACGTGGTGGTCGATCTGCACGCGGTCAGCGCCTGGGCGACCCGCGTCATCGAACACACCGCGGCGCAGGATGAATTGCTTTCCGCGCCGCCCGGCTTGGAGGCGCTGGAGCTGCTGCCCGGCTGGTACGACGACTGGGCCCTGATGGAGCGCGAATGCGTCCGGCAGCGTCTCCTGCACGCCCTGGACTCGCAGAGTCAGCAGTTGCGGCTCATGGGCTGCCATGCGGAAGCTGTGGACGTCGCGATGACGGCGGTCAGCACCGAGCCGCTGCGCGAGAGCGCGCAACGCACACTCCTCCTGGCGCACCTGGCCGCCGGCAACTGGGTGGAGGGCCGGCGCGGCCTGGAGGTGTACGCGCGCCTCCTGGAGCGGGAGCTCGGAGTGGAGCCGGCGCCAGACCTCACGGACCTGTTGCGGGACGGCGGCGCGCGCAGCGGTGGCACAGGCGAGAGGGACGCCAGCCGGCAGGGATGATCCGCAACCCGGCCGCCGGAAGGGAAATCATGCTGACCACCGAGGAGCACCAGAGGCCGCTGCCCTACCGGGCGCCCGTGACGTGGGAGCGGTCCTCGGCGCCGGTGCCCGACGCGGGGAGCGGGGGCCCGACGCTTCGGCGCAGCCTCGGCAACGGCTATCTGCAACGTGCCGCCGCGCAGGGCCGGGGGACGGGCGACTGGGACGACGACGCCATGAGCCCCGCCGCGCCCTGTGGTTGCGGGGGCGGCTGCGCCGGCTGTGGGCGGATCGGGGCCGCGCAGCCCAAGCTGACCGTCGGGCCGGCTGGCGACGCGTACGAGCGCGAAGCCGATCGGATCGCCGAGCGCATCACCCAGTCGCCGGGTACGCAGGAGGGGACGCCCCTCGTGCGCCGGCGCGTGTCGACCGACGCGGGCGCGCCGGGCGACACCGCGGCGCCGACCACCGGTGGCCAACCGCTGTCGGCCGCCACCCGCGCGTTCATGGAGCCGCGCTTCGGCCACGACTTCGGCCGTGTACGCGTCCACACCGACGCAGGCGCCGCCGCGTCGGCACGTGCGGTGCACGCCGACGCGTACACCCTCGGCCACCATCTGGTCTTCGCCGCCGGACAATACGCGCCGGAAACCAGCCAGGGACAGCGGCTGCTGGCACACGAACTGACCCACGTGGTGCAGCAGACGGGCGGCACGGGCCCGGCCGTCCAGCGCAAGGTCACCGCGGACGGCGTCCAGGAAGCCCGGCCCCGTTACAGCTACTCCACGCACTGCGGATGGATCGACTGGGGCCACGTCCGGCCGGAGGCGGCCGAGCTTCTGATCAGCCAGGTGCGAGCGGCGTCCGCGGTGCTGAGCGCGAAAGAGGCCGGGCGCTCCGGGCAGCCCGGCCACCACGCAGTACGGCACGACGAGCCGGGAGTCGGCGTGTACGAGGACTGCCCGGGGCAGTACGCGCCCGGCGAGCGCACCGCTTCGGCTCACCCGCGGGCGCCGCTGTTCGAGCGCACGCAGTTCCCGAACCACGCGGAGACCGACCTGTACGGCTTCGAGGTCGGGCAGTCCGACGCCGCGCTGTTCGCGGGTGCCCTCTCTCCGATCGCCGCGGAACTCGCCGCCGACCCCCAGGCGTCGGGGGAGATCTACGGATTCTCGGACTGCGTGGGCGTGGAGCGCGCCAACGTGGACCTGCGGGCGGCCAGGGCGCTGGCGGTGCTCCGGATGTTCCCCGAGGAGCTGCAGAAGCGCTTCACGACGACGACGTTCGCCAGCGCGCAGCAGTACCTGGCGAGCAACACCCACGAGGAAGGGCGGCGTCGCAACCGCGCCGTCGCGATAAAAATACTCCGCCCGCTGCCCGCGGAGCACGTCGTCACCTCGCAGCGGAGCGCGACCCACGGGGTGACGGTCAACGCCGCGAGCGTGATGGCGAAGATCCTCCAACCGCTCACGCCCGACCAGGTGCTGCGCGTGTCCCTGGCGATCTTCATGGCCGTCTCCACCGTGTTCGAGGAGACGCAGGCCTCGACGGACTTCCTCACCGGCTCGTCGTTCTCCGAGGAGGACCTGCCGTCCAACCTCATCAGCTTTTACGTCGCCGCCAACCACCTGAGCTACCGGACGGACGTGGAAAAGATCTGCGACGTCTGGGACCCCACCCGTTCCCTGGCCGCGTTCCAGGGCTACACCTTCGGCCGGACGCGATACACCTTCAAACAGCCGCGGCTGCCGGCCGGCGGGGCCTGGCCGACGCAGTTCGACGCGATCCAGCCAGAACCGCCCGGCCGGCTGTGGCAGATAGGGCCCATGACGCTGATCGCGCCGGGGAGCGTGCAGTACGTGCCGTGAGGCGCGGGGCAACGAGGCGCCCGTGCAGTCGGACCTTCCCTCGGCTCTGCCTTTCGGCCATGCAGTGCAAGGAGCCCCGGTGCGCGGATAGGGAGCGCGGCGGAGCGCTCAAGCGACGACGCAGAGCACCTTTGGTAGGGAGGGCACAATGAGCGTCACAGGCGTCGTAAGCGTGGCCAGCGCCTTAGCGGCTGTTGTTGCGGTAGCGCTGTCCATTCGGCAGGCGCGACTGATGTCACGCCAGAGTCTTCTTCCAGTGGTCCTAGAAGCCTTTCGGGAGGCCCGCAGCCCCGAGTGGTTCGAGGCGCGGGACTTCATCTACGAGCGACTGGCCGCCGAATTCCCGCCCGACCTAGGCGTGTCACAGCAACCACCACAAGCCCGCGCAGCCCTCCGCAAAGTCGGCTTTCTCTTTGACAACTTCGGCCTGCTCATCGCCCACGGGGTGGTGCCGGAAGAACTCGTCACCGGATTCTTCGGATCTCTCGACGAGTTCTGGCACATCATGGAGCCATACATCCGCAAAGAAGCGGAACTCAGAGAGATGGATTACATGGTCTTCTTCGAGGATCTCGTCGTTCGCTCCCAGTCGCGCTCGGCTATGGACATTCGCGAGTCCCTCGGCCTCCGAACCACCATCGTCGGCTACTGACTTCTTCGGCTCGCTGTCCAGAGCGAACATGCCCGCGTACACATGAAGCTGCTGTGGGGACCCCAGCTCACGGAGCAGAGACGGGCCTCCTGGCGCATCCTGGATGCTGTGGTGGTCTCGGGTGGCGCTGTGCAGGTCTGAGGTGTGGAGCGGTTAGTACGGCCAACGTGTACGGCATCGGGCGGGGCACCCTGACCCCACTCTCGCGGCCAGCCTACGATCCGCGCGTGGCGCGGGTCGTTGTCAGCCGGGTCGCGTAGCGATCCGGGCCTGAGGATGTGCTGGGTTGCGTCAATGGTTCTCACTGCGACCGTACGCTGCGCGCCGGGCGAGTCTGGCATACCGTGGTTGTCGCGCAGCCGGTTTTGGTGGAAATTCAAGCTCGGGTCAGGGGAGGCAGGCGGGGCTTGTCTTCGCTGGGACAGCGGGCCGGGTCTGTGGCCTCAGCTTGGGGAGCGGGGAAATCGGGGTTTATTTTCGCCCAGATCAAATTGGCCTGGTGTCAAGGGATCTGACGGCCAGTTAGGTCAATCGGGAAGGAGGTAAACGGGGATCTTGCCCAGTAGCCAGCTTCAGGAATTCGCGGAGCGAATTTTTTGCAGGCCGAATTGCGGAGCAATTCGAGCCCCGGACAACGGAGTTGGCCGGCACTGGACGGCGGAGCCGGCCAGTGGGGCACGCGGAGCGTGGCCGTCTTTCCGCCACGTAGTGGCGGCGCGTCGTGTCTGCGGAGCAGACCGCGCG
>NZ_JBIWKP010000001.1:602394-1860264 GCF_044765725.1 Streptomyces sp. NPDC102406 | reverse complement strand
CCGACCTGACGGCCGGGACAGGGTTGTCAATCTGGCGTTGACTTTTGGCACGCTGTTGAGTTCTCAAGGAACGGACGCTTCCTTTGTACTCACCCACAGACACTGTCTGAGGCTTTCCTCCGGGCGCTTCCCTTCGTGTTTCCAACCTTACCAGATCCGTTTTCCGTTCCGTTTCCGGTTCGGAATTCATTTCCGGTGGCCGTTGGAGGGGCCTTTGCCTTCCGGCTGCCTTTCGGCGTATCCACTACGTTAGTCGATTTCCTCAGTAACTCATAATCGAGTTTCGCGAGTTCGAATTTCGGCATACGAGCACGCCGAAAAGGCCCCGCTGAGGGAGATCGTAGATAGTGGTTTGGCCGCTTCCGGTTGCTGGCTGAGCGCCATACCCGGGTCAAGCGGCTCGGGCCACATTACGGAACCCGCAAGACCGCGTCAAGTTCGGCGGCGGCGCGGGGTATGGGCGCGGTACGGGCTCACCGTCGGGTCGTCGGCGATCCAGAAGCGCCAGGGATGGACGCCGCCGTCGCCCGCGACTCCGGTACGAGGGCCGCTGCGTACCTGGTCAGCGGAGACCGGTGTGCCGTGCAGTACCGACACCGGGGAGCCCGCGGGTGCGCAGGCGTCCGTGCCGTCGAGAGCGCGGTCCACCCCCAGGGCCGTAGCGAGGCGCGCCGGGCCTTTGGCCAGTTCCTTGTCGTTACGGGCTGAAAGTCGACGTTTGCGGGCGAACTCGGCGCCCTCGGTGATCTCGCCGGCACGCAGGAGGACTCCGCCCGCCGTGCCCGCGGGGCCGCACACCAGGTTCATGCAGTGCCACATGCCGTAGGTGAAGTAGACGTACACATGTCCGGGCGGGCCGAACATCACGCTGTTGCGGGCGGTCTGTCCTCTATAGGCGTGGGAGCCGGGGTCGTTCGCACCGTCATAGGCCTCCACCTCGGTGAGACGCAGCTCGATCGGGCCGTCGTCGGTGAGGTGCACGAGCGTGCGTCCGAGGAGGTCGGGTGCCACGTCGAGGACAGGGCGGTCGAAGAACTTGCGGGTCAAGGGCGTACGGTCAGGGGCCGCGATCATGCCGTCCGAGGGTAACGGAACGGGCGGACCGAGCACGCGCGGAACCGGATGCCGGTGTACCGCGTTTGTAGTCAGCAGGGCCGGCCGGTCCGGTCGGCAGGTTCAGTCATCGCGGATCACGGTTCACCTACGGAGGAGATCGAGTCATGGGCTTCAAGCGACTGTTGGCAAGTCTGGGTGCGGGCGGGGCGTCCGTCGAGACGGTGCTCACCGAGGCCAATGTCGTGCCCGGTGGGGTCGTCCAGGGTGAGGTCCGTATCCAGGGCGGAGCCGTCGACCAGGAGATCGAGGGGTTGTCCGTCGGCCTCCAGGCGCGCGTCGAGGTCGAGGGCGGCGACCAGGAGACCAAGCAGGACATCGAGTTCACCAAGGTGCGGCTCGGCGGGGCCTTCCAGTTGCAGGCGAACGCGGTGCACGCGGTGCCCTTCGGGCTCGAGATCCCCTGGGAGACGCCGGTCACGACGATCGACGGGCAGCCGCTGCGCGGGATGAACATCGGCGTGACCACCGAGCTGGAGATCGCCCGCGCCGTGGACTCCGGCGACCTGGACCCCATCAGCGTGCATCCGCTGCCGTCGCAGCAGGCGATCCTGGACGCCTTCATCGGCCTCGGGTTCCGCTTCAAGAGCGCGGACATGGAGCGCGGGCACATCCGGGGCACGCGGCAGAAGCTGCCCTTCTACCAGGAGATCGAGTTCTTCCCGCCGCAGCAGTACCGGGGGCTCAACCAGGTGGAGCTCAGCTTCGTGGCCGACGACCGGGAGATGGACGTCGTCCTGGAGATGGACAAGAAGGCGGGCCTGTTCAGCGAGGGCAGTGACACGTTCCGGTCGTTCGTCGTCGGGCACCACGACTTCCAGGGCACCGACTGGTCGGCGTATCTGCACCAGTGGCTGTCGGAGGTCGGCAGCCGGAAGAACTGGTTCTAGGGTTTCAGGAGCGGACTCCGTAGAACCCGTGAGTCCGTAGAGACCGTGAGTCCGCGGAGTGCGTACAGAGGTGCACGTGACTCCGCGGAACCGTGAACCAGGAGGTGTCGTCGTGACCCAGCAGCCCGAGCGGGCGCCGTTGCCGCATGACTTTCATCCGCAGGTGCCGTCGTTCACCGTCGTGAGCGAGGATTTCGAACCGGGTGGGGTGCTCGACGACGCTCAGGTCCAGGCAGCCGGGAACACCTCGCCGCATCTGCGGTGGGAGGGGTTCCCCGCCGGGACCAAGAGCTTCGCCGTGTCGTGCTTCGACCCGGACGCGCCGACGGGCAGCGGGTTCTGGCACTGGTCCGTCTTCGACATCCCCGTCTCCGTGACCGAGCTGCCCACGGGCGCCGGCAGCGGCACGTTCGCGGGGCTTCCCGACGGTGCGGTGCAGGTGCGCAACGACTACGGGACGAAGGACTTCGGCGGTGCGGCGCCGCCGCCCGGTGACCCCGCGCACCGCTACGTCTTCACGGTGTACGCGGTGGACCAGGAGAAGCTCGGGGTCGACTCCGACGCGTCGCCTGCCGTCGTCGGGTTCAACCTGCGGTTCCACACGCTCGCGCGGGCGCAGGTCGTCGCCGAGTACGCGGCTCCCGCGGAGAGTTAGCGCGAGAGTCGCCGTTCACCGAACGTTTGCCCGCCTCTGGTCTTGGAAGTGATCAGGGGCGGGCATTTTTTATTGCGTTGTCCATCTCGGCGGGCGCGGCCAGAGTTGGCGCACGGACGCCGAGGGGTGATCCGTTGCGTACGGGAGGTGGGCAGGGTGCGGGACACATTGGTGCTGAACGCGAGCTTCGAGCCGCTCTCGACGGTGACACTGAACCGAGCCGTCGTGCTGGTGCTTCAGGACAAGGCCGTCGTCGAGCAGGCCCACCCCGAACTGCGTATGCGCGGAGCGGCCCTCGACATGCCGGTGCCGCGGGTGATCAGGCTCTGCCGATACGTGCGGGTGCCGTTCCGAAGACGGGCGCCGTGGTCCAGGCGGGGCGTGCTCGTCCGGGACGGGCACCGGTGCGCGTACTGCGGGCGGCGGGCGACGACCGTGGACCACGTGGTGCCGCGGTCCCAGGGTGGCGCGGACTCCTGGCTGAACACGGTGGCGTCCTGCGCCGAGGACAATCACCGCAAAGCGAACCGGACGCCGGAGCAGGCCGGTATGCCGCTGCTGCGGCAGCCGTTCGAGCCGACGCCCGCCGACGCGATGCTGCTGTCGCTGGGTACCGACGGGCGTGCGGGGTTGCCGGCGTGGCTCGGGCAGCAGGAGATCGCGGCGTAGACGGCGGGCCCGCCCAGCGAAACGGAACGGGCCGCCGACCCAGAGGAAGGTCGGCGGCCCGTCCGCTGTGTTCGCGCTAGTCGATGGGGGGCTGTTCCCGGCGCTCCTTCGACGGCGCGGCCGGGCCGCCCGCCATCGGGCCGAAGTTGCCCATGGCGCCGCTCAGACCCTTGAGGGCGTCGCCGATCTCGCTGGGGACGATCCAGAGCTTGTTGGCGTCGCCCTCGGCGATCTTCGGCAGCATCTGGAGGTACTGGTAGGCGAGGAGCTTCTGGTCCGCGTCACCGGCGTGGATGGACTCGAAGACCGTACGGATGGCCTGCGCCTCGCCTTCCGCGCGCAGGGCCGCCGCCTTGGCCTCACCCTCGGCCCGCAGGATCGCGGACTGCTTCTCGCCCTCGGCCGTGAGGATCTGCGACTGGCGGATACCTTCCGCGGTGAGGATCGCGGCGCGCTTGTCACGGTCGGCGCGCATCTGCTTCTCCATCGAGTCCTGGATGGAGGTGGGCGGCTCGATCGCCTTGAGCTCGACGCGGTTGACGCGGATGCCCCACTTGCCGGTGGCCTCGTCGAGGACGCCGCGCAGTGCCGCGTTGATCTCCTCGCGGGAGGTCAGGGTCCGCTCCAGGTCCATGCCACCGATGATGTTGCGCAGGGTCGTCACCGTGAGCTGCTCGATGGCCTGGATGTAGCTGGCCACCTCGTAGGTGGCCGCCCTGGCGTCGGTCACCTGGTAGTAGATGACGGTGTCGATGTTGACGACGAGGTTGTCCTGGGTGATCACCGGCTGCGGCGGGAACGGTACGACCTGTTCGCGCAGGTCGATGCGGTTGCGGATGGAGTCGATGAAGGGGACGACGATGTTCAGGCCCGCGTTCAGGGTGCGGGTGTACCGGCCGAAGCGCTCCACGATGGCCGCGCTCGCCTGGGGGATGACTTGGATGGTCTTGATCAGGGCGATGAAGACCAACACCACCAGAATGATCAGGACGATGATGATCGCTGACATCGCGTCTCCTGTGCCCTTCGTACCGTTGTCCTTCCGGCGCCGTCGCGTCGGAAGATCATGAGATCGTGCTGGTCGAGTCTGTCAGAACCGCCCATCTCGCGGGGCGAGTTCAGGTCACCCGTGGGCTCAGATGACGATCGCCGTGGCTCCTTCGATGTCGACCACGTCGACCTGGCGGCCCGGCTCGTACGCCGCGTCGCCGTCGAGGGTGCGGGCCGACCAGATCTCGCCGCCGAGTTTGATCCGGCCGCCGCTCCCGTCGACGCGCTCGACCACGACGGCCTGTCTGCCCTTCAGGGCCTCGATCCCCGTGGCCAGTTCGGGTTGTTGGGCGCGGTGGCGTGCGGCGATGGGTCGTACGACGGCGATCAACGCGCAGGAGACGACGGCGAAGACCAGGACCTGGAGGATGACTCCGCCGCCGAGGCCCGCCGTCACGGCGCCGGCGACGGCGCCCACGGACAGCATGCCCAGTTCGGGCATGGCGGTGATGACGAGGGGAATTCCGAGCGCGGCCGCCCCGATCAGCCACCACACCCATGCATCGATGTCTGCCACATGGTCATGGTAGATCCGCGGACGGCCGTGCGGACAGGGGACGATCGGCCCGCACGGCCGGGCGAAAGCGTCAGCTCAGGGGGAGGCCGGTGGCCGTCCAGCGGTCGCCGCGCTGCTCGACGACGAGCGGGAGGCCGAAGCAGTGGGAGAGGTTGCGGGAGGTGAGCTCCAGCTCCAGGGGGCCCGCGGCGAGGACCTTGCCCTGGCGGATCATCAGGACGTGCGTGAAGCCCGGGGCGATCTCCTCGACATGGTGCGTGACCATGATCATGGAGGGAGCGATCGGGTCGCGGGCGAGGCGGCCGAGACGGCGTACGAGGTCCTCGCGGCCGCCGAGGTCGAGGCCGGCGGCGGGCTCGTCCAGGAGGAGCAGTTCGGGGTCGGTCATGAGGGCGCGGGCGATCAGGGTGCGCTTGCGCTCGCCCTCGGAGAGGGTGCCGAACTTGCGCTCCAGGTACTCGCTCATGCCGAGGCGGTCGAGGAAGGCGCGGGCGCGCTGCTCGTCGATGTCCTCGTAACTCTCCTGCCAGCCGGCCGTCATGCCGTACGCGGCGGTGAGCACGGTCTGGAGGACGGTCTGGCGCTTGGGCAACTTGTCGGCGAGGGCGATGCCGGCGATGCCGATGCGCGGGCGCAGTTCGAAGACGTCCGTGCCGGGCCTGCCGAGGGTCTCGCCGAGGATGGTGGCGGTGCCACTGCTCGGGAAGAGGTAGCTCGAGGCGATGTTCAGGAGGGTGGTCTTGCCGGCGCCGTTGGGGCCGAGGATGACCCAGCGCTCCCCCTCCTTCACCGACCAGGAGACCTGGTCCACCAGAGCCCGGCCCTCGCGGACCACGGATACGTCCTCCAGCTCCAGCACATCGCTCATGAGCGCGTTGTCTCCCATTGCAGTCTCGGCCGTCTCGCGTGCGTCCGTAGAGGTTCGGCTTGTTCGGCACTGGACGCAGCCCCCAGAGGGAAAACCTACGCCACTGGTCCGGTGGTCCATTCCATCGGCCGGGGTTTTGGCGTCGGCCGCGGCTTCTATCGTGGGGTTCATGCTCTCGGAACCACGCTCTGGACGTCTCGCAGCTTGGGGCAATGCCCTTATTGCCGGTCTTGTCGCACCTGACGACGCGGTACTCGCGATCGTCGGCGAGGACGCGGTGCACCGCGTCGAGGGGATTCCCGGGGAGGCGGGCCCCGTCGGTCTGACGCTCGCGCTCGGGCGGTTGCGGGCGCTCGGGGTCGGCGGGCTGCGGGTCGCGCTGCCCGCGCCGGGGCATCCGCTGGGGCTGAGCGGGCCGCCGGAGTTCAACACGCGGGCCGTCGACGCCGAGGAGGCCGTCGTCTGTGTCGGGGCGGCGCTCGGGCTGATCCCCGAGGTGTACGAGGCGGGTCCGGAGGGCGACGTCCATGTCCAGGTGCTGTGGCACTGCCTGCCAGTGCGGGAGGCGCCCCCGGCCGATGTGCCGTCGCTGGGTGAGGCCGAGCGGGAGCTGGCGGAGGCGCTGCGGGAGGCCACCGACGTGTTGACGCGGCTGGACGTGGCGGGCTCGGGGCCGGTGGCGGAGGCCGCCGTCGACGCGTACCGCGCCAGGGCCGAGCGGGGCCGTGAGGCGTTGGCGCCCGGGTATCCGCCGCGGGCGGTGCGGGTGCTGGAGCTGGCGCAGCGGGTGGGGGCGCTGATCGATGTGGCGTACGAGAGCGGGCACGGCGGGGCCGTGAGCGCCTCGGAGATGGGGGCGCGGGCGGTGGCGCTCAGGCCGGTGGAGCGGACGGCCCGGCGGGCCCAGGTCGCCGCGTACAACGCGTTCGTGGAGGAGCGGCAGCGGGAGTGAGGCCGACCGGTCGGTCACGCGTCGGAGCCCCGCGGACGGTTGTCCGCGGGGCTCCGGTGTGTCTGGTCGGCTGAGGCCGTCAGTCGTTCGCCGCGGGGTTGCCGAAGGCCGGGTTCAGCACGCCGATGACGTTGATCGAGTCGCCCACGACGTTGACCGGGATGTGGACCGGCACCTGCGCCTGGTTGCCCGAGATGACGCCCGGGGACCCGACGGCCGCACCCTCGGCGCCGGCGTCGGCGACGGCGGCACCGGCCGAGGCGCCCGCGGCGATACCGGCGACGGCGACGGCCAGAGCGGCCTTCTTGGCGATGTTCATGAGAAGTGTTCCTCCAGATGGTGCGTTTCGGCCCCAATGGCGAGCCGCACGGTGAGCAACGGCCCGGGCCGCGGGAGGGAACGGGACGGCGCCGCGATACGCCCGATCGGATCACGCGGGACGGCCCCCCGGGGCGTACCCGAGGGGCCGGTGGTCCTGGGGACCCCGCGCTCGGGTCAGCGGTTGACGCCGAGGTTGCCGAAGGCCGGGTTCAGCACGCCGATGACGTTCACGCTGTTGCCCACGGCGTTGACCGGGACGTGGATCGGGGCCTGGATCAGGTTGCCCGAGCCGACGCCCGGCGAGTGCACGGCCTTGCCGTCCGCGTGCGCACCGTCAGTGGCGGAGGCGAGACCGGCACCGGCGGCGACCAGGCCGCCGGCGACGAGGGTGACAGCCGCGGCCTTCTTCAGGTTCTTCACTGGGAAATCCTCCTTGCGATCGCCGCGGCCAGCCGCCGCGGCACGCACTGGAGAACGCGCCGGGGTCCGGCGGGATACGCCGGACGGGGGACATCTACACGACAGTATGAATCTCTCACCGGAAGGGAACCGATCCCGCCGGGGTGGCATAGCAGGAGGACGTAACGGGAGGCATAGCAGGAGGACGTAACGGGAGGCATAGCGGGAGGGCGTAGCGGCAGGGCATAGCGGGGAGGCACAGAGCGCCTGCTTCAGCCCGCGGCGCCGTGGCGTACGGCCCACAGGGCGGCCTGGGTGCGGTCCGCCAGGTCGAGCTTCATCAGGATGTTCGACACGTGGGTCTTCACGGTCTTCTCGGAGAGGACGAGGGCGCGGGCGATCTCCCGGTTCGACCGGCCGTCGGCGATCAGGCCGAGGACCTCGCGCTCCCGTTCGGTGAGGGAGCCGCCCCTCCCATGTCCGCCGTTCGCCTCTTCCTGCGACAGCAGGGCGTCCGCCACCTCGGGCTGGAGGAGGATGTGGCCGGCGTGGACGGAGCGGATGGCGCCGGCCAGCGCGTCGGGGTCGACGTCCTTGTACACGTAGCCGGCGGCTCCGGCGCGCAGGGCCGGTACCACGGTGCGCTGCTCGGTGAAGCTGGTCACGATCAGTACGCGCGCGGGGTTGTCCAGTTCGCGGAGCTTGCGCAGTGCTTCGACGCCGTCCATGCCCGGCATCTTGACGTCCATGAGGACGATGTCGGGGTGCAGTTCCTCGGCGCGGGCGACCCCTTCGGCGCCGTCCGCCGCCTCGCCGACGACCTCGATGTCGTCCTGGACCTCGAGAAACGTACGCAGGCCCCGGCGGACGACCTGGTGGTCGTCGACCAGGAGCACCTTGATGGGGTCAGCCACCGGGCACCTCCATGTCGATCGTGGTGCCCTTGCCGGGCTCCGATTCCACTGTGAGCCGGCCGCCCACGCCGCCGGCCCGGTCGCGCATGGAGACCAGGCCGAGGTGTCGTCCCGCGCGGCGGATCGCCTGCGGGTCGAAGCCGCTGCCGTCGTCGGTGACGCGGAGCGCGACGCCCGCGCCCCGCTTGTCGACGGTCACGTGGACGTGCTCCGCGCCGGAGTGGCGCAGCGCGTTGTGCAGTGCCTCCTGGGCGACGCGCAGCATCGCCTCCTCCTGTGCGGCGGGCAGGGCTCTGATGCCGCCGGTGGCGAAGGTGACGTGGGCGGTGTGGGCGCGGTCGAGGACCTGGATGTGCGTCCGGAGCGTGGCGACGAGGCCGTCCTCGTCGAGGGCGGCGGGGCGCAGCTCGACGACGGCCGCGCGCAGTTCCTCGGTGGCTTGCGCGGCGAGCTCGACGACGTGCCGCAGCTCGCCCTTCGCGCGCGTGGGGTCGCGGTCCATGAGCGTGGCGGCGGCCTGGGCGGTCAGGCGCAGGGAGAACAGTTTCTGGCTGACGGCGTCGTGGAGTTCGTGGGCGAGCCGGGAGCGCTCCTCGGCGATGGTGAGTTCGCGGCTGCGCTCGTAGAGCCGCGCGTTGGTCAGGGCGATGGCGGCGTGCTGGGCGAGGATCTGGAGCAGTTCCTCGTCGTCCTGGGTGAAGCCGCAGCCGTCTTGCGGCTTCGGGCATCGCTTGTTCGCGAGGAAGAGCGCGCCGATCGTCTCGTCGCCGTCCTTGACGGGCAGGCCGAGGAAGTCGGACATGTCGGGGTGGGCGGACGGCCAGCCCTCGAAGCGGGGGTCCTGGCGGACGTCGGCGAGGCGCTCCGTCCGGGCTTCGCGCAGCATGGCGGCCAGGATGCCGTGCTGGCGCGGCAGGGGGCCGATGGCCTTCCATTGCGCGTCGCTGACGCCGTCGACGACGAACTGGGCGAAGCCGCCGTGGTCGTCGGGGACCCCGAGCGCCGCGTATTCGGCGTCGAGCAGTTCGCGCGCCGAGGCGACGATCGTCTTGAGGACGTCGCGGACCTCCAGGTGTCTGCTCATGGCCAGCAGCGCGGCGCTCACCGCGGCCAGTCCCGTCCGTGGGCCGTGACTCATGGGCTCACCGTACCGGCGGGGTGTGACGGTGCGTATCCGGCCTGCGGCGGCTGCTTCCTAGGGCTGTGGGCGTAGGTCGAAGGACCTTCGGTGGTGGGGCTCGCGGACGAAGTGCCCAGGGCTGCCGCGTCGGCCGGGCGGGGTTGGGCTGGTCTCTGGTCCTGGACGCGCGGTCGGTGCCGCCGCAGGAGCGGGTCTGCGCCGCTCTGCGGGAGCGGGGTGCGGTGGTGGGGGCGCCGACGGGGGGTGTCGCCGACGGGGGCACGGGGTGGAACTGGCGTCGGTGGCCTGGGAGCTCGGCGGTCTCGATCTGCTGGTGAACAACGCGGGGGTGCTGGGCGCGGCGCCGCTCGCGCCGTTGGAGCACCATCCGCTGAACGACTTCCGGGCAGCCTTCGAGGTCGATGTGGTGGGTCGCTGGGGCTGCTCCAGGAGGCGCTGCCGTCGTTGCGGGAGTCACGCGCGGGGGCGGTGATCAACATGAGTTCGGACACGGCGTCGGAGGCGTACCGCACGTGAGGTGGTCACTGGGCGACGAAGGCGGCTCTGGACGAGGTGTCGGCGGTGCTCGCGGTGGAGGAGCCGGGGTTGCGGGTGCGGGCGGTGGATCCGGGCGGGATGCGCAGGGACATGCCGGCGGCGGAGCCGCAGGAGGCTCTGACGGGGACGCCGCACCCCGATGAGGTGGTGCCCGCCTTCCTGCGTCTGCTGGAGGAGCGGACCCCGAGCGGCCGGTACGCGGCGCGTTCCTTGCTGGGGACGCGATGACGCTCGCGGTGCGGGTGCCCGACGAGCGGTCGGCGCGGGTGTCGGCGGAGGAGCGGGGCCCCGGCCGGGGCCGGTCACCACCCGTGCGCCTTCTGGTGTCGCGCGCGACACGTGTGGTCCATCGCCGGTTCGCCGAGTTGCCGGACGTGTTGCGGGCCGGGGACCTCCTGGTGGTGAACACCTCGCCCACGTCGGCGGCGGCGGACGGTGTGCTCGGGCACGCGCGCGTGGTCGTGCATGTCTCGTCGCGGGGCGATGCCGGGCGCTGGGCGGTGGAGCTGCGGGATCCGGACGGGCGGGGCACGACGCGCCCGCGCACGGGTGGGCCCGCGGACACGGCGGTGTCGCTCCCGGGCGGCGTGAGGACGGTGTGTGAGGAGCCGGTAGCCGCGGGTGCGGGGCGCTTCGGCGGCACGAGCGGGCGATCCGTTACGCCTACACGGAGCGGGACCAGCCGCTGTCGGCATGCCAGACCGTGTTCGCGCTGTCGTACGCGGACGGGGCGGCCAGAGCCGAGATGCCGAGTGCTGCGCGGCCGTGCACAGAGCGGATGGTGGCGCGCCTCGTGAGCCGGGGGTGCGGTTCGCGCCGATCACGCTGCATACGGGGGGGCGCCCGCGGAGGCGCACGAGCCTCCTTACCCGGAGCGGTTCGAGGTCCCCGAGGCGGCGCGGGCCGGGCGGACCAGCCGCTGTCGGCTTACCAGACCGTGTTCGCGCTGTCGTACGCGGACGGGGCGGGCAGAGCCCAGATGCGCGAGTGCTGCGCGGCCGTGCACAGAGCGGACGGTGGCGCGCCTGGTGAGCCGGGGGTGCGGTTCGCGCCGACCACGCTGCATACGGGGGGGCGCCCGCGGAGGCGCACCAGCCTCCTTACCCAGAGCGGTTCGAAGTGCCCGAGGCGGCGCGGGCCGGGGGCGGGCGGGTCGTCGCGGTCGGGACGGCCGCTGTGCGGGCCGTGGCGTCGGCGGTGGGCGGCGCGGGGCCGGATCGGGCTCGTGGTGACGCCGGAGCGCAGGGGCGGGCGGTGGACGGTCTGCCGACCGGGTTGCACGAGCCGGCGGCGTCGCATTTGTCGATGCCGAAAAGGCGGTCGCGGGAGGTGCCGCGGTGGCTCGCGCGTATGAGCAAGCGGTGCGGGGGCTCTACCTGTGGCACGAGTTCGGCGACGTGCGCCTCATCCTTCGGGAGGAGGGGCATCACAGTGCGCGTTGCAATGGCAACCCGGCGTGAGATCCGCCGAGCCGCTGTGTGACGCCGCGCATAGGGTGCACGTCACGTACGAAGGGCCCTAGTGGCGGGGCGGGGACGAAAGTCCCGAGGTTGCGTAGGGGCTGGGAGTCGCAGGCGGGCTCCTGGCCCCTTTTCCGCAGGCCGGTCCCACTACCCGGCTTCGTACGTCACACCTTTGCCACGGAATTTTGCGGCCGCTAAGAATGGCCCCCGTCGCTCAACGCCGTTCGGTCTACCCACGGCGTTCGTGTCCCAAACACAGCTCGGCCGGTCCGGTCGGTGAGCGGCGCCCCGTTCTGCGAGAGGTCCCCGTCTCCCATGTCCAAGTACTCCTTTCCCGGCCATAGTCAGCTCACCCGCGTCCACCGCGTCTCGATGGCCGGTGTCGCGGCTCTCGGTGCCGCCGCCCTCGCGGTGACGCTGGTGCCGGGCCAGGACACGCAGGCACAGGCCCAGAGCGAGACGGTCTCCTCCGCCCCCGTCGCCTTCACGACGAACGCGGGCGCGCAGCAGATCAAGGACGTGCGGGCGAGCGTCACGGACCAGCAGGCCAACGCTTCGCTGAAGGCCGAGGAGGCCGCCGCGAAGATCAAGGCGCAGCGGGCCGCCGAGGCGAAGAAGAAGGCCGACGCCGAGGCGAAGGCGAAGACGGACGCCGAGGCCAGGGCGAAGGCCGACGCGGCCGCGAAGGCGAAGGCCGAGGCCGACGCCGAGGCACGCAAGGAGCGCGAGGCCCGGGAGGCCGCCTCCCGCGCCGCCGCCCGTACGCCGGTCTACGCGAACAACCTGGACGGCTGGATCAAGCAGTCCCTCGACATCATGAGGGCCAAGGGCATCCCCGGCTCCTACGACGGGCTGTACCGCAACATCATGCGCGAGTCGACGGGCAACCCGAACGCCATGAACGGCTGGGACATCAACGCCCAGAACGGCACGCCCTCGATCGGCCTGCTCCAGGTCATCCAGCCGACGTTCGACGCGTACCACGTCGACGGCACGTCGACGAACATCTACGACCCGGTCGCCAACATCACGGCCGCCGCGAACTACGCGGCCGCCACGTACGGCTCGATCGACAACGTGGACAGCGCGTACTGAGACGCATTGACGGGACCTCTGGGTCCGGAACACGCTGCCCCCCACGTCACAGAAGGGCGGCACCCCGTGCGGGGTGCCGCCCTTCTGTGACGTACGGCCGTGCCTACTTGCGCATGACCTCGGGTTCGTGGCGGCGCAGCAGGCGCGCGACCGCGAAGCCGCAGATCACGCCGAGCGCGATCAGGATGGCGAGGTTGATGCCCCACTGAGTGACCGAGTGCTCCCAGAGCGGGTCGAGGTCGTTGGGCTTCTTCGGGTCCCACGGCGGCATGAGGTGGGACAGGTCGAGCGTGGCCCCGGCCGCGCCGATCGCCCAGCGCGACGGCATCAGCCAGGCGAACTGCTCCAGGCCGATCGATCCGTAGATCTGGAAGAGGACGCCGGTGAAGACGACCTGGACGATGGCGAACATGACGAGCAGCGGCATCGTCTTCTCGGAGGTCTTCACCAGCGAGGAGATCACCAGGCCGAACATCATCGAGGTGAAGCCGAGGGCGATGATCGAGACGCAGAGCTCGATCGCCGGTGGCATCAGCAGGCCCTCCTCCGGCAGGTCACGCGGGAGGAAGCCGATGGCGCAGATGATGACGCCCTGGATGGCCGTGATGACGCCGAGGACGATGACCTTGGACATCAGGTACGCGGAACGGGAGAGGCCGGTGGCGCGCTCCCGCTCGTAGATGACCCGCTCCTTGATCAGCTCACGGACCGAGTTGGCCGCGGCGGAGAAGCACATGCCGACGGCGATGATCAGCATGATGGTGCCCGCGTCGCCGTTGAATTTGGACGGCGGCTTGGGCGGGGCGAGGCCGAAGTCGGCCGGGATGACCACGGAGACGACGCCCAGGACGGCGGGCAGGATCACCATGAGGCCCATGAAGCCCTTGTCGGAGGCGATCACCGACACGTAGCGGCGGATCAGGGTGACGAGCTGGGCGGCCCACGGCTGCGGTTTGGGCGGCTTGATCGCGGCGGGGGGCGGCATCTGTATCGACTGCGCGGCCACGGCGTCGATGTCGGCCGCGTACATCTGGTAGTGCTGCGAGCCCTTCCAGCGGCCCGCCCAGTCGTAGTCGCGGTAGTTCTCGAACGCCGAGAAGACGTCGGCCCAGGTCTCGTAGCCGAAGAAGTTGAGGGCTTCCTCGGGCGGGCCGAAGTACGCCACGGAGCCGCCGGGCGCCATGACGAGCAGCTTGTCGCAGATCGCCAGCTCGGCGACCGAGTGGGTGACGACGAGGACGGTGCGGCCGTCGTCGGCGAGGCCGCGCAGGAGCTGCATGACGTCGCGGTCCATGCCGGGGTCGAGGCCGGAGGTCGGCTCGTCCAGGAAGATCAGCGACGGCTTGGTCAGCAGCTCCAGGGCGACGGAGACGCGCTTGCGCTGGCCACCGGAGAGGGAGGTGACCTTCTTCTCCTTGTGGATGTCGAGCTTCAGCTCGCGCAGCACCTCGTCGATGCGCTGCTGGCGCTCCTGCTCGCTGGTGTCCGCGGGGAAGCGGAGCTTGGCGGCGTACTTGAGCGCCTTCTTGACGGTCAGCTCCTTGTGCAGGATGTCGTCCTGCGGGACCAGACCGATGCGCTGGCGCAACTCGGCGAACTGCTTGTACAGGTTCCGGTTGTCGTAGAGGACGTCACCCTGGTTGGCGGGGCGGTAGCCCGTGAGCGCCTTCAGGAGCGTCGACTTGCCGGAGCCGGACGGGCCGATGACGGCGATCAGCGACTTCTCCGGGACGCCGAAGGAGACGTCCTTGAGGATCTGCTTGCCGCCGTCGACGGTGACCGTCAAGTGCCGCGCGGAGAAGGAGACTTCACCGGTGTCGACGAACTCCTCGAGGCGGTCGCCGACGAGGCGGAACGTGGAGTGGCCGACGCCGACGATGTCGTTCGGGCCGAGCAGGGCGGAGCCGCCCTTGGCGATCGGCTGGCCGTTGACGTACGTGCCGTTGTGCGAGCCGAGGTCGCGGATCTCGAAGCGGCCGTCGGGCGTCGCGTGGAACTCGGCGTGCAGGCGCGAGACCTGGAGGTCCGAGACGACCAGTTCGTTCTCCAGGGCGCGGCCGATGCGCATGACGCGGCCGAGCGAGAACTGGTGGAACGTGGTCGGGCTGCGGTCGCCGTAGACGGGCGGAGCCCCCGCGACACCGCCGGGTCCCTGCTGGTTCGGCACCTGCTGGGCCGCGGGCTGCTGCGGCCACGCCTGCTGGGGCTGCCGCTGTTGCTGAGGCATCTGCGGCTGCTGCGGCGCCTGCTGCTGCCAGCCGGGCGCGGCGCCCTGCGGATGCTGCTGCGGTGGCTGCTGCGTCAGCCCCGCGGCCTGCTGCTGCGCCTGGTGCGGCGAGGCCACGGCGGCGGCCTGGGCGCTGCCCTGCGCGTTCACGCGCGGGCCGTCGGCCGAGTTGCCCAGGTACACCGACGAGCCCGGGCCGATCTCCGTCCGGTGGATGCGCCGACCCTGCACGAAGGTGCCGTTGGTCGAGCCGTGGTCCTCGATGACCCAGCTACGCCCGTCCCAACTGATCGTGGCGTGCCGCCAGGAGACCCTGGCGTCGTCGAGCACGACGTCTCCCCCCGGATCACGTCCGAGGGTGTATGGCCTGGACGGGTCGAGCGTCCAGGTCCTGCCATTCAGTTCCAATACGAGTTCAGGCACTCCATGCCCCACTGAGTTGTCCCCCGAAGTTGTGCCCCGTCATGGGGAGTCTAGGGATGTCGAACATCGTCAGGAACTATTTCAGGAACGCCCCCGTGACCGAAAGTCGGGCCTTGCGTCGGAGGTGGTGAAGAGTCTCGGGTCGCTTCGGCGCCCGCGCCGTTGACGTGGCAGATACGGGCCCGGAGAGTGGTAAGCGCCCGCAACCCCTACGGATCATGCGCAAAGGGGATATCAGGGGTGAGGCGGTACGGATCGGGGGGTCCTGATGGAGACCGGCCATGACACGACTCGGCGCGGCAGCGTCCCCGTCGGCGATGTGCTGCTTTCGGCCATTGCCGCGGTGAGCTGGGCTTTCATCGGAATGGCGGGGGTCGCGGCGCTCGGGCTGCATCTGCTGGAGGCGGATTCGGCGGGGTCGCTCGGGCCGATGACCGCCGCCGTGGTGGCGATCGGTGTCGGCGGGCGCGTGACCCCGTCGGGCGATGTGTCGGCGTTCGGTCTGGACGGCGCGCAGGCGCACACCGCCATCGATGTCGCGCCCCTGGGCGTGGGCCTGGTGGGCGCGCTCCTGATGAGCTGGTTCTTCCTACGCTCCTTGCGGGCACGGGGACTTGGGATCGGCGCGGGGGAACTGGTGGTGCGCGCGGGGGCCGTGGTGGTGCTGTTCGTGGCACTGCTGGGCGGCCTCGCATGGGCGGGTCACGACCTCATCACGATTGACGGGTCGAACCTGGGGCTGAACGACATTCCGGGCGCCGGGGACCTGCCGGGCGGTCTGGAGGACAAGCTTCCCGGCGGCATCGGGGGGCTGCTCCCCGACCGGCTCGGCGACCTCGCGGACGCGAAGGCGTCCGTCGGCTTCACCGTGCAGACGGGGGCGACGCTGCTGGGCGGCGCGGCCTACGCGACCGGGGTGCTGCTCATCGCGCTGCTCGCGTCGCGGCGCACTGCCCTGCCGCGCGTTCTCGCGCCGGTGCACCGGGTGGTGCGCCCCGCCGCGTCGGCGCTCGTGACCGTGCTGCTGGTGACGGTCCTCGCGGGCCTGGCCGCGGCCGGGTACGCGATGGTCGGCGACGACCACCCGAAGCGGATCGCGGGCGCCGCGCTGCTCGGCGCGCCCAACGGGGCGTGGCTCGCGGTGCCGCTCGGCCTGTTCGTGCCCTGGGACGGCAAGGCGACGGGTGCGCTCACGAAGGTGCTTCCCGACCCGCTCGACGATCTGCTCAAGGCCTCCTCCGACCAGCCCCTGACGCTGGGCAGGCTGGCCGAACTCGACGGCCGGGTATGGCTGTTGGCCGTCGCGACGGCCCTGATGATGGTGTTCGCCGGGGTCCTGACGGCGGTCAGGACCCCGCTGACCCCGGGGCAGGGAGCGGTGGGGTTCGCGGGCCGTTGCGCCCTGCGGCTCGGTGTCGTGACGGCGCTCGCGCTGCCGCTCCTGGTGTGGCTGACGGACGTCTCGGCGGACGCGTCCCTGTCGGTGCTCGGCTTCGACGGGTTCGGCGCGAGCATCGATGTGCACGGGAACGCGGGGATGGCGCTGCTCCTGGGCGCCGCGTGGGGGGCGGGGGCCGGGGCGCTCGGGGCGCTTCTCGCGCGCGCGAGCGGGGCCGCGGGCGGGCGGGTGGCCGCGCCGGCCGCAGCGCCGGGCGAGGCGGCCCCTGCCCTGGAGGCGTCGTCCGCATCGGCGGGACCGTACCGGGCGAGCAGTCCGTACCGCCCGTCGAACGCCGACACGAACCCCTACCTGAGGCCGTACGACGCCCAGGCGTACGAGGCGCGGCCCTACGGCGAGGATCCGTACGGCCGGGAGACGCGGGATCCGTACGGCGGGGAGCCGCGCGGGCCGCGGACCCGTCCGCGGGGCCCGGGCGGCGATCGGCCCCACCACGACGGCACGAGCGGCGCCCCCACGGTCGCGGGCCCGCTGCATCCCGAGCCGCCGCCCCCGCCGCCACCGCCACCGCCCGCCACCGGCCGGGCACCGAAGCGGCGCCGGGGGGACCGGGACGGGCGCTGAGCGCGGGCCGCCCGAGGCGGTCGGGCCGGGGCCTGTCCGGTACGCGGACCGGGGCCGCGCAACCGCACACAAGCCCGATAACGTAGGGGCATCATGAGCGCTCCGCAGCCCCAGCAACCCGCTGATGCCCCGAACGTCGACGGACACCTGCCCGTGCCGGCCGACGTCCCGACCCTCCTGGTCAAGATATTCGGCAAGGACCGGCCCGGCCTCACCGCCGGGCTCTTCGACACCCTTGCCGCCTACTCCGTCGACGTCGTCGACATCGAGCAGGTCGTCACACGCGGCCGTATCGTCCTGTGCGCCCTGGTGACCCAGCCCGCGCCCGGTCTCGAGGGCGAGCTGCGGGCCACCGTCCACAGTTGGGCGGAGTCCGTCCGGATGCAGGCCGAGATCATCTCGGGCATCGGCGACAACCGGCCGCGCGGTGTGGGCCGGTCGCTCGCGACCGTGCTCGGGCACCCGCTCACCGCCGAGTCGACCGCAGCGATCGCCGCGACCATCACCGGGACCGGCGGCAACATCGACCGCATCTTCCGTCTGGCCAAGTACCCCGTCACGGCGGTCGAGTTCGCGGTGTCGGGCACCGAGACGGAGACGCTGCGCACGGCGCTGGCCACCGAGGGCGCGAAGCTGGGCGTGGACATCGCCGTCGTCGCGGCCGGTCTGCACCGCAGGGCACAGCGGCTCGTCGTGATGGACGTCGACTCGACGCTCATCCAGGACGAGGTGATCGAGCTGTTCGCGGCGCACGCGGGCTGCGAGGACGAGGTCGCCGGGGTGACGGCGGCGGCGATGCGCGGGGAGCTGGACTTCGAACAGTCGCTGCACGCGCGCGTGGCGCTGCTCGCCGGGCTCGACGCGTCGGTGGTGGAGAAGGTCAGGAGCGAGGTGCGGCTCACGCCGGGCGCCCGCACGCTGATCCGTACGCTCAAGCGGCTCGGCTACCAGGTGGGCGTCGTCTCGGGCGGGTTCACGCAGGTGACGGACGACCTGCGGGAGCGGCTCGGGCTGGACTTCGCGCAGGCCAACACCCTGGAGATCGTCGACGGCAAGCTGACCGGCAAGGTCACCGGCGAGATCGTGGACCGCGCGGGCAAGGCGCGGCTCCTTCGGCGGTTCGCCGCGGAGGCCGGGGTCCCGCTCGCCCAGACCGTGGCGATCGGCGACGGCGCCAACGATCTGGACATGCTGAACGCGGCCGGGCTCGGTGTCGCGTTCAACGCCAAGCCGGTGGTCCGCGAGGCCGCGCACACGGCGGTGAACGTGCCGTTCCTCGACACCGTCCTGTATCTGCTCGGCGTCACGCGGGAAGAGGTCGAGGCGGCCGACGCCCAGGAGTCCTGACACCACGATCACGTGGGCGGGCCCGGCACCGAAGCACGGTGCCGGGCCCGCTGTGCGCGTACGGGGTGTCAGGCGTTCGGCGACCAGTAGTCCAGCAGCGTGGCCGTGCCCGGCTCCAGCGACTTCCAGGAGCCGGTGAAGGACAGCACGGCGAACGCGGCGGTGGAGAACCCGGAGCGCAGCCGCTCGGCCGCGCCCGGGTCGGCCTCGCCGGTCAGCACCTCGGTGACCCCTTGCACGCCGGGGTTGTGGCCGATGAGGACGGCGTTCCTGACGTCGTCCTGCGTCTCGTTCAGCACGGCGATCAGCTCGCCGGGGGACGCCTCGTAGATCCGCTCCTCGTAGACGGTCCTCGGCCGCTCCGGCAGTTCGTGGACCGCCAGTTTCCATGTCTCACGGGTGCGCACGGCGGTCGAGCAGAGGGCCAGGTCGAGGGCGATGCCGGAGTCGGCCAGCTTGCGGCCGGCGGCCGGGGCGTCCAGGCGTCCGCGCTCGGCGAGCGGACGCTCGTGATCGGGCACCTGAGGCCAGTCCGCCTTGGCGTGCCGGAAAAGGACGATCCTGCGGGGTTCTGCGACGCTCATGCGTTCCAGCTTCGCATGAAAACGGGCACGAGGCGCAGGGAGTTGACGGGCTCGCCCGCGCGAGTGAACGCGGGCCGGGAGGCTTGCGGGACGCCCCTCAGCCGAGCACCAGTTCCTTCACGCGGGTCACGAGGTGGGCGAGGGTCGGGTCGCCCGCCGCGGCCTGGGCGTCGGCCGGGTTGAGGATCAGCAGCAGGAGCGCCACGAAGGCGACGGCGGGCAGCGCGACGGCCCACCAGGGCAGCCGGACGGAGGCGCCGCCCGCGGCTGCCGGGTGGGTCCGGGGGTGCGTGGGGGCCGACATGGCTTCCTCCGTGGTCCGTCGTCCTCGTCCGGTGCGCCGACTCTCCCGGCGACACTTCGACGGTACGGACCCGGGGGCTGCCGCCCCATCCGGTGATCCACCCAGTTCACCCTGACACTGGCCCCCTAGGGGATGGTGGAGTTAACCCCACCTTCGCGCCCGGTGCGGGGCGGCCGGTGTCAGGGACAGGTTCTCAGGGGGAGGCGATCGTCGCGATGACGGCCACGACCACGGTGATGGCCAGCATCGCGCCGAGTACGAGCAGGAGTTTCTTCTGGCCGTTCTGGGGGTTCGGTTCGAGCACAGGCGACATGCGGCAAGTGTCGCACCTGTCCCCGGCGCTCAGGACGCCGGGGCGCCCGTGGCGGCCTCGTCCTCGACGGTGCGGTTGCGGCCCGCGAGGACACCGACCACGATCTGCGGCACCATCAGCGCGGCCATGAGCGCGATCGGCACGCCCCAGCCGCCGCTGTGCTGGTACAGGACGCCGACGAGCAGCGGCCCGGGAATGGAGATCAGGTAGCCGGTGGACTGCGCGAACGCGGACAGCTTGGCGACACCGGCGCCGGTGCGGGCGCGCATCCCGACCATCGTCAGGGCCAGCGGGAAGGCGCAGTTGGAGATGCCGAGCAGGATCGCCCAGGCCCAGGCGCCGGAGGAGGGCGCGAAGTACAGACCGGCGTAGCCGGCGAGGCCGCAGGCGCCGAGGACGACCACGATCGGGCCCTGGCTGGGCAGCCGGGCGGCGACGCGGGGGATGACGAAGGCGAGCGGGACGCCCATGGCCATGGTGACGGCGAGCAGCACCCCGGCGGTCGACGCGGAGACCCCGGCGTCGCGGAAGATCTGCGCCATCCATCCCATCGTGATGTACGCGGCCGTGGCCTGGAGCCCGAAGAAGACGGCGAGCGCCCACGCGGTGCGGCTGCGGGTGATCCGCAACCCGTCGTCGGCGCCGGCGGCCGACCGGGCCGGTTCGGCGGGGCCCGCGCCCTTGACGCGGACGAGCGGGATCCAGGGGAGGACGGCGGCGACGGCGAGCGCGGCCCAGACGGCGAGCCCGGACTGCCAGTCGCCGCCGAGCGCGTCGGTCATCGGCACGGTCGCGGCGGCGGCGAGGGACGTGCCGAGTGCGAGGGCCATCGAGTACAGGCCGGTCATGGAGCCGACGCGGTCGGGGAACCAGCGCTTGACGATGACCGGCATCAGCACGTTGCTGACGGCGATGCCCATGAGGGCGAGGGCACTGGCGGCCAGGAAGCCGACGGTGCCACCGGTGTACGGGCGGATGATCAGGCCCGCGGCGATCGCGGCCATGCCGGCGCAGACGACCGCGCTCGCGCCGAAGCGCCGGGCGAGCCGGGGCGCCATCACGCCGAAGACGGCGAAGCACAGCGGGGGCACGGAGGTGAGCAGTCCGGCGAGGCTGCCGCTCATGCCGAGCCCGTCGCGGACCTCTTCGAGGAGGGCGCCGAGGCTGGTGATCGCGGGCCGCAGGTTCAGTGCGGCGAGGACGATGCCGACGGTCACCAGACGGACGGCCCACGCGCGCGGGGCGGCACTTTTCTCGTCGGGTATCGGGGTGCGGGCGGTCGGCGGTGCCATCGTCGGGGTCGGTGTTTCCTCGCTAGCCATGACCCCATCTTAGAATCATGGGATGATTGGCTGTCCAATCGATTCGCGTCATGTACGAGCCAGGACGAAGGAACGCCGATGCCCCTGACCTCCCCCCGGCGCTCGGCCCTGTCCGAGCAGGTCATCTCCGCCCTGCGCGCCCAGATCTCCTCGGGCGAGTGGCCGGTGGGCTCCCGTATCCCGACCGAGCCCGAGCTCGTCGAGCAGCTCGGCGTCGCCCGCAACACGGTGCGCGAGGCCGTGCGCGCCCTCGCGCACAACGGGCTGCTCGACATCCGGCAGGGCTCGGGTACGTACGTCGTGGCGACCAGCGAGCTGGCGGGGGTGATGCAGCGGCGGTTCGCCGACGCCGACCCGCGGCACATCGCCGAGCTGCGCGCCACGCTGGAGTCGAGCGCGGCGCGACTGGCGGCGGAGCGGCGCACCGAACGGGATCTGAAGCAGCTCGACGCGCTGCACCTGCGCCGCGAGGAGGCGTGGGGGTCCGGCGACACGGAGGCGTTCGTGACAGCGGACGCGACGTTCCACATGGCCGTGGTCGCCGCGTCGCACAACGACGTGATGACGGCGATGTACGCGGACCTCGGGGAGGTGCTGCGGGACTGGCTGCGGGAGGACGTGGGCGAGCGGCTCAGCGCCGAGAACCACATGGACCACACGCGTCTGGTCGACGCGATCCGGGAGCAGGACGCGGAGGCCGCCGCGGCCGAGGCGGCGTCCTACCCGTTCCTGTGCCGCCCGGGCCGGCTCACGCCGTCCGGTGATGACTGACCCAGGCGGTCCGTACGTTCTTCCAGCACCGTCCCTCCAGCCGCACGGTCTCGGCGGGGCCCACCTCGACGGGGGCGGTGTCGGTGTCGATGTCCCACCAGGGGTCGCACTCGATGTGCAGGGCGACCTCGTCGACCGCCGGGTACGGGTTGTGGCAGACGGCGCTCGCCGCCGTCCCCCCGGCGACGCGGACCCGGCACCCGGCTCCGAAGGGGTCGCGTTCCGCGTCGCCCACGCGCGCGGGGGCGCGGTCCGCGGCGGGCTGGGACGCCGCGTCGCAGGGCAGCGCCACGAGCAGCGTCAGGGCGGTGAGGGCCGGGGCTATGCGGCGGGGCAGGCGCACGAAAGGGACCTCCTCGCACCCAGCGTGCGCGGAGGTCCCTCGTGACTGCCCGGCCGGTGACCCGAACGGGGGACCCCTGAGGGGTTCTGGTCAGGCGCCGATGGCGTGCAGGCCGCCGTCCACGTGGATGATCTCGCCCGTCGTCTTGGGGAACCAGTCCGACAGCAGGGCGACGATGCCCCTGCCCGCGGGCTCCGGGTCGGCGAGGTCCCACTCCAGCGGGGAGCGGCTGTCCCAGACCGCGGCCAGCTCGGTGAAGCCGGGGATCGACTTCGCGGCCATGGAACCGATCGGGCCCGCCGAGATCAGGTTGCAGCGGATGTTCTGCTTGCCCAGGTCACGCGCCATGTAGCGGCTGGTGGCCTCCAGGGCGGCCTTGGCCGGGCCCATCCAGTCGTACTGCGGCCACGCGAACTGCGCGTCGAAGGTGAGGCCGACGACGGAACCGCCCTCGCTCATCAGCGGCAGCAGCGCCTTGGTCAGCGACTTCAGGGAGAAGGCGGAGACGTGCATGGCCGTGGCGACGGACTCGAACGGCGTGTTCAGGAAGTTGCCGCCGAGCGCGTCCTGCGGCGCGAAGCCGATGGAGTGCACGACACCGTCGATACGGTCGCCGAGGTGCTCGCGGACCTGGCCCTCAAGCCGGGCCAGGTGCTCGTCGTTGGAGACGTCGAGCTCCAGCACCTTGACCTTGTCGGGCCGGGGCAGCTTCTTGGCGATGCGCTCGGTGAGCGTCGGCCGCGGCCAGGCGGTGAGGATGATCTCCGCACCCTGCTCCTGGGCCAGCTTCGCGGTGTGGAAGGCGATGGAGGACTCCATCAGCACACCGGTGATGAGGATGCGCTTGCCCTCGAGGATTCCGCCAGTGCTAGTCATCGTTCTCAGTGACCCATGCCCAATCCGCCGTCAACCGGGATGACGGCACCAGTGATGTACGAAGCGTCGTCGGAGGCGAGGAACCTGACCGCGGAGGCGATCTCCTCGACCCGCGCGTACCGGCCGAGCGGCACCTGCGTCACGATGTTCGCGCGCTGCTCGTCCGTGAGCGCCTGGGTCATGTCGGTGTCGACAAAACCGGGGGCGACGACGTTGAAGGTGATGTTGCGCGACCCCAGCTCACGGGCGAGGGACCGGGCGAATCCGACCAGGCCCGCCTTGGAGGCGGCGTAGTTCGCCTGCCCCGCCGAACCGAGCAGGCCGACGACGGAGGAGATCAGCACGACGCGGCCCTTCTTGGCGCGCAGCATGCCGCGGTTGGCGCGCTTGACGACCCGGAAGGTGCCGGTGAGGTTGGTGTCGAGGACGGACGTGAAGTCCTCCTCGGACATGCGCATGAGGAGCTGGTCCTTGGTGACGCCCGCGTTGGCGACCAGGACCTCGACGGGGCCGTGCTTCTCCTCGATCTCCTTGTAGGCCTGCTCCACCTGCTCCGTATCGGTGATGTCGCACTTGACGGCCAGGAAGCCCTGCTTCTCGAGCTCCGCCGGGTCGCCCGAGCGGTACGTGATCGCGACCTTGTCGCCGGCCTCCGCGAATACGCGGGCGATGGCGAGGCCAATGCCCCGGTTTCCTCCGGTGACGAGAACCGAGCGGCTCAACGGATCACCCTTTCGATAGCGGTGGTGGTACCTCGAAAACCTATCGGTACGACCCTTCGTACGGAGAATCGCCCACCGACAGTGACGTACCCGACTCGCTGTCGAGTCCCTACAGAAAGCTCTGGCAGCGAGCCGTGCCGCACGACATGATCGGGGCGACGGACGTGGACGACAGGGAGACATTCGTGCCTCATACGATCGATGAAGCCTTCACGGCGCTCCCCCTGCGGGCTCTCGCCGACGCGGCCCTCGCCCGCGCGCGTGCGCTGGGCGCGGAGCACGCGGACTTCCGGCTGGAGCGCGTACGCAGTGGGGAGATGCGGCTGCGGGACGCCAGGCCGGCGGGGTCCTCGGACACCACGGACCTCGGGTACGCGGTGCGGGTGGTGCACGGGGGCACGTGGGGCTTCGCGTCCGGCGTCGACCTGACGATGGACGCCGCGGCGAAGGTGGCGTCCCAGGCCGTGGCGATGGCGAAGCTCAGCGCGCAGGTCATCAAGGCGGCCGGGTCCGACGAGCGGGTCGAGCTGGCGGACGAGCCGGTGTACGCGGACCGGACCTGGGTCTCCTCGTACGGGATCGATCCCTTCTCCGTGCCGGAGGAGGAGCGGGCGGGGCTGCTCGCCGACTGGAGCGCGCGGCTGCTCGCGGCCGACGGGGTCAGCCACGTGGACGCCTCACTGCTGTGCGTGCACGAGAACAAGTTCTACGCGGACACGGCCGGGACCGCGACGACGCAGCAGCGGGTACGCCTGCACCCGCAGCTCACCGCCGTCGCCGTGGACGACGCGAGCGGCGAGTTCGACTCGATGCGCACGCTGGCGCCGCCGGCCGGCCGGGGCTGGGAGTACCTGACGGGCACCGGGTGGGACTGGGACGCCGAGCTGGCCGAGATTCCCGGGCTGCTGGCGGAGAAGATGCGGGCGCCGAGCGTGCGGGCGGGCTCGTACGACCTGGTCGTGGACCCGTCCAATCTGTGGCTGACCATCCACGAGTCCATCGGGCACGCCACCGAGCTGGACCGGGCGCTCGGCTACGAGGCGGCGTACGCGGGCACGTCCTTCGCCACCTTCGATCAGCTCGGCAAGCTCAAGTACGGCTCCGAGATCATGAACGTCACCGGGGACCGCACCGCCGAGCACGGGCTCGCCACCATCGGCTACGACGACGAGGGCGTGGCCGGGCAGTCCTGGGACCTGGTGAAGGACGGGACGCTGGTCGGCTACCAACTGGACCGCAGGATCGCGCGGCTGACCGGGTTCGAGCGGTCCAACGGCTGCGCGTACGCCGACTCCCCCGGCCACGTGCCCGTGCAGCGGATGGCGAACGTGTCGCTGCAACCGGATCCGGGCGGCCTGTCGACCGATGACCTGATCGCGGGGGTCGACCACGGGCTGTACCTCGTCGGCGACCGGTCCTGGTCCATCGACATGCAGCGGTACAACTTCCAGTTCACGGCCCAGCGGGCGTACGAGATCCGGGGCGGGCGGCTCGCCGGGCAGGTGCGGGACTTCGCCTACCAGGCGACGACGACCGACTTCTGGGGTTCGATGGCGGCGGTCGGCGGCCCGCAGACCTATGTCCTCGGCGGCGCCTTCAACTGCGGCAAGGCCCAGCCGGGCCAGGTCGCGGCCGTTTCGCACGGCTGCCCCTCGGCCCTCTTCAAGGGCGTCAACATTCTGAACACGACGCAGGAGGCGGGTCGATGAGCGGCCGCAGCAGCAAGCCGTACGAGATCGTCGAGCGCGCCCTGGAGCTGTCCCGGGCCGACGGTTGCGTCGTCATCGCCGACGAGACGTCCACCGCCAATCTGCGCTGGGCGGGCAACGCGCTCACCACCAACGGGGTCACCCGCGGGCGGACGCTGACCGTCGTCGCGACGGTCGACGGCAAGGAGGGCACGGCCACCGGCGTCGTCTCCCGGTCCGCCGTGACCGCCGCCGACCTCGAACCGCTGGTGCGGGCGGCCGAGGAGGCCGCGGCGAAGGCCGGGCCCGCCGAGGACGCGCAGCCGCTCGTCGAGGGTGTGGCGGCCTCCCCCGACTTCACGGAGGCGCCCGCCGAGACCTCGTCGGCCGTGTTCGCGGACTTCGCGCCCGCCCTCGGCGAGGCCTTCGCGCGGGCCCGGGCCGGTGGGCGCGAGCTGTACGGCTTCGCCAACCACGAGCTGACCTCCAGCTACCTGGGTACGTCGACGGGGCTGCGGCTGCGGCACGACCAGCCCGACGGGACGCTCGAACTGAACGCCAAGTCGCCGGACCGCAGGCGCTCGGCGTGGGCGGGATGCTCGACGCGGGACTTCAAGGACGTCGATCCGGCGGCGCTGGACGCGGAACTGGCGACGCGGCTCGGCTGGGCCGAGCGCCGCGTGGAGCTGCCCGCGGGGCGCTACGAGACGCTGCTGCCGCCGACGGCCGTGGCCGACCTGCTGATCTATCTGCTGTGGTCGGCGGGGGCACGGGACGCGGCGGAGGGCAGGACCGTGTTCTCCAAGCCCGGGGGCGGCACGCGCGTCGGCGAGCGGCTGAGCGAGTTGCCGCTGACGCTGCGCAGCGACCCGCACGCGCCGGGGATCGAGTCCGCGCCGTTCGTCCTCGCGCACACCTCGGGGGACGACGCGTCCGTCTTCGACAACGGGTTGCCGGTCGCCGCCACCGAGTGGATCGCGGGCGGCGAGCTGCGGCATCTGACGACCACGCGGCACAGCGCCGCTCTCACCGGCCTGCCGGTCGCCCCGGCCGGGGACAACCTGATCCTCGACGGTGGTTCCGGGAAGTCCCTTGACGAGATGGTCGCGGCCACCGAGCGCGGGCTGCTGCTGACCTGCCTCTGGTACATCCGCGAGGTCGATCCGGCCACGCTGCTGCTGACCGGGCTGACCCGCGACGGCGTGTACCTGGTGGAGGGGGGCGAGGTCGTGGGCGAGGTGAACAACTTCCGGTTCAACGAGTCGCCGGTCGACCTGCTGAGCCGGGCCACCGAGGCCGGACGGACGGAGAAGACCCTGCCGAGGGAGTGGGGCGACTGGTTCACCAAGGCGGCGATGCCCGCGCTGCGCGTACCGGACTTCAACATGAGTTCGGTCAGCCAGGGCGTCTGACCTCCCGGGATTCGCCCATAGACTGGCCGGGACACAACAGCACTGTTCGAGGAGACACGGAACCGTGACGGACATCGTCGACGAACTCAAGTGGCGTGGGCTCATCGCCCTGTCCACCGACGAGGACGCGCTGCGCAAGGCGTTCGCGGACGGTCCTGTCACGTTCTATTGCGGCTTCGATCCGACCGCGCCCAGCCTGCACCTGGGCAACCTGGTGCAGATCCTCACGATGCGGCGCATGCAGCGGGCGGGGCACCGCCCGCTGGCCCTGGTCGGCGGCGCCACCGGTCTGATCGGGGACCCGAAGCCGAACTCCGAGCGCACGCTGAACTCGCCCGAGATCGTCGCCGGCTGGGTCGAGCGGCTGCGCGGCCAGATCGCGCCGCTGCTCGACTTCGAGGGTCCGAACGCCGCGGTGATGGTGAACAACCTGGACTGGACGTCCGGCCTGTCCGCCATCGAGTTCCTGCGCGACGTGGGCAAGTACTTCCGGGTCAACAAGATGATCGCGAAGGAGGCCGTCTCGCGGCGGCTCAACTCGGACGCGGGCATCAGCTACACCGAGTTCAGCTACCAGATCCTCCAGGGGATGGACTTCCTCAAGCTGTACGAGAGCCACGGCTGCGTCCTCCAGACCGGCGGCACCGACCAGTGGGGCAACCTGACCTCCGGCACGGACCTGATCCACCGGGTCCATCCGGAGGCCGTGGTGCACGCCCTCGGCATCCCGCTGCTCACCAAGGCGGACGGCACCAAGTTCGGCAAGACCGAGTCCGGCACCATCTGGCTGGACCCGGAGATGTTCTCGCCGTACGCCTTCTACCAGTTCTGGCTGAACGCGGACGACCGGGACATCGCCAAGTACCTGCGCGTCTTCAGCTTCAAGTCCCGCGAGGAGATCGAGGAGCTGGAGCGGCTGACCGCCGAGCGCCCGCAGGCCCGCGCCGCGCAGCGGGCGCTCGCCGAGGAGCTGACGACGCTGGTGCACGGCGCCGACCAGACGGCCGCGGTGGTCTCCGCGTCCAAGGCGCTGTTCGGGCAGGGCGACGGGAACCTGGCGGATCTGGACGAGGCGACGCTGGCCGCCGCGCTCTCCGAGCTGCCGAGGGCCGAGGTCGCCGAGCTCGGTCCGGTCGTCGATCTGTTCGCCGAGGTCGGCCTCGTCGCGAGCAAGTCCGCCGCGCGCCGGACCGTGAAGGAGGGCGGCGCGTACGTGAACAACGTCAAGGTCGCCGCCGAGGACTTCGTGCCGGGCGCCGACCAGTTGCTGCACGGGCGGTGGCTGGTGCTGCGGCGCGGCAAGAAGAACCTGGCCGCGGTCGAGGTCAAAGCCTGATCCACGCCGCCGCACACGCAGCCCTGAGGGGGCCGGCTCCGTCGCATGTGACGACGGAACCGGCCCCCTCGGGCGTCGGCTAGGCCCTGCTCTTCTTGCCGCGCAGGGCAACCCAGGCCATCTCACCGACGCCGACCACCACCACCGCGCCGATCAACTGCAGCAGGTGCCGGATCCAGTCGATGCCCTTGGTGTCGTTGACCCCGAGGCCCGTGGCGGCCCAGTTGCCCAGGACGCTGCCGAGGATTCCGAAGACCGCCGTCAGCCACAGCGGGATCTGCTGCTTGCCCGGCAGGATCGCCTTCGCGATCAGACCGAGCACGAGTCCCACGATGATTGCCCACAACCAGCTCATGCCGTCGCCTCCTCATGCGGCGTGTGAGTACGCGCATGCGCACCGTTCGATCAGTTTCTGTCCGTAGTCCGTACGGCGCATGTCGGGCGGCTCCATACGCGGTACGGCGCAGGCCACACGCCCGGTCCCGGCCTCCCCCGGTCTCGTGGCCGACGCAGCCCGGGCGTACCGTGGAGGCAGTCCGGTCCGGGGAGAGTCCGGTCGATGGTCGGGTGGTGGAGAGTGATGCGGAAACGCAGCAGTAACGGCGGGGCACAGGTTTTCCGGATCACAGGAGCCCGGCAGGGGCTCGCGGACGACGTGCGTGGCCGCCAGCGCAAGTACGTCATCTCGATGTCGATCCGCACACTCTCGGTGATCCTCACCGCGGTGCTGTGGAACGTGCAGCGGCCGGTCGCCATCGTGACGCTGGTGTTCGGAGCCCTGCTCCCCTACGTCGCCGTGGTCATCGCCAACGCGGGCCGGGAGAACGCGCCGGGGCTGCCGTCGACCTTCGTGCCCGCCCCGGTACGCCCCATGATCGCCCCCGGTCCCGCCGTGACTCCCACGGAGCCCGCCGCGGAGGACCGCGGCTGAGCGCGGCCCGCTCCGGCCCGTGCGGCGGCTCCGGCCGACGTCACGCGAAGCTCAAGAAAAGCTCAGATCAATCATGAGGTTGAGGTGCCGGGCGACGGGTCTCGCGTGACATACTGCGTACGCGCTCCGCATCCCCCGTCGGAGCGACGGACCGACGCCGGGCAGCTCCCCCCGTGGCTGCTCGGCGTCGCCTTTTCCGGGGCGTCCAGGACCTTCGCCGCACGCTCTAAGGTGAACGCGTGAACCTCGCGAACCTTTCCGGACCCTCCCCCGCGACCCCTCAGTGCTCGGCCAAGGGCTGTCGCGGCGACGCGGTGTGGGTGCTCGCGTGGAACAACCCGAAGCTGCACACGCCGGAGCGGCGCAAGACGTGGCTGGCGTGCGAGGAGCACCGTGAGCACCTCGCCCAGTTCCTGAGTGTCCGCGGCTTCCTGAAGGACGTCGTGTCGCTGCCGGAGTGGGACGCCCGCGGGGAGTGAGGTCCCGGCGGACGGCCCCCCGGCGTCAGCCGCCGATCGCCGACATGGGCCTCTCGGGCTGGAGGAACGAGGGGTCGTCGAGGCCCGAGCCCGCCTTCTTGCCCCACATGGCCAGCTTCCACATGCGGGCGATGTTCTCGTCGCTGCCGTCGGGGCCCTCGGCCCTGAGCGCGGCACGCAGGTCGGTCTCCTCCGTGGCGAACAGGCAGGTGCGGACCTGGCCGTCGGCGGTGAGGCGGGTGCGGTCGCAGGCCGAGCAGAACGGGCGGGTGACCGAGGCGATGACGCCGACGCGGTGCGGGCCGCCGTCGACGACCCAGCGCTCGGCCGGCGCGGAGCCCCGCTCGTCGGAGCCCTCCTCGGTGAGCTCGAAGCGCGTACGCAGGGAGGCGAGGATGTCGCCCGCGGTGATCATGCCGTCGCGCTTCCAGCCGTGCTGGGCGTCGAGCGGCATCTGCTCGATGAAGCGCAGCTCGTAGCCGTGCTCGACCGCCCAGGCGAGCAGCTCGGGGGCCTCGTCCTCGTTCAGCCCCGGCATCAGGACCGAGTTGATCTTCACGGGGGTCAGGCCCGCCTCGTGGGCGGCGGCCAGGCCCTCGATGACGTCCTTGTGGCGATCGCGGCGGGTCAGCGTCTTGAAGACGTCGGGGCGCAGCGTGTCCAGGGAGACGTTGACCCGGTCGAGGCCGGCCTGCTTCAGGGCCGCGGCGGTGCGCTTGAGGCCGATCCCGTTCGTCGTCAGGGACATCTTGGGGCGGGGGGCGAGCGCGGCGACGCGCTCGACGATGCCGACCAGGCCCGGGCGCAGCAGGGGCTCGCCGCCGGTGAAGCGGACCTCGGTGATGCCGAGGTGGGTGACGGCGATGCGGACGAGGCGGACGATCTCGTCGTCCGTGAGCAGGTCCGGCTTGGCCAGCCATTGGAGGCCCTCTTCGGGCATGCAGTACGTGCAGCGCAGATTGCACCGGTCGGTCAGCGAGACCCGTAGGTCGGTCGCGACGCGGCCGTAGGTGTCGATGAGCACGTGGGCCCCCTCCCTGGTACGTGTCCTGCCTTGTACCGCCGAGCCTACGTGACGGGTCCGACAGAGGGAGGCCGGTGATCCCACGAGGGCGCCCCGCCCCCGTCGTAGAGAGCTACGAGCGGTCCACGACGGGGGCGGGGGCGACGGCGCGGGTCAGTGGGCTCCGGTGCCGGTGAGGGACCGGACCTCCAGTTCGGCGTACTTGCCCTTGTCGGCCTTCTCCTTGGCCACGTAGGTGCCGACGACGCCGAGCAGGAAACCGACCGGGATCGAGATGATGCCGGGGTTCTCCAGCGGGAACCAGTGGAAGTCGACGCCCTTGAACATGGAGGTCTTCGGGTTGCCGGAGACGACGGGCGAGAAGAGGACGAGGAAGACCGCCGTGAACAGGCCGCCGTAGATCGACCACAGGGCCCCGCTGGTGTTGAACCGCTTCCAGAAGAGGCTGTAGAGGATCGTCGGCAGGTTCGCGGACGCGGCGACGGCGAACGCGAGGGCGACGAGTCCGGCCACGTTGAGGTCGCGGGCGAGGGCGCCCAGGGCGATCGAGATGATGCCGATGAAGACGGTGGCCCAGCGGGCGGCCTGCATCTCCTGCTTCTCGCTCGCCTTGCCGCGCTTGATGACGTTGGCGTAGATGTCGTGCGCGAACGAGGAGGACGAGGCGAGGGTGAGGCCCGCGACGACCGCGAGGATCGTGGCGAACGCGACCGCGGAGATGGACGCCAGCAGGATCGCCCCCCAGTTGGAGTCGACGCCGCCGAGATGGAGCGCGAGCAGGGGGGCCGCCGTGTTGCCCGCCGGGTTGGAGGCGATGATCTCGGCGGGCTTGATGAGGGCGGCGGCGCCGAAGCCGAGGGCGATCGTCATGAGGTAGAAGGCGCCGATGATGCCGATGGCCCAGTTGACCGACTTACGGGCGGCCTTGGCCGTCGGCACCGTGTAGAAGCGGATCAGGATGTGCGGCAGCCCCGCGGTGCCGAGCACGAGGGCGATGCCGAGCGAGAGGAAGTCGATCTTCGAGGTGGCCGTGGCGCCGTACTTGAGGCCGGGCTCCAGGAACGCCGAACCCTTGCCGCTGTTGTCGGCGGCGGTGCCCAGCAGGTCCGAGACGTTGAAGTCGAACTTCAGCAGGACCAGGAAGGTGAGCAGGATCGTGCCCGCGATCAGGAGCACGGCCTTGACCATCTGCACCCAGGTGGTGCCCTTCATGCCGCCGATGGTGACGTACACGATCATCAGTACGCCGACCAGGGCGACAATGCCGATCTTGCCCGCGTCCGAGGTGATGCCGAGCAGCAGCGAGACGAGGACGCCCGCGCCGGCCATCTGTGCGAGCAGGTAGAAGATCGAGACGACGATCGTGGAGGTGCCCGCGGCCGTGCGGACGGGCCGCTGGCGCATGCGGTAGGCGAGGACGTCGCCCATCGTGTACCGGCCGGAGTTGCGCAGCGGTTCGGCGACCAGGAGGAGCGCGACCAGCCAGGCGACCAGGAAGCCGATGGAGTAGAGGAAACCGTCGTAGCCGAAGAGGGCGATGGCGCCCGCGATCCCGAGGAAGGAGGCGGCGGACATGTAGTCGCCGGAGACGGCGAGGCCGTTCTGGAAGGCGGTGAACTGGCGCCCTCCCGCGTAGAAGTCGGCGGCGCTCTTGGTCTGGCGGCCCGCCCATACGGTGATGACGAGGGTCGCGGCGACGAACACCGCGAACAGGCTGATGATCAGCGGCCGGTGTTCCCCGGCCTCTCCGGCGGCGAGTACGTGCACTGCGGGGCTCATGCGCCGCCCTCCATACGGGACTTGATGGCTTCGGCCTTGGGGTCGAGCTTCGCGGCGGAGTACCGCGAGTACCACCAGGCGATGAGGAACGTGGTCAGGAACTGGGCGAGGCCGAGCACCAGGGCCACGTTGATGTTGCCGAAGAGCTTGGTGCCCATGAAGTCGCCCGCGTAGTTGGAGAGCAGGACGTAGACCAGGTACCAGGCGATGAAGGCGACGGTGAGCGGGAAGGCGAACGAGCGGTGCGCCCGGCGCAGTTCGGCGAACTCCGCGCTCTCCTGCGCCGCGACGAACTCCTCGGTGGAGGGCAGGATCCGGCCGGTTCCTGGATCGCCCTTCTGGGGTGGTGGTGCGTCGGTGGCCACGGAGTCTCCTTGTGATGCGGTGCTGTCGGGGACGGGGGGTCTCACAGTGACGTGGATCACCTGAGCCGGGTCGCGATCGTAGGGCTCTCCGGCGTGATCCAACAGGGGGCCGGATCGTGCGGGTGCCCCCGCACAACGGCACGGGGGTACGCGCGCCCCGGTTCAACTCACCTGATTTCTTTCGGAACTCGTTGCTGACCTGCGGCGACTAGAGATACGTTCACACCGCACCACGCGTCATGCACCTGCCCGGGCACCACTTGTGTTCGGGCTTTCCGCTTTTCCGTATTCACCGAATACGACGGATGATGTGGAGATCCCATGGCTCATCTGCCTGCCAGACGCCGCTTGGCCCTCGCCCTGCCGATCGGCATGGCGCTGACGGCCTCCTTCGGCTTCCTGCCGTCCGCCGCCGCCGTGCCCGCCGACTCCCCCGCGGTGACGGCCGGTTCGGCGGACTCGGCGTCCTCACTCTCGTACGTGGTGAACACGCGCGGCACCGACGCCCGCACGCTCGCCTCCGTGCGCAAGGCGATATCGGCGGCCGACGGCTCCATAGTCGAGACGTACGCGAAGATAGGCGTCTTCGTCGTCCACTCGGCCAACCCCGACTTCGGCAAGCAGCTCCGCGCCGTCCGGGGCGTGGCCTCGGCGGGCGCGACCCGCACCGCTCCGCTCAGCCTGGCCGGCACGACCGACGAGGGCGCGGCGCAGAAGCTGTCGAAGGCCGACGCCAAGGCGCTCGCCGCGAAGGCCACCTCGGCGCAGGAGCCGCTGGAGGCCGACCAGTGGGATCTGCGGGCGATGGGCGCGGACAAGGCCGCGAAGATCAACCCGGGCAGCCCGAAGGTCACCGTCGGCGTCATCGACACCGGCGTGGACGACACCCACCCCGACCTCGCCGCGAACTTCTCGGCCTCCCAGTCGGCGAGCTGTGTCGGCGGCAAGGCGGACACCTCGCCGGGCGCCTGGCGGCCCGCGAACCCCGACCACTACCACGGCACGCACGTCGCCGGTGAGATCGCCGCCGCGCGCAACGGGATCGGCGTCGCGGGCGTCGCGCCGGGCGTGAAGGTCGCGGGCATCAAGGTGGCCGACCCGGTCAGCGAGCTGTTCTACCCGGAGGCCGTCGTGTGCGCCTTCGTGTTCGCCGCCGACCACAGCATCGAGGTCACCAACAACAGCTACTACGTGGACCCGTGGCTGTACAACTGCATGGACGACCCCGACCAGCGGGCGATCGTCGACGCGGTGAACCGGGCCCAGCTCTACGCCCAGAAGAAGGGCACCCTGAACCTCGCCTCCGCGGGCAACTCCAACCACGACCTCGACGCGGACGCGATCCTGGACGACACCAGCCCGGACGACTCGACCCCGGTGGACCGCACGATCGATCCGCACACCTGCTTCGACGTCCCGACGCAGCTCCCGGGTGTGGTCACGGTCAGCTCGACCGGCGTGACCAAGTCCAAGGCGTACTACTCCAGTTACGGCAACGGCGTCATCGACATCGCGGCGCCGGGCGGCGACAAGTACCAGATCCCCTCCGACACCCCGTCGAAGAACGGCCGCATCCTCTCCACGATGCCGGGCGGCGAGTACGGCTGGCTCCAGGGCACGTCGATGGCGTCGCCGCACGCCGCCGGTGTCGCCGCGCTCCTGAAGTCGACGCACCCGAAGGCGTCTCCCGCCCAGGTGCAGGCGCTGATGAAGGCGCAGGCCGACGAGGAGGTCTGCCCCGCCTCGTACGACGGTGACGGCGACGGTGTCGTCGACGCGACCTGCGAGGGCGGCAAGCAGCGCAACGGCTTCTACGGGTACGGCATCGTCGACGCCCTCAAGGCCGTCAAGAAGTGAGGGCCACGCACATGAGAACCCGTCTCATCCGTGCCCTCGCGGTGCCCGCGGGGCTCGCCATGGCGTCCGCGCTGGCCGTCGTGCCGAACGCGGCGGCCACCTCCGACGCGCCCGTCGCCACGGACGGCCCGGCGCTCAGCTACGTCGTCAACGTCCGCCCCGGACACGGCGGTTCGAAGTGGGCGCGGCAGGCGATCGGCAAGGCGGGCGGCAGCGTCGTCATCGCGTACGACAAGATCGGCGTCCTTGTCGTCCACTCGAAGAACCCGGACTTCGGGCGGACGATCAGGTCCGTGCGGGGCGTCGAGTCGGCCGGTGCGACGCGCACCGCGCCGCTGGCCGCGCAGTCCAGCGACGACCTCGCCACCGAGCAGGTGCTGACGGCGGCGGAGGCCAAGAAGGCGGCTGCCGCGGCGACGTCGGCCCAGGACCCGCTGGAGCCGCTCCAGTGGGACCTGCCCGCCATCAAGGCGGACCGGGCCCACGAGAAGTCGCTCGGCAGCTCCCGGGTGACGGTCGGCGTGCTCGACTCGGGCGTGGACGACACCCACCCCGACATCGCGCCGAACTTCGACCGGAAGGCCTCCGCCAGTTGCCTGGGCGGCGTGCCCGTGCAGAAGGACGACGCCTGGCGTCCGGTGGCCGGGGAGTCCGACCACGGCATGCACGTGGCGGGCACCATCGCCGCCGCGAAGAACGGCGTCGGGGTCACCGGTGTCGCGCCCGGCGTCAAGGTCGCGAGCCTGAAGGTGGCCGAGCCGGCCACCGGCATGTACTACACGGAGGCCGTCGTCTGCGGCTTCGTGTGGGCGGCCGACCACGGCGTCGACGTCACCAACTCCAGCTACTACACCGACCCCTGGCTGTTCAACTGCACGACGGACGCCGACCAGAAGGCGCTCGTCACGGCCGTCACGCGGGCCACGCGGTACGCGGAGCGCAAGGGCGCCGTGAACGTCGCGGCGGCCGGCAACGCGGAGACGGACCTCGCGCAGGACGAGATCGTCGACGACTCCTCGCCCGACGACACGACACCGGTGCCGCGGACGATCAGCACGAAGGACTGCTTCGACATCCCCTCGCAGCTCCCCGGCGTGGTCACCGTCTCGGCGACGGGCGCCAAGGGCATCAAGGCGTCGTACTCGAACTGGGGCAAGGACGTCGTGGACATCACGGCCCCCGGCGGCGACTCCACCGCCTACCAGACGCCCGCTCCCCCGGCGACCAGCGGACTGATCCTGTCCACGCTGCCGGGCGGCCGTTACGGCTACAAGGCGGGTACGTCGATGGCGTCGCCCCACGTCGCGGGCGTCGCCGCGCTGATCAAGTCGACCCACCCGCACGCCTCGGCGGCGCAGGTGAAGGCGCTCCTCTACCGGGAGGCCGACGCGACGCCGTGCACCGACCCGTACGACATCGACGGTGACGGCACGGTCGACGCGGTCTGCGTGGGCGGCAAGAACAAGAACAGTTTCTACGGAGTGGGGACGGCGGACGCGCTGGACGCCGTGACCAAGTAGAGCCGCGCGGGGAGGGGCCGGGCCCCTCCCCGCCGCGCCGCGGGTACCGTCCGGCATAGTGCACGCATGACGCACCCGCCCGGTACCGCAGCCGTCTGGGACGCACTCGGTGGCGACCCCGCCCTGCTGTCCCGCATCTCGTACCTCACGCGCGCGGGGGCGCTGCCCGCACGCCTTCCCGTGCGCGCGCTGGCCCGCGCCTGCGTGGGCGCGTGCGCGCTCGCCGCCGCGGAACTGGCCGCCACGCGCGCGGGGCGACCCGTGGCGGAGGTGCGGGTGGACGACGGCGCGCTCGCGACCGCCTTCACCAGCGAGCGGCATCTGCGCGTCGACGGGCGCGCGCCGGTCAACTTCGCGCCCCTGTCGCGTTTCTGGCGCACCGCGGACGGCCGGGTGCGCACGCACGCGAACTACCCCCACCACCGGGCACGGCTGCGGGCGGTGCTCGGCGTCGGCCCGGACGCGACGGTGGAGGAGGTCGCGGAGCTGCTCGCCGGGCGGTCGGCGTACGAGGTCGAGGAGACGGTGTACGCGGCCGGGGGGCTGGCCGTCGCGCTGCGCACCCCCGAGCAGTGGGCCGCGCACCCGCAGGGCGCCGCGGTGGCGGCCCGCCCGCTGCTGTCCCGGGAACGGCTCGACGACGCCGCGCCCCGCGTCGTGCGGGGCGCCCGTCCGCCGCGCGTCCTCGACCTCACCCGGGTCATCGCGGGCCCGGTCGCCACGCGCACGCTGGCGCTGCTCGGGGCGGACGTGCTGCGGGTGGACGCGCCGGACCTGCCGGAGGACCCGGACGCGCACGCCGACACGGGTTTCGGGAAGCGTTCGACCCGGCTCGACCTGGCGCGCGGCGCCGACCGGCGGACCTTCGAGACGTTGCTGGCCGGTGCCGACGTGGTGGTCACGGGCTACCGGCCGGGCGCGCTCGACCGGTTCGGGCTGGCTCCGCGGGCGCTTCTCGAACGGCGTCCCGGGCTTGTGGTGGCGGAGTTGTCGGCGTGGGGCGCGTACGGGCCGTGGGCCGGGCGGCGCGGGTTCGACAGCCTCGTCCAGGCGGCGACCGGCATCGGGGCCGTCGAAGGCTCGGCGGCCGAACCGGGGGCGCTGCCCGCACAGGCGCTCGACCACGGCACCGGCTATCTGCTCGCGGCCGGGGTCCTGCGGGCCCTCACCGACCAGGCGCGGGAGGGCGGTTCCCGCGTGCTGGGTCTGGCGCTCGCACGGACGGCCCGGTGGCTGGTGCACGAACTGCCCCCGGAGCCGGTGGTGTCGGAAGGACGACTCGACCCCGCTCCGTGGCTGGCGGAGACCGACAGTGCGCTGGGCCGGTTGCGGTACGCGCTGCCGCCCGTGTCGTTCGCCGGCGGGCCCGCCGACTGGGCGCGGCCACCCGGGCGTTGGGGCACGGACGCACCGGTGTGGGCGAGCCATGGGTGAAAAGCGCACGCGGCCCGGTGCGAGGGACGGTGCCGGGGGGCCATCGCCGGGCTGCTGCTCGTCGCCGCCGCGCTGATCCCGGTGTTCGGACCACGGGCTGGGCTCGACGGCACCGGTGAGGCGGCGCCGCCCGGCGTCGGCGGCATCGCGCTGCTGCGGACGGTGCTGTTCGCCGCGTTGTGCGTCCAGGCGGGCGAGGTGTTCGCCGGGTCCCTCGCGCGCAAGGTGTCCCCGTCGCAGGAGGCACCGCGCACGTGGTCCCCGTACGCGGCGTGGGCGGGGTCCCTGGCCGCGCTCGGGCCGGCCTCGGTGGTGGCCGCTGGGAACCTGGTCCCGCACAGCCTTGCTTCCTGCCCCTGCTGTACGTACTGCGCGCGTGGCCGCGCTGCTGCTCGCCGCGCTCACCGCGACGGGGCTGTGCGGCACCCTGCGCCGAATGCCGCCGGGCACGGTCCTCGACCGGCTCCTGACGGCGCGGCCACGGCTGCGGCGGCGGGCGCGGGCCCATGCGAGCGCCTGCGTTCCCGCGCGCGCGGAGGTCGTGGCGGTGTCGGCGGTGCTGACGGCGCTGACGCCGCCGATCCGCTGGTGGCGCGCTGCGGGGGCGGCTAGTTGGTGATCATGACCTTGAGGGCGGTGCGCTGGTCCATCGCCTTGTAGCCGTCGGGCACACCCTCGATGCCGACCGTCATGTCGAAGACGGGCGACGGGTCGATCGTGCCGTCGAGGACATCGGGCAGCAGCTCGGGGATGTAGGCGCGGACGGGGGCGACGCCGCCGCGCAGCGCGATGTTCCGGTTGAACATGACGCCCAGGTCGAGGCCGGTGCCGCTGCCGTGCGGGACGCCGACGAAGCCGATGGCGCCGCCTGCGCGGGTGATGTCGACGGCGGTCCGCATGGACTGCTCGGTGCCGACGGCCTCGATCACGGCGTGGGCGCCCTGGCCGCCGGTGAGTGCGCGGACCGCCTCCACGGCCGCCTCGCCGCGTTCGGCGACGACGTCGGTGGCGCCGAAGCGCCGGGCGATCGCGGTGCGGCCCTCGTGGCGGCCGAGCGCGATGATCCGCTCGGCGCCGAGCCGCTGGGCCGCGAGGACGCCGCACAGGCCCACGGCGCCGTCCCCGACGACGGCGACGGTGGCGCCCTCGCGGACGCCCGCGCCGAGGGCCGCGTGGTGGCCGGTGCCCATGACGTCGGAGAGCGTGAGGAGGGCGGAGAGCAGGCAGTCGTCGGAGGCCGCCTCGGCGGGCAGCCGGACGAGGGTGCCGTCGGCGAAGGGGACACGTACGGCCTCGCCCTGTCCGCCGTCGTAGCCGACGGCGCCCCAGAAGCCGCCGTGCTCGCAGGACGTGGTGAGGCCCTCGCGGCAGTAGTCGCAGACGCCGTCGGACCACATGAAGGGCGCCACGACCAGATCGCCGCGCCCGACCGTGGAGACCTCGCTGCCGCTCTCCTCGACGATGCCGAGGAACTCGTGCCCGATGCGCTGGCCCGGCTGCCGTGCCGCCTCGCCCCGGTAGGCCCACAGGTCGCTGCCGCAGACGCAGGCGCGCAGCACGCGTACGACGGCGTCGGTGGGCAGCCGCACGACGGGATCGGGGACGTCCTCCACCCGCAGGTCGTACGGGGCGTGGATGGTGGTGGCGCGCATGGGGTGGTTCCTTCGGTGCGGTGCCGCGCCTTCGGTGAAGGCGCAGGTCAGTGCGGGGTGCGCCAGGTTTCGGCGCCCCTTTCACGGTACGCCGCCCCTTGCGCGGCGCGCGCCCCGAGCACGCCCCGGACCAGCAGGTACTGCGCCGCCACGTAGGTGAGCATCACCCAGAGGTCGGGGCGCGGCAGCGCGGGCCAGTCGGCCACGCCCGCCGCGATGAGCGAGTCGGACAGCAGGAAGAGGGCGCCGCCGATGCCGGTCACGAGGCCGAGGCGGGAGGCGCCGTACGCCATGGCGGTGAGCAGCACGCTGTAGGCGGCGACGGGCCCGCGCATGTCCCGGGGTAGGTCGGGCCAGAGCGCCGCGACGGTGCCGGCGAGGGCGAGGCAGTACGCGGCGCCGAGCAGGGCTCCTCGCGCGCGGGGCGTCCCGTACCGCTTGAACAGCACGAGGTAGCAGACGTGCCCGGCGGCGAAGCAGCCCATCCCGGCGAGGAACGCGGCGTCCCGGTCGATCAGGAGCAGGACGTCGCCGCCCCACCCGAGCAGCAGGGCGGCGCGGAGCGGTCGGGGCCCGCCGCAGGCGACGACGTACGCCACGAGCAGGGGCATGAGGAGGGGTTTGGCGACGGTGTGCCCCGTGTCCGATCCGGCGAGGAGCGCGCCGAGGTCGACGGCGCACACGAGGAGGAAGCCGGTGCGCAGTGCCCGCGGGAGGGTCACGCGGCGCCCTCGGTGGCCTTGGCCGGGGCGCTCGGGGCGGTGGCGGGCCCGGATTGCCATCCGGGGCCGCGAAAGACGCGTCCGGCCCGCTCGCGCCAACTGGTCGCCGCCTTGAGGTCCCTGGCGATCGCCGCGTACTCGTGGGTGGCGACGCGCAGCGGGTTGTAGGTGCTGATGTTCTTGGTCAGCCCGAACACGGGCCGGTCGCCCTCCGCGACCCACGAGCCGAAGAGGCGGTCCCAGACGATGAGGATGCCGCCGAAGTTGCGGTCCAGGTAGCCGCCTTGGGAGGCGTGGTGGACGCGGTGGTGGGAGGGCGTGTTGAAGACGTACTCGACGGGGCGCCACAGTGTGTCGATGCGTTCGGTGTGGATCCAGAACTGGTAGACGAGGTTGGCCGACGAGCAGAACGCGAGCGCCGCCGGGTGCACACCGCAGGCGATGAGCGGCAGGTAGAACGGCCACACGGTGAGGCTCGTCCAGGGCTGGCGCAACGCGGTCGACAGGTTGAACTTGCGGCTTGAGTGGTGCACCACGTGGCACGCCCACAGGATGCGGACGACGTGGTGCCCGCGGTGCGACCAGTAGTAGAAGAAGTCCTGTCCGAGCAGCATCAGGGGGATCGTCCACCACAGGACGGGCACGCGCAGCGGCGTCAGTTCGTAGAGCGCCGAGTAGACGGCGACGATGGGGATCTTCCAGAGGAAGTCGAAGACGAGGCTTCCCAGACCCATGGTGATGCTGGTGGCCGCGTCCTTGGTCTCGTACCCGGCGGCGTCCTCGTCGGGGTGGATCCGCACGCTGACGATCTCGACGATCGTGAGCAGCACGAAGGCGGGGATCGACCAGAGCACGACATCGGGCAGGTTCGGCGACGACATGCGTGCACCGTACGGGCGGGTGGCGGGCCCCGGCTAGGGGTTGTTACCGACAAGTATTACCGGCGGTACGCGATCGGATTCCGCCGGGGCGCGCCACCGCTCACCAGACCCGGACCGATCCTCCCTTCGCGAAGACCGGGCTCGTCGCGTCGGCCGGCGGCTCCTTGAGGGGTTCGTCGATCTCGGCGACCGTCGGGCCCACGCGGGCCGCGATCGGGGCGAGGAGGCCGAGGTCGAAGCCGTAGACGCGGGCGGCGTTGCCGCCGACCATCGCGGCGATCTCCTCGCGCGGCAGGCCCGCGTAGGCGATGCGCAGGCCTTCGCGGGTGTAGGGGTGGGTGCCCTCGTCGTGCGGGTAGTCGCTGCCCCACATGATCTTGTCGAGGCCGATGCGGTCCCGCAGCGGCACTTCGTGGGGGCGCATGAAACTCGCGCCCACATAGCAGTTCTCCCGCCACACGGCGGAGGGCCCCTCGCCCATCGAATCGGCCAGCCCGGCGCCGAACTTGGACTCCGCCGTGTCCGCCTTCGAGGCCGCCGCGACGAGCCGCCCGTGGTAGTAGTCCAGCATGTCGAGGACGCCGGGTATCCACCCGGAGCCCTGCTCGGTCAGGACGAGCCTCAGGCCGGGGTGCTTGCGGAACGCGCCGCCGAAGACCAGGTGCCACAGGGCGCGGTGCGAGAACCAGGTCGTCTCCACCATGAAGACGGCGCGGGCCGCGGGCTCCTCGCCGAGCGGTGGGGACGCCGAGCCCGCGTGGTGGTTGACCGGGACGCCGAGTTCGGCGCAGACCCGCCAGATCGGGTCGTACGTCGCCGAGTACAGCTCGGGCAGGCCCGAGCCCGGGGGTGTACCGGGCAGCAACAGGCCGCCGCGCAGCCCTGCCTCCGCCGCCCAGCGGATCTCCTTCACCGCCTCGTCCACCTCGTTGAGGAGGATCTGGAAGACGCCCGCCCTGCGGCCCGGAGCGGCGGCGCAGAAGTCCGCGAGCCACCGGTTGTGGGCGCGCAGGCCCGCCCAGCGCTGTTCGAACTCCGCGCGCGTGGGCGCCGGTGCCATGAGGGACGCCGAGGGGAAGAACGGCGGAACGGTGTTGGGGAAGACGACCTCGGCGACGATGCCGTCGCGCTCCAGTTCCTCGACGCGCCGCTCGGAGTTCCAGTTGCGGTCGGCGGTGTCGGCGAGCAGGTCCGCGTAGGGGTTCACGTAGGTGGCGGCCCAGGCGTCGAAGTCGTCGTGGTGCGCGCGTTCCAGGTACGGCTTGTAGTCGAGGAGGTCGGCGCCCGCGTGGCAGTCCGCCGAGATGACCGTGTACCTGTCCGGGGAGGCGTTCACGGGGTCGCTCCCAGGGTCGGGAAGTCGTGGTCGGTCAGCCAGTGCCTGCCCACGTCGCGCGAGCGCGCCCAGGACGCCTCTACGGCTCCCTGGTCGGTGTCCTGGCCGAGTTCGGCCGGGGTCGGGCCGATGCGGGCGGCGAGCGGGGCCAGCGCGGCGGTGTCGAAGCCGAACACCTCGGCCGCGGCGAGGCCCAGCATCCGGCGGGTCTCGGCGACCGGGATGTCGTGGAAGGTTTTTCGCAGCCACGCGCGCGTGTCGGGCCAGGTTCCCTCGGGATGCGGGAAGTCGCTGCCCCACAGGATGTTGTCGACGCCGATCTCGTAGCGCTGCGCCAGTTCACGGCGCTTGGTGTTGGTGGCGCAGACGAAGATCTGCCGGTCCAGGTACTCGTGCGGCGGGCGCTTCAGTTCGGCGAAGGGGGAGAGTTTCTTGCCGCCGTGGGCGCCCAGGTAGAGGCGGTCCATGAACCACAGCAGGTTGGGCAGCCACCAGCAGCCCGACTCGGCGACGCCGAACCTCAGCCCGGGGTGCCGCTCGAAGACGCCCGACCACAGCAGGAACCAGAGCGGTCGCGCCGGCCACCAGGTCACTTCGCTCACGTAGATGCCGAGGTGGTCGCCGTACTCGTGGCGCGGTGCCGCCCCCGAGTGCGTGACGACGGGCATCGCGCACTCGGCCGCCGCCGCCCACACGGGGTCGTAACGGCGCGCGTGGTAGGGGTCCTTGTCGACCCACATGGCGGGGATCATCAGCGCGCCGAGACCCGACTCCTTGGCCCGGTGCACCTCGGCGACGACCTTGTCCGGGTCCGCCGTGATGGGCAGCAGGGCGACGCCGCAGTGCCGATCGGGATGCCGGGAGACGAAGTCGGCGAGCCAGCGGTTGTGCGCCCGGGCACCGGCCATGCCGAGTTCGGGGTCCTGGTCGCCGGAGAGGCCGAGCCCGACGCCGAAGGGGGCCGCCGTCCGGCTGTCGACGGCGTCCGCGTCGGGGAAGACCACCTCGGCGGCCACCCCGTCGCCGTCGAGCTCCTTGAGGCGCTGTGCCGCGTCCCAGCCGCCGCGCAGGCCCTCCTCGTTGTCGGTGAACCACTTCTCGGCGAAGGCGTCGTTGCGGATGCCGAGCCGGGTGGCCTCCTCGCGGCGGGCGTCGCGCTCGCCGAGGAAGTCGTCGAAGGCGCGGTGGAAGCGGCTGTCGAGATAGGGCCGGTACTCCTCGGTGGGCAGTCCGGCATGGCAGTCGGAGGAGATGATCAGGTACGGGTCGTCGTCGCCTTGAGCCGTCATCGTGCGTCCCTCCTCGAAGGGAGTCAGTCGAGAATGAAGCTCTCCAGGTACGCCGGGTTCGCCCGGTCCAGCATCGACCGCGACCTGGCCCGGATCTGCCGGTCGCTGTGCTCGCTCGGCGGAAGCAGCCAGAAGCGGTCCGCCGCGATGCCCTCGGCGACCAGGTCCGCCACCTCCTCCACGGGGGTGAAGGCGACCTCGTGCCCGGCCTCCTTCATGGCGGCCTCCCACTGGTCGAGGCTGCGGTAGGGCGTCCTGCGGGGCCGCTCCTTGGCGTACCTGCCGGGCCGGTTGCGGTGCGATTCCCACAGGCCCGTACGGAGCATGTGGGGGCCGGGGAACAGTACGGACGCGCCCACGCGCGCGTGCTCGGCCCTCAGGTGCGCGTACAGCGACTCGGTCATCGTGACGACGGCCGCCTTCGTGACGGCGTACACGGACGCGGTCGGCAGCGGTGCGATGCCGCCGTCGCCGGAGGACGTGTTGACCACGTGTCCGGGCTCGCCGCTCGCGATCATGCGGGGCACGAAGGCCTGGATGCCGTGGAAGACCCCCCACACGTTGACGGCGAACGCCCATCTCCAGTCGTTGGGTTCGTGGGTCCACATCGGGCCCTCGGCGCCCGAGCCGACGCCCGCGTTGTTGCACAGCACGTGGCAGCCGCCGAACGTCGTGTACACCTCCTCGGCCAGCGCCAGCACCTGCGCGCGCTCGCCGACGTCGACCACGCGCGCGTGCACCGTCGCCCCGTCCGCCCGCAGCCCCTCGGCCGCGCTCTCCAGGGCGCCCTGCTCCACGTCGGCGAGGACGACCTTCAGACCGTCCGCCGCGAACCGCCGCGCCATGGCGAGCCCGATGCCGCTCGCCGCGCCCGTGACGACGGCGACCTGACCCGCCGCCAGGCGCATCAGACGCTCCCCTCGGGCGGGCCGTCGAGGATCTGCCGCGGGTCGTCGTAGCGCTGGTGGATGTAGGGCAGCAGGGCCTGCGCGCTGACGCGTTCGACGACGGTGCCCTTCTGGTCGGTGGTCTTCTCGCCGAGGGTGATGTCGACCAGGGTGCGGACGGGCAGGTCGGCGACCGGGTCGTACATGGACTCCCGGAGCACCACGTCCCCGGTGATCCGTTCCAGCTTCCTGACCTTCTCGTCGCGTACGCAGTGCACGAGGACCGGGTCGGCGTCGAACCCCGAACCGTCCACCGCCGGAAGGAACTTGAAGTAGAAGTCGGTCTTCCGCGTCGGCTCCGGCAGCGGCAGGCTCCCGCTGACGGCGCCCCGCACCTCCACGAACTCGATGCCGTGCCGGGCCAGCGCCGCCCGCACCACGAGCCCGTCTCGCTCCACCGTGACGTCACCGAGCTTCTTCGGCTCGCCGAACACCTCACGGCCGCCGATCAGGGCCCGCTCGTGCGTCATCGGCATGACGAGCGGATACCAGCCCGTCACCCCGCCGTGCTCGGCGGCGACCGCGACCGAACCCGCGCCCAGCGGGTAGCCCGGCAGGTCGACCCGGCTGATGTTCACCCGCACCAGGGGGCGCCCGGTGGGCTTGAGCGGCGGCGGCAGCACCGCCGCGACCGCGTCCGGGTCGGACTCCCACACGGCGACCACGCCGGTGGACCAGATGTCGGGGAGCTTGCTGCTCGCGGTGCGCGCGGCGGCGATCTCCGCCTCGGTGCGCGCTCCGTACCGTACGCGTGCCATGTCGTACCGCCCTTCGTCCGTGACGTGTCGGGGGTCGTTCGCGTGGCGCCTGTAACACAGTTACACCGGCGGCGATGAAGGGTAAAGACACGTGCACCGGCCGGCGCGGACGAGCCGGCGGGAAGGGGTGATCCATGGTGCGCGCACCGCTCACCCGCGACGAGGTGCTCACCGTCGCCGCCGCCCTGGTCAAGCAGCACGGCCCGCAGGCGCTGACCATGCGGGGGCTCGCGGCCGAACTGGGCACGGCCGTCACGTCGATCTACTGGCACGTCGGCAACCGGGAGTCGCTGCTCGACGCGCTCGTGGAGCGCACGGTCGCCGACCTCGGCGCGATCCGGCCGCGCGGCGCCACCCCGCAGGAGCGGGTCGTCTCCGTGGCGCGGTCGCTGCGCCGTCGGCTTCGCGCCCATCCGCATCTGGTCGCGATGGTCCACGAGCGCGGTCTGACCGAGCGTATGTTCCTGCCCGCGCAACGGGCCCTGGTGCACGAGGTGCACGCGGCGGGGCTGCGCGGGGCCCGCGCCGCCGAGGCCGTGCGCGCGGTGCAGTTCCAGGTCGTCGGGCATGTCCTGGTCGAGCGGAACCGGGAGCGGGCCCCCGCGCAGTGTCCCGGCGAGGAGGAGCTGTGGGGTTCTCAGGACCCGGTCGACGAGGCCGCCGAGGACGACCGGGCCCTCGCCCGGGCGCTCGCCTCACCGGTCGACACGGAGCGGCTTTTCACCGCTTCTGTCCGCGCGCTGGTGAACTCCCTGCTGACGCCGTGAACTTGACCCGGGCTCGCCCGGACGGGGCGGGCGGCGACCGGAGTGTCAGTGTCGGCCCGTATCCTCAGGGACCATGCTCGAAGACCGTCCGACCGTTGCGTCCGCAGCCCCCTGGCCGACCGCGTACCCGAAGGGGTACGCGGTCGTCGACGTGGAGACCACCGGTCTCTCCAGGGACGACCGGATAATCTCGGCCGCCGTCTACCGGCTCGACGCGCAGGGCGCGGTCGAGGATCACTGGTACACGCTGGTCAACCCGGAGCGCGATCCGGGTCCGGTGTGGATCCATGGCCTGACGACCGATGTGCTGAGGGCCGCGCCGCTCTTCCCCGACATCGCGGAGGAGTTCGCGGCGCGGCTCGACGGCCGCGTCCTGGTCGCGCACAACGCGGTCTTCGACTGGTCGATGATCGCCCGTGAGTACGCGCGCGCCCGGCTCACCGTCCCGGTCCGCCAGCGCCTGTGCACCATCGCGCTCTCCAAGGAGCTGGGGCTGCCGCTGCCCAACCACAAGCTGGAGTCGCTGGCCGCGCACTTCGGGGTCGTCCAGGAGCGCGCGCACCACGCGCTCGACGACGCGCGCGTGCTCGCGGAGGCGTTCCTGCCGAGCCTGCGCGCCGCCGCCGCGGGCAACGTGCGGCTGCCGCTCCTTGAGTGCCGCCCGCTCACGGAGTGGTCGGAACCGGCGGTGCCGCGGCAGCCGGAGAGCTCCTACCGGGGTGGCGGCGCGGCCGGTTGGCGCCCCTCCCGGAAGCGTCCGGCGTGCCCGTACCCCAACCCCGGCCGCTACGAACCGGGCAAACCACTCAAGCAGGGCATGCGGGTCGCGTTCTCCGGAGACACCTCGGTCGACCGGGAGCTCCTGGAGGACCGGGCGGTCGAGGCGGGGCTGCATGTGGCGACGAGTCTGTCGCGGCTGACCAGCCTGCTGGTGACCAATGACCCGGACTCGTACACGTCGAAGGTCGTGAAGGCGAAGCAGTTCGGGACGCCGGTCATGGACGAGGCGGCGTTCGGCCAGCTCCTCCAGAGTGTGCAGGCGGCCGACGCGACAGACGGGTGATTACGGGGCGACTCGCCCCGCGCCCGCTCGCCCGGGGCCGCCCCGGCGCCCACCCTGTGGCGCATGGCACGTTGTGAAGTCTGCGGGAACGACTACGGCATGACCTTCGAGGTCCACGCGCAGGGGGCGGTCCACGTCTTCGACTGCTTCTCCTGCGCCATCCACCGCATGGCGCCGATCTGCGAGCACTGCCGGTGCCGCATCATCGGGCAGGGCGTCGAGGTCGAGGGCCACTGGTTCTGCGGGGCGCACTGCTCCCGCGCGGAGGGGAAGGTGGGCATCGTCGACAGCGTCTGACCGTCCCGGGCCGTCCGCACCAACCGGGCGCACCCCCCTGAAATCACCCCATGCCCGCGCTGTACGGTCATGGGGTGTACCGCTTCCTGTTGACCCGGCAGTGGGTGATCCTCACCCTGGTCGCCCTCGTCCTCATCCCCACGATGATCCGGCTGGGCATCTGGCAGATGCACCGCTACGAGGAGCGCGCCGCCCGTAACCAACTGGTCACGGACGCGCTGTCCGCCGATCCCGTGCCGGTGGAGAAGCTGACGTCGCCGGGGCACACCGTCACCAGCGGCGAGCGGTACCACGCCGTGACGGCGAAGGGCCGCTTCGACACCGACCGCGAGGTCGTCGTGCGCCGCCGCACCAACTCCGACGACGAGGTCGGCTACCACGTCCTGACCCCCTTCGTCCTCGCGGACGGCAAGGTGCTGCTGGTCAACCGCGGCTGGATCCCGGCGAACGGGCCGAGCCAGACCGCCTTCCCCACCATCCCCGCCCCGCCCCGCGGCGAGACCACCGTCACCGGGCGCCTGATGCCCGACGAGACGACCGAGGCGAGCGGCATCAAGAACCTCAAGGGCCTGCCCGACCGGCAGGTCATGCTGGTCAACAGCGCGCAGCAGGCAGAGCGCCTCGACGCCCAGGTGCTCGGCGGCTACATCGCGCAGACCGCCCCCGAACCGAAGGGCGACGTCCCCGAGCTGATCGGCAGACCCGGCAAGGAGGACTCCGCCCTGAACTACGCGTACGCGATCCAGTGGTGGCTGTTCGCCGCGGCCGTGCCCGTCGGCTGGCTGGTCCTTGTCCGGCGCGAGCTGCGCGACCGTCGTGCGGGCACCTCCGGGCGGTCGGCCGAGGACACCACACCCGCCGCCGTGTAGCCCACAGGCCGGGACCTGGCTGGATTGCCGGGGCGCGGCGCCGGGAACTCGCTCCGCGTGCACCCACAAATCGAGGACTACGCCCTCATCGGCGACGAACAGACCGCGGCCCTGGTCGGCCGGGACGGCTCCGTCGACTGGCTCTGCCTGCCCCGCTTCGACTCCCCCGCCTGCTTCGCGGCGCTGCTCGGCGACGAGGAGAACGGCCACTGGCGCCTGGCCCCCAAGGGCGCCGGCGCCTGCACGCGCCGCGCCTACCGGCCCGGCTCCCTGGTCCTCGACACGGAGTGGGAGACCGACGAGGGACATGTACGGATCACCGACTTCATGCCGCAACGCGACGAGGCACCCGATCTGGTGCGGATCGTCGAGGGCGTCAGCGGACGCGTCACCGTACGCGGCACCCTGCGCCTGCGCTTCGACTACGGCAACGTCGTGCCGTGGGTGCGGCGCAGCGACGGACACCGGGTCGCCGTCGCGGGCCCGGACGCGGCCTGGCTGCGCAGCGTGCCCGAGGTGCACACGTGGGGCGAGTCCTTCGGCACGCACTCCGAGTTCACCGTCGAGGCGGGCGAGACGGTCGCCTTCGTCCTCACCTGGCACCCCTCGCACCACCCGCGCCCCGAACTCATCGACCCGCACGAGGCGCTGCGCCACAGCCTCGCCGACTGGCAGGCCTGGGCCGACCGGTGCCGCTACGACGGCCCGCACCGGGACGCCGTGCAGCGCTCCCTGCTGACGCTGAAGGCACTCACGTTCGCGCCGACCGGCGGCATGGTCGCGGCCCCCACCACCTCGCTGCCGGAGGAGATCGGCGGCGTACGGAACTGGGACTACCGCTACTGCTGGCTGCGCGACTCCACCCTGACCCTGAACGCGCTGGTCTCGGCCGGCTATCTGGACGAGGCCGAGGCCTGGCGCGACTGGCTGGTGCGCGCCGCCGCTGGTGACCCGGCGAAGCTCCAGATCATGTACGGCCTCGCGGGCGAGCGCAGGCTGCCCGAGCAGGAGCTGGTCTGGCTCGACGGCTTCCGCGACTCGCGCCCCGTGCGCAGCGGGAACGACGCCGTGCACCAGTTGCAGCTCGATGTGTACGGGGAGGTCGTCGACTCGCTCGCGCTGGCCCGCGCCGCCGGGCTGCACGACAAACCGCACGTGTGGCAGTTGCAGTTGGCGCTCCTGGACTTCCTGTGCGAAGCATGGCGCGAACCCGACGAGGGTCTGTGGGAGGTGCGCGGCCCGCGCCGTCACTTCGTGCACTCGAAGGTCATGGCCTGGGTCGCCGCCGACCGCACCGTGCGCGCCCTGGAGGAGGACCCGTCCCTGCCCGGCGACCTCGACCGGCTGCGCAAGCTGCGCGACACCATCCACCAGGACGTGTGCGAGCGCGGCTACGACCCGCGACGCAACACCTTCACCCAGGCCTACGGCTCCCGGGAACTCGACGCGGCGACGCTGCTCATCCCGCGCGTGGGGTTTTTGCCCCCGGACGACCCGCGGGTGATCGGCACGGTCGACGCGGTGCGGGAGGAGTTGGCCCGGGACGGTTTCGTCCGCCGCTACAGCGCGGACGACGTCACCGTCGACGGCCTGCCGGGCGAGGAGGGCGCCTTCCTCGTCTGCTCGTTCTGGCTGGCGGACGCCCTGCACATGACGGGCCGTACGAAGGAGGCGCGCGAGCTGTTCGAACGGCTGGTGTCGCTCCGCAACGACGTGGGGCTGCTCGCCGAGGAGTACGACCCCGTCGCGGGCCACCAGCTCGGCAACTTCCCGCAGGCGTTCAGCCACATCGGCCTGGTGACCACGGCCCTGACCCTGTTCGGCACCTGCGACGCGGGGGAGGCAGGATAGGACCATGGATCTTGGACTGAAGGACCGTGTCTACGTCGTCACCGGCGCCACCCGCGGCCTCGGCAACGCCGCCGCCCGCGAGCTGGTCGCCGACGGCGCGAAAGTCGTCATCACCGGGCGCGACGAGCAGAAGGCCGAGGACGCCGCCGCCGAACTCGGCCCGAACGCCGTGGGGATCGGCGTCGACAACGCCGACCCGCGGGTCGCGGAGCGGGTGATCGCCGTCGCCCGTGAGCGGTTCGGCGGCTTCGACGGGATTCTCGTCAGTGTCGGCGGGCCCACGCCCGGCTTCGTCGCGGACAACACGGACGAGCAGTGGCAGTCCGCGTTCGAGTCGGTGTTCCTCGGCGCGGTGCGGCTCGCACGGGCCGCCGCGGCCGAGCTCGGCGAGGGCGGCGTCATCGCCTTCGTGCTCTCCGGCTCCGTGCACGAGCCGATCCCCGGGCTGACCATCTCCAACGGGCTGCGGCCGGGCCTCGCCGGGTTCGCCAAGTCCCTCGCCGACGAGCTGGGCCCGCGCGGGATCCGCGTCCTCGGGCTGCTGCCCGCCCGCATCGACACGGACCGCGTCCGCGAGCTGGACGCGATGTCGGCCGACCCGCAGGCCACCCGGGTGGCCAACGAGTCGAAGATCCCGCTGCGGCGCTACGGGACCCCGGCCGAGTTCGGCCGGACCGCCGCGTTCTTCCTGTCGCCCGCCGCGTCCTATCTGACCGGCGTCATGCTGCCCGTCGACGGCGGGTACCGGCACGGGTTCTGATCACCCCGCAACGCCCTGCCGGCCCGTGCGGCGCCTACCGCACCGGCCGGCAGGGCGTCGCTCAACTCACGCGCTCCGCACGGTGTTTGACCGCCCGCAGCCGGACCTCCGCCGGCAGCGACGCCAGGCCCGCGGACTCCTTCGCCCTGGCCAGCGCGTCCTCGCCGAGCCGGTACAGCGCCTCGCCGGGTGCGGCGTGCGGCGCGAGGGCGAGCTTGGCGCGGGCCCTGGGCGCCGAGCGGCGGCCGGTCAGGACGACACCGGCGTGCTCCACACCGTCCACGTTCTCGGCGCCGCTCACCAGCACGCTCTCCAGCGCCCGGCCGCGCAGCCGCGCGCCCTCGCCGTCCCCGGTGTCGACGAGCACCTCGGCGAGCCGGCGGCGCCGGAACTGGGCCACCAGCCACCACAGCGCCAGCAGCACGAGCACGCCGAGCACGGCGATGACCGTCGGCCACCACCAGCCCTCGTCCCGCCAGCGCTGCCGGTCGGCGACGCCGAGCAGGACGTCCTTGCGGCTGTCGTAGACCCACCAGGACGGCGGCTTCGCGCCGAGGCCCACGGCGAGCACGGACCCGCCGACGAGCAGCAGGACCAGGCCGAGCAGTCCGAGCACGATCCGGTTGACGGTTCTCAGCACGCCGCTCATCCCTTCTTGCCCGGCCGGGCCACCCGCACCGAGAGCCTGGGGTCCTTGCTGAGCCCGAGCCCCTTGATGCCGTCGCCCAGCGCGGAGTTCAACTCGGCCCGTACGTCGTCCAGTTCACGGAAGTGCGAGACCGCCCGCACCTTGGCCTTGGAGCGCTTCACCCGGACGCGCGCGGACTGCACGCCCGCCACCTCCATGGCCCGGTCGCGCAGCACCATCGCCGCGGCGTCCCGGTGCAGACCGGCCCGCACCTCGGGGTGGGCGCGGCGCATCGGCAGGACCCGGCGCAGCCCGGGGGTCAGGGCGAGCAGGAGCAGCCACAGGCCGAGTGCGGCGGCGACGCCCGCGCCGATCAGGACGGCGGTGTCGTCCAGCGGACGCCGGGCGAGCTCCTCGGCGAGGGTGCGCCGCCACTGCATGGCCGGGCGTCCACTGCGGACCGACGCGATGTCGTAGAGCAGGATGCCCAGAGCGCCGAGGAGCACCAGTGCGGACAGCGCGGCCGGGATACGGCGGGCCGACCAGAAGCGGCCGGACTTCCTTCCGCCCGCCGGGGTGGCGTGCGACGCGTCGGGGACCGTGGTCGCCGCCCGGCCGCCGGGGTCCTCCTCGGCCCGCTCGACGACGGGCAGCCGCTGGGTGGGTTCGCTCACCGGATCCTCCCCCGGTCGGTTCGGTGCGCACGGTCCGGGTGCAGCCGCTCGACCTCGACGGCCACCTCCGGCACCTCCATGCCCACCAACGTCCTTACCCGTTCGGCCACTTGACGCCGTACGGCACCGCACCTGGCGCCGATGTCCGTGGGGTAGTCCAGCTCCATGCTGATCCGGACCCGGGCCGTGTCGTGGTGCACGGCGACGGTGGCGTGCGGTGGCGCGCCGTCGTCCGGAACCCCGTCCAGCGCCTCACGTGCCGCGTACGCGGCGATCTTCGCGACGACCCGGTCGGCGATCCGGGTCGCGCCGCGTTCGGCAGGCGCGACCTGTGTCGCCACAGGTCACCCCCTCCGGTCGCCGCGCGAGCGGAAGAACTCGCCGGGCTGGAGGTCCCCTTCGAGGAACCGGCCGGCGACGAAACCGATGGCGCCGAGCGCCGCCACCAGCAGGAAGGCCCCGAAGCCGCCGAAGTATCCGGCGAATGCGAGGGCCATGCCGGCGATCATGCCGACCACGGCCAGATTCATCGTGCGCTCCTCTTGCGTACGCTGCGGGCGGGTACTGGTCTCATCGGGGTCTCACTGGAGCTTCGTCTCCGGCTCGTCGTCCTCCTCGTCCGGCAGCTTCACGTCGCTGACGGCGATGTTCACCTCGACGACCTCGAGCCCGGTCATCCGCTCGACGGCCACGACGACGTTCTCCCGGACGGCGCGCGCGGTGTCCGCGATCGAGACGCCGTACTCGACGACGATCTCCAGGTCGAGGGCCGTCTGTACCTCGCCGACCTCGGCCTTCACGCCGCGCGTCACGGACTTGCCGCCGCCGGGCACCCGGTCGCGCACGGCGCCGAACGTCCGGGAGATGCCGCTGCCCATGGCGTGGACGCCGTCCACGTCGCGCGCCGCGAGACCGGCGATCTTCTCGACGACGCCGTCGGCGATGGTGGTCCGCCCCCGGCTCGCGGGGTCGCCTCCGCCCCGCTTCGTCACATTGGCCTTTGCGGTGGAGGATGTCTGCGTCTCGCCCAACTGCTGCGCGGTGTCGCTCATCGGACCGTCCCCTCTGTGAGGTGTGATCTCGGTGGGGTGTGCTTTCTTTCGCCCACATTAAGTGCGGTTACCCGGCACCGCGCCCGGGATGGGGCAGCCTGGGGCAATGACCGTAGATCGATGGGCACAGGCAGTACGGCAGCAGCTCGGCATCGGCAGGTTGCTGCCGTTGGGCGGGCCGGGTGACGGAGCGTGGATCACGGAGGCCGCGGCGCGGGACGTGCTGCGCCGGGCGGTGGCCGAGGTGCGGGGGGTGCGCCTCGGCTCCGTACGGCTGTCGCAGGCCGATCCCGACGGGACGTACGAGGCCGCGGTGCCGGCCCCGCCGAGTGCCTTGCCGCCGGGACCGCTGCGGATCGAGGCGGAGTGCGCGGCCACGGCCGACGAGCCGCTGCCCCGGTCCACGGAGCGGCTGCGCGCGGCCCTCGCGGAGGCGGCCGCGCAGGCGCTGGGCCTGGTGGTGACGGAGGTGGATCTCCAGGTCACGGGGCTGTTGGAGGCCGAGGCGGAGAGGACGGAGCAGGAGCCGGAAGCGGCCACGGAGGAACCGGCGAAGCCGACCTCCCTCTCCGGTGACGAGGCGCGCGCGGCGCAGGCGGTTCTGGCCGTGCCGGGTGTGGCCCGGCTGACGGGCACCCTGGGCGGTCTCGGCCGCGCGATCCATGTCGAGGAGCGGACGGGCGCGGCGGCGCTGCCGCGGCGTCATGTGCGGGTGGAGCTGGTGGTGTCGGCCGGGTCCCGTGCCCTGGACGTGGCGCGAGCCGTCCGGCAGGCCGTGACGGCGGCGCTGCCGGACGGCCCGACCGTCGCGGTGCTGGTCACGGAGGTCGCGCCGCGAACGGTGCGGGATCCGGCGCGGGCGTAGGGGCTGTTCGGGTGGTGGGGTCAGTCGCCGAGGCCGGCCAGGTCCCGCAGGCGGCGGCCCTGCGCGGCGCGCTCGGCGGTGCGCTGCTCGTCGAGTGTGCGGCGGGCGGCGCCCTGCAACAGGGTCTTGGTCTCGATCACGGCGTCCCGGGGGGCGGCCAGCAGTGCGGCGATGAGGTCCTGGGTCGCGCCGGTCAGCTCGTCGGCGGGTACGGCGACGTTGGCCAGGCCGCTGGCGACGGCCTCTTCGGCGTGCACGTAGCGCCCGGTGACGCAGATCTCCAGCGCCCGGGCGTAGCCGACGAGCGAGACGAGCGGGTGCGTACCGGTGAGGTCGGGTACGAGGCCGAGGCTGGTCTCGCGCATGGAGAACTGCACGTCGTCGGCGACGACGCGCAGGTCACAGGCGAGGGCGAGCTGGAACCCGGCCCCGATCGCGTGCCCCTGGACCGCGGCGACGGAGAGCAGGTCGCCGCGCCGCAGCCAGGTGAACGCCTCCTGGTACTCGGCGATCGTGGAGTCGAGAACCTCCTCGCCGCCGCGTGCCAGGTCGATGAAGGACGGCTCGCCGTCGAATCCCTCGGGCGTGAACGCCTGGCGGTCCAGGCCCGCGGAGAAGGACTTGCCCTCGCCGCGCACCACGACGACCCGCACGGAGCCCGGCAGCGAGCTCCCGGCTTCGGCCAACGCCCGCCACAGAGCAGGACTTTGGGCGTTGCGCTTGTCCGGGTTGCTCAGGGTCACCGTGGCGATCGCGTCGTCGACGGTGAGCCGGACTCCGTCCTTGTCGAGGAGCGGTGCGGGCAGGGTCATCTGGACCTCCGAGTCTGCGCGGTCATAAGTGACTGCACAGTAACCACCCGGCCGATCAGCCGATCGACCGGGTGGTCACCGAAGGAACCAGTGAGCCAGACGAGCCGTGCGACCTGCGGAGCAGGCCGTCCGCGTCAGTTCGCCGCGGCCTTCTTGCCTCGTGTGGCCCCGCCGCGACCTCGCAGCGTGACTCCGGACTCGCTGAGCATCCGGTGCACGAAGCCATACGAGCGGCCGGTCTCCTCGGCCAGCGCCCGGATGCTCGCACCGGAGTCGTACTTCTTCTTCAGGTCTGCCGCGAGCTTGTCGCGCGCGGCGCCGGTCACCCGGCTGCCCTTCTTCAGAGTCTCGGCCACCCGTGCCTCCTCATGGGAAGTGCGCTCTGGAATTCCCATGATCACCCCTCGTGGCGTTAATGGCCAGCCATTCGGCAAGGTCCGTGAGCGCACAATTGCGGATGTCGAAGCGATCAACACGAGTGGAACAAGAAATTCCGGACGCCTTTCCCGGCGTCCGGAACCACTCGTACCGGTAAACCGGCAGGTCAGCGCCGGGCGGGCGGCGCAAGGCCCGGAGAGACCCGGCGACGACGAAATCCGTGTATGACACACCTCGGTACGAGGCGATCTCACTCAGATGAAGGATCACGGATCGGCCGAATGATCCATACCCAGTGGATCAGTCATTCGATCAACCCGTGCTGACGCGTGCGCGGCGCGTCAGGCAAGGGCGACGAGGTCCGCGTACCCCTGGCCCCACAGGTCCTCGACACCGTCCGGGAGCAGGATGATGCGCTCCGGCTGGAGCGCCTCCACGGCGCCCTCGTCGTGCGTGACCAGGACGACCGCGCCCTTGTACGTGCGCAGCGCACCGAGGATCTCCTCGCGGCTGGCGGGGTCGAGGTTGTTCGTCGGCTCGTCCAGGAGCAGCACGTTCGCCGCCGAGACCACCAGGGTCGCCAGGGCCAGCCGGGTCTTCTCACCACCGGACAGGACGCCGGCCGGCTTGTCGACGTCGTCGCCGGAGAAGAGGAACGAGCCGAGCACCTTGCGGACCTCGACCAGGTCGAGGTCGGGCGCGGAGGAGCGCATGTTCTCCAGGACCGTGCGCTCGGGGTCGAGGGTCTCGTGCTCCTGCGCGTAGTAGCCGAGCTTGAGGCCGTGGCCCTCGACGACCCGGCCGGTGTCGGGCTTCTCCGCGCCGCCGAGCAGTCGGAGCAGGGTGGTCTTGCCCGCGCCGTTGAGGCCGAGGATGACGACCCTGGACCCCTTGTCGATGGCCAGGTCGACGTCGGTGAAGATCTCCAGCGAGCCGTACGACTTCGACAGGCCCTCGGCCATCAGCGGCGTCTTGCCGCAGGGCGCGGGGTCGGGGAAGCGCAGCTTGGCGACCTTGTCGGAGCGGCGGACCTCTTCGAGCCCGGCGAGCAGCTTGTCGGCGCGCTTGGCCATGTTCTGCGCGGCGACGGTCTTGGTGGCCTTGGCGCGCATCTTGTCCGCCTGCGCGTTGAGCGTCGCGGCCTTCTTCTCGGCGTTCTGGCGCTCGCGCTTGCGGCGCTTCTCGTCGGCCTCGCGCTGCTGCTGGTAGAGCTTCCAGCCCATGTTGTAGACGTCGATCTGGGAGCGGTTGGCGTCCAGGTAGAAGACCTTGTTGACGACCGTCTCGACGAGGTCGACGTCGTGGGAGATCACGATGAAGCCGCCGCTGTACGTCTTCAGGTAGTCCCGCAGCCAGATGATCGAGTCGGCGTCGAGGTGGTTGGTCGGCTCGTCGAGGAGCAGGGTGTCCGCGTCCGAGAAGAGGATGCGGGCCAGCTCGATGCGGCGGCGCTGACCACCGGAGAGCGTGTGCAGCGGCTGGCCGAGGACCCGGTCGGGCAGGTTCAGGGCGGCGGCGATGGTGGCGGCCTCGGCCTCGGCGGCGTACCCGCCCTTGGTGAGGAACTCGGTCTCCTGGCGCTCGTACTGCTTGAGCGCCTTGGCCTGGGTGGCGCCCGAGCCGTTGGCGATGCGCTGCTCGTTCTCGCGCATCTTGCGCATCAGCGTGTCCAGGCCGCGGGCGGAGAGGATGCGGTCGCGGGCCAGTACGTCGAGGTCACCGGTGCGCGGGTCCTGCGGCAGGTAGCCGACCTCGCCGGAGCGGGTGATGGTGCCGCCGGCCGGGACGCCCTCACCGGCGAGGCACTTGGTCAGGGTGGTCTTGCCCGCACCGTTACGGCCGACCAGGCCGATGCGGTCGCCCTTGGCGACACGGAAAGAGGCGTTCTCGATGAGGATGCGGGCGCCGGCGCGCAGTTCGATACCGGATGCGGTGATCACGGGGGTGCTCCAGGACAGGGTTACGGCTGGTTGACAGGGCGAGGGCCGGTCGGCGCCGCTAAACCACCCAGAGAAGAAACGTCATGCGCACCAGTTTAACGGGGGGATGCAAACGACTTCCCCAGGCGCCTCGCACAGACGTCCGGTCACGCGCCGCCCGTGTGCACCTGGAACGCCGCCCGGCGGACCGCCTTCGCCAGCGCCGGGTCGGGGTGGGCGGCGGCCAGCGCCACCAGCACCTGGACCGTGCGGGGGTGGCCGACGGCGCGGACCTCCTCGATCAGCGCGGGCACGGTCGGCTGCACCGCGGACTCCAAGTGCCGTACGAGCAAGGGCGCTTCGCCGTGGTCGGCGACGGCCGCGGCCGTGTCGACCCACAGCCAGGTCGCCTCCTCGCGGGTGAGCACGGTGTGCACGTCCTCCGGGTCGGCCCCCTCGTACTCGGCCAGCCACAGCAGGGCGTAGGCGCGCAGGCCCGGCTCCTCGGCGGCACGGCGCACCTCGGGCTCGGCCGGCGCCCCGACGACGCGCAGCGCCTCGAAGGCGAGCCCGCGCAGCAGGGCGTCCTCGCCGCGGGCGGCGTCGAGGAGCTCGGTGACGGCGTTGCCGACGTCACGGGCGGCGAGCCAGGCGCGGTACTCGGCGCGCGCCGCGTTGGGCCGCAGCCGCGCGCAGCCGCGCAGCATGTCCTCGGCGGACACCTCGATGTTCCCGGCCGGGGACTGGGCGGCGACGCAGATCTGCTCCAGCTTGACCCAGACCGCCCAACTGCCCAGCGGGGTGAGCGTGGCCTGCTCGTCGGCGTAGGTCAGCGCGCCGACGGCGGCGAGGCCCGCGAGCGCCCAGTCGAGCAGCGGCAGGAGCGGGGTGTCCTGCGGCGGCACCGGTTCCGGCTGCGGCCCGTAGGGGATCTCGCAGCGCTCCGCGCGCAGCTCGCCGACGCGCTGGTCGAGGAGGTCGAGGAGTTGCGCGGTGGGCACCGGGCCCGCCATGAGCTGGCAGAAGGAGAGCAACTGCGGTACCGCTTCGACGACTTCGGCCACCGCGGCCGGCTCCAGGGAGTCCGGCGCCGGGTGGACGAGGGACCAGGCGTCGAACAGGGCGACCCAGCCGCGCAGCACGGCGGTGTCGTCGCGGTCCCAGACGCGCAGCCGCCAGCCGGGCCGGGCGGTGTCGCCGTGCACCTCGACGAGTCCGGCGAGGCGTGCGGTGTCCCAGTCGGCGCGGACCTGGGCCACGGTCAGGCCCAGGTCGGCGGCGGCGCGGCGCGCGGTGGCGTCCGAGAGGGTGCCTTTGCCGTCGCGTGCGCCCGTGCTGTTGCCGGGGCTCAGCGTGGTGTCCGCCCAGCGCGCCACGCGGACGGCCGCGGCGAGTCCCTGCCGGGCGGCACGGGCCAGCTCGGCGGGTGGCGGGGTGCCCTCCGGCGGACGGGGCGCGGGCCGTCGGACCGCTGCGCGTGGGGCGGCAGCGGCCAGCGGCTGGCGGCGCGGGCTGACGAGTCGGAGTCTGGAGTCGCGCGGGGTACGGGACGTCACTGGAGCAGTGTCCAGGGTGACCCCGCGAATTCCCAAACGGGAGTGCGTGTTCGGGGTCGGCGCCGCTCACATCAGCGGGGTCAGGAAGCGCCGCAGCGTCTCCTCGTACGCTCCCGGGTCCGCGTTCCACATCGCGCTGTGCGGGGCGTCGTCGACCCTGTGCAGGGTCACCAGATCGGGCCGGCGGTCGGCGAGCCTCCGGGACAGCGCCCAGGGCGCCACCTCGTCGTCGGGGCCGTGCACGAGGAGCGTGGGCACCCTGAGGGCGCCCGGGTCGGCCGCCTCGGCGTACCGGTCGCCGCCCAGGCCGGTGCGGCCCTGCGCGGCCCGGACCGCCAGCGGGAGCAGCGCGGCCGGGGTGCGCCGGGCGCCGGCCAGCGCGCGCAGCGTCGCCTCCCAGCTCAGCACCGGGGAGTCGAGGACCAGGCCCGCGATGCGGTCGCGCAGCGCCGAGTGCGCGGCGGCGTGCAGGGCCATGGCGGCCCCGGTCGACCAGCCGTGCAGGATGACGCGCCGGGCGCCGTGGCGCACCGCGTGCCGGATCGCCGCGTCCAGGTCGCGCCACTCCGTCGCTCCGAGGTGGCCGAGCCCGTCCGGGGGCCGGGGCGCGCCGAGGTCGCCGCGGTAGGCGAGGTCGAGCACGGGGAACTGCTGGTGGTGCAGGAACCCCAGCACGTTCAGGGGGAGTTCGCGGGTGGTGCCGAGGCCGTGCACCGTGATGACCCAGGTGTCGCGCACTCCGGGCACGTACCAGGCGGGCAGGGTTCCGAGTTCGCCGGGGACGTCGATGTCGGCGTGGTCGAGGCCGAGCGCGGACTTCGGGTCGCCGAGGTGCACCTGCGGCGTGAGCCAGGCCCTGGCGCCGGGTTCGAGCAGGCCGTGGGTGACGCGCTCCAGCCGCCGGACGACCGTGTCCGCGGCGTGCGGCGCCGACTCGATCACGGGCCCGACGACGGCGTGCCAGCCGTCGCCCGCGAGCCCGTACGTGCCGGGGCGCAGCGAGGACAGATCGCGGGTCAGCGTGATCTGTCCCGCGGCGACGCCGTGGACGGTGAGTCTGGGCTCCGTGGGCAGGGGGCGTCCCGCGGGCGCCTTGAGCGCGGCGTCGCTGGCCAGCCGGCCGACGGCGATCGCGGCGGCGGAGGCTCCGAGCACGGCGGTGACGGCTGCTGCCGTCGCTTTGGCGGTACGCACCCGTCCAGTGTCGACGGACGGGCCCGCCCGGGCCAGTGGGGCGGGGGGTGGGAGTGACGGGCAGAGGACGGTGGGGCGGGTGGGACGGGATTTCCGCGCGGGGTCGGGCGCCGCCCGGGCGACCCGCTCAGGCGTCGCCCGGCTGCCCGTATCCCCGCAACCGCTCCCCCACCTCACGTAGCTGCTCGTCGGTGAGGAGGGACGGGGAGCGGCCGGGGACGGAGTGGGCCGTGAGCCAGAGCCGGCACATCCATTCGAGCTGTGCGGTCCGGTCGTAGGCGGCGTCGAGGGTGGCCCCGTAGGTCACGGTCCCGTGGTTGCGGAGCAGGCAGCCGGTGCGCCCGGCCAGGGCGGCGAGCATGTTCTCGGCCAGCTCCTCCGTGCCGTACGTCGCATAGGGAGCGACGCGCACCAGCCCTCCCAGGGCCGCCGTCATGTAGTGGACGGGCGGGAGCTCGGAGACGAGCGTGGAGACGGCGGTGGCGTGCAGCGCGTGCGTGTGCACCACGGCGCGCGCGTCCGTGTGCCGGTAGATCGCGAGGTGCATCGGGAGTTCGCTGGTGGGCGCGAGCGCGCCGGTGTGCTGGACGCCGTCGAGGTCGACGGCGACGAGGTCGCGCGGGCCGAGCCGGTCGTAGGGGACGCCGCTCGGGGTGACGAGGACGGTGTCCCCGACCCGCACGGAGACGTTGCCCGAGGTCCCGACGACGAGGCCGTCGCTCACGGTCCTGCGAGCCGTCGTCACCAATTCTTGCCACGCCGGGGCGAGTTGCTTCATGCAGCGCATCCTGTCAGGCATCGTAAGGTCACATATGGTTACAAAGCGCCCACACAGGACCCTCGGTTCGGCTTCGACAGGCGAGAAGGGAGCATCCGCCGGCCTCCACGCACCGCTCCACCGCCGTGCCCGCGTCGCCGCGGTGACGTCCGTAGCCGCCCTGACACTGGCGGGAACCGTCCTCGCCGACCTCCCCGCACAGGCCGCGACCAGGCCGAAGGGGCACGACGTCTCCTCGCACCAGAAGCACGTGAACTGGCAGCGGGCCAAGAGCAAAGGGGCCCGGTTCGTCTACGTGAAGGCCACCGAGTCGACGACGTACAAGAACCCCTACTTCGCCCAGCAGTACAACGGCGCCCGCAAGGCCGGCATCATCCGGGGCGCCTATCACTTCGCCCTGCCGAACAGATCCTCGGGCCGGGCCCAGGCCTCGTACTTCGTGCGCAACGGCGGGAGCTGGTCGCGGGACGGGTGGACGCTGCCGCCCGCGCTCGACATCGAGTACAACCCGTACAGCTCACGGAAGTGCTACGGCCTGAGCAGATCGAAGCTGGTCTCGTGGATCAAGTCCTTCAGCGCCGAGACCAGGCGCAGGACCGGGCGGCGTCCGGTGATCTACACGAACTACCTCTGGTGGAAGACGTGCACCGGCAACAGCCGCGCCTTCGCCAACCACGCCCTGTGGCTCGCCCACTACGACCGGAGCGCGGGCCCCCTGCCCGCCGGGTGGGCCTACTGGACGTTCTGGCAGTACCACCACAAGGGCAGCCTGCCGGGTGACCAGAATCTCTTCAACGGTTCGATGAACCAATTGAGGAGATTCGCCCGGGGGTGAGCACACCCGCCGCCAGGCCCCGCGGACCCCGGAATCCGGGCGTCCGCGGGGCGGAACCGGAACCGGCGCCGCCGCCGCACGCCGGACGACGAGGCAGCGCTCCGCTTCGAGTCATCCTGTGGCCCGGCCCAGTTCATCTTCCGTTCATCCAGCCTGCTTACGTTCGACGTGCCACTGTCGTCCAACCGAAGCCTGGGTAAATGGAACACATCACGCTGCTCCTTGCGATCGTGATCGTCACCGCGCTGGTCTTTGATTTCACCAACGGTTTCCACGACACCGCCAACGCGATGGCGACGACCATCTCGACAGGCGCCCTCAAGCCGAAGACGGCGGTGGCCATGTCCGCCGTGCTGAACCTCGTCGGAGCGTTCCTCTCCGTGGAGGTCGCGAAGACCATCTCCGGCGGCATCATCAATGAGGACGGCCTCAAGACGGAGGTCATCTTCGCGGCGCTCGTCGGCGCCATCCTCTGGAACCTGCTGACCTGGCTGGTCGGGCTGCCGTCCAGTTCGTCGCACGCGCTGTTCGGCGGCCTCATCGGCGCCGCGGTCATGTCGATGGGCTGGTCCTCGGTGAACGGCGGCACCGTCGTCACCAAGGTGCTGCTCCCCGCGGTCGCCGCGCCGCTCGTCGCCGGTGTCGCCGCGATGCTGGCCACGCGCCTCACCTACCGCCTCAGCCGCAAGACCGACCAGAAGGCGACCGCCAAGGGGTACCGCGCCGGGCAGATCGCCTCCGCCGGGCTCGTCTCCCTCGCCCACGGCACGAACGACGCGCAGAAGACGATGGGCATCATCACCCTCGCCCTGATCACCGGCGGCGTCCTCTCCCCCGGTGCGAACCCGCCGCTGTGGGTCATCGTCTCGGCGGGCTTCGCCATCGCGCTGGGTACCTACCTGGGCGGCTGGCGCATCATCCGCACCATGGGCAAGGGGCTCACCGACCTCGCGCCGCAGCAGGGGTTCGCCGCGCAGACCAGCGCCGCGACCGCGATCCTGGCCTCCTCGCACATCGGGTTCTCCCTCTCCACCACCCAGGTCTGCTCGGGCGCCGTGATGGGCTCCGGGCTCGGCCGCAAGGGCGGTGTCGTGCGCTGGTCGACCGCCACCCGGATGTTCGTCGCGTGGGGTCTGACCCTGCCGGCCGCCGGTCTGGTCGGCGCGGGCGCCGAGTTCCTCACCAAGCAGGGGCCGTGGGGCATCGGCCTGACGGCGCTCCTGCTGATCGGTGGCGCCGCGGTGATCTGGAGGCTGTCGCGCCGCGACTCGGTCGACCACACGAACGTCACCGCCGACGCGGCCGACTCCGCGGCGGAGCCGGCGGGCGTCGTGACCACGGCCGTCGCCGCGGTCAGCCCGCCGCCGGTCGTCGCGGCCGTGGAGCCCGGCGCCTCCGTCGAGCTGCTGTCCACGATCCCCGCCCCGGCCCAGCCCGTGACCGAGCCCGCGCGCCCCGCCGGCGCCACGCTGTAACCCCCGCCGCAGAAGGAAGCAGAACCAGCTATGAAGATCGACTGGGCGGCTCTCGGCTCCGTCTTCGGGGTCAGCCTCGTGACCACCGTGGCCCTGGTGGGCCTGTTCACCCTCGGCATCGTGGGTCTCTCCAAGCGCGAGTCCGCCGCACAGCGGGGCGGCTCCGCGGTGGCCGTCACCTCCGGCGCGTACCTGTGCTTCGCGCTGTGCGCGGCGGCCGTGGCGTACGGCATCTTCCTGATCGTGGCCTGACGGCCGCTCAGCCCCTGCCGCGTTCACCTTCTGAACGCAGTAGGGGCTCCACGGCACCCGAGCGGGGTGCGGGACGTACGGCGTCCCGCACCCCGCTTTGGCGTTCGACTTGTCACCTGAACGGGTGCAGCGCTGCCAAATGTCGCAACCCGTCGGCGGCGACGGAAGAAGGCCGCCTCACCAGGACTCCCTCAATGTGACATATGGCAGACTGGCATAAGCCGTCTAGCCAGACCCCGTACCGCCATCAGCCGACTGCCGTCAGCCGTCTGCTAGCTTCCGTTCACTACTTGGCCAGCTCTCGACTGACGAACTGGGCCTGGCACACGGTCGGCAAGGAGACAGAGATGATGGCCCGCGACATCGACCCCAGCCTCAACCGGCGCAGGCTGCGCCTCGAACTGCGCAGGGCCCGGGAAGCGACCGGGCAGACGCAGACCGACGCGGCCCAGGCGCTCGACTGGTCGTTGTCCAAGATCATGCGGATCGAGGCCGGAACGGTGAGCATCTCGGTGACCGACCTGCGGGCCCTCCTCCAGCACTACGGGGTGGCGGACGGCGACCTGCGGCGCGAACTGGAGGAGGCCGCGCGCGGCTCGCGCGGCCCGAGCTGGTGGACGGGGTACAACGACGTGCTCACCCCCGCCTTCCGCCAGTACCTCGGCTACGAGAGCGCCGCCGCGTCCATCCGCACGTACCACCCCATCGTGGTGCCCGGTCTGCTCCAGACCGAGGACTACGCGATGGCCATGCTGGAGCCGCACGTGGAGGAGGCCCGGGCCCGGCGGATCGTCGAGCTGCGCACCGAGCGGCAGGAACGCGCGCTGGAGAACGACGTTCCGCCGTGGACGTTCTTCGTCCTGGACGAGGCGGCCCTGCACCGGCAGATCGGCGGCCCCCGCGTCCTGCGCAGGCAGTTGCAGCACCTCGTCGACATGGCGCAGCGACCCCGGGTGTCGGTCCAGGTGCTGCCCTTCACCGTCGGCGCGCACTTCGCCACGCTCAACAGCTTCATCCTGCTCGGCTTCACGGACGACGAGGACCTGCTGTACCTGGAGTCCCAGGGCAACCAGTCGATCCGCGACGACCACGAACTGATCGTGCAGCACCAGGAGTGCTTCGAATCGCTCCGCGAGATCGCGTACGGCGGCGACCAGGCCATCGATCTCATCAGCAAGACCAGGGACGGGCTCGACACCTCGTGAGCACCTCGCGCGGTGACAGCGGGCCGGGCCCTGGAGAGCCCGTGTAGGAGGCGCACATGCCGGCCGCAGGCGACGAGTGGTGGTGGCGGCTCCTCGCGGCCGCGACTCCCCGGCTCGACCACACCGAGGGGGCCGGTGGGGCGAGCGGTACGGATGCCGCGGGCGGTACGGGTGCTGCCGCCCCCGCCGACGCCGCTCCCGGTGACACCGCGCCGCCCCCCGGGGAGCGGCCCTCCTTCGGGGCCGTGGTGATCCATGTCGTGGCCGACGACGCGCGGACGCGGCGCGCCGGGCTGATGTACGCCCAGATCTCGGGCGAGAACCGCCGCCAGACGCGGCTCCTGCTGTTCTGGGCGATGGGCGGCGCGCTGGTGCTGCTCGGCGGGCTCGCGGGGCTGGTCGTGGTGGTGCAGGCCCTGGGTGTGACGTCGCCGTGGGCGATGGGGTCGGTCATCGCGGCGGCCACGTCACCGATCACCGCGATCGCCTACGGGTTCACGCGGCTCCTGCTGCGGTGCGCGGAGGGCATACGGTCCCCGCTCAGCGTCGACGCCCCGCCGCCCGGCCCCGATCCGGCGCCGGATCCCGGTGCCCCGAGCCGCCCCTGACGCCGCGCAGAGCGGCGCCCAGTCCGGCCGCCGCGGCGACCAGCGCGGCGATCAGCGCCCAGACCACGGCGCGCACCGGCCCCGCCGGGACCAGTGCGGCGGCCAGGGCGCCGACGATGCTCGCCGCGAGGCCGCACGCCAGGCAGAACCGCACGAGCCCGCGTGGCGGGACCACTCCGCGCGCCGTGCGGCTCACCGCACCGTGGGCCCGCTCCCGCGCCTCGGCCAGGTAATGCATGGTCATCGCGCTCTCCTCCCCCCGCGGCAGGCTCAGCCGCCGGCCCTGCCCGGGCCGGGACCGCCCAGCGCCCTCACGAACGCCTGCCATCGAACGCGCTGGAGGACGAGGGCCGCCGCACCCGGGTTCCCGGAGTCGCGGACCCACACCTCGGCCTCGCCGAACGCCACTTCCACGCAGTCCCCCGTCACTCCGGAGTAACTGCTCCTGCGCCATGGCCCGACTGCCTTCCCGCGCCATGACCGAGCACGCTCCGCCCCTTGGGACACACCGGCCTCCTCCTGCTCGAGAGCCGGCGTCCCCCGTCAGTGCACGCCCGCGTGCAGGCACCATAGCGCCGCCGTGACGGCCCGCCCAGGGACACCGGACGGATCCGCCCCGCGACGTCGCAAGGCGCCCTCAACCATTCGTGGACCGCTCTCCGTCTGCCGCTTTCCAGTCTAGGTAGGCCGGATTTCGACACCTAGAGGAATTCCGGCCCTGTGGTGGCCGTACGACGCCCGCGCGCGTGTGGAGCTCCCCACACTCCCCTCCCCCAGGTCAACGGCAAGTTGACGCGCCTTCGCGCAGCGTGGTGGACTTCGCGGGCCATATACGGCAGCAGTACGAGGAAGCCGGTGCGAATCCGGCGCGGTCCCGCCACTGTGAGCCCCAGCCCGGGAAGCCGGGAGGGGCGAGCCAGGAACTCTCGCTGCCGGTCTCGTCGAACCAGGGCGTGGACACCCTGAGTGAGGACAACTACCGCCATGTTCGCCCTGCGCGGCGCGGTGCGGGCCGAGCGCGTCTTCGCGTACGGCGCCGCCGCCGGTCTCCTTGCCGATGCTCTGTTCGGTGATCCGCGCCGGGGCCATCCCGTCGCCGCTTTCGGCCGGGCCGCGGGTGCCGTGGAGCGGGTGCTGTGGCGGGACCACCGTGGGTGGGGCGCCGCGCACGCCGTGGTCTGCGCGGGTGGCGCCGCCGCGGTGGGCGCCCTGGCCGCCCGTGCCGTACACCGTTCCCCCGCCGCCTCCGTCGCGCTGACCGCCGCCGCCACCTGGGCCGTGGTCGGCGGGACCTCGCTGGGCCGGGAGGCGCGCGGTGTCGGATCGGCGCTGGACGCCGGGGACGTGGAGCTGGCCCGGGAGTTGCTGCCGCGCCTGTGCGGGCGGGATCCGCAGGGCCTGGACGCCGACGGGATCGCGCGCGGCGTCGTCGAGTCGGTCGCCGAGAACACCTCGGACGCCGTCGTGGGGGCGCTGGTGTGGGGGGCCGTCGGCGGGGTGCCGGGGCTGCTCGCCTTCCGGGCCGTGAACACGCTGGACGCGATGGTGGGACACAAGTCGGCCCGGTACCGCAGGTTCGGCTGGGCCTCGGCGCGGCTCGACGACGTGGCGGGGTGGCCGGGGGCGCGGCTGACCGGGGCGCTCGCCGTGCTGACGGGCGGGCGTCCGCGCGAGGCCGCCCGGGCCTGGCGCGAGGACGCGGGGGCCCATCCGAGCCCGAACGCCGGGGTCGTCGAGGCCTCGTTCGCGGGGGCGCTCGGGGTGCGGCTCGGCGGGACCTTGGCGTACGGGGGCAGGATCGAGCACCGGCCCGTGCTGAACGGGCGCGGGCGCGCGGTGCGGGTGTCGGACGTGGAACGGGCCGCGCGGTTGTCGCGGCGGGTCGGTGTGGCGGCGTGGGGAGTCTGTGTGGCCGGGCAAGTGGTGCTGAGGCGTCTGCGAGGACGCCGGTGAGCGGGCGGCGGGGCGGCGGGCTGCTCGTCGCCGGGACGACGTCGGACGCCGGGAAGAGCGTGGTCACGGCGGGGATCTGCCGGTGGCTCGTACGGCAGGGCGTGAAGGTCGCGCCGTTCAAGGGGCAGAACATGTCCCTGAACTCGTTCGTGACGCGCGAGGGCGCCGAGATCGGGCGGGCGCAGGCCATGCAGGCGCAGGCCGCGCGGGTGGAGCCGAGCGCGCTGATGAACCCGGTGCTGCTCAAGCCCGGCAGCGACCGCAGCAGCCAGGTCGTGCTCATGGGCAAGCCCGTGGGCGAGATGAGCGCGCGGGGCTATCACGGGCAGCGGCAGGGCGCGTTGCTCGACACCGTCGTGGGATGCCTGGAGGAGTTGCGGGGCAGTCATGACGCCGTGATCTGCGAAGGGGCGGGCTCTCCGGCCGAGATCAACCTGCGGCGCACCGACATCGTGAACATGGGGATCGCGCGGGCGGCGCGGCTGCCGGTCCTCGTGGTCGGGGACATCGACCGCGGGGGCGTCTTCGCCTCGTTCTTCGGTACGACGGCGCTGCTCGCGCCCGAGGACCAGGAGCTGCTCGCCGGGTACCTCGTGAACAAGTTCCGGGGCGATGTCAGCCTGCTGGAACCCGGCCTCGACATGCTGAAGTCCCTTACGGGACGGCCCACTTACGGGGTGCTGCCCTTCCAGCACGGGCTCGGTATCGACGAGGAGGACGGGCTGCGGGTGTCGCTGCGGGGCGCGGTGCGCGAGTCCGTGGTGGCGCCGCCCGTCGGCGCGGACGTGCTGCGGGTCGCCGTGTGCGCGGTGCCGCTGATGTCGAACTTCACGGATGTCGACGCGCTGGCCGCAGAGCCGGGTGTCGTGGTGCGGTTCGTGGACCGTGCCGAGGAGTTGGTCGACGCCGATCTGGTGGTCGTGCCCGGGACGCGCGGGACGGTGCGGGCCCTGGAGTGGCTGAGGGCGCGCGGGCTCGCGGACGCGCTCGCGCGGCGGGCCGCCGAGGGGCGCCCGGTGCTCGGCGTCTGCGGCGGCTTCCAGGTGCTCGGGGAGCGCATCGAGGACGAGGTCGAGTCGCGGGCCGGGGTCGTGGACGGGCTCGGACTGCTGCCCGTACACGTACGGTTCGCGGCCGACAAGACGCTGGACCGGCCCGTCGGCACGGCCCTCGGGGAACCGGTCGAGGGGTACGAGATCCATCACGGCGTCGCCGATGTGCTCGGCGGCGAGGCCTTCCTCGACGGGTGCCGGGTGGGGGCCGTGTGGGGCACGCACTGGCACGGGTCGCTGGAGTCCGACGGGTTCAGGCGGGCGTTCCTGCGGGAGGTCGCCGCGGCGGCCGGGCGGCGGTTCGTACCGGCGCCCGACACCTCGTTCGCGGCGCTGCGCGAGGAGCAGTTGGACCGACTGGGGGATCTGATCGAGCGGTACGCCGACACGGACGCGCTGTGGCGGTTGATCGAGGGCGGGGCTCCCCCGGGGCTGCCCTTCGTCCCGCCGGGAGCTCCGTCGTGAGCGCCCCGCTCCCCCCTCCCGCGCCGTTCGCCGCGCCCCTGACCGGGCTCGGCCGCCCCCGCCCTGTCGTCTTTCTGGAGGTCCGATGACCACCCCGTACCCGTTCACAGCCCTCGTCGGCCAGGACGATCTGCGCCTGGCCCTGCTGCTGAACGCCGTGTCGCCCGCGGTCGGGGGTGTGCTCGTGCGCGGCGAGAAGGGCACCGCCAAGTCCACCGCCGTACGCGCCCTGTCGGCGCTGCTGCCCGCGGTGGACGTCGTCGCCGGGTGCCGTTTCTCCTGCGACCCCGCGGCGCCCGACCCGCGGTGCCCGGACGGGCCGCACGAGACCGGCCCGGGGGTCCGACGGGACGCGCGCATGGTCGAGTTGCCGGTCGGCGCGTCCGAGGACCGGCTCGTCGGGGCGCTCGACATCGAGCGGGCGCTCGCCGACGGCGTCAAGGCCTTCGAGCCGGGGCTGCTCGCCGACGCGCACCGCGGCATTCTCTACGTCGACGAGGTGAACCTGCTCCACGACCACCTGGTCGACCTGCTCCTGGACGCCGCGGCCATGGGCGCCTCCTACGTCGAACGCGAGGGCGTCTCCGTGCGGCACGCCGCGCGCTTCCTCCTCGTGGGGACGATGAACCCCGAAGAGGGCGAACTGCGACCGCAGTTGCTCGACCGGTTCGGGCTGACCGTGGAGGTCGCCGCGTCCCGGGAACCCGAGCAGCGCGTCCAGGTCGTCAAGCGCCGGCTCGCCTACGACGACGACCCCGAGGGGTTCACCGCGCGCTGGGCCGCCGAGGAGGCCGAGGTGCGCGAGCGGATCGCCGCCGCCCGCGCCCTGCTTCCCCACGTACGCCTGGGCGACGGGGCGTTGACGCGGATCGCCGCGACGTGCGCCGCGTTCGAGGTGGACGGCATGCGGGCCGACATCGTGATGGCCAGGACCGCGACCGCGCTCGCCGCGTGGGCCGGGCGCACGGACGTCCTGGCGGAGGACGTGCGGCAGGCCGCGCTGCTCGCGCTCCCGCACCGCAGGCGCCGCAACCCCTTCGACGCGCCGGGTCTCGACGAGGACAAGCTCGACGAGACCCTGGACGAGTTCGGCCCCGACGACCCCGAGCCCGACGGCCCGGACGACCCGGACGACGGAGGCCCGGACGGCGGGGGCCCCGGCGGAGGCGGCGGGCAGCCTCGACAGGACGGACCCCCGCAGGACGGGGAGCAGCGGGACGGGGAGCAGCGGGACGGACAGCCGCAGGACAGTGCCGAGTCGCCGTCGTCGCAGACCCCGGAGGGCCCCGCGGGCGCTCCCGCGGCCGGTGGCGCCCAGGAGCAGCGGGCCGTCTCGGCCGGCGAGCCGTTCCGGACGAAGATGCTGAGCGTCCCGGGTCTGGGCGAGGGGGCCGCGGGGCGGCGGTCCCGGGCGCGGACCGAGCACGGCAGGACGACCGGCGCCGTACGGCCCCGGGGTGCTCTGACCAAGCTGCATCTGGCGGCGACCGTGCGGGCGGCGGCGCCGCACCAGCGGGCGCGCGGCCGGTCCGGGCGCGGGCTCGTGGTGCGCCGTGACGATCTGCGGCAGGCGACCCGGGAGGGCCGCGAGGGAAACCTGGTCCTCTTCGTCGTGGACGCCTCCGGCTCGATGGCCGCCCGGCAGCGGATGGGCGCCGTGAAGGGCGCCGTGCTGTCGCTGCTGCTCGACGCCTATCAGCGGCGCGACAAGGTGGGGCTCGTGACGTTTCGCGGGGCGGGTGCCGAGGTGGCGCTGCCGCCGACGTCGAGCGTGGACACGGCCGCTGCCCGGCTCGCGACGCTGCCCACCGGCGGGCGTACGCCGCTGGCCGCCGGGCTGCTCACGGCGCACGAGGTGCTGCGCGTGGAGCGGCTGCGGGACCCGGCGCGCCGGCCCCTGATGGTCGTGGTGACCGACGGGCGGGCCACGGGCGGTCCCGAGCCGGTGAAGCTGGCGGGCCGTGCGGCCGGGCTGCACGCCGCCGAGGGCACGGCCAGCGTGGTCGTGGACTGCGAGTCGGGCATGGTGCGGCTCGGGCTAGCCGGTCAGCTCGCCGGACAACTGGGCGGCTCGGCCGTCACGTTGGAGGAGCTGCGGGCCGACGCCATCGCCGGACTCGTCAAGGACGTACAGGGAACGAACCAGACCCGCAGGAGGGCCGCCTGATGCCGCAGGGACAGCCGAGTGTCGTACCGGACGACGGGCTGACGACACGTCAGCGACGCAACAGGCCGCTGGTGTTCGTGCACACGGGCGTCGGCAAGGGCAAGTCGACGGCCGCGTTCGGGCTCGCGCTGCGCGCCTGGAACCAGGGCTGGCCGATCGGGGTGTTCCAGTTCGTGAAGTCGGCGAAGTGGAAGGTCGGCGAGGAGAACGCGCTCAAGGTCCTCGGCGCCTCCGGTGAGGGCGGCACCGTCGCCTGGCACAAGATGGGCGAGGGCTGGTCGTGGGTGCAGCGTGACGATCAGGCCGACAACGAGGAGAAGGCCCGTGAGGGCTGGGAGCAGGTGAAGCGGGACCTGGCCGCCGAGACGTACAAGCTGTACGTGCTCGACGAGTTCGCGTATCCGCTGCACTGGGGCTGGATCGACGTGGACGAGGTGGTGGAGGTGTTGCGCGGGCGCCCCGGCACCCAGCACGTCGTCATCACGGGCCGCAACGCCCCCGGGAAGCTGGTCGAGTTCGCCGATCTCGTGACCGACATGTCGAAGGTGAAGCACCCGATGGACACGGGCCAGAAGGGTCAGCGGGGCATCGAGTGGTGAGCATGCGGTCCGTGGACGTGCCCCGCCTCGTCGTCGCGGCGCCCGCGTCGGGTTCGGGCAAGACGACGGTGGCGACCGGTCTGATGGCCGCGTTCGCCGAACGAGGTCTCGCCGTGTCGCCGCACAAGGTCGGCCCCGACTACATCGACCCGGGCTACCACTCGCTGGCGACCGGGCGCCCCGGCCGGAACCTGGACGCGTACATGTGCGGGCCCGATCTCGTCGGCCCGCTGTTCGCGCACGGCGCGCGAGGCTGTGAACTCGCCGTCGTGGAAGGCGTGATGGGCCTCTTCGACGGGGCGTCGGGCCAGGGCGAGCTGGCGTCGACGGCGCATGTCGCCAAGCTGCTGAAGGCGCCCGTGGTGCTGGTCGTCGACGCGTCGTCGCAGTCGCGGTCGGTGGCGGCGCTCGTGCACGGCTTCGCCTCGTTCGACCCGCAGGTGCGGCTCGCGGGCGTCATCCTCAACAAGGTCGGCTCGCGGCGGCACGAGGAACTGCTCACGGAGGCGCTGGAGGAAGTCGGCGTCCCCGTCTACGGCGCGTTGCGCCGCACCCCCCAAGTGGCCACCCCCGCCCGCCATCTGGGGCTGGTGCCGGTGGCCGAGCGCAGTGGCGAGGCGGTGGACTCGGTGCGCGCGGCGGCGGCCATGGTGCGCGACGGCTGCGACCTGGAGGGCCTGCTGGCCCTGGCGAGGACCGCCCCGCCGCTGACGGTGGAGGAGTGGAGCCCGGCCCTGGCAGGGGCGCGCGCGACCACGACGGAGCCCTCGGGCCCCGGCCCGGTCGTGGCCGTCGCGGGCGGTCCCGCCTTCACCTTCTCCTACGCCGAGCACGCCGAACTGCTCACCGCCGCGGGCGCGCGGGTCGCCCCCTTCGACCCGCTGCACGACGAACACCTTCCCGAGGGCACGGCGGCGGTCGTCATAGGCGGCGGTTTCCCGGAGGTCTACGCGCCCGAGCTCTCCGCCAACGCACAGCTCCGCAAGGCCGTCGCGGAGCTGGCCCGCGCGGGCGCCCCGGTCGTCGCGGAGTGCGCGGGCCTGCTCTACCTCTCCCGGTCCCTCGACGGCCAGGAGATGTGCGGTGTCCTCGCGGCGGACGCGCGGATGTCGCCGCGTCTCACCCTCGGCTACCGGGACGCGGTCGCCGTCTCCGACAGTGTCCTCGCCCCGGCCGGGGCCCGGCTGCGCGGCCACGAGTTCCACCGGACCGTGATGGAGCCGGGCGCGGGGCCCGCCCCCGCGTGGGGCCTGCGGCTCCCGGCGGCGCGCGTCGAGGGCTTCGTCCAGCAGAACGTGCACGCCAGCTACCTCCACACCCACTGGGCGGCCCGCCCCGAGATCGCGGCGCGCCTGGTCGAGCGGTGCGGCGGCGCGCCGTGACCTCAGCCGGCGAGGCCGACCACGAGCCAGATGAACGCCGCTCCGGCGACCGTGCACAGCAGGGTCGAGCGGGCGGGGTGCTCGTGGTGGGCCTCGGGCAGGATCTCGGCGGCGGCCAGGTAGAGCAGCACGCCGCCGAAGAAGCCGAGATACCCGCCGAGCAATTGCTCCGGAATGGTGAACAGGAGCGTGGAGGCGGCGCCCACGACAGGGGCCGCCGCGTCGGCGAGGAGCATCGTCGTCGCCTTGCGGCGGGCGTTCCCGTACAGGCGGGTGATGGTGTACGTGTTGAAGCCGTCGGCGAAGTCGTGGGCGATCACCGCGAGCGCCACGGCGACGCCCATCCCCCCGCCCACCTGGAACGCGGCGCCGATCGCGATGCCGTCCATCATGCTGTGCCCGACCATCGCCCCGGCCGCCGTGAGCCCGACCTCGGGGGCCCGGCCGTGCGTGTGCTCGGCGGCGCCGTGGGCGGCCTGGCGCTGGGCGAGGAGATGTTCCAGGACGTGGGCGGCGAGGAACCCCGCCACGAACAGCAGCAGCGCGGCGGGCACCCCGAAGACCGGGCCGCCCGTCGCGTCCAGCGCCTCCGGCAGCAGGTCGAGGCCGACCACGCCGAGCATCAGCCCACCCGCGAGACCGAGCACCAGGTGGCGCCGGTCGGTGACCCTCCTCGCGGTCCAGCCGCCGACCAAGGTCATCACAAAGGCGCCGAGCGCCACGAACACCGCCATGGGCCCTTGCTAACCCATCCGGCACCCACGGCGCACATCCGACACCGGCCCGGCGGTGTCATCGTCGGGGTCGGGGCCCGCGCCGGGGCGGCGGCCGGGGAGGTGCTCGCGCTCGTCCGGGCCGTCCTGGCGGAGGCGGGGTCCTGCCCCGGCGACGTGGTGGCGCTCGCGACCGTCGACGCGAAGGGACGCGAGCCGGGGATCGTGGCGGCGGCCGGTGCGCTCGGGGTGCCGCTGGTGACGTACGGTGCGGGGCTCCTCGCCACCGTACCCGTGCCGCGTCCCTCGGAGCGGGTGCGCGCGGCGGCGGGTACGCCGTCGGTCGCCGAGGCCGCCGCGCTCGCCGGCGGGGGTGAGCTGCTGGTGCCCAAGCGGGTGTCGGTGGGGGCGGGTGGGGCGCCCGGGCGGGTGACTTGTGCGGTGGCCCGGGCGGGGTAGGCGGGGGCCGTCCGTCCGTTCTCCGCACCGTGCTCTCCGCGCCCGCCTTTCCCCTTCCCGTCCCGCTTTTCTTTCTCGTCGTCCTTCGTTCCGTACGTTCCCCGCAAGGAGTCAGTTCCGTGCTCACCCCTCCCCCGGCTCTGCTCGCCGCCCTGGAGCAGCGGCTCGATGACGTCCTGGGCACGGCACGCCGCCGCGCCGACGTGATGGTCCTGCTCGTGGGGCGGGGCTCGGCCGATCCCGCGGCCAATGCCGAACTCGCCGCCGCAGGGCGGTTGTTGTGGGAAGGCAGCGGGCTCGCCGGGGTCGAGCCGGCCTTCGTGTCGGGCGCGGCCCCCGATGTGCCGTCGGGGCTCGACCGGTGCGCGGCGCTCGGGGCGCGGCGGGTGGTCGTGCTGCCGTACGAGGCGCCGGTCTCGGTGTCCGACCTGTGCTGGGCGCAGGTGTCGGGCTGGGCCGACGCGCATCCGGGGGTGGAGGTGCTGCGCGGGGCGTTCCCGGGCGGCCCGTCGGTCGCGGGGGGTGGCGGGCCCGATCTGCGGCATCACGGGGACGCCGAAGTGCGGGACGACGGGGAGAAGTTGACGGACCTCGCGGTGAACGTCCGTACCGGTACGCCGCCTTCGTGGCTGCGGGAGTGTGTCGCCGCGTCGCTGGAGGGGCTCGCGGCGTATCCGGACGGGCGGGCGGCTCGCGCGGCGGTGGCGGCGCGGCACGGGGTGCCGGTGGAGCGGGTCCTGCTCACGGCCGGGGCGGCGGAGGCGTTCGTCCTGCTGGCGCGGGCGCTCAGGGTGCGGCGGCCGGTGGTGGTGCATCCGCAGTTCACGGAGCCGGAGGCGGCGCTGGCGGACGCCGGGCACGCGGTGGGGCGGGTGCTGTTGCGGGAGGCGGACGGGTTCCGGCTGGATGCCGCACTGGTGCCGGACGACGCGGATCTGGTGGTGGTCGGCAACCCGACGAACCCGACGTCCGTGTTGCATCCCGCTGAGGAGATCGTCCGGCTGGCGCGGCCGGGGCGGGTGCTCGTGGTAGACGAGGCGTTCATGGACGCGGTGCCGGGCGAGCGGGAGTCGCTGGCCGGGCGGACGGACGTGCCGGGTCTGGTGGTGCTGCGGAGCCTGACGAAGACGTGGGGGCTGGCCGGGTTGCGGATCGGGTACGTGCTGGCCGAGCCGCGGGTGGTGGCGGAGCTGGAGCGGGCGCAGCCGTTGTGGCCCGTGTCGTCGCCGGCGCTGGTGGCCGCGCAGGCCTGTGTGTCGGATCGGGGGGTCGCGGAGGCGGCGGACGCGGCGGTGGCGGTGGCCGGGGACCGGGAGCATCTGGTGCGTCTGCTACGGGAGTTGGCCGGGTTCGGGGTGGTCGTGGCGGGGCCCGCGCAGGGGCCGTTCCTGCTCGTCCGGGTGCCGGGCGCGGAGGGGGTGCGGGAGCGGTTGCGGGAGAGCGGTTTCGCCGTGCGGCGCGGCGATACGTTTCCAGGGCTCGGGCCGGACTGGGTGCGGGTCGCCGTACGGGACCGGGCCACCGGCGCGCGGTTCGTGGCGGCCTTGCGGGAGGTACTGGAGGCAGCCGTCTGAAGGGGCGCCGCCTCCCCCGGCGACGCCCCTTCCTTCCCCCCTGATCCCCCCTGATCCCCCCTCCCGGGGTCGCCGCTACGCGCGTGAGCGGGCGCGGCGGGTCATGGCTACTGCTGCGCCTCCTGCGACGAGAAGGGCGATCGCGCCACCCGCGATGTAGGGCGTCGCCGTGTTGCCGCCCGTCTCCGCCAGATCGGGCTCGGTGGCGGTGGCGACCGGGCGGTCCGCCTTGGCGCCCTGCGGTTCCACCTCGTCGGCCGGTTCGGGCGCGGCGGGCGCCGGGGCCGCCTTCGGGGTCTGGCAGGTGGCTTCGGCCAGGGTGACCTCGCCGTCGACCTCGGCGACGTTCAGCTTCAGCGGGTTGACTGCGACCTTGAGCCGGAGCGCGGAGGCGGCGGCCGTCGTGGAGGTGGTGGAGGTGGTGGACAGGCCGAGGGAGACCTCGCCGACGCCCGGCACCTTGACCTCCGTGGTGCCGCCCGTGGTCAGTGTCACCTTCTTGCCGAGGACCGTGACGGAACCCAGCAGGTTCGAGGTGGCGACCGGCTTCTTCCCGGCTTCGCACAGGGCCTTCGAGGTGACCTGGTCGACCTCGATCAGGGAGAGCAGCGGCAGGCCGGGGACGTGGACCTTCGCGTGGGCGAGCTGGGTGAAGCCCTCCGCCTTGTCGGCGTCGGCGGTCGCCCGCGCCGTGGCCACGTCGGCGCGGAGCACGTTGATCGGCCGGCCGCCGTCGACCCCGTCCAACCGCACGGTCAGCGCGGTCTTGTCGGCGCCGGCGGGGGCCTGCACCTCGTTGAGCGTGGCCCGCAGCGGGACGTTCACGGTCTTGTTGAGCAGGGAGACGTCGAGGCCCGTGCGGAGCACGACCGCACCGGCCTTGCCGCCGTGGTCGCCCGTCGCGGCGGCCGGGCCCGCGGTCGCGAGCGCGGCGGGCCCGACGGCGAGCACGGTCGCGACGGCGATCACGGCGATGCGGCGGGCGGGCGTGCGCGGGGCGGTGGTGACAGTGGAGCTGGGCATGCTGGTGGGACCCCCAGAGAGGACAGAACGGGACAGGGGACGAACGGCACGGGGGCCGTCGGGGCTCGGCGCATGGGGACATCACGCGGCGCCGCCGACGGCGTCGGCCGGTCATCGATGAGGGAATCTTTACGCACTGAGGGTGAACGGGCGGCTACCCGCGATCAGTTCACCCCAAAGGGGGGTTTCCGCTCATGCCTTCGAATCTTGGGGCTCGGTTGTTCCCTGCCGTCACCCTGGTGTCCCCCGATTCACCGTTCGCGCCGGGGCACGCGAGTGATGTGCAACGAGCGCCCGGCCGCGCGGGTAACGGCGCGTCAACCGGCCCGCCCGAGACTGCTCGTTGCCGCACCTAACCCACCACGTGGCCCCGCAGCACGATCCTGCGCGGCGCCGCCAGCACCCCGATCTCCTCGCGCGGGTCCTCCTCGTACACGACGAGGTCGGCCGGGGCGCCCTCCTCCAGGGCCGGGCGGCCGAGCCAGGCGCGGGCTCCCCAGGCCGTGGCGGAGAGCGCGTCGACGGCCGGGATACCCGCCTTGACGAGTTCGGCGACCTCCCCCGCGACGAGGCCGTGGGCGAGCGAGCCGCCCGCGTCCGTGCCGACGTAGACGGGGACGCCCGCGTCGTAGGCCGAGCGGACCGTGTCGTAGCGGCGCTCGTACAGCCGCCGCATGTGCGCCGACCAGCGCGGGAACTTCTTCTCGCCGCCCTGGGCGAGCTGCGGGAACGTGGCGATGTTGACCAGGGTGGGCACGATGGCGACGCCGCGCTCCGCGAAGAGGGGGATCAGGTCGTCGGTGAGGCCCGTCGCGTGCTCGACGCAGTCGATGCCCGCCTCGACGAGGTCGCGCAGCGAGTCCTCGGCGAAGCAGTGGGCGGTGACGCGGGCGCCGAGCCGGTGGGCCTCGGCGATCGCGGCCTCGACGGCGTCGCGCGGCCAGCAGGCGCCGAGGTCGCCGGTGGAGCGGTCTATCCAGTCGCCGACGAGTTTGACCCAGCCGTCGCCGCGCCGGGCCTCCTGGGCGACGTAGGCGGTGAGGTCCTCGGGTTCGATCTCGTGGGCGTAGTTGCGGATGTAGCGGCGGGTGCGGGCGATGTGCCGGCCCGCGCGGATGATCTTCGGCAGGTCCTCGCGGTCGTCGATCCAGCGGGTGTCGGAGGGCGAGCCCGCGTCGCGCAGCAGCAGGGTGCCGCGGTCGCGGTCGGTCAGGGCCTGCTTCTCGGCGGTCTCGGCGGGGACCGGGCCGTGGGCGTCGAGGCCGACATGGCAGTGCGCGTCGACGAGTCCGGGCAGGACCCAGCCGTCGACGGTCGTCATGTCCGGACGCGGGGTGACGGGGCGGTCGTAGGTGATCCGGCCGTCGATCACCCACAGTTCGTCGCGCACGTCCTCGGGCCCGGCCAGGACCCTCCCCCTCACGTGCAGCGCTCCCGGCTGGCTCAGCTCACTCATGCACGAAGCCTATGAGGGGGGTGGGTACGCTCGACAGCGGCATCCCGTCCGAACCCGTGAGCGAAGAGAGCACCACCGTGACGCATCCGTTTCTCGATCTGGCCCCCCTGAGCGCCGGGCACTTCGCCGCCGTCGAGGACCGTGTGGCCCGTCTCCTGGACGTCTCGACCCCGTCCCACGACGTCGTGATCATGCAGGGTGAGGCGCTGCTGCCGCTGGAGGGGGCGATCCGCGGGACGGCGGGGCCCGGCACCGTCGCGCTCAATGTGATCACCGGCCCGTACGGGCAGACCTTCGGCGACTGGCTGCGGGACTGCGGGGCCACCGTGCACGACCTGGCGGTCCCCTTCCACGCGGCGGTCACCGCCGAGCAGGTGCGGGCGGCGTTCGCCGAGCACCCGGAGATCGACTTCGTCTCGCTGGTGCACGCGGAGGCCGCGACCGGCAACACCAACCCCGTCGCCGAGATCGGCGAGGTGGTGCGGGAGCACGGCGCGCTGTTCTACCTGGACGCCGTGGCGTCGATCGCCGCGGAGCCGGTGCTGCCGCGGGCGTGGGGGGTGGACCTGTGCGTGATCGGCGCGCAGAAGGCGATGGGTGGCCCGGCCGGGGTCTCCGCCGTGTCGGTGTCCGCGCGGGCCTGGGAGCGGATGGCCGCCAACCCGCGGGCGCCGCGCCATTCCTATCTGTCGCTGCTGGACTGGAAGCGGCGCTGGATCGACGGGGGCAGGAAAGCGCTGCTGCACGCTCCGGCGCAATTGGAGATGCTGGCGCTGGAGGCGTGCGTGGAGCGGATCGAGAGTGAGGGCCTGGATTCCCTGATGGCCCGTCACGCGAGCGCCGCGGCGGCGACCCGGGCCGGAACTCTCGCTCTGGGCGGGGGACTTGAGCCGTACGTCCATGAGGCCCGGGACGCCGCGCCGGTCGCCACGACGCTGCGCGCCCCGGCCGGGACCGACGCCCGCGATCTGGTGGCGCGGGCGCTCGCCGTCGACCCGGCGCTGCCGCTGGTCGCGGGTGGTGGCGCGCTGGCCGAGGAGATGATCCGGGTCAACCACTACGGTCCGCAGGCGACGCGGGGGGTCGTGCAGTCCTCGCTGGCCGCGCTCGGCGGGGCGCTCGCGGAGGCCGGGCTCACGGTGGACCTGGAGGGTGCGCGCAAGGCTGTCGCCGGCGCCTGGGTCTGAACCGCTCCGCCTCCGCACAGTGGCGCCGCCCTTTCCGGGCGGCGCTTTTCTTTTCCGCTTGCAGTTCTTCTTCCGACTCTTCTTCTGCTACTACTTCCAAGCATTCTTCGGGTAATTATCTGAGTAGCTTCCCGTACTGCTTCTTCCCGCTTTTCCGGAACGTAAACACTAAGATTCCGAGAACGGAAAATGACGCAATCCGGACGCCGTCCGGGACCGCCGCAACGCTGTGACGTACTCCACAAGTGCAGCGTTATGCCCCTTATTTCCACCTCAAATCACCCTATTTCGTCAGGGGCTCGTGCGCGGGCTCACCTGCGCGCGATAACACAGATCAGCCCAGTACGTAACCCCTCGCCCAGATGCAATCCCAGAAATTGCTCGGTAAATTCAATTCGCATGACCGCCGCACAAGCGCAATTCCAGCTCGATCAGCCCAGCGTGGCCGACGGCGCCGCGATCTGGCGTATCGCACGTGACTCGAAGGTGCTCGACCTCAACTCCTCCTACAGCTATCTGCTGTGGTGCCGCGACTTCGCCACCACCTCGGCGGTGGCTCGCGACGAGACCGGTGAGGTCGCCGGGTTCGTCACCGGATACATACGGCCGGAGCGCCCGGGCACCCTGGTCGTGTGGCAGATCGCCGTGGACGACGCACACCGCGGGCACGGTCTGGCCGGAGAACTGCTCGACGCGCTGACCGCCAAGGTGGCCGCGGCGCGGCAGGTCACCACCGTCGAGACGACCATCACGCCGGACAACGCGGCGTCCCAGGCGCTGTTCCTCTCCTTCGCCCGCAGGCACGGGGCGGAGGTGGAGCGTCGGGTCCTGTTCGACGCCGGGCTCTTCCCCGACGACGGGCACCTGCCCGAGGAGCTGTACCGCATCGGTCCGCTCGCGCCGGCCGCCTGACCGACCGGCGTCCCCCAAGCCAACCCCCCTCAACTCCCCTCCCAAGAGGAGCATTCGCTGTGACCATCACCCAGCCGGACCTGAGCGTCTTCGAGACCCTTGAGTCGGAGGTGCGCAGCTACTGCCGAGGCTGGCCCACCATCTTCGACCGGGCCCAGGGCAGCCGCATGTACGACGAGGACGGCCACGAGTACCTGGACTTCTTCGCGGGCGCCGGTTCGCTCAACTACGGGCACAACAACCCGGTGCTGAAACGCGCGCTCATCGACTACCTGGAGCGCGACGGCGTCACGCACGGCCTCGACATGTCGACGACGGCCAAGCGCAACTTCCTGGAGTCCTTCCAGAACATCATCCTGCGCCCGCGCGACCTGCCCTACAAGGTCATGTTCCCGGGCCCGACGGGCACCAACGCCGTGGAGTCCGCGCTCAAGCTGGCCCGCAAGGTCAAGGGCCGCGAGTCGATCGTCTCGTTCACCAACGCCTTCCACGGCATGTCGCTCGGTTCGCTCGCCGTCACCGGCAACGCGTTCAAGCGGGCCGGCGCGGGCATCCCGCTGGTGCACGGCACCCCGATGCCGTTCGACAACTACCTGGACGGGCGGACCCCGGACTTCATCTGGTTCGAGCGGCTCCTGGAGGACCAGGGCTCGGGCCTCAACCAGCCCGCCGCCGTGATCGTCGAGACGGTGCAGGGCGAGGGCGGCATCAACGTGGCCCGCGCCGAGTGGCTGCGCAAGCTCGCCGAGGTGTGCGAGCGCTGGGACATGCTGCTCATCGTCGACGACATCCAGATGGGCTGCGGTCGCACCGGTGCCTTCTTCTCCTTCGAGGAGGCGGGCATCACACCGGACATCGTGACCGTTTCGAAGTCCATCAGCGGGTACGGGCTCCCCATGTCCCTGTGCCTGTTCAAGCCGGAGCTCGACGTCTGGGAGCCGGGTGAGCACAACGGCACGTTCCGCGGCAACAACCCCGCGTTCGTGACGGCCGCCGCCGCCCTGGAGACGTACTGGACCGACGGCCCGGCCATGGAGAAGCAGACGCTCTCCCGCGGCCAGCAGGTCGACGAGGCGCTCGGCGCGCTGCGCGACGAGTTCCGCGACGAGACCGTGGAGTACCGCGGGCGCGGGCTGGTGTGGGGACTGGAATTCCGTGACAAGGAGCGGGCCGACAAGGTCGCCAAGCGGGCCTTCGAACTCGGCCTGCTGATCGAGACCTCCGGCCCCCAGAGCGAGGTCGTCAAGCTCCTCCCGGCGCTGACGATCACGCCCGAGGAGCTGGAGGAGGGGCTGCGCACGCTCACCAGGGCCGTGCGCGAGACCGCCTGACACCCCTCAGGAACGTAGAAGAGAGAGGCAGCGACACACCGTGATTGTCCGTTCGTTCAAGGAGATCGAGAACACCGACCGGCACGTGAAATCGGCGTCCGGCACGTGGGAGAGCAAGCGCATCGTGCTCGCCAAGGAGAAGGTCGGCTTCTCCCTGCACGAGACCATCCTCTACGCGGGTACGGAGACCAAGATGTGGTACGCCAACCACATCGAGGCCGTACTCTGCGTCGAGGGCGAGGCCGAGCTCACCAACGAGGAGACCGGCGAGAAGCACTGGATCGAGCCGGGCACCATGTACCTCCTGAACGGCCACGAGCACCACACGCTGCGGCCCAAGACGGACTTCCGCTGCGTGTGCGTGTTCAATCCGCCCGTGACCGGGCGGGAGGACCACGACGAGAACGGCGTCTACCCGCTGCTGACCGAACCCGAGGAGGCCTGATCCCCATGACCGCCATCTCCGCGGAGCACGGCATCGCCGATCTGTACCCGACCCGCGGCACCTCCGAGGTGGCCACCCCGCGCGTCGACCCGGTCGTCTGGTCGCCGCCGGGGGCGCGGGGCCCGATCCGTGAGACGGATCTCGCGGCCTTCGAACGGGACGGCTTCCTCGCGATCGACGAGCTGCTCGGTCCGGACGAGATCGGCACCTACCAGGCCGAGCTGAACCGGCTGATCACCGACCCGGAGATCAAGGCCGACGAGCGTTCCATCGTCGAGCCGAAGTCGAAGGACGTGCGCTCCGTCTTCGAGGTGCACAAGATCAGCGAGGTCTTCGCGAACCTGGTGCGCGACGAGCGCGTCGTGGGCCGGGCGCGGCAGATCCTCGGCTCGGACGTCTACGTCCACCAGTCGCGGATCAACGTCAAGCCCGGCTTCGGGGCCAGCGGCTTCTACTGGCACTCGGACTTCGAGACCTGGCACGCCGAGGACGGCCTGCCGAACATGCGCACGGTGTCCGTCTCCATCGCGCTGACGGAGAACTACGACACCAACGGCGGCCTCATGATCATGCCGGGGTCGCACAAGACGTTCCTGGGCTGCGCCGGTGAGACGCCGAGGGACAACTACAAGAAGTCGCTCCAGATGCAGGACGCGGGCACGCCGTCGGACGAGGCGCTGACCAAGTTCGCCGACAGCCACGGCATCAAGCTGTTCACCGGCAAGGCCGGCTCGGCGACCTGGTTCGACTGCAACGCCATGCACGGCTCGGGCGACAACATCACCCCGTACCCGCGCTCGAACGTGTTCATCGTGTTCAACAGCGTGGAGAACACGGCGGTGGAGCCGTTCGCGGCGCCGGTGCGGCGCCCCGAGTTCATCGGGGCACGGGACTTCACCCCGGTGCGGTGACGTCCGCGTAGGGACACCCGCGTCTTCGTACGCGGACGAGTGGGGCGGGACCGGTCGACGGTCCCGCCCCACTCGTGTACTCACAGCCAGGCGAGCCGGGCCGCCCGGTCCAGGACGGTGCGCGCGGTGGCCTCGTCGCCGCGGCTGGTCCTGGGGACGGTCCGCGGGGTGACCCGGCCGCCGATCAGGAGGCAGAAGTCGACGGCGTCCAGGGTGAGTTCGGCGCGTACCGGTGCTCCTTCGGCGCCGAGGACCCACTCCGTGCCGCCGTCGGCGTCCGTGACGGTGAGGGCGACCGGCTCGGCCGCCGGGCCGAGCGCGAGGCCCAGGAGGCGGACGCCGAGGCGGACCAGGCGCCACAGGTGCGGGGCGGGTGGCGCGGGGACGGGGTGGCCCAGGGCGCGGCCGATGTCGTCGGCGTGGATCCACGTCTCGAAGGCGCGGACCAGGAAGTGGTCGGCGACGGGCAGCCGCACGCCGAACAGCGTGGCGGCGCGCGCGGCGAGTTCGGGGTCGTGGGCGGCCGGGCAGGCGAGCAGCGCGGTCGCCTGGGTGCGCCAGGTGGTGAGGGTGGCCCGCGGGGAGCGGGTGCGTTCGTGGGCGATGACGTGCTGGGTGCGGGTGTCCCAGGCGGTGCGCCAGCCGGTGTCCCGCGGCGCCGGGGAGGCGGGCGGGGCCGGCGGGTCGTAGGCGGGGAGGCCCACGTGGACGGCGAGGTGTTCGTCGGCGGCGACGAGGTGGGCGACGGTGTCCTGGACGGTCCAGTCGTGGATCACGGGGGTCCGCCAGGCGGCGAGGTCGGGTGCGGCGTCGGGCTCCGGGTCGAGTTCGGCCAGCAGGGCCTGGAGCGCGGCCACGGCGGCGGCGTACGGCTGGGCGTGCGGGGCGGTGCGGGGCGCGGCGGGGCGTGCGGCCAGGGCGCGGGCCAGGACGCCGTCCGGTGGGGCGGGGGCGGGCGGGGCGGTGTCCCCGGCGGGTGGGCCGTCCAGGAGGCGTACCGTCTCGCGGAGCCGTTCCGCCTCCGCGGCGCACGGGGCGCAGTGCGCCACGTGGTCGGGCACGATGTGCTGTTCGGAGGGTGGGAGAGCGCCTACGGCCCAGGCGCCGAGGAGTGCACAGATCGCCGCGTGGTCGTACGCGTCGGTGCTCATCACGCGCTCCTTTCCCCGGGCGGCTCGGGTGGGTCCGCGAGGGTCTCGGCCAGCCGGTGCAGGGCCGTGCGCAGCCGGGTCTTCGCGGTGCCCTCGGGGATCCCGAGTTCCGCCGCCGCCTGACGGTACGTCCGTCCCGCGAAGTACGCCAAGTGGACCACCTGCCTCTGGGGCAGCGGGAGTTCGGCGAGGGCGGAGTGGAGCAGGAGGGCGCGTTCGCGGTCCACGACCCGTTCGTCGGGGCCGGGTTCCCGGGCCGGGATGGCGTGCAGCACCTCGTCGTCCGCGGCGACCGCCTTGCGGTGGCGGGCCTCGCCGCGCACCCAGTCCACGGCGCGGCGGTGCGCCAGCATGGTGAGCCAGGTGCGCAGGGAGCCGCGGCGCGCGTCGTAGGCGTAGGGCCGCGCCCAGAGGTGGGCGAAGACCTCCTGCGCCACGTCGTCGGCGGAGCCCGTCCGACGGGTCACCCGGACGGCGACGGCGCGGACGAGCCCGCCGTAGGTGTCGTACGCCTCGGTGAGCGCGGTCTCGTCGCCGTGGACGAGCCGCTGGTGCAGCTCGGCGTCGGCCGTAGGTCCTGTCCCGTCCTTGCGGGCCACCGGCACCACCACCTCGTAGTGCCTTCCTAGCGTCCGGCGGGCCCGCGCGCCAGATGTACCGGCGCGCGGGCTTGTCCGGGCGGGGGCGGGACGCGTTCAGCGGGACAGTGCCTCCAGGAGGCGGTCGACGTCCTCGGCCGTGTTGTAGAGGTGGAAGGAGGCGCGCAAGTTGCCCGCCCTGTCGGACACCTCGATCCCGGCGGCGTGCAGATCCGCTTGCAGCGACCCGAGTTCGGGGACCGAGACGATGGCCGAGTCCGGGGAGGGGATCGGCTCGCGCCCGAGGGCCGCGAGCCCTGCGCGGAAGCGGTCGGCGAGGGCCAGGTCGTGGGCGCGGACGGCGGCAGGGCCCAGCTCCTCGATCACGGCGAGGGAGTGTCGTGCCCCGGTGTACGCGATGAGGCCGGGCGACTCGTCGAACCGGCGGGCGGAGTGGGCCAGTTCGGTGACGGGCCCGTAGCAACTGTCCCAGGGCTTCTCCCCCGCGACCCAGCCGCCGAAGATGGGCGTCAGCTCGTCCGGGTCCTCGGGGCCGACGAAGAAGACGGCGCCGCGCGGGCAGGTCAGCCATTTGAAGGCGACGGTGGCGAGGTAGTCGGCGTGGGCCGCGTACGCGTCGAGCGGGAACCAGCCCGCCGCCTGCGAGGCGTCGACGTAGAGGCGGGCACCGTGGGCGCGGGTGGCGGCGCGCAGGGCCGTCAGGTCCGCCACCCGCCCGTCCGCGGACTGGACCGCGCTCACGGCGACCAGGGCGGTGCCGGGGCGGACGGCCTCGGCGAGCGCGTCCAGCGGAACGGTGCGGACCTTGAGGTCCCCGCGGACGTGGAAGGGGTTGACCGTGGAGCTGAACTCGCCCTCGGCCGTGAGGACTTCGGCGCCTGCGGGCAGCGAGGCGGCGATCAGTCCGGTGTACACGGCGACGGCCGAGCCCGTCGCCACCCGGGCCACCGGGACCCCCGCGAGCCGGGCGAAGGAGGCGCGGGCCTCCTCGACGTCCGCGAAGAGGGAGTCGCTCGGGCGGCCCTGCGCCATGCCGACGAGCGCCTCGCGCATCGCGTCCACGGCCCGCGCGGGCAGCAGCCCCACGCTGGCGGTGTTCAGGTAGGTGGTGGCCGGTGCGTACTGGGCGCGGACGAGGTCGAGGTCCAGGGCGGGGGCGACGGGCGGGTGCTCACCGATAATCTCCATGGCCTCACTGTGCCGCGCCGCCAACTCCCCGTCCATCGCGGATTTTTACGCGTTACCTCTAAGAGGTGCTTATCCGTGCTGATCGGTGGGGCCGGTCAGGCCTGGGGGACCGCGCAGCCGTCGGGGCCGCAGGCGTCGGCGTCACCGGCGCTGTCGATCACGGTGAGCGGCGAGCGGTTGTCCCACGCCTGGGTGAGGGCCTGGGTGAAGACCTCGGCGGGCTGGGCGCCGGAGACGCCGTAGGTGCGGTCGAGCACGAAGAACGGCACGCCGGTCGCGCCCAGCTCGGCGGCCTCGCGCTCGTCGGCGCGCACCGCGTCGGCGTAGGCGTCCGGGTCGGCGAGCACGGCGCGGACGTCGGCCTCGTCGAGACCGGCCGCCACAGCCAGCCGCACCACGTGCTCCTCGTCGGCGAAGACGGAGCCGTCCTCGGCGAAGTTGCCGCGGTACAGGGCGTCGACCAGGGCGTCCTGGACCCCCTTGTCCTTGGCGAGGTGGAGCAGGCGGTGCAGGTCGAAGCTGTTGCCGTAGTCGCGGCCCTCGGTGAGGTAGGGCAGGCCGAGCGCCTGGGCCTGCGCTCCGAGGCCCCGCTCGTTGGCCGCGGCCTGCGCCTCGCTGATGCCGTACTTCTCGGCGATGCGCGGGACGACGAGGCCTGTGTCGCCCTTGGCGACGGCCGGGTCGAGTTCGAAGGAGCGGTGCACGACCTCGACCTGGTCCTTGTGCGGGAAGGCGTCGAGGGCCTGCTCGAACCGGGCTTTGCCGAGGTAGCAGAACGGGCAGTTGATGTCGGTCCAGATCTCGACGCGCATGGGGTCTCTCGCTCCAGTGGATACGTACGGCGCAGGGGGTGCCCTGCGCCGTACGTCAACCGCTCGGGCCGGTGGCTAATTCCCGTCCCGCAGGTCCCCCGGCGCCCCGGACCGCAGCTCGATGCGGTCGAAGGTGACGTCGCACCCCTTGCCCGTCGGCGACTGCGCGAGGAAGCCGACCTGGGCCGCCGCCGCGGACTTCTCGTCGCCGAGCGCGAAGACGCGGACGAACGTCCACGTCTCGCCGTCGGTGGAGGCGTGGAAGGCGAAGGCGGAGCCGGTGCGGGTGATCCGCAGCCACACCGTGGCGCCGGGGACCACGAAGGAGTTCGCGTCGTCGGAGTGGCCGCGCGTGACGACCGTGCAGATCGTGGGCTCGTCCGGGGAGCGCTCGTAGCAGAGCTTGGCCCACTCCCGCTCCCCCACGTGGAGGTAGAGGACGCCCGCGTCGAACGCCGCCGCGAACCCGACGCTCACGCGGGCGACGAGCTGGAAGTCGCCCTCGGGCGCCGTGCCGAGCAGGCGCGGCGCGTCGGAGGCGGGTTCGAGCGCGTCGCCCGCCGGGGGCACGAAACGGTCCTGGCGGGCGCCCGCCCGGCCGGTGAGCACGCCGTCCGCGTAGGCCCAGTGCCCGTCGGGGCCGTGGGCGCGGAGCGCGAAGGGCAGTTCGGGGATGCGCAGGTCCGCGTTCTCCATGGGTCTCAGTTCTCCAGGCGGCCGTTGAAGCGGCGCGGCAGACCCAGCGGGTTGTCGTCACGCAGCTCCGGCGGCAGCAGGGCCTCGGGCGTCGTCTGGTACGAGACCGGGCGCAGCCAGCGATCGATCGCGGTGCCGCCGACCGAGGTGGAGGTGGAGGTGGTGGCCGGGTAGGGGCCGCCGTGGTGCTGGGCGGGGGCGACCGCGACGCCGGTGGGCCAGCCGTTGACCAGGACGCGGCCGGCGATCGGGGTCAGCTCGGCGAGGATCTCGGTGCCGCGGCCCTCGCCCGCCGCCTCCTCGGTGGAGAGCTGGACGGTGGCCGTGAGGTTGCCGGGCAGGCGCGAGAGGACGGCGGTGATCTCGTCCGCCGTCTCGTACCGGGCGACGACCGTGACCGGGCCGAAGCACTCCTCCAGGAGCAGGTCGTGGGGGCCGCCCTCGACGGCGAGCTTCGTGGCCGGGACCGTGAGGAAGCCGGGGCTGACGGTGTGCTCGCCGCCCGCGCCGGGCGTCACGGGGGCGTCCACGTCGGGGAGCTGCGTCCGCTCGGCGACGCCCGCGACGAAGTTGTCCCGCATGCGGTGGTCGAGCAGGACCCCGGCGGCGGTGGAGCTGACGGCGGCGGTGAGGGACTTGACGAGGGTGTCGCCCGCCTCGCCGCTCGGCGCGAAGACCAGGCCGGGCTTCACGCAGAACTGGCCGACGCCCAGGGTCATGGAGCCCGCGAGGCCCGTACCGATCTGCTCGGGGCGCTCGGCGGCGGCGGCCTCGGTGATGACGACGGGGTTGAGGGAGCCCAGCTCGCCGTGGAAGGGGATCGGCACCGGGCGGGCCGCCGCCGCGTCGAACAGGGCGCGTCCGCCGCGTACGGAACCGGTGAATCCGGCGGCTGCGATCAGCGGGTGCTTGACCAGCTCGACACCGGCCTCGAAACCGTGCACGAGGCCGAGCACGCCCTCCGGGATGCCGTGCCGGGCGGCGGCCCGGCGGATGACGGAGGCGACCAGCTCGGAGGTGGCGGGGTGGTCGGGGTGCGACTTGACGACGACGGGGCAGCCCGCGGCGAGCGCGCTCGCGGTGTCGCCGCCGGGCACCGAGAAGGCGAAGGGGAAGTTCGACGCCGAGTAGACGGCGACGACGCCCAGCGGGATCTTGTAGCGGCGCAGGTCGGGGATGGGCGGGGTCGCGGTGTCGTCGGGGTGGTCGATGACGACGCCGAGGAAGGCGCCCTCGTCGACGATCCCGGCGAACGCCCGGAGCTGGTAGCTGGTGCGGGCGAGTTCCCCGCTGAGCCGGACCGGGCCGAGTGCGGTCTCCGCGTCGGCGGCCTCGACCAGGTGGTCCTTGGCCTCGTCGAGCAGATCGGCCGCGGTGCGCAGGAAGGCCGCGCGGACGGTGCGGTCGGCGAGGGCGGGCAGGGCCTCATGGGCGGCGCGGACCGCTTGGTCCACCTCATGGGCCGTGGCCTCGACCGCGACCTGCTCCCGCTGCTTCCCGGTTCGGGGGTCGACACTCCAGACTGGTGCTGCTGCCACGGCAAATCCTCCGGCTTTTCTCCCGGCTCGGCGGACGAGCCGCGAGAGTCGTTCGATATACTGAACGCTGTCTCTGATGGTGAACTCTATGGAGACTATTTCTCGTCGAACGAAGGGGTCAAGGGCGATGTCGGCTGGCGAGACGGGGGCCGTTGCGGGCGCCGCAACGGGTGGCGCACAGGTCAAATCGGCGGTCCGCACGGTCGAACTGCTCGAATACTTCGCCGGACGCCCCGGCATGCACTCCCTCGCGGCGGTCCAGGAGGCCGTCGGGTACCCCAAGTCGAGCCTCTACATGCTCCTGCGCACGCTCGTCGAACTCGGCTGGGTGGAGACGGACGCGACCGGCACGCGGTACGGGATCGGGGTGCGGGCCCTGCTCGTCGGGACGTCGTACATCGACGGCGACGAGGTGGTGGCCGCGGCACGGCCCACGCTCGACCGGCTCTCCGACGACACCACGGAGACCATCCACCTGGCGCGGCTCGACGGCACGAACGTGGTCTACCTCGCCACCCGCCAGTCGCAGCACTACCTGCGGCCCTTCACGCGCGTGGGGCGGCGCCTGCCCGCGCACTCCACGTCGCTCGGCAAGGCGCTGCTCGCCACGCACACCGACGAGCAGGTCCGCAAGATGCTCCCGGAGACGCTGCCCGCACTGACCGAGCACACGATCACCGACCGCGAGAAGCTGATCGAGGAGCTGCACGCGGTGCGGGAGCAGGGCTTCGCGGTGGACCGCGAGGAGAACACGCTCGGCCTGCGCTGCTTCGGTGTCGCCGTTCCCTACCGGACACCGGCCAGGGACGCGATCTCCTGCTCGGTGCCGGTGGCCCGGCTCACCCCCGCGCACGAGCAGATGGTCAAGGACGCGTTGTTCGACGCCCGGGACCGGCTGACGCTCGCCACGCGCCGCCTCTGACCGCGCCGCCCCTCCTCGCCGGATGAGAGCTTCCTGAAAAAGCGGCACGAACGGAACGATTCGCTCCTAGCCGCTCGTCCTGTCTGTGGGATGAACAAGACGATCAGGCGCGCCGCCGTCTTCAGTCTGCTGCTCGTGCTCGCTCTGCTGGTGAGGGCGACATGGGTGCAGTTCTACGACGGTCAGGCCCTCGCGGACAACGACAAGAACCGGCGGAAGACGATCGCGCGGTACGCGTATCCGCTCGGCGACATCATCGTGGGCGGAGAGGCGGTGACGGGCTCGGAGCGGACAGGTGGCGGCAGCGACCTGAAGTACCGGCGGACCTACAAGGACGGCTCCCTCTACTCGGCGGTCACCGGCTTCACCTCGCAGGTGTACGGCTCGACACAGTTGGAGGCGCTGTACCAGGACGTGCTCGACGGCACGGACAGCAGGCTGTCGAACCCCGTCGACACGCTCACCGGCAAGCACGCCGACCCCGGTGATGTGATCACGACGATCGACCCGGCCGTGCAGAAGGCCGCCGCCGAGGCGCTCGGCTCCAAGAAGGGCGCCGCCGTCGCGATCGACCCGAGGACGGGGAAGATCCTCGGCATGGTGTCGTCGCCGTCGTACGACCCGTCGAAGATCAGCGGTTCGGGCGCGGCCGACGCGAAGGCGTGGCAGGAACTTTCGGCCGACAAGGACGTGCCCACCCTGAACCGGGCCCTGAAGCAGGCGCTGCCGCCGGGCTCCACGTTCAAGCTGGTGGTCGCCGCCGCCGCCCTGGAGAACGGGCTGTACGCGTCGGTCGACGAGAGGACCGACTCCCCCAACCCCTACCTGCTCCCCGGGACCAGCACGTACCTGAAGAACGAGAGCGTGAGCGCGCCCTGCGAGAACGCCTCCCTCCGCACGGCTCTCCAGTACTCCTGCAACAACGTGTTCGGCAAGATCGCCGTCGACCTCGGGCAGGACAAGATCCGGGCGATGGCCGACAGGTTCGGCTTCGACGACAAGAAGCGGGACGTGCCCGTCCGCGCCGCCGAGAGCGTCTACCCCACCGGCATGGACAAGGCCCAGACCGCGCTCTCCGCCATCGGCCAGTTCGACGTGACGGCCACACCGCTCCAGATGGCGATGGTCTCCGCGACGCTCGCCAACGGCGGTGAGCAGGCCGCGCCGCACATGGTGTCCGAGGTGACCAACGCCGACGGCGACGCGGTCAGGAGCTATCCGGACTCCGACACCGAGCGGGTCGTCAGCGAGTCGACGGCGTCGCAGCTCCGGTCGGCGATGGAGACCGTGGTGGCGAAGGGCACGGGCACCAACGCGCAGATCTCCGGGGCGACCGTGGGCGGCAAGACGGGCACGGCGCAGCACGGCGAGAACAACAGCCAGACCCCCTACGCCTGGTTCACCTCGTACGCGAAGGACGACACGTCGGGCAAGGAGGTCGCGGTGGCCGTGGTCGTGGAGCAGTCCGACGCGGCGCGCTCGGAGGTCAGCGGCAACGGTCTCGCGGCGCCCGTCGCGCGGGCCATGATGGCGGCGGCGCTGCGGGACTGAGGCCGGCCGCGGCTCGGCCGGGGCTCTTTCCGTCGCTCCTCTTGCGCGCGATTCCACTCTCCGGAACCCTTTCCTCCGCCGGATGCGAAATCCCGTACGACCTTCGAGACGTCGTACGGAACGCTGGTACGCTCTCGCATCCCGTCGAGCCGCACAGTGAGGGGAGGATCCGCGTGAGCACCGTCGTGGACGACGACGCCTCCGCCGAGTTCCAGGCCTTCTTCGAACGGCACCATGCCGAACTCGCCCGGCTCGCCCACCTGTTGACGGGTGAGCCGGACGCCGCCGACGATCTCGCGGCGGACGCCCTGCTCGCCCTCTGGCACCGCTGGGACCGGGTCAGGAACGCCGACCACCCGGTGGCGTACGCCCGCGGTGTCGTCGCCAATCTCGCCCGGACCCGGATCCGCAGCGCGGTCCGCGAGCGGCGGCGCGTCGCCCTGTTCTGGTCGGGGCGGCAGGAGCGTGCCGAGGACCCCGACGTACCGGCCGTCGTCGACGTGCAGGGCGCGCTGCGCGAACTCCCCTTCCGCAAGCGGGCGTGCGTGGTGCTGCGGCACGCGTTCGACCTCTCGGAGAAGGACACCGCGCTCACCCTCGGCATCTCGGTGGGTACGGTGAAGAGCCAGACGTCGAAGGGCATGGCCGAGCTGGAGCGGCGGCTCGGGCCCGACGAGCGGGGCGGGCAGGCGCCGTCGCGTCCCGTACGGGCGCTCGGAGCGACGGCGGAAGGAGGCCGGCGGTGAACCAGGAAGTGCGGCAGCGGCTGCGCGACGCCGCCGACGCGCACCGCCCCGACCGGGAGCGGATGCTCGCCCGGATCGAGCGCGGCATGTCCGCGCCGCATCCGGCGCGGCCGGAGCCGCGCCGGCCCGCCGCCGGCTGGGTGCGGATCGCGGGGGCCACGGCCGGGGTCGCCGGGGTACTGGCCGTGGGCGGGTTCGCGGTCGACGGGGCGCTGCGCCAGGACGACGGGCCGCGCCGGAGCGTCGCGGTGACCCCGACGCCGACGGCCGTGCCGACACCGACGGCGGACGCCACCTCGCGGGCCCCGCGGCCCTCGGACCCGCCGCGCCACCGGACCGGTTCGCCGCCCGCCGCGCGGCATTCGGCCTCCGCGCCGGTCGCCCCTCCCCCGGCCGGCGGAAAGGCGACGGCGCCCTCGGCACCCGCCCCGACGGCCACGCTCGACGGGCCCCTGTGGTCGGACGGATCCGTCGACCCCGGCTCCAACGACTACTGGGCGCAGAGCAACATCACCTTCAAGAGCAAGAGTCCCTTGGCCTCCCTGACGGTGGAGTTGCGGATCGCGCAGACCGGGAAGGTCTCCGACACCGGCAACTGGCGCTCCCTGTCCGCCGAGGACTTCACGGTGTCCGTCGCCGAGCGGGACGGCTTCCTGGTCTACCGGTGGGTCCTGAAGGACGGCCGTACGGTGCCGCCGGGACAGTACGTGTTCGCCGGGCAGTACAACCACGCCCAGGGCGGACGGGACGCGGGCGACGACACGTATTCCGTGACGGCACGGACGACGGGGGGCGAGCGGGCCGCTGTGGGCGGGGACTTCGCCTAGGTGTTCCGTCCACGGAGGTCGGTGCGAGAAGGCGGCAACCTTTCCCGGTGGCCCGGCGACTACCGGGCATGACCAAGAAAGCCAACCGCTCCCCCCATACGCACCGGCGCCGCGTCACCCGCCGCCGCGCCACCCTCGGCGGCCTCGCCGCGCTGACCCTCACCGGCGCCGCCCTCGTCACGACCGGCATGCTCGGCACGGCCGGCGCCGCGACCGCCTGGCCGACGGCCAAGGGCACGCAGGCCGTGAGCAGCAGCATCTCGGTGTCGGGCACCTACGACGGCGGCTACAAGCGGTTCTACGGCTCCGGTGACCTCGGCGGTGACGGTCAGGACGAGGGCCAGGACCCGATCTTCAACCTGAAGGACGGCGCCACGCTGAAGAACGTCATCATCGGCTCTCCCGCCGCCGACGGCGTCCACTGCGCGGGCACGTGCACCCTGCAGAACGTCTGGTGGGAGGATGTCGGCGAGGACGCCGCCACCTTCAAGGGCAAGTCCACGTCGTCCGTGTACACCGTCTACGGCGGCGGCGCGAAGAAGGCCGACGACAAGGTGTTCCAGTTCAACGGCGCGGGCAAGCTCGTCGTCTCCAAGTTCCAGGTGTCGGACTTCGGCAAGCTGGTCCGCTCCTGCGGCAACTGCTCGACGCAGTACAAGAACCGGAACATCGTCATCGACGACGTCGACGTGACCGCCCCGGGCAAGTCCGTCGTCGGCATCAACTCCAACTACGGCGACACGGCCACGCTGCGCAACGTGCGGATCCACGGCGACAGCAGCAAGAAGATCAAGCCGTGCATCCGGTACACCGGCAACAACACCGGCGCCGAGCCCAAGGAGGTCGGCAGCGGCCCCGACGGCACGTACTGCCGGTACACCGCCTCCGACCTGACCTACGACTGAGCCGTCACGGTCCGACACCGTCCCTGAGGGACACAGAGCGCCCCGCCGGCGGGACCCGGCGGGGCGCTTCGTCCCGGTGCCGGGCGGCTACGGGCGCCAGTCGCCGAGGTAGCCGCGCGGGGTGTGGCGCGCGGCCTGCTCGCGGGTGAGCTGCGGCCGGTTCTCGGGCACCGTGACGACCGCGCCGGGTCCGGAGTTGCGGTACTCGGCGAACCGCTGGTCCTGCCACGGATAGCCGCTGGCCATATTGGTGTAGGGCGTCACCGCGTCGATGCCGGCGTCCATCCGGGTGTCGCGGACGGTGAGCATGGGGCGGGCCGTGGTGTCGGAACTCGGCACCCACGGGCGGGCCAGTTTGTAGTACGCGTCCGGCGCCGCGGAGGTGATCCGGGAGCGCGTGACGAGGAAGCCGCGCGGGTTGGCGCCCGCGGTGGACGGCGCGAGAACGAACCCGTACGGGGCGCCCGCCAGGTCGGTGCGGACCAGCGTACGGAAGTGGCAGTGGTCGAAGACGGCGGTGCCGCGCCCGAAGACGAAGTCGACGTCGCCCTCGACGTAGCAGCCGTGGAAGTACTGGCGGGCGAAGGTGGTGAGCGCCGTCGTGTCGGCGTACAGGGTGTCCTGGTGACCGAGGAAGCGGCAGTCGAAGAAGGCCGAGCGGTCCCCCATGACCTTGAGCGCGACGGCCTGGGTGCCGGTGACGCCGGGGTGGTCGGCGCGCAGCCAGTCGTTGGCGAAGGTGATGCCCCGCGCCGTGAAGCCGTCGGCGCGCAGGGTCACGGTGGCCGACCCCGAGGTGCCGTAGGTGCCCGAGCCGTCGGGTCTGGGGGTGCCCGCCGCGTTGTCGTGGACGATGACGGTGCGCCGCGGGTCACCGGCCGCGCCGATCCAGGTCATGCCGGTGGAGGTGGGGGCGGCGGTGACCGTCTCGCGGTAGGTTCCCGGCGCGATGACGAGGGTGTGGCCGTCGCCGGGGGCGGCGGTGACGGCGGCCTGGACCGTGGTGAAGTCACCGGCGCCGTGCGCGTCGACGTAGAGGGTGCGCTCGTTCAGGCGGCGCGCGGGCGAACCGTAGGGCCCGAAGGGGCGGGGCCGGGCGGCGGCCGGGCCCGCGGTGAGGCCGAGCGGGACGGCGGCGGCTGCGGCACCTGCGGTGAGCAACGTCCGTCGTGACAGGCCTGGTTGCATGGGTGTGCTCCTTCCGGACGGGGTGCGGAGCGGCCGGGGCCGCCCCGCACCCGGGCGACGACGTCGGGTCAGCGGAGCCGGTCCGCTCCGGCGCCGTGCGCGACGACGCGGGGCACGGCCTTCGCCGGGTCGACGTGCGTGCGCAGCGTCGGTGTCCATCCGGCGCCCGACCTGAGCGGGGTGTCGGGGTGGGTGGCGTTGTAGGCGGCGACGATGTCGGTCCTGGTGCCGTTGACGACGTTGCCCTCGGCGGTGAGGGGAGAGTCGCTCCAGCGGTGCAGGACCGAACCGGCGTCGACGCCCTCGGGCAGTGTGAACGCGTTCTTCTCCGCGACGAGCTGCGACTTGAAGCCGATGCCGAAGGCGTAGGCGAAGTCGCCGTTGGCGACGTAGGAGTTGTTGTACGCGTCGACCTGCCCGAAGCGGACGCGCGGCGCGCGCTCGACGAGGTCGCGGAACAGGTTGTGGTGCAGGGTGACGCGCAGCTTGCCCTCGTCGGTGGCGCCCGCGCTGTCGCTGTTGCCGATCATCAGCGTCTTGTCGTGGTCCTCGAAGACGTTCCAGGAGGCGGTCACGAGGTCGGCGCCCTTGACGATGTCGAGCTCGCCGTCGTGCTGCTGGTAGATGCGGCCGTAGTACGAGGGCAGGGTGGAGTCGGGGTGGGTGCCGTCGGTGAACGTGTTGTGGTCGAGCCAGACGTGCGTGGCGTTGTAGACGACGGCGGCGTCGTACTCGGAGTTCCAGTTGCCGGTGGAGCCGTCGGTGGGGTCCCACTGCGGGAAGCAGTCGAGCGGGGACTCCAGGGTGAGGCCGCGCACGATGACGTTGTCGACGCCGTTGATCTGGAGGCTGCCGCCGACGATGCCGGCGCCCTTGCCGACGCCGATGATCGTGGTGTTGGCGGGGACGGCCGCCTTGATGGCCTTGGCCTGCGCGGTGGCGGACTGGTTGCGCAGGTACTCCTGGGTGCCGGGGGTCGCCTTCTCGCCCTCCAGGTCCGTGTCGTAGCCCCATACGGCGGGGTCGTAGTCGGCGAGGTAGCGGGAGAAGTCGTAGCCGTCGACGGCGAACTCGGAGCAGTCCGCGCCGTCCGCGTCGAGGACGCCCTTGACCTTGATGATGCGCGGGGCGGTGCCGCTGTCGGCGAGGGCCGCCTTGAACGCGGCCCAGGTGGAGACCGTGTACACGCGGCTCGCGGCGGCGCCGCCCGTGGTGCCGGTCGTGGCCGAGGCCCAGCCGTCGCCCGCGGGCAGCGTCCGGCGGGCGGTGTCGCGGCCGTGCGCCTGGGCGGTGGTGGCGGTGACGGCGAGGACGAGGGCGGTGCAGCCCACGAGCCCAGCTATGACGCGGCCATGACATCTCGGTGTGCTCACTGTGTGCTCCTTGCGAGTGCGAGGGGAAGGGCGGAAGTCACGCGGGGGTGGTGCCGGGCAGCCAGGTCAGCCGGGACCGCCAGGCCTCGGAGCGTTCGTCGATCTCGTCACCGAGGCGGCGCACGTCACGCGCGGGCAGCACCCGGCGGCGCAGCAGCTCCCCGGCGACGAGCCGGGCAACGGCGATCGCGCCGGGCGGGTTGGCGTGCGTGTTGTCCTGTTCGGTGGCGGTCCAGTTGAAGTAGACCTTCGTCTCCTCGACGCCGAGCCGCTGCCACAGCGCGAGGGAGAGCGCCTGGATGTCGAGGAGCGCGACGCCCTCGTCCCGGGCGAGGGCCCGCATCGCCGCGGGGTAGTCGCCGTGCGTGGGCAGGGCGTTGCCGTCGGCGTCGAACTTCCTGCGCTCGACGGGGGTGGCGAGCACCGGCCGGGCGCCCTTGGCCCGCGCGCCGTCGACATAGCGCTTCAGATACTCCTGGTACGTCGACCAGGGCTCGGTCCAGCGCGTGGGGTCGGCGCTCTTCTCGTCGTTGTGCGCGAACTGGATCAGCAGGAGGTCGCCGGGGCGGATCGCGGCGAGGATCGTGGCGAGGCGGCCCTCGTCCAGGAAACTCTTCGAACTGCGGCCGTTGACCGCGTGGTTGGCGACCGCGACGCGCGAGGAGAGGAAGAACGGCAGGGCCATGCCCCAGCCGCTCTCCGGTGCGGCGTCCGCGTACTTCTGGGCGGCGGTGGAGTCACCCGCGACGAACAGGGTCCGGCCGCCGGTTCTGTGGCCGGGCCGCGCGGGCCGGGCCTCGGCCGGGGACCCGGCCGCCGCGGCCAGCGGCAGTCCGGCGAGCGCGGCCAGGGTCGCTCTTCGAGTGGTCGACACGACGATGTGCCAGTCCTTTCACGGACGTAACGCAGGTGCGTACGGGGTGGGAGGGTCCGACGGCGGGAGTGGCGGGACGTGTGACATCCCGCCGCCGGACCGGTCGACCGGGCGCGTCACGGCCTTACTTGGCCTGCGCCTTCCATTCGTCCTGCGCCTTGTTGAGCTGCTCGGCGAGCGTGTCGAGGAACTTCTTCGCCGACTCCTTGCCGAGCATCACCTTCTGGAGGTCGTCCTCGTTGTCGGCCTTGGAGATGGTGTTCCAGTCCGGCAGGTAGTACGGAAGCTGCACGATCTTGGTGGAGCCGGACGACAGGGCCTCGGCGGCGAGCCGGGTCGGCTCCGACTTCCGCACCCAGGCGTCCTTGGCCGCGTCGGTGTTGGCCGGTATCTGCTTGGCCGACTCGTTCCACTTGCTGTTCTCCGCGTGGGAGGCGGCGAACTCGATGAACTTCCAGGCCGCCTGCTTGTTCTTGCCCGACTTGAAGAGGGCGAGACCGTCGACCGGGTTGGAGACCTGGACGCGGGTGCCGTCGTCGCCGGTCGGGTTGGGCAGGCCGCGGAACTTGTCGCCGAACGCCTTCACGTGGTCGCCGTAGGAGCCCAGGTTGTGGCTGAGCATGCCGATCTGGCCGCTGTCGAACTGCGCGACCATCTTGGTGAAGTCGTTGTTGACGTCGGCGGACGGCGTGGCCTTCTTGTAGAGGCCGACGTACTTCTCCAGCGCGGCCACGTTCTTCGGGTCGTTGACCGTGGTCTTGGTGTTGTTCGCGTCCCAGAACGAGGTGATGCCGCTCTGCCCGTACATCACGTCGAGGGCCTGGGCGATGGAGCCCTCGCCGCCGCGGATGGTGTAGCCGAACCGGTTCTTGCCGGTGTCGGTGAGCTTCGCCGCGGCGTCGAAGAACTTCGTCCACGTCGTCGGCGCAGGCAGGCCCGCCGACTTGAACAGGTCGGTGCGGTAGTACAGCACACCGTTGTTGGCGGAGGTCGGGACGGTGAACAGCTTCGAACCGGAGCCGCCCGCGGCCTTCACCGAGTCGATGAAGGCGTCGTTGAGCTTGCCGTTGAGGGAGCTGGTGGCGAGCCGGTCGTCCAGCGGTTCGAGGGCGTTCTGCGCGGCGATGCCGGCGAGCATCGCGGTGCCCACGCCGCCCACGTCGGGCAGGCCGCCGCCCTGGATCGCGGTGTCGTACTTGGACTGCACGTTCTCGGCGGGGATGCCGACGTACTTCACCTTGATGCCGGGGTTGGCCTTCTCGAAGTCCTTGATGATCTCCATCCAGACATCGCGGCGCACGGCCGTGTTGTTGTCCCAGAAGGTGATCTCACCCTTGCCGGAACCCTCGTCGCCCTTGTCGCCGCCCGCGCCGCTGCCGTCGTCGCCGCAGGCGGTCGCGGTGAGGGCGAGGACGGTGGTCAGGGCGAGGGCGGTGCCGGTGCGGAGCGCGCCTTTGCGCATACGGATGTTCATGATCGGCTCTCTTCTTCTGGATCCAACGGGGTGTGACTGGCTGGGGTGTGACTGGCTGGGGTGTGACTAGCTGTTTCCGGGCCGGCCCAGGGCTGCCTGGGGGCCGGAGAACTTCCCTACGAGGGCGGGCACGGCGGCCGCCGGGTCGAGGTGGTAGGCGTAGAAGGCGTGCGGGTCGAAGGCGTCGCCCCAGGCGTCGGTGCGTCCGGTGGTGTCCTTCAGGATCGAGCCGCGCTGCACCAGTTCGGCCGTGGCATCGGCCTGGTAGGGGTGCTGGAGCCCGTCGTAGTAGCTGTTCTCGATGACCATCTCGGTCCGGCCGCGCGACCAGTTCCCGTACGTCCAGGTCGGGTCGCCGTCGTCCGGCTGCGACGACAGGTAGTTGTTGTAGAGGTGCGCGTAGCGGCAGTTGTCCGCGGAGGGGTTGCGCTGCTTGGTGCCGCGGAACCAGTTGTGGTCGACGGTGATCTTCGTGACGACGTTCGTGGTCCAGCCGATGCCGAAGGTCTTGTTGTTGTTCTCGAAGCGGTTGGCGGAGACGGTGACGTAGTCGCTGTCCTTGCGGATGTCGAGCTGGCCGTCGCAGATGTTCGAGAAGCGGTTGTGGTCGATCCACACGTGGTCGGCGGTGTCCATCTGGATGCCGTCGAAGTCGGTGTCCTTGCAGTCCCGGTTCCCCTCGATCGCGGAGTCGCGGATCGTGAGGTTGCGGATGATGACGTTGCCGGTGCCGGGGTTCAGGTGCAGTTCGCCCGCGACGAGCTGCCCCTGGGTGCCGACGCCGACGATCGTCTTGTCGGAGGCGACGACGATGTTCGCGCCGAACGGCTCCGCCTCGATGGTGGCGGCGACCCGGATCACGTAGGGCTCGGTGGCGGCGGCGTACTTCTCCAGGGACGCCTGGTCGGTGACGGTGACGACCCGGCCGCCGGCACCGCCGGTGGTGCCGCCCGCGAGGGAGGCGAAGCCGTGCGGGGTGGCGAGGAACCCGCCCGGGCGGTCAGGTCCCGGCGCGGCGTGCGCGGCCGGGCCGAGGGCGGTGAGTCCGGCGACGGTGAGGAGTGCGGCCAGGGCGGCCCGTGCCCTACGGCGTCCGGTGCGGTGGAGGTGCATCGTTGCGGCTCCCAACAGAACAGGGCGGGCGGTCAGTCGGTGGCGGTGATCCGGAAGTGGCTGAACAGGGCCGTCCCGGCGGGTCCCGGACCGGTCGGCGCCGCCGCGAAGAGGCCGAGCAGCGCCCCCACCCAGCGCCACGGCGCCGCGGCGAACACCTGGCCCGAGCGCCGGAACCCGGCGCCGTCGCCCGTGTCGACGAAGAAGCGGCAGCGTGCCCCCTCCGCGATGTCGACGCGCAGCCGTGCCGTCCCCTCCGGTGCCGGGCGCGCGGCGGCGGCATCGCGTTCGGCGTCCGCGACGGCCTCCGCGAACCGGTGCACGACGCGGGCGGTGCCGTCCTCGGCGCGCTCCAGACCGATCCAGGAGTAGGCGTCGCCGAGCACCACGAGCCCCGCCCTCGCGCCCGGCGCGGTGCTGGTGAGCCGCAGGTCGACCTCGACCCGGGACGGCAGCAGCGGCAGCCGCTGGGTGAGCAGATGCGGTACGCGGCGCAGGTCGCGCACCCCGTCCGCGGACCGCACACAGGTGAGCCGCAGCCCGTCCCCCGCGTGCGAACTCGCCCAGCCGTCACGGGGGTTGGCCGTCCACTGCCACTGCCGCCCGAACCGGCCGCCGGGGAAGTCGTCGTCGGTGGCGGGCGCGGTCACCGGCTGCGCGGGCAGCGCGGGCTTGCGATGCACGCGCACGGGGGCGCCGTCGTCACCGAGCACCGGCCAGCCGGCGGCGTCCCACCGCATCGGCTGGAGGTGCACGACGCGTCCGTAGGGGCCGCGCTGCTGGAAGTGCAGGAACCAGTCCTCGCCCGCGGCGGTGCGCACCCAGCCGCCCTGGTGGGGGCCGTTGATGTCGGTGTCGCCCTGTTCGAGCACGACGCGCTCCTCGTAGGGCCCGAAGAAGGAGCGGGAGCGGAAGGCGCCCTGCCAGCCGGTCTCCACGCTTCCCGCCGGGGCGAGGATCCAGTACCAGCCGTCGTGCCGGTAGACCTTCGGGCCCTCGATGGTGAACCAGCCGGGCAGCAGGTCCCCGTCGATCAACAGCGTCCCCTCGTCCAGGAGTTCGCTGCCGTCGGGGCTCATCCGGTGTCCGGTCAGCCGGTTCTTGACGCCGGCCCGCGATCTGGCGTAGGCGTGCACGAGGAACGCCTCGCCGCTCTCCTCGTCCCACAGCGGGCAGGCGTCGATGAGGCCCTTGCCCGCCTTGAGGAGGTGCGGCGCGGTCCAGGGCCCTCTGATCGAGGGCGCGTTGACGTGATGGACGCCGTGGTCGGGGTCGCCCCAGAAGATCCAGAAGCGGCCCGCGTGGTGGCGCAGCGACGGTGCCCAGACCCCGCAGTCGTGGCGGGGCGCGGCGAACGCCTCCGCGGGTGCGAGCCGGTCGAGGGCGTGCCCGACCAGCGTCCAGTTGACGAGGTCGCGGGAGTGCAGCAGCGGCAGGCCCGGGGCGCGGCCGAAGCTGGACGCCGTGAGGTAGAAGTCGTCGCCCACGCGGACCACGTCGGGGTCGGACCAGTCGGCGGCGAGGACCGGATTGCGGTACGTCCCGTCGCCCAGGTCGCCCGTGCGCCGTGCCCCGCTCATGCGGTCACCGCCCTGCGGACCAGGGCCGCGGCGCGGGCCCTGTCCAGGCGCCCGTCGGCGACGACGGTGAGGACGCGGCGTACGGCGGTGGCACCGGCGGCGATCCGCAGCCGGGCGTCGGAGGCGAGCGAGGAGCCGACGCCCGGGTACTCCTCCGTGCGCACGAACCAGGGGTCGCGGCGGGTCTCGGCGGTGGCACCGGCGAAGACCAGGGTCCAGCCGTCGCCGGCCAGGGCCAGCCAGTCGGCGGTGCCGCCGTGGACGGCCGCCTCGCCCTCGGCGGTCGCGGTGAACACGGCGGGGGCGGCGGCCTCCTTGGGGGCGCGCCAGAAGAACCCGCCGTAGGCGGCGCCGGGGCGGCCGTTGGTGGCGGGGCTGCCGATGGACACCTCGTCGGTGCCCGGGTTGGTCAGGGTGAAGGTCAGGTCGAGGGCCCAGGCGTCGGGGCTGAGGGGCACGGCGGCGACGGTGCGCCGCTCGCGCAGCACGAGGCAGCCGCCGGCGGTCCACTCCAGGTCCTCGACGAAGCCGTCCGGGTCGCACAGCTTGAATTCGAGGTGCCGCTGCTCGCCGTGGTTGTCCAGGACGGTCGGGCCCTGGCCCCGGACGTAGGTGCGACCGCCCCAGAAGTTGTACCCGGCGACGTCCGGGACCGCGACGCCCGCCCCGAGGTGGTGGACGTGGTCGGCGGGGGCGAACTCGGTGACCCGGACGCCGCCGAGGGTGCTGACCGGGTGCAGGCAGGGGCGGGGCGCGAGGTCGTGCCCGACGTCGGGGCGCAGGTCGTAGCGGGCGACGGGGCGGCCCGCGCAGCTCAGGGTCAGCGGTGCGGTGACTTGTCGCAGGAGGTGACTCACGATGCTGCCTCCAGTCCTGGCCGGGCCCAGACCGCTCCGAGCTCGGCATATCCGGTGAGGGAGTCGGCGCTGGCGGCGACGAGGCCGTCGATGCCGTGCACGACACGGCGGACGGCGCCGACGCCCGCGCCCGGCAGGGCGCTCCACGCCTCGGCGGGCAGGGGGTGCGGGTCGGGGGCGGTGCGGACCGCCTCGACGACCCGCATGAAGGCGCCGGTCGCGGCGGGCGGCACCAGCAGTTCCGTGCCCGCCGCCAGGTGGTCGAGCAGGTTCTCCAGGAGGTCGGTGCGGCCGTGCACGGTCTCCTGCGGGCCGTGCCCCGCGCGCTGTACGAGGACCCGGTCCTGCTTGTACCAGAAGGTGATCCGGCCGCGGTCGCCGTGCACGACGACGTACGGCTCGTCGGGGTGTTCGGCGCAGAGCGTCGCGGCGACGGTGACGCGTGCGCCGTCGCGTGTGGTGAGCGCGACGAAGGAGGTGTCGTCGGCCTCGATGGCGTTGGCGCGGAACAGTTCGGTGCGGATGGCGGCGAGGTCGTCGGCGCCGGTCGCCCCGTCGAGGGCCAGGGCGGTGGAGACGGCGTGGGCGAGGGGGTTGGTGAGGACGCCGTCGACGACGTCGACGGGCCCGGTGCCGGCCGGGTCGTCCAGGCGGCGGCGCCCGGCCCAGGGGGCGCGCCGGAAGTACGCCTCGTCGCGCGCCCAGGCGCCGGCCGCGCCGATGCCGAGGGGTTGACCGATGAGGCCGTCCCGTACGAGTCCCCTGATGTGGGGCACGGCGTGGGAGCCGAGGGACTGGAACCCGATCTGGCAGGCGACGCCCGCCTCGGCGACGCCCCTGACCATCCGCTCGTACTCCGCGTACGACGGCGCGGGCGGCTTCTCCAGGAGGAGGTGCACGCCCCGCCGCGCGGCGGTCAGGGCCAGCTCGGTGTGGGTGGGGATCGGGGTGCAGATGATCGCGACGCGGGCGCCGGTCGCATCGAGCAGCGCCCCGAGGTCGTCGCCCTGCGCGACCGGCGGGTGCTGACCGGCGAACCCCCCGAGTTCCCCGGCGTCCAGCGGCCGCAGCTCGCACACGCCGGCGAGGGTGACGCGGCCGGCGTCGGCGAGGCGCCGGAGGTTGTTCAGGTGCCAGTGGCCGTGCCCGCGCGCCCCGGCGAGGACGACCGGGACCGGCTCGGTGACCGCCGGGGCGCTCATCCCTTCACCGCCCCTGCGCTGAAGCCCGTGACGAGCCACTTCTGGATGAAGGCGAAGACGATGACGACCGGTACGGCGGCGACGACACCACCGGCGGCGAGCGCGCCCAGGTCGACGGAGTCGGCGCCCATGAGGGTGGCGAGGCCGACGGGGATCGTCTGCTTGTCCTGGTCGGAGAGGAACATCAGGGCGAACAGGAAGTGGTTCCAACTGTGTACGAAGGCGAAGGAGCCGACCGCGATGATGCCCGGCCGCAACAGCGGCAGGACGACGGCGCAGAAGGCGCGGAAGCGTCCGCAGCCGTCGACCCAGGCCGCCTCCTCCAGGGAGTACGGCACGTTCTTGATGAAGCCGCTGATGAGGATCATCGTCAGCGGGAGCTGGAAGACGGTCTCGGCGATGATGACGCTGCCGAGCGAGTTGATCATCTTCAGGTTGGCGAAGATCTGGAACAGCGGGACCAGCATCAGGGCGCCGGGGATGAACTGGGAGCACAGCAGGGCCAGCATGAAGCCCTGCTTGACCTTGAAGTCGAAGCGGGCGAGGGCGTAGCCGCCGGCCAGCGCGACGACGGTCGTCATCAGCATCGAGGCGACGCCGACGAGCAGGCTGTTCTGGAAGAAGATGCCGAAGGACCGCTCGTTCCAGACCTTGTCGAAGTGGTCGAGGGTCAGCGGCCACGGCACGAGCGAGGTGGAGCCGGTGGGCCGGAACGCGAAGAGCAGCATCCAGTAGAACGGGATGAGCGTGAAGAGGAGGTAGACGCCGAGCGGCACGTAGATCTGCCAGCGCGGCACGTCGTCGTAGGAGCGGCCCTTCTTGCGGGGCGGGACGGCGTCGAGTCGGTGCCGGGCACCGGTGGTCGTGGTGGCGGGTGCGGTGGTGGCGGTCAACTGGGCTTCCTTGACGGTCACTTGCCCTCACCCCCGAACTTGCTCAGCCGCAGATAGACCATCGAGCAGAACAGGAGGATCACGAAGGCGATGGAGGTCAGCGCGGACGCGTAGCCGAAGTCGTGGCTGTCGACGGCGATGGAGGCGATACGCAGCGGCAGGGTGGTCGTCTCACCCGCGGGCCCGCCGCCGGTGAGGGTGTACAGCAGGTCGACGTTGTTGAACTCCCACACGGCGCGCAGCAGCGTGGACAGGATGATGGCGTCCTTCAGGTGCGGCAGCGTGATGTGCAGGAACTGCCGGAAGCGGCTGGCGCCGTCGACCTCGGCGGCCTCGTACAGGTCCTTCGAGACGGACTGGAGGTCGGCGAGGATGAGGATGGCGAAGAAGGGAACGCCGCGCCAGAGTTCGGCGGTGACCACCGCGGGGAAGACGGTCGCGGTGTCCGACAGCCACGAGGTGCCGTAACTGCCCACGCCCATGTCGGCGAGGTAGCGGGTGATGCCGGTCTGGGAGTTGTAGAGCAGCATCCAGACGGCGGAGGTGAGCACGCCGGAGACGGCCCAGGGCGAGAAGACCAGGGCGCGGGCCATCGCGCGGCCCACGAACGTCTGGTTGACGACGAGGGCGAGACCGAGACCGAGCAGGAGCTGGAGCACGACCTGCACGACGACCCATTGGAGGCTGAAGCCGAGGGTGCTCCAGAAGTCGGGGTCGTCGGTGAACGCGGTGACGAAGTTGTCCAGGCCCGCGAAGCCGTTCCGCCACGGTTTGGTGGGGTTGTAGTTCTGGAGGCTGTAGTAGAAGACGCTGATGACGGGGTACGCGATGAAGCCCAGCATCAGCAGCCCGGCGGGGGCGATCAGCAGGTACGGGAGCCTGCGGGGGGTGGCCGACTTGCGGCGCCGGGCGGGCGGGGCTTTCGCCACGGCAGTGGCTTGGGCCATGACTGGACTCCGTTCTTCGAAGCGCTTCGCAGACGCTGTTCGGGGTATCGGCCGGGGGGTGCGGGGCGCGTGGGCAGGTCAGCCCGCGTAGGGATCAGGGACCTTGCCCGGCCTGGCCAGGAAGGCGAAGTCGCAGCCGGTGTCGGCCTGGGTGATCTGTTCGTTGTAGAGCGCCCCGTAGCCGCGCTCGTAGCGCTCGGGCGGCGCGGTCCACTCGGCGCGGCGCCGCTCCAACTCCGCGTCGTCCACGTTGAGTTGCAGTGTGCGGGCTTCGACGTCGAGGGTGATGCTGTCGCCGGTGCGCACCAGCGCCAGGGGTCCGCCGACGTACGACTCGGGGGCGACGTGCAGCACGCACGCCCCGTAGCTGGTGCCGCTCATCCGGGCGTCGGAGATCCGCACCATGTCCCGTACGCCCTGCTTCAGCAGGTGGTCGGGGATCGGCAGCATCCCGTACTCGGGCATGCCGGGGCCGCCCTTGGGTCCCGAGCCGCGCAGCACGAGGACGCTGTCGGCGGTGATGCCGAGCTCGGGGTCGTTGATGGTGCGCTGCATGGTCTTGTAGTCGTCGAAGACCACGGCGGGGCCGGTGTGCTTGAGCAGGTGCGGTTCGGCGGCGATGTGCTTGATGACGGCGCCGTCGGGGCACAGGTTGCCGCGCAGGACGGCGACGCCGCCCTCGGGCGCGACCGGGTTCTCGCGGGTGCGGATGACGTCGTCGTCGTGGACGACGGCGCCCTCGATCTGCTCGCCGAAGCGGCCGTTGACGGTCGGCCGGTCCAGGTGGAGCAGGTCGGGGATGCGGGTCAGGAACGCGGGCAGGCCGCCGGCGAGGTAGAAGTCCTCCATCAGGTAGGTCTGTCCGCCCGGCCGTACGTTCGCGAGCACCGGCACGGTCCGCGCGACGCGGTCGAAGTCGTCGAGGGTGAGGCGGACCCCGGCGCGGCCCGCCATGGCTATCAGGTGGATCACGGCGTTGGTCGAGCCGCAGAGCCCGAGGATCGTGGTGACGGCGTCCTCGAAGGCGTCGGAGTCGAGGATCTCGGAGGGCTTGAGCGCGGTCCAGGCCAGTTCGACGGCGCGCCGCCCGGACGCGGCGGCCATCCGTTCGTGCGCCGAGTCGACCGCCGGGATGGAGGAGGCGCCGGGCAGCGTCATGCCGAGCGCCTCCGCCGCCGCCGTCATCGTGGAGGCGGTCCCCATGGTCATGCAGTGGCCCGGGGAGCGCGCCAATCCGCCCTGGAGTTCCCGCAGTTCGCAGTCGGTGAGGTTGCCCGCGCGGTGCTCGTCCCAGTACTTCCACATGTCGGTGCCGGAGCCGAGGGTCTCGCCGCGCCAGTGCCCGGGGAGCATGGGCCCGGCGGGCACGAACAGGGACGGCACGTCGGCGGAGGTGGCGCCCATCAGCAGCGCGGGCGTCGACTTGTCGCAGCCGCCGAGGAGCACCGCCGCGTCGACGGGGTAGGAGCGCAGCAGCTCCTCGGTCTCCATGGCGAGCAGGTTGCGGTAGAGCATGGGGGTCGGCTTCTGGTACGTCTCCGACAGTGTGGAGACGGGGAACTCCAGGGGGAAGCCGCCGGCCTGCCACACGCCCCGTTTGACGGCCTCGGCGCGCTCGCGCAGGTGGACGTGGCAGGGGTTGATGTCGGACCAGGTGTTGAGGACGGCGACGACCGGGCGGCCCCGGTACTCCTCGGCCTCGTAGCCGAGCTGACGCATCCGGGCGTTGTGCGACCAGGTGCGCAGGGTGCCCTCGGTGCCGTACCACTGGTGGGAGCGCAGCTCGGTCGGGTCGAGCCGCTTTCTGGGGGCGGTGCTCACAGGGACCACCCCGCCGCGATGTCGGCGACCTCGGCGCGCTCCGCCTCGGGCAGCTCCTGGCTGGGCGGGCGCACCTCGCGGCGGCACAGACCGAGCGAGGCGAGGGCCTCCTTGACGACGGTGACGTTGTTGGCGGAGGCGTCGGCGCCGCGCAGCTCCTCGAAGCGGCGGATCTGTTCCCAGACCTTCATGGCGCCCGGGAAGTCACCCGCTCGAAGCGCTTCGATCATGGAGAGCGAGATGCTGGGCACGACGTTGACGAGGCCGGAGGTGAAGCCGGTGGCGCCAGCGGAGAAGTAGGACGGCGCGTAGGGCTCGGCGAGTCCGGCGACCCAGACGAACCGGTCGAGGCCCGCGTCCCGGGCGAAGGCGGCGAACCGCGCGGCGTCCGGCACGGCGTACTTGACGCCGATCACGTTCGGGCAGGCCGCGCCGAGTTCGGCGAGGCGGGCGCCGGGCAGCGAGGCGTTCTTGAGGTAGGGCACGACGCCGATCTCGGGCACGGCCTCGGCGATGGCGCGGTGGTAGTCGACCCAGCCGCCCTCGGAGACGTACGGGTGCACGGGCTGGTGCACCATCACCATGTGGGCGCCGAGGTCGCGGGCGTGGCGGGCCGCCTCGACGGCGGTCGGCACGTCATGGCCGACGCCGACCAGGATCGCGGCCCGCCGCGCCGCCTCGGCGACGGTCAACTCGGTCACCCGGCGCCGCTCGCGCGGCGTCAGGGCGTAGAACTCACCGGTGTTGCCGTTCGGCGTGAGCGTGCGCACCCCGGCGTCGAGCAGCCGCTTCAGCAGGGTCGTGTACGTGGCCTCGTCGACCGAGCCGTCCTCGGCGAACGGGGTCACCGGGATCGCGACGACGTCGGCCAGCGCGGCCCGCTGGGTCTCGAACGAAACGGACTGCGCGGTCATGACTGCTGCTCACCCTCTTCATCCCGGACCTCGGGAAAGGCCCGCTGTACGAACGACGCGATGTGGTCCCGCAGGGCGCGTGAGGCGCCCTGGGCGTCACCGGCGAGGGAGAGTTCCAGGATCTCCTGGTGCTCGGCGGCCTCCCGCTCCCAGGACGGGTCGGCGGCCCAGGCGACGGCGGAGACCAGGGCGGCCTGGTCGCGGACCTCGTCGAGCATCTTGCCGAGCAGCGGATTGCCGCAGGGGATGTACAGCGCGCGGTGGAACTCCCGGTTGGCCAGGGAGCGTTGAGCGGTGTCGGTGGCGGTGGCGGCGCTCTCCAGGGCCGCGCGGGCGGCGTCGAGGGAGGCGCGGCGCCGCACGGTGCGGCGCAGGGCCTCGGGTTCGAGGAGCAGCCGCACGTCATAGACCTCGCGGGCCATGTCCGCGTCCACCATGCGCACCGTGACGCCCTTGTACTGGCTCATCACGACGAGCCCGGTCCCGGCCAGCGTCTTGAGCGCCTCGCGCACCGGCGTCTTGGAGACCCCGAACTGCGCGGCGAGGTCGGTCTCGACCAGTGCCTGTCCCGGTCTCAACTGCCCGGTCAGGATGCGGTGCTTGATCTCGTCCTGCACGTACTGCGTACGGGAGGGGATCGGAGTGGGCACTGAGGTCATGCGCGCCTCTCGGGTCTGGCGTGGGGGTGTGTCGCGTCTGATGACTGACGTGTGCGCGGATCGCGTATCTCGTATCGCGTATCTCGTATCGCGTATCTCGTATCGCGTCTCATATATGACGTACGAAGTACGACGCGTTGAAGCTAGAAGCACCGCGGGGTTTCGTCAACGCTTCCGCCAAAAGAAGTTCGGACGACTTTCGCGACCGCCTCCACAACGGCGGCTGCCTCCCGCGAGGCCCCAAGAGGGCGCTCGCGGAAGGCAGTTGTGGGTGCTCGCCGGTTACGGCCTCCAGGCCGGGTCGCGTCCGCTCAGGCCGATGACGCGGTCGAGCAGCGGCGCGTCCTCGGGCACCGGCACGACCGGCCCGAACAGGCCGTCCGGGCCCTCCTCCGCCGGCGTGAGCAGGTCGCGGGCGGCCCGGAGCGCCGCCTCGTCGGGCGTGTACTCCTGGCCGGTGGCGCGGGCCAGGTCCCAACCGTGCACGACCAGTTCATCGGCGGTGACCAGGCCGGCGACGGCGCCGGGCAGGTCGAGACCGCCCGCCCTCGTCATGCCCTCCCAGGCGGCGGGCTCGCGCCAGGTCTCGACGAGTCCGTCCAGGGCCACGGGCAGGGCCGCGCGCCAGTCGGGGCCGAGTTCGGGCAGCGCGGCGCCGGGGCCGTGCTCCTCCGTCTCCTTGCGCCCGGTGGCGCTCAGTCCGGCGGACAGGCCGAGGAGGTGGCCGAGCAGGTCGCGCACGGCGTACTCGGAACAGGGTGTGGGCGCGTCGAGCTGGTCGTCGCGGACGCCGTGGGCGAGGCGCGCGACGATGCGGGCCTGCGGACCGATGTCCACTGTGCTGTCACTCATGGGTGACCCTTCCGGTGAGGGTGACGTTCTCCACCGGTGGACCGGTCCGCGGCCCGGAACTCATCGCCGCGGCGCGCCGACACCGCCCGCGGCACCGCTCAGAGCTGTGCGAGCGCCTCCCCGACCGCCGTCAGATCCGCGTCCGACGCGAGCCCGGCGTGGTAGAGCCGCAGCTCGTCCGCGCCCAGGTCGCGGGCGGCGCGGGCGTCCTCGGCGAGGGTGCCCGGGCTGCCGCCCATGCCGCGTACGACGGTCAGGTTCGCGGCGAGGACGCCCTTGCCCCGGGCGGCGAAGGGCCGCAGCAGGCCCGCGCCGCCCGTGCACGGCACGACGACGCCGTCGGCGACGGACAGGATGTGCGCGGGGTCGACGCCCGCGTTGGCGCCGCAGTGGTAGGAGACCGGGTCGGCGTGGAGCAGCACCTGGAAGTCGGCGGGGGCCGCGTCCCTGACCGCCGCGACCGCCGCCTCCTGGAGGCTTCGGGCGACCTCGTCGCGGTAGGCGCGGGTGGCCGTCGCGGTCTCGGCGCCGAGCAGCTTCTCGACGCTCGCCCAGCCCTCGTCCTCCGCCCGCCCGCGCCACAGGGGCTCCAGAGCGGCCCGCACGGACCGCGCCAGCTCTTCGCCGTCGAGGCCGTGTTGTGCGTACCCCCGGTGGCAGGCGGCGCAGAAGCAGAGCGACATCAGGTACTGCCCGGCCTCGCCGAGTCCGACACCGGCCGTCTTGTCGTGGGCGTGCAGATGGGCGAGGCCGTACCAGCCGAGCGACTCCAGTTCGGTGCCGTCGGCGCCGGGCCGGACGGCGGCCTCGGCGGCGAGGTCGACGAGGTAGGCGCGGGTGGCTTCCTGCGCGATGCAGGGCGCCCAGGGGTAGGGGTCGCCGTAGGCGTTGCGGACGGAGGTGTCCGGGTGTTCGGCGCCGAGGCGGGAGTTGTGGGCGAGGACGACCCAGGTGTGGACGGAGAGCCCGGCCTCGGCGAGGGCGTCCGCCGCCTCGCCGTACGCGTCACCGGGCGCCCAGTCACCGGCGGCGTACGGCCGCAACTCCCTCCCGCGCCAGCGCTGTTCATCCACCGGGTAGAGCACGGCGGCGTGTTCGGCGGTGACGACGCGGTGGCGCGGGTGGCGCGGGGTGAGGGCGCGGGTGGAGTGGTAGGCGGCGGCGAGGGTGACCTGCCGGACGCCGAGTCCGGCGATGCGGCGGGCCGCGTCGGGGTCGCCGACGACGTCCCAGGGATAGACGAACGCGGAGGTCTTCACTCGCCGGTTCCTTCCACCAACGCCTGGCCGCGCTCGATGAGTTCGGCCAACTGCTTGACGTGTTCCTCGGTCGGCTCCTGGAGCGGCGGGCGCACCTCGCCGACGTCGAGCCCGCGCAACCGTACCCCGGCCTTGACGAGGGACACGGCGTAGCCCCTGCCCTGGTTGCGCAGTTCGACGAGCGGCCGGTAGAAGCCGTCGAGCAGCTTGTTCGCGGTCGCGTCGTCGCCCGAGTTCAGTGCCTTGTGGAAGGCCTGCGCGAGGTCGGGCGCGAAGCAGAAGACGGCGGAGGAGTAGAGGGTGATGCCGATGCCGCGGTAGGCGAGGCCGGTGAGTTCGGCGGTCGGCAGCCCGTTGAAGTAGAGGAAGTCGCCCGGGGCCTCGGCGCGGACGGCGCTGACGATGCGCTGCATGAGGTCGAGGTCGCCGAGGCCGTCCTTGAGGCCGAGGACCTTGGGGTGGCGGGCGAGTTCGACGACGGTCGACGGGGTGAAGACCGCGTTGTCCCGCTGGTAGACGATGATGTCGAGGGAGGTGGCCTCGGCGAGTTCGGTGTAGTGCCGCAGCAGGCCTTCCTGGCCGGCCACGACGAGGTAGGGCGGCATGGCCAACAGGCCGTCCGCGCCCGCCCGTTCGGCCAGGCGCGCGTACTGGACGGCGAGCGCCGTGCCGTACCCGGCGCCGGCGACGACGGGCACCCGTCCTCCGGTCGCCTCCACCGCCGCCGCGACGCAGGTCTCGAACTCCTCGGGGGTGAGCGCGTGGAACTCCCCCGTGCCGCAGCAGGCGAACACGGCGGCGGCCCCGGCCTCGACACCGCGCCGCACGTGGGTGCGGTAGGTGTCGAGGTCGAGGGCGCCGTCAGGTCCGTACGCGGTGACGGGGAAAAACAGCGGCCCGCTGGGGACGCTGAGTCGATCGGCGAGGGGCGCTGACGTCACGGGCTCTCCCTGAACTGTGCACGTTTCTGATCCGCGTCTATATTTCTGAACGCGCTCACCGTAAGCCGCCTCAAAGCAGGCGGTCAAGCATCCCAACTCGCCCGGCTGCGGCGGAATTTCTCCCTTCGGATGACACCGCGCGCACGCTCGCGGAACGCCGCGTACGCCCCGCCCGGGCGCGCGCGACCCTTGACGCCGCAGGACGCCCCTCCTTAGCGTGTCCACGAATGTGAATGCCGCTCACACATACGGAGATCACGCACATGTCAGTCCCGTCAGAGCCGCCCGAGTCGCCCGAGCCGTCACGCGCCGCCGGGCCCCGCACGATCCTGCTGACCGGCGCCGCCGGCGGACTCGGCACCCTCATGCGGGAGCTGCTGCCTGAGCACGGGTACGCGCTGCGGCTGCTCGACGTGCGCCCCATCCCGGACGCGCCGGACGCGATCGTCGCCGACCTGAACGACACGGAGGCGCTGCGCGAGGCGGTCCGCGGCGTGGACGGCGTGCTGCACCTCGCCGGGATCTCCCTGGAATCCACCTTCGACAAGATCCTCGAGTCGAACATCAAGGGCACGTACCACCTCTACGAGGCGGTGCGCGCCGAGGGCGAGAGCCGCGCGGACGGCGTCGCCCCCCGCATCGTCTTCGCGTCGTCCAACCACGCGATCGGCTTCACCCCGCGCCCGCGCACCGAGGACGGCGACCCCCTGGTCCCCGTCGAGACGCTCCGCCGCCCGGACACGTACTACGGCCTGTCGAAGTCGTTCGGTGAGGACCTCGCCCAGTTCTACTGGGACAAGTTCGGCCAGGAGACGGTGTCGGTGCGCATCGGGTCCTGCTTCAAGGAGCCGACCGACGTACGCATGATGTCGGTGTGGATGAGCCCCGCCGACGGCGCGCGCCTCTTCCACGCGGCGCTGAGCGCCGAGAACGTCGGGCACACCGTCGTCTACGGCTCCTCGGCCAACACCCGCCTGTGGTGGGACCTGTCGAGCGCGCGGGCGCTCGGCTACGAGCCGCAGGACGACTCCGAGGAGTACGCGGGGAACCTGCTCGCCGAGTTCGGCCCGCTCCGCGACGACAACCCGGCCCACCGCTACCTGGGCGGTCGCTTCGTCGACGACCCGCCGATCTGGCCCCACTGAGCGCCGGTCTTCGAACGAGCGACGCGACAGGGCGGCGGGCGGGCACCGAACGGGCCCGCCCGCCGCCCTGTTCGGGCATCCGCCGTGCCCGAACCCACATGATCCGCCGCTCCCCCGCAGGTCCGCGACGGGCGGCGATGGAGCCGAACGGGCCGATGCGGGCAGCATCGGGCCCGCGACAGACCTGGTCACCGCCGCCCGACGCCGGTAGAACTTCCGGTGCGGGCCCTTCCGGGCCCGAACGGGCAACGGAGCTCTTCCAGGGAGGCGGACCGGCATGAGCGCGGAGGAACGGCAGCGGGAGATCGTGCGCGCGGCGCGCCGCGCCGGTTCCGTCGACGTCACGGAACTCGCGGCCGAGCTGGGCGTCGCCAAGGAGACCGTCCGCCGCGATCTGCGCGCTCTGGAGGATCACGGCCTCGTCCGGCGTACGCACGGCGGGGCGTATCCGGTGGAGAGCGCCGGGTTCGAGACGACCCTCGCCTTCCGTACGACGATGCACGTGCCGGAGAAGCGGCGGATCGCCGCTGCCGCCGCCGATCTGCTGGGGGACGCCGAGACCGTCTTCGTCGACGAGGGGTTCACGCCGCAGCTCATCGCCGAGGCGCTGCCCCGCGACCGGCCGCTGACGGTCGTCACCGCCTCCCTCGCCACGGCGGGCGCGCTGGCCGGCGCCGACCACACCACCGTGCTGCTGCTCGGTGGCCGGGTGCGCGCCGGCACCCTCGCCACCGTCGACCACTGGACGACGAAGATGCTGGCCGGCTTCGTCATCGACCTCGCCTACATCGGCGCGAACGGCATCACCCGCGACCACGGCCTCACCACCCCCGACCCGGCCGTCAGCGAGGTGAAGGCGCAGGCGATCAGGGCCGCGCGGCGCACCGTCTTCGCGGGCGTGCACACCAAGTTCGGAGCCGTCAGCTTCTGCCGGTTCGCACCGGTGGGGGCGCTGGAGACGATCGTCACGGGCAGCCAGTTGCCCGCGTCCGAGGCTCACCGCTACTCGCTGATGGGCCCCCAGGTCATCCGCGTCTGACCCCCGTCGCTCTCCGGGCGGCACCCACCCCGCGCCGTACCACCTGTCGTACCACCGGTCGGCATCCGCCTGCCCAGGCATGCCCTTTTCCCCTCCACGCGACATGAGTCCAGGAGCATCCATGCGAACCCAGAGCCGACGGAGGCCGCCGGGCGCCCTGCTCGCGACGGCCGCCGCAGGGACGCTGCTCACCCCCTTCCTGTCCGGCTGCTGGGCCGGCGCGGGCGGGCTCGGTACGAGCGGCGACGCCATCAACGTCCTGATGGTGAACAACCCGCAGATGACCGAGTTGCAGAAGCTGACCGCCCGCCACTTCACCCGCGAGACCGGCATCAAGGTGAACTTCACCGTCCTGCCGGAGAACGACGTCCGCGACAAGATCAGCCAGGACTTCGCCAACCAGGCGGGCCAGTACGACGTCGCGACGCTCAGCAACTACGAGATCCCGATCTACGCCCGCAACGGCTGGCTGCACGACCTCGGCCCGTACGTCCGCAAGGACCCCCGCTTCGACCAGCGGGACATCCTGCGCCCCATGCGGGAATCGCTCACCGGCGACGACGGCAAGCTGTACGGCGAACCCTTCTACGGCGAGTCCTCCTTCCTCATGTACCGCAAGGACGTCTTCGCGAAGAAGGGGCTCAGGATGCCCGCGCGCCCGACCTGGCGGCAGGTCGCGGACCTCGCGGCGAGAGTCGACGGCGCGCAGTCGGGCATGAAGGGCATCTGCCTGCGCGGTCTGCCCGGCTGGGGCGAGTTGATGGCGCCGCTGACCACCGTCGTCAACACCTTCGGCGGCACCTGGTTCGACAAGGACTGGACCGCGCGCCTGGACGACAAGGGCTTCAAGGACGCCACGCGCTTCTACGTGGACCTCGTACGCGAGCACGGCGAGGCGGGCGCGGCCCAGTCCGGTTTCGCCGAGTGCCTCAACAACCTCACCCAGGGCAAGACCGCCATGTGGTACGACGCGACCTCCGCCGCCGGTTCGCTGGAGTCCGCGAACTCCCCGGTCAAGGGCAAGATCGGGTACGTGTCCGCGCCTGTCGAGAAGACCGCGAACAGCGGCTGGCTGTACACCTGGGCGTGGGGTCTGCAAAAGGCGTCCCACAACCCGGACAGCGCCTGGAAGTTCATCTCCTGGGCGTCGGGCAAGGAGTACGAGAACCTCGTCGGCCAGAAGGTCGGCTGGTCCGACGTGCCCGCGGGCAAGCGCGCCTCCACCTACGAGATCCCGCGCTACCGCTCGGAGGCCGCCGCCTTCGTGGACGTGACCCGCACCGCCATCGAGGGCGCGAGGCCCCGCGACCCGGGGGTCCAGAAGCGGCCCGCGCCCGGCATCCAGTTCGTCGGCATCCCCGAGTTCACCGACCTCGGCACCAAGGTGTCCCAGGAGATCAGCGCGGCCATCGCCGGACGCCAGTCCGTCGACTCGGCCCTGCGGAAGTCCCAGAAACTCGCCGCCGAGGTCGCGAAGGAGTACGAGGGCCGATGACGACGACACCGACCTTGACCCCGGCCCCCGCGGCCACCGCCGGCATCCGCACCACCCGCCCGGCGCCCCGCAGGCTCCGCGCGTGGGCGACCCGGGCACCCCTGCTGCCCGCACTCGTCTTCATGATCATCGTGACCCAACTGCCGTTCGTGGCCACCCTGGTCATCTCCCTCTTCGACTGGAACGCGCTCTACCCGGACGCCCGGCACTTCACCTGGTTCGGCAACTACGCGGAGGTCCTCACCGACCCCGACCTGCGCCGGTCCGTCCTGACGACCATCGTGCTGACCGTCACGGTGGTCGTGGTGAGCCTGCTCGCGGGGCTCGGTCTCGCCCTGCTCCTCGACCGGCGGTTCCGGGGGCGCGGACTGGTCCGTACGCTCCTCATCGCACCGTTCCTCGTGGTGCCGGTCGCCGCCGCCCTGCTGTGGAAGCACGTCCTCTACAACCCCGAGTACGGGCTGCTCAACGGCCTGCTGCACTACGTCGGCGGCCCCCAGCCCGACTGGATCTCGCACAACCCGCTGATCGCGGTCGAGGTGTCGCTGATCTGGCAGTGGACCCCGTTCATGATGCTGATCCTGCTCGCGGGCCTCCAGTCGCGCTCCCCCGAACTCATCGAGGCGGCCCGGATGGACGGCGCGGGCCCCTGGCAGGTCTTCCGCCACCTCACCCTGCCGCACCTGCGCCGCTACCTCGAACTCGGCGCCCTGCTCGGCTCCATCTACATCGTGCAGAACTTCGACGCCGTCTTCACCCTCACCTCGGGAGGCCTCGGCACCGCCAACCTGCCCTACACCGTCTACCAGAGCTTCTACCAGGCCCACGAGAACGGTCTCGCCTCCGCGGCGGGGGTCCTGGTCGTCATCGGTTCGATCATCATCGCGACCTTCGCGCTGCGCGTCGTGTCGTCCCTGTTCCGCGAGGAGGTGTCACGCGGATGAGCCTCACGGCCTTCTTCAGGAACAAGGGCCTCGGTCTGGCCGCCTGGCTGCTCGGCATCGTCTTCTTCCTGCCCATCGCGTGGATGGTGCTGACGTCCTTCCACTCCGAGGAGGACGCGGCGACCAATCCGCCGTCCTTCGCGGCCTCCCTCACCCTCGACGGCTACCGCGACTTCTTCGGCGCGGGCGGCGGCGCGAGCCCCTGGCCCGCGCTCATCAACTCGACGGTCGCCTCGCTCGCCTCGACGCTCTGTGTCCTGCTCCTCGCCCTCCCGGCGGCGTACGCGCTGTCGATCCGCCCGGTGCGGAAGTGGACCGACGTCCTCTTCTTCTTCCTCTCGACCAAGATGCTCCCCGTCGTGGCGGGCCTGCTCCCGATCTACCTCTTCGCCAAGAACACGGATTTCCTCGACAACATCTGGCTCCTCGTCATCCTCTACACCTCGATGAACCTGCCGATCGCCGTGTGGATGATGCAGTCGTTCCTCGCGGAGGTGCCGGTCGCGGTCATCGAGGCGGCCCAGATCGACGGCGCGCGCCTGCCCACGGTCCTCACCCGCGTCGTCGCCCCGATCGCCCTGCCCGGCATCGCGGCGACCGCGCTCATCTGCTTCATCTTCAGTTGGAACGAACTCCTCTTCGCGCGGGTGCTCACGGGCGTCGTCGCCCAGACCGCGCCCGTCTTCCTGACCGGCTTCATCACCAGCCAGGGCCTGTTCCTGGCGAAGGTGTGCGCCGCGTCGCTCGTGATCTCCCTGCCGGTGCTCGCGGCAGGGTTCGCCGCCCAGGACAAGCTGGTCCAGGGCCTGTCGTTGGGAGCTGTGAAATGAAGGCCGCGATCGTCGAGTCCGTCGGCAAGGTCGTCGTCGGCGAGGTCCCCGACCCCACGCCCGGCCCCCGGGACGTCGTCGTGGAGGTGGCGGCCTGCGGCCTGTGCGGCACCGATCTGCACATCAGGCAGGGCGAGTTCGCCCCTACGCTGCCGGTCGTGCCCGGCCACGAGTTCGCGGGCACGGTCGCGGAGGTCGGCGGCGACGTCACGGAGGTGCGGGTCGGCGACCGGGTCGCGGTCGATCCCTCGCTCCACTGCCACGAGTGCCGCTTCTGCCGCGCCGGACGCGGCAACCTCTGCGAGCGCTGGGCCGCGATCGGCGTGACGACGGCCGGCGGCGCCGCCCAGTACGCGCTGGCCCCCGTCGCCAACTGCGTCCGCCTCCCCGACCACGTACGGACCCAGGACGCGGCTCTCATCGAACCGCTGTCCTGCGCGGTCCGCGGCTACGACGTGCTGCGCTCGCGGCTCGGCTCGCACGTGCTGATCTACGGCTCGGGGACCATGGGGCTGATGATGCTGGAGCTGGCCAAGCGCACCGGCGCGGCCCGTGTCGACGTCGTCGACGTGAACCCGGAGCGCCTCGCGACGGCCCGGCGGCTCGGGGTCTCCGCGTCCGCCGCGAGCCCGGACGATCTCGACCGGCCCGAGGGCTGGGACGTGGTGGTCGACGCGACGGGCAACGCGGCGGCGATCCAGGACGGCCTCGGCCGCGTCGCCAAGGCGGGCACGTTCCTCCAGTTCGGCGTCGCGGACTACGCGACCCGGGTGACGATCGACCCGTACCGCATCTACAACCAGGAGATCACCGTCACCGGCTCGATGGCGGTCCTGCACAGCTACGAGCGGGCGGCGGAGCTGTTCGCGGGCGGCGTCCTCGACCCGGACGTCTTCATCAGCGACCGGCTGCCCCTGGACGCGTATCCGCAGGCGCTCGACCGGTTCGCGTCGGGGGTGGGGCGGAAGATCGTCGTCGTGCCGTAATCCGGTGTCGGCCGCGGCACGGTCAGCTCTACGCTCCGACCGTGCCGAGACCACAGGGATTCACCTACACCGAGCGCGCCGACGGCAGCGTCACGATCAGCCACGCCGGGCGCGACGCGGGCGTGCTGCGCGGTGCGCGGGCCGAGCGGTTCCTGACCGAGGTGGCCGCCGGGGACGCGCAGGTGGTCATGGCCCGCTGGACCGGCAACTACCGCCGGGGCAACGAGCGGCAGGCCCGCGACCACCCGCGCAACCGGCGCTGACGCCGGGCGCCGGGCGTCAGAGCGCCTGGGCGGCGGGCTTGACCATGCCGCGCACCGTGCGCGACTTCACGAAGTCGCCCATCGCCGTCATCTCCCACTCACCGGAGAACTGCTTGATGAGCTTCGCCATCATCACGCCCGTCTGCGACTCCGCGTTCGTCAGGTCGAAGCGGACCAGCTCCTCGCCGGTCGCCGCGTCCAGGAGGCGGCAGTACGCCTTGGCGACCTCCGTGAACTTCTGGCCCGAGAACGAGTTCACCGTGAAGACCAGGCCCGTGACGTCCTGCGGCAGGCGGCCCAGGTCGACGACGATCACCTCGTCGTCACCGCCGCCCTCACCCGTGAGGTTGTCGCCGGAGTGCTTGATGGCGCCGTTCACGATCGAGAGCTTGCCGAAGTAGCAACTGTCGATGTGGTTGCGCTGCGGCCCGTACGCGATGACCGACGCGTCCAGGTCGATGTCCTTGCCGCGGAACGCGGGCTCCCAGCCGAGGCCCATCTTGACCTGGCTCAGCAGCGGCTTGCCGCCCTTGACCAGGGACACCGTCTGGTTCTTCTGGAGGGAGACCCGGCCCTTGTCCAGGTTGATCTTGCCCGAGCCCGGGGCCGGGGCGGCGGGCGCGGCGGCCGGGGGCGCGGCCTGCGGCGGGGGCGGCGCCAGCCGCGGGTCGACCGGCGGGGTGGTCGGGGCGGGCATGGAGGGCACGGCGGCGGCAGGGGTGGCCGCGGGGGCTGCGACGGGCGGGGCGGCGGGCGCGGCCGGTTCCTCGACCGAGACGCCGAAGTCGGTGGCGATACCGGCCAGTCCTTCGGCGTAGCCCTGGCCGACGGCGCGGGCCTTCCACGCCCCGTTGCGCAGGTAGATCTCCATGATGACCAGCGCCGTCTCCGTGCCGAGCTGCGGGGGCGTGAACGTGGCCAGGACCGAGCCGTTGGCCGCGTCACGGACGGTTGCGGTGGGCTCGATGCCCTGGAAGGTCTGACCCGCCGCGTCGGGGCTGGCGGTGACGACGATCTTCTCGATGCCCGCCGGGACGGCGGCGGTGTCCACCGTGATCGAGTCGGGGCTCGTGCCGCCGCCCGACGTGTAGGTCACGCCGGGGCCCGCGGGCTGGTTGAAGAAGATGAAGTCGTCGTCCGAGCGCACCTTGCCGTCGGCGGCGAGCAGCAGGCCCGAGACGTCGAGCCGCACGGGGGCCGAGACGTCCACCACCACACGCTGCGCCGTGAGGGGGATGTTCGAGCCGGGCGTCATAACTGTCATGCCAGGGGTAACGAGCGACTCCGCTTTACCGTTCCCTTACCCAAGACTTTTCTGGCGGCGCCGACCAGGATGCCACTCGAATGCGAGAGTTTCCGGCGTGAACCTGCACAAAAAAGACTCTTCGCACAAAACCGCACCGGACGATCCGACCACCGCCGAGGGCGTCGCCGACGCGGGCGACCTCGGGTACAGCAAGGCGCTCAAGCCACGGCACATCAGCATGATCGCGATCGGCGGCGCGATCGGCACGGGTCTCTTCCTCGGCGCGGGCGGCAACCTCACCAAGGCGGGACCGGCGCTGGCGATCGCGTACGCGGTGTGCGGGGTGTTCGCGTTCTTCGTGGTGCGGGCCCTTGGTGAACTGGTCGTGCACCGGCCCTCCTCGGGCTCCTTCGTGAGCTACGCCCGCGAGTTCCTGGGCGAGCAGGGCGCGTACGTCGCGGGCTGGATGTACGTGCTGAACTGGGCGACCACCGGGATGGCCGACATCACAGCGATCGCGCTGTACGTGCACTACTGGTCGGTGTTCACCTCGGTCCCGCAGTGGGTGCTCGCGGCGATCGCGCTCGCGGTCGTGCTGACCGTGAACCTGGTCTCGGTGAAGAGTTTCGGCGAGACGGAGTTCTGGTTCGCCATCGTCAAGGTCACCGCGATCGTGGTGTTCCTGCTGGTGGGCATCTTCTTCCTGGTCTCCCGCAAGGAGGTCGACGGCCACACCCCCGGCCTGTCGCTCATCGGCGACCACGGCGGCTGGTTCCCGATGGGCGTACTGCCGGTCGTCCTCATCACACAGACGGTGATCTTCGCCTACTCGGCGGTCGAGATGGTCGGCGTGACGGCCGGGGAGACGGCCGATCCGGCGACGGTCGTGCCGAAGGCCGTGAACTCGATCATGTGGCGGGTGGGCATCTTCTACGTCGGCTCGATCGTGATGCTGACACTGCTGCTGCCGTGGACGGCGTATTCGGCGGACCAGTCCCCGTTCGTCACGGCGCTGTCGAGGATCGGGGTCCCGGCGGCGGGCGGCATCATGAACCTCGTCGTGCTCACGGCGGCGATGTCGTCCCTCAACTCCGGTCTCTACACGACCGGGCGCATCCTCCGCTCCATGGCGATGGCCGGATCCGCTCCCTCCTTCACCGCGCGGATGAGCCGCAGCCATGTCCCGTACGCGGGCATCCTGCTGACGTCGACGGTGGCGCTGCTCGGGGTCGCGCTCAACGCGTGGCTGCCCGACGACGCGTTCGGGATCGTCACGAACGTGGCCTCGCTCGGCGTCATCTCCACCTGGTGCATGATCATGCTCTGCCATCTGGTGTTCGTGCGCCGGGCGAGGCAGGGGCTGGTGCGACGGCCCGCGTTCCGGCTGTGGGCCTCGCCGTGGATCGAACTGACGACGATCGCGTTCCTGCTGGCCGTGCTCGTGATGATGTGGTTCGACACCGACGGTCCCGGCCGCGACACGGTGCTGCTGCTCGTCCCCGTCGCGCTCGCCCTGACCGGCGGCTGGTTCGCGGTGAGGGGCCGGGTCCACCGGATCGCCGCCGAACGGGAGGCGCCGCCGGTGGACCCGCTGGGCTGAGCGCCGCGCACACGGGTGTGCGCGGCGCCCGCCGTCGGCCGCCCGTCAGCGCTGGCGCTTCCAGGGGCCGGTGATCGCCAGCATGATGCCGGGCGTCTGGATGTTGGCGTACAGGGTGCGCCCGTCCGGCGAGAACGTGACGCCGGTGAACTCGCTGTACTCCGGCTCCTCCGCGGTGCCGATGTTCAGCTCGTTGCGCGCGATCGGGTAGGTGTTGCCGCGCTCGGTCGCGCCGAACAGGTGCTGGACGCCCTCGCCGTCCTCGGCGATGACCAGGCCGCCGTACGGGGAGACGGTGATGTTGTCCGGGCCGTCGAAGGCACCGTCGACCGAGGGGTCGGCGTTGACGCCGAGCAGCACCTTGAGGGTCAGCGTGCGGCGCTTGGGGTCGTAGAACCAGACCTGTCCGTCGTGGGCGACGGGGCTCTCGTCACGGGCGAACGAGGCGACGACGTAGGCGCCGCCGTCCGCCCACCACATGCCCTCCAGCTTGCGGGCGCGGGTGACCTCGCCGTCCTTGAACTGCTTGCGCGTGGAGACGGTCTTGGCGTCGCGGTCGGGGACGTCCACCCAGTCCACGCCGTAGACCGTGCCGATCTTCGTGGCGCGGGACAGGTCGTCGACGAACCGGCCGCCGGAGTCGAAGCACTTGAAGGCCTGGAGGACACCCGCGTCGTCGGCGAGGGTGCGCAGCTTGCCACGGCCGTGGTGGAAGCCGTGCGGCGGGACCCAGCGGTAGAGCAGGCCGTTGGGGCCCGAGGCGTCCTCGGTCAGCAGCAGGTGCCCGCGCTTGGGGTCGACGACGACGGCCTCGTGGGCATAGCGGCCGAGCGCCTTGATCGGCTTGGGGTCGCGGTTGGCGCGGCGGTCGGCGGGGTCGACCTCGAAGACGTAGCCGTGGTCCTTGGTGAAACCGTTCTTCCCGGCCTTGTCCTCGGTCTCCTCGCAGGTCAGCCAGGTGCCCCAGGGGGTGTTGCCGCCCGCGCAGTTGGTGGCGGTGCCGGCGATGCCGACCCATTCGGCGACCTCGCCGCCGCGGCGCACCTCGACGACCGTGCAGCCGCCGGCGGCCATCGGGTCGTAGACGAGGCCCTCGGTGAGCGGCACCGGGTGCGGCCAGTTGGCGCGGGCGCCGGCCAGCTCGTGGTTGTTGACGAGGAGGGTGGTGCCGCGCGGCCCCTCGAAGGTGGAGGTGCCGTCGTGGTTGGACGGCGTGAACTCGCCGGACTCCAGCTTGGTCTTCCCGCTGTAGGTGATGACCTTGTACGAGAATCCGGCGGGCAGCGCGAGGATGCCCTTGGGGTCGGAGCGCAGCGGACCGTAGCCGGCGCCGTGGTGGCCGCCGTGGTGGCCGTGGCCGTGCCCCGCGGCCTCGACGGTCTCGGCGTCGTCGGTGGCGGCGAGCGCGCCCGGCGCCGTGGCGAGGGCGCCGACGGACCCTGCGAGGGCGACGCCCGCTCCGGTGACGGCGGAGCGTCTGGCGAAGTCCCTGCGAGAGAGTGACATGGTGGCTGTCTCCTGCTGACGGTGAACGATGACGGACCCGGTTTCGGCCACACGTTCCCGTCCTCGCCTGAACGGCGGTTGAACGCCGCCCTACGTCCAGGGGCCCGCTTGCGGGCATTTCGCGCGGGACGCCTTGACCACCTTGTCGTACGGCAATAGACAGGCACTACCCGCAGCACAGCATCACCCGCCCAGGGGGTGGCGAGCCCAGTGGACGCACGCCAGGCACGCGATCTCCATGAGAGCCGGCTGTTGCGGCTGGCCCATGTCACCGGAGTCGGCACCGGCAAGGACGAGGGCTCGGGCGAGGACGTGATCGTCGTCTTCGTCACCCGGAAGGTGCCCCGCGACCGGCTCGGTGCGCACGACGTGGTTCCCGACGCGCTCGACGGGGTGCCGGTACGCGTACTCGCGATCGGTGAGGTCCACTCCCGGAGCGGGGCGGACGACGAGGCGTAGGGACCACGCACTCAGGCGGGGCACGTACGGCTTCGACGGCGCGACCTCGTCGTTCGAGCACACGACGCGGCACCTGTGCTGACCCGCACCTGAGGCGCCTGCCCGCACCGGGGCCGAACTCCCGTCACCACAGCGGGAGTCCGGCCATGCCGGGAGAGGTCAGCCCTGTGCCGAACGCGCCTTGAAGGCGGCCTTGCGGGCCTCCTTGGCCACCTTCTTGTTCGGGTGGAGACGGCCCATCGCCTCCAGGACGTCGGCCGTGGCGGGGTGCTCCACCCGCCACGCCGCCGAGAAGAACCCGCTGTGCTGCTCGGCGAGGCCCTCGACCAGGGCCTGGAGCTCGTCCGAGTTGCCCTCCAGGGAGAGCTGCGCGGCGATCGTGTCGACCGTCAGCCAGAAGACGAGGTCCTGCGAGGGCGCGGGCACGTCGACCGCGCCGTGCTCGGCGAGCCAGACCCGGGCGAGGCCGCCCAGCTCGGCGTCGTCGAGGACCTCACGCAGCGCCGGTTCGGCCTCCGCGCCGACCAGCGAGAGCGCCTGCTGGCAGCGGAGCCTGCGCAGCGGCGCGCCCTCGTCGCCGCCGCGCGCCGCCGCCAGCAACTCCCTCGCGGCGCCGAGCGGTTCACGCCGTGCGAGCCACTGCTCGATCTCGGCCTGCGCCGCCGCCTGCGGGAACGCGGACGTGCCGTCGAGGAGCATGTCGGCGCCCTTGTCGACGAGGTCGCCGACCGCGGGCGCCGCCACTCCGGCCTCCAGCAGCCGCGAGCGGATCCCGAACAGTCCGAGCGGGGTGAGCCGCACCATGCCGTACCGGGCGACATCGGCCTCGTCCACGGACTCCACGGACTCGACGGGCACCTCGTCGGCCTCGGCCATCAGCGCCTCGTCGACCGGCTGGAACTCCACGAGCCCGACCGGTTCGAGCAGCCGGAACTGGTCGTCGAGGCGCATCATCGCGTCCGACACCTGCTCCAGGATGTCGTCGGTCGGCTCCCCCATGTCGTCGGGCACGATCATCGACGCGGCGAGCGCGGGCAGCGGCACGGGTCCGTCGCCCGCGCCGCCCTCGCTGACGGTCAGCAGGTACAGGTTGCCGAGCACGCCCTCCAGGAACTCGGTCTCCGCCTCGGGGTCCCATTCGAGCTGCGAGAAGTCGATCTCGCCGCCCTCCTCCATGGCGCCCATGAGGTCGTCCAGGTCGGGCACGGTGGCGTCGGCGATCGACGTGTCGAGCGCGGCGAGCCACAGGCCGAGCACGTCGGCGGGCCCGCCGGAGGTGAGGGTGGTGAGCTCCGCGCCGACGGTGACGGTGCCGCCCCCCTCGGCGTCCTCGTCCACGACCTCGATCAGGCCGGTGTCGACGGCGACGTTCCACGCCTCGCTCGCGTGGGCGACGGCGTCGTCGCCGCTCAGGCCCAGCTCGGCCGCGGCGGCGGGCAACTGCTCCTCGACGAGTTCACCGCCGGCGCCGACCCGGGTGTCGGGCCCGGCCCAGCGGGCGAGCCGCACCGCGCGCGACAGAAGGGGGGTGGCGAGGGCGTCCCGCGCCAGCTCCGCTTCGGCGGGCAGCCGGACCGGCGGCAGGGGGAGGCTGTCTGACATCGGCTGGTTCTCCTCAAGGGCGTACGTTGCGACCGCTCAGCCTAGACGGATTTGACCCTTTGCCGCCCAGTTCATGTACCCGTCAGGTTTCGGTCGGCCCGCGGACACCCCCGAGACCTTGACAACTCCCCGGCCCAGGACAGAGATTGACGCGCGTAGAAGGCTCTGAACGGCCACAGAACGCCGTAGCAGGACCCGCAGATCACAGAGAGCCACCCTCGTCCCGGCGCTCGCCACTCGCACGTCCCCGGAGGGATCCCCTTGCCGAGCAAGCCCGCGCAGTCCGTGTACTCCCGCTCCCGTCTCGCCGCGCTCGCCGTCACCACGGCCTGCTGCGCCACGTACGCCGTCGTCGCGACGGGCCCCGCGCACGCCGCCGCCACCGCCGCCGTCCACGACATCCAGGGCACCACCCGGACGTCCCCGCTCGCCGGTCAGCAGGTGACGGGCGTGGCCGGTGTGGTGACCGGGGTCAGGACGTACGGCTCCTCCCGGGGCTTCTGGCTCCAGGACACGACGCCCGACGACGACCCGGCCACCAGTGAGGGCGTCTTCGTCTTCACCGGTTCCGCGCCGACCGTGAAGGTGGGCGACGCGGTGACGGTCTCCGGCACGGTGACCGAGTACGTGCCCGGCGGCGCCTCGTCCGGCAACCAGTCGCTCACCGAGATCACCAAACCGACGGTGGCCGTGGTCTCGTCCGGCAACCCGGTGCCCGTCACGAAGGTCGACGCCACGTCCGTCCCCGCCGCCTACGCGCCCGCGGGCGACCCGGCGGCGAACGGCTCGGTCAACGCCCTGCCGCTGCGACCGGCCGCGTACGCCCTGGACTACTACGAGTCCCTTGAGGGCCAGAACATACGGATCGGCTCCTCGCGCGTCGTCACCGCCACCGACCCGTACGCGGAGCTGTGGGTCACGGTCAAGCCCGGCGAGCACCCGACCGCGCGGGGCGGCGCCCGGTACGGCTCGTACGCCTCGCAGAACACCGGCCGCCTCCAGATCCAGTCGCTCGGCGCGGTCGCCGACTTCCCCGCGGCGAACGTCGGCGACGTCCTCACCGGCGCCACCGAAGGACCGCTCGACTACAACCAGTTCGGCGGATACACCCTCGTGGCACGGGAGTTGGGCGCGCTGAAGCAGTCCGGGCTCGCCCGGGAGACGACGCGGGCGCAGAAGTCCGGCGAGCTGGCCGTGGCGACGTACAACGTCGAGAACCTGGACCCGACGGACGCCACGTTCGAGGAGCACGCGGCGGCGATCGTCCGCAACCTGAAGTCGCCCGACATCGTGTCCCTGGAGGAGATCCAGGACAACAACGGCGCGAAGAACGACGGCACGGTCGCCGCCGACGTGACCGTCACCAAGCTGATCGACGCGGTCGTCGCGGCGGGCGGCCCCCGGTACGACTGGCGCTCCATCGACCCGGTCGACGGCAGCGACGGCGGCGAGCCCGGCGGCAACATCCGCCAGGTGTTCCTCTTCAACCCCGAGCGGGTGTCGTTCACGGACCGCGCGGGCGGCGACGCCACGACGCCCGTCGGTGTGACCCGCAGCCACGGCAAGGCCGCGCTCACCGCCTCCCCCGGCCGGATCGACCCGGCGAACGAGGCCTGGAAGAACAGCCGCAAGCCGCTCGCGGGCGAGTTCACCTTCCGCGGCAGGACCGTCTTCGTCATCGCCAACCACTTCGCGTCGAAGGGCGGCGACCAGGGCCTGACCTCGCAGTACCAGCCGCCCGCGCGCAGCTCGGAGACCCAGCGCCACGCGCAGGCGACAGCCGTGAACGCCTTCGTGAAGTCCGTCCTCAAGGTCGAGCGGAACGCCGACGTGATCGCGCTCGGCGACATCAACGACTTCGAGTTCTCCGGCACGGCGCAGCGCCTTGAAGAGGGCGGAGCGCTCTGGTCGGCGATCAAGTCGCTGCCGCGCGCCGAGCGTTACACCTACGACTACCAGGGCAACAGCCAGGTCCTCGACCAAATCCTGATCAGCCCCTCGATCAGGAAGAAGGCCGCGTTCCGCTACGACAGCGTGCACATCAACAGCGAGTTCCACGACCAGATCAGCGACCACGACCCGCAGGTGCTGCGCCTGCGCCCGTAGCGCACACCGTCCGCCGGTGCCGGGCCCACGGGCCCGGCACCGGCGGACGGCTACGACTGCTCGGGCCGCCGCATGAGGACCGCCCGGCGTTCGGCGCCCTCCCCGTCGGCGACGAGCAGCGCGTACTCGTCGGCCACCATCGCCTCGGCCACGGCGACCGCCCGCTGCGCCGCACGGTCCGGGCTCGTCCCGCGTCTGCGCCGCCACCACGTGTCGCCCGCCGCATAGATCCCACCCGCGCACATCAGCAGGGGCATGGCCAGGGCGGTCGCCACGTCTCGCACCACGGACCTCTTATGAACTGGGCGGCATCTTCCGTTAGTTCATCGGAGCCCGGACGCGCCACCTGAAGACTTCCTCTCGGCCAAAAATCACGAAAAAGGACTGGAAAGCGCCCCTCTTCCCCCGTAACCTTCAGCGTTGCTCCGCCCCATCTCGTAGCGAATTTAAGTGGAGCTTCACGGTGCAACACCCGACACTCCCCCCATGACCCACACCCACGCCGCCCCCTTCGGCCGCGCCCTGTGCGCCATGGTCACGCCCTTCACCGAGGACGGCGCCCTCGACCTGGACGCCGCGCAGAAGCTGGCCGACCGGCTCGTCACCGAGGGCTGCGACGGCCTCGTCCTGTCCGGCACGACCGGCGAGTCCCCGACGACGACGGACGCCGAGAAGGCGGACCTGGTACGGGCAGTACGGGAAGCCGCCGCCGGCCGGGCGTCCGTCCTCACGGGCGTCGGCACAGCCGACACCCGTCATACGCGGGAGCTGGCCCGGCAGGCTCAGCAGGCGGGCGCCGACGGCCTGTTGGCAGCGACCCCGTACTACAGCCGCCCGCCACAGGACGCCGTCGAGGCGCACTTCCGCGACCTGGCCGACGCGACGGACCTGCCGCTGATGCTGTACGACATCCCCGGCCGCACCGGCACCCGCATCGAACCGGACACCCTGCTGCGCCTGTCGGACCACCCGCGCGTCGTCGCCGTGAAGGATTGCGCGTACGACCTGCTCGGCACCCAGAAGGTCATGGCCGCGACGGACCTCGCGTACTACACGGGCTGCGACGAGTACGTCCTCGCGCTGTACGCCCTCGGCGGCGCGGGCTACGTCTCCACGGTGGCGAACGTCGTGCCCGGCGCGTTCCGGGCGATCATCGACGCGTACGACGCGGGCGACACGGCCCTGGCCGCCCGCCACCAGCGACTCACCATCCCGCTGACCGACCTGATGATGAACGCGGGCCTGCCCGGCACGGTGACGACGAAGGCCCTCCTCACCGCCCTGTCCCTCCCCGGCGGCGGCCCGCCCCGCCCCCCACTGCTCCCGGCACCCCCCCACCACGACCCACACCCTGCGAACGGCCCACGACGCGCTGGTCAACGCGTCGTGAGCCGGGGTTCGTCGGTGAGGTCCGCGGGGGCTCAGTTGTGGCTGTGCAGGACCTCGTTCAGCCCGCCCCACACCGCGTTGTTCGGCCGGGCCTCCACCGTGCCGGTGACGGAGTTGCGGCGGAAGAGGATGTTCGAGGCGCCGGAGAGTTCGCGGGCCTTGACGATCTGGCCGTCGGGCATGGTCACGCGGGTGCCCGCGGTGACGTAGAGGCCGGCCTCGACCACGCACTCGTCGCCGAGCGCGATGCCCACGCCCGCCTCGGCGCCGATGAGGCAGCGCTCGCCGATGACGATGCGGACGTTGCCGCCGCCGGAGAGGGTGCCCATGGTGGAGGCGCCGCCGCCGATGTCGGAGCCGTCGCCGACGACGACGCCGGCCGAGATGCGGCCCTCGACCATCGACGTGCCGAGCGTGCCCGCGTTGAAGTTCACGAAGCCCTCGTGCATGACCGTGGTGCCCTCGGCGAGGTGCGCGCCGAGGCGAACGCGGTCGGCGTCGGCGATGCGGACGCCCTTGGGGGCGACGTAGTCGGTCATGCGCGGGAACTTGTCGATGGAGGTGACCTGGAGGTGCAGGCCCTCGGCGCGGGCGTTGAGCCGTACCTTCTCGACGTCGTCGACGGCGACCGGGCCGAGCGAGGTCCAGGCGACGTTGGCGAGGAAGCCGAACTGGCCCTCCAGGTTCACGCCGTGCGGCTTGACCAGGCGGTGGCTGAGCAGGTGCAGGCGCAGGTAGACGTCGTGGGCGTCGAGCGGCTTGTCGTCGAGGGAGGCGATGACCGTACGGACGGCGACGATCTCCACGCCGCGGCGGGCGTCCGGGCCGACGGCCTTGGCGGCGCCTTCGCCGAGCAGTTCCACGGCCTTCTCGGCGGACAGCCGCTCGGAGCCGGCCGGGCCGGGCTCGGCGACCAGCTCGGGGGCGGGGAACCAGGTGTCGAGAACGGTGCCGTCGGCGGTGACGGTGGCGAGGCCGGTGGCGACGGCGCCGGTGGAACGCGAAGCAGTGGTGGTGTCGGTCATGGAGGCAAACCTAATCGGCCCGCCCCCGCCGAGGCGAACCGGCGGCGCCCCCGTCTCAGCTCCCGAACTACCCGAACTACCCGAACTACCCGAACTACGGGATGAGCCGGCCCAGCATCTCCCGCGTGTACCCGGCGTCGTACTCCGCCCCCGTCAGCAGCACCTGGAGCGAGATCCCGTCGAGCAGCGCGACGAGTGCCCGCGCGGTGACGGGGTCGGTGCGGCGGGCGACGACCTCGGCCAGCTCCTGGCACCACTCGGCGGCCACCGGCCGCAGCGCGGGCCTGCGCAGCGCGGCGAGGTACAGCTCGTACTCCAGCTCCACGCCCACCCGGTCCCCGGCCAGCCACTCGCCCAGCACCTGCGCGAGCTCCCCCGGCAGGTCGCTGCCCGGGTCGAGGAGCCCGGCGTGGTCCGCGACGTACTTCGCGAACCCCTCGTTGGCCTGGCGCAGCGCGGCGACCATCAGCTCGTCGAGCGTAGCGAAGTGGTACGTCGTGGAGCCCAGCGGCACATCGGCCTCCGCCGCGACGCTGCGGTGGCTGAGCCCGCCGATGCCCTTCGCCCCGACGACACGGATCGCGGCGTCGATGATCCGCTGCCGCCGCTCGGGGTCGTAGCGCCGGGCCATCAGTGCGCCCCGCCCACATTGAGGAGCACGACGCCACCGATGACGAGCACGATCCCCGCGATCTTGGCGAGGTTCAGCCCCTCGCCGAGGAAGATCATGCCGATCGCGGCGATGACGGCGGTGCCGGCACCGGCCCAGATCGCGTACGCGGTGCCGACCTGCACGGTCTTGAGGGTCTGGGCGAGCAGCGCGAACGCGATCACATACCCGGCGACGGTGATCAGCGAGGGCCAGAGCCTGCTGAAGCCCTCGCTGTACTTCATGGCCGTGGTGGCGCCCACCTCCGCGGCGATGGCCCCGGCCAGCAGCACGTATCCCATGCGTACAAGTGTACATAGCGTTGCGTACGACCGTACACAAGCGTCGGTCTCCCTGGGTCAGTCCAGCAGCGTCCTCTTCGGCCGCAGCACGCAGAACTCGTTGCCCTCGGGGTCGGCGAGGGTGACCCAGGTGGCGTCGGCTCCCTGCCCCACGTCGATCCGTCGCGCCCCGAGCGCGGTGATCCGCTCCACCTCGGCGTCCCGGTCGTCGGGGCTGAGGTCGATGTGCAGCCGGTTCTTCACGGCCTTGGACTCGGGTACCGGGACGAAGCACAGCCCCGGCAGCGCCGCGGCGTCCCGCCCGATGACGACCTCGTCGTCGTCCTCGTAGAGCACGTGCCAGTCGAGGACCCCGCACCAGAAGCGGGCGAGTGCGCGCGGGTCATGGGCGTCGACGACGGTCTGGTACCAGGTGACGGTCATGCGGGCCAGTCTCTCGTCGGGGGCGCCTCAGGAGACGGTGAACAGGGCCGCGCGGGACTTCTTCCACTCGTCGTGGTCGAGGTCCTTGGCCTCGGTGCCGTCGCCGTACAGGTCGGCCGAGCCGTTGTCGGTGACGAGCTGGGCGCGCTGCCCGGGCAGGGACAGGTCCGGCACGGAGACGATCGCCTCCCAGCCGCCGGGGTCGTCGGTCGGCAGGTCGGCCGTCTTGACGGGCGCGTGCCCCGCGACGCCGTCCCACGTGTACAGGGCGTAGGGGTCGGAGTTGTCGTCGGCGGCCCAACTGCCGGCCAGGATCAGATACTGGCCGGCGGAGTTCTTGCGCAGGTCGCGCACGGCGAGCCCGCCCAGGTCGAGCTCGACGGGCGTACCGAAGACCGGGGCCGCCCCACTGGCGAGCACCTTGTCGACATTGGTGACGGGCACGAGGAGCCCCTTGCCGCCCTCCTTCGGCGGCACGAGCGGCGCGCGGAAACCGAGGTACGCGGTGGAGGTCGACCCGGGCGCGAATTCCAGACCCTCCACGTTGAACCCGTCGATCTGCTTGGGCGCCTGTCCGTCCGCGGTCCCCGCGGCGAACCCGTACCGGTCCCCGTGGTCCTCGTCCCACGCCACGAGCTGGTCGCGCAGCTTCTTGTAGGAGTGCGCGTACGTGAGCTGCGTGGCGGCCCCGCTGCCGCTCACCGAGGTGGTGAAGACGGTGTTGCGGGCGGCCTTGTACTCGCCGTCCTTGTTGTTGCCGAGCGATCCGGTCCAGTAGACGAGGTCGCCGACGCGGGCGGCACCCTCGATGTCGACCTCCTTGTCGACGCCGAGTGCGCCGGAGAAGTCCCAGGTCCGCACCGGTGCCCCGGAGACCGAGCCGTTGTACAGGCGCAGCACGTTGGACTCGTCGTCGGCCACGACGACATAGCCGCCGCCCACGTCGACGGCGGCGGAGGCGTCGCTGGAGCCGGTGAAGTACCGCGTGTCGGCGGCGTTCCGCACGGCCGCGGACGCGGCGAAGTGCAGCTTGGTGGTGGCCGACGCGCCGCCGCTGCCGGTCACCTTCAGCGTCAGGTCGGTGTACCCCTGGCCGCGCGCGGCGACGGCGACGGTGCGGGTGGCCCCGGTGCCGCTGACGGTCACGTCGGCGGGCCGGGCGACGGACGTCCTGCTGCTGGCGCTCGCGGTGACGGTGAGCGCGGAGGCGTCGGTGCCGCTCTGCGCGATCTTCACGGTGACCGTCGGCTCGCCGGTCCCGCCGACGGCTCCGCCGAGGTAGGCGGCCGACAGCGCGATCGTGGGCGTGGCCGTGGCGGCGGCGCTCGCCGGGACATGGCCGCCGACGACGGCCAGCGTCAGCAGGCCACCGGCAGCGGTGACGGCCGCGTGGCGGGTACGCGGGGAACGGTGCGGCACTGCGGGCACGGGGGCTCCTTCGTCGGCCTGATGTCGACGGGAAGGTTCCGCTCCGCGCGCCAACGCCGCGTATCGATCACGCGTACGGCGGCCGAACAGCGGGCGCCGGAACGGGAATCGGCCCCGGCGGGAAACCCGCCGGGGCCGATCGCGTACGTGCGCGCGTGGTCCGTCTCAGACGTTGAAGCCGAGCGCCCGAAGCTGCTCGCGGCCGTCGTCCGTGATCTTGTCCGGGCCCCACGGGGGCATCCAGACCCAGTTGATCCGCAGTTCGTTGACGATGCCGTCGGTCGCGGACTTGGCCTGGTCCTCGATGACGTCGGTCAGCGGGCAGGCCGCGGACGTCAGCGTCATGTCGATCGTCGCGATGTTCGCGTCGTCGATGTGGATGCCGTAGATCAGGCCCAGGTTGACGACGTCGATGCCCAGCTCGGGGTCGACGACGTCGTACAGCGCCTCGCGGACCTCCTCCTCGGAGGCCGGCTTCATCTCCACTGCCGTGCTGTCACTCATGCGGTCTTCGCCTCCTTCGCGAAGGCCTGGGCCGTCGCGTCCTTCCACGCCATCCAGCTCAGGAGGGCGCACTTGACTCGGGCCGGGTACTTGGAGACGCCCGCGAACGCGACCGCGTCCTCGAGCAGCTCCTCCATGGAGTCGTCCGGCTCGACCTGTCCCTTGGACTGCATCAGCTCCAGGAAGGTCTCCTGGATCTTCTGCGCGTCGGACAGCTCCTTGCCGACCAGCAGATCGTTGAGGACGGAGGCCGAGGCCTGGCTGATGGAACAGCCCTGGCCCTCGTACGACACGTCCTCGATCTTCTCGCCGTCGTACTTGACGCGCAGCGTGATCTCGTCGCCGCACGTCGGATTGACGTGATGCACCTCGGCGTCGCCGTCCCGCAAGCCCCGGCCGTGCGGGTGCTTGTAATGGTCCAGGATGACTTCCTGGTACATGGAATCCAGCTTCACGTTTCCTGTCCCATCCGTCCCGCGGTCAGCCGAAGAAGTTCCGTACGTGCTCCAGGCCGTCGACCAGAGCGTCGATCTCGCCGGGCGTGGAGTACAGATAGAACGACGCTCGCGTGGTCGCAGGAATTCCGTACCGCAGGCAGACCGGCCGCGCGCAGTGGTGACCGACCCGCACCGCGATGCCCTGCTCGTCGAGGACCTGGCCCACGTCGTGCGGGTGGATGTCGCCGAGCGTGAAGGAGATCGCGGCGCCGCGCTCCTCGGCCGTCGTCGGGCCGATGATCCTGAGGTCCGGGACCTCCTGGAACCGCTTCACGGCGTACTCGGTGAGCGCCTGCTCGTGGCGCAGGACGTTCTCCATGCCGATCGCGCTCAGGTAGTCGATCGCCGCGCCGAGGCCGATGGCCTGCGAGATCGGCGGCGTGCCGGCCTCGAACTTGTGCGGCGCGGGAGCGTACGTCGAGGAGTGCATCGAGACGGTCTCGATCATCTCGCCGCCACCGAGGAACGGCGGCAGGTCCTCCAGGAGCTCCTGCCGGCCCCACAGCACACCGATGCCGGTCGGGCCGCACATCTTGTGGCCGGTGAAGGCCACGAAGTCGGCCTGGAGCGCCTGCACGTCCAGCGGCATGTGCGGCGCGGCCTGCGAGGCGTCGATGAGGACGAGCGCGCCCACCTCCTGGGCGCGGCGCACGATGGCCTCGACCGGGTTGTGGGTACCGAGGATGTTCGAGACGAGGACGAACGAGACGATCTTCGTCTTCTCGGTGATGACCTCATCGATGTTCGACAGGTCGAGCCGGCCGTCGTCGGTCAGGCCGAACCACTTCAGCTTCGCGCCGGTGCGCTGCGAGAGCAGCTGCCACGGGACGATGTTGGAGTGGTGCTCCATCTCCGTGATGACGATCTCGGTCTCGTGATCGACCTTGTACGGCTCGTCGGCCCAGCCCAGCATGTTGGCGACGAGGTTGAGCGACTCCGAGGCGTTCTTCGTGAAGATGACCTCGTCGCGGCTCGGCGCGTTGATGAACGCGGCGACCTTGTCGCGCGCGCCCTCGTACAGCGCCGTGGCCTCCTCGGCCAGCACGTGGACGCCGCGGTGGACGTTGGCGTTGTGCTGCGTGTAGTACTCGTCGATGACGTCGAGGACCTGGCGCGGCGTCTGGCTCGTCGCCGCGTTGTCCAGGTACACGAGCTTCTTGCCGTCGTGGAGCACCCGGTCGAGGATCGGGAAGTCCTTGCGGATCGCCTCTGTATCAAGGAGGCCCGGCAGCTGCGTCACGCAGATACGCCACCCTTCGTGTACTTCTCGTAGCCCTCGGCCTCGAGGGTGTCGGCCAGCTCGGGGCCGCCGGACTCGACGATCCTGCCCGCCGAGAAGACGTGCACGAAGTCCGGCTTGATGTAGCGCAGGATGCGCGTGTAGTGCGTGATCAGCAGGGTGCCGACCTCACCGGTCTCGCGGACGCGGTTGACGCCGTCGGAGACCTGGCGGAGCGCGTCGACATCGAGGCCGGAGTCGGTCTCGTCGAGGATCGCGATCTTCGGCTTGAGGAGCTCCATCTGGAGGATCTCGTGGCGCTTCTTCTCACCGCCGGAGAAGCCCTCGTTCACGTTGCGCTCGGCGAAGGCCGGGTCCATCTGGAGGGTCTCCATCGCGCCCTTGACCTCCTTCACCCAGGTACGCAGCTTGGGGGCCTCGCCGCGGATGGCGGTGGCGGAGGAGCGCAGGAAGTTGGAGACCGAGACGCCGGGGACCTCGACCGGGTACTGCATGGCGAGGAACATGCCGGCGCGGGCGCGCTCGTCGACGGACATCTCCAGGACGTCCTCGCCGTCGAGGGTGACGGTGCCCTGCGTGATCGTGTACTTGGGGTGACCCGCGATGGAGTAGGCGAGGGTCGACTTGCCCGAGCCGTTAGGGCCCATGATGGCGTGCGTCTCGCCCTGCTTCACGGTGAGGTCGACGCCCTTGAGGATCTCCTTCGTGGCGTTGTCGGCCTCGACGGTGACGTGCAGGTCTCGGATTTCAAGCGTTGCCATGGTGCCTCAGGACTCCTGGGAGAGGGAGACGAGCACATCGTCCCCATCGATCTTTACGGGGTATACGGGGACGGGGCGCGTCGCGGGAAGGCCGGACGGCTTGCCGGTGCGGAGGTCGAAGGCGCTGCCGTGCAGCCAGCACTCGATCTGGCAGTCCTCCACCTCGCCCTCGGAGAGCGACACGTTCGCGTGGCTGCAGATGTCGTTGATCGCGAACACCTCGCCCTCGGTGCGGACGACGGAGACCGGCGTGCCGTCGATCTCCACCCGCTTGGGGGTGGAGTCCTCCAGCTCGCTCAGCCCGCAGGCGCGTACGAAGGCCGACATCAGACGGTGGCCTCCAGCTCGGTCGCGATCTTCGCGAGCAGGCGCTCCTCGATGTCCGGGACACCGATCTGCTGGACCAGTTCGGCGAAGAAGCCGCGCACGACGAGGCGGCGCGCCTCGTCGGCGGGGATACCGCGGGCCATCAGGTAGAAGAGCTGCTCGTCGTCGAAGCGGCCGGTGGCGGAGGCGTGACCGGCGCCGACGATCTCACCGGTCTCGATCTCCAGGTTCGGCACGGAGTCGACGCGGGCACCGTCGGTCAGAACCAGGTTCCGGTTCATCTCGTAGGTGTCCGTGCCCTCGGCGGCGGCCTCGATGAGGACGTCACCGATCCACACGGCGTGCGCGTCGTCACCCTGGAGCGCGCCCTTGTAGACGACGTTGGACTTGCAGTGCGGGGTGTTGTGGTCGACCAGGAGGCGGTGCTCCTGGTGCTGGCCCGCGTCGGTGAAGTACAGGCCGAACAGCTCGGCCTCGCCGCCGGTCGCCGCGTACCGCACGCGCGGGTGCAGGCGGACCAGGTCGCCGCCGAAGGTGACGACGACGGACTTGAAGGTGGCGTCGCGGCCGACCAGCGCGTTGTGCTGCGCCACGTGGACGGCCTTGTCGTCCCAGTCCTGGACGGAGACGACGGTCAGCTTCGCGCCGTCGCCGAGCAGGTAGTCGACGTTGGCGGCGAGCACCGCGTCACCGGTGTGGTCGATGACGACGACGGCCTCGGCGAACGCGCCCAGCTCGATGACCTGGTGGCCGTAGGCCACGCCGCCCTCGCCGTGCACGCGGATCCGGATGGGCTCGGTGAGCGCCGTCTCCTTGGGCACGGAGACGACGGACGCCTGCTCGAACGCGGAGTACGCCTGCGCGGCGACGCGGTCGACGGGCTTGCCGGCCTTGCCGATCCGGGCGTCGTCACGGCCCACGGCCTCGACGGAGACGCCGGCCGGCGCCTCCACGTCGACCTTGACGCCGGTGCCGGTGGCGACGGCGGTGCCGTCGTGCAGCCCGCGCAGCCGCTCCAGCGGCGTGAACCGCCACTCCTCCTCGCGGCCGTGGGGAACCGGGAAGCTCTCCACGTCGAAGGAGGGGGGCGCGCTCATGCGCGTGGCGACGGTCGACTCGGCGGCCACCGCGATGGATCCGGCGGTGGTCGAACCGGCCGGGAGATTCTGAGCCTCAGCCATGGCTGTCGTAGCGCTCGCTTTCTTACGTAAGTGGCTTGACGGGTGGGTCGGGCGGCCGGGTCAGCCGACCGAGCCCTCCATCTGCAGCTCGATCAGCCGGTTGAGCTCAAGGGCGTACTCCATGGGCAGCTCCTTGGCGATCGGCTCGACGAAGCCTCGCACGATCATCGCCATCGCCTCGAACTCGCTCAGACCACGGCTCATCAGGTAGAAGAGCTGGTCCTCGGAGACCTTGGAGACGGTCGCCTCGTGGCCCATGGAGACGTCGTCCTCGCGGACGTCGACGTAGGGGTAGGTGTCCGAGCGGGAGATCGTGTCGACCAGCAGCGCGTCGCACAGCACGTTCGACTTGGATCCGGCGGCGCCCTCACCGATCTCGACGAGACCGCGGTAGGAGGTGCGGCCACCGCCGCGCGCCACGGACTTGGAGACGATGTTGGACGACGTGTTCGGCGCCATGTGGACCATCTTGGAGCCGGCGTCCTGGTGCTGGCCCTCGCCCGCGAAGGCGATGGACAGGGTCTCGCCCTTGGCGTGCTCGCCCATCAGGTAGACGGCCGGGTACTTCATGGTGACCTTGGAGCCGATGTTGCCGTCGATCCACTCCATGGTCGCGCCCTCGTACGCCACGGCGCGCTTGGTGACCAGGTTGTAGACGTTGTTCGACCAGTTCTGGATGGTCGTGTAACGGCAGCGGGCGCCCTTCTTGACGATGATCTCGACGACCGCGGAGTGCAGCGAGTCCGACTTGTAGATCGGCGCGGTGCAGCCCTCGACGTAGTGGACGTAGGCGTCCTCGTCGACGATGATCAGCGTCCGCTCGAACTGGCCCATGTTCTCCGTGTTGATACGGAAGTAGGCCTGGAGCGGGATCTCGACGTGCACGCCCTTCGGCACGTAGATGAAGGAGCCACCCGACCACACGGCGGTGTTCAGCGCGGCGAACTTGTTGTCGCCGGCCGGGATGACGGTCCCGAAGTACTCCTTGAAGAGCTCCGGGTGCTCCTTGAGGGCGGTGTCGGTGTCGAGGAAGATGACGCCCTGCTCCTCCAGGTCCTCGCGGATCTGGTGGTAGACGACCTCGGACTCGTACTGGGCCGCGACACCGGAGACGAGGCGCTGCTTCTCCGCCTCGGGGATGCCGAGCTTGTCGTACGTGTTCTTGATGTCCTCGGGCAGGTCCTCCCAGGACTCCGCCTGCTTCTCCGTGGAGCGCACGAAGTACTTGATGTTGTCGAAGTCGATGCCGGAGAGGTCCGAGCCCCAGTTCGGCATGGGCTTCTTGCCGAACAGCTTGAGGCCCTTGAGGCGGAGCTTGAGCATCCACTCCGGCTCGGACTTCTTGGACGAGATGTCCTTGACGACGTCCTCGTTGATGCCGCGCCTGGCAGAGGCACCGGCCGCGTCGGAGTCCGCCCAGCCGTATTCGTACTTGCCCAGACCCTCGAGCTCGGGGTGGGCAGTCTCCTCGATGGGGAGCGTCATGCGGGGTTCCTCCCGGCGGTGCTTGCAGATGCGGTGCTGACGGTCTTCGGAGTGTTCTTCAGGGTGCTCTGGGGGATGAACGTCGTGCAGACGCCGTCGCCGTGAGCGATGGTGGCCAGCCGCTGCACGTGCGTGCCGAGGAGCTGCGAGAACATCTCGGTCTCGGCCTCACAGAGCTGCGGGAACTGCTCGGCGACGTGGGCGACCGGGCAGTGGTGCTGGCAGAGCTGCTCGCCCTGTTGCGGGAGGGGCGCGCTGCGCGCCGTAGCAGCGTACCCGTCCGCGCTCAGCGCCTTGGCCAGCGCTGCGGCCCGCTCGCCGGGGGGCGCGCCCTCGACGGCCTTGCGGTACTGCGCGGCCTGGGCGGCGAGCCGGGCGCGGGCGAAGGCGACGACCGCCTCGTCCCCACCGGGCTGCTCCTGGATCCAGCGGATGGCGTCCGCGGCGAGCTTGTCGTAGGACTGGTCGAAGGCGTCGCGGCCGCAGTCGGTCAGGGCGAACACCTTGGCAGGCCTGCCGCGGGTCCGCGCGCCGTAGACCCGCTGCTCGCGCGCCTCGACCACGGTGTCGGCCACGAGGGCGTCGAGGTGGCGGCGGACGGCGGCCTGGGTGAGCCCGAGGCGTCCGGCCAGATCGGCGACGGTGGACGGGCCGTGATCCAGGATGGAGCGCGCGACGCGGTTGCGTGTCGAACGCTCACCGGTCGCGAGCTCTTCCTGAGGGGCCCCCGTGGGTGCCTCCTGAGCCTCGCCGACGTTTTTCACAACGCCATTGTTGCGTAATTCCTCAGACCCTGACAAGCGCAGCCCTGATCGATCTCGGTGCCGTACATCACTTAGGCAGACCTAAGTAGATACGCGGCGTGACCTGCGAGAACGATCTTTGATCGATCGAACGGCCCCGGCCGCCGGCCTCGGCTCCGGTCGACCCGCCCGCCCGTGACCGCGGGCCCGTCCCTAGACTTGGCCACCATGCGAAGCGATCCCGTCGTCCGGATCACGAGTCTGGTGAAGCGGTACGGAGACAAGACCGCGGTCGACGGCCTCGACCTGGAGACCGGCCCCGGCATCACGGCCGTCCTCGGCCCCAACGGTGCGGGCAAGACCACCACCATCGAACTCTGCGAGGGCTATCGCAGGCCGGACTCCGGAACCGTCCGGGTCCTCGGCCTCGACCCCGCCAAGGAGGCCGCCCGGCTCCGCCCCCGGATCGGCGTGATGCTCCAGTCCGGCGGCGTCTACCCCGGCGCCCGGGCCGACGAGATGCTGCGCCACATCGCGAAGCTGCACGCCCACCCGCTCGACGTGGACGCCCTCGTCGAGCGCCTGGGGCTCGGCGGTTGCGGCCGTACGACGTACCGGCGGCTCTCCGGCGGTCAGCAGCAGCGCCTCGCCCTGGCGATGGCCGTGGTCGGCCGCCCCGAGCTGGTCTTCCTCGACGAGCCGACCGCGGGCCTCGACCCGCAGGCCCGCCGCGCCACCTGGGACCTGGTCAGGGACCTGCGTGCCGACGGCGTCGCGACGATCCTGACCACGCATTACATGGACGAGGCCGAGCAGCTCGCCGACGACGTGGCGATCGTCGACGCCGGCCGGGTCATCGCCCAGGGCACCCCCGAACAGCTCTGCCGCGGCGGCGCCGAGAACACGCTGCGCTTCACCGGCCGCCCGGGACTGGACGTGGCCTCCCTGCTCAAGGCCCTGCCCGCCGACTCCGCGGCCGTCGAGCTCACCCCGGGGTCCTACCGCGTGTCCGGCAAGGTCGACCCCCAGCTCCTGGCGACGGTCACCTCCTGGTGCGCCCAGCACGGTGTGATGCCGGACAAGATCTCCGTCGAGCGGCACACCCTCGAAGACGTCTTCCTCGAACTGACCGGCAAGGAGCTGCGCGGATGAGCGCCGGTACGTACACGCCGAGCCCCGGAGCGGCCCCGCTGCCCCGCATGATCGCCGCGCAGGCGGCGCTCGAGACGAAGATGCTGCTCCGCAACGGCGAGCAGTTGCTCCTCACGGTCGTCATCCCGACCCTCCTGCTGGTCCTGTTCTCCTCGGTCGACATCGTGGACACCGGCTCCGGCGAGGCGGTCGACTTCCTGACGCCGGGCGTCCTCGCGCTCGCGGTGATGTCGACGGCGTTCACCGGGCAGGCCATCGCGACGGGCTTCGAGCGCCGCTACGGCGTCCTCAAGCGGCTCGGCGCCTCCCCGTTGCCCCGCTGGGCCCTGATGGCGGCCAAGACCCTCTCGGTCCTGGTCACGGAGGTCCTCCAGATCGTCCTGCTGACGGTCATCGCGTTCGGCCTGGGCTGGTCCCCGCACGGCAACCCGTTCGCCGTGCTGCTCCTCCTGGTCCTCGGCACCGCCGCCTTCTCCGGTCTCGGCCTGCTGATGGCGGGCACGCTCAAGGCGGAGGCCACCCTCGCGGCGGCCAACCTGGTCTTCCTGCTGCTGCTCGTCGGCGGCGGCGTCATCGTGCCGCTCGACAAGTTCCCGGACGCCGCGCAGTCGGTGCTCGGCCTGCTGCCCATCTCGGCGCTCTCCGACGGCCTGCGCGACGTCCTGCGCGACGGTGCCTCGATGCCCTGGGGCGACCTGGGCATCCTGGCCGTGTGGGCGGTCGTGGGGCTCGGCGCGGCGGGCCGCTTCTTCCGCTGGGAATGAGCGCCGCGCTCGTAACGCGCGTCACAGACGGCCCTCTCACGTCCCCCTCGTGAAGGCGTGCACAAGCGGCCCCCTACGATGGTGCGCGTGCCAAACGTGACCCGCACCGACGCCGTCCGAGCGCTCCGCAACCCGCTCGCCTTCATCGCCGAGCGCTGGACCCCCACGCAGCGGACCGTCCGGCGGGCGGCCCTGTCCGCCATCGTCATGACGGTGGTCATCGTCGTGACCGGCGGCGCGGTGCGCCTGACCGGGTCGGGCCTCGGCTGCCCGACCTGGCCCAAGTGCACCGACCAGTCGCTGACCACGACGAGCGAGATGGGCTTCCACGGAGTCATCGAGTTCGGCAACCGCATGCTCACCTACGTGCTGTGCGCCGCGGTCGGCTGGGCCATCATCGCTGCGCGCTCGCAGAAGCCGTGGCGGCGGGCGCTGACCCGCCTGGGCTGGACCCAGTTCTGGGTCGTGATGGGCAACGCGGTGCTCGGCGGCATCGTCGTCCTGGTCGGTCTCAACCCGTACACGGTCGCGGCCCACTTCATCCTCACCACCGCCCTCCTCACGGTCGCCGTGGTGATGTGGCAGCGCACCCGCGAGGGGGACGGCGAACCGCGCCCGCTGGTCGGCGCGTCGATCAAGCAGCTCGTCTGGTTCCTGGTCGCGGCCTCGGCGCTCCTCATCGCCGTCGGCACGGTCGTGACCGGCGCGGGCCCGCACGCCGGCGACTCCAGCGACGTCCACCGGATGCCGCTGGACTGGGAGACGGTCGCCAAGGGGCACGCGGTCCTGGCGTGGATCGTGGTGACCCTGACCTTCGCCCTCTGGTTCGTCCTGAAGGCCGTCGACGCGCCCAAGGGCCCGCTGCACCGCACCCGCGACCTGTTCCTGATCCTGCTCGCCCAGGGCGTCATCGGGTACGTCCAGTACTTCACGGACCTGCCCGAGGTCCTGGTCGGCCTGCACATGTTCGGCTCGGCGCTGGTCTGGATCGGTGTCCTGCGCGTCGTCCTGTCGCTGCGCGAGCGACCCCACCGGGCGGTGGACGTCCCCGCCCAGGCGGACTCGCAGCTCTCGGCCGTCTGACCCCTCCCGCGCGCCGGGGGCGGACGGTTCAGCCGTCCGTGCTCCCGGCGCCGAGCCCGTAGACCCGCTGCGCCGTTCCCGCCGCGATCATCGACGCCACCCGCTGCGCGTCCCCGAGCGACCACGCGCCGTCCGCGACCCAGCCACCGAGCACCCGGCCCAGCGCGTCGCGGAACAGCCGGGCGCCCACCACGTGCAGTTCCGGGATGCCGTGGGCGCCACTGGAGAACAGCAGCTTGCCGAACGGCGCCAGTTCGAGGATCTCCGCGAGGACCGCGGCGGCCCGGGCCCCGGTACGGGCGAGCGCCGGGCCGAGGTCGGCGTAGACGTGCGGGAAGACGCCCGCCAGATGAGCGGCGTGCCGGTGGTACGGGTAGCCGTGCAGCAGGATCAGGTCCGTGCCGAGCCCGGCCGTGGCGCGCGCGAAGTCGGTCAGCAGGACCGGGTCCGCACGGTCGGCCCGCAGCCCCGGCTCCCCGAGCCCGGCGTGCAGTTGCAGCGGCCGGCCCGACGCCACCGCGATCCACAGCAGGTGGCGCAGGAGGACCGGGTCCGTCAGCGGCCCGCCGACGGTGCGCGCGGCGAGCCAGCGTCCCGCCGCCCCGCGCACCTCGCCGGGGCCCGGCGGCTCCGGCGCGAGGGCGAGTCCGTGGCGTACGCCCGCCAGTGAGGTGAAGGCGACGGCGCCCGCGGCGGCGGCGTGCACCGACTCGGCGAGGTTGGCGAGGAAGGACTCGACGGTCCCCGAGGTGTCCGCGACCTGCTCGGCCAGCAGTTCGAGGCGGACGATCTCGTGCGCCTCCGCCTCCCCTGCCCGGCCCATCTCGGCGGGCCCGGTCAGATCGCCCGGCCGTCCCGTGTCGACGAGGTAGGTGGTGATGCCGCTGCCGCGCAGGAGCCGGCGCCCCGCTTCCACGACCCCGAGCTCGCGGCGCCTGGCCAGGTAGCGGGCGGGCGCGCAGTGGGGTTCGAGGCCGAGCAGGGGCGGGCACCAGCGGCGCAGCGCGAAGCCGGTCTGGGTGTCGAAGAGGGTGGTGCCGGGCGCGGGCGGCCCCTCGCCCCGGCCGAGGTGGGCCTCGAACGTGCCGAGGCCCAGTTCCGTGCGCAGTACTCCGTGGCAGTACTGGTCCACCAGGGACGGTGTTTCGATCATCCGGGGCTCCCGTTGACGGACCGTGCTCCTACGGTCCTAACGGGTGAACGGGCGCGGGGTGTTGCTCCGCCACGGGTCGCACACCTGCGCCCATGTCCCGGTGTCAGCCGCCGATCTGGATGCCCGCCATGCGCTTCCACTCGTACGGGCCGGTCTCGACCTTGGCGGCGAAGTCGCCGTCGAAGTCCTCGTGGACCGGGATGCCTGCCTTCTCGACCGCCTTCTGCGCGACCTCGTAGGTGGCGGCCACCAGGTCGCCCCAGCCGCCGTCCTGGCCGACGAGGACGATGCGGGTACCGCGCTCACCGAGGTACGCCAACTGGCCCTCGGCGCCGCCGTGCGCCTTGGCGAAAGCGCTGATGTCCTTGGCCAGGCCGGCCGCCCGGCGCTCGTCCTTCGCCGCCCGACGGGGCGTCTCAACCGCTTCAGTCTCTGCCATGTGCAGGATGCTACCGACGAGTAGCGAAACAAGCGATGGGTGGGGTGCGTGGTCTGGGCCACGCACCCCACCCATCGTGGGATCAGTCGGCGATCAGCGCAGGAAGGGGTCGACCGCGACCGCGACGAAGAGCAGCGAGACATAGGTGATGGACCAGTGGAACAGTCGCATCTCCTTGAGCTTGCCGCCCGTGACCTCGGCCTTGGCGCGGTTCTGGAGCCCGTGCGCCTCCCACAGCCAGAAGCCGCCGGCCAGGAGCGCGACCACCGTGTAGAACCAGCCCGTGTAGCCGAGCGGCGTCAGCAGCAGCGAGACGGCGACCATCACCCAGCTGTAGAGGACGATCTGGCGTGCCACCACCTTGTTGGACGCGATGACCGGCAGCATGGGCACGCCCACGCGCGCGTAGTCGTCCTTCACCTTCATGGACAGCGGCCAGTAGTGCGGCGGCGTCCAGAAGAACATGACGAGGAAGAGGACGACCGGCGCCCACGACATCGAGTCGGTCACCGACGACCAGCCGATGAGGACGGGCAGGCAGCCGGCGATCCCGCCCCACACGATGTTCTGCGAGGTGCGCCGCTTGAGGATCATCGTGTAGACGACCACATAGAAGAGGAGCGCGCCCAGCGACAGCCAGGCCGACAGCCAGTTGACGGCGAAGCCGAACAGGAGCGTGGAGATCACCGCGAGGGAGATGCCGAAGACCAGGCACTCGGCCGGGCTCACCATGCCGGTGACCAGCGGCCGCTGCGACGTACGGTCCATGAGGGCGTCGATGTCGCGGTCGTACCACATGTTCAGCGCGTTGGCGCCGCCCGCGGAGAGGTAACCGCCGAGGCAGGTGATCAGCACCAGCTTCAGATCCGGCACACCCTGTTCGGCGAGGAACATCACCGGGACCGTGGTGATGAGCAGAAGCTCGATGATCCGCGGCTTGGTCAGGGCCACGAAAGCCTTGACGCGGGCCCCGAACGGCCGCTGACCCCGGCTGCTGCTCGTCCCGAGCGCTCCCGATGGACGGGATTCGACGGCCGTCACGCACACCCCTGACAAAGACTCCAGCGAGCCCCAGGCCGTTCACTTGATGTGAGGTCCCGGTAAAGGCTCGCGCGTACCACGCCACTGTAGACGTTGCCTATACCTCGCCCTTCGCGGGGGTGGGGTCGTGTTGGGCGGGTACTCCGGATGGGGCCGCATCCCCTAGCGGCAGCCCCCGGATGAGCGCCCTCGCGATCAGGTGATGAGGGGCGTCGATCCCTGTCAGGAGGCGGATCGCGCGGAGTCCCGGCAGTCTGGAATGACTCGAAAGAATGCGTGTTCCAGCAAGGGTAGGCTCGACAACAGCCGGTGAGACCGACATCACCGGTATGAGACATGTGGAGAGGAGCCCTGACTCAGGGTGAGCACCAAGCCGACCACCACTGACCTCGAGTGGACCGATGTGGACCAGCGGGCCGTCGACACCGCGCGTGTCCTGGCCGCCGACGCCGTACAGAGGGTCGGCAACGGCCATCCCGGTACGGCGATGAGCCTGGCCCCGGCCGCGTACACCCTCTTCCAGAAGGTGATGCGACACGACCCGGCGGACGCCGACTGGGTCGGCCGGGACCGGTTCGTCCTGTCCGCGGGCCACTCGTCCCTGACCCTCTACATCCAGCTCTACCTGGCCGGCTTCGGCCTGGAGCTCGATGACCTGAAGTCGTTCCGGACCTGGGGCTCCAAGACCCCCGGCCACCCGGAGTACGGCCACACCACCGGCGTCGAGACGACCACGGGCCCGCTGGGCCAGGGTGTCGCCAACGCGGTGGGCATGGCCATGGCCGCCCGCTACGAGCGCGGCCTGTTCGACCCGCAGGCTGCCCCGGGCACCTCTCCGTTCGACCACTTCATCTACGCGATCGCCGGTGACGGCTGCCTCCAGGAGGGCATCTCCGCCGAGGCGTCCTCGCTCGCGGGCCACCAGAAGCTCGGCAACCTGGTCCTGCTGTGGGACGACAACCACATCTCGATCGAGGGCGACACCGAGACGGCGGTCTCCGAGGACACCTGCAAGCGCTACGAGGCGTACGGCTGGCACGTCCAGCGGGTCGCCGCGAAGCCCGACGGCGACCTCGACCACGAGGCGATCTACAACGCCGTCGAGGAAGCCAAGAAGGTCACGGACAAGCCGTCCTTCATCGCGATGCGCTCGATCATCGCCTGGCCCGCACCGAACGCGCAGAACACCGAGGCCGCGCACGGCTCGGCGCTCGGCGACGACGAGGTGGCCGCCACCAAGCGCGTCCTCGGCTTCGACCCCGAGAAGACCTTCGAGGTCTCCGACGAGGTCCTCAAGCACACCCGCAAGGCCCTCGACCGCGGCGCCCAGGCCAAGGCCGAGTGGGAGAAGTCGTTCCAGGAGTGGCGCTCCGCCAACCCCGAGCGCGCCGCGGAGTTCGACCGCATCAACGCGGGCGAGCTGCCGGAGGGCTGGGAGGAGAAGCTGCCGGCCTTCGAGACGGGCAAGGGCGTCGCCACGCGCGCCGCGTCCGGCAAGGTCCTCCAGGCGCTCGGCCCGGTCATCCCCGAGCTGTGGGGCGGCTCCGCCGACCTGGCCGGCTCGAACAACACGACGATCGACAAGACGTCGTCCTTCCTCCCCGAGGGCAACGCGCTGCCCGAGGCGGACCCGTACGGCCGCACCATCCACTTCGGTATCCGCGAGCACTCCATGGCCGCGGAGATGAACGGCATCGCGCTGCACGGCCACACCCGTATCTACGGCGGCACCTTCCTGGTGTTCTCCGACTACATGCGCAACGCGGTGCGTCTGTCCGCCCTGATGCACCTGCCGGTGACGTACGTGTGGACGCACGACTCCATCGGCCTCGGCGAGGACGGCCCGACGCACCAGCCGGTCGAGCACCTGGCCGCGCTGCGTGCCATCCCGGGCCTGAACGTGGTCCGCCCGGCCGACGCCAACGAGACGGCCATCGCCTGGCGCGAGATCCTGCGCCGCGGCAAGAAGGACTACGGCAAGAGCGCCCCGCACGGCCTGGTCCTCACCCGTCAGGGCGTGCCGACGTACGACGCGAACGAGGACACCGTCAAGGGCGGTTACGTGCTCGCCGAGGCGTCGAAGGCCACGCCGGACCTCATCCTCATCGCCACCGGTTCCGAGGTGCAGCTCGCCGTCGAGGCGCGCGAGACCCTGGAGGCGGAGGGCGTCGCCACCCGCGTCGTGTCGATGCCGTCGGTCGAGTGGTTCGAGGAGCAGGACCAGGGGTACCGGGAGAGCGTCCTGCCGCCGGCTGTCAGGGCTCGGGTCGCCGTCGAGGCCGGTATCGGTCTGACCTGGCACAAGTACGTCGGTGACGCCGGTCGCATCGTCTCGCTGGAGCACTTCGGTGCCTCGGCCGACGGCAAGGTGCTCTTCAAGGAGTTCGGCTTCACCGCCGAGAACGTGGCGGCCAAGGCCAGGGAATCCCTCGCCGCGGCCCAGCGCTGACGCCCGACGGACCCTCAGACACGTAGGAGATGCAATTTCCATGACAGACGCACTGAAGCGCCTCTCCGAGGAGGGCGTCGCGATCTGGCTGGACGACCTGTCGCGCAAGCGGATCACCTCGGGCAACCTCGCCGAGCTGATCGACCAGCAGCACGTCGTGGGCGTCACGACCAACCCGTCCATCTTCCAGAAGGCGATCTCGGAGGGTGACGGTTACGACCAGCAGCTCTCCGACCTCGCCGCTCGCCGGGTCACCGTCGAGGAAGCCATCCGCATGATCACGACGGCGGACGTCCGCGACGCCGCCGACATCCTGCGGCCGGTCTTCGACGCGACCGGCGGCCAGGACGGCCGGGTGTCGATCGAGGTCGACCCGCGGCTCGCCCACAACACGCACGCCACGGTCGCCGAGGCCAAGCAGCTCGCGTGGCTGGTGGACCGCCCGAACACGCTCATCAAGATCCCGGCGACCAAGGCGGGCCTGCCCGCGATCACCGAGACGATCGCCCGGGGCATCAGCGTCAACGTGACGCTGATCTTCTCCCTGGAGCGCTACCGCGAGGTCATGGACGCCTACCTGAGCGGCCTGGAGAAGGCGAAGGCCGCGGGCCTTGACCTGTCCGGGATCCACTCGGTCGCGTCCTTCTTCGTGTCCCGTGTGGACACCGAGATCGACAAGCGGATCGACGCCCTCGGCACGGACGAGGCCAAGGCGGCGCGCGGCAAGGTCGGCCTCGCCAACGCCCGGCTCGCCTACGAGGCGTACGAGGAGGTCTTCTCCTCCGACCGCTGGGCCGCGCTCGACAAGGCGCAGGCCAACAAGCAGCGTCCGCTGTGGGCCTCGACCGGCGTGAAGGACAAGGCGTACAAGGACACGCTGTACGTCGACGAGCTGGTCGCCCCGGGCACGGTGAACACCATGCCGGAGGCCACGCTCGAAGCGGCGGGCGACCACGGCCAGATCACCGGGAACACGCTCGCGGGCACGTACGACCAGGCCCGCAAGGAGATCGAGGCCGTCGAGAAGCTGGGCATCTCGTACGACGAGGTCGTGCAGCTTCTGGAGGACGAGGGCATCGACAAGTTCGAGGCGGCCTGGAACGACCTGCTCAAGTCGACCGAGGCGGAGCTCAAGCGCCTCGCCCCTTCGGAGGGCTGAAACCTTGACCGCACACGGAGCCAACCCGCTCCGTGACGCCGCAGACCGACGGCTCCCGCGTATCGCGGGGCCGTCGGGTCTGGTGATCTTCGGCGTTACGGGCGATTTGTCACGTAAAAAGCTGATGCCCGCTGTGTACGACCTCGCCAACCGCGGTCTGCTCCCGCCGGGCTTCTCGCTGATCGGATTCGCCCGCCGCGACTGGGAGGACGAGGACTTCGCCCAGGTCGTGCACGACGCGGTCAAGCAGCATTCCCGGACCCCCTTCCGTGAAGAGGTCTGGCAGCAGCTCATCCAGGGCATGCGCTTCGTCCAGGGCAACTTCGACGACGACGAGGCCTTCGAGACCCTGAAGTCGACGATCCAGGACCTCGACAAGTCCCAGGGCACGGGCGGGAACTTCGCGTTCTACCTCTCCGTACCCCCCAAGTTCTTCCCCCTGGTCGTGCAGCAGCTCAAGGAGCACGGCCTGGCGGACGCGCCCGAGGGCTCCTGGCGGCGCGCCGTCATCGAGAAGCCCTTCGGTCACGACCTGGCCTCGGCCAAGGACCTGAACGCGATCGTGCACGAGGTGTTCGACCCGGACCAGGTGTTCCGGATCGACCACTACCTCGGCAAGGAGACGGTCCAGAACATCCTGGCGCTGCGTTTCGCCAACCAGATGTTCGAGCCGATCTGGAACCGTAGTTACGTGGACCACGTGCAGATCACGATGGCCGAGGACATCGGCATCGGCGGCCGGGCCGGCTACTACGACGGCATCGGCGCCGCCCGTGACGTCATCCAGAACCACCTGCTCCAGCTCATGGCCCTGACCGCGATGGAGGAGCCCGCCTCCTTCGACGCGGACGCGCTCGTCGCCGAGAAGGCCAAGGTGCTCGGCGCCATCCGGCTGCCGAAGGACCTGGGCGAGAGCACGGTGCGCGGTCAGTACGCGGCCGGGTGGCAGGGCGGCGAGAAGGCCGTCGGCTACCTCCAGGAAGAGGGCATCGACCCCAAGTCGAAGACCGACACCTACGCCGCCGTGAAGCTGGAGGTCGACAACCGCCGCTGGGCGGGCGTCCCCTTCTACCTGCGCACCGGCAAGCGCCTGGGCCGCCGCGTCACCGAGATCGCGGTCGTCTTCCAGCGCGCCCCGCACTCCCCCTTCGACCACACGGCGACGGAGGAGCTGGGCCAGAACGCCATCGTGATCCGCGTCCAGCCCGACGAGGGCATCACGGTCCGCTTCGGATCGAAGGTCCCGGGCACGTCCATGGAGATCCGGGACGTGTCGATGGACTTCGCCTACGGCGAGTCCTTCACCGAGTCCAGCCCCGAGGCGTACGAGCGGCTGATCCTGGACGTCCTGCTCGGCGACTCCAACCTCTTCCCGCGCACGGAGGAGGTCGAGCTGTCCTGGAAGATCCTCGACCCGATCGAGAAGTACTGGGACACGCACGGCAAGCCCGCGCAGTACCCGTCCGGCACGTGGGGGCCCGCGGAAGCGGACGAGATGCTCGCACGAGACGGACGGAGCTGGCGCCGGCCATGAAGATCGACCTCACGGACACCACCTCCAGCAAGATCAACAAGGCGCTGGTGAAGGGCCGCCGCGCCATCGGCACCCCCGCCGTCGGCATGGTCCTGACCCTCGTCATCGTCACCGACGAGGAGAACGCCTACGACGCCCTGAAGGCGGCCAACGACGCGTCGCGGGAGCACCCCTCGCGCACGCTCGTCGTCATCAAGCGGGTCTCCCGCTCCCCGCGCGACCGCACGAAGTCGCGGCTCGACGCCGAGGTGCGGGTCGGTGTCGAGGCGGGCACCGGCGAGACGGTCGTGCTCCGCCTCTACGGCGAGGTCGTCAACCACGCCCAGTCGGTCGTCCTGCCGCTGCTGCTGCCGGACGCCCCGACCGTCGTGTGGTGGCCCGTGGACGCGCCGCTCGACCCCGCCCAGGACCCGCTGGGCGCGCTCGCCCAGCGCCGCGTCACGGACACCTACGCGGCCGAGCAGCCCATCCACGAGCTGGAGGCCCGCGCGGCGTCCTACTCCCCCGGCGACACCGACCTGTCGTGGACCCGGATCACGCCGTGGCGCTCCATGCTGGCCGCCGCCCTGGACCAGGTGACGTGCGACGTCACGTCGGTCGAGGTCGAGGGCGAGGAGTTCAACCCGAGCTGCGAGCTGCTCGCCATGTGGCTCGCGGACCGGCTCGACGTGCCCGTGCGGCGCACGCTCTCGCCGGGTCCCGGGCTGACCGGGGTCCGCATGGAGTCCACCTGCGGCCCGATCGTCCTCGACCGGGCCGACGGCATCCTGGCCACGCTCTCCATCGAGGGGCAGCCGGACCGAGCGGTCGCGCTCAAGCGCCGTGAGACGTCCGAGCTGATCGCGGAGGAGCTGCGGCGCCTGGACCCGGACGACACGTACGCGGCGGCGCTGCGGTTCGGCGTGGACCGGCTCGCGGAGTCGGCCGAGCGGACGCCCGCGCAGGCACCGGAGGAGGCCCCGGCGCCGGCGGACGACTCCCCCGGGCCGGTGAAGAAGGCGGTCGCCAAGAAGGCGGCCAAGGCTCCTGCCAAGAAGGCCCCGGTCAAGGCTCCCGCCAAGAAGGCCGCCAAGGCCCCGGTCAAGAAGGCGGCGGCGAAATGAGCGCAGCACCCCAACTCGTCGTCCACCGCGACAAGGAGCTGATGGCGCAGGCCGCCGCGGCCCGGCTGATCACCAGGATCGTCGACGCCCAGGCGGCCCGCGGCTACGCCTCCGTCGTCCTCACGGGTGGCCGCAACGGGAACGGCCTGCTGGCCGCGCTCGCGGCGGCGCCCGCCCGGGACGCCATCGACTGGGGCCGCCTCGACCTGTGGTGGGGCGACGAGCGGTTCCTGCCGGACGGCGACCCGGAGCGCAACTACACGCAGGCGAAGGAGGCACTGCTCGACTCGGTGCCGCTCAACCCCGCGCGCGTGCACCCCATGCCGCCGTCGGACGGCCCGTACGAGGCGGACGCGGCGGCCGAGGTGTACGCGGCCGAGCTCGCCACGGCCGCGGGGCCCGAGGACCACGGCCCCGTGCCGACGTTCGACGTCCTGATGCTCGGGGTCGGCCCGGACACGCACGTCGCGTCTCTCTTCCCCGAGCTGCCCGCCGTCCGGGAGACGGAGCGCACGGTGGTCGGTGTGCGGGGCGCCCCCAAGCCCCCGCCCACCCGGATCACCATGACGCTCCCGGCGATCCGGGCCGCGCGCGAGGTGTGGCTGCTCGCGGCGGGCGAGGACAAGGCGAAGGCGGCGGCGATCGCGCTGTCCGGCGCGGGCGAGATCCAGGCCCCGGCGGCGGGCGCGTACGGCCGGTCGCGGACGCTGTGGCTGCTGGACGCGGCCGCGGCGTCGCAGTTGCCGCCGGAGCTGTACCCGCCGGCTGTCGCGTAGCCCCTTCCGGCTGTCCGAGGCCCCGCGTCCCCAGGGATGCGGGGCCTTACGCGTGCTGCGGCACCCGGTAGTCGGAGCCGTCCTCCTCCCGTACGAGCAGGCCGTCGCTGACGCAGTAGCGGCGCAGGGCGGCGGTGTCGTCGTGGACGGTGCGCAGCGCCTCGTTGATCTCGCGCTCGCTGTAGGTGCGGCCGGTGTCGAAGAGGGTGTCCGTGAGATGGACCAGGAGTTCGTGGCGCACCGCCGGGCGGACCGGGATGGCGGTCAGCCGGCCGCGGGCGAAGAAGCCGGTGAGGTGGCGCGGGACGCCCGTGGCGGGTTCGGCGGTCCTGGCGCGGCGGAACGCCTCGGGTCCGGCGCGCAGCGACCCGTCGTCGAGCCGTTCGACGAGCCCGGCGGCGACGAGCTTGCCCAGGTGCTTGCGCGCGGCCGGGGAGTCGGCCTCGCCGGGCGGCAGTTCGCCGAGCACTATGCGCGCGTACAGCCTGAGTCGTTCGGGGTCGGCGAGGGCCGACATGAGCTGGTCCACAGGGGTGCCTCCCGGCTGGGTCACTGCGGGCAGTCTCACCCGCCGGGCGGCGCCCCGCATCCGATTAACTCGAACGGCCGCGCAGTTCGCGGTACTTGTGTACAAGCGCCCGGGTCGACGTGTCGAGGCCCGGCACGTCCGCGCCTTCCGTCAGGGCGGGCTCGACGCGTTTGGCGAGGACCTTGCCGAGTTCGACGCCCCACTGGTCGAAGGAGTCGATGTTCCAGACGGCGCCCTGCACGAAGACCTTGTGCTCGTAGAGGGCGACCAACTGGCCGAGCACGGACGGCGTCAGGGACGTCGCGAGGATCGTCGTCGTGGGGTGGTCGCCCTTGAACGTCTTGTGCGGCACCAGTTCCTCGGGCACGCCCTCGGCGCGTACCTCGTCCGGGATCTTGCCGAAGGCGAGGGCCTGGGTCTGCGCGAAGAAGTTGGCCATGAGCAGGTCGTGCTGGGCCACGAGGCCCGGCGGCAGGTCGGCGACGGGCTCGGCGAACCCGATGAAGTCCGCCGGGATCAACTTCGTGCCCTGGTGGATGAGCTGGTAGTAGGCGTGCTGGCCGTTGGTTCCCGGGGTACCCCACACCACGGGCCCGGTCTGCCAGCCGACCTCCTCGCCGTCGCGCTGCACGTACTTGCCGTTCGACTCCATGTCGAGCTGCTGCAAGTAGGCGGTGAACTTCGACAGGTAGTGACTGTAGGGCAGCACGGCATGCGACTGGGCGTCGTGGAAGTTGCCGTACCAGATGCCCAGCAGGCCCATCAGGAGGGGCACGTTGGACTCGGGGGGCGCGGTGCGGAAGTGCTCGTCGACGAGGTGGAAGCCGTCGAGCATCTCGCGGAAGGCGTCGGGGCCGATGGCGATCATCAGGGACAGGCCGATGGCGGAGTCGTACGAGTAGCGTCCGCCGACCCAGTCCCAGAACTCGAACATGTTGGCCGTGTCGATGCCGAACTCCGCCACCTTCTCGGTGTTGGTCGACAGTGCCACGAAGTGCCGGGCGACGGCCTCCTGCCCGGCTTTCAGTTCGGTCAGCAGCCACTCGCGCGCGGAGGTCGCGTTGGTGATCGTCTCGATGGTGGTGAAGGTCTTCGAGGCGATGACGAACAGCGTCTCCGCGGCGTCCAGGTCCCGTACGGCTTCGTGCAGGTCGGCGCCGTCGACGTTGGAGACGAAGCGGACCGTGAGGTCGCGGTCGGTGAAGGAGCGCAGTGCCTCGTAGGCCATGGCGGGGCCGAGGTCGGAGCCGCCGATGCCGACGTTGACGACGTTCTTGATGCGCTTGCCGGTGTGCCCGGTCCACTCGCCCGAGCGGACCTTGTCGGCGAAGGCGGCCATCTTGTCGAGCACCGCGTGCACATCCGGCACTACGTTCGCGCCGTCGACCTCGATCACCGCGTCGCGCGGGGCGCGCAGGGCCGTGTGCAGCACGGCGCGGTCCTCGGTCGTGTTGATCTTCTCGCCGCGGAACATGGCGTCGCGCAGGCCGAAGACGTCGGTCGCGGCGGCCAGCTCGCGCAGCAGGCGCAGCGTCTCCTCGGTGACCAGGTGCTTGGAGTAGTCGAGGTGCAGGTCGCCGACTTCGAGGACGAAGGCCGAGCCGCGCGCCGGGTCCGCGGCGAACAGTTCGCGCAACCGCACGTCGCCCAGGCGCCGCCGGTGCTCGGCCAGCGCCTGCCACTCGGCCGTCTGGGTGAGCCGCGTGCGGCCCTCTGCGCCTGCTGCGAACGCGTTCATCTCGGACTTCAGCCGCCTCTCGTACGTGCGTACGTGCCTTGCTCCGCTGCTCCGACCAACCTAATCGATCAGCGACCGGTATGAGCGGTCTGTCCGGGGCGGGCGCAGCCGACCGGGGGCGCGGCGGCTCAGTGTCCGCCGCGGTGCAGGCGGCCCGTGTAGTGGTCCTCCAGGCGGCTGTTGCGTTCGAAGCCGCCGGGCAGGTTGGCGGAGACGTAGACGGGCGGTTCGTGGCCCTCGGCGAGCAGCAGGGCCACGGCTTCGGCCACGACCATCTGCACGAGCAGGGCCGAGGTGATGGTGGAGACGCCACAGAGGCTGCCGCCGTCGGGCAGCGGCAGGATCGCGTCGCCGGTGGGCGCGCAGTTGTCGAGGACGGCGTCGGCGTGGTCGGCGAGGCGGCTGCCGCTCGTGTGCAGGGCGGGGACCGAACGGGTGTGCTCCAGCGAGGTGAGGGCGATCAGCGGGTGCCCCTTCTCCTTGACCAGGAGCGCCATGTCGACGATGGAGTTGTTGACGCCCGAGTTCGAGATGATCACGAACAGGTCCTGCGGACGCGGGGTGCTCAGTTCGTAGAGGCGTGCGGCGAGCCCGGGGCGGCGCTCCAGGAGCGGGTCGGCGAGTACCGAGCGGTCTTCGCCGCCGCGCAGGACGAGGTCGTGCAGGGCGATACGGGTGGTGGGGATGAGGCCGCCCGCCCGTCCGGAGATCTCCAGGGCGGTCGCCTGCGAGTGGCCGGTGCCGAAGGCGTGGACGACACCGTCGGCGGCGACGCAGTCCGCGACGAGGCGGGCCGCCGCGGTGACGCCCTCCTTGTTGGTGGCGACGGTGCGCTCGACGTGCTCGCGCACCTGGTCCGCCAACTCGGCCGCGCCGAGCCGCTGTTCCGTCATGTCCCCGACCACCTTCGGTTCATTGATTCACTTCATCTCTTCCGAGATGAAAGGTTGAACCAGGCGAGGGGTGCCGTCAAGGCATCTCCGCCGATTCGGCGATCAGCAGTCGGGCCAGGGCCACCGCGCCGCCGACCCCGTCCGGCACCGCGGCGCAGCGCAGCCCCATCGGCTCCACCGCCGTACGCAGCCGGTCCTCCAGGGGGCCGCCTGGGCCCAGGAGGCCGCCCGTGATCACCAGCGACTCACCGGGGCTGGGCTCCAACGCCCTGACGGAGTCGCGGAGTTGCCCGGCCGCCGCGTCGAGCAGAGACCGCGCCCCTGTGTCGCCCATCTGCGCGGCGGACACCACGAGCGGACTCAACTCCGCCAGCGCCACGGGCCGTCGGGTGTACGCCCAGGCCGCTATCGCCTGCTTGAGGCGGTGCCGCGCGGCCCAGTCGAGTCCGGGGTCCGCCTGCCCCGGCACCACCCGGTCGAGCACCAGCGTCACCAGCGGCCCCCACTGTGCCCGGCCGTCCACCGCCCGCAGCGCGCCGCGCAACGCCTGCCGCCCGAGCCAGAAGCCGCTGCCCGTGTCGCCGAGCAGCCAGCCGTCCCCGTCCACGACGCGCACCGTGCGGCGCCCGGCCACCCGCGCCGCCGCCGCACCGGTCCCCGCGACCAGGACGAGCCCGTCGGCCGGGGCGCCGGGCCCGGCGGCGCAGGCTACCTCCACGTCGCCGTACACGCGCAGCGCCGCCGCGACGCCCAGCCGGGCCAGCGCCTCGGCCAGGCACTCCTCGGCCACGCCGCGCCCGCGCGCCGAGCCGCCGCCCTGCCCCGCCCCGGCGAACCCGCCGACGACCCCGGCCACCGCGCCGCGAAGACCCAGGGGCACGGCCGCTTCCAGGGCTTGTTCCAGGTGCCGGACGAGGGTGGGGCGTTCGACGCTGAGCGCGTTGCCCGGGCCGCCGTGTCCGACGCCCACGGTCCGGCCGTCCGCATCGACGCAGCGGGCCCGCACCCGGGTGCCTCCGGCGTCGACGCCGACGGCGAGCGGAGCGGCGTATCGATCGATGGATTCAGTCAGCACACCGCATGATGATTGATAGATTCAGCGCGGGACAACACCCGGACACCACCCGGGCCGCCCCCAGACCTCACCACCGGCACCGGGAGACCCCCTTGATCACAGCCCGGATCCGCTCCGAACTGCCCACGCTCAGCGGCTCGTTGCGCAAGGTCGGCGCGTACGTCCTCACCGACCCCGCCGCGGTCGCCCACACCTCGGCGGCCGACCTGGGGCGTCGTACCGGCACCTCGCAGGCCACCGTCACCCGGTTCTGCCAGGCGCTCGGCCTGGAGACGTACCAGCGGCTGCTGCTCGAACTCGCCAAGGAGCAGGGCGAGCAGGACCACGCGGACGACCGCGCCGGCCGGGACCGCCCCCTCGGGCCCGACATCGGCCCGGACGACGACCTGGAGCATCTGATCTCCGTCGTCGCCCACGCGGATCTCCAGGCGTTGCGCAGCACCCGCGACCAACTCGACCGCTCCGCGCTGGAGTCCGCGGCCCAGGCGCTCGCCAAGGCCCGCCGCATCGACGTCTACGGGGTGGGCGGTTCGGGCGTCCTGGCGCGGGAGACGGAAGCCCGCCTGTTCGGTATCGGGATGCCGGCCCGCGGCTGGACCGAGGTGCATGCCGCGAAGACCTCGGCGGCCCTGCTGACACCGGCGGACGCGGCCGTCGCCCTCTCCCACTCGGGGCGCACCCGCGAGGTCCTGGATCCTCTGCGGCTCGCCGCCGAGCGCGGCGCCACGACCGTCGCCGTCACCGGCGATCCGCGCTCCCCCGTCGCCCAGGCGGCGGCCGTGCACCTGACGTGGACGGCGGCCGAGACGAGCTTCCGGCGCGGCAGTTTCGGCGCCCGCCACTCGGCGCTGCTGATCCTCGACTGCCTCTACGCGCGCGTGGCGCAGTTGACGTACGAGCGGGCGACCGCCTCGATCGCGCTCACGGCGCACATCTCCGAGGAGCACGCGGCGCGTCCCCGCCGCCGCTCCTGACATACGGCACAACGGCACCGGCCGGGCCCCTTCTGGGCACCCGGCCGGTCCAACCTCTAGATCTCGCCCCGCAGTTTGGCGAGGGCCTCGGCGAGGATGGCCTCGCCGTCCGCGTCGCTGCGCCGCTCCCGCACATAGGCGAGGTGCGTCTTGTACGGTTCCGTGCGCGGCGGGTCCGGGGGGTTGTCCCGGTCCTGCCCTGCGGGGAAGCCGCAGCGCGGACAGTCCCAGGTCTCCGGCACCTGCGCGTCGGAGGCGAAGCTCGGCTGCGTCTCGTGCCCGTTCGAGCACCAGAAGGAGATGCGCAGGCGCGGCGCGGACTCGCCGCGCTCGGCCTCGCCCATCGGCCCCGCCCCGACCCGACTTCCACGGATCGCGTTGCCACTTGCCACGGTCGTAACTCCCTGCGTGATGGTGCCGCGAAGCGTGTCGGCGTCTCGCTTCGCCGCGGAGCGCCTCAGTGTACGTAAGGCCCAACGCGCGTCCAGTGATGAGAGTTACCTGCCCTCCCCTAGACGCAAGCCCCATGATAGGCGGCGCTGTTGGGCGCGTACCGGACATGGGGCTTTACGTGAGCTCTGTGCAGTTGTGACGGGTCGAGCCGAGGGCCGGCCGTCGAAGATCAGTTGTTGATCTTCATCAGGATGCCGAGCACCACGATGCACGCGAACCAGAGCAGACCGAGCACGATCGTGATCCGGTCCAGGTTCCGCTCGGCGACCGAAGAGCCACCGACGGAGGACTGCATGCCGCCCCCGAACATGTCGGAGAGGCCGCCACCCTTTCCCTTGTGCATGAGCACAAGGAGCATCAGCAGCAGGCTGAAGACGATCAGGGCGATCGAGAACCCCATAACCACGGCTGGACCAACTTCCTCGGACGTGTCCGGACGACGGGGCCGAAGCTCATGGTGGAGAAGGGCTTCGGCCCCGCAAGGGTACGACGTATCGCCGCTAGCGCATACTCACAGGTCGCGCCACTCGGGAATCACTGCTCGTGGAAGCGGACGATCTTGACGAACTCGTCGGCGTCCAGGGAGGCACCGCCGATCAGCGCTCCGTCGATGTCCGGCTTGCCCATGATCTCGGCGACGTTGCCGGACTTCACCGAACCGCCGTACTGGATGCGGACCTTGTCGGCCACGTCCTGCGAGTACAGCTCGGCGAGCTTGGCGCGGATCGCCGCGCAGACCTCCTGCGCGTCGTCGGCGCCGCACACCTTGCCGGTGCCGATGGCCCAGACGGGCTCGTAGGCGATGACGACGGTCTCGGCCTGCTCGGCGGGCAGGTCCTTGAGGCCGCCCTCGACCTGGGCGAGGGTGTGGGAGACGTGGTCGCCCGCCTCGCGCACGTCCAGCTCCTCGCCGACGCACAGGATCGGGGTCAGGCCGTGCTTGTAGGCGGCCTTCACCTTGGTGTTGACGATCTCGTCGGTCTCGTCGTGGTACTGCCGGCGCTCGGAGTGGCCGATCGCGACGAACGTGCACTTGAGCTTGGCGAGCATCGAACCCGAGATCTCACCGGTGTACGCGCCGGAGTCGTGCGCCGAGAGGTCCTGGGCACCGTACTTGATCTTGAGCTTGTCGCCGTCGACCAGCGTCTGGACGGAGCGCAGGTCGGTGAAGGGCGGCAGGACGGCGACCTCGACGGCCTCGTAGTCCTTGTCCGCGAGGGCGAAGGCGAGCTTCTGGACGTGGGCGATGGCCTCCAGGTGGTTGAGGTTCATCTTCCAGTTGCCCGCCATCAGCGGCGTGCGGGTGCTCATTAAGGGTCAGTCCTCCAGTGCGGCGAGACCGGGCAGCGTCTTGCCCTCGAGGTACTCGAGGGAGGCGCCGCCACCGGTCGAGATGTGGCCGAATGCCTTTTCGTCGAAGCCCAGGGTACGGACGGCCGCGGCGGAGTCGCCGCCGCCCACCACGGTGAAGCCCGGGGAGTCGAGGAGGGCCTGGGCGACCGCCTTGGTGCCCTCGGCGTAGTCGGGGTGCTCGAAGACGCCCATCGGCCCGTTCCAGAAGACGGTCTGCGCGTCGGCGAGCTTCGAGGCGTACAGCTTGCGGGTCTCCGGGCCGATGTCCAGGCCCTCCTGGTCGGCCGGGATGGCGTCCGCGGCGACGGTGGTGGGGTGGGTGGCGGCCTTGGCCTTGAGGTCGGGGAAGTCCGTCGAGACGAGGACGTCGACCGGGAGCACGAGCTCCACGCCGTTCTGCTCGGCGCGCTTCATGTACTCCGTGACGGTCGGGATCTGGTCCTCCTGGAGGAGGGAGATGCCGACCTCGTACCCCTTGGCCTTGAGGAACGTGTACGCCATGCCGCCGCCGATGAGCAGCCGGTCGGCCTTGCCGAGGAGCTGGTCGATGACGGCGAGCTTGTCGGAGACCTTGGCGCCGCCGAGCGCGACCACGTAGGGGCGCCGGACGTCGTCGGTGAGCTTCTTCAGGACGCCGACCTCGGTGGCGATGAGGAAGCCGGCGTAGTGCGGCAGCCGGGCCGGGAGGTCGTAGACGGACGCGTGCTTGCGGTGCACGGCACCGAAGCCGTCGCCCACGTAGAGGTCGGCGAGGGCGGCGAGCTGGTCGGCGAACTCGCCGCGCTCGGTGTCGTCCTTGCTCGTCTCGCCCGCGTTGAACCGCAGGTTCTCGATGACGGCGACCTGGCCCGGCTCCAGGCCGTTCACGGCGTCGTGGGCGGCGGGGCCGACCGTGTCCTGGGCGAACGCGACCGGCTTGCCGAGGAGTTCACCGAGCCGCTCGGCCGCGGGCAGCAGGGAGAACGCGGGGTCCGGGGCGCCCTTGGGGCGTCCCAGGTGGGAGGCGACGACCACCTTGGCGCCCGCGTCGGCCAGCGCCCGGACGGTGGGCAGGACGGCACGGATACGGCCGTCGTCGGTGATCAGGCCGTCGGCCAGCGGCACGTTGAGGTCGGCGCGGACGAACACCCGCTTGCCGTCGACCCCTTCGGCGAGAAGTTCCTCGATGGTCTTCATGACTGGACTCCTAGTGAGGCTGAGGCGGTGAGGCTGACGCGCGAAAGGCCCGGACCGACGCGCGGCGTCGCGCGGGTCCGGACCCTTTCGCTCACATCGAGCTGCCTTGCTGCTCTAGAACCTTAGAGCTGGCCGCCGACGAAGACCGTCAGGTCCACGAGGCGGTTCGAGTAGCCCCACTCGTTGTCGTACCAGCCGAGGACCTTCACCGTCTTGCCCTCCTGGACCATGGTCATGGCGGAGTCGAAGGTGCAGGAGGCCGGGTCGCTCACGATGTCCGAGGAGACGATCTCGTCCTCGGTGTAGAACAGGTAGCCCTTGAGGTCGCCGTCGTCGGCGGCCTTCTTGAACGCGGCGTTGACCTCGTCCTTGGTGACCTCGCGCTGCAACTCGACGACCAGGTCGGTGGCGGAGCCGGTCGGGACCGGGACGCGCATCGCGATGCCGTCGAGCTTGCCCTTGAGCTGCGGCAGGACCAGGGCGGTGGCCTTGGCGGCACCCGTCGTGGTCGGGATGATGTTCTCCGCGGCGGCGCGGGCGCGGCGCAGGTCCTTGTGCGGGAAGTCCAGGATGCGCTGGTCGTTCGTGTACGCGTGGACCGTCGTCATGAGGCCCTTGACGATGCCGAAGTTCTCGTCGAGGACCTTGGCCATCGGCGCCACACAGTTGGTGGTGCAGGACGCGTTGGAGATGACGTGGTGGTTGGCCGCGTCGTACTTGTCCTGGTTGACGCCCATCACGATCGTGATGTCCTCGTCCTTGGCCGGAGCCGAGATGAGGACCTTCTTGGCGCCACCGGTGATGTGCTTCTCGGCGTCGGCCTTCTTGGTGAAGATACCGGTCGACTCGATGACGATGTCGACACCGAGGTCACCCCACGGGATGTCGGCCGGGTTGCGCTCGGACAGCACCTTGATGGTGTGGCCGTCGACCGTGATGGTGTCCTCCGTGTGCGACACCTCGGCCTTGAGACGGCCCAGGATGGTGTCGTACTTCAGAAGATGCGCGGTGGTCGCGGTGTCACCCAGGTCGTTGACAGCCACGATCTCGATGTCCGCACCCTGCTCGAGCAGCGCGCGGAAGTAGTTACGACCGATGCGGCCAAAGCCGTTGATGCCTACGCGGATCGTCACGAACCGATCTCCTCGTTGGTACGCCGGTTTTCGACGCCGGCGAGATGTATTGGGATGTCCCCGACCGCCTCCGACCCTACCTCCCATAAGGGCTTGGGGTGACATCGAGCGGCTCTATGCAGGACACAGCGGCCCGTACTCGCCAGTAACGTACGGGCCGCTGTCTATTTCCCAGGTATTTCGCCGTCAATCAGTCGCTAATTGAGCGCAGCGCCTTTCCGATGAGCGCATTTCGATCGGCCGGCGTGGTGACGTGTTCCAGTCCGAATCCGAGGAGAACGGTGTCCGGGGTGCTGATCGCCCCGTACGTCGTGAACAGGTCCTTGGCGAGCGCCCAGTCCTTGACCGCGGCCGGGCTCCCCTCGGGCGGCCCGGGGGTCCGCCAGACGCCCAGGGACGTCTCGAAGTTCTCGGTCTCGGTGGCCTGGCCGCCGATGACGACGGACAGGTTGTCGGCCCGTACGCCCTCGCCGCCGGTGCCGGGGTCGGATACGTAGCTCAGCGAGACCTCGACGGACCGGCCCGCGTAGGCGCTCAGGTCGTAGGTGACCGTCTTCCAGTCGTCCGAGGAGCCCGTGAGGCTGTGCCAGGCCCCCGAGGTGCCCGTGTTGCCGCAGGCGACCCCGTCGGGCGTCAGATAGCGCTTGAGGGCCGGGTGCTCCTCGATCAGGAAGCCCGCCTCGCACTCGGTGGGCACGGCGTTCGAGGTCAGGCCGCCCGTGTCCGGCAGGGTCGTCCAGTCCTCGGCGCCGACCGTGTGCGCCTCCAGGATGACGTGGTCGTAGCCGGTCTCGGTGTCCCAGAACAACTGCGTCCGCAGGGACGGCCGGTCGGCCGCGGTGGCGCCGGTGAGGTCGATGGTGCGGGTCAGCCGCTTGTAGGCGTCGTCGGTGTGCACGGCGGCGGCCATGCCCGCGCCCTCGTACTGGCCTGCCCCGGCGCTCTCGAACTGCGGCAGGGTGGCCGCCGTGGCCTCGTACAGGCCGGCGGCGTCGAGCGGGTTGCCCGGCGCGTCGCCGAGCGCCGCCGCGATGCCGGCGAGCTCTCCCGAGCCGTCGAAGCGGGTGGCGACCGGCGCCGCGGTGCGGGAGTAGGCGCCCAGGTAGTACTGGCTGAAGTCGTTGGTCGTGGTGTCACCGATGGCGACCGAGCCGCCCGCCTTCTCGCCCGCCTCGACCAGCTTGCCGCCCTCGTTCAGGTAGTCGCGCACGGCGAGCTGCGTGGCGAGTCCCGGACGGTCCGCCCCCGTGTAGTGCACGACGGCCTTGAAGTGGTCGAGGACGCCGAGCGCGTCCGGGACGCCCTGCGTGGCGACGTTCCAGACGGCGGCCTTGCGGCCGTTCGCCCTGAGCGCGTCCACATAGGCCGCTGTCTGCCGGCCGGTGGCGTCGTTCTCCGCGACGACGAGAGTGTCCGCCTTGGGACGCGCGGCGACGGTGTAGGTGAAGGGGGCACTGGAGGTGCGCTTTCCGGATTTCGTGCGCCCGGTGAACCACACCTCCACCTTGTCGCCCACATCGGCGCCCTCGACCTTCGCCCTATACGCGTCGAAGTGGAGATTGTCCTCGCCTCCGTAGGTCTCACCGCCCTTCCAGGCGCGCAATTCCTCGTCGTGCGAACGGCCGCCATTGACGCGGTAGTTCAGCTCCTTGTCGCGTACGGACTTACGGGCGACGACGGACACTTCCTGGTCGCCACCGCGCGCGTACGAGGTCGGGAACGTGGCCGGGGTGAAGTCGGGGGCCTCCAGACCGACCGCGGACGACGGCTGGTCCGGGTGGGACGCGGTCTCCGCGACGGAGAGGGCGAAGGGCACGTTCTTGGCGAACTCGGCCTGGATCAGCTTCTCGTCGTCCGGGAACGTGAAGATGGACGCGCAGTCCTGGGGCCGCCAGGCGTCGTTCGGGTCGACGTTCGAGGCGGTCTGGCAGGTGCTCATCTCGGGCGTGAACATGGAGATGCCGTTCACGTTGGCGGCGTGCCCGTCGGCCTCGCCGTTGGTGGTGTACAGCTCGGAGGAGACCTGCGGGTGGTAGCCGGTTATCGCGGAGTTGCCCGGGGTACCGGCGAGCGCCCGGTAGAGCACGTCGTCCGGGGTCGGTGTGGCGACCTGCCAGCCCACGCCGTAGAGCAGCAGTTCGGCGGCGGAGTGGTAGTTGATGGCGTAGTCGAAGCCGATCCGCTTCTCGAAGGCGTCGAGGGCCTTGGTCTCGGGCTCGGAGTTCGGGCCGGTGCCGCGGTAGGTCTCGCTGGCGGGGCGTGGGGAGGAACCCTCGTCGTCGTAGCCCCACTTGTAGGCGAAGTTGCGGTTGAGGTCGACGCCGTCACCGGGGGTGTAGGCGCCGTCGCCGTTGTTGTCGCGCATGTTCTTGCGCCACTGGCGGTTGGCGGCGGCCTTGTGGGTCCAGTCGTAGCCGTCGGGGTTGGCCGAGAGGACGAACCACAGCTCCGTGGAGTCGACGATCTTCTTGACGCGCCGGTCCTTGGCGTAGTTGTCCACGTAGTAGTGCATCAGGCGGCGGGTCATCTCGGGGGTGATCCACTCGCGCGCGTGCTGGTTGGACATGTAGAGCACGGCCGGTTTGGCGCCGTCCTTGACCTTCTTCGCGCCCTTGCTGAGCTTCAGCGCGAGGATGTCCTGGCCCTGCACCGTCTTGCCGAGGGAGACGACCTTGGTGAGGTCGGGGTTCTCCTGGCCCGTGCGGAGGATCTCCTCCTGGAGGTTGCCCTTGCCGCTGTACGGGCGGAAGACGCCGTCGCCCGCGGCCTTGACCCGGGCCTCGGCCTTGGCCGTCAGATCGTGCTCGGTGACCTTCACGCCCTTGCCGCGCAGCGCTTCGGCCTGCCGGTCGGTGAAGTAGACCTCGACCTCGGCGGTGCCCTTCCGCGGCACCTGTTCGCTGAGTTCACGGGCGTCCTGGCCCGCCTGGAGGAGCAGGGGTACCTGCTCCTTCGACACCTCGGCGCGGAACACCTTGACGGTGTCCGCGCCGGGGTCCTGGTGCGCCGCGCTTCCGCTCTCCGCCTGGGCGACGGGCGCGGTGACGGCCCCTCCGAGTCCCAGGACAAGTGCTCCGACAGCGAGGATCGATCTCGCTCTTCGTCTCATGAGCCCCCCTTGCGGTGGTCCGCCGCGGTCGTGGCGTGTGCCACAGAGGCGAACAGCCGCCAGACTCATGACAGTTCAAGGTCAAGTCAAGGGGGCCCGGGGACACCTTCGGGGGACGACGGAAGGCCGGTGGCGGCACCCTGTCCGGGTGCCGCCACCGGCCTCGCGTACGTACGCGTCCGCGGATCCGTCCCGCGGGGTCAGCCCGCCATGTTGTCCGCCAGGGTGTTCGCCATCTCGCCGGCCATCTCCTCCACCATCTCCTCGGCCAGCTCCTCCGTCAGGTTCGACTCGGTGCCGGGGATGCCGAGGTCCTGCGCCCGCTTGTCCGCCATGGCGAGCAGCCGCCGGATGCGGCCCGCGACGGCGTCCTTGGTCAGCGGCGGGTCGGCGAGCGCGCCCAGCTCCTCCAGGGAGGCCTGCTTGTGCTCCATGCGCAGACGCCCGGCGGCGGCCAGGTGCTCGGGCACGTCGTCGGCGAGGATCTCCAGGGCGCGCTGCACCCGGGCGCCCGCGGCGACGGCCGCGCGGGCCGAGCGGCGCAGGTTCGCGTCGTCGAAGTTGGCCAGCCGGTTGGCGGTGGCGCGGACCTCGCGGCGCATCCGCCGCTCCTCCCAGGCCAGCACCGACTCGTGTGCGCCCATCCGGGTGAGCAGTGCGCCGATCGCGTCGCCGTCCCTGACGACCACGCGGTCCACGCCGCGCACCTCACGGGCCTTCGCCGCGATGGACAGGCGGCGGGCCGCGCCGACCAGGGCGAGGGCCGCCTCCGGGCCCGGGCAGGTCACTTCGAGCGAGCTGGAGCGCCCTGGCTCGGTGAGCGAGCCGTGCGCCAGGAACGCGCCGCGCCAGGCCGCCTCCGCGTCGCAGGTGGCCCCCGAGACCACCTGCGGCGGAAGTCCCCTGATGGGACGGCCCCGGCCGTCCACAAGGCCGGTCTGGCGGGCGAGCTGGTCGCCGCCCGCGACCACTCGTACGACAAAACGTGAGCTGCGGCGCAGTCCGCCGGGCGCCATCACGATCAGTTCCGAGCTGTGCCCGAAGATCTCAAGAATGTCCCGCTTCAGCCGCCGTGCGGCCATCGCGGTGTCCAGCTCCGCCTCGATCACGATGCGGCCGCTCACCAGGTGAAGGCCGCCCGCGAACCGCAGAACGGCCGAGACCTCGGCCTTTCTGCAGCAGGTCCGGGTGACGGGAAGCCGGGAGATCTCATCCTTCACCGCTGCCGTCATCGCCATGGGCCGATCCTTCCATGCATCCGAAAAATACGGTCGTACGCGGCGGCCAACAGCTCCGGATCGTGCCTCGGAGTCCCGTCGGGCCCGGCCACCGGCGCCAGCTCGACCGCGGCACCGAAACGCTCCTTGGCTGCGTCGGTCAAAGACTCGCGGTCGGGCACGGCGGCCTCGTCGGCCAGCACCACGTCCAGGGCGAGTTTAGGGGCGTGTCGTCCCAAAACCTCCAAATGACGCTGCGGTGAGAACCCATCGGTTTCTCCGGGTTGCGGCGCGAGGTTGAGCGAGAGGACCCGGCGGGCCTTCGTCTCGACGAGCGCGTCCAGCAGTTCGGGGACGAGCAGATGGGGGATCACGGACGAGAACCAGGAGCCCGGGCCGAGCACCACCCAGTCCGCGTCGCGCACGGCGGCCACCGCCTCGGGGACGGCCGGCGGGTCGTGCGGCACGAGGTGCACCGACTGCACCTCGCCCCGGGTGAGCGCCACCGTGGCCTGGCCGCGGACGGTGTCCACGTCCTCGGGCCGCTCCGGGTCGTGCCCCTTGACCAGGGCCTGGAGCTCCAGCGGCACGGCGGACATGGGCAGCACCCGCCCGTGCGCGCCGAGCAGCCTGCCGACGAGGTCCAGGGCCTGGACGTGGTCGCCGAGCTGCTCCCACAGGGCGACGATCAGCAGATTGCCGACCGCGTGCCCGTTCATCTCGCCCGGCGACTGGAAGCGGTGCTGGATGACGCGGGCCCAGGTCTGGCCCCAGTCGTCGTCGCCGCAGAGCGCCGCGAGCGCCTTGCGCAGGTCCCCGGGGGGCAGGACGCCGAGTTCGTCCCTGAGGCGTCCGCTGGAGCCGCCGTCGTCGGCGACCGTGACGACGGCCGTCAGGTCGCCCGTGATGCGGCGCAGCGCGGCGAGCGAGGCGGACAGGCCCATGCCGCCACCGAGCGCGACGACCTTGGGCGTCGCGCCCCTGCGACGCGTCGCGGTTACGTTCCTGCGGCTCAGCCTGCTGGTGAGCCGCAGCGTGCGTCCTGTCATTCGCGGCCCATGTCGCGGTGGACGACGACGGTCTCCACCCCTTGCGCGGCGAGTCGGGCGGCGAGCTTCTCCGACGTGGCGACGGAGCGGTGCTTGCCGCCGGTACAGCCGACGGCGATGGTCACGTAGCGCTTGCCCTCGCGGCGGTAACCGGCGGCGATGAGCTGGAGCAGCTCGGTGTAGCGGTCGAGGAACTCCTTGGCGCCGGGCTGCGCGAAGACGTAGTTGGAGACCTCCTCGTTGAGGCCGGTGAAGGGGCGCAGCTCCGGGACCCAGTGGGGGTTCGGCAGGAACCGCATGTCCACGACGAGGTCGGCGTCGACGGGCAGACCGTACTTGAAGCCGAACGACATGACGGTGGCCCGCAGCTCGGGCTCCTCCTCGCCGGCGAACTGGGCGTCCATCTTGGCGCGCAGCTCGTGCACGTTGAGGCTGGAGGTGTCGATGACGAGGTCGGCGTCGCCGCGCAGCTCGCGCAGGAGTTCGCGTTCGGCCGCGATGCCGTCGACGATGCGGCCGTCGCCCTGGAGGGGGTGCGGGCGCCGCACCGATTCGAAGCGGCGCACCAGGGCCTCGTCGGAGGACTCCAGGAAGACGATGCGGCGCGTGACGTGCTTGGCCTCCAGGTCCGCGAGGGACTCCCGCAGGTTGTCGAAGAAGCGCCGTCCGCGGACGTCGACGACGACGGCGATCCGCGCCACGTTGCCCTGCGAGCGGGCGCCGAGCTCCACCATGGTGGGGATCAGGGCGGGCGGCAGGTTGTCCACGACGAACCAGCCGAGGTCCTCCAGGCACTTCGCCGCCGTGGAGCGGCCCGCGCCGGACATCCCGGAGATGATCACCAGTTCGGGGATGACGGCGTCCGGGACGCTTGGGGTGTCGACCGCCGGGCCCGCGCCGGTGTTCACCTGTGCTCCGTGCTCCGGCTGCGCGCTGTCCGCCGCGGTGCCGGTGTCGCTGCTTTCGTGGTCGTGCTCGCTCATGGCTCCTGCCCCCGTCGTTCTTCCGAGGCGCCCGTGCCGACGGGCTCCTGCGCGGAGCGCGCGTCCGTCGCGGGCTCCGTGGTGGTGTCCTCTTCGTCTTCCATGATCTCTCCGGTGGCCATGTTGACCGCGGGCGCCGCCGGTGCCGCCTGCGCGAAGGCCGCCACGATCGTCTCGGCTGTCTTGCGACCTATGCCGGGAACCTCGCAGATCTGGTCGATTGTGGCGGACCGGAGCCGCTTCACCGAACCGAAGTGCTTGATGAGCGCCTGTTTGCGCGCGTCGCCGAGGCCCGGCACCTCGTCCAGGGGGCCGGCCTTGAAGCGCTTGGCCCGCTTGGAGCGCTGGTAGGTGATGGCGAAGCGGTGGGCCTCGTCGCGCACGCGCTGGAGGAGGTAGAGCCCCTCGCTGGTGCGGGGCAGGATCACCGGGTCGTCCTCGTCCGGCACCCAGACCTCTTCGAGGCGCTTGGCCAGGCCGCAGACGGCGATGTCGTCGATGCCCAGCTCGTCGAGGGCCCGCTTGGCGGCGGCGACCTGCGGCCGGCCGCCGTCGACCACGACGAGCTGCGGCGGGTAGGCGAACTTCTTGGGGCGGCCGTCGTCCTCCGTGAGGGTGGACTCGTTCGGCCCCTCGTCGTCCGCCAGCTCCGTGTCGGACCACTCGCCCGACTTCTCCTGCGCGGCGAGGTAGCGCCGGAAGCGCCGGGTGATCACCTCGTGCATGGAGCGGACGTCGTCCTGTCCCTCGAACCCCTTGATCTGGAAGCGGCGGTACTCACTCTTTCGGGCGAGGCCGTCCTCCAGGACCACCATGGACGCCACGACGTCGTCGCCCTGGAGGTGCGAGATGTCGTAGCACTCGATGCGCAGCGGCGCGCTGTCCAGGCCGAGCGCCTCGGCGATCTCCTCCAGGGCGCGGGAGCGCGTGGTGAGGTCGGAGGCGCGCTTGGTCTTGTGCAGGGCGAGGGCGTGCAACGCGTTGCGGTGCACCGTCTCCATCAGGGCTTTCTTGTCGCCGCGCTGGGGGATGCGCAGGGACACGGCCGATCCGCGGCGCTCGGTCAGCCAGGCCTGGACGGGCTCCAGGGGGTCGGGCAGCGCCGGGACGAGCACCTCCTTGGGGACGGAGTCTCCCGTCTCCTCCCCGTAGAGCTGCTGGAGGGCGTGCTCGACGAGGTCGCCGCTGGTGACCGCCTCGACCTTGTCGGTGACCCAGCCGCGCTGGCCGCGGACGCGTCCGCCGCGCACGTGGAAGATCTGGACCGCGGCCTCCAGCTCGTCCTCGGCGAGGGCGACGAGGTCGGCGTCGGTGGCGTCGGCGAGGACGACGGCGCTCTTCTCCATGGCCTTGCGCAGGGCTTCGATGTCGTCGCGGAGGCGGGCCGCGCGCTCGTACTCCATGTCCTCCGCCGCCACCGCCATGTCCTTCTCCAGGCGGCGGATGTACGTGCCGGTGCGGCCCGCCATGAAGTCGCTGAACTCCTCCGCGAGCTCGCGGTGTTCCTCGGGGGTGACGCGGCCCACGCAGGGGGCCGAGCACTTGCCGATGTAGCCGAGGAGGCAGGGGCGGCCGGTACGGGCCGCGTTCTTGAACACGCCGGCGGAGCAGGTGCGGACCGGGAAGACGCGCAGCAGGAGGTCGACGGTGTCGCGGATCGCCCAGGCGTGCCCGTACGGGCCGAAGTAGCGCACGCCTTTCTTCTTCTGCCCGCGCATCACCTGGACGCGCGGGAACTGCTCGTTCATCGTCACCGCGAGGTACGGGTAGCTCTTGTCGTCGCGGTACTTCACGTTGAACCGCGGGTCGTACTCCTTGATCCAGGAGTACTCGAGCTGCAAGGCCTCGACCTCCGTGGACACCACCGTCCACTCCACCGAGGCGGCCGTGGTGACCATGGTGCGCGTACGGGGGTGCAGGTTCGCCAGGTCCTGGAAGTAGCTCGCCAGGCGCTGGCGCAGGCTCTTCGCCTTTCCGACGTAGATCACCCGGCGGTGCTCGTCGCGGAACCGGTACACCCCTGGCGAGTCGGGGATCTGTCCCGGCTTGGGGCGGTAGCTGGAGGGGTCGGCCATGTCAGACACCCTACTGGCGGGGTGTGACAGTCCGGACGGGTCTCCTTGCGCGGGCCGCTACTTCTGCGGGCCCGCGACGATCTTGCCGCCCTCGACCCGCACCGACAGCTCCTCCAGCGGCGAGGTCGCCGGGGCGTGCAGCACCTTGCCGGTCGTCGCGTCGAACTTGCTGCCGTGGCAGTTGCAGGTCAGCTCCGTGCCCTCCAGCATCCCGATCGGGCAGCCCGCGTGGGTGCAGATGGTGCTGAACGCCTTGTACCGGCCGCCCTCGGTACGGCTGACGACGACGTGCTCGTCCTTGTAGAGCTTGGCCCCGCCCTCGGGCACCTCGTCGGCCTTGCCGAGGTCGACCGGCGCGGTGGGCGCCGCGGCCGCGCCGCCGTCGGACCCGGTGGAGCAGGCGGTCAGGCCGAGGCCGGCCGTCCCCGCGACGGCGGCGCCGCGCAGGGCGGTGCGGCGGGAGATACGGGAGGAGGTCGTGCCGGACATCTGGACTCCAGGGACAGCAGGGGTGACAGATCCGACGATACCGGCGGGGCCACGGGGTTTCCTTCAGGCCCCCGCCCCTGGGCGCGCGGGTCGGCGGCCCGTCTTCCGAAGGCCCGGTACGCTGCCCGGTCCCGTCCTCGCCGTGCCCGTGTGCGGGTGCGGACGTGCCCGTACGGGGTGCGGGTGCCACCCGGAGCCCCGGACGTTCTAGCCTGCCGACGGCACCCGGTGCCCATCCGTGCACCGCCCGCCGTCCGTCCCCGCTCGCCCCTGTCCGAGAGGAACCATCGTGATCGTCGTCGCCGGAGAGGCCCTGATCGACCTCGTGCCGCTGGGCGGGGGCCCCGGCGACCGCCCGGCCGGCGGCACGGCCGCGCTGCCCGACCTCGCGCCGCGGCTCGGCGGCGGGCCGTTCAACACGGCGGTGGCCCTCGGCCGGCTCGGCTCCGCCGTTGCCTTCTGCTCGCGGGTGTCCCGGGACGCGTTCGGTGACGCCCTGCTCGGCGGGTTGCGGACGGCGGGCGTGGACGTATCGCCTGTGCAGCGGGGCGACGAGCCGACGACGCTGGCCGTCGCCTCCATCGGCGCGGACGGCTCGGCGGGCTACTCCTTCTACGTGGAAGGGACCGCCGACCGGCTTTTCGCGGTGCCGGACGCCCTTCCCTCGGGCACGCGCGCGGTGTCGTTCGGTACGTGCTCCCTGGTCCTGGAGCCGGGGGCGAGTGCCTACGAGGAACTGATGCGCTCGGCTGCCGCCCAGGGCCTGGTCACCGCGCTCGACCCGAACATCCGGGCGGGTTTGATCCCCGACGCGGACGCCTATCGGGCCCGGTTCAGGAGCTGGCTGCCGTCCACCACGCTTCTCAAGCTCTCCGAGGAGGACGCGGCGTGGCTCGGGGGTACGCCGCGGGAGTGGCTGGCCGCGGGACCGGCGGCCGTCGTGGTCACGCGCGGCGGCGACGGACTGACCGTCTTCACGCGGGACGGCGGCGAACGGGCGGTGCCGGGCGAGCGGGTCGACGTCGTGGACACGATCGGCGCCGGGGACACCGTCAACGCGGCGCTCCTGCACGGCCTCGGTGAACAGGGCGCCTTGTCCCCCGCCGCGGTCGGCGCCCTGTCCGGCGACGACTGGGTTCGGCTGCTGCGGTTCGCGGCGCGGGCGGCCGCGATCACCTGCTCACGCGCGGGGGCGGAGCCTCCGTACGCGTCGGAGGTCGGCGCCCTGTAGGGCGGACGCAGGGCCGGTCGCTCGGCGCCGCACAGGCTCGGCGCACGAACGGCGCCCCGCGGGACTTCCCGCGGGGCGCCGTTCTCTCACGCGCGTGACCGAGCCGCTACACGGTCGTCAGGCCTTGCGGGCCCGGCCGGCCGTCTTCTTGGCAGGCGTCGTCTTCTTCGCGGCGGACTTGGCGGCGGCCGTCTTCGCCGTGGCCGTCTTCTTGGCCGGCGCCTTGGTGGCCGCCACCGTCTTCCTCGCCGTGCTCTTGCGGGCCTTGGCGGCCGGGGCCGACGCGTCGCTGACCCGCTCCGAGCCGAGAATGTCGCGGAGGAACTTGCCGGTGTGGCTGGCCGGTTCGGACGCGACCTGCTCCGGGGTGCCCTCGGCGACGACGATGCCGCCTCCGTTGCCCCCCTCGGGGCCCATGTCGATGACCCAGTCCGCGGTCTTGATGACGTCGAGGTTGTGCTCGATGACGATGACCGAGTTGCCCTTGTCGACCAGGCCGGACAACACGGTGATCAGCTTGCTGATGTCCTCGAAGTGCAGACCGGTGGTCGGCTCGTCGAGGACGTAGACCGTGCTGCCCGTGGAACGCTTCTGGAGCTCGCTGGCGAGCTTCACGCGCTGGGCCTCACCGCCGGACAGGGTCGGCGCGGACTGTCCGAGGCGGACGTAGCCGAGACCCACGTCGTTGAGCGTCCGCAGGTGGCGGGCGATCGCGGGGACGGCCTCGAAGAAGCCGAGGGCCTCCTCGATCGGCATGTCCAGGACCTCGGCGATGGACTTGCCCTTGTAGTGGACCTCCAGGGTCTCGCGGTTGTACCGCGCACCGTGGCAGACCTCGCACGGGACGTACACGTCCGGCAGGAAGTTCATCTCGATCTTGATGGTGCCGTCACCGGAGCAGTTCTCGCAGCGGCCGCCCTTGACGTTGAAGGAGAAGCGGCCCGGCAGGTAGCCGCGCACCTTCGCCTCGGTGGTCTCGGCGAACAGCCGGCGGACGTGATCGAAGACACCGGTGTACGTCGCCGGGTTCGAGCGGGGCGTACGGCCGATGGGCGACTGGTCGACGTGCACGACCTTGTCGACGAGGTCGTCGCCCGCCACGCGCGTGTGGCGGCCGGGGACGGAACGCGCCCCGTTCAGCTCCCGGGCCAGGTGCGTGTACAGGATGTCGTTGACCAGCGTGGACTTTCCGGATCCGGAGACGCCGGTGACGGCCGTGAGGACACCGAGCGGGAAGGACACGTCGATGTCCCGCAGGTTGTTCTCCTTGGCGCCGTGCACGGTGAGGTGGCGCGCCGGGTCCACGGGCCGCCGCACGTCCGGGACGGGGATGGCCTTCTTGCCCGACAGGTACTGGCCGGTCATCGACTCGGTGTTGCGCAGCAGCTCCTTCAAGGGACCGCTGTGCACGACCTTGCCGCCGTGCTCGCCCGCGCCGGGGCCGATGTCGACGATCCAGTCGGCGACCTTGATGGTGTCCTCGTCGTGCTCGACCACGATGAGCGTGTTGCCCATGTCGCGCAGCCGGACGAGCGTCTCGATCAGGCGGTGGTTGTCGCGCTGGTGGAGGCCGATGGACGGCTCGTCGAGCACGTAGAGCACGCCGACGAGTCCGGAGCCGATCTGCGTGGCGAGGCGGATGCGCTGGGCCTCGCCGCCGGAGAGGGTGCCGGCCGCCCGGTTCAGCGACAGGTAGTCGAGGCCGACGTCGACGAGGAAGCGAAGCCGCTCGTTGACCTCCTTCAGGACGCGCTCGGCGATCTTCTTGTCGCGCGCGTTGAGCCGGAGCTTGCCCAGGAAGTCGGCGCAGTCGCTGATGGACATGGCGGAGACCTCGGCGATGGACTTCTCCATGACCGTGACGGCGAGGACGATCGGCTTGAGGCGCGTGCCCTGGCAGGTGGGGCAGGGCACTTCGCGCATGTAGCCCTCGAAGCGCTCGCGGCTGGCGTCCGACTCGGCCTCGCTGTGCCGCCGCTTCACGAACGGGACGGCGCCCTCGAAGGGCGTCGTGTACCGCCGCTCGCGCCCGTACCGGTTGCGGTAGCGGACCTCGATCTGCGTCTTGTGGCCGTGGATGAGCGCCTTCTTGGCGCGCTGCGGCAGCCCGGCGAACGGGATGTCCGTACGGAAGCCGAGGGCGTCGGCGAGTGCCCCGACGAGGCGGGCGAAGTAGTCCTTGGTGTGACCGTGCGACCAGGGGTGGATGGCGCCCTCGTCGAGCGACTTCTCCTCGTCGGGAACGATCAGCTCGGGGTCGACCTCCATGCGCGTGCCGATACCCGTGCAGTCGGGGCAGGCGCCGAAGGGCGAGTTGAAGGAGAAGGAGCGGGGCTCCAGCTCCTCGAAGGACAGGTCGTCGTGCGGGCAGTACAGGTGCTCCGAGTACATGCGCTCGCGCTCCGGGTCGTCCTCGGGGAGGTCGACGAAGTCGAGCACGACCATGCCGCCCGAGAGGCCGAGGGCGGTCTCCACGGAGTCGGTCAGGCGCCGCTTGGCGGAGTCCTTCACGGTGAGGCGGTCGACGACCACCTCGATCGTGTGCTTCTCCTGCTTCTTCAGGGTGGGCGGCTCGGTGAGCTGGATCGTCTCGCCGTCCACGCGCGCGCGGGAGTAGCCCTTGGTCTGGAGGTCGCCGAACAGGTCGACGAACTCGCCCTTGCGCTCCCGCACCAGCGGCGACAGGACCTGGAAGCGGCTGCCCTCGGGCAGCTCCAGGACCTTGTCGACGATGGCCTGCGGCGACTGGCGCGCGATGGGGCGACCGCACTCGGGACAGTGCGGCTTGCCGATGCGCGCGAAGAGCAGTCGCAGGTAGTCGTAGACCTCGGTGATGGTGCCGACCGTGGAGCGCGGGTTGCGCGAGGTCGACTTCTGGTCGATCGAGACGGCCGGGGAGAGGCCCTCGATGAAGTCGACGTCCGGCTTGTCCATCTGGCCGAGGAACTGTCGGGCGTACGAGGACAGCGACTCGACGTAGCGCCGCTGCCCCTCGGCGAAGATCGTGTCGAACGCGAGCGAGGACTTGCCGGAGCCGGACAGACCGGTGAAGACGATGAGGGAGTCACGCGGGAGGTCGAGCGACACATTCCGGAGATTGTGCTCGCGCGCGCCACGGACGATGAGACGGTCGGCCACGCCGGTCCGTACCTTTCTTGGGAGAAGTGACAGGAAGCCCCTGAGAAGCCTGTCGTTGTGAAGACCCTGTCGTTTGAAAACCCTGTCGTTTTGAAGACTAGGGGGAGCCACTGACAACGCCGGTCGGCTTCCCTTGTCGGTAACAAACCCGGACCTTCAAGAATGCCCGACGCCGCCGTCGAGCTTATAGCACGTACATTCGATTCCGTCATGGTGTCGGCCACCTTCACCCGAACGTGTGGCCCGGTTACCGTCTGCCCCATGAGCACTCACGAACACGACCTGGTGTCTGTACGCACTGCGACCGAACGGCTGCTCGCCGCGGTCGGCGCCCTGGACAACGCCGCTGTGACCGAGCCGTCACGCCTTCCCGGCTGGAGCCGCGGCCATGTGCTCGCCCATCTCGCCAGGAACGCGGACGCCCTCGTCAACGTCCTGGCCGGCCGGCCCATGTACGTGAGCGCCGAGGCGCGCGACGCCGACATCGAACGGGACGCCCCGCGCCCGCTGCGCGCCCAGATCGATGACGTACGGGAGAGCGCGGAGCGGTTCCAGCGCGTCGGCGCCGAGGGCACGGACTGGTCGCGCACCGTGGAGCTGCGCAACGGCGTCAAGGACGTCGCCTCGCGGTTGCCGTTCCGGCGCTGGGTCGAGGTGGAGCTGCACCACGTCGACCTCGGTATCGGCTACGAGCTGGAGGACCTGCCGGAGGAGTTCACCCAGCGGGAGATCGACTTCCTCGCGGACCGTTTCCGCGGCCACCCGGGCCTCGCGCCGCTGCTGATCAAGCAGGACGACGGCCGGACCGTCACCACCGGCGCGGACCGGTCCCCCGCGACCGTCGTCACGGGCCGCCGGGCGGACCTGCTGGGATGGCTCTCGGGCCGCAGGGACGGGGCGGCCCTCTCCGTCGATCAGGGCTCCCTGCCCACGCTGCCCCCGCTATAGGCTGGGCGCATGACGTACAGCGGAACGGTGAAGGTCGGCGGCGCGGCGGACGTGCACGAGCTCCAGGACCTGATGATCTCCAAGGTCGCGGTCGGCCCCATGGACAACAACGCCTATCTGCTGCGGTGCCGCGCGACCGACCGGCAGCTCCTGATCGACGCGGCGAGCGAACCGGCGACGCTGCTGCGCCTCATCGGTGACGACGGCATCGACGCCGTCGTCACCACCCACCGGCACGGCGACCACTGGGGCGCTCTCGCGGAGGTGGTCGAGGCCACCGGCGCGCGCACGTACGCGGGGCGCGAGGACGCCGAGGGCATCCCGGTGCCGACGCGGGTCGCCGTGGACGACGGGGACACCATCGAGTTCGGCCACATCGAGCTGACGGCCCGTCATCTCGTCGGTCACACGCCCGGCTCCATCGCGCTGATCTACGACGACCCGCACGGCCATCCCCACGTCTTCACCGGCGACTGCCTCTTCCCGGGCGGCGTCGGCAACACGTGGAAGGACCCGGAGGCGTTCGCGCGCCTCATCGACGACGTGGAGACGAAGATCTTCGCGCCGCTCCCGGACGAGACCTGGGTCTACCCGGGGCACGGGAACGACACGTCGCTGGGGGCCGAGCGGCCGCACCTGGCGGAGTGGCGCGCACGGGGCTGGTGACCTGGCGGTTCGGGGGCGAACGCCGGGGCAGCGGGCGGCTGTTCACAAGAACGCAACGCCCGTTCCCACTATGCGGACAGTTGCCGGGCCGACCTCGACAGACGGTGCCGTGCGCTGTCAGTCTCCCGCCATGCCTTACGCCCATCGCGCCGCGCGCCTCGCCGTCTGCTCCGCCGTCGTTCTCGCCGCCGCGTCGGCCTGTGCCCCCGAGCCCGAGGAGAAGGGGGCGGACAAGCCCGCCACGGCCGCCTCCTGCGCCCCCGGCAAGGCGGCCACGGTGACGGCAGGGAAGCTCACCGTGGGCACGGACAAGCCCGCCTACGCGCCCTGGTTCGAGGACGACGACCCGGCCAACGGCAAGGGCTTCGAGTCCGCCGTCGCGTACGCCGTGGCGAAGCGGCTCGGCTACGGCGCGGAGCACGTGGTGTGGCAGACCGTGCCGTTCAACAGTTCCTTCGCGCCGGGCGCGAAGAAGTTCGACTTCGACATCAACCAGGTGTCGATCAGCGCCGCCCGCAAGAAGGCCGTGGCGTTCTCGTCCGGCTACTACGACGTGCGTCAGGCCGTCGTCGCCCTGAAGTCGTCCCGGGCCGCGAAGGCGAGGACCGTCGCCGACCTCAAGGACGTGAAGCTGGGCGCCCAAGTGGGCACCACCAGCCTGGACTACGTCAACGACGTGGTGAAGCCGTCGCAGAAGCCGGCCGTCTACCAGAAGAACGACTTCGCCAAGTCCGCCCTGAGGAACGGCCAGGTGGACGCCATCGTCGTCGACCTGCCGACGGCGTTCTACATCACCGGTGCCGAGGTGACGGACGCCGAGGTCGTCGGCCAGTTCGAGAACACGGCGGGCTCCCCCGAACAGTTCGGTCTGGTGCTCGACAAGGAGAGCGCGCTCACGTCGTGCGTGACGGGCGCCGTGGACGCCCTCCGCAAGGACGGCACGCTCGCCTCCCTGGAGAAGAAGTGGCTGTCGGACGCCGTCGACGCCCCGGTGCTCAAGTGACCGTCGTGAAACAGCCGCCCGCCGCCGAGGACGCGTACGCCCCCTCCGCGCGGCGCCTGGCACGTGAGCGCTACAAGCGCGTCCGCGCGCGCCGGGCGACCGGTCTCGCGGCGCTGAGCACGCTGGTGACGGGCGCTGTCCTGTTCGTCGTCCTCGTCAACTCCCCCGGCTGGCAGCGGACGAAGGAGACGTTCTTCAGTGCCCACTACGCGCGCGTGGCGTTGCCGCAGGTGCTGGAAGGGCTCTGGCTCAATGTGCGCCTCCTGTTCGTGTGCGGGGCGTGCGTGCTCGTCCTCGGAATGCTGCTCGCACTCGCGCGGACCCTGCGCGGGCCCGTGTTCTTCCCCCTGCGCGCCCTGGCCACGGCCTACACGGACTTCTTCCGCGGACTGCCGCTCATCATCTGCCTGTTGATGGTCATCTTCGGGGTGCCCGCGCTCCGCCTCCAGGGGGTGACCACGGACCCGGTGGTCCTGGGCGGTGTCGCCCTGGTCCTCACGTACTCGGCGTACGTCGCCGAGGTGTTCCGCGCGGGCATCGAGTCGGTCCATCCGTCCCAGCGGGCCGCCGCGCGTTCCCTCGGCCTGAACAGCCGCCAAACACTGCGCCACGTGGTCCTGCCGCAGGCGGTACGCCGTGTGGTGCCGCCCCTGTTGAACGACATGGTGTCGCTCCAGAAGGACACCGGACTCGTGTCGATCGGCGGCGCGGTGGACGCCGTGTACGCGGCGCAGATCATCGCCGGCAAGGACTTCAACTACACGCCGTACGTGGTCGCGGGCCTGGTCTTCGTCGCCCTCACCATCCCCATGACCCGCTTCACCGACTGGGTGACGGCCCGGATGGACCGGCGCCGGGCCCAAGGAGGACTCGTATGACCGGGCCCGTGCTGCGGATGGAGTCCGTGCGCAAGACGTTCGGCGGCTCCGTGGTCCTGCGCGACGTCGACCTGGAGGTCGCGCCGCACACGGTGACCGCGCTGATCGGCGCGTCCGGTTCGGGCAAGTCGACGCTGCTGCGCTGCGCCAACCTCCTGGAGGAGATCGACGACGGGGCGATCTGGCTGGACGGCGAGGAGATCACCGACCCACGCGCGGACGCGGACGCCGTGCGGCGGCGGATCGGTGTCGTCTTCCAGGCGTACAACCTGTTCCCGCACATGACCGTCCTGGAGAACGTCACGCTCGCGCCGCGCCGCGTGCACGGCGTCCCCCGCAAGGAGGCCGAGGAGCGGGCCAGGGGGCTGTTGGAGCGCCTCGGGCTCGACGCGAAGGCCGACGAGTACCCGGACCGGCTCAGCGGCGGCCAGCAGCAGCGTGCGGCCATCGTGCGGGCGCTCGCCGTACGCCCCCGGTTGCTGCTCCTCGACGAGATCACCGCGGCCCTCGACCCGGAGCTGGTGGGCGAGGTCCTGGACGTCGTGCGCGACGTGAAGGGCGAGGGCATGACCATGGTCCTGGCCACGCACGAGATGGGCTTCGCCCGTGAGGTCGCCGACCAGGTGTGCTTCCTGGACGGGGGCGTGGTGCTCGAACGCGGCACCCCGGAAGCGGTGTTCGGGGACCCGCAGCAGGAACGTACGCGCCAGTTCCTGCGCCGGATCGTGGACGCGGGCCGCCTCTAGGGGGCGCCCTACGCCTCCGCGCCGGCCGGTGTCGCCAGGGCCGCGACCCGCTCCACCCCGAACGCGTAGCCCTGCACGCCGCATCCGGCGATCACACCGTCGGCGCGCAGGGACACGTAGGAGTGGTGCCGGAACTCCTCGCGCTGGTGGATGTTGGAGATGTGGACCTCCACCACGGGCAGGCCGTCGCAGGTGTTGAGCGCGTCCAGGATCGCCACGGAGGTGTGCGAGTAGGCGGCCGGGTTGATCACGATGCCGACGTGGTGCTCGCGCGCCTCATGGATCCAGTCGACGAGTTCGCCCTCGTGGTTGGACTGGCGGAAGTCCACCGTGGCGCCGTGGGCGGCGGCGGCCTCGACGCAGAGTGCCTCGACGTCGGCGAGGGTGTCGCGGCCGTAGATCTCCGGCTGGCGCTTGCCGAGGAGATTGAGGTTCGGGCCGTTCAGGACCAGGATCGGCGCGGTGGCGAGGGTGTGCGGCACAAGGACCTCCGTACGACGGGCGGATGCTCCTTGAGGGTGTATCACGCGGGCTCCGGGCGGCCGGGACCCGTCTCGCCGACCGGGTCCGTCAGGGCGTGACGGCGAGTTCCACGTAGGCGGCGAGGATCACCAGGTGGACGCCGCCCTGCAGGGGTGTGGCGCGGCCGGGGACGACGGTGAGGGTGGTGACGATCATGGTGAGCGCGAGGAGCACCATGTGGGTCGCGCCGAGGCCGAGCACGAGCGGCCCCGACAGCCAGAACGAGGCGATGGCGACGGCCGGGACCGTCAGGCCGATGCTGGCCATGGCGGAGCCGAGGGCGAGGTTCAGGCTGGTCTGCACGCGGTCGCGGCGGGCGGCGCGCAGTGCGGCGATGGTCTCGGGGAGCAGCACGAGCAGCGCGATGATCACGCCGACGACGGCCTGCGGCATGCCTGCCGCCTCGACGCCGTGTTCGAGCGTCTTCGACACCCCTTTGGCGAGGCCGACGACGGCGATGAGTGCGAGGGCGAGCAGTCCGAGGCTGACCAGGGCGGTGCGGGTGGTCGGCATCTGGGCGTGGTCGTCGGCGTCGATGACGTCGCCGTGCTTGGTGATCGGCAGGAAGTAGTCGCGGTGGCGCACGGTCTGGGTGGCGACGAAGAGGCCGTACAGGACGATCGCCGCGGCGGCCGAGAAGATCAGTTGGGAGGTGGAGAACTCCGGGCCCGGTTTGCTGGTCGTGAAGGTCGGCAGGACCAGGCAGAGCGTCGCCAGTGTGGCGACGGTGGCGAGGGCGCCGCCCGTGCCCTCGGACTGGAAGACCGCCACGCGGTGGCGGAGCGCGGCGGAGAGCAGGCTGATGCCGACGATGCCGTTGCAGGTGATCATCACGGCGGCGAACACCGTGTCCCGGGCGAGGGTGGAGCTTTTCGCGCCGCCGTCGGCCATCAGGGTGACGATGAGCGCGACCTCGATGATCGTGACGGCGACGGCGAGGACCAGCGAGCCGAACGGTTCGCCGACGCGGTGGGCGATGACCTCCGCGTGGTGCACGGCCGCGAGGACGGATCCCGCGAGGACGACGGCGACGACGGCGACGAGTACGCCGGGCAGGTCGCGCCCCCAGGTGAGGGCCAGCAGCACGACCGCCAGGACCGGGACGACGACGGTCCACCGTGTGGTCAGGGCCCGGAGTCTGGTGATCATGCCTTCGATGGTGCCCGGGGCGGAGCGGGGCCGCGACCTCGCGCGCGGGGCGCTCGGGACGGACGACGGCACCGGGTGACGCGTACGGCTGATCGCCGTGCGCGCCTCCCGGTGCCGGTGGCTCCGCGCCCTTAGCCGTCAGGCCTCGACGCTGTCCTTCCGCGCCGCCTCGGCCGCTTCCCGCTCGGCCTGCTTCTTGGAGGCGATGAGGCTGGTGATCGTCGTGATGATCAGCACGCCGCAGATCACGGCGAGGGAGACCGGAATGGAGATCTCCGGGACGTGCACGCCGTTCTCGTGCAGGGCGTGCAGGACCAGCTTCACGCCGATGAAGCCGAGGATCACCGACAGGCCGTAGCTGAGGTGGACCAGCTTCTTGAGCAGGCCGCCGATGAGGAAGTAGAGCTGGCGCAGGCCCATCAGGGCGAACGCGTTGGCCGTGAAGACGATGTACGGGTCCTGGGTCAGGCCGAAGATCGCAGGGATCGAGTCCATCGCGAAGAGCACGTCGGTCATGCCGATGGCGAGCATGACGACCAGGAGCGGTGTCATGACCTTCTTGCCGTGCTCCCGGATGAACAGCTTGGTGCCGTGGTACCGGTCGGCGACGCCGAACTTCGTCTCGATGGACTTCAGGAGGCGGTTCTCCTCGAATTCCTCGTCCTCGTCGTCGCCCATGGCTTCCTTGACGAGCTTCCAGGCGGTGTAGATGAGGAACGCGCCGAAGATGTAGAAGACCCAGGAGAAGTTGGCGATGACGGCGGCGCCCGCCGCGATGAAGATCGCCCGCAGCACCAGCGCTATGAGCACACCGAACAGCAGCACACGCTGCTGCAACTGGGTCGGCACCGAGAACTTCGCCATGATCAGGATGAAGACGAAGAGGTTGTCGACGCTGAGCGACTTCTCGGTGATGAAGCCCGCGAAGAACTCGCCGCCCGCCTGGCTGCTGCCCCAGAGGGTCACGCCGACGCCGAAGAGCGCGGCGAGCACGATCCAGACGACGGTCCAGATCCCGGCTTCCTTGATGGATACGTCGTGGGGCTTGCGCCCGATGAAGAAGTCGACCGCGATGAGGGCGCACAGACCAAGAATGGTCAGCACCCACAGGGTCATCGATACGTTCACTGCGCCTCCGGCGTCGTACGGCTACTGATCAGCGTCGTCGCTGCCGGAGGTCTCTTCCACCCGGGCGCGGTGCGCCTCGGGCCGGCGCCCCGGGATCGTCCGGCCATGGGGCCGGGTCGTCCGTATTGACGGGAACGCCGCGTACGGGAGTACTCCCCTCCGCGTAAACAAGAGTACGGGAAACACCCATGAAAGGTAAAGGTTTAGGTAAAGGGCATCTCAAGTGCGCAGATCAGAGCCCTCTTTCCCGGCGGGCTCTGGCCACCTCCGCGAGGACCTGGCGCAGCACGGCGCTGCCGGGCGGGACCGACGGCGGCTCGTACGTCCAGGCATGCCCGACCCAAGGGTCGGCGAGATGCTCGTCAGGGAGCGGCGTCAGGCGCAGCAGCGCCCGCCACAAGGGGTCGAGGAGCGGCCCGTACTCGGCGGCGTCCTCCCGGTCCGCCACGAGCATCAGGTGCACGCCGACCTGCGGCCCCTCGTCCGCGAGGTATCTGAGCCGGGTCACGGCGCGGTCGTCGAAACCGTGCGGGAAGTCGTGCACGATCAGCAGTTGCTCGGCGACGTCCAGGTCGGCCGGGAGGGCGTCGGCGGCGCCGCTGCGGACCGCCATCTGGACGAGGTCGACGCGCTCGGTCAGCCGCGTCAGCGTCTCGGCGACGCCCACCGCCCCCCGGGCCACGGGACCGGCGAGCACCCCGGCGTCGACCAGCGGGGCGAGCGCGCCCGCGGCCGTGCCCGCGGGGTCGACGACGTGCACGCTGAACTCGCCCGCCGGATAGGCGCCGAGCAGTCGGGCGGCGAGCTCGGCCGCCAGGCGCGCGGCCCGGGCCCGCAGATCGTCGGCGTCCACGAGGGCGTCCGCGCCGGACGAGCCCGCGTCGATCCACAGACCGCGCTCCAGCGGCAGCCGTACGAGCATCGGGATGCGCAGGGCGACACTGTCGCTCTCGGGCAGACGCAGCTCGCCCAGGCGGACGGCCATGGGCAGTTCCATGGGGCTGCGGTAGGCGTGCCAGCACGGGTTGTCCCAGCCCGCGTACGCGGCGGGCAGCGCTGGTTCGACGACCTCGGACTCGGCGACCAACTGGGCCAGGTCCCGGTCGAGGGCCTCCCGCGCCCGGTCGACCAGCGCGGTGTGCTTGACCTCGGCGGCCTCGCGCGCGGCGTCCGCCCGGCCGCCGAGGCGGCTGCGCGGGTCGGAGAGGCCGAAGACGGCGCGGTCGAGCTCCTGCTCCATGCGGGAGTCCGCGAAGTCGACGGCGCTGCGGTAGGCGGCCGTCGTGCGCGCCAGGTCCTCGAACATGCCCCACACCTGGTTGTAGAGCCGCTCCTCCATGGTCCAGCCGGTCGCGTCGCCCGCGACGGGGGCGGCGAAACGGCCCGGCTCGGCGGGCGGCGCGGCGGCGGGGTGCGGGGGCGCCTGGCGTGCCGGGTGCGTGTAGTCGATCGGGGTGCCGGGGGCGGCGCCGGGGATCGCGGAGGCGGTGGGTGGGAGGGGCGCGGAGGCGTGGCCTGCCGTTGCCGCCGTGCGGACCTGTGCCTCGTCGGCGGGGTGCGGCGGGGCGGCCACGGTGCGGGCCAGGCCCCGGGCGACGGCGTCGTGGACGGCGCCCGCCAGCGCGTGGGCGTCGGGCACGCCCTGGTCGGCGAAGAGGGCCGCGAGTCCGTCGGCGTATCCCTGGCCGACGGCGCGGACCTTCCAGGCGCCCTGTCTGCGGTACAGCTCCAGGGCGGTGACGGCCGACTCCGTGTCGAGGTCGGTGAGGGTGAAGCCGGCCACCTCGGTGCCGTCGAGGCCGGTGACCGCGACGAAGGGGGCGGCGACCGCGCCGAACCGGGTGGGTCCGCCGGTGCCGACCGGCAGTGCGAGCAGCACGGTGACGCGGTGGACGTCCGGCGGCATCGCGTCCAGGTCGACGGCGAGGCGGTGGTCGGCGGCGGCCTGGCGCGACACTTCGAGGCCGGGCAGGGCGGGTGCGCCCGGGTGGGCGACGCGCTCGGGGCCGCGGACGGTGCCCCGGTCGTCGGCGAGCGTGGCGCCCGCGACGACCGGGTGGCCGGCCGACACACGGATCTCCAGGCGGGTCCGGGTCAGGGGGTGGTTCTGGCCCCTCACCAGTTCGGCGGCCATCGCGGACCCGTTACAGGCCGGGCAGAATCGCGGGCATGAGGTCCTGGAACGTGCGGCCGTTGGCCGCCGTCCCGAGGGCCGTCATCTTCCAGCCCGCGCCGTCCCGGTGCACCTTCGCCATGATCTGCGCCGTGTACTGGCCGCCTCCGTCGAGGGTGTAGCGCGCGAGCTCCTGGCCGGTCGTCTCGTCGACCAGTCGGCAGAACGCGTTCTGCACCTCCTGGAAGGTCTGGCCCGTGAAGGAGTTGACCGTGAAGACGATCTGGTCGATGTGGACCGGCACGCGCGCGAGGTCGACCAGGATCGCCTCGTCGTCGCCGCCCTGGCCCACGCCGCCCACCAGGTTGTCGCCGGTGTGGCGCACCGAGCCGTCGTCGCTGACGAGGTGGCGGAAGAAGACCACGTCGACAGGCTGCTTGTCGGCGAAGAGGACCGCTGACGCGTCGAGGTCGATCTCTCGCGTACGGGTCCCGAAGAGGCCGCGGCGCGGGGCGGCCTGCCAGCCGAGCCCCATGCGGACGGCGGTGAGGGTGCCTCCGCCCCGCTTCTCCAGGCTGATGGCCTGGCCCTTGGTCAAGCTGATGCCTGGTCCCTTTGAGAAACCGGCGGAACCGGTGGAATCGGCCGTCACGCGCTGTCCCCTCTCGTACCGTCCCCTGTGCCGCGGCTTGCGCGCGGTCAGACAGACCCTAGGGGGCGGCACCGACAACGCCACCACCTCGGGCGGGGTTTTGTGGCGGTCTTGCGACACACCGCTCCCACCCCGCCCGTCGGCGCGGGTCAGGCGATACCCGCCTCCCGCATCTGGCGCAGCTCCTTCTTCATCTCGGAGACCTCGTCGCGCAGGCGCGCCGCGACCTCGAACTGGAGATCCGCCGCGGCGGCCCGCATCCGCTCGGTCAGCTCCTCGATCTGCTCGGAGAGCTCGGCGGCGGGCCGGTCGGTGACGGCGGTCTCCGCCGCCTTGCCGCGCTTCTTGCGGCCCGTGTCCGCCTTGCCGAGCGAGGGGACGGGAGCCTTGGCGCCCTTTCCGTCCTTGCCGCCCTTGCGGTAGCCGCTGCCGAGCAGCTCCTCGGTGTCGACGTCCTCGCGCGCGATGGACGCCACGATGTCGTTGATCTTCTTGCGGAGCGGCTGCGGGTCGATGCCGTTCGCCTTGTTGTACGCGATCTGCTTCTCGCGGCGGCGGTTGGTCTCGTCGATGGCCTTCTCCATCGCCGGGGTGATCCTGTCGGCGTACATGTGGACCTGGCCCGACACGTTACGAGCCGCGCGGCCGATGGTCTGGATGAGGGAGGTGCCGGAGCGCAGGAAGCCCTCCTTGTCGGCGTCGAGGATGGCGACCAGGGAGACCTCGGGCAGGTCGAGGCCCTCCCGGAGCAGGTTGATGCCGACCAGGACGTCGTACTCGCCGGCGCGCAGCTCGCGCAGCAGCTCGATGCGGCGCAGGGTGTCGACGTCGCTGTGCAGGTAGCGCACGTGGATGCCGAGCTCCAGGAAGTAGTCCGTGAGGTCCTCGGCCATCTTCTTGGTGAGCGTGGTGACCAGGACGCGCTCGTCCTTCTCGGTGCGCGTGCGGATCTCGTGCACCAGGTCGTCGATCTGGCCCTCGGTGGGCTTGACCACCACCTCGGGGTCGATGAGGCCGGTGGGGCGGATGATCTGTTCGACGTAGCCGTCCGAGCGCGCGAGCTCGTAGTTCCCGGGGGTCGCCGACAGATAGACGGTCTGGCCGACGCGCTCCTGGAACTCCTCCCACTTCAGGGGGCGGTTGTCGAGCGCGGACGGCAGCCGGAACCCGTGGTCGACGAGCGTGCGCTTACGGGAGGCGTCGCCCTCGTACATGGCGCCGATCTGCGGCACGGTGACGTGTGACTCGTCGATGACCAGGAGGAAGTCGTCCGGGAAGTAGTCGAGCAGCGTGTTCGGCGGGGAGCCGGGCTCACGGCCGTCGAAGTGCATCGAGTAGTTCTCCACGCCGGAGCAGGAGCCGATCTGGCGGAGCATCTCGATGTCGTACGTGGTGCGCATGCGCAGCCGCTGCGCCTCCAGCATCTTGCCCTGCTTCTCCAGGGTGGCCAGGCGCTCGGTCAGCTCCTTCTCGATGTCGTTGACCGCGCGCTCCAGGCGCTCGGGGCCCGCCACGTAGTGCGAGGCGGGAAAGACGTACAGCGAGTCGTCGTCGCTGATGACCTCGCCGGTGAGCGGGTGCAGCGTGGACAGCGCCTCGATCTCGTCGCCGAACATCTCGATGCGGACCGCGAGCTCCTCGTAGACGGGGAAGATCTCGATGGTGTCGCCGCGCACACGGAAGGTGCCGCGCTGGAACGCCAGGTCGTTGCGCGTGTACTGGATGTCGACGAAGCGGCGCAGGAGCTCGTCCCGGTCGATCTCGGCGCCGACCTTCAGGGGCACCATGCGGTCGACGTACTCCTGCGGCGTACCGAGGCCGTAGATGCAGGAGACGGAAGCGACCACGACGACGTCGCGGCGGGTCAGCAGCGAGTTCGTCGCGGAGTGGCGCAGGCGCTCCACCTCCTCGTTGATCGAGGAGTCCTTCTCGATGTAGGTGTCCGACTGCGGGACGTACGCCTCGGGCTGGTAGTAGTCGTAGTACGAGACGAAGTACTCGACCGCGTTGTTCGGGAGCAGTTCGCGGAACTCGTTGGCCAACTGGGCGGCCAGCGTCTTGTTCGGCGCCATCACCAGGGTGGGGCGCTGGAGCTTCTCGATCATCCACGCCGTGGTGGCGGACTTGCCGGTGCCGGTCGCACCGAGCAGGACGACATCCTTCTCGCCTGCGCGGACGCGCTTGTCCAGCTCGGCGATGGCCGCGGGCTGGTCACCGCTCGGCTGGTAGGGGCTGACGACCTCGAAGGGTGCCACCGTGCGTTCGATCTTGGATACGGGCCGCATGGAATCAACCGTACGACCCCCCACTGACAACCGGCCTCCGGCGGCGCTCCGGGGCCGCCGTCACCAGCCGTGCGGGGCGCCCGGCGGCTGCCGGTCGGGGACGCGGCGGGGGCGCGGGACACCGGCGCGGGAGCGGCCCTCGCGCTCCGCCTCCAGTGCGTCGCGCCAGTCGGGGCGACCCATGACCATCAGCGGGTCGAACATGACGACCACACCGGCCAGGAGCAGGAAGCACAGGGGGCCGATCAGCATGGGGGCGAGAATTCCGGCGGCCGAGTCGCCGCCGGGGGCTCCGGCGACGTCACCGTGCGTGCGGACGCTGACGGCGGCCATCCCCATGTAGTGCATGCCGGAGACGGCGAGCCCCATGATCAGGCTGGCGCCGAGGCTCCACAGGATGCCGCGGACCTGCACGGCCGCCCACAGCGCGGCGGTCGCGGCCACCATGGCGATCACCACGGAGGCCCCGACGACGAACGTGTTGTACTCGATCGTCCCGTGAAGCCGCATTCCGGCCATTCCCAGGTAGTGCATCGTGGCGACGCCCAGACCGGTGATCGTGCCCCCGGTGAACAGGGCGGGGCCGGTCGCGCCCTTGTAGCCGACGATGAAGACGCCGATGCCGACCATGACGACGGCGACGCCGAGGCTCGCGAACGTCAGCGCCCGGTCGTAGTGGATCGGCACGCCCTCGACGCTGAAGCCCATCATCGCGATGAAGTGCATCGTCCAGATGCCCGAGCCGATCGCCGCGGAGCCCAGCGCGAGCCAGCCGGCCCGCCAGGTGTCGGCCACGAGGAGCGACCGGGTGGTGCACCGAAGGCCCAGCGCGCCCCCGAGGCAGGCCATGAAGTACGCCACGATCGGCGTAACCAGCCCATAACTGAAGCCGTCGACCGTCCCCTGCATGTGCCGCAGCCCTTCCGCCTGAGTTCTTGTCCGACTTGTCCTGCTCGTTCCCCTGTCAACGGCCATGGGAACGGCCGCGGTTGAGGCTGTGATTAAAGCGCACACAGGAACGCTCGAACGATTTTCCGGCAAATAAACCGCGGCACTGAAGGCGGGGTGGGCCGCAGTCGGACAAGCACGTTCAACCTATGACCATCCTTCGTCTGTGTTCCATCGCCTTTTGCCTGTCAGTCTCGTCCCGTCCGTGATCTCACCCACGCACGAGGAGCAGACGTGTACGTACGCGCAGCAGCCGCCCTGGCCACGGTGACGGGCTCCGTCGTCATCGGTGTCCTGGTCCTGCCCACCGCCGCGCAGGCCGCGGGACGGCACGACAGACCGGTGATCATCGCCCACCGCGGCGCCTCCGCCTACGCCCCCGAGAACACCCTGGAGGCCGTCGACGAGGCCGACGAGCTGGACGCCGACTGGGTCGAGAACGACGTGCAGCGCACCAAGGACGGCGCCCTCGTCGTCATCCACGACACGACCCTGTCGCGCACCACGAACGTCGAGGAGGTCTTCCCCGGCCGCGCCCCGTGGAACGTGCGCGACTTCACCGCCACGGAGATCGCCAGGCTGGACGCCGGGAGCTGGAAGGGCGCCGAGTTCAAGGGCGAGCGGATCCCGACGCTGCACCAGTACCTGGAGCGCGTCGACGACAACCACCAGAAGCTGCTCATGGAGATCAAGGCGCCCGAGCTGTACCCGGGCATCGAGGACCAGATCCTGCGCCAGCTCCGCAGGGACGGGTGGCTGCGCCACGAGCACGTCAAGCGCCGCCTGATCGTGCAGAGCTTCAGCGCGGACAGCATGCGGACCGTGCACGAGCGGCGCCCGGACATCAAGACCGGCTTCCTCGGCACCCCGGCCGTCGCGGACCTGCCCGCGTACGCGGAGTTCGTCGACCAGATCAACCCGAGCAACACGACGATCTCCGCCGACTACGTCGAGGCGGTCCACGCGCTCAAGGGCCCGCACCGCAAGCGGCTCGAGGTCTTCACGTGGACGGTCAACGACGCCGCGACCGCGCAGCGGGTGGCCGGGTACGGCGTCGACGGGATCATCACCAACGCCCCGGACGTGGTCCGCGAAGCCGTCGACGACTGATCGCGGCGCGGGCCCGGGCGTTGTCAGTGCCCGGCCCTACGGTGGTCGGTATGAATGCCACCGGGCAGAACGAGAGCGCACCCGCCGCAGCGCGGCCGGTCGTCTGGACCGTCGTGAACAGCGCCGTCGGGCCGCTGCTGCTCGCCGCGACGGACGAGGGCCTGGTGGCCGTGGCCTTCCACGCCACCGACCCGGTACGGGACGGGATACTCGCGCGGCTCGGCTCCCGCTTCGGGGCCGGGCCGGTCGAGGCACCGGACGCGCCGCTGCTCGCGGAGGCGCGGCGTCAGCTCGCGGACTACTTCGCCGGGCGGCGGCGCGACTTCGAGCTGCCGCTCGACTGGTCGCTGATCACCGGATTCCACCGGGAGGTGCTGCGCGAGCTGGCGGCCGGCGTGCCCTACGGCGCGGTCGTCGGCTACGGGGAGCTGGCCCGCCGCGTCGGACAGCCCGGGGCGGCGCAGGCCGTGGGCGCGGCGATGGGGTCGAACCCGCTGCCCGTCGTGGTGCCCTGCCACCGGGTGGTGGAGCGCGACGGGGGGATCGGCGGGTTCGGGGGCGGGCTGGAGACCAAGCGGAAACTGCTCGCGCTGGAGGGGGTGCTGCCCGAGCCGCTGTTCTGAGAAGGTCCCGGTACAGGGTGGATCGCGGGGGCGGCGGGGGGTGTCCGGTGGCTGTGGGTGGAGGTCTGTTCGGTCGCTCCCGAGGCGCGTCCGTCAGGACCGGGGCGAGCGGGGAGAGCGGGGAGGCGAAAGAGACCGGGGCGAGCGAGGGCGCGGAGCTGGGCGCCCTTCAGCGGCGTACGCAGAAGGTGCTCGTGGCCTCCCAGATCCTCGGGGGGCTCGGGACGGCGACCGGTATCGCGCTGGCCGCCGTGCTGGCCAAGAAGATCAGCGGGGACGAGGCGCTGTCGGGGCTCGCGTCCACGGCGAGCGTCACCGGGAGCGCCGCCCTGTCGATGCCGCTGGCCGCGCTGATGAACGCGCGGGGGCGACGGGCCGGGCTCGTCCTCGCGTACCTGATCGGAGCGTCGGGCGCCGGCCTGACCGTGGTCGCCGCGAAGGCCGGGAGCTTTCCGCTGCTGCTCCTCGGACTCGCGGGCTTCGGGGCCGCGTCCTCGGCCAACCTCCAGGCCCGGTACGCGGCCGCCGACCTGGCCGCTCCCGACCGGCGGGCCCAAGCCCTCTCCACCGTCGTGTGGGCCACCACCATCGGGGCGGTCCTCGGCCCGAACATCGCGGCGCCCGCGGGCCGCAGCGTCGCCGGGCTCGGCATACCCGCGGAGTCGGGCCCCTTCGTGTGGGCGGCGGCCGTGTTCCTCGTGGCCGCGGCCCTCGTCCACCTGCTGCTGCGCCCCGATCCGCTGCTGGCCGCGCGGGCGCTTGCCCCCGCGGCGGAACGGACGCGCGAGGCGCGGTCGTTGCGCGCCGGGTTCGCCGCCGTCCGCGCGTCGCCGCGCGCCCGGCTGGCACTGGTGACGGTCGCCGTGTCGCACACCGCGATGGTCTCCGTCATGTCGATGACGCCGGTGGACCTCGAACACCACGGCGCGGGCATCGAGTTGATCGGGCTCGTCGTCAGCGGGCACATCGCCGGGATGTACGCGTTCTCGCCGGTGATGGGGCGGCTCGCGGACCGGTACGGACGGCTGACGGTGATCGGGCTGGCGGTGGGGCTGCTCGCGTGCGCGGCGCTGCTCGCCGGGACCGCGGGCGGCAGTCACGCGCGGAGCGCCGCAGGGCTCTTCGTGCTCGGGCTCGGCTGGTCGGCGGGGCTCGTCGCGGGCTCCGCGCTGCTCACCGACTCCGTGCCGGGCGCCGCGCGGGCCGCCGCGCAGGGGCTGTCCGATCTGACGACCAGTCTGTCGGCGGGGATCGGCGGCGCGGCGGCGGGCCTGGTGGTGGCGACGGCGAGTTACGCCTGGCTGAACCTGGCGGCGGCGTGCCTGCTGGTGCCGCTCGGCGCCTTCGCCCTGTTCACCGGGCGCGTACAACGCGCGTGAACGGGACGGGCGTTCGGCGACAGGCTGTCAGCGCTGCGTCAGGTGGTAGGCCTTGCGGAGCGTCTCGTGGACGGTCCACGTCGTGCGGTCGCCCTCCCGGAGCACGCCGACTGTGCCGGGGCCCAGCTCCAGGACGGCGCCGCCCTCGATCTCGACGGTCGCGCGCCCGCTGACGACCACGAACATCTCGTCCGCCTCGGTGTCGGTGACGACGCCGGGCGTGATCTGCCAGACGCCGCGCACCTGGGCGCCGTCGGCCGACTCCCACAACACCGCGCCCGTGACGACCGGGTCGCCCGAGACGATCCGGTCGGGATCGAGCGGTTCGGGCTCCAGTGCCACGTCCGCGACGGGGACGGCGAAGGAAGCGGCGCGGGCGGGGGCGGGCTGATCGTTCGTGGTCATGGCCGGTCACCCTAGGCGCGCGGTACCCCTCCTCCCACTGGACGGCTCGTAGCGTGTCCGCGGCGGTGACTGGACGGCCCGTCGAGGGGAAGACGCGAGGAAAGGACGTCAGGCGGACACACGGTTCGTCCGACATGTGCGGCCATTCATCGACAAGTCCCCAAGGAGGTACGGCGTGGAGATCTCCGGCGTTCTGAGCGCGATCGTGATCGGCATCGTCGTCGGTGTGCTGGGCCGGCTGGCGCTGCCCGGCCGGCAACGTATCGGCATCCTGGCGACGATCCTCGTCGGCGTCGCGGCGGCCCTGCTCGGTTCGGCGGTCGCCGCGGGCTTCGACGTCGCCGACACCAAGGGTGTGGACTGGGTCGAGTGGGTCATCCAGATCGGGCTGGCGGCGCTCGGTATCGCCCTGCTCGACCGCGGCAGCGTCAGCCGCCGTCGGGTACGCCGCTGACCCGTCGGCGGACCCCCTTACGCCTTCCTCGACCTCGCCGGGGCCGGTCCTGCCGCGTTGTCGGTTCCGGCTGGCAGACTGGCCCGGCCAGGTCGCCCGTGCGGAAGGACGCGCGGACCCGCGACCGCCGGGCAGGGGTACGTACGGGAACGGGCGCAAGGAGCCGAGCATGGCGATGGCGGGCAACCTGCGGAAGGTCGGCGGTCTGCGCGGGGTGGACGGACTGCGCCGGGTCGCGCGGCTGGCGCGGCGGCGGCCCCGGGTCGATCTGAGCCACCCGGCGCGCTCCCCGCTCGGCACGGCGGTGGTCAACTGCGTGACGTATCGCGACGGGGTGCGGGAGCGAGGCGGCCGGAACCTCGTCGAGGCGGTGCGGGCGGTGCGCACCTCGGACGACGGGTTCGTCTGGCTGGGTCTGCACGAGCCGTCCGCCCTGGAGTTCGCGGACATCGCCGAGCTGTTCGACCTGCATCCGCTGGCCGTGGAGGACGCGGTCCACGCGCATCAGCGCCCGAAGGTCGAGCGGTACGGGCGGACACTGTTCGCGGTCCTGAAGACGGTCTGCTACGTCGAGCACACGGAGCTGACCGCGACCAGTGAGATCGTCGACACCGGCGAGATCATGGTGTTCCTCGGGCGGGACTTCGTGATCACCGTGCGGCACGGGCGGCACGGTTCGCTCGGGCCCGTGCGGGAGGGTCTGGAGGCGGCCCCCGAGCAGTTGGCCAAGGGACCGGCGGCGGTGCTGCACGCCATCGCGGACGGTGTGGTGGACGACTATCTGACGGTCATCGACGAGGTGCAGTCGGACATCGACGCGGTCGAGGCGGAGGTGTTCGCGCCGCACGGGGCCCGGACCGACCCGGGCCGCATCTACCAGCTCAAGCGCGAACTCCTGGAGCTGAAGCGGGCGGTGGCGCCGCTGTCCCGGCCCATTCTCGAACTGGCCGGGCGTCCGTTCCCCGTCGTGCCGCCCGAGATACAGGCGTACTTCCGTGACGTGTCGGACCATCTGATGCGGGCGGCCGAGCAGATAGCGGCCTTCGACGAACTGCTGAACTCGATCCTCCAGGCCCATCTCGCGCAGGTGACGGTCGCCCAGAACGAGGACATGCGCAAGATCACGGCGTGGGCCGCGATCGTCGCCGTGCCGACGATGGGCTGCGGGATCTACGGGATGAACTTCGACCACATGCCGGAGCTGCACTGGCGCTTCGGCTATCCGCTCATGGTGTCCGTCATCGCCGTGATCTGTGTCGGCGTCTACCGGGGGTTCAAGCGCAACGGCTGGCTGTGAGCCGTCACCGGGCGCCCGGGTCCTCGTCCCGGCGCCCGGTCCAGGCGGGATGCCGCGGATCGTCCGCGCGGACCACGACGTCGGCCAGGTCCGCCGGGCCCGTCTCGGTCTCGTAGCGCTCGAAGGCCGGCAGCGTCCACCGCTCCGCCTCGCCGGTACGCCGCCGCAGGGCGCCCGGGGTCAGGCTCACATGGACCGTCAGGTCGAACGGGAACCAGTGGTTCAGCAGGAAGGGGCCGTGCAGCAAGAGGGCCCCGCCGCGCGGCAGTCGCACGTACGGGCTGCGGGTGGCGCGGTCCGTGGCCGGGTCCCACAGGTCGGGCAGGACACGGCCGGTGCCGCCCGGTTCGAGGGGTCCGAACACCTCGCGCCACAGGGCTCCCGTGTCGAACCAGCCGCTGTAGTACGACTCCGCGTCCTCGTGGCCGAACTCGTAGCGCAGTGAGGCGGGTCGCAGGAAGCCGTCGGCGGCGACCGGCAGCGCGGTGCGACCCCGGACGCGCAGGGCTTCGGCGACGCGGGCCGCGAGGTCGCCCGGGCGGGCGGCCGGGGCCCCGTCGAAGGCGACCTTCGGCCAGGGGCCGCCGTCGGCCGGCTTCAGGTCGAGCAGGCGCTCGGCGAGGGCGTCGCCGAGCCGTTCCCAGGTGATCGGTTCGAGTCGCACCCGGTCCATGATGCAGGGCGGTGACGCGGGCGCCCGGACGGGCATGACTTGCCGTCCGGTGGAAAGCGCTGCCCACGGCCGGGCTTTTGCGGGATGATCCCCTCTCGGACCGCCCGGATTCCGGCGGACGGATTCTGGGGGCGGGGGCGTAAATGATCGAGGGACCGTACTTTGCACTCGTCGTGTGCGGGGCGCTGTGGTGCGGGGTGAGCGCGGGGGTGTTCGTCGCGTTCTCCACGTTCGTGATGCGCGGGCTCGGTGCGCTGCCCGCCGCCCAGGGCATCGCGGCGATGAACGCCGTCAACGTCGCGGCCCTGAACCCGGCCTTCATGGTCGTCTTCCTCGGTGCGGCGGTCCTGTGCGCGGTGATCGCCGTCGTCACGTTCGTGCTGTGGCCCGAGGGCGGCACCGTGGAGCTGCTGCTCGGCTGCGCCCTGTATCTGGCGGGCTCGTTCGGCGTGACGGTCGTGGCGAACATTCCGCGCAACGCGGCCCTCGCCGAGCTGGCCGGTGCCGAGGAGGCCGAGAGCAGCGCCGCGTACTGGCACAGGTATCTCAGCGAGTGGACGCTGTGGAACCACGTCCGGGGCGCCGCCGCCCTGGCGGCCTCGGCCTCGTTCGTCCTGGCTCTCACCTGAGGTGAGGGCCGTCAGGAGAGCAGGAAGTCCGCCGCTCCGGCCTTGGCGCCCTCGATGAAGGCGTTGATCTCGCCGGGGGTGTAGATCAGGGCGGGTCCGTCCGGGTCCGAGGACTGGCGGACCGCGACCCGGCCGTCGGCCAGCTTCATGGCTTCGAGGCAGTTGCCCCCGTTGCCGCCGCTCCACGGCTTGTGCCAGCCCTCGGTGCCGAGTTCGCGCGCGGGCATGCCGTTGTAGATCGGCTCCCCGTCGACGCCTCGTATCCGGTCCTTGATCCGGTCCATTCACAGCTCCTTGCGGAGATCGCGGAGGATCTCCTTTGTGCGTTGTGCCGTCGCGGCGTGCGCCGCCATGCGGTCCATGACCTCCAGGTGAGTGGCCACCTCGGGGCGCGCGTCCAGGTAGACGGCGCCGGTCAGGTACTCGCTGTAGACCATGTCCGGCAGTTCTGACATGGCAAATCGGAACAGGACGAAGGGTCCGTACGTGCCCGGGTGCGGGCCTGCCGCGAACTCCGCGACCTGGAGCGTCACGTTCGGACGCTCCATCACGTCGAGCAGCCGGTCGATCTGGCCGCGCATCACGGCCGCGTCGCCGACGGGACGGCGCAGCGCGGTCTCGTCCATGACCACCCACAGGCGGGGCGCGTCGTCCCGGGTCAGCAGGGCCTGGCGCCGCATGCGCAGGGCGACGTGCCGGTCGACGAGTTCGGGGTCCTCGGCGAGGGCGCGGCCGATGGCCCCGGATCGGAGCACGCCGCGCGCGTAGTCCTCGGTCTGGAGCAGGCCCGGCACGAAGTGCGGCTCGTAGGAGCGGATGAGGGAGGCGGCGCCCTCCAGGCTCACGTACATCGAGAACCAGCCGGGCAGGATGTCGTGGAACCGCTGCCACCAGCCGGGCTTGTTGGCGTCCTCCGCGAGCTGCACGAAGGCGTCGGCCTCTTCCTCCGAGACGCCGTAGGACTTCAGGAGGAGCTGGAGGTAGGGGATCTTGAGTCCGACCTCCGCGGTCTCCATGCGGCGCACCGTCGCGGCGGTCACTCTGAGTACTTTGGCGGCGTCCTCGCGCTTGAGTCCGGCACTCTCGCGCAGGTCCTGGAGGCGTCGGCCCAGGACGACCTGGCCGACCGTCGGCGCGGACCGCGGTTCGCTCACGCCCGTTACCTCCCAGTAGTCAAGAGTCCGAATCGCAGCCGCGGGACAAAGAGCCGAAGAGGTCGTTCACCGGCCGGTTCCCCGCGGCCTACCCCAAGGGGCGCCGCGCGACGAGCTGTTGTCAGCAGTGTGCCATGTCCCCTCAGTGCGGCACACTGCACTCTGCACTTTTCAGAGTGGCTCTTGCCAAGTGTTCACGACGGGGAGATAGTGGCAGGCGTGACTCCGTCCGCGCCTTTAGGAACAGAAGCCGACGAAGCTACGCTCAGTGACCGACCGGGCACCTCAGTGGGGCCCGCGGCACGGCGCAGCAGCTTCGAGCTGGCTCCCCACCCGGGCTCCGCCGCACAGGCCCGGCGCATGACACGTGCCCATCTCACCGGCTGGGGTGCGTGCGAGGACACCTGCGACGCGGCGGCCCTCGTCGTCTCCGAGCTGGTCACGAACGCGATCGTGCACACCGCCAGCAGACGTATCCACTGCGAGCTGCACGAACTGTGCGACGACGCGGGTGAACGCGTGCGGATAGCGGTGCGCGACGAGGGCTGTCTGCCCGGCGAGACCCGCGCCGCGGGGCGCGTCGCACCGGAGGAGGAGCACGGCAGGGGGCTCCTCCTGGTCGCGGCCGTCTCCACCGCGTGGGGCGCGCAGGAGACCGGACCCGGACTGGTCGTCTGGGCGGAGCTGCCCCGGGACGCGCGGGCGGTGCCGGGCCCCGGCCCTGTGCCGGACGCCTCCGGCACCATCGGTGGCAGCGGCTGGACCTGGTGAGCGCCGCCCGCCTCGACCGGGCGGGCGGAGAACGACGACGAGCGTGCTGAGCGGGGAACGGATGGGCGTGGTGACGACGCGGACGATGCGGCTGGACTCGCTGGTCGGGCTCGCCCGGCGACGACATGCCCCGCACCCGGCCGAGCCCGTGCGGCTGAGCGTGCCCGACGGCATGGCCGTGCCGCTGGGCTGCGACGCGGTGGCCGTGCCCGAGCCGTTCGCCCGCGCGATGACGCGGCGGCTGCCGAGGATGGGCTGCGTGTACGCGGACGGGGCGCACTACTGGTGGCTGGTCCCGTCGGACTCCGACGTGTCCCTGGAGTGGCCCGCGCCCGCGCGGTACACGGCGGGGGCCCTGGTGCCGGACGCCGGACGCGCCCCCGACCTGATCCACTGCCCGGACAGCTCGGTGCCCTACACCCCGCCGATCCCCCTGTATCTGGCCCTGTGCCGGGTCACCGGTACGACACCTGCCTGGTCCCGCACCATCGGCGCCTCCTGACGCCGCCCGGCCGGTTCACCCGACGGGCTCCGGGGCCACCGCTCGTACGATCACCAGGAACGCGTCCGACGCCAGGTCCATGACGACCTCCGCCGCCTCGCCCTCCAGGCGACGCAGGCGCGCGAACTCCTCGGCGGGCCAGGAGCCGCGGGGCCCACCGGCCGGGAATCGTTGCAGTACCACTCGTCCGTTGATCATCGCTCGTCCCTGCCCCCGTGATCGTGCCGATGTGCTGGACGCCGGTTCGATCCGGCGTCTCATGAGGGAGAACGCTGACAGGGCGGGTACGGACTCGCAACGTGACGAGAATGACACCCGGTCGGGACGATTTCGGGGCCGTACGGGTCAGTCCGTGACCCGTTCAGTCGGCGTATTCGTCGTGATACCGGATCCGCGCACTGCCCGCGGGCGCGCCGAGGGACGAGGCGCGGCCGGCCGGCCGCTCCCATTCCTCCTGCCGGCCGAGGGCGGTGAGGTCGAGGAGGTTGGTGGTGAACCCGATGTTGTCGAGGCCGCGCGCGAACGTCGAGTAGGTGTGGAAGACGCGCTCCCCGTCCCGCAGGAAGCAGCTCAGCGCGGGGCGTTCCTGCGGGCCCTCGCCGGTCTCGACGGTGGCGCCGAAGTCCTGGTTGAAGTCGCTGAGGTGCGAGGAGTACCAGGGCACCGTCCACCCCATACGGGCCTTGAACGGCAGGATCTTGGTGAACGGGGCGCGGGAGACCGCCGCGAACGCCGTACCGCGGGCACGCAGGTGGGCCAGGTGTCCGATCTGGTCGAGGAAGCCCGAGCAGCTCCGGCAGCCCGCGTCCCAGTCGGGGGCGAACATGAAGTGGTAGACGACGAGTTGGGCCCGCCCCTCGAACAGGTCCAGCAACTCGGCCTTGCCGTCCGGGCCCTCGAAGACGTACAGCTTGTCGATCTCGACCATGGGCAGCTCGCGCCGCCGTGTGTTCAGCGCGTCCCGCGCCCGGGTCGCCGCCTTCTCCAGGGCGAGCAGCTCCTCGCGGGCGGCGCGCCATTCCTCGCGCGTGACCGCTTTCGGCAGCCCCATGGTTCCTCCTCGGGTCGGGTCTCTCGGAGGGATGACCGGGGGCGGGCGCGGAACTCATCGCTGTCCGCGCAAAGTTTCCGGGTGATTTTCCCGGTGGGGTCTCACGGGTCGTACCGCTGGATGCGCCGGCCGTGCGCGCGGTCGACGAGCGCGGGCAGCAGTTCGCCCAACTCCCGTACGACGGCGGGTACGTCGATGGTGGTCAGCCGCCTGTCGCGCATCAGGATCCGGCCGTCCACGACGGTGGTGCGTACGTCGCTGGAGCGGGCGCTGTGCACGAGTGTCGCGGCGAGGTCGTGCACGGGTTGGGTGTGCGGGCCGCCGATATCGACCAGGGCGAGGTCGGCGCGGCGGCCGGGTGCGAGGGAGCCGATGCTCGTGCCGAGTCCGACGGCGCGGGCGCTGTCGAGGGTGGCGTGACGCAGGGCCTGCCGGGCCGTCATCCAGCGGGGGTCCCGTTCGGCCTGCTTCTGCACGAGGGCGGTGAGGGTCATCGCCTCCCACACGTCGAGGGTGTTGTTGGAGGCGGCGCCGTCGGTGGCGAGTCCGACGTGGACGCCGGCGTCGACGAGGCCGCGTACGGGTGTCGTGTCCCAGCCGAATTTGAGATGGCCGCGGGGGGCGCTCGCCACCCCGATCCGGCCGGTGGCGGCGCGCAGCGCGGGCAGGTCGCGGTCGAGGATGCCGGTGCCGTGGGCGATGAGGACGTCGACGTCGAGCAGGCCTGTGCGGCGCAGGGTCTCGATGGGCGTGTGGCCGTGGCGGTCGAGGCAGGCGTCGGTCTGGGCGCGGTTCTCGGCGGCGTGCAGGTGGACCAGGAGACCGTGCCGCGCGGCGAGTTCGGCGGTGGCGGCGAGGTCGGCGTCGTCGACGGTGTAGGGGGCGTGAGGTGCCAGGGAGGTGGTGATGCGGCCGTCGGCGGTGTGGCGGTGCCGGAGTGCGAAGTCGAGGGAGCGTGCGCGCCCCTCGGGGCCCTGGGAGGAGAAGAAGGCTTCGCCGAGGTTGGCCCGCATCCCCGTCACCCGGACGACCCGGGCGACGACGTCCATGGCGAAGTAGTGGTCGGCGAAGCAGGTGACGCCGCCGCGGATCATCTCGGCGCAGGCCAGGAGGGCGCCGAGTTCGATGACGCGGGGGGTCAGGTTCGACTCGATCGGCCAGATCCAGTCGTTGAACCACTCCTGTTCGGGCAGATCCTCCACGAGGCCGCGCAGGGCGACCATCGGGCTGTGCGTATGGCAGTTCACGAGCCCGGGCAGGGCGACGAGCCCCCGCGCGTCGATCCGCTCGGTGCTCGCCAGGCCCGCGACGGCGGCGCTGTCGGTGACGTCGACGAGGATTCCGTCCCGGACGACGAGGGCGGTGTCGGGCCTGAACTGGATCCGGTCGGCGGCCGTCCGGGGGTCGCTCTCGTCCGGGTCGGCGTGCAGCAGGGCGGTGCAGCCGGTGATGATCAGGTCGGCGGGGGCGGCGTCCATGGGGGCACGGTAGCGAGGGCGGCGGCTGCGACGCTCCCTCCCGGGCGGCACCGGGTTCTCCCGGGCGCGGGGCGCGGGACGCGAGGCCCCCGTGGCCGTCGCCGGCTCCCTCGGCCGTGTCCCCGCACTACGCATCCCGGCCCCCGGCTCCCTCCCTCATCCGGCCGACCCGGATCGCTCATCGGGGCCACCCCCTGTCCCCCCGGCGGAGCCGCTGGCACGCTGGCGGCCCCGGCCCCGTCCGGGCCGGCCCGAGGACGGAGCTCGTCATGCTCGTCGGCACCTGGAACCTGGAGAACCTCTACCGTCCCGGAGGGCCGTTCGGGCCCCGCGACGAGGCCGCGTACGAAGCGAAGCTGGCGTCGCTCGCCGCCACCGTGAACCTGCTCAGGCCGACGCTCCTCGGCATCCAGGAGGTCGGCGACCCGGCGGCGCTCGACGATCTCGTGAAGCTGCTCGACGGGCAGTACTTCGTGCGCCTGTCCGAGTTCCCCGACGAGCGCGGCATCCGGGTCGGCGTCCTCAGCGACCTGCCGGTCGGCGTCGTCGCGGACACGCCCGCGTTCCCCGGCGAACTGCGTCCGGTGCAGGTCGACGACAGCGGGCGTACGACGCGACGGGCGGGCCGGGGCATGCTCGCCGTCGAGTTCTCGACGCGGGTGACCTGGCTGACGGTCGCCGTGTGCCACCTCAAGTCGAAGCTGCTGAGCTACCCCGGCGGCCGGTTCGTGCCGCGCGACGAGGGCGAGCGGGCGCGTTACGCCGCTTACGCGCTCCAGCGCCGGGCGGCGGAGGCCACGGCTCTGCGCGCCCTGGCGGACACCCTCATCGGCGACGACGGCCGGCACGAACGGCTCGCCGTGCTCGGCGACCTCAACGACGAGGTGCACGCCGCCACCACCCAGATCACGCAGGGACCGCCCGGCTCCGAGATCGGCACCCCGGGCTTCGACCGCCCGGACCAGGGCGACGCGAAGCGCCTGTGGAACATCGCGCCGCTCATCCCCGAGGGGCAGCGGTACTCGCGCGTCCACGCGGGCCGCCGCGAGCTGATCGACCACGTCTTCGTCACGCGGGAGATGATCGGCCGCATCACCCGCGCGGGCACGGGGGTGCCGCTGGACGCGGCGACGCGGACGCTGCCGTCGGTCGGCGAGGACCCGGCCCCGCGGCGGGACGCGCCGGGCTCGGACCACGCGCCGGTGTGGATCGCGCTGACCCGCTGAGGCCCGGGGCGAAGGCGCCCCTATGTCGTTCAGTCACCCGTTCGCTGAGAAGGCACTGTTGTCCGCTGAGCCGTACGCCATCACAATGCTCATGCCAAACATGGCGCACGTCCCACCCGGTGCACCACTCTCAGCACGGGAGAGGAACCCCCCACATGAAGAAGTCCCTCGTCGGCGCGGTACTCGGCGTCCTGCTCTGCGGCGCCACGGCCGTCCCCGCCACGGCACTCGACAGCGCCGATCCGTCGGCGACGCCCCGCGTCCAGGCCGTGAACTTCGCCGGAACGGTCGCGCTCAGCAACTGTTCCGGCTCCGTCGTCCGCGTACCGAACTCGCAGCCGACGGACCCGGCCCTCGTCATGTCCAACGGCCACTGCCTGGAGACCGGCTTCCCCGGCCCCGGCCAGGTGGTCGTCGACCGGCCCTCCACCCGCACCTTCAGCCTGCTCAACGCGGCCGGCAGCAAGGTCGCGACCCTGCGGGCGAGCAAGATCGCATACGGGACCATGACCGACACGGACGTCTCGCTCTACGAACTCACCAGCACCTACCAGAAGATCGAGAGCTCCTACGGCATCAAGGCGCTGGAGCTGTCGGCGGCCCGCCCGGCGCAGTCCACGGCGATCAGCGTGGTCTCCGGCTACTGGAAGCGGATCTACAACTGCTCGATCGACGGGTTCGCGTACCGGCTGAAGGAGGGCGCGTGGACCTGGAAGGACTCGGTCCGCTACACCTCCGCCTGCCAGACCATCGGCGGCACCTCGGGCTCCCCGGTGCTCGACCGGGCGACGGGCAAGGTCGTCGCGGTCAACAACACCGGTAACGAGGACGGGGAGCGGTGCACGGACAACAATCCGTGCGAGGTGGACCAGAACGGGACCGTGACGGTGCGCCAGGGCATCAACTACGCGCAGCAGACGTACGGGATCGTGCCGTGCGTCGGTATCGGCAACAAGATCGACCTGTCGGCGGCGGGCTGCACCCTGCCCAAGCCGTAAGCCCGTGAGGGGCGCGGGGAACGATGCCACCGGCCATGCATCCTCGCGCCCCTCCCGGCGCTAAGCCGCCAGTTCCGCCAGCAACCCCCCGATCCGCTCGGCGTCCCCCGGAGCCACCCGCCCGGTGTCGTCCACCCGCACCGCGCAGGCGGTGGTCGCGTCGACCAGCCGTTCGAGCACGACGGTGACCTGCCGGGAGCCGTCCGAGTGCCGCGCGAGGACGGGCAGTTCGGCCGCGGCCAGCTCCACGGCGGCCCGCGCCTCGGCCAGCGTCCGGTACGCCTCCCGTCGCAGCGCCCACCGGCCCACCCGGTCCGCGTCCTCGCTCAGCACGTGCCGTACGTAGAGCTGGGCGGCCTCGCGCGCGGCGGCGAGCCGCACCCGTACCCCGCCGCCGTGGTGCGCGCCCGGCCATGGGAGGTGCCCGGCCACGAGCACGAGGGCGCAGGCGAGCAGCGTCTCGGTGATGCGGCTCCAGGAGGCGCCGGGCTCACCGCCGACCATCACGAGGGCCAGGACGAGCACGGTGACGACGGCGGTCTGCGCGGCGAAGTGCCGCGTGGCGACGGGGATCAGCGCCCCGCACACGGCCACCAGCGCGATCAGGCCGAAGGGCTGGGGCAGCAGCGCGGCGAGCCCGGCGAAGAGCAGCGCCCCCCCGACCGTCCCGGCGGCGCGGCACAGGACGCGGGAGGCCAGCGGTCCGAGGTCGGGTTTGACGAGGAAGGCGGCGGTGGCGGGCAGCCAGTACCAGTGCACGGGCTGCAAGGCCTGCGCGACGGCGGCACCGGCCCCGAAGGAGAGCCCGACGCGCGACCCGTACTCGCGCCCGGCCGGGCCCGCCATCCTGCGCAGAGCAGCCGCCGGTGAGGTGCGGCGACGGATGCTCCGGCGGGCCGGCCCCTCGCTCCAGCGCCCCCGGTCGAACGTCTCGGCGGCCCGCAGCAGCGCCTCGTCGAGCGCCCGGAGCCCCGCGTCGCAGCGGGCCGGGGCGGGCAGCGCCCCGACCGGCGCCCCCGTCCGCACGGCGGTCGCCAGCCGCTGCGGCCCCTCGGTGGCCCGCCCCGGCACGGGACGCCCGGCCCAGGCCAGCGCGGTGGCGGCCTCGGCGAGCGGCAGCGCCGCCGTGTACTGGGCCCGCAGCCGCCGTGTCCCGGCCGGGCGCCCGCGCAAGGCGTCCTGGGCATGGTCGAGAGCGGCGGTGAGTGCGGCGCGGCGCGCCCTGGCGTCGGGCCCGCCCGTGGCGTCGAGCAGCGCGGCGACGGCGTCGTAGACCTGGGCGACGGCGGCGCGTTCCCCGTCGTACAGATAACCGAGGCGCTGTCCGCGCACGGGTGAGGGCAGCGCGATCCGCAGCACGATCAGCCAGGTGGCGCCCGCGGCGAACAGGGCCGCCCGCTGCCATCCCGCCTCGGGCAGCGGCATCCCCGCTCCCACGGCGGTCGTCACGAGGAGCTGGGTCCCGGCGGCGGAGGCGACCGGGCCGACGGCGCTCAGCGCCCCGCCCAGGAGCCCGAGCCCGGCGAAGACGCCGACCAGCGTGAACCCGCTCCCGGCGAGGCAGCTCCCGAGCGTCATGCCGAGGGCTCCGGCGAGCGCGGGCCCGCCGAGGCGGGACACGGCGGCGCGTCGGGTGCCGGGCCGGTCGTTGACCCCGGCGAGCATGGCGCCGAGGGCGAGCAGCACGCCGCTGGAGGGCCGCCCCGCGAGGACGGCGAGCAGCAGCAGCGGTCCGGCGGCGAGGGCCCCGCGCACGACGGCCGGCCACGGCACGGGGGCGCGCTGGGCGCGCAGGGCGTGGCCGAGCCAGGGCGGGAGGGTGTGCGGGCGGATCATGAGGGTGCGCAGACTCCTGTCGTACGGGGACGCGGTGGCGCCGGACGACATCGGCCAGCGGGGAACTGGTTCCTCCACGGTAAGGGGCGTGACTGAAGGGGCGGAAACGGGTGTGTTTCCGCAATGTGACACTTGGCCGTGCCTTCTCCTCCTGTGACCACCGGCTGGCCCGACCTGCCGGGCGACACTGCCCTGACGGTCCACGTCCCCGAGGCGGACGCGCTGGTCCGCACGGGGTCGCGTGCCCATGTGACGGTGCTCTATCCCTTCCTCCCGGTGGCGCGCGTCACCGGTGCGACCGAGACGGCCCTGCGGGCGGCCGTCGCGGCGGTGCCGCCCTTCACCTGCACCTTCGCCGAGATGCGCCGCTGGCCGGGGGTGCTCTACCTGACCCCCTCCCCCGCCGACCCGTTCCGCGCCCTGCTCGCGTCGCTGCGCGAACGCTGGCCCGAGGCGGTCCCGTACCGGGGCGTCTTCGGGGACGAGGGCCTCGACCCGCATCTGACCCTGGCGAGCGGGGAGGGCACGGACGACCTCCCGTCGGCCGCGTTCGAGCGGCGTCTGCCGCTGCGCGCGGAGATCCGCTCGGTCCGGCTGATCGTCACGGACGGCCCCGGCACGGGCTGGCGCGACGCCGCGGACTACCCGCTGACGGGACCCGGCTGACGGGCGGTGCGCACGGCTTCCGCCAGCAACTCGCGCGCCCGGTCGACCAGTTCGCCGAGCCCGAGTGCGGTGTCGGCGAGGAGCGCGTCGATGCCGCGCAGACCGGCCCGCGCCAGCAGCCGCTTCTCGTTGGTCACCCATTCCCCGCGGGCGGCGAGCACGGCGTGCCCCGCTTGCGTCGCGGCGACGGCGACGGCCCCGACGACCTCGGTACGCCCGCCCAGCGGCACGTTGCCCGCGCGGGCGTGGTGCAGGGTCAGGCCGGCGCGGCCCCACCACTCCTCGGGGGCTGTCTCGCGCAGGGCGGCGGGATACCCGTCGGGCCGGGGCGCCTCCCCCCTCAGTACGCGGTTGACGGCCAGCTCGGCGACGACGAGGTACGACGGGATGCCCGCGAGGTGGAAGAGCAGCGGCTCGATCCGGAACCGCCCGGCCTCGGCCTCGCGCAGCTCGTGCTCGACGCTGTCGAGATCCCGGTAGTGCACGTCGACGCGGCGCCCGTCGACATCGAGCCACGCCCCGCCGTTGAAGACTCCGCCGCCCCACCCGCCGATCTCGGACACCTCACCGTCCCACCCGGCCGCGCGCAGATGCCGCGGCTCGAAGAGTCCCTCGCTCCCCCGGTAGTAGACGGCCGTGTCCCAGTCGCTCGCCTCACTGTGCGTCCCCTGCGCCCGCGACCCCCCGAGGCTGACGGCGCGGACGCCGGGGAGGGCGGCGAGACGGTCGGCGAGGTGGTCGAGGAAGGCGGTGTCGGTGAGGTGGGGCATACCGTCACGCTACCGGCCGCCGCGTCGGCGAAGATGGTGCCATGACAACGGTCGAACCCCTCGGCGCCGTGCGCGAACGCGTGCTCGCCACGTTGCGGCAGGACATCATCGGCGGTCGCCTGCGCCCGGGCGACCGTCTGGTCGAGCGGGAGGTCGCCGAGCGGTTCGGGGTGTCGCGGGTTCCGGCGCGCGAGGCGATCAGGGCGCTGCTCGCCGAGGGGTTCGTGACGTTCGAGACGCCGCGCAGGGCCGTGGTGCGCACCCTGACCCGTACCGACGTCACCGAACTCTACGAACTGCGTGAGGCGCTGGAGGTCTACGCGGCCGGGCTCGCCGCCGAGCGGGCGGAGCGGGGCGATCTGGAGCGGCTCGCGGAGTTGTTGGAGCAGGCGGCGCGGGCCACGCGCGAGGGCGACGACGAGACGATCGCCGACATCAACAGCCGCTTCCACGACCGGCTCCTGGCCACGGCGGGCAACGGGTTGCTGACCGGCGTGATGCAGCCGGTCGACGGCCGTCTGCGCTGGCTGACCCGGCGCAACGAGGCGTGGTCCCAACAGCTCGACGAGCACCGGCAGTTGTACGACGCCGTGGCCGCCGGTGACCCGGAGCGGGCGCGGGCCGTGGCGTTGGGGCACGTACGCACCAACTACCGTTCCACCGTGCGCCACCTCTTCGGTGACGACGCCGCAGCGAACTGACACCGGGCACCCGCCCCAGCAGAAGCAGCAAAAAGCCGCAAGAAAGCAGCCAGGAGTATCGTGCCCACCCTCATAGGCGCCGCCCGCACCCGCCCCTGCACCCTCGTCGTGTGCCGGGGCTGTTGCTGCGGTGACGCCCGCAAGTACCCCGGATACGACCACGCGTGGCAGTTGGAGCGGATGCGGGCCGCCGCCGCCGCGTCCGGGGGGCGGTTCGCGGTGCGGGTCAGCGACTGTCTCGGGCCGTGCGACCAGGCCAACGTGGTCGTGGTGCAGCCGTCGGGGCAGGGGCGTGCCCGGGGTGGCCGGGCCGCCTGGATCGGCTGGTCCCTGGGGGACGACGCGACCGACGAGATCCTGGCGTGGGCCGAGGCGGGAGGCCCGGGGGTGGCACCCGCGCCCGCCGCCCTGGAGTTGCAGTTCATCGAGGCGCAGGGCGAGCGCGTCAGGCGTCGCCGGGGCTGAGCCGCCGGGCGGCGGGGGCTGCTACGCCTTGGCGCCGCGCATCCGTCCGAGCGCGTACACGCATCCGGCGAGGGCCAGGTCGGACAGGAGCATGAAGCCGATGGAGTAGGAGTCCTTGGCGCTGTAGATCGCGCCCATGACCAGCGGGGGGACGAAGCCGCCGAGGCCGCCCATCGCGCCGACGATGCCGGTGACCGAGCCGACCTGGGGTTGCGGGGTGACCTGGGAGACGAGGGCGAAGACGCTGCCGCTGGCGGTGCCGAGGCCCGCGGCCATCACCAGGAAGCAGATGGTGCCCATGGGGTTCAGGGTCGGGTCGAAGGCCTGGAGGATCGCGAACACGGCGACGACGGCGAGAGCCCACGCGGTGACGGTCGCCGGGTGGATCCGGTCGGAGAGCCAGCCGCCGACGGGCCGGAAGATCACGGTGACGAGCGCGAAGCCGGCCGCCTTGGTGCCCGCGTCCGTGGGGCTGAGTTCGTACCAGGTCTTCAGGTAGGTGGGCAGGTACACGCCGAAGGCGACGATGCCGCCGAAGCCGATCGCGTACAGGGCCGACAGTTCCCAGGTGACGCGGAGCTTGCCGGCCGCGCCGAGGCGCTTGCCCAACGACGTCGTGGGGATCGTGCGGTCGGGGTGGTCGGTGATGAGGACGGCCGCGGCGACCGCGTAGACGGCGAGCGCGATGGCGACGACGACGAACGGCAGGTTCTCGCCGTGCTTGGCCATGCGCGGCGTGAAGTAGCCGGACAGGGCGACGCCGCCCATGCCCATGCCGAAGATGCCGAGCGCGAGGCCCCGGTGCGCGGGCGGGAACCAGGAGTTCACCAGCGGGATGCCGATGGCGAACGTCGTACCGCCGAGGCCGAGCAGGAAGGCCACGACGATCATCGCACCGAAGGAGTGCCGGGCCGGGATCACCAGGAGGACGGGGACGATGGTGAGCGCCGAGATCAGCGGGAACAGCAGCCGGGCGCCGAAGCGGTCGGTGAGCGCGCCGACCGGGATGCGGCCGAGCGAGCCGACGAGCACGGGCACCGCGACGAGGAACGACTGGGCGAAGGAGCTGAGCTCCAGGTCCGAGCCGAAGACACCGGCGAGCGGCGCGATCAGGTTCCACGCCCAGAACGTGAGCGCGAAGCCGATCGTGGCCACGACGAGGTTGCGGTAGGCCGCGGCCGGAGGGTGGCTGCCCGCCTGTGGGGCCGGAGCGGAGGGCGTCTTCGGCGCGGATGGTGTCGTCACCCTTGTCAAGCTAGGAAGCTTCGGGGGGTGGCTCCAGATCTGTTGCTCCGAACGGTGACACGTCGAGGCCCGCCTCCATGGCGGCGGTGCGGAGCACGCCGCGCAGCATCCCGGGGGTGAGGCGGCCGGTGAAGGTGTTGCGCTGGCTGACGTGGTAGCAGCCGTAGAGCGCGAGGCCGTCGAGGTCCACGCGGGCGCCGTGGCCGAACGCGGGGCGCGGGCGCGGCACCGTCCAGCCCGCGGCGGTGAACGCGGGCAGCGCCGCCTGCCAGCCGAAGCCGCCGAGCACCACGACGGCGCGCAGCGTGGGCCTGAGCAGTTCCAGTTCGCGCACCAGCCAGGGGCGGCAGGTGTCGCGCTCGCCCGTGGTCGGCTTGTTGTCGGGCGGCGCGCAGTGCACCGGGGAGGTGATGCGCACACCGTGCAGGGTGAGGCCGTCGTCGAGGGAGACCGCGTCGGGGCGGGAGGCGAGCCCGACGTCGTGGAGGGCGCGGTAGAGCACTTCGCCGGAGCGGTCGCCGGTGAACATGCGGCCCGTGCGGTTGCCGCCGTGCGCGGCGGGCGCGAGGCCGACGATCAGCAGGGACGCGTCGTGCGGGCCGAAGCCGGGCACCGGCCTGCCCCAGTACGTCTCGTCGGCGAAGGCCGCGCGCTTGGTCCGCGCGACGTCCTCACGCCACGCGACGAGCCGGGGGCAGGCCCGGCAGTGGGTGATGCGCTCGTCGAGCCGGTCGAGTCCGTCGTTCATCCTTACGACCCTAAAGCCCCGGCCGGCCACCGCGGCTACGTGAACGCGGCGCCCAGCGCGACGAACGCGCAGATCAGGAGCAGCAGCAGGGCGAGCAGCGGCCATACGAACCGCAGGTACTTGTCGTAGCCGACCCTGGCGAGGGCGACGCCGCCGATGGTGACGGCGGTCGTCGGCACCCACAGGTTCATCCAGCCGCTCGCGGCCTGCCAGGCGGTGACGACGACGGCGCGGGGGACGCCCGCGAAGTCGGCGAGCGGCGCGAGGATCGGCATGGCGAGGGTGGCGTGCCCGGACGTGGAGGGGATGAGGAAGGCCAGCGGCAGGTTCACCGCGAAGACGATGATCGCGAAGATCGCGGACGAGGTGCCTTCGACGACGCCCTCGATGGCGTGCAGGACGGTGTCCGTGATCTTCGAGTTGTTCATGATCACGGTGACGCCGCGGGCCAGCAGGATGACGAGCGCCGGGGAGACGAAGTCGGCGGCGCCCTGGACGATCGTCGCGCTGAGGCGCTGCTCCCCCATGCGGGCGACGAGGCCGACGAGTACGGCGGCGCACAGGAACAGCGCCGCCGACTGCGGGAAGGACCAGCCGAGTTCGAAGCCGTACGGGGCCGCGTCGGCGTCACCGGTCAGCGCGCTCGCCCAGGGCACGACGGAGAAGATCATGAAGGCGAAGACGAGCGCGGTGACGGCGAGGACGGCCTTGTGGAGCGGGCTGAGTCCGGGCGCCTGGGCCGCCTTAGACGCCGCCTCGTCGCGGTCCCTGTCCCCCGGCAGGAACCCGGAGAGCGAACGGTCCGGGTCCTGCCGCACACGCCGGGCGTACCGGACGACGTACGCGATCGTGACCGCGGTCAGCACGACCCACATGCCGAACCGCAGGGCGATGCCGTCGCCGAGGGAGATGTCCGCCGCGGACGAGGCGACGCCGGTGGCGAACGGGTTGACCGTCGAGCACAGCACGCCGATGCCCGCGCCCAGGACGATCACGCCGACGGCCGTCATCCGGTCGTAGCCGAGTGCGAGCATGAGCGGCACGATCAGCCCGTAGAAGCCCAGGGTCTCCTCGGCGAAGCCCTCGACCGTGCCGAGCACCGAGAAGACGACCATGACACCGGCGATGAGCAGGGCGCCGCGGTCGCGCAACCGGTGGGCGAGGCGGCCGATGCCGCGGTCGAGGGCACCGGTCGCGAAGACGACGGTGATGAACGCGCCGATGGCGAGCACGAAGAGGAAGACGCCCGCGCTGCCGTACAGCTCCCCGGAGTTGTCCGGGCCGACCGACGACGTCCTGGGGTCCTGGATGCCGTAGAGGCCGTTGACCGGGGAGAGGAACAGGTCGTCGAGCCGGTCGACGAGGCTCTGTCCGGAGTCGACCCGGTGGTACGTCCCCTCGACGGGGGCGCCGTCGCCGCCCCGCTCGTACTGGCCCGGCGGGACGAGGAAGGCCAGGAGCCAGACCGCGAGGGTGACGACGACGAGGACGGTGAGGGCACTGGGAAAGGTGAACTTCGGTCTCCCCGGCTGCTGCCGGTCCCCGATCGCGGCCATGACGAGGGCGCCTCTCACTGACGACTGCGTACGTTTCGACCGGATTATCCGGCCTGCCCGGAGGTGACCGTGCCGGGGCTCGCCGACGGCCCGCTGTTCGGCGGCAGGGGTTCGGGGGCCAGGCTCTAAGCTCGACGCATGGCATCGGAGACATCAGGGACGTCGCGCACCCCGGACCCGGTGGGCGCCGCGCGGGCGGCGGCCCCGGCGGGCGGCGAGAGCGTACGGGTCGACAGTTGGATCTGGGCCGTACGCCTGGTCAAGACGCGTTCGGCGGGCGCCGCCGCCTGCAAGGGCGGCCATGTCAAGGTCAACGGGGTGAGCGCGAAGCCCGCGCACGCGCTGCGCGTCGGCGACGAGGTACGGCTGCGCCAGCCCGGCGGGCGCGAGCGCCTGGTGGTGGTCAAGCGGCTGATCCGCAAGCGCGTGGGGGCCCCGGTGGCGGCCGAGACGTACGTCGACAACTCCCCGCCGCCCCCGCCCCGCGAGGTGATCGCCCCGGTCGGTGTCCGCGACCGCGGCGCGGGCCGCCCGACCAAGCGGGACCGCCGGGAGCTGGAGCGGCTGCGCGGCCTCTTCGGCCAGGGCCCGGGGCAGGAGCCGCAGCCGGACCAGGGCCCGGCGCAGCACTGAACCGAGGTCCACGGCGGTGGGCCTCGGTCAGCGGGCGCGGAGGGTCGCGCACGGTCAGGCGGTGCGGCGGCGCGGCAGCAGGTCGGTCAGGTCCCGGTTGTGCGCGCGGTGGGCCCGGGCCAGGACGGCGAGGGGAACGATCAGGATCAGCGGCGTCGCCGCGTTCTCCCCGTCGAAGGCGACGATCTGGGTGACGCAGGCGCCGACCATGAGCGCGCTCAGCCCGAGGGGCGCGAGCCCGGAGAGCACCGGCACCAGCAGGCCGACGGCGCCTGCGACCTCCAGCACCCCGATCGCGTACATGCCCACGGCGCCCCATCCGAGCGTGTCGAACGCCTCGACCGCGGCGGGGACGCCGAGCAGCTTGGGCAGACCGCTCGCGAGCGCGAAGAACGCCGCGAGCACGATCGCGGTCGTGCGCAACGCGATCCGGGCGCGCCGGGAACGGACGGGGGCGACGGCGGAGGCGGGGGCGGCGGCGAGGTTCGTCATGGCGGTCTCCTGTGCGGTGAGGACGAGCGGTCGGTCACTGTCACCGGACAAGACCCGCGCCGCCCCCGGAACTCATCGCACCGGCAGGGAACTTCACACGGGAAGCGCCCGCACCCAGCTCCCGTCCTCCGTGAGGTACCGGTCGACCTGCAACCCGGCCTCGGCAAGCGCCTGTTCGAACTCCGCGACCGTCATCGGGCGGACCCGGTACGTCTGGGTCCACACGGCGTCCGGGAACACGTACTCCACCGTCACCGACCGCACCCCGTCGCCCACCGGCTCCGAGGACAGCTTGCGGATGACGGCCCCGTCCGGGAGGACATGCTCCCGCGGCAGGTCCGCATGGACGCCCTCGCGCTCGCGCTGGATCACCACGCGGCCGTCGTCGGCGACATGGCGCCGGCACGCGTCGAGCATGCCGCGCCGCACCGCCGCGTCCCCGGTGTTGACCAGGATCGAACCCAGCAGCACCACATCGAATCTCTCACCGAGGTCCAGGCCCTCGATGGTGCTCCGCACGGTGCGCGTGCCCCGCACCCGCTCCAGCATCTGCGGTGACTCGTCCACCGCCGTCACCGTGAAGCCCCGCTCCACCAGCGGATGCGTCACCCGGCCCACCCCGCAGCCCAGTTCGAGCACGGTCGCGCCCGCGGGCACGGCGCCCGCGACGATCTCCGGCTCGCCCTCGACGGGCAGTCTCGCGTACAACTCCACGGCGCAACCGTCCGGCGTGATCGCGCCCGGCCCCGTCCCCTCGTACCCCGCACGCATCTCAAGGCTCATGCGGGGGGGAACGAACACCCGCTGCGCCGCGTTCCCCACGACCCCGGCGGTCGTCCTACAGAGGGAACCAGCCGCGCCCCACATACCAGTGCCCGCCCGCGTCCAGATGGTCGAGGACGGCTCGCTGGACGCTCGTCCGGCGCGGCAGGAGTGCGCGCGGCGTCTCGGTGCCGCCGAAGACGAACGTGACGGGGATGTCGTCCTCCGGCTCCCCCGTCACGTCCTCGACGGCGAACCGGTCCTGGAAGCGGACGATGTTGGACTCGGCCGGCAGGTACCGCCGCAACTGCCGGTCCAGGAGCCAGGATTCACAGATCGCGACGCGGACCGGCTCCCGCGGGTAGTGCCGTGCGAAGAACTCCCGGGCCTGCCGGATCGAGTCGTCGCAGGCCGCGGGGGTCAGGGGCCCGCGGAAGTCCGGTATGTGCACGCCGAGCACCGGATCACCCGGCCCCACCCCCGCGCCGGCCTCCGCCAGCCACGTTCCCGTACCCCGTCCCGGACACACCCGCTCGAACTGGAGCCGGCCCAACTGGTACAGCGCGCCCCGGAAGTGGCGGGTCAGCCAGCCCTGCGCGAGCAGTCCCGTCGTGCCGAACCGCCTGCGGTGCACGGCGAGGTTGCGGCCGAGGTCGGCGAGGCTGCGCCGGGACACCTCCTCGGGGATGCCGCGCTCTCGGTGGTGGGCGCGCACGTACGGCAGCGCGGCGACGAGGACGAACACGGCGAAGCACCGCCCCATCTCCCCCGCCGCCCCGGGGAACCGGGGCAGGCCCGTGCCGCGTCCCGGCTCCGGCGCCCGCCACACCAGCCCGCTCAGCGCCCGCCCCAGCAGCGCCCGCAGCTCCGGCGCCGCGAGCAGCTCGGCGCGCAACCGCAGCAGTACGCCGATGTCCTCGTGGGGGACGGCCAGGTCGAGCAGGACGTCGGGCAGGGCGAGCGCGTCGGGCAGCTCGGCCTGCACCTGGGGGATCGCCGGGTCGTCCAGCGCCGCCAGCCAGGCGGCACACGCCGCGTCGCCCTTCAGTACGTCCAGCACTCCCGCTCCTTCGATCGTGGCACCCTGGAGAGGGAGCCTCTGTCGCCATGAGGGGATGGTGCCCATGCGTCTGGTGCATTCGGTACGCACGGGTGACGAGCCGGTCACCGCGCGCAGCCCCCTGCGGCTGCGGCTCGGCCTGGCCCTGTTCGGCCTGGTCTGGACGGTCTTCGGCACCGTCGCCTTCCTGCTGGCGCACCGCCCCTGGTGGGCGCTGGCCTGCGCGGCGCTGTGGCTCGTCACGACGATCGACGTCTTCGTGATCCTGCGCCGCATCCGTCAGGGGCCGCACTACCAGCCCGGCCGCGACATCCCACCGTATCGGAAGGCGCCCTGACCGAGCAGGGGTTCAGTCGTCGAAGCGGGCAGCCGCCAGGTACTCGGGCTGCGGATCGAGGGCGGCGGCGAGCCGGAAGTGGCGGCGGGCCTGCTGCGGGCGCGCCCACCTCTCGTACGTGCGGGCCAGGGCGAAGTGCGCGAACGCGTTGTCCGGCTCGCGCTCCAGGACGATGGAGAACTCCAGCTCGGCGGCGCGCAACTGCGCCGCGGCGAAGAACGCGCGGGCCCTGAGCAGCCGGGCCGCCGTGTTCTCCGGGTGGGCGGCGATGACGTCGTCCAGGAGCTTCACCGCGCCGCGCGGGTCTCGCGCGGCCAGCAACTGCTCCGCCGCGCGGTAGTCGATGACGTGCGTCTCCGGGGTGGTGTCGGGCACGGTGAACTCCCCTCTCGTGTCGACCTCTCCGCAGGCGTCAACGCGGCGGACCACAGGGGCTATTCCTGCCCGCGAGTCGCGCGAGGGACACCCGCACCGGCCGTCCGCTACGCCCCGGCGGCGTGCGCCCGCTCCACGAGGTCGGCCCACACGGCGTCGACCTGCTCCGTCAGCTTCTCCAGCGGTACGTCGTTGTCGATGACGACGTCCGCGATCTCGCGGCGCTTCTCACGGGTGGCCTGCGCGGCCATCCGGGCCCGCGCGTCGTCCTCGGTCATGCCGCGCAGCCGGGTCAGCCGGTCGAGCTGCGTCTCGGGGCTCGCGTCGACCACGATCACCAGGTCGTAGAGCGGGGCGAGGCCGTTCTCGGTGAGCAGGGGAACGTCGTGGACGACGACGGAGTCGGGCCCGGCCGCGGCCTCCAGCTCGGCGGAGCGGGCTCCGACCAGCGGGTGCACGATGGCGTTGAGGACGGCCAGCCTGTCGGCGTCGGCGAAGACGATCGACCCGAGCCGCGGCCGGTCGAGGGTGCCGTCCGGCGCCAGTACCTCGTCGCCGAACGCCTCGACCACGGCCGCGAGCCCCGGTGTGCCGGGCTCGACGACCTCACGCGCGATCCGGTCGGCATCGATCAGGACGGCCCCGCGCTCCACGAACAGCCGGGACACCTCGCTCTTCCCGGCGCCGATGCCGCCGGTCAACCCCACCTTCACCATGAGCGCAAGCTTAGGCGCTCAGGCGTCGCCTTCCCGCTCGGCGAGGAACTTCTCGAATTCGAGGCCGATCTCGTCGGCGGAGGGGATCTCCACCGGCTCGGCCAGCATGTTGCCCCGGGACTCGGCGCCGGACGCCGCGTCGTACTGGTGCTCCAGACCCTGCACGAGCGCGACCAGTTCCTCGTCGCCCTCCTGGATCTGCCGGTCGATCTCCGTCTGCGTACGGTGCGCCTCCGTGCGCAGGCCGTGCGCGATGCCCGGCAGCACGAGCCCGGTCGCGCCGGTGATCGCCTCCAGGACGGTGAGCGCGGCGTCGGGGTACGCGGAGCGCGCGATGTAGTGCGGGACGTGCGCGGCGACACCGAGGACGTCGAACCCGGCCTCCATCAGCCGGTACTCGACCAGCGCCTCGGCGCTGCCCGGCACCTGCGCCTCGTCGAAGGGGCTGCGGTGCCCGGGGACCAGCTCGGTGCGGTTGCCGTGCGGGGTGAGGCCGACGGGGCGGGTGTGCGGGACACCCATCGGGATGCCGTGGAAGTTCACCGCGAGGCGTACGCCGAGGCGCTCCACGATCTGCTGCACGGCCGCCGCGAACCGCTCCCACTCGACGTCCGGCTCCGGTCCCGCGAGCAGCAGGAAGGGGGCGCCGGTGGCGTCCTGGACGAGCCGCACCTCCAGGGAGGGCACCTCGTAGGCGGACCAGCGGTCGCCCTTGAAGGTGAGCAGCGGGCGGCGGGCCCGGTAGTCCACCAGGCGGTCGTGGTCGAAGCGCGCGACGACCTGGTGGGGCAGCGAGTCGAGGACCCGGTCGACGATCTGGTCGCCGGTCTCACCCGCGTCGATGTATCCGTCGAAGTGGTAGAGCATGACAAGGCCGGCGGACTCCTGGGCGAGCGCCATGTCCACCACGGCAAGGCCCTTCGGCTCCCATGTGTACAGATCCTGCGCATCAAGCACTGTGACCGCTCCTCCTCGTGTTCATCAGAAGAACGCGCGAGGAGGGCACGGGCATTCCCGCCCGTGCCCTTTCTCAGCTTCCTCTTACCCGCAGCGCCGCTCTCACGTGGCCAGCACGCGCGCGTGCAGCTTGCTCACGGCCCGCCGCGCCGAGGTGAACGCGCCGTGCTGCCAGGCGTCGGTGTAGCTCAGCCAGTCCCCGGCGAAGTAGACCCGCCCGGTCGGCTCGTTCAGCGGCTTGTAGCGCGGGTCGTCGGGGCCGCCCGGGGTGCTGTGCCAGGCGGCTTCCAGGTGCGGGGTCTGCCGCCAGTGGTGCGAGACGGACGAGGCGAGTTCCGTGCGGTACTTCTCGCCGTAGATCTTCACGCCCTGCGCGACGGCGCGGGTCTCCCGGCCCTTGGGCGTGAGCTTCGCGTAGGCGTCGGCGTCCGCGCCGTAGTTGTAGTAGCCGATCATGACGCCGCGTTCGCCGTGGAAGCCGTAGGACGGGTGCCAGATGTGGCTGAGGTCCATGTCGGTCTCGGTGATGCCGCCGTAGATCCGGTGGTCCAGCTCCCACCAGCGGGATCTGTACTCCAGGCCGATCTTTCCGGCGGACTGCGGCGTGATGGCCTCCAGGGCGCTCTGCACACCGGAGCCGAGGTTGTGCGGGACCTTGGCGAGGATGTTGGGCGGAAGCGCGCCGACGCAGAAGTCCGCCTCGACGACCCGGGTCCGCCCGCCCTGCCGGTAGGTGACCTGTACGCGGTCGCCCTTGTCGGTGATCCGGGTGACGACGGCGCCGGTGTGTATCCGGTGGTCGCCGATGGCCCGGGTCAGCGCCTTCGGTATCCGGTCCATGCCGCCGACCGGCTGGAACATGAGCATGGCCTGGTCGTAGCCGAACTCGAAGGAGAAGTAGCGTCCGACGCCACTGGCGAACACGTCGGACGCGGAGGGTACGTCGCCGAGGAGCACGCCGGGCGTGCCCGTGGCGGCCGGGACGGTGGTGTAGCCCCGGCGCTCCCCGCCCTCGTACGTCAGCTTGTCGCCCAGCTCGCCGAAGTCCTTCAGGAACTCCACGAGCCGGTCGCGGTCGGAGGCGGTCAGCTCCTGGTCGAGGGCGCCCTTGTCGGACGCCTTGGCGAGGAGTTCGGAGACATAGCCGTAGACGTCGGCCTTGGCGGTCCTGTGGCGCATCGGCCCGGTCATGCCCGCGGACTCGTTGAAGAGGTAGGCGTCGGCGTTGGTGTTGGTGAACACCTCGATGGGGACGCCGAGTTCGCGGCAGTAGTCGAGGGTCACCATCCACTGCGGCAGCCGGGCCGGGCCCGCGTTCATGTACTGCCCGTCGCTGAAGCGCGCGGTCTGCTGGTTGCCGTACAGGTCGACGGTCGTGTCGCCGCCCCGGACGGTGAAGTTGCGGCCACCAGTGCGTTCCCTGGCCTCCAGGACCGTACAGTCGTAGCCCGCCTTGCCCAGTTCGTAGGCGGTGGCGAGCCCGGCGATGCCGCCGCCCACGACCACCACCTTCGCGGCGGCCCGCCCGGTCAGCGTGAAGTCCCCCGATCTCGGTGCCCGGTAGGGGAGTTCACGCTGCGCGGCCTGCGCGGTGGGGGCGAGCCCGAGGGCGCCCATCGTGGCGAACATGGCGCCCGCGCCGCCGGTGAGACCGACGGTGCGGAGAAAGGCCCGCCGACTGGCCCCGGTACCTGCCGTCTGCTGTGCTGCCATCTGTCCGGCTCCCCTCAAGCTCTGCACGATCTTGATCGACCCGGGGATCCTGGCAACGGCTCGTTACGGTACGGGAGTTACTCGTGTATCCACCACGTTTCTCTCCGCGCACAGCCTCGGCGCGTCCGCCCGCACTCGTCGGCACACAGCAGTGGGCCCGCACCACAAGGGTGCGGGCCCACTGTTCACCTACCTGCTAGCGCAGAGCGATTCAGCTCTGGCCGCCGGCCAGCTTCTCGCGAAGCGCGGCGAGCGCCTCGTCCGAGGCGAGCGCGCCGGAGTTGTCGTCCGACTCCGAGGAGTACGAACCACCGGTGCTGCCGCTGCCACCGGAGGCGGCCGGAGCCGCACTCGTGGTGGAAGCACCCTCGGCCTCGGCCTGAGCGTCGGCCTCGCGGGACTTGATGACCTGAGCCTGGTGCTGCTCGAAGCGCTGCTGCGCCTCGGCGTACTGGGTCTCCCAGGCCTCGCGCTGGGTCTCGAAGCCCTCGAGCCAGTCGTTGGTCTCGGGGTCGAAGCCCTCGGGGTAGATGTAGTTGCCCTGGTCGTCGTAGGACGCGGCCATGCCGTACAGGGTCGGGTCGAACTCGACGACCGACGGGTCGGCGCCGAACGCCTCGTTGGCCTGCTTCAGCGAGAGGCTGATGCGACGGCGCTCGAGGTCGATGTCGATGACCTTGACGAAGATCTCGTCGTTGACCTGGACGACCTGCTCCGGGATCTCCACGTGGCGCTCGGCCAGCTCGGAGATGTGCACCAGACCCTCGATGCCCTCGTCCACGCGGACGAACGCACCGAACGGAACCAGCTTCGTGACCTTTCCGGGCACGACCTGGCCGATCTGGTGGGTGCGGGCGAACTGCTGCCACGGGTCTTCCTGCGTCGCCTTCAGCGACAGGGAGACACGCTCGCGGTCCATGTCCACGTCGAGGACCTCGACGGTGACTTCCTGGCCGACCTCGACAACCTCGGACGGGTGGTCGATGTGCTTCCAGGACAGCTCGGAGACGTGCACCAGACCGTCGACGCCACCCAGGTCCACGAAGGCACCGAAGTTGACGATGGAGGACACGACGCCGGAGCGGACCTGACCCTTCTGGAGGGTCGTGAGGAACGTCTGGCGGACCTCGGACTGGGTCTGCTCGAGCCAGGCACGGCGGGACAGGACCACGTTGTTGCGGTTCTTGTCCAGCTCGATGATCTTCGCCTCGAGCTCCTTGCCCACGTAGGGCTGGAGGTCGCGGACGCGGCGCATCTCGACGAGGGAAGCCGGCAGGAAGCCACGGAGGCCGATGTCGAGGATGAGACCACCCTTGACGACCTCGATGACGGTACCGGTGACGATGCCGTCCTCTTCCTTGATCTTCTCGATGGTGCCCCAAGCACGCTCGTACTGCGCGCGCTTCTTCGAGAGGATCAGGCGGCCTTCCTTGTCCTCCTTCTGGAGAACCAGGGCCTCGATCTCGTCGCCGACCTTGACGACCTCGTTCGGGTCGACGTCGTGCTTGATCGAGAGCTCGCGGCTCGGGATGACACCTTCGGTCTTGTAACCGATGTCGAGGAGAACCTCGTCCCGGTCAACCTTGACGATGACGCCGTCGACGATGTCGCCATCGTTGAAGTACTTGATCGTCTCGTCGATAGCGGCGAGGAATGCTTCCTCGTTACCGATGTCGTTGACCGCAACCTGCGGGGTGGTGGCGGTGGTCTCGGTGCTGCTCGTCATGTGGGAAAGGGCTCCGGTGCGGACATTGAAGTCGTAGGTACTGCTACGCCAAGAACCTGTTTCGCACCGAAGAAGCCGGACAGCCTGGGAAGCGCCGAACTCCCTGGCCGTGTTTCCACGACCCTGGTGGCGCCTCGACAACCGAGGGGACATGCAACAGATGCGAGCACAGCCTGCTATGTCTGAGGTGCGCAGGCCCGCAGCGCAACTTGTAGCATACGGGGGCTGCCGGGCAGGGTCAATGTCGCGAAGGCGCACACCCGGGGCGAACGCCGCATACCCGGCACAAAACCTGTCGCACGAGGCTACGCGGGGCGCAGAGCCCGCTGTGGACGTCCTCTGCCGCAGGTGGACGGAAGAGTACGACGAGGGAGCCGATCATCCAAGAGTCCGGACCAATGGAAGCGCGCCAGGAGCCTCAGGGGGTGTCGTCGGTGGACGACGAGTCGACGGCGACCCGGCGCGAGGCGGGGACCACCGAGAGTTCGCGGGCCAACCGCGGCTGGTGGGACCGCAACGCGGACGACTACCAGGTCGAGCACGGCACGTTCCTCGGGGACGACCGCTTCGTCTGGGGGCCCGAGGGCCTGGACGAGGTGGAGGCCGAGCTGCTCGGCCCGGTGGAGGAGCTGGCGGGCAAGGACGTCCTGGAGATCGGTGCGGGCGCCGCGCAGTGCTCGCGCTGGCTGGCCGCCCAGGGCGCGCGGCCCGTCGCCCTCGACCTCTCGCACCGGCAGTTGCAGCACGCCATGCGGATCGACGGTGGCAAGATCCCGCTGGTCGAGGCCGACGCGGGCGTGCTGCCCTTCAAGGACGGCTCGTTCGACCTGGCCTGCTCCGCCTACGGGGCGCTGCCCTTCGTCGCCGACCCCGTGCTCGTCCTGCGCGAGGTGCGCCGGGTGCTGCGGCCCGGTGGCCGCTTCGTCTTCTCGGTCACGCACCCGATCCGCTGGGCGTTCCCCGACGAGCCGGGCCCGGAGGGGCTGAGCGTCTCCGCGTCCTACTTCGACCGCACCCCCTACGTGGAGCAGGACGAGGAGGGCAACGCCGTCTACGTCGAGCACCACCGGACCGTCGGCGACCGGGTGCGCGACGTCGTGGCGGGTGGTTTCCGGCTCGTGGACCTCGTCGAGCCGCAGTGGCCGGCGTGGAACACGCAGGAGTGGGGCGGCTGGTCGCCGCTGCGCGGGAACCTGATCCCGGGCACGGCGATCTTCGTCTGCGAGCGGGACGACCGCGCCGCCGGGGGTACTGGACACTGAGGGGATGATCCGCGCCGACCTCCTCGACCAGTTGCCCGTGCGGGCCGCGCTGCCCGCTCTACGGAACGCGCTCGACGCGGACGGGGCGGCGGTGCTCGTCGCTCCGCCCGGCACCGGCAAGACGACCCTCGTCCCGCTGGTGCTCGCCGGGCTCCTGGAGGCGGGCTCCCCCGAGCGCCGGGTCGTGGTCGCCGAGCCGCGGCGGATCGCGGCCCGGGCCGCTGCGCGTCGCATGGCCTGGCTCCTCGGCGAGCAGGTCGGGGAGCGGGTCGGTTACACGGTGCGCGGCGAGCGCGTGATCGGGCCGCACGCGCGCGTGGAGGTCGTCACGACGGGCGTGCTGCTGCAACGGCTCCAGCGCGACCAGGAACTGGCCGGCGTCGACGTGGTCATGCTCGACGAGGTCCACGAGCGGCACCTGGACGCGGACACCGTCGCGGCGTTCCTGTGCGACGTACGGGAGGCGCTGCGGCCGGAGCTGAGGCTCGTCGCGGCGTCGGCGACGACGGACGCCGAGGGGTGGGCGGGGCTGCTCGGGGGCGCGCCGGTCGTCGAGGCCGCGGGCGTCTCGTACCCCGTCGACGTGGTCTGGGCGCCGCCCGCGCGGCCGGTGCGCCCGCCGCACGGCATGCGGGTGGACCCGGCCCTGCTGTCGCAGGTGGCGGCGACCGTGCGGCGCGCGCTCGCCGAGCGCTCCGGGGACGTGCTGTGCTTCCTGCCGGGCGTCGGGGAGATCGCCCGGGTCGCCGGGCAGTTGGGGGAGATCGGCGATGTCGACGTCCTCCAGGTGCACGGCCGGGCGCCGGCCGCCGTGCAGGACGCGGTGCTCTCGGCGGGGGCGCGGCGCCGGGTCGTTCTCGCCACGGCGGTCGCGGAGTCGTCGCTGACGGTGCCGGGGGTGCGGGTCGTGGTGGACTCCGGGCTCGCCAGGGAGCCGCGGGTAGATCACGCGCGCGGGCTCAGCGCCCTGACGACCGTACGGGCTTCGCGTGCGGCCGGTGCGCAGCGCGCCGGGCGGGCCGGGCGCCAGGCGCCGGGTGTGGTGTACCGGTGCTGGGACGAGGCGGAGGACGGGCGGCTGACGCGGTTCCCCGCGCCGGAGATCAAGGTGGCGGACCTGACGGCGTTCGCGTTGCAGGCCGCGTGCTGGGGCGATCCGGACGCGTCGGGGCTCGCGCTGCTCGACGCGCCGCCGGGCGGGGCGATGGCGGCGGCGCGCAGTGTGCTGACGGCGGTCGGCGCGGTGGACCCCGCGTCGGGCCGGGTCACGGAGCGCGGCACCCGGCTGGCCCGGCTCGGTCTGCATCCACGGCTCGGCCGGGCCCTGCTCGACGCGGCGCCCGTGGTGGGCGCCCGGCGGGCGGCCGAGGTGGTCGCCCTGCTGAGCGAGGAGCCGCCGCGCGAGTACGGGGACGACTTGGCCGGTGCCCTGCGGACGGCCCGGCGCGGCGGTGACGCGTACGGCGCGCGGTGGCGCCAGGAGGTGCGCCGTCTGTCCGCTCTGGCGCCGCGGTCGGGGTCCGGGGGCGAGCGGGAGGCCGGTGACGACCAGGTCGCCGGGCTCGTCGCCGCCCTCGCCTTTCCTGAGCGCGTCGCCCGTCGCAGTGGTGGCTCGTACCTGATGGTGTCCGGGACGCGGGCGGACATCGGGGACGGCTCGGCGCTGCGCCATGCCGACTGGGTGGCTGTCGCCGTCGCCGACCGGCCGGTGGGGGCCGGGCACGCGCGCGTGCGGTTCGGCGCCGTCGTGGACGAGGAGGTCGCGCGCCGGGCCGCCGCCTCGTTGTACTCCGAGGGCGACGAGGTGGTGTGGGCCGACGGGGAGGTGGTGGCGCGGAACGTGACGCGGCTCGGCGCCGTCGAACTGGCCGTGCGCCCGCTCAGGAAGGCCGCGCCCGGTCTCGTACGGGACGCGCTGCTCGAGGGGTTGCGGCGGGAAGGGCTCGGGTTGCTGCGGTGGGACCGGGACGCGCAGGCGCTGCGGCAGCGGCTGGCGTTCCTGCGCCGTCAGATCGGCGAGCCGTGGCCCGATGTGAGCGACGAAGGGCTCCACGCGCGCGTGGACGACTGGCTGGAGCCGGAGTTGAGCGCGGCGCGGCGCCGGGCGGACCTGGCGCGGATCGGCGCGGGCCAGGCGCTCAAGCGGTTGCTGCCGTGGGCCGGCGGGGCGGCGGCGCGCTTCGACGAACTGGCGCCGGAGCGCGTCGAGGTGCCCAGCGGGTCGAGGATCCGCCTGGACTACTCCGATCCCGGGCAGCCGGTGCTGGCGGTGAAGGTGCAGGAGATGTTCGGTCTGGACGAGACGCCGCGGGTGGCGGGCGTGCCGGTCCTCGTGCATCTCCTGTCCCCCGCCGGGCGGCCCGCCGCCGTCACCGCGGACCTCGCCTCGTTCTGGCGGGACGGTTACCCGGCGGTGCGGGCGGAGCTGCGCGGGCGCTATCCGAAGCATCCGTGGCCCGAGGACCCGGCCGCGGTCGAGGCGACCCGGTTCACGAACGCGCGGCTCAGACGCTGACCGGCGCGGGCTCGGGCACCGCCGCGTCCCGCGGCTCGCCGGGGCGGCGTCCGCGCGCCTCCAGCCACAGGGCGAGCGCGAGCAGCAGCACGCCGAGGACGAGGAAGCCCCACGGCAGGTACGAGGTGAGCAGCAGGACGAGGGTGCGCTGGGACGTGACCAGGTCGACGGTGGACCTGATGTAGTCCTCGCGCATCTTCACGTCGCCGGCGAAGGCGGTGACCTTGTCCTTGTCGCCGAGCAGGGTGCCGCCGCGCATCTCCTCCCTGTGCCGTTCCTCGCCGTAGACGGGGGCGCCGGTCGTCGGGTCGACCAGGAACGTGCGGACGGTCGTGTACCACATCTCGGTGCCGGTCCCGGCGAGGGAGTCCGCGGTGATGCCCCGCACGGGGAGCTTCTTGGGGAAGGGGACCTTGGTCCACGGGACGGTCTGCTCGAAGCGGTAGATCGTGAGGCCGCGGAAGGTCTCGGTGCCCTTGTAGTGGATGGGCCGGGTGGTGCGGGCGCGCGCGTCGAAGTACTCGTAGTCGCGCTTCTCGGTGAGGAAGGGCCACTTGAACTCGATGCCCTCGCGCGTGACGGGGTCGCCGTCGACGGATTCACCGGTGGCGTGCACGGGTTCCTGGCTGTGCGCGTCGAAGATGTAGCGCTCGGGGATCTGGGAGACGAACGCGCCGTCGGGGCCCACGACGTAGCTGAGCCCGTCCCAGACGACCACATCGCGCCCGGCGCTCTCCTCGATCCGGTCGGAGGCCTCGACGTTCCCCTTGAGGGTCTGTACGACGGTGAGTCTGGGGACCTTCTTCGCGCGCATGGTGCCGTAGTCGATGAGCGTCGCGTTCCTGGCCTCCAGGACCATCGTCTGGTACTGGCTCGGCGGGATCTTGGCCAGGCGGGGGAAGGCGTACCAGCGCATCAGCGGGGACAGGGCCGCGAAGAACACGGCGAGGGCGAGCAGGATCAGGCTGGCCTTGCGGCGCATCTCGGCGGCCCTCCTCGGCTACGGCCGGTTACGACCGGCTATGGGTGTGCGGGGACGGTGGTCAGGAGCGGCTTCGGGGAGGTCTCGCCCGAGGGCGCGCCGATCGCCGTGAGGGTGAGGACGAGGGCGAAGGCGCAGGTGAGTCCGATGGCCGCGGCGATGAGGGCGCGCATGTCCGACCTCCCTTGAGCCGTACGGCGGACGGGATCTGATGAGGCGTCAGGCCTCTGGGTCGGTGCACCGTAGCAATGCGGCGGCCAGATGAGAACACGTCGCGCACACGACGAAGCCCTCCTGCCCGGGGGGCGGGAGGGCCGGGTGCGCCGGGTGCTACGCGGAGGGGCTCGCGGATCCGGACGGCGTGCCGGAGGCGTCGCCGGACGGGGCCGCCGTCACCTTCAGTTCGACGAGGAGTGTCGCGCCGCCCGTGGTGCCGATCCGCAGCAGGAACGTACCGGCGGTGCCGTCCGCGTACAGCTTCGGCAGGGTGAGCCGGCCGTCGGCGCCGGTCTTGAGGCCTCCCAGCGTACGGACCTGCTTGCCGTTCGCGTCCTTGAAGTAGGGGCCCTTGTCCGCCTCGGCCGGGTCGTCCTTCGCCTTGACCAGGGTGGCGGTCGCGGCGACCCCGCCGGCGGCGGCGCCCTTGTACGTGGCCTTCACCTCGACGGCGTCGGCGAACTCCTGGCCCGCGACGCAACTGAGTTCCTTGTCGCCGGTGCGGGCCAGCGCGTCGGCCGCCCGCGCGGTGACGGTGGCCGTGTGGTCGAGGGCCGGCAGGGAGCGGCCCACGACGGTGGCGCGGACCGTGAACGTGCCGGTCTTCTCGCCCGCGGTGAGCTTGGGCGCGGTGGCCACGCCCGAGCTGTTCGTGGTGACGACGACGCTGGTCGGCCCACCGGCGAACTTCGCGTCCGTCTCGCCGACGATCGCGAACCGCACCTTGACCTTGGCCACGCCCGTGCCCCCGGCGTTCTGGGAGCGCACCGCTATCTGCTCGCCGAAGGTGTCGCCCGCCATGGCGCTCAGCTTGCCGGTGCCCGCGTCGGTGAGCCTGGTGACGGACTCGGCCGGGAGGGCCGGGGGCGTCGGGGTGGTCGGCGGCGTGGTCGGGGGCGTGGTCGGCGGGGTCGTCGGGGGTGTGGTGGGGGGCGTCGTCGGCGGTGTGGTGGGCGGTGCGGTCGGTCCGGTGCCGGGGTGCGAGCCACCGCCGGGGGCGCCGGTGTGCGACGGCCTCGGGCTCGGCGACACGCTCGCCCCGTTGCCGCTGCTGCCGCTGCCGCCGCCGCTGGGGTGCCGGGGCAGGACGCCGGTGCCGTCGGGGACCTCGTGCGTGCCCTTGCGGTAGTACTCCAGCCAGGACAGGACGGTGGCGAGGTACTCCGAGGAGTTGTTGTAGCTGAGGATCGCCTTGTTCAGGTCCTCGGCGTTGGACAGGTCCCAGCCGTTGCGGCACAGGTAGTGGCCGGCGCCTAGGGCCGCGTCGTAGATGTTGTTCGGGTCCTTCGTGCCGTCACCGTTGCCGTCGCGGCCCGCCCACTTCCAGGTGGAGGGGATGAACTGCATGGGTCCCACGGCACGGTCGTGCTCCGTGTCGCCGTCGTAGGAGCCGCCGTCGGTGTCCTTGATCAGCGCGAAGCCCCGGCCGTCGAGGGCCGGGCCGAGGATCGGCTTGAGCGTCGTGCCGTTCGCGTCGACGTTGCCGCCGCGCGCCTGGCCCGACTCGACGTTGCCGATCGCGGCGAGGAGCTGCCACGGCAGGTTGCAGCCGGGCTTGCTGACCGCGAGTTCGGCCTCGGCCTTCTTGTACGCGTCCAGGACGGTGGCGGGGATGCCCGCCGTGTCTCCGGTGCGGGCGCCCGGCAGGGCGGTCGGGCCGGTGGTCGGGCTGATGAGGGGCGGCAGGTCCGTGTAGTAGTCGGGCACGGTCGCGGCGCCCGGCTCCGGGTCGTCGGTGCGGTCCGCGGCGGACCGGCCGTCCGCCTCCCGTGGGGCGGTCACGCCCGGGGCCTGTGACGCGGAGAGGGCGGCCACCGCGGCGGCGGCGACCGCTGCTGTCATCGCGCTCCTGCGCAGCCTCCTGCCGAATACCGCCGCCATACCGCGAACCCCTCCCATATAGCCTGTCGAGCCTGTCTGCCCAGGGCCGTCCCGGGTCGCGGGACGTACTGGTGTCCGGCGCTCCCCAGCGCGCGCACCCAGCCGACACTACGACAACTTCCGGCGCGCAGACACCTGTTCGCGCCCGTTTTTAACCGATTGCGCGGCTACGTGGTGTCGTAGGCTTCCACGCTCGCACGTTCTTGTGCCGACTTGTTCCGAGGGGGGTCTCGTGCCGTTCACCATCAGCCACGCCGCGGCGGTGCTGCCGTTCGTGCGGCGTGACGGCTCGGGGCGCGGCCGGCTCGTACCGTCGCTGCTGGTCGCCGGATCGTTCGCGCCGGACGTCACGTACTTCCTGGCGGGCGCGGTGCCGGGCGCGATGGAGTTCGGCGACTTCACGCACTCCTTCCCCGGCGTGCTCACGGTGGACGCCGTGATCGCGCCGGCGCTGGTGGCCCTGGAACGGCTGATCAGGGAACCGGTCCTGGCCCTGTTGCCCCGGTGGCCGCGCGAGCGGGTGGCGGCCCTCCTGCGGGGGCCGGGCGGTGGGCCGGGGCCCCAATGGCCGTGGTGGTGGTACGGGTCCGCGGTGCTCGGGGCGGTGACGCACGTGGTGTGGGACGCGTTCACCCACCCCGGCCGCTGGGGCACGCGGATCTTCCCCGTACTGAGCGAGAACGTGGCCGGTTCCCCGCTCTACTGGTACGTGCAGTACGGGACTTCGGCGCTCGCGCTGGTGATCGTCGCGATGTTCGTCCGGCGGGCGGTCCGCGGCGCCCGCGACGTCGTCCCGGTCGCCGCCGCCCCGGTCCGCCTGCGGTGGGCGGCGTGCGCGCTGATCGGCGGCTGCGTGTGCGGCTGCGCGGAGCTCCGGGTGGTGCGCCGGCTGGCGTACGTGGACGAGGCCGGTCTCGCCCGGAAGCCCTGGGAGATCGTCCCGACGCTCTGCTTCGGGGCGGGCGCGGGGCTCGTGCTCGGTCTCCTCCTGTACGCGGTGGTGGTCAGGGCGCGCCGGCCCGGGAGGCGCCCGGCGGACCCGGCGGCGCGGGGACGGACGACGGAGCCGAGCCGTCCGGGCGTCCACTGATCTCGGCGGCCGGGGTCAGGCCGAGGGCGCCCCTACGTCCGTTGTTGAGACGGCGGTGGACGGCCCGGGCGACCCGTTCCACGGTGCGCACGCCGTACGCCATCGAGGGGTTGTCGTGGGAGAGGACGGCGATGCGGTAGGCGCGCCCGCCGCCGGTGAACACCCCGATGCTGTGGACGCGCCAGCCGTGCGTGGCACGCGGCAGCCAGCCGTTCTTGAGGTGGGCGCGCAGGCCGCGGGGCATCCCGGCGCTCACGCCCCAGCGCTGGTCCTCACGGACCTCGCCCATCAGCCTCAGGCCGTAGGCGCGGGAGCCCGGACCGAGGAACGAGCGGCGGCCGGTGAGCGCGGCGAGCAGCCGAAGCTGGTCGGCGGCCGTGGTGCGGGTCAGGCCCCAGTGGCTGTACGGGCCGAGGCTGGTCCGGGTGGCGCCCGCGCGGCGCAGGGTCGCGGCCAGGTACGGGTGGCCGAGGTCGTTCCACAGGCGGCTCGCGGCCGCGTTGTCCGAACTGCGGATCATGGGGCGGATGTCGCGCCGCTCCCAGGGGGTCAGGGGGCGGTGGTGCTCCTCGGCGCGGAGCAGGGTGGCCTCCATCGTCAGGACCTTGACGAGGGAGGCGGATTCGTAGCGCCGGCCGGCGCTCAGGGTGCAGGTGGCCCGGGTCCGGCTGTCGTACAGGGCCAGGGACACCGTGCCCCGGCGCCCGGCGAGCGCGGCGCGCAGGTCCCGCGTGAGCTGCTTGGCGAGGGCGGGCTTCGCGGGGGCCCGGCAGACGGGGCCGCGCTGCGCCGCCCCGGCCGGGTCGGCGGCACCGGCCAGGCAGGCGCCCATAAGGCAGGCGCCGAGCAGCGGGACGAGGGCGGTGCGCGACCGGCGGGGTCGTGACGACAGCGGCATCGCCCCATCGTGCGGGGGCGCTCCGCGCGGGACCCGGTGTGAGAGCCGAACGGGGTTGGGCTTCACGCGTCCGCGCCGCGGGGGTGTGTCTTTCGTCGCCGGGTGCGGGTGCGGGTGCGTGGTGGCCGTCGGCCTCACGCATCCGCGCCGCGAGGGGGTATGCGTCGTCGCCGGGTGCGGCTTTCGTCGTGGCCGAGCGCGCAGTTCCCCGCGCCCCTGAGATGCGCACTGCGTGCGCCGTCTCAGGTGGCGCGGGGCTGTGTCGATCAGCGGCCCGGAACCCCCCGGCCGCCGGAGGCTAGTGCGCGGCGGACTCCCAGTCCGTCCCCAGCCCCACCGACACATCCAGCGGCGCCCGGAGGGCAACCGCTCCGGCCATCTCCCGGCGGACCAGCTCCTCCGCCGCGGCGGCCTCCCCGGGGGCGATCTCCAGGACGATTTCGTCGTGGACCTGGAGCAGCATCCGGGACTTCAGGCCCGCCTCGGTGAGCGCCCGGTCCACGTTCAACATCGCGATCTTGACGATGTCGGCGGCCGTGCCCTGGATCGGCGCGTTCAGTGCCATGCGCTCGGCCATCTCGCGGCGCTGCCGGTTGTCCGAGTTCAGGTCGGGCAGGTAGCGGCGGCGGCCCAGCATCGTCTCCGTGTAGCCGGTGGCGCGCGCCTCGTCGACGGCCCGGCGCAGGTAGTCGCGGACGCCGCCGAACCGCTCGAAGTACGTGTCCATCAGGACGCGGGCCTCGCCCGGCTCGATGTTGAGCTGGCCGGACAGGCCGAACGCGGAGAGGCCGTAGGCGAGGCCGTACGACATCGCCTTGATCTTGCGGCGCATCTCCGCGTCGACGGCGTCCCGGGGGACGCCGAAGACCTGCGAGGCGACCGTGGTGTGCAGGTCCTCGCCGGAGGTGAACGCCTCGATGAGGCCCTCGTCCTCCGACAGGTGCGCCATGACGCGCAGTTCGATCTGGCTGTAGTCGGCCGTCATCAGCGTCTCGAACCCCTCGCCGACGACGAAGCCGCGCCGGATCGCACGGCCCTCGTCGGTGCGCACCGGAATGTTCTGGAGGTTCGGGTCCGTGGAGGAGAGGCGGCCGGTCGCGGCGACCGTCTGGTTGAACGTGGTGTGGATGCGGCCGTCCGCCGCGATCGTCTTGATCAGGCCCTCGACGGTGACGCGCAGCTTGGCCTGCTCACGGTGGCGCAGCATGATCACGGGCAGTTCGTGGTCGGTCTGCGCGGCGAGCCAGGCGAGCGCGTCCGCGTCCGTGGTGTACCCGGTCTTGGTCTTCTTGGTCTTCGGCAGGTCGAGTTCGCCGAAGAAGACCTCCTGGAGCTGCTTGGGCGAGCCGAGGTTGAACTCGTGGCCGACGGAGGCGTGCGCCTCCTGCACGGCCTGCTGCACGGCGCCCGCGAACATCTGCTCCATCGCCTGGAGGTGGGCGCGGTCGGCGGCGATGCCGTACCGCTCCAGGCGGGCGAGCAGGGCGGAGGTGGGCAGTTCGATGTCGGTGAGCAGTTCGGCCGCGCCGACCTCCTTGAGGCGCTCGCCGAACGCCTCGCCCAGGTCGAGGATGGCGCGGGCCTGCACCATGAGGGCGTCGGCCTCGGCCTGCTCGTCCTCGTCGCTGCCGAAGGCGAGCTGTCCGTCGGCGGCGGAGGCCGGTGCCAGCTCGCGGCCCAGGTACTCCAGGGACAGCGCGTCCAGGGCGAAGGAGCGGCGGCCCGGCTTGACCAGGTAGGCGGCGAGCGCCGTGTCCATCGTGACGCCGTCGACGCTCCAGCCGTGCTCGGCGAAGACCCGCATGACGCCCTTGGCGTTGTGCAGGACCTTGGGCCTGGCGGCGTCGGCGAGCCACGCGGCGAACGCCTTCTCGTCCGCCTCGTCGAGCATCGCGGGGTCGAACCAGGCGGCGCGGCCGTCGGCGGCGGCGAGCGCGACCTCGGCGACCGAGCCGGTCCCCAGCGACCAGGTGTCGACGGTGGCGAGTCCCAGGACGGTGTCGCCGCTCCCGTGCTCGGCCAGCCAGGGCGCCAGCTCGCCGGTGGTCAGGACCGTCCCGTCGACCGCCACGCCGGGCTCTGCCGGGGCCTCCTCGGCCTCGGCGGCGCCCGGGTCGACGGCGAACAGGCGCTCGCGCAGCGAGGGGTTCCGGATCTCCAGGGTGTCGAGGATCATCGCGATCGCCGTGCGGTCGTACGCCGTGCGCTCCAGGTCGGCGACGCCCTGGGGCAGCTCGACGTCACGGACCATCTCGGTGAGCCTGCGGTTGAGCTTGACGGCCTCCAGGTGCTCACGGAGGTTGGCGCCCGCCTTGCCCTTGACCTCGTCGGCGCGCTCGACCAGCTCGGCGAACGAACCGAACTGGTTGATCCACTTCGCGGCGGTCTTCTCGCCGACGCCGGGGATGCCCGGCAGGTTGTCCGACGGGTCGCCGCGCAGCGCCGCGAAGTCGGGGTACTGGGCCGGGGTCAGGTTGTACTTCTCGAAGACCTTCTCCGGGGTGAACCGCGTCAGCTCGGAGACGCCCTTGGTCGGGTACAGCACCGTGACGTGGTCGGAGACGAGCTGGAAGGAGTCGCGGTCGCCGGTGACGATGAGGACGTCGAAGCCCTCGGCCTCGGCCTGGGTGGCGAGCGTGGCGATGACGTCGTCGGCCTCGAACCCCTCGACGGCGAAGCGCGGCGTCCGCATCGCGTCGAGCAGCTCACCGATCAGCTCGACCTGCCCCTTGAACTCGTCCGGGGTCTTCGACCGGTTCGCCTTGTACTCGGTGAACTCCTCGGAGCGCCACGTCTTGCGCGACACGTCGAACGCCACCGCGAAGTGCGTGGGCGCCTCGTCGCGCAGCGTGTTCGCCATCATCGACGCGAATCCGTAGATCGCGTTCGTCGGCTGGCCCGTCGCCGTCGTGAAGTTCTCCGCGGGCAGCGCGAAGAACGCCCGGTACGCCAGCGAGTGCCCGTCCATGAGCATCAGCCGGGGGCGTCCGCCCGCACCGGTGCCCGTCGCCTTCGTCGCGGTTGTCTTCGCCGTCTTTGCTGCTTTCTCTGCCACGTCCCCGATCCTGCCACGCCCCACTGACAGCCCGGCCCATCCCCGACCGGCCAGGGGCCCTGTCAGTCGTACGTGCGAGGATCGACAGGCGTACCTCAGCGCATCGCGCAGCACCGCACAGCACGCTCGCAGGACCAGCTCGAAGGGGAGCCAGCCATGGCCAGCAAGCCGCCCGCGTCGGACCCGGTTCAGGACGCACCGCAGGTCACAGCGGTGCAACACCATGCCGCCGGGCTGCCCGCCGTCAAGCACTCCCTCAAGATGGCCCGCGAGCAGATGGGCGTGAAGCGCACCGCCCTGACGCTGCTGCGGGTCAACCAGAAGGACGGCTTCGACTGTCCCGGCTGCGCCTGGCCCGAGCCGGAGCACCGGCACACGGCGGAGTTCTGCGAGAACGGGGCGAAGGCGGTCGCCGAGGAGGCCACGCTGCGCCGGGTGACGCCCGAGTTCTTCGCCGCGCACCCGGTCGCGGACCTGGCGACGCGCTCCGGGTACTGGCTGGGCCAGCAGGGCCGCCTCACCCACCCCATGTACCTGGCCGAGGGCGCCGACCGCTATGAGCCGGTGTCGTGGGAGCGGGCCTTCGACATCGTCGCCGAGGAGCTGTCCGCGCTCGCCTCCCCCGACGAGGCGGTCTTCTACACCTCGGGCCGCACCAGCAACGAGGCGGCGTTCCTCTACCAGTTGTTCGCCCGCGAGTTCGGCACGAACAACCTGCCCGACTGCTCGAACATGTGCCACGAGTCGTCCGGCTCCGCGCTGACCGAGACCCTCGGCGTGGGCAAGGGCAGCGTCCTCCTGGAGGACCTCTACAAGGCGGACCTGATCATCGTCGCAGGGCAGAACCCGGGGACGAACCACCCGCGCATGCTGTCCGCCCTGGAGAAGGCGAAGGCGGGCGGCGCGCGGATCATCTCCGTGAACCCCCTGCCGGAGGCGGGCCTGGAGAAGTTCAAGAACCCGCAGACCCCCAAGGGCCTCACCAAGGGCGCCGCCCTCACCGACCTGTTCCTCCAGATCCGGCTCGGCGGCGACCAGGCCCTCTTCCGCCTCCTGAACAAACTGATCCTCGCCACCGAGGGCGCCACCGACGACGCCTTCATCGCCGAACACACGCACGGCTACGAGGAGTTCGCCGCCGCGGCCCGCGAAGCCGACTGGGACGAGACCCTGAAGGCGACCGGGCTGTCCCGCGCCGACATCGAGCGGGCCCTGGAGATGGTGCTCGCCTCCCGGCGGACCGTCGTGTGCTGGGCGATGGGCCTCACCCAGCACAAGCACTCCGTGCCGACCATCCGCGAAGTGGTCAACTTCCTGCTGCTTCGCGGCAACATCGGCCGCCCCGGCGCCGGTGTCTGCCCGGTCCGCGGCCACAGCAACGTGCAGGGCGATCGCACCATGGGCATCTTCGAGCGCCCCGCCCCCGCCTTCCTCGACGCCCTGGAGAAGGAGTTCGGCTTCGCTCCGCCGCGCGAGCACGGCTACGACGTCGTACGCGCCATCCGCGCCCTGCGCGACGGAAAGGCGCGGGTCTTCTTCGCGATGGGCGGCAACTTCGTGTCGGCCTCACCCGACACCGAGGTCACGGAGGCCGCCATGCGCCGCGCCGCGCTGACCGTCCACGTCTCCACCAAGCTCAACCGCTCGCACACCGTGACCGGCGCCCGCGCCCTCATCCTGCCCACGCTCGGCCGCACCGAGCGCGACGTGCAGGGCGGTGGCGAGCAGTTCGTCACCGTCGAGGACTCCATGGGCATGGTGCACGCCTCCCGCGGGCGCCTGGAGCCCGCGAGCCGCCATCTGCTCTCCGAGCCCGCCATCGTCGCCCGCCTCGCCCGCCGCGTCCTCGGCGCCGACTCCGCCACGCCCTGGGAGGAGTTCGAGAAGGACTACGCGACGATCCGCGACCGCATCGCCCGTGTCGTCCCCGGCTTCGAGGACTTCAACGCGCGCGTGACGGACCCGGCCGGCTTCGCGCTGCCGCACGCCCCGCGCGACGAGCGCCGCTTCCCCACCGCCACGGGCAAGGCCAACTTCACGGCGGCACCCGTCGAGTACCCGCGCCTGCCCGAAGGCCGCCTCCTCCTCCAGACCCTGCGCTCGCACGACCAGTACAACACCACCATCTACGGCCTCGACGACCGTTACCGCGGCATCAAGAACGGCCGCCGGGTCGTCCTGGTCAACGCCGAGGACGCGCGTGACCTCGACCTCGCCGACGGCGCGTACGTCGACCTCGTCGGCGAGTGGAGCGACGGTGTCGAGCGCCGCGCCCCCGGCTTCCGTGTCGTGCACTACCCGACGGCCCGCGGCTGCGCCGCCGCGTACTACCCGGAGACCAACGTCCTGGTGCCGCTCGACGCCACCGCGGACACCAGCAACACCCCCGCCAGCAAGTCCGTCGTCGTCCGCCTGGAACAATCGAGGACCGACTGAGCGTTTGCTCAGTCATCGCGCACGACCCCCGCAGGACAGGCAGCACAGGCAGCAAGCAGGCACGACGGACGGAGCCGGGCCCCATGGGCGAGCAGAACCACGTGAAGTTCCCGCAAGAGGTCATCGACGAGTACGCGACGCTCGGCGTCGACCTGCCCGCCCTCTTCTCCGCCGGGCACCTCGGCACCCGTATGGGCATCGAGGTGAAGGAGGCCTCCGCGGACCGTGTCGTCGGCACCATGCCGGTCGAGGGCAACACCCAGCCGTACGGGCTGCTGCACGGCGGCGCCTCCGCCGTCCTCGCCGAGACCCTCGGCTCCGTCGGCTCCATGCTGCACGGCGGCGCCGGCCGCCTCGCCGTCGGCGTCGACCTGAACTGCACGCATCACCGCAGCGCCCGCTCCGGCCTCGTCACCGGGGTCGCCACCCCCGTCCATCGCGGACGCACCACGGCCACGTACGAAATCGTCATCACCGACGAGCACGACAAGCGGGTCTGCACCGCCCGCCTGACCTGCGTCCTCAAGGACTCCCCCATGGCGCCGCCGGCAGCGTGAGCCCTCCGGCCCCGGCGCGCACGGTTCTCCTCGCGCCCGCCGGGCGCCCTGCTCACCGGGGACCGTCGCCCCGTCCATCGCGGACGCACCACGGCCACGTACGAAATCGTCATCACCGACGAGCACGGCAAGCGGGTCTGCACCGCCCGCCTGACCTGTGTCCTCAAGGACTCCCCCATGGCGCCGCCGGCAGCGTGAGCCCTCCGGCCCCGGCGCGCACGGTTCTCCTCGCGCCCGCCGGGCGCCATGCTCACCGGGGACCGTCGCCCCCGTTGCCGGAACCGCGCCCTCCGGCCTACCGTCCAGCATGACCGGCATCGGGCCCGTCGAGCCGTACGAACCCCCCGACGACCCTCTCCCCCTTCCCCGCCCCCGCACCGACACGCTGGACGCCAACACTCCGCGACTGTCCGAGCGTTGGGCCGCGCTGCCCGTCCGACGCCGCCGCGCCGCCCTGCTGCTCGTCTGCTGCGCCGCGGCCGTCGGCGCCCTGCTCGTCCTGCGCCCCACCTCCGGCGACACGACACCGCCCCCCTGGCCCGCGAGCGTCACGACCCTGCGCTACCACGGGCCCGGCACGGACAACGGCACGTTCCGGTTCACCCTGCACGTCACCCCGGGGAATGTCGTCACGGTCCATCAACTACAGCCGCAGAGCACTGAGTTCGGCTCGTCGACCACACCCCGGCTGCCTCTGAAGGTGGAGCCGCGAAGCCCTCGCCGCCTCACCGTCTGGCTCTCCGTCTACACCTGCACCGGCCTGCCGCCCGACGCGGCCCTGCACCGGCTCGACGCGGTTCTGCGCAACGAACGCGGCCGACAGCGCCGCACCTTCACCCTGGGCACCGCGTTCGCCGACGACCTGCGCGACTTCCTGTACGCCAACTGCGGCCCCGCGCTCCCTCCTGAACTCACACGACGGTAACAATGCGTGACCTCCGCCGTAAGAAGGCCGTGCACGCCCCACCGGCCACGCCCCGCGGTCCGGGCGGCCCTCACCCGCCACGAGCACACGGCCTCACGACACACATCCCGTAAGGACCAAGATCACCTCAAGTCCCATACCGGAACTGGGTGTTCTCACCATGTGAGCACATGCGTGCGCTCCACAAGCGTCCCAATCGTCCACACTGCGCCCCCTCGGACTCGCCCCGTCATAACAAGAGCGTCACAGCCTGCCCCCGGCAGCTCCCCCATCCCCTACCTGCGCTTATAGTCACGGCCAGTCACCGCGCCGCCGGGCGCGTCCATTGCACGGCCCCTGTACCACCAGTACGGCCCGGCGAGACCCACGGCCCCCGCCCCGGGGAGCCGCGCCAGGGAGAGGAATGATCGTGCGACACCGTTCTCTGCTCATACTCACCACCGTGCTCACCACCGGAGCACTCACGCTTACCGCCTGCGGATCGCGCGACGACAAGGGCAGTGACGACAGCGGCGGCAGCAACACCACGGTCGTGATCGGCGTCGACGCGCCCCTCACCGGCCAGAACTCCGCCACCGGCCTCGGCATCAAGTCCGGCGTGGAAATAGCCGTCAAGGACGCCAACGACAAGAAGCTCGTCCCCGGCGTCACCTTCAAGGTGTCCGCCCTCGACGACAAGGCCCTGCCGCCCACCGGCCAGCAGAACGCCTCGCAGCTCGTCGCCAACAAGGACGTCCTCGGCGTCGTCGGCCCCCTCAACTCCGGTGTCGCGCAGACCATGCAGAAGGTCTTCGCCGCCGCCGACCTCGTCGAGATCTCGCCGTCCAACACCGCCCCGGAACTCACACAGGGCAAGAACTGGGTCAGCGGCAGCAAGAAGCGCCCGTTCGACACGTACTTCCGCACCGCCATCACCGACGAGGTCCAGGGCGGCTTCTCCGCCGACTACGTCTACAAGACGCTCAAGAAGAAGAAGGTCTACGTCGTCGACGACAAGCAGACCTACGGCGCCGGTCTCGCCGGCATCTTCGCCAAGAAGTACAAGGAAGCGGGCGGCAAGGTCGTCGGCACCGACCACGTCAACGTCGGCGACAAGGACTTCGCCACCCTCGTCACCAAGGTGAAGAACTCGGGTGCCGAACTGCTCTACTACGGCGGGCAGTACGACGAGTCGCAGGTCCTCACCAAGCAGCTCAAGGACGCAGGGGCCAAGATCCCGCTCATGGGCGGTGACGGCATGTTCACCCCGACCTACATCAAGACCGCCGGCAAGGCCGCCGAAGGCGACCTCGTCACCTCCGTCGGCGTCCCCGTCGACACCCTGCCCGCCGCCAAGGAATTCATCGACAAGTACAAGGCCGGCAAGTACAAGGGCGACTACGGCACCTACGGCGGCTACTCCTACGACGCCGCCACCGCCATCATCAAGGCCGTCGGCAACGTCGTGAAGGACGGGAAGGTCCCCGCCGACGCCCGCAAGAAGGTCGTCGCCGAGGTCCAGAAGGTCAGCTTCGAGGGCATCGCAGGGCCCGTCGGCTTCGACGAGTACGGCGACACCAAGAACAAGACGCTCACCCTGTACCAGGCCACCAAGGGCGAGTGGAAGTCCGTCAAGACCGGCTGACCCACCCCACAGCACCACAACGCACCACGCAGGGCCGCGCGGCCACGACGACCCGTCACCGCGCGGCCCGACCTCTACCCCGTCACTCTCCGCACCCACATGGAGGCCATGCGGTGCACACTCTGCCGCAACAGCTGGCCAACGGGCTGATACTCGGCTCGATGTACGGGCTGATCGCCATCGGATACACGATGGTGTACGGCATCGTCCAGCTCATCAACTTCGCCCACGGCGAGATCTTCATGACGGGCGGCTTCGGCGCCCTCACCGTCTATCTAATCCTGCCCGGCGGCACCTCCATGTGGGTCGCCCTCCCCCTCATGCTGATCGGAGGCGGCCTCGTCGCCGTCCTCATCGCGGTGGGAGCCGAACGGTTCGCCTACCGACCACTGCGAGGCGCACCACGCCTGGCCCCGCTCATCACCGCGATCGGCCTCTCCCTCGCACTCCAGCAGGCCGTCTTCAACTGGTACCCCGAGGCCGACAACGCGCGGAAGTTCCCGCAACTCCCCGGCGGGCCCTTCAACATCACCGACAATCTCAAGATCCAGTCCGGTGAACTCTTCGTCCTCGTGGCGGCGCCCGTCTGCATGGCGGCCCTCGCCTTCTTCATCCGCACCTCGCGCACCGGCCGGGCCATGCAGGCCACCGCCCAGGACCCCGACACCGCGCAGCTCATGGGCATCGACACCAACCGCATCATCGTCATCGCCTTCGCCATCGGCGGCTTCTTCGCCGCCGTCGCCGGTGTCGCCTGGGGCTTCCGCGTCGGAAGCGTCAACTACGACATGGGCTTCGTCGCCGGACTCAAGGCCTTCACGGCAGCCGTCCTCGGCGGCATCGGCAACATCTACGGCGCCATGCTCGGCGGCATCGTCCTCGGCCTCGCCGAAGGACTCGCCACCGCCTACATCGCCGACATCCCCGGCATGGACCAGTTCGGCGGCCAGGGCTGGGCCTCCGTATGGGCCTTCGTCCTCCTCATCCTCGTCCTCCTGTTCAGGCCACAAGGCCTACTCGGAGAACGCGTAGCGGACAGGGCGTGAGCGGCATGACCGACACCACCGCCCCCTCCGCCGAGGGGACCCCGCTCATCCCGCTGCCCGCCGGCGCCGCCCGCATCCTCATCGCCGCGGGCGCCGTCGCCACCATGGCCAGCACCATGCTCGCCTGGACCTGGACCTCCGCCTTCCCCGGCGACCTCACCGTCAACGGCTACCCCGCGGGCCTCCAGCTCCTCACGCTCACCGGCGGCATCCTCACCCTCCTCTACTCCCTCACCCTGTGGAACGTACGAGGTCTGCGCTGGCTGAACCCGGCCCGCGCCACCAACCCCGTCTTCCTCATGGCGCTGGCCGCCTTCGCCGTCACCTGGTACACGGTCCTGGCCATCACCTTCGAGCTCGGCGGACTCGCCAACCTCGAACCCGGCGGCTTCGTCGCCGCCGTCGCCTCCGCGCTGCCCGTCGTCGGCGCGCTCGCGCTGCCCCGCCCCGGCGCCACCTGGAAGGCCTACTTCACCAAGGCCGACCACATCCCCCCGCCGACCGCCGTACCGCCCTGGGCCGAACGCGTCATCATCACCCTCGCGCTCGCCCTCGGCCTCGTCGTCTTCACGTACGGCATCGGCACACCCGACGACGAGTACGGCGAGACCTTCAGCGGTTTCATGCTGCTCGTCATCTTCGCCGCCTGGGCCCTCGTCAGCGCCGGACTCACCGACCGCTTCTCCGCCCTGAACGCCCGCCACAAGGGGTTCGCCACCTCCATGGCCTTCCTCGCCGCGGCCGTCTTCCCCTTCACGCAGTCCGAGGACCACAACGCCAACATCGGCGTCAACATCCTCATCTTCGCCACCGTCGCCCTCGGCCTGAACATCGTCGTCGGCCTCACCGGACTCCTCGACCTCGGCTACGTCGCCTTCCTCGGCGTCGGCGCCTACGCGGCCGCACTCGTCTCCGGCTCCGAGTACTCCCGCTTCTCCGGCACCCAACTCCCCTTCTGGGCAGCGGTACTCGTCGGCATGGGCGCCTCCCTCGTCTTCGGCGTCCTCATCGGCGCCCCCACCCTGCGGCTGCGCGGCGACTACCTCGCCATCGTCACCCTCGGCTTCGGGGAGATCTTCCGCATCGCCGTCAACAACCTCGACGGCTCCTCGGGCCCCGACATCACCAACGGCCCGAACGGCATCGCCAACATCCCCGACCTCGAGATCTTCGGGTTCAACTTCGGTATCCCGCACGACATCGGCAGCTTCACCCTCGGCCGTTTCGCCAACTACTTCCTGCTGATGCTCGTCTTCACGGCCATCGTCGTCCTCGTCTTCACCCGCGCCGCGGACTCCCGCATCGGCCGCTCCTGGGTCGCCATCCGGGAGGACGAGACCGCCGCCACCGCCATGGGCATCAACGGCTTCCGCGTCAAGCTCATCGCCTTCGCCCTGGGTGCCGCCCTCGCCGGCCTCGCCGGGACCGTCAGCGCCCATGTCAGCTACTCCGTCGTGCCGACGCCCTACCAGTTCGCCGGCGCCGCACCGCCCAACTCGGCGTTCCTGCTGGCGGCCGTCGTCCTCGGCGGCATGGGCACCGTGAGCGGCCCCCTCCTCGGCGCCAGCCTGCTCTATCTCATCCCCGAGAAGCTGAGCTTCCTCAAGAGCTACGAGCTCTTCGCGTTCGGCATCGCCCTCGTCCTCCTCATGCGCTTCCGCCCCGAGGGCATCATCGCCAACCGCCGACGCCAGCTCGAGTTCCACGAGACCGGCCAACTCGACATCCCCGAACAGCAGAGCCTGCCCGAAGGCACCATCGGCGCCACCAAGGCGACCAAGGCAGGGGCGTGACCACCATGACTCAGACCGTCCTCGAAGCCAGCAACGTCACCATGCGCTTCGGCGGCCTCACCGCCGTACGCTCCGTCGACCTCACCGTCGACGAAGGCGAGATCGTCGGCCTCATCGGCCCCAACGGTGCCGGGAAGACCACCTTCTTCAACTGCCTCACCGGCCTCTACATCCCCACCGAGGGCAAGGTCTCCTACAAGGGCTCCGTCCTTCCTCCCAAGCCCCACCTGGTCACCCAGGCCGGTATGGCCCGCACCTTCCAGAACATCCGGCTCTTCGCCAACATGACCGTCCTGGAGAACGTCCTCGTAGGCCGCCACACCCGCACCAAAGAAGGACTGTGGTCCGCCCTCCTGCGCGGCCCCGGCTTCAAGAAGGCCGAAGCCGCGTCCGAGGAACGCGCCATGGAACTCCTGGAGTTCATCGGCCTGGCCCACAAACGCGACCACCTCGCCCGCTCTCTCCCCTACGGTGAGCAGCGGAAACTGGAGATCGCGCGTGCCATGGCCAGCGAACCGGGCCTGCTCCTCCTCGACGAGCCCACGGCCGGCATGAACCCGCAGGAGACCCGCGCCACCGAGGAACTCGTCTTCGCGATCCGCGACAAAGGCATCGCCGTCCTCGTCATCGAGCACGACATGCGCTTCATCTTCAACCTGTGCGACCGCGTGGCCGTCCTCGTCCAGGGCGAGAAACTCGTCGAGGGCACCAGCGACGTCGTCCAGGGCGACGAACGCGTCATCGCCGCCTACCTCGGCACCCCCTTCGAAGGCGCCCCCGAGGACACCGCCCTCGAAGACGTCCAGGCGGCCGAGGCCCATGCCGCCGGAGGCGCGACAGAAGGCTCTTCGGAAGGAACCAACCAGTGACCGCCCTGCTGGAGGTCGAAGACCTCAAGGTCGCCTACGGCAAGATCGAAGCCGTCAAAGGCATCAGCTTCACCGTCGAGGAAGGCCAGGTCGTCACCCTCATCGGCACCAACGGTGCCGGTAAGACGACGACCCTGCGCACCCTCTCCGGCCTCCTCAAGCCCCTCAGCGGCAAGATCACGTTCAACGGGCACCCGCTGACCGGCCTCCCCGCCCACAAGATCGTCGCCCTGGGTCTCGCCCACTCCCCCGAGGGGCGCCGCATCTTCCCGCGCCTGTCGATCATGGAGAACCTGCAACTCGGCGCGTTCCTCCGCAAGGACCAGGCGGGGATAGAGAAGGACCTCCAGCGCGCCTACGATCTCTTCCCCATCCTCGGCGAGCGCCGGAAGCAAGCGGCCGGAACCCTCTCCGGCGGCGAACAGCAGATGCTCGCCATGGGCCGCGCCCTCATGTCCCAGCCCAAGCTGCTCATGCTGGACGAGCCCTCCATGGGCCTCTCCCCCATCATGATGCAGAAGATCATGTCGACCATCGTCGAGCTGAAGTCCCAGGGCACGACGATCCTCCTCGTCGAGCAGAACGCCCAGGCGGCCCTCTCCCTCGCCGACCGGGGCCACGTCATGGAGGTCGGCTCCATCGCCCTCTCCGGCACCGGGCAGGACCTCCTGCACGACGAATCCGTACGCAAGGCGTACCTCGGAGAGGACTGAGCCGAGCGCCGCACCCGTACGCGCATGAGGCCCGCACCCCATCGGGGCGCGGGCCTCAGCCGAAAAACGCGGACTCGGGTCGTAGGGGTCTAGCCCTTCGACGCCTTCTTCTCCGCGGCGTCCTCGATCACGGCCTCGGCGACCTGCTGCATCGAGAGCCGGCGGTCCATCGACGTCTTCTGGATCCAGCGGAACGCCGCCGGCTCGGTCAGCCCGTACTCGGTCTGCAACACCGACTTCGCGCGGTCCACCAGCTTCCGCGTCTCCAACCGCTGCGTGAGGTCCGCGACCTCCTTCTCCAGCGTCTTCAGCTCCGTGAACCGCGACACCGCCATCTCGATGGCCGGCACCACGTCACTCTTGCTGAACGGCTTCACCAGATACGCCATCGCACCCGCGTCCCGCGCCCGCTCCACCAGGTCACGCTGCGAGAACGCGGTCAGCATCAGCACCGGCGCGATCGACTCCTCCGCGATCTTCTCGGCCGCGCTGATGCCGTCCATCTTCGGCATCTTCACATCGAGGATCACCAGGTCGGGCCGGTGCTCACGAGCCAGCTCGACGGCCTGCTCACCGTCACCGGCCTCGCCCACGACGGTGTAGCCCTCTTCCTCGAGCATCTCTTTGAGGTCGAGGCGGATCAGGGCCTCGTCCTCGGCGATGACGACACGGGTCGTCAGCGGCGGGACGTGCGACTTGTCGTCGTCGGCGGCGTCTAGGGGCTGGGGCGACTCGGGGGCGGTCACGGGGGCGCTCCTTGGTTATGCAGGGCGGGGGTACTGCTCCCAAGAGCCTACCTAGCTGCGGTAAGGTGGTCGGGCAGCGGGTCAGGGGAAACCTTTGATTCGGTGGGCCCCGGTAGCCCAATTGGCAGCAGGCAATGGATTCAAAACCCATACAGTGTCGGTTCGAGTCCGACCCGGGGCACTTTTCCTTCGAATCGAAGGCTTGGAATCAGAAGCGGATGCTCACGTTCTCGTGAACATCCGCTTTTTGCTGCGTGCCGCGCCCCCCGATCTCACAGGGTGCCCAGACGTCCACCCATGGGGAGCGCAAGCGCTACGAATACCCCCGGTACTTCTTCACCGAACAAGTCGCCCTGCCGGACCTCCACGTAGGACCGACGTACTGACCCACCCGCAATATGACCCGTCACACCACTCCCGCCCGCCCCCTGGGAACCACCCCAATTCCCCGGCGGGACCTTGACCGGCCCATCCCCCTCCCCCGATGTTCGGGATCACACCCGCCCCGTCGTCCGAAGAGGTACGCATGAGCCCGATCAACCGGCGTCACTTCGTCGCCGCCGCCGCAGGGGCCGCCGCGGCGGCCGTGGCTGTGAGCCCCCGGTCCGCGTTCGCCGCAAGCTCGGGCGGGAGCACTGGCGCGGCGGACGACGGTGGCCCGGACTTCGATGACACCGCCGATTTCCGGGATGCCGACAGGGGCTTCGTCGCGGCGCTGACGCCCGGCGTCGTGAAGAACGCGGCGGGGAAGGTCGTCTGGGACAACGACGCCTATGACTTCCTGAAGGGCGAGGCACCGGCGACGGTCAGCAAGAGCCTGTGGCGGCAGTCCCGGCTGGCGAGCAAGCAGGGGCTGTACAAGGTCACCGACCGGATCTACCAGGTCCGCGGCCTCGATCTGTCGAACATGACGATCGTCGAGGGCGACACAGGGCTCATCGTCATCGACCCCCTCATATCCGCCGAGACGGCCGCCGCCGCGCTGAAGCTGTACCGGGACCACCGGGACGCCGCCGGCAAGAAGGTCGCGGCGCTGATCTACACGCACCCGCACGTGGATCACTTCGGCGGCGCGTACGGCGTACTGCCGGACGGGGCCGGTGACGTACCCGTCGTCGCGCCGGAGGGGTTCCTGGAGCACGCGGTGTCGGAGAACGTGTACGCCGGTACGGCGATGACGCGGCGCTCCGGGTACATGTACGGCGCGCATCTGCCCACGTCGGCCCGGGGGCAGGTCGGTTGTGGTCTCGGGCAGAACGTGTCGCTGGGGACGGTGGGGCTGCTCCCGCCCACCCTGAGCATCACGCGGACCGGACAGGTCGAGACGCTCGACGGGGTGCGGATCGAGTTCCAGATGACGCCGGGGACCGAGGCCCCTGCCGAGATGAACTTCGTCTTTCCCGAGCTGCGCGCGGTGTGCATGGCGGAGAACGCGACGCACACGATGCACAACATCATCACCTTGCGCGGTGCGCAGGTGCGGGACGCGCGGGAGTGGGCGCACCACCTCGGCGAGTCGATCGAGTTGTTCGCCGGGCGGGTGGATGTGGCGTTCGCGTCGCACCACTGGCCGACCTGGGGCGGGGACGAGATCACCGAGCTGCTGTCGGAGCAGCGGGACCTGTACGCGTACATGCATGATCAGACGTTGCGGATGATCAATACGGGGATGACGGGGCGCGAGATCGCCGAGGAGATCACGCTGCCGCCCGCGCTCGAAGGCTGGGCGAACCGGGGTTACTACGGCTCCCTCAGCCATAACGTGAAGGGCATCTACCAGCGGTACATGGGGTGGTTCGATGCGAATCCGGCGCATCTGTGGGAGCACACCCCGGTGAACGAGGCGAAGCGGTACGTGAAGGCGCTGGGTGGGCGCTCGGCCGCGGTGGCGAAGGCGAAGGCGTTCGCGCGGGACGGGGATCTGCGGTTCGCGGCGACGCTGCTGAACCATGTGGTCTTCGCCGAGCCCGAGTATCGAAGGGCGAAGGTCGAACTCGCCGCCGTCTACACGAAGTTGGGGTACGCCTCGGAGAACGCGGTGTGGCGGAACTTCTATCTCACCGGGGCGCTGGAGTTGACGGACGGGGTGAAGCCGGGTGATTCCACGACGGCCGGTCCGACGATGATGACGGCGCTCGGCGTGGACCAGCTCATCGATTCCGTGGCGATCCGGGTCAATGGCCCGAAGGCGTGGAACCTACGGATCCGGATGGACTGGAGTTTCCCCGCGCTGGGCGTCGTCTATCACCTGACGCTGCGAAACGGCGTGTTGACGTACCGGAGTGACACGAAGGCCGACAGCGGTGCGGGGGTCACGCTGACCATGACGAAGCCGCAGTTGCTCGCTCTCCTCGGTGGGAAGGGGCTGGGCGACATCACGGTGGAGGGCGACGCGGCGCTGTTGCAGAAGCTGTTGGCCGTGGTGGAGAAGCCCGATCCGAATTTCGCGATCGTGACGCCGTGAGGGTGCGGCGAGGGGCCGCTCCCGGTGCGGTGGGAGCGGCCCCGAGTCGGTGGACGTCGGCTCTACTCGGGTGAGTCGTCCTCACCGATGTGATGGATGCGGACGAGGTTGGTGGAGCCCGCGACGCCGGGCGGCGAACCGGCCGTGATGACGACGGTGTCGCCCTTCTCGCAACGGCCGATCTTCAGGAGTTGTTCGTCGACCTGGGCGACCATGGCGTCGGTGGAGTCGACGTGCGGGCCGAGGAAGGTCTCGACGCCCCAGGTGAGGTTGAGCTGGGCGCGGGTGGCCGCGTCCGGGGTGAAGGCCAGCAGGGGGATCGGGGAGCGGTAGCGGGAGAGGCGCTTGACCGTGTCGCCGGACTGGGTGAAGGCGACGAGGAACTTGGCGCCCAGGAAGTCGCCCATCTCGGCTGCGGCGCGGGCGACGGCGCCGCCCTGGGTGCGGGGCTTGTTGCGTTCGGTCAGCGGCGGGAGACCCTTGGCGAGGATGTCCTCCTCCGCGGCTTCGACGATGCGACCCATGGTCTTGACGGTCTCGACGGGGTATTTGCCGACGCTGGTCTCGCCCGACAGCATGACGGCGTCGGTGCCGTCGATGACGGCGTTGGCCACGTCGCTCGCCTCGGCCCTGGTCGGACGCGAGTTGTCGATCATCGAGTCGAGCATCTGGGTGGCGACGATGACCGGTTTGGCGTTGCGCTTGGCGAGTTTGATGGCGCGCTTCTGCACGATCGGGACCTGTTCGAGGGGCATCTCGACGCCGAGGTCGCCGCGGGCCACCATGATGCCGTCGAACGCGGCGACGATGTCGTCGATGTTGTCGACGGCCTGGGGCTTCTCCACCTTGGCGATGACGGGGAGGCGGCGGCCCTCCTCGGTCATGATGCGGTGGACGTCCTCGATGTCGCGTCCGCTGCGGACAAAGGAGAGCGCGATGACGTCGGCGCCGATGCGCAGGGCCCAGCGGAGGTCCGCCTCGTCCTTGTCGGAGAGCGCGGGGACGGAGACGGCGACGCCGGGCAGGTTGAGGCCCTTGTGGTCGGAGACCATGCCGCCCTCGACGACCTGGGTGCGGACGCGGGGGCCGTCGACCCCGGTGACCTGGAGGCTGACCTTGCCGTCGTCGACGAGGATGCGTTCGCCGGGGGTGACGTCCTCGGCGAGGCCGCTGTAGGTGGTGCCGCAGCACCGGCGGTCGCCTTCGACGCCCTCTTCGACGGTGATGGTGAACTCGTCGCCGCGTTCAAGTAGTACGGGACCTTCGCGGAAGCGGCCGAGGCGGATCTTCGGACCTTGAAGGTCGGCGAGGATCCCGACACTGCGACCGGTCTCGTCGGCGGCCTTTCGCACGCGCTGGTAGCGCTCCTCGTGCTCGGCGTAGGTGCCGTGGCTGAGGTTGAAGCGGGCTACGTCCATTCCGGCCTCGACGAGTGCCTTGATCTGCTCGTACGAGTCGGTGGCGGGGCCCAGGGTACAGACGATCTTTGCTCGGCGCATGGTTCGAGCCTAGGGCTTACCGGCGGGTAGAGAATTGGCTGAGGGCGACTACTCAACAACCTTTGCGTGAAGGGCTATTGACAAACATCGCCAAGTTTTGAATATGCGCGCCGCGGCGCTCTGATGAGCGTGCATATGCCCTGGGGTCGGGCGGTCAGAGGGTCGGGGGGTGAAGGGTGAAACCGGCGTTGACGGCAGCCTGGACCTGTTGGCGCTGGGGTTCGAGGTCGAGCACAGGGACCGGGTCGTCGGCGCCGTCCGCGGCACGGGCGGCGCGGAACAGGCCGCGGCTGCCCTCGTGCGACATCCAGGCGGGCGCGTCGGCGCCGGTGTCGGTGAGGTCGACGAGGGCGGCGAGGGTGGTGCCGAGGGCTTCGGCGTACTCGCGGGCGCGCTGGACGGCGTCGTGGACGGCCTGCCTGCGGGCCCGGGCGTGGACCGGTGAGGTGGGGCGCAGCGACCACCAAGGGCCGTCGACGCGGGTGAGGTCGAGGTCGGCGAGGCGCGTGGTGAGTTCGCCGAGAGCGGTGAAGTCGCTGAGTTCCGCGGTGATGTGGACGCGGCCGTGGTAGGTGCGGACGCGTTCGCCACGGCCGTGTTTGGTGAATTCGGGGGTGAGGGAGAAGGCGCCGGTCTCCAGTTTCTCGACGGCTTCGCCGTAGCCCTTGATGAGGTCGAGGACGGTGGTGTTGCGGCGGGTCAGGTCGTCGAGGGTGGTGCGGCGGTCGGTGCCGCGGGCTTGGGTGGTGATGCCGATGCGGGCGAGTTCGGGTTCGGCTTCGAGGTGTGCTTCGCCGCGGACGGCGAGGCGCGGGGCGTCGGGGGTTCCGGAGGAACGGCTGGAGTTCTGGTCGTCGTCGGGCATGGGACCCACTGTGGCACTGCCCGGGTTCGGCGGCAGGTCACCAGATCGAAACCTGGCAGGGGTGTTGCGGGCGGCGTCGGCTGGGCCAGAATCTACGCGCGTCGCCAATGTTCTCCCTCGTACGCACGTCGCGAAGGTCAGGAGCTTTCCCATGCCGTTGAACCGCAGATCCTTCCTGGGCAGGTCCGCCGCGACCGGTGCCGGTGTCGCCCTCACCGGTGCCGTGGCGGCGCCGCCCGCCGAGGCGGCGCGGGGAAACCGGCGGAAGCGGTACGCGTTCACCGTCATGGGCACGACCGATCTGCACGGTCACGTCTTCAACTGGGACTACTACAAGGACGCCGCGTACACGGACGCGGCGGGCAACGCGCAGGGTCTGTCGCGGATCTCGACGCTGGTGAAGCAGGTGCGCGAGGAGAAGGGCCGCGGGAACACGCTCCTGATCGACGCGGGTGACACGATCCAGGGCACGCCGCTGACGTACTACTTCGCGCGCGTGGAGCCGATCACCGCCAAGAACGGTCCGGTGCATCCGATGGCGCAGGCGATGAACGCGATCGGGTACGACGCGGCGGCGCTCGGCAACCACGAGTTCAACTACGGCATCGAGACGCTGCGCAAGTTCGAGTCGCAACTGAGGTTCCCGCTGCTCGGGGCGAACGCGGTGGACGCGAAGACGGAGAAGCCGGCGTTCCGGCCGTACGTCATCAAGAAGCTGCGCACCCCGCACGGCAAGGACGTGAAGGTGGCGATCCTGGGGCTGACGAACCCGGGAATCGCGATCTGGGACAAGGCGTACGTGCAGGGCAAGCTGAAGTTCCCGGGGATCGAGGAGCAGGCGGCGCTGTGGGTGCCGAAGCTGCGGTCGATGGGCGCGGACGTGGTGATCGTGTCGGCGCACACGGGCGCGTCGGGCACGTCGTCGTGGGGCGACCAGTTGCCGTACGTGGAGAACGCGGCGGCGAACGTGGCGGCGAAGGTGCCGGGGATCGACGCGATCCTGGTCGGCCACGCGCATGTGGAGATCGAGCAGCAGGTGGTGACGAACGAGAGGACCGGCAAGCCGGTCGTGCTGGCGGAGCCGCTGTGTTACGCGGAGCGCCTGGCTCTCTTCGACTTCGAGCTGGTGTGGGAGAAGGGCCGCTGGTCGGTCGAGTCGGTGCGGTCGAAGCTGCTGAACTCGGCCTCGGTGGCGGACGACCCGAAGATCACGAAGCTGCTCGCGGACGAGCACGCGCTGGTCGTGAAGTACGTGAACCAGGTGGTGGGTACGGCGAGGACGACGCTGACCACGGTGGATGCCCGCTACAAGGACGCGCCGATCATCGACCTGATCAACAAGGTGCAGGCCGATGTGGTGACGGAGGCGCTGAAGTCGACGCAGTACGCGTCGTTGCCGGTGCTGTCGCAGGCGTCGCCGTTCTCGCGGACGTCGGAGATCCCGGCGGGCGAGGTGACGATCCGCGATCTGTCGAGCCTGTACGTGTACGACAACACGCTGGTCGCGAAGTTGCTGACGGGCGCGCAGGTACGGGCGTACCTGGAGTACTCGGCGCAGTACTTCGTGCAGACGCCGGCGGGCGCCGCGGTCGACGTCGAGAAGCTGACCAACGCGGGGAACCGGCCGGACTACAACTACGACTACGTGTCGGGGCTGACGTACGACATCGACATAGCGCAGCCGGCGGGTTCGCGGATCAGGAACGTGAAGTTCGGCGGGGTGGAGCTGGACGACGCGGCTCGGTTCGTGTTCGCCGTGAACAACTACCGGGCGAACGGTGGTGGCGCCTTCCCGCACGTGGCGTCTGCGCCTGAGCTGTGGTCGGAGTCGACGGAGATCCGGACGCGGATCGCGGAGTGGGTGACGGCGAAGGGCGTCCTGGACCCGGCCGACTTCGCGTCGGTGGACTGGCGCCTCACGCGGGACGGGACGCCGGTGTTCTAACGGCTCTACCCCTGGAGCCTGATGAGGTGGCCGCGCTCTCCGTCCGGGTGTCCTGGGCGGGGGGCGCGGCTTTCGTGGGCGAGGCCGAAGGTGGTGAAGGCGGTGCGGCGGGGCTGGGGGTAGGGCTCTTTGCCGGTCAGGGTGTTGAGGATGGTGGCGCTGCGCCAGGCGGCGAGCCCGAGGTCGGGGGCGCCGACGCCATGGGTGTGGCGTTCGGCGTTCTGGACGTGGACGGCGCCTTGCACGGAGGGGTCGAGGACGAGGCGGAACTGCTCGTCGACGCGGGGGCGTCCGGCGCTGTCGCGGCGGAGGTAGGGGTCGAGTCCGGTGAGGAGTTGGTCGAGGGGTCGTTCCTTGTAGCCGGTGGCGAGGACGACGGCGTCGGTGGTGAGGCGGGAGCGGGTGCCCTGGCGGCGGTGTTCGAGGTGGAGCTCGACCTTGGTGGTGGCGACGCGGCCCGCGGTGCGGACGCTGACGCCGGGGGTGAGGGTGGCGTCGGGCCAGCCGCCGTGGAGGGTGCGCCGGTAGAGCTCCTCGTGGATGGCGGCGATGGTGTCGGCGTCGATGCCCTTGTGGAGTTGCCATTGGGCAGGGACGAGGTGGTCGCGTTCGGCCTCGGGGAGGTGGTGGAAGTAGTGGGTGTAGTCGGGCGTGAAGTGTTCGAGGCCGAGCTTGGAGTACTCCATCGGCGCGAAGGCTTCGGTGCGGGCGAGCCAGTGGATTCTTTCGCGTCCTGCGGGGCGGGCGCGGAGCAGGTCGAGGAAGATCTCGGCGCCGGACTGTCCTGAGCCGATGACGGTGATGTGTTCGGCGGTGAGCAGGCTCTCGCGGTGGGCGAGGTAGTCGGCGGAGTGCACGACGGGCACGGTGGGGGCGTCGGCGAGGGGCCTGAGGGGTTCGGGGACGTAGGGCTCGGTGCCGATGCCGAGGGTGACGTTCTTGGTGTAGGTGCGGCCGAGGGCCTCGGCTTCTCCGTCGGCGTCGAGCTGCGTGTAGTCGACTTCGAAGAGGGCGCGTTCGGCGTTCCAGCGGACGGCGTCGACCTGGTGGGAGAAGTGCAGGCCGGGCAGGTTCTCGCTGACCCAGCGGCAGTAGGCGTCGTACTCGGCGCGCTGGATGTGGAACTGCTCGGCGAAGTAGAAGGGGAAGAGGCGTTCGCGGGTCTTGAGGTAGTTGAGGAAGGTCCAGTGGCTGGTGGGGTCGGCGAGGGTCACCAGGTCGGCGAGGAACGGGACTTGGAGGGTGGCGCCGTCGATGAGGAGGCCGGGGTGCCAGTGGAAGGCGGGGCGCTGGTCGTAGAAGGCGGTGTCGAGTTCGGTGAGGGGGTGGGCGAGGGCGGCGAGGGAGAGGTTGAAGGGGCCGATGCCGATGCCGACGAGGTCGCGGGGGGCTTCGGCGGGCCGGGTGGGACGCGAGGCTGACGCAGCGGTCATCGGGGCGTGTGTCCTTCCACCAGTTTCAGGAGGGCGGCGAGGTCGCCCGGTTCGGTGTGCGGGTTGAGCAGGGTCGCTTTGAGCCAGAGGGTGCCGTCGTCGGTGCGGGCGCGGCCGAGGACGGCGCGGCCTTCGGTGAGCAGGGCGCGGCGGGTCTCGGCGATGGTGTGGTCGTCGGCGTCGCGGGGGCGGAAGAGGACGGTGGAGAGGGTCGGGGTGTCGTAGAGCTCGAGAGCGGGGTGTGCGTCGACGAGTGCGGCCAGGTGGTGGGCGAGGGCGACGACCTGGTCGGTGAGGGCGCCGAGTCCGGTGCGGCCGAGGGCTTTGAGGGTGACGGCGATCTTGAGGATGTCGGGGCGGCGGCTGGTGCGCAGGGAGCGGCCGAGGAGGTCGGGGAGGCCGGCTTCGGTGTCGTCGTCGGCGTTGAGGTAGTCGGCCTGGTGGGTCAGGGCGCGCAGGTCGGTGGGGTGGCGTACGGCGAGGAGTCCGGCGGCGACGGGCTGCCAGCCGAGTTTGTGCAGGTCGAGGGTGACGGTGTGGGCGCGGTGGAGGCCGTCGAGGCGGTGGCGGTGGCGGGCGCTGAAGAGGAGGCCCGCTCCGTAGGCGGCATCGATGTGGAGGCGCGCTCCGTGGCGCTCGCAGACGTCGGCGATCTCGGGGAGCGGGTCGATGAGGCCGGCGTCGGTGGTGCCTGCGGTGGCGGTGACGAGCTTGGTGCCGGGCAGGTCGGTGAGGGCTTCGTCGAGGGCGGCGGGGTCGAGCGTGCCGCCCGGAGCGGGAACGGCGAGGGGCTCGGGGAGGCCGAGGAGCCAGGCGGCGCGGGCGAGGCTGTGGTGGGCGTTGGTGCCGACGAGGAGGTGGAGCGGGCCGGGGTGGGCGGTCGTCTCACGGGCGAGCAGCACGGCGAGCTGGTTGGCCTCGGTCCCCCCGGTGGTGACGAGCGCGTCGCCGCTCGGTCCTGGAGCGTCACCGGGGGCCGAGGGCTCGTTCGGGGTGTGGGGGGCGCCGTAGATCTCTCGGGTGAGGGTGGCGGTGACCAGGTCTTCCAGGGCGGAGGCGGCGGGTGCCTGGTCCCAGGAGTCCATGGAGGGGTTGAGGGCGCTCGCCGCCAGGTCGGCGGCGGTGGCGACGGCGAGCGGGGGGCAGTGCAGGTGGGCGGCGCAGAGCGGGTCGGCGGGGTCGGCGGCGCCTTCGGTGAGTGCGGTGACGAGGGTGCGCAGGGCGTCCTCGGCGCCGGTCCCGTGTTCGGGCAGCAGGGTTCCCGCTCGGACGCGCAGTTGGGTGGCGACGGAGTGGGGGCCGCCTGCGGGGAGGGGGCCCGCGCGGCGGCCGGCGCCGTCGTGGAGGGCGTCGAGGACGGTGTCGAGCAGGGGCCGCAGGGCGTCGGGGCCGTGGATGCCTCCGGCGAGGGGCGGGGTGCTGCTCATGGGCGTCCTTCGGGTCCGTGACAGGTGGGCGGGCAGGGGCCACAGGGCCGTGCTCGTTCAGTCTTGGACGTTCCCGAAGGGCGTGTTCGGTGATTCGGGGGGAGGAAGACCCGAAAGGGGGATTCCTCTGCGGGGCGCGGGGGTTGGTGGTGTATAGGGCGGCCGGTGGTCTCGCGCCCCGGGGCCTGCGGGCCCCGGGGCGCGGGCCGGTCAGTCCTTGTGGGCAGCCCTGACCTGGAGGGCTCGGGCCAGGTCGTCGAGCTGGTCGATCAGTTTGCGGCGCAGGGCCGGGGTGGGGGTGCCTTCGGCGAGGCACGCGCGGCCGAGGCGGAGGGTGTCCTCGTCGACGGCGTGGGCGGGGAACGCGTGGCGTCCGGCGGCACTGGCGATGGCGGGGCCGCGGCGCTCGGCGAGGGCGGTGGCGTCGGTGAACCAGCGGGGTACGTAGTGGCGCAGCAGGTCGCTCTGTTCGGGTTGCCAGAAGCCCTGGGCGGTAGCGATGAACAGGTAGTTGGAGAGTTCTGTGCCGGGGTCGCCGGTGAACAGGGCGGTCCAGGCGGCTTCCTTGGCCTGGGGGTCGGGCAGGGCGGCTCGGCAGCGGGCGGCGCCCTCCTGTCCGGTGGCGCTGGGGTCGTGGGCGAGTTCGGCCTCGATGACGGCGTCGTCGACGGCGCCGAGGACGCTGAGGCGGCCGAGGATGCGCCAGCGCAGTTCGGGGTCGAGGTCGGGGCCGCCGGGGACGGTGTTGGAGTCGAGCCAGTCGCGGAGGGTGTCGGCGTGCTGGGCGGTGTCGATGGAGTGGCGTACGGCGGTGAGGCGCAGGCCGGGGTGGTCGCCGTCCTTGGTGCGGTGCAGGAGGTCGGTGCAGACGTCGGCGAGGACGCTGAGGGCGGCGGGCCGCTGGGCCGGGGTGCAGTAGCGGTCGGCGACCTGGGTGCGGGCGAAGGCGAGGACACCCTGGACGAGCGCGAGGTCGGTCTCCTCGGCGAGGTGGGCGCCGACGGTCTCCAGGTAGGCGGCGGGGGCGAGTTCGCCGTCGCGGACCATGTCGCGCAGGGTGTTCCACAGGACGGCGCGGGTGAGGGGGCCGGGGACGCCTGAGATGCCGCGCAGGACCGCTTCCTGGGAGGCGGGGTCGAGGCGCACCTTGGCGTAGGTGAGGTCCTGGTCGTTGGGGACGATCAGGGCGGGCCGGGGGCCGGGGAAGGTGCGGGGTCCGCCGGGGGCGGCCGGTACGTCGAGGTGGACGCGCTCGCGGAGGGTGAGGGTGCGGGCGTCGCCGGGGCCGTGGTCGTGGAGGCCGACGGCGATGCGGTGGGGGCGGCTGCCGGTGCGGTCGACGGCGAGGGTCCAGCTCGTGCCGTCGGCGGCCTCGGTGACGTGGGCGGTGAGGGTGTCGACCCCGGTGGTGCGCAGCCAGGCGTCGGCCCAGGCGTGGACGTCGCGGTCGGTGCCGGAGGCCGCCGAGGCCATGGAGTCGAGGAAGTCGGCGAGGGTGGCGTTGGCGAACTTGTGCCGGGCGAAGTGCGTGTTGATACCGGCGAGGAAGTCCTCCTCGCCGAGCCAGGTGACGAGCTGGCGCAGGGCGCCGGCGCCCTTGGCATAGGAGATCCCGTCGAAGTTGAGGAGGGCGGAGGCGGTGTCCTCGACGGCTTCGGGGGCGACGGGGTGGGTGGAGGGCCGCTGGTCGGCGTCGTAGCCCCAGGCCTTGCGGTCGACGCCGAACTCGACCCAGGTGTCGGTGAACCGGGTCGCTTCGGTGAGGGTCTGGTAGCCCATGTACTCGGCGAACGACTCGTTGAGCCAGATGTCGTCCCACCAGCGGAGGGTGACGAGGTCGCCGAACCACATGTGGGCCATCTCGTGGGCGATGACCATGGCGCGGGTCTGGCGCTCGGTGTCGGTGACGGCGGAGCGGTGGACGAACTCTTCCCGGAGGGTGACGAGTCCGGGGTTCTCCATGGCGCCGGCGTTGAATTCGGGGACGAACGCCTGGTCGTAGGAGTCGAACGGGTAGGGCTCGGTGAACTTCTCGTGGTACCGGTCGAAGCACGCGCGCGTGATGTCGAGGATCTCGTCGGCGTCGGCGTCGAGATGGGGGGCGAGGGAGCGGCGGCAGTGCAGGGCGAAGGGCAGCCCGCGGTGCTCGGTGCGTACGGAGTGCCAGGGTCCGGCGGCGACGGCGACGAGGTAGGTGGAGAGCAGCGGGGTGGTGGCGGCCCGCCACTTTCCGTCGCCCAGGTGCTCGGTGACGCTGTTGGCGAGGACGGTCCAGCCTTCGGGCGCGGTGACGGTGAGGTCGAAGCGGGCCTTCAGGTCGGGCTGGTCGAAGGCGGCGAAGACGCGCTGGACGTCGTCCATGAACATCTGCGTGTACACGTACGCTTCGCCGTCGCTGGGGTCGGTGAAGCGGTGCATGCCCTCGCCGGTGTGCGAGTAGCGCATGACAGCGTCGACACGCAGCTCGTGGGGGCCCTCGGTGAGGACGGTGAGCGGCAGCCGGTTGTCGTCGAGGGCGGTCTCCGCGAGGTCGACGGGGTGGCCGTCGAGGGTGACGGAGCGCAGCTCGGCGGGCTTGAGTTCGACGAAGGTGGAGCCTGCGGTACGCGCGGTGAACCGGATCTCGGTGCGGGAGTCGAAGGTCTCGCCGCCGCGGGTGAGATCGAGGTCGACGGTGTACCGCTGGACGTCGATGAGCCGGGCTCGGGTCTGCGCTTCGTCGCGCGTCAGTACGGGCATGGGGTCATGGTGCCGTACGCCTCCGACATCGGGCGGCTCAGGTCAGCGCTTGCTGTCCTCGGCGATCTGCTCGTGGTGGCGGATGACCTCGCTGATGATGAAGTTGAGGAACTTCTCGGCGAAGGCCGGGTCCAGCTTGGCGTTCTCGGCGAGCTGGCGCAGGCGCTCGATCTGGCGGCCCTCGCGCGCGGGGTCGGCCGGGGGCAGCGCGTGCTCGGCCTTGAGGTGTCCTACTTGCTGGGTGCACTTGAAGCGCTCGGCGAGCATGTGGACGACGGCGGCGTCGATGTTGTCGATGCTGTCGCGGAGTCGGGCGAGTTCGGCGCGGACTGCCGGGTCGACCGACGGCTGGGGTGCGGACGTGCTGGAGGTCATGACAGGTCAGCCTACGTGGAGCATGGGCGGGTCGTCGGGGTCGGGGATGCGGTCGGACCAGCCGCCGGGTACGGCGCGGCCTTGTTGCTCGCGGAAGCGGACGGGTGCGGTGCCGACGCGGCGGGTGAACAGGCGGGAGAAGTAGGCGGGGTCGTCGTAGCCGACGCGGCGGGCGACCGCGGCGACGGGCAGTTCGGTGGCGGCGAGGAGTTCCTTGGCGCGGCCGAGGCGGATGCCGAGGAGGTAGTCCTTGGGGCTGCATCCGGCGCCCCTGCGGACGGCGGTGCGCAGTTCGGCGGGGGTCATGCCGTGGCGGGCGGCGTGCTGGGCGACGGAGAGGGGCTGAAAGGCGTCGCGGGCGAGTGCCTGGAGGACGGGGTCGCCGTCGGGGGCCATGTCGGCGCGGGCGCGGCGCAGGGCGACGAGGAGTTCGTGGACGGCGGCGCCGGTCTCGACCTCCAGGAGGGGGTTGCCGCGACGGGCGGCGCGGGCGATGCGGCCGACGGCGGCGCGGGCCGGGGCGGCGTCGGAGAGGGGGACGAGGGGGCGGTCGGGTTCGATGTAGCCGAGTTCGGTGTAGGTGGCGGTGGCGGGTCCTGTGAAGTCGACGAAGCACTCGTCCCAGCCGGTGTGGGGGTCGGCCCCGTAGTGGTGGGGGCGGCCGGGGGTGAGCCAGATGAGGGCGGGGGCGGTGACGCGGGTGCGGTGTCCTTCGGGGTCCCGGAGCCAGCCGCCGCCCGCGGTGACGACGACGGCGACGTGGTGGTCGAGGGTGCGGGGTCCGACGGCGGGCAGCAGCCCGTGCTGGAGTCCCACGCCGAGGCAGACGAGGCCGAGGCGGTGGTGGACGGGGCTGGGGGTGAAGTACCGCATCCAGGTGTGGTATGTGGACATGTGTCCCCTCCTGTGCTGGTTCGTTCGGGCCTTCCCGTTCCCGGGGCGGCCCGACGCGAGCCGTCCAACAAGAGCCGATCTTTGTCCATGGACCCTGCCGTCCGCCAGAGGTGACAGTGGCGGCCGGTAGGTGAGGCGCCTATCGGGCACGGAGGAGCACGTGATGGCCGAGTTCAGGGTGGGCGAGGACGATTTCGAGGTGGACGGCCGGCCGGTGCGGCTGCTGTCGGGCGCCTTGCACTACTTCCGGGTGCACGAGGAGCTGTGGGGGCACCGGCTGCGGATGCTGAGGGCGATGGGCCTCAACTGTGTGGAGACGTACGTCCCGTGGAATCTGCACGAGCCACGCCCCGGCGAGGTGCGGGACGTGGCGGCGGTGGGCCGGTTCCTGGACGCGGCGCGGGAGGCGGGCCTGTGGGTGATCGTCCGGCCGGGGCCCTACATGTGCGCGGAGTGGGAGAACGGGGGGCTGCCGCACTGGGTGACGGGCCCTTCGGGGGCGCGGATCCGGACGCGGGACCCGGAGTTCCTGGCGTGCGTGGAGCGCTGGTTCCGGGTGCTGATGCCGCAGATCGTGGAGCGGCAGCTCGACCGGGGCGGCCCGGTGATCATGGTGCAGGTGGAGAACGAGTACGGCAGTTACGGCTCGGACGCCCGTTACCTGCGCGCTCTCGTCGACCTTCTGCTCGAACTCGGTGTGACAGTGCCGCTGTTCACGTCGGACGGGCCCGAGGACCACATGCTGACCGGCGGCTCGGTGCCGGGCATCCTCGCCACGGTGAATTTCGGCTCCCACGCGCGCGAGGGGTTCGCGACGCTGCGCGGGCACCGCCCGAAGGGGCCGCTGATGTGCATGGAGTTCTGGTGCGGCTGGTTCGACCACTGGGGGGCCGAGCATGTCGAACGGGACGCGCGGGACGCGGCGCGGGCGTTGCGGGAGATCCTGGAGTGCGGGGCCTCGGTCAATCTGTACATGGCGCACGGCGGGACGAGTTTCGGGGGCTGGTCGGGGGCGAACAGGGGCGGCGAGTCGCACGACGGGCCGCTGGAGCCGGACGTCACGTCGTACGACTACGGAGCGCCGGTCGACGAGTTCGGCCGCCCCACCGAGAAGTTCTGGCTGTTCCGGGAGGTCCTGAGCCACTACGCGAGCGAGCCGCTGCCCGAGGTGCCCGGGCCGCCGCCGGTGCTGGCGGGCCCGGTGACGGCCGAGCTGACCGCCTTCACGCCGCTGGAAGGGGTCCTCGACGCGCTGGGCGGCCCCGAGTCGGAGCATGCGGTGCCGCCCTCGTTCGAGGAGCTGGACGTGGACCGTGGCCTGGTGCGGTACGCGGTGACCGTGCCGGGGCCGCGCCGGCCGTACCCGCTGCGGGCGAACGGCCTGCGGGACATCGCCGTCGTGTACGTCGACGGGGAGCGGGCCGGGGTCCTGACGGAGAAGGAGCCGGTGCTGGCCCGGCCCGTGGCGGGGCACGCGCGCGTGGAGCTGTGGGTGGAGTCGCTGGGCCGGGTCAACTACGGGCCGCGCACGGGCGAGCCGAAGGGCATCACGGGCGGGCTGCTGCACGAGCGGCAGTATCTCCACGGGGTGCGGGCGCGGGGGTTGCGCCTCGACCGGTTCGTGCCCGAGCGGGTCGCCGCACTGGCGGGCGGGGCGCCGGGCGGCGGGGACCGCGGTCTCTACCAGGGCTCGTTCGAGGTGACCGGGGCCGGGGACGCGGCGCTCGAACTGCCGGGCTGGGTGCGGGGGTTCGTGTGGGTGAACGGGTTCTGCCTGGGCCGGTACTGGGCTGCCGGGCCGCAGCGATCGCTGTACGTGCCGGGGCCCGTGCTGCGGGAGGGGGACAACGAGGTGTGGGTCCTGGAGTGGGAACGGGCCGGTGAGCTGGGCGTGCGGTTGCGCTGACGCACCCTCTTCGGCAGCGGGCCGGGGCGTGTACGGGACGGCGGTGCGTCGTGGCTGGTCGCGCGGTCCCCGCGCCCCTGGAGATGCGTACGGGGCGCGCATCTCCAGGGGCGACGGGCGCCGCCCTCACGTCACGTCCGCCTCACCGACCTCGAACGCGTCGAGGACGAACTCCGCCGTCCCGTGGTCGCCGACCTTCCGCAGGCCCACCCACGCCTCCCCCTCCGCCGGGGCGGTGAACGTGTACTCCAGCGTGGTGGGGGCCACGGACACGGGCAGCTCCTGGCGGCTCAGCTCCCGCGGCGCGGGGCTGTCGACCCCGGTGACCCACGCGTACTGGCCCGCCAGCTCGCACGCGTAGCGCAGGCGGACGCGGTACCGCCTGCCGGGCAGGAAGCGGACGGTGTGCGGGACGGTGCGGTGGACGAGACCGGTGTTCTCGCCGCGGGACTTGAGGGACTGCGTGCCGTCGAGGACGTCGTCGATCGCCTTGCCGTTCCAGCCGCGCTGCGTGTAGGGCGCGTGGCGCTGGGCGATGTGGGTGCGCGGGTCGGTGGCGCCGCCCGCGTCGCCCTTCACGAAGGGGCCCCAGCCCTGCGGCACGTGCTCGAAGTCCTCCCGAACCAGGATGCCTTGGGGCAGTGCGGGCCTGGTGGCCCGGACGACGCGTACGTTGTCGAAGCGGACGCGGGCCGCTCCCGCGGCGGCGCGCAGGGTGAGGGTGACCCGGCCGCCGCCTTCGGGGACGGTGAAGTACGTGAACATCCGCTGGAAGCGGGTGCCGTGCTTGCGGTCGGCGGCCACGTGATTGGTCGCGGTCGAGGTGTCCGTCCAGTTGCCGGCGGTGACGCCGTCGGCGGTGCGTACGTCGAGGGACGCCCTGCGGCGCTCCCCCGCCGTGGCACCGACCTCGACCTGGACGGACGCGGCGTAGTCACCGGGGGCGAGCCGGGTCAGGCGCTGGGTGACGGCGGCGGCGGCGCCGGGGGCGATGACGAGTTCGTGGTCGCCGAGGTCGCTGCGCTCGACGGACGCGGGCCCGAGGACCTGCCACGCCTTCAGGGAGCCGGAGTGGAAGCCGGGGTCGCGCAGCGGGGTGCCCTGACCCCAGGCGGGGTCGCGGTCCAGGTCGGCGCGGTGGCGGTAAAGGACGTACGGCTGGTCGGCGTCGGCGGTGAGCGTGACCTTGCCCGCGGTGACGGGGAGGTGGGCGACGAAGACGCGGCCCTGGTCGGTGAGGCGGTACAGGGCGACGCGGGAAAGCCCCGCCCACGCGCGTGGGAGCCGCCAAGTGGTGACGCCGCCCTGGGGGTTGTAGTGGTACAGCTTCGCCGGGTCCGTGGCCTTGCGGGGCTCCCATGGCAGGAGGTAGGTGCCGGCGTCGTAGACGAGACGGCCGTCGGTGGTGATGCGGCGGCTGCCGGTGGCGTCGCTGACGGAGGTCGGCGCGTCACCGAAGAAGGTGATCTCGTGCTCCTCCCACCGCTTGATCGGCTGCGCCTGGAGGTACTTGGCGGGCAGTGAGTGGGTCCAGATGAGGCGGTAGAAGGAGGTCCAGTCGGTCTTGCCGGTCCAGCCCTCGTAGTTGCCCATGCGGGCGACGCCGAGGAGGGTGGGCCACTTGTCGGCGAAGACGTCTTTCTGGTGGTGGCGGACGAAGCGGATGAGGCGGGAGTTGATGCCGCGCGAGGTGTCGGGGCCGTAGTCGGTCTCGGTGGCCCAGTGCGACCACAGGGCGGAGCGTTCGAAGCCGTGGCCCCATTCGGTGGTGACGTTCCAGCCCTGTTCGCGCAGGGCGCGCTGGAGGCGGTCGGAGGTCCAGCCCGACTCGCGGAACACGTCGATGTAGAGGGTGTTCAGGGCGGGGTCGGTGTCGCGACGCAGGTCGGCGAAGCGCCGGACGATGTCGCCGGAGACGAGGTCGCGGCGCTGGTCGATGCGGTAGCTCTGGTCGAGCCAGTCCCACTGTTCGTTCGTCTTGTCGACAAGGGTCTCGGAGAAGGCATGGGCGACGGGGTAGGACTCGGTGGCGTTGACGTGTACGCCGAAGTCGCTGTTCCACGTGGCGCCCTCGCGGACCAGGGTGTTGAGGTCGTCGAGGCCGCCCGCGCGCGTGTTGTAGTTCCCGGCGTAGTCGGGGTGCGCGGAGTCGTGCCCCTCGGACTGGTAGCCCTTGAGGAGGGTGTACTGGCGCAGTCCGTCGGTGGCGAGGTGGATGCGCTTGACCTCGTCGAGGGTGGCCAGGAACGGGTTGGTGGCCTGCGAGGCGAAGTTGAACGGGATGTGCGGGACGACCCGCAGATGCTGCTCGTCGGCGCCGCGCGGGGTGACGGCGATGGACCGGAAGGCGATCGCGGCGTCCTGCCAGTCGACGACCCCGTCACCGTTGCGGTCCCCGGTGATGATCACGGTGGCGTACGGGAGCGGTTCGGTGGCGTCGACGGGGGCGGTGGCCGCGCGGTACGTCCACTGGCCGGGGCTGAGACGGGCCTCGGTGCGGCCGTCTGCGGTGCGGACGGTCTCGCGCCACAGCCGGCCGTTCTCCCAGGTGGTGCCGGTGGCGGGCTTGTCGTAGACGGTGTTGGTCTCGATGGCGCCGCCGAGCGTGTCGTGGGCGACGACGGCATAGGCGCAGCCGGTCGGTGGTTCGGCGGGGCTGTCGGCCTTCGGGGTGACGAGGGTGTCGCCGCTGGTGGCCTTGTCGAGCTGCACCTTCGCGGCGAGGAGGGTGGCGCCGGGCTGGTCGCTGCGCACGGACAGCAGGGCGAGCCCGGGGATCTGGAGGGTACCGACGCGCAGGGCGGCCGTGTCGCGGATACGGGTGACGCGCCAGTCGACGCGGTGGCCCTCGACGGTGACGGTCACGTCGATGGTCGTGGCGCCGGGGAGGGCGAGCCGGTAGTCGGCGCGGTCGGCGGCGAACGTGGCGGTGACCTTCGGGGTGTGCGCGACGCCGTCGACGAGGACGGTCGTGACGGGCTCCGGCCGGCCGTGCAGGACGGCGCCGGTGGCGCGGTCGGTGTAGGAGACGACGGCGGGGAAGGCGGTGGCGACCCGGACGTCGAGCTCCGGGGAGCGGAGCACGGCGGTGTCCGCGGGGGTGGAACCGTCGGCGGTGGCGGTGCCGGTGACGCCGAGGGCCAGGCCCGCGCCCGCGGCGGCGCCGACGGCGACGACGGCCCTGCGGCTGGGCCCCGCCGCTCCTCCGGGGCCTGTGGACGACGTCGGCTGGCGCTTCGGCTGGCCTGTGAGGGGCACGGGGGACTCCTTCGCACGGCGGTTCGGGATGCCGATCACGATGGGCCGCGGGGGCCGGGGGCGCCCATGGACAAAGGAGGAGGAGGTGTTGGACTAACGGTCGCGCGGGGGCAGGCGGGGCGGTCGGCCTTACGCTTGAGGCGCCGGGTCCGGGGGCGGGCCCCGGGGACGACGGCCCGGCGGCCCAGGGGGTGCGCGCGTGGTGAACGGCGGTCCTGTGGTGCACGGCTACCCGCATCTGGAGACCGTGCGGGCGGCGATCACCGCGTTGTACAAGCGCCTCTCCTACGACACGGTGCACACCTTCGCCACGAGTGTCGCCCCGGCGGACGTGGCCTTCGGCGACCGGGACGACGTGCACCTGGGGGCGCAGCGGGTGGCGCGCGAGCTGGTGCGGCACTACCACCTGCCGGACGCGCGCATGATCATCGGGTTCCGGGAGATGGAGCACGCGGCGAGCGTGGAACTGGCCGCGGGCCCCGAGTACTTCATCGAGCTGAACGACCGGTTCCGTACGCACCGCAGGGACATCGGGGCGGCCCTCGCGCACGAGATCATGCATGTGTATCTGCACCGGCTCGACCTGGCGTTCCCGGGGACGCGGGACAACGAGATCCTCACCGACACCGCGGCCACGTATCTGGGCGCGGGCTGGCTGCTGCTCGACGCGTACCGGGAGGACGCGGCGTCGTCGCAGAAGCTCGGTTATCTGACGCCGGAGGAGTTCGGGTACGTCCTGGCGAAGCGGTCGCTGGCGTTCGGGGAGGCGCCGGAGACGTGGTTCACCAGCGCGCAGGCATACACGGCGTACACGCAGGGGCTGGCGCAGGCGCGGCGCGACGAGCAGCAGCCGCCGCTCACCGCGGCGGGCTGGGCGGGCCGTCGTCGGTACGCGAAGGACCGCCGCTCCGCGCAGGACCACGGCGCGCGGGGCAGCGCGCCGATGGGCCCGTACTCGTTCTCGGCGGACGGCCCGCAGGGCCGGTCGGGGCTGCGGGTGGCGTTTCCCTGCCCGACGTGCCACCAGCGGATCCGGGTGCCGGTCCGCGGCCGGGTGCGGGCGCGCTGCGGGTTGTGCCGCACGGTCCTGGAGTGCGACACATAGGGGCCGCTTTCGCAGACAGGCACACAGGCACACAGACAGGCAGACAGGCAGACAGGCAGACGGGTAGACGGCAGACGGGTAGACGGCAGACGGCAGACGGCAGACGGCAGGCTTTCAGGACGCCCCGTAGACCGCCCCGGGCGCCGCGGTCCGCCCCAGCAGCTCCCGTACGGCGCCGCCCGCGCCCGCCGGGGTCCACCGTTCGGCCTTGTCGGCGGTGGGGCCGGGGCGCCAGCCCTCCATCACCGTGACGCGCCCGCCCTCCACCTCGAAGACGCACCCGGTCACTCCGTCGCTGGGCGCCCCGGAGCCGAGCCACACCACGAGCGGCGACACGTTCTCCGGTGCCATCGCATCGAACGTGCCGCCCTCGGGGGCCGTCATCGTGTCGGCGAACGCGGCCTCGGTCATCCGGGTCCGCGCGGCCGGTGCGATCGCGTTGACCTGCACGCCGTACCGGCCGAGCTCCGCCGCGGCCACGAGCGTCAGGCCGAGGATCCCGGCTTTCGCCGCGCTGTAGTTGCCCTGCCCCACCGATCCCAGCAGGCCCGCTCCTGAGGAGGTGTTGACGATCCGGGCCGCCACCGTACGGCCCGCCTTCGCCTCGGCCCGCCAGTACGCCGCCGCGTGCTTGAGCGGCAGGAAGTGCCCTTTGAGGTGCACCCGCACGACGGCGTCCCAGTCGTCCTCGCCCAGGTTGACCAGCATCCGGTCCCGCAGGAACCCGGCGTTGTTCACCAGGGTGTCGAGCCGCCCGAACGTGTCGACGGCCGTGGCGACGAGCGACGCCGCGCCTTGCGAGGTGGCGATGTCGCCCGTGTGGGCCGTCGCCGAACCGCCCGACTCCCGTATGGCGCGCACGACGTGGGCGGCGGGGCTGTCCGGCGCGGGTGTCCCGTCGAGGCCCACGCCGAGATCGTTCACGACGACCTTCGCGCCTTCGGCCGCGTACGCGAGCGCGTGCGCGCGTCCCAGTCCGCGCCCGGCCCCGGTGACGGCCACCACCCGCCCCGCGCACAGGCCGCCGCCCGCCGTGCCCGACTCCGTCGTCCGCGTCATGTCAGCTCTCCTTGCCGGCTGTCGCCGCGTCCAGGTACGCGGGGCGTTCGCCGCCGCCGTGCACGAGCAGGCTCGCCCCGGTGACGTACGAGGCCGCGTCCGACGCGAGGAACACCGCGGCGGCGCCGATCTCGTGGGGCTCGGCGAGCCGGCCGAGCGGCACCGTCGCGCCGACCGCGGCGACGCCCTCCTCGTCCCCGTAGTGCAGGGCCGAGAGCTCCGTGCGGACCATGCCGAGCACCAGGGTGTTGACGCGGATCTCCGGCGCCCATTCCACGGCCATGGAACGGGCCAGGTTCTCCAGGCCCGCCTTGGCCGCCCCGTACGCCGCCGAGCCGGGCGAGGGGCGCGAGCCGCTGACGCTGCCGATCATGACGATCGATCCGTGCGCCGCCGCCAGTCGTTCGCGTGCGGCGAGCGAGGCGGTCAGGGGCGCGGTCAGGTTCAGCTCGATCACGCGCGCGTGCCGCTCCGCGTCCGTGCCGCCGAGCAGCCGGTACGGGGTGCCGCCCGCGTTGTTCACGAGGACGTCCGCCCGGTCGAGCCCCGCGAAGAAGTCCCGTACGGCTGACGCGTCCCGCAGGTCAACGGACTTGAACTCACATCCTGGCAGCGGGACTTCGGGGGCTCTGCGGGCGCATACGATCACGCGCGCACCGGCCCGCGCGAACGCGCCCGCGATCCCCGCGCCCACTCCCCTGGTGCCGCCCGTGACGACGGCGACCCGCCCGCCCAGCTCGGCCCCGCGACCCATCCGCCCTCCCCGGCCCGTCCCGTCGGCAGACATGCACCAAACAAACGTTAGGTAAAACGGTAGCCGACAGCCGGAGCCCGCGCCACCGCCGAGACCGGGCGCGCCCGCTTGCCCTCGTGTGCACTCGAAGACCTACGGTCCCGGGCATGACCAGCGCTATGGAACAGCACAGGATCGGCAGCGGGTTCGGACCCCACAGCACGGCGGCCGAGGTCGTGGCGGGCGTCGACCTCACCGGGCGGACGGCCCTCGTCACCGGCGGCTACTCGGGCCTGGGTCTGGAGACGACACGGGCGCTCGCCGCGGCGGGGGCGCGTGTGATCGTGCCCGCGCGCCGCCCCGAGCAGGCGCGCGCGGCTCTCGCCGGGATCACCGGCACGGAGGTGGACCCGCTCGACCTGGCGGACCTGGAGAGCGTGCGCGCCTTCGCCGACCGCTTTCTCGGCTCGGGCCGCGCCCTGGACCTGGTCGTCGCCAACGCGGGGGTGATGGCGGCCCCGGAGACCCGCGTCGGGCCCGGCTGGGAGTACCAGTTCGCCACGAACCACCTCGGGCACTTCGCCCTGGTGAACCGCTTGCGCCCGGCGCTCTCCGGGCGCGGGGCCCGCGTCGTCGTCCTGTCGTCCGCCGGGCACTTCCTGACCGGCGTCCGCTGGGACGACATCGACTTCCGCACCGGGTACGACCGTTGGCTCGCCTACGGTCAGGCCAAGACGGCGAACGCCCTGTTCGCGCTGCACCTGGACCGGCTCGGCGCGGCGAGCGGTCTGCACGCGTACGCCGTGCACCCCGGGTCGATCCTGACGCCGTTGCAGCGGCACATCCCGCGCGAGGAGTGGGCGCAGCGGGGCTGGGTCACGGAGACGGGCGCGCCCCGGGCCGGTTTCAAGACACCGGAGCAGGGCGCGGCGACCACCGTCTGGGCGGCCACGGCACCGTCGCTCGACGCGTACGGCGGCGCCTATTGCCAGGACTGCGATCTGGCGGAGTCGGTGCCGGACGACGCCGAGGACATGCTCGTCGGCGGGGTCAAGGCATGGGCCAGGGACCCGGAGGCGGCGGCCCGGCTGTGGGCCCTGTCCGCGGAGCTGACCGGGGTGGACGCCTTCGCCTGACCGGGGAGACAGTGCGGGGCGGGCAGTCGCGAGGGCTCCTCAGCGACGTGTCCCGCCCCGGCCCGGCTGTCTCAGGCGGCGGCCCTGCGCGGGCCGCGCGGGCCCTGGCCACGGCGGTTGCCGCCGTTCGCGGCGGGGTTCGCCGCACCGGAGCCGGAGCCGGAGCGGCGCCGGCCGCCGGACGCGCCCTGTCCGGAACGCTGGCCGCCCGGCACGGAGCGCTGTCCGCCCTGTGCGGAGCGCTGCCCCTCGCCGCTCGCGGCGCGGCCGGAGCCGCTGCCGCCGTTGCCGGAACCACTGCCGCGGGAGCGGCGCGGGCGGCGGGACTTGGCGGCGGCCGACGGCGCGGTCGGCTCGGGGACGGCGACGGTCACGGCCACTCCGGAGGGCTCGCGCGCCCCGGTGATCGTCACCAGCTCCTCGTCGGTGGAGCGGACCTGGGTCGTGCGGGGCTGCACCTTGGCGTCCCGCATCAGCCGCTGCACGTCGCGCTTCTGCTCGGGGAGCACGAGGGTGACGACGCTGCCGGACTCACCGGCGCGGGCGGTACGGCCGCCGCGGTGCAGGTAGTCCTTGTGCTCGGTGGGCGGGTCGACGTTGACGACGAGGTCGAGGTCGTCGACGTGGATGCCGCGCGCGGCGACGTTCGTGGCGACCAGCGCGGTGACCCGGCCGTCCTTGAACTGTTCCAGGGTGCGGTTGCGCTGCGGCTGGCTGCGCCCGCCGTGCAGGGGCGCGGCGAGCACCCCGCTGGCGAGGAGGCGCTTGGCGAGCCGGTCGGCGGAGCGCTTGGTGTCGACGAAGAGGATGACGCGGCCTTCACGGGCGGCGATGCGCGCGGTGACGGCCTTCTTGTCGGTCTCGTCGAGGACGTGCAGGACGTGGTGCTCCATCGTCGTGACAGCGCCCGCGGAGGGGTCGACGGAGTGCACGACGGGGTCGGTGAGGAACTGCCGGACGAGCCGGTCCACGTTCCGGTCGAGCGTCGCCGAGAAGAGCATGGTCTGACCGCCGGGCGCGACCTGCTTGAGCAGCGCGGTGACCTGCGGCATGAAGCCCATGTCGGCCATCTGGTCGGCCTCGTCGAGGACGGTGATCCGGACCTGGTCGAGGACGCAGTCGCCGCGCTCGATGAGGTCCTTCAGCCGCCCGGGGGTGGCGACGACGACCTCGGCGCCGCGGCGCAACTGGCCGGCCTGGCGGGAGATCGACATGCCGCCGACGACGGTGGTCATCCGCAGGTGGAGGGAGGTCGCGTACGGGGTGAGGGCGTCGGTGACCTGCTGGGCCAGTTCGCGCGTGGGGACGAGCACGAGGGCCAGCGGGGTGCGCGGCTCGGCCTTGGCACCGGCGGTGCGGGCGAGCAGCGGCAGGCCGAAGGCGAGCGTCTTGCCCGAGCCGGTGCGGCCTCGGCCGAGCAGGTCGCGTCCGGCGAGGGAGTTGGGCAGCGTCGCGGCCTGGATCGGGAAGGGCTCGGTGACGCCCTGCGCACCCAGTGTCTTCAACAGGGCGGCGGGCATGTCGAGTGCGGCGAAGGTGTCGACCGGGGGCAGCGCGGGAGTGGTGTTCTCCGGCATGGTGAACTCGCGGGGCGGCGCGGGCTGTTGCCTGCGCTGCTGCTCGGGGGCGCGCCTTTTTCCGGCTGCTGCGGGACGGGGACTGCGACGGCTGGACGGGCGGGCTGAGCTGGCCATGCGGCATGCCTTCCGGGGACTCCGGGGGGTGGGGACAGCATGAGCCGGGGCCCGCACCGTGTAGGTGCGGGCCCCGGCCCGGTGATGCTGGATCAGGCGGGGAGGATGTTCTCCGCCTGGGGGCCCTTCTGGCCCTGGGTGACGTCGAAGGTCACCTTCTGGCCTTCCTGGAGCTCGCGGAAGCCCGAGGTGGCGATGTTCGAGTAGTGGGCGAAGACATCAGCGCCGCCGCCGTCCTGCTCGATAAAGCCGAAGCCCTTTTCCGAGTTGAACCACTTCACGGTACCGGTGGCCATGTAATTCTCCTTGAAACAGGTAGCAGCCCCCCATTCCGAGAACGCCCCGGCAAAACAATAATGCGCCTGAGGAAGTTTCCGTCAGGCGCACATAAAGTCTATGGGTACCAAAACTGCAACACGCTGATCTTAGCACGCTTTTTCAGCGCGCCGCGAGTCCGTCCAGGACCATGGTCAGGTACTGGCGTGCGATCTCCTCCGGACGGTGCTGTCCGCCCGGTCGATACCAGGACGCGGCCACCCAAACCGTATCGCGTACGAAGCGGTAGGCGAGGCGCAGATCGAGGTCCGCGCGGAAGACCTGGTCCGCGACGCCGCGCTCCAGGGTGGTGAGCCATGTCTCCTCGAACCGGCGCTGGGACTCGGCGAGGAAGCCGAACCGCTCCTGCGCGACGAGCTGCCTGGCCTCCTTCTGGTAGATCGCGACGGCGGCGCGGTGCCGGTCGATCTCGCGGAAGGACTCGGTGACGAGGGCCTCCAGGGTCTGCCGGGGGCCGAGGCGGGCGTCGAGCACGGTGTCGTAGCCCGCCCACAGCTCGTCGAGGAAGGTGCGCAGGATCTCCTCCAGCATCGATTCCTTGGAGTCGAAGTGGTAGTAGAGGCTGCCGGCGAGCAGGCCCGCCTCGTCGGCGATCTTGCGGACGGTGGTGGCGTTGTAACCCTGAGCGGCGAAGACCTCGGCGGCGGTCGCCAGGATCTCGCGGCGCCGCTCGGGCGAGGCGCCCGCCCTGACCGTCTTGGCCGCCTTGGCCGCGTGGGGCTTCTTCGTCGTGGACACGACCCCATTGTGGTCCGGATCAGATCCCGCTGACGACGGCGACGGCCCCCGCCGCCGCCAACTCCCCCGCGCCTTCGACGAGTACGGCGTCGTGGCGGCCGAGCGCCCGCCCCGCCACGCGCGCGCCCTCCTCGGTGAGGGCGACGACCAGCGAGGTGCCCGCCGCGAGGATGAGCCGTCCGTGGACGACGGCGACGGACGGGGGTACGGGGAGGGCGGAGCGGCGCCACATGACGTTGAGGTTGACGACAGGACCGCCGAGCAGCCGACAGTCGGTGGGTACGTCTCCGGGGAAGTCCCTCGGCCTGTACGGGGTGTCGACCAGGGTGGGGACGGCGCCGACGGTCAGCTCCATCCCGTCGCCCTCGACCATGGTGAGGGTCCGGTCGACGCCGGGGAACGCGGAGAACGGCCCGTCCGCGGCCACCTCGGCGAGGCTGACCCGCCACCGGAAACCGGCCGGGTCCGCGCCGTGGGGCGCGGCGGCGATCTCGCGGGTGACACCGCCGCCGTTCTTCCAGGCGACGGCGGGGCGGTCGCGGGCGGGCAGCGGGCGCAGCACGGGATCGATCATGAACGCCGAGGGTACGCCGGGCGGTCGGCGGCAGCGCTGTGGATCTTGGAAGGGGTGTCCCGCATACGCTGTCCGCATGAAACGCGCCGGGTGCCTGGTCCTCTCGTTCGCCGCCGTGGCCTGCGCCGTCACGGCGGGGGTCTTCTCCCTGTCCCCCGGCGGCGGCGACAGGAGCGACGACGCGCCCGCCCGCGCCGGGTCGTCGGCGACCGCGGTGCCGCCCGGCCTCACCGCCCCCGGCAAGAAGGACCTCGCGCAGCAGCTCGTCGCCAGCGCCGAGAACTCGACGCTGGACTGGCGTGGCCAGTACGGCTACGTGGAGGACATCGGCGACGGGCAGGGCTACACGGCGGGCATCATCGGCTTCTGCACCGGCACCCACGATCTGCTCACCCTGGTCGAGCGCTACACCGCGGACCACCCGGACAACGGCCTGGCCCGCTATCTGCCCGCTCTGCGCGCGGTCGACGGCACGGACTCGCACGAAGGGCTCGACCCGGGGTTGCCGGCCGCGTGGCGCGCGGAGGCGAAGGTGGCGGCGTTCCGCGAGGCGCAGGACGAGGAACGCGACCGCGTGTACTTCGACCCGGCGGTCCGCCTCGCGCGCCGCGACGGCCTGGGCACGCTCGGCCAGTTCATCTACTACGACGCGATGGTCATGCACGGTCCCGGCAACGGCCCCAGCAGCTTCCACGGCCTGCGCGCACGCGCCATGAAGGAGGCCGACACCCCGGCCGAGGGCGGCGCGGAGGAGGCGTACCTCGACATCTTCCTGGACGTCCGCCGCACGCTGATGACGTCGCAGAAGGCCCACCGGGACACCTCCCGCATCGACACGGCCCAGCGCCGCTTCCTCCATGACGGGAACCTGTCGCTGAGGACGCCGCTGACGTGGAAGGTGTACGGGGAGACGTACCGGGTGCCGTGACGGTCCCGGACGCACCGCGACGCCCACCCGGTCGTCCGGTCGGGGACAGTGGGGCAGGCGTCGCGCTCAGTTCCGTACGCCGTTGTACGGGACGTTCAGGGGCGGATCGTCACACCGTGAGGGCGCGGTCCGTCGGGCGGATCGGCGCCGGGAGCTCGGAGGCGCCGGTCAGGAAGCGGTCCACGCCGCGGGCGGCCGAGCGGCCCTCGGCGATGGCCCAGACGATGAGCGACTGGCCGCGGCCCGCGTCACCGGCGACGAAGACGCCGGGGACGTTGGTCTGGAAGTCGGCGTCGCGCTCGATGTTGCCGCGGGCGTCGAGGTCCAGGCCGAACTGGGAGACGAGGCCGTTCTCCTGGTCGGTGCCGGTGAAGCCCATGGCCAGGGTGACGAGCTGCGCGGGGATCTTGCGCTCGGTGCCGGGCTTCGGGGTGAGCTTGCCGTCGATGAACTCGACCTCGGTGAGGTGCAGCGCCTGGACGTTGCCCTCCTCGTCGCCCTCGAAGTGGGTCGTGGAGACGGAGTAGACCCGCTCGCCGCCCTCCTCGTGCGCCGAGGTGACCTTGTAGAGCATCGGGAAGGTCGGCCACGGCTGGCCGACCGGGTCCCGGTCGTCGTTGGGCCGCGGCATGATCTCGAGCTGCGTCACGGACGCGGCGCCCTGGCGGTGGGCGGTGCCCACGCAGTCGGCGCCGGTGTCGCCGCCGCCGATGACGACGACGTGCTTGCCCTCGGCGGTGATGGGGGGCTGCACGAAGTCGCCCTCCTGCACCTTGTTGGAGAGCGGCAGGTACTCCATCGCGAAGTGGACGCCGTTCAGCTCGCGGCCCGGGACCGGCAGGTCGCGGGAGACCGTGGCACCGGCGGCGATGACGACGGCGTCGTAGCGCTTGCGGAGCTTGGCGGCGTCGATGTCGCGGCCGATCTCCACACCGGTACGGAACTTGGTGCCCTCCGCGCGCATCTGCTCGATGCGGCGGTTGATGTGCCGCTTCTCCATCTTGAACTCGGGGATGCCGTAGCGGAGCAGGCCGCCGATGCGGTCGGCGCGCTCGTAGACGGCGACCGTGTGCCCGGCCCGCGTGAGCTGCTGGGCGGCGGCGAGACCGGCCGGTCCCGAACCGATGACGGCGACGGTCTTGCCCGACAGGCGCTCGGGGATCTGCGGGGCGACATCGCCGCGGTCCCACGCCTGGTCGATGATCGAGACCTCGACGTTCTTGATGGTGACCGGCGGCTGGTTGATGCCGAGGACACACGCCGACTCGCACGGAGCCGGGCACAGCCGGCCGGTGAACTCCGGGAAGTTGTTCGTCGCGTGCAGGCGCTCCTGCGCGGCCGACCAGTCCTCGCGGTACGCGTAGTCGTTCCACTCGGGGATCAGGTTCCCCAGCGGACAGCCGTTGTGGCAGAACGGGATGCCGCAGTCCATGCAGCGCGACGCCTGCTTGCTGATGATCGGCAGCAGGGAGCCGGGAACGTAGACCTCGTTCCAGTCCTTGACGCGCTCGCCGACAGGACGGGTCTTGGCGACCTCGCGCCCGTGGTTGAGAAAGCCCTTGGGATCAGCCATTGGTCGCCGCCTCCATCATCTTCTCGGTGATCTCGGTCTCGGTGAGACCGGCTCGCTCGGCGGCGTCCTTGGCGGCGAGCACTGCCTTGTACGTGCTGGGGATGATCTTGCTGAAGCGCTCCACGGACACGGTCCACTCGGCGAGCAGCTTCTCGGCGACCGTCGAACCGGTCTCCTCGGCGTGGCGGCGCACCACGTCGTGCAGCCACTGCTTGTCGGTGTCGTCCAGGGGTTCGACGGCGCCCTGGCTGGTGACGTTGACGTTGTCGGGGTCGAGGTCGATGACGTACGCGACACCGCCCGACATGCCCGCCGCGAAGTTGCGGCCCGTCTCGCCGAGCACGACCGCGTGGCCGCCGGTCATGTACTCGCAGCCGTGGTCGCCCACGCCCTCGGAGACGACCGTGGCACCGGAGTTGCGGACGCAGAACCGCTCGCCGGTGCGACCGCGCAGGAACAGCTCGCCGCCGGTCGCGCCGTACGCGATCGTGTTGCCGGCGATCGTCGAGTACTCGGCGAGGTGGTCGGCGCCGCGGTCCGGGCGGACGATGATCCGGCCGCCGGACAGGCCCTTGCCGACGTAGTCGTTGGCGTCGCCCTCCAGGCGCAGGGTGACACCGCGCGGCACGAAGGCGCCGAACGACTGGCCCGCGGAGCCGGTGAAGGTGATGTCGATGGTGTCGTCGGGCAGTCCCGCCCCGCCGAACTTCTTCGTCACCTCGTGGCCGAGCATGGTGCCGACCGTGCGGTTGATGTTGCGGATGGCGACCTGGGCGCGGACCGGCCGGGCGTCCGCCTGGTCGTCGGCGTCGAGGGCGTCGGCGGCGAGCTTGATCAGCTCGTTGTCGAGCGCCTTCTCCAGGCCGTGGTCCTGGGTCATGATCTGGTGGCGCACGGCGCCGTCGGGCAGTTCCGGGACGTAGAACAGGGGCTCCAGGTCGAGGCCCTGCGCCTTCCAGTGCGTCACGGCCCGCTCGGTGTCGAGGAGTTCGGCGTGGCCGACGGCCTCCTCGATGGAGCGGAAGCCCAGCTCGGCGAGGAGTTCGCGGACTTCCTGAGCGATGAACTCGAAGAAGTTGACGATGTACTCGGCCTTGCCGGAGAACCGCTCGCGCAGCGTCGGGTTCTGCGTGGCGATACCGACCGGGCAGGTGTCCAGGTGGCAGACGCGCATCATGACGCAGCCGGAGACGACGAGCGGCGCGGTCGCGAAACCGAACTCCTCGGCGCCGAGCAGCGCGGCGATGAGCACGTCGCGGCCGGTCTTGAGCTGGCCGTCGGTCTGCACGACGATGCGGTCGCGCAGGCCGTTGAGCAGCAGCGTCTGCTGGGTCTCGGCGAGGCCGAGCTCCCAGGGGCCGCCCGCGTGCTTGAGCGAGGTCAGCGGCGAGGCACCGGTGCCGCCGTCGTGGCCGGAGATGAGGACGACGTCCGCGTGGGCCTTGGAGACACCGGCCGCGACCGTGCCGACGCCGACCTCGGAGACCAGCTTCACGTGGATGCGGGCCTGCGGGTTGGCGTTCTTGAGGTCGTGGATCAGTTGAGCCAGGTCCTCGATGGAGTAGATGTCGTGGTGCGGCGGCGGTGAGATCAGACCGACGCCGGGGGTGCTGTGCCGGGTCTTGGCGACCCAGGGGTACACCTTGTGGCCGGGGAGCTGGCCGCCCTCGCCGGGCTTGGCGCCCTGCGCCATCTTGATCTGGATGTCGTCGGCGTTGACCAGGTACTCGGAGGTCACACCGAAGCGGCCGGAGGCGACCTGCTTGATCGACGAGCGGCGCGCCGGGTCGTAGAGACGGTCCGCGTCCTCGCCGCCCTCACCGGTGTTGGACTTGCCGCCGAGCTGGTTCATGGCGATGGCGAGGGTCTCGTGGGCCTCGCGCGAGATGGAGCCGTAGGACATGGCGCCGGTCGAGAACCGCTTGACGATCTCGGAGACCGGCTCGACCTCGTCGATGGAGATGGGCTCGCGGCCCTCGGACTTGAAGCCGAACAGGCCGCGCAGCGTCATCAGACGCTCCGACTGCTCGTTCACCCGGTCCGTGTACTTCTTGAAGATGTCGTAGCGGCGCGAGCGCGTCGCGTGCTGGAGGCGGAAGACCGTCTCCGGGTCGAACAGGTGCGGCTCGCCCTCGCGGCGCCACTGGTACTCGCCGCCGATGTCGAGGGCGCGGTGCGCGGGCGCGATGCCGCTCGCCGGGTACGCCTTCGCGTGGCGGGCGGCGACCTCCTCGGCGATGACGTTCAGGTCCGCGCCACCGATCTTGGTGGCGGTGCCGTTGAAGTACTTCTCGACGAAGGCCTCGTCGAGGCCGACGGCCTCGAAGACCTGGGCGCCTCGGTAGGAGGCGACGGTCGAGATGCCCATCTTGGACATGACCTTCAGGACGCCCTTGCCGAGCGCGTAGATGAGGTTGCGGATGGCCTGCTCGGCCCCGCCGTCCTCGTCGCCCGTCAGGAAGGTGCCGGCGCGGACCAGGTCCTCGACCGACTCCATCGCCAGGTACGGGTTGACGGCCGCGGCGCCGAAGCCGATGAGCAGCGCGACGTGGTGGACCTCGCGGACGTCACCGGCCTCGACGAGCAGACCCACCTGGGTGCGCTGCTTCGTACGGATGAGGTGGTGGTGGACGGCCGAGGTGAGCAGCAGCGAGGGGATCGGCGCGTGCTCGGCGTCCGAGTGGCGGTCGGAGAGCACGATCAGGCGAGCGCCGGCCTCGATGGCGGCGTCGGCCTCGGCGCAGATCTCGTCGATGCGGGCGGCGAGGGCGTCGCCGCCGCCGGAGACCCGGTAGAGGCCGGAGAGGGTCGCGGCCTTCATGCCGGGCATGTCGCCGTCGGCGTTGATGTGGATGAGCTTGGCCAGCTCGTCGTTGTCGATCACCGGGAAGGGCAGGGTGACCGAGCGGCAGGAGGCGGCCGTGGGCTCCAGGAGGTTGCCCGCGGGACCCAGCGAGGAGCGCAGCGAGGTGACGAGCTCCTCGCGGATCGCGTCCAGCGGCGGGTTGGTGACCTGCGCGAAGAGCTGGGTGAAGTAGTCGAAGAGCAGGCGCGGGCGGGCCGAGAGCGCGGCGATGGGGGTGTCCGTGCCCATCGAGCCGATCGGCTCGGCGGCGCTCTTGGCCATCGGCGCGATGAGGATGCGCAGCTCTTCCTCGGTGTAGCCGAAGGTCTGCTGGCGGCGCGTGACGGAGGCGTGCGTGTGCACGATGTGCTCGCGCTCGGGCAGGTCGGAGAGCTCGATCTCACCGGCTTCGAGCCAGTCCGCGTACGGGTGCTCGGCGGCGAGTCCGGCCTTGATCTCGTCGTCCTCGATGATGCGGTGCTCGGCGGTGTCGACGAGGAACATGCGGCCGGGCTGGAGGCGGCCCTTGCGGACGACCTTCGCCGGGTCGATGTCGAGGACGCCGACCTCGGAGCCGAGGACGACGAGGCCCTCGTCGGTGACCCAGTAGCGGCCCGGACGCAGGCCGTTGCGGTCGAGAACGGCGCCGACCTGGGTGCCGTCGGTGAAGGTGACGCAGGCCGGGCCGTCCCAGGGCTCCATCAGCGTGGAGTGGTACTGGTAGAAGGCGCGCCGGTCCGGGTCCATGGAGGCGTGGTTCTCCCATGCCTCCGGAATCATCATCAGGATGCTGTGCGGAAGCGAACGCCCGCCGAGGTGCAGGAGCTCAAGGACCTCGTCGAACGACGCGGAGTCCGAGGCGTCCGGCGTACAGACCGGGTAGATCTTCTCCAGCTTCTCGACACCGTCCGGCGTGGAGCCGAACAGCTCGGAGGCGAGCTGGGACTCGCGGGCGCGCATCCAGTTGCGGTTGCCCTTGACGGTGTTGATCTCGCCGTTGTGCGCGACGAAGCGGTAGGGGTGCGCGAGCGGCCACGACGGGAAGGTGTTCGTGGAGAAGCGCGAGTGGACGAGCGCGATGGCCGAGGCGAAGCGGCGGTCGGACAGGTCCGGGAAGAAGGGTTCGAGCTGGCCGGTGGTCAGCATGCCCTTGTAGACGATGGTGCGGGCGGAGAGCGACGGGAAGTACACGTCGGCCTCGCGCTCGGCGCGCTTGCGCAGCAGGAAGGCCTTGCGGTCGAGCGCGATGTCCTTGTTGACGCCGTCCGCGACGAAGAGCTGCCGGAACTCGGGCATCGTCGCGCGGGCGGTGGCGCCGAGCATCTGCGGGGCGACCGGGACCTCGCGCCAGCCGAGGACGGTCAGGCCCTCTTCGGCGGCGATCGTCTCGACCTGCGCGATGTACTCCTGCGTGCCCTGGCGGGGCAGGAAGGCGATACCGACGGCGTACGAACCTGCGGCGGGAAGGTCGAAGTCGACCGTCTCGCGCAGGAAGGCGTCCGGAACCTGGGACAGGATGCCCGCGCCGTCGCCCGAGTCGGGCTCGGAGCCGGTGGCACCGCGGTGCTCCAGGTTGCGCAGAACCGTGAGCCCCTGCTCGACCAGCGTGTGGCTCGCCTCGCCGGTGAGGGTGGCCACGAAGCCGACGCCGCAGGCGTCGTGCTCGTTGCGCGGGTCGTACAGGCCCTGGGCGGCAGGGCGAGCATCCATGTGCGACCGGTTCATGAGGTTCCAGCCGTTGTCGGAATGCTGGGACGGCTGGCGCGGCGTACGCATCGGCTCTCCCGTCGTCGTCGTGGCATTTGGCGTGCCGAGGGACGACGTTGGCCCTCTGCGAAGTTCATGCTGCTGCAAAATTTCGTGCAGGTTACATGATGGAACGAATCTCGGGAACCGGATACTTCGTTCCAACATGCGGACACCGCGGTGGCGGCGGGAGAGGAGCCCGGCGGGCAGATCGGTGCCCCGGGGGCCGGTACGCCGTGCGCTCGCGGGCCTCATTGCCCACAGCGCTTACGGCTCATGCCCCGTGGTCTCGCAATCGAAACCGTCCAGTAACGACTACTTATGCAAGGCCCTGTATAGCCATCTTCCGGCCGTGACCGGCGAACCGTCAACCTATTGCCGTACCGAAAAGGCTGCCCAGGAGATACGTCACACCGGCCGCGGCACCGCCCAGGGCCAACTGTCGCAGTCCGCTGAACCACCAGGACCGCGCCGTCACCTTCGCCACGACGGCGCCGCACGCGAACAGGCCGATGAGCGCCAACACCACGGCCGGCCACAGCGCGCTCGCCCCCAGCAGGTAGGGCAGGACCGGAAGGAGCGCGCCCAGCGCGAAGGAGCCGAACGAGGAGACCGCGGCCACCATCGGCGAGGGCAGATCGCCGGGATCGATGCCCAGCTCCTCGCGGGCGTGGATCTCCAGGGCCTGCTCGGGGTCCTTCGAGAGCTGCCGCGCGACCTCGGCCGCGAGGCGCGGCTCGACGCCACGGGACTCGTACAGCTCGGCGAGCTCCCGCTCCTCGTCGGCCGGGTGCTTGCGCAGCTCACGGCGCTCGACGTCCAGCTCGGCCTCGACCAGCTCGCGCTGGGAGGCGACGGAGGTGTACTCGCCGGCCGCCATGGAGAAGGCGCCCGCGGCGAGCCCGGAGAGACCGGTGATGATCACCGTGTGCTGCGAGACGGCGCCGCCCGCGACACCGGCCATCAGCGCGAAGTTGGAGACGAGGCCGTCCATCGCGCCGAACACGGCCGGACGCAGCCAGCCGCCGTTGACGTCGCGGTGCGTGTGGTTGTCCCGGTGCGCGTCGTGCAGCGCCGCCTCGGTCTCGATGATGGCCATGCTCGTGAACCCACTCCCCTAGTGCTTGCCTCTCCTCGAAAGTACGCGCGAGAAAAGACCTCCGCCAGCAAGGAAGGCCGTACTTACCTGCGCTTTTGCGCCCTGCGCAACGTCCCCGGCAGGCTCTGACCTCGGCCTTCCCGGCGCCGCCCGTGAGATGGATCACCTGATCGCTGACGGTGGCCACCTGGCCGTACCCGTCACCGGTACCCGGGATGCGCGGTTACGCCGGGCGGAAGGACCACTCCGGCCTACCAGAAGTCCTACGACGGCGCGTTCGACATCGACGAACTGCGCAAGCGCCGGGCGGGCGACGGCATCCTCGACCGCTACCAGCGCTGCACCCCGGCACGGCCCCAGGAAAGAGCACGAACACACCATGAGCGTCAGCGTCGACCCGGCCCCTCCCGCGGACGGCAACGCGATCTCCTCGCGGGACCGGGCGCGCGGCGCGCTCCTCGGGCTCGCCGTCGGCGACGCGCTCGGCGCGCCCGCCGAGAACATGAAGCCGTCCCAGATCCGCGAGCGCTGGGGCCGCATCGAGGGCTTCGTCGCCGCCACCCCGGCCGGCACGGACGACACCGAGTACGCGATCTTCTCCGGCCTGCTCCTCGCCGAGCACGGCGCCGACCTCACGATCGCCGATGTAGAGGCGGCCTGGCACACCTGGATCGCGGACCAGGACGAGGGCCCGTTCAAGGGCGCGGGCTTCAGCGAACGCGGCACCCTGGAGAACCTGCGCAGGGGCCTCGCGGCCCCCATCTCGGCGCAGCACCGGCACGCCTGGAGCGACGGTCTCGCGATGCGGGCCGCGCCCTTCGGCGTCTACGCGGCGGGCCGCCCCGCCGAGGCGGCGCGGCTGGTCGCGATCGACGGCACGGTGTCGCACGACGGCGAGGGCATCCACGGCGGCCGGGCGGTGGCGGCCGGGGTGGCCGCGGCGATGGTCAGCCACAACCCGGACGCGGTCGTGCAGGCGGCCCTCTCCGTGGTCCCGGACGACTCCTGGACGGCCCGCTCCCTGCACCGCGCGGTCCAGGCGGCGCGCCGGGCCCGCCGCGACCCGGACGGTACGCAACTGTCCAGGGAACGGGCGGTGCGCAAGGCCGTCGTCATCGGCGGCTACCCCTGGACGGACCTGGCGCCCGAGGCGGTGGGTCTGGCGTTCGGGGCGTTCGCGGTGTCCCGCGGCGACTTCCGCGAATCCGTCCTCACGGCGGTGAACATGGGCCGCGACGCGGACACCACGGCGGCGGTGGCGGGCGCGCTCGCCGGGGCCCTGCGCGGCGAGTCCTCGATCCCGGCGCCCTGGTCCGCGGCGATCGGCCCGGTCCGGGGAAGCTGTTTGCCCTCCATGGCGGGCCGCCACGTGCTGGACGTGGCGACACGGCTGTCCCCGCCCCCACCGGGCGAGGGGGCGGTGGCGTGACCCATATGGCGCCCCGCGCTGGGGGCGACGGCGACGGAAGGAACCACCGGGGTGCACCCGCACGACGACGCGAGGGGACGTGCCGGGGTGCCCCCGCAGGACACCGCAGGAACCGAGCGCCGGATGACCCGCCTATGGCGTCCAGAGGGCCAGGCACCCGATCCGGCCGAGGAGGTACCCCGGCACGGCCCCGCCCCACGAAGGGACGGTCGGCGCAAGGCACGGGACTCCCCACCGGCCCGGCACCCGCACGACGACGCGAGGGGACGTGCCGGGGTGCCCCCGCAGGACACCGCAGGAACCGAGCGCCGGATGACCCGCCTACGGCGTTCAGAGAGCCAGGCACCCGATCCGGCCGAGGAGGTACCCCGGCACGGCCCCGCCCATGACACAAGAGAAGGCGCACAACCCGCACCACGGAGAGGCCACCCCATGACGCCCACCCCCGCGGACACACCGTCCCGGATCGAGGGCCTACTGCTGGGCATCGCCGCGGGAGACGCGGCCGGCTGGCCCTCGGGACGACACCGCGCGGCCCGCCTCCCCGACTGGACCCGCCGCCTCACCCGCGAGCTCGACACGTTCGCGGAGCAGAACGCCACGACGACGCTCCCCGTCCCGATCGCCCTGAACCAGCCCCCCGAACCACTCCGCCTCGGCCCCTCCGACGACGCCGAGTGGGCCGCGTTCACCGCCACGGCGGTCCTCGACGCGTACGCGGACGGCCTGGGCGACCTGCCCCCCGACCACCGCGTCCGCTCGGCGCTCTCCCTGGCCTGGAACACCCTGGCCGACGAGATCGCCGCGGCAGCGGCCCGCGCCGACGAGATCGAGTCGGCGAAGATCCCGCTCCGCGCCCGTATCTCGGTGCGCGCGGGCCTCGGCAACCTCGCCGCGGGGCTCCGCCCGCCCGCGACGGGCCACGACAACCCGCACTACTTCGACGACGCGGCGTGCGTACGCGCCGCGGTCCTGGCCACCGTCCACCCCGGGCACCCCGAACGCGCCGCGGATCTCGCCGAGTTCGACGCCCGCTACACCCAGGACGGCGACGGCGTGCACGGCGCCCGGGCGATGGCGGCGGCCGTGGCGGCGGCCCTGGGCGGCGGGGCGGTCGACGCCTGCGTGGACGCGGCGCTGGCCCAGCTCCCCGAGGGCACGGAGATCCACCGCAACGCGCACCGCGCGGTGGAACTGGGCCGGACCACGGTGGCGGCTCGACCGGGCCTGCCCGGCAACGCGTTCGCCCTCGTCCCGGTCCTGGAGCACGAGATCGTGGACCACGTCTACAGCTACGGGATCGCGGCGGCGGAGACGGTCCCCGTCGCGCTGGCCGTGGCGACGGCGGCGGCGGGCGCGGTCTCCGAGGCGGTGCCGTCGGCCGCCTGCCTGTCGCGGGTGGCGGACTCGGCGCCCGCCCTGGCCGGCGCGCTGACGGGCGCGCTCGGCGGCGCGGAGGCGCTGCCGACGACGTGGCGCGACGCCTGCCGGACGCTGGCGGGCTGCGCGCTGCCCCATCTGGCGGGCACGGACCTCACCGAGCTGGCGGCCCGCCTGGCGGCCACACACACCCGACTCACCCCCGCACCCGGCCCCGACTCCCCCACCGCGGAAGGAACTCCGGTATGAGCACCGCACCCGCACCCACCCCCGTATCCCTGGAGGACCGCACCACCGGCGCCCTGGTCGGCGCCGCCGTGGGCGACGCGCTCGGCGGCCCGGTCGAGGGCTGGACCCCGGAGGCGATCGCGGAGCGGCACGGCGGCCGGGTCCGCGGCATCGTGGAGCCGTTCCACAAGGACGACTGGCGGACGGCCCGCCCGATCGCCCCGTACCACAAGGGCGACGGCCACGTCACGGACGACACCTTGATGACGCACGCGCTGGTGCGCGTCTACGAGAAGGTCCGCGACCACCTCGACGCGTACGCCGTGGCCGACCACCTGGTCCCTGACCTGATCACCACGCCCCGCTGGATCCCGGAGCTGGAGGCGGAGGCGCTGCCCCTCCAGCGCATCTTCCTCGCCGAGAAGTGGATCGTGGCCCGTATCCACTACGGCCACGTGGACCCGCGCGAGGCGGGCGTCGGCAACATCGTCAACTGCGGCGCGGCGATGTACATGGCGCCGGTCGGCGTGGTGAACGCGGGCAACCCACTCGGGGCGTACCAGGAGGCGCTGGACGTGGCGGGGGCGCACCAGAGTTCGTACGGGCGGGAGGCGGCGGGGGTGTTCGCGGCGGCGGTGGCGGCGGCGTACAAGCCGGACGCGACGCCGCACGCCGTGGTCGAGGACGCGTTGGCACCGGCCAAGGACGGTACGCGGGCGGCGATCGAGGCGGTCTGCGAAGTGGCGTCCCGCTACGACGACTTCGAGGAGGCGCTGGCCCCCCTGCGCGCGGCGGTCGCCCCCTTCGACACGGTCGGCCCCGACTACCGCAAGCCCTCGCTCGGCGCGCGCCGCCCGTCCCGGCTGCACGCGATCGAGGAGTTGCCGGTGGCGCTCGGCATGCTGCTGGTCGGGGGCGGCGACTTCCGGCAGACCGTGCTCGGCTCGGTCAACTACGGCCGGGACTGCGATTCGATCGCCACGATGAGCGGCGCGATCGTCGGCGCGCTGTACGGGGAGGGTGCGGTGCCCGGGGAATGGAGTGCCGAGATCGCGCGGGCCAGCAGACTGGATCTGCACGCCCCGGCCGCCGCGCTGGCCCGCGTCACCCGTGAGGTGCACGCGCGGGACGTGCAGCGGCGCCGGGCCCACGAGGCGGCGTTCGCGGCGATCGCGGGACGGTGAGGGCCGCGATGCTCCGTCTGACCTGGGTCCAGCCCGAGGACCTGATCGGCCATGAGCTGCGGCAGGCGGCGCAGGACGGCCGCGACGCGGTGGCGATCGAGCGGCGCTGGGTGGCGGCGGGCGGCCACCCGGCACCGGAGCGGGCGGGCGCGTCGCCCGGCCCGGCCGACCCGGGCTTGCGTCGGCTCGCGACGCTGCTCCTCGACGACCTGGCGTCCTTGCCGTCGCCGCTGGCGGAGGACGAACCGACCGATCTGGTGGCGATCAGGGCGGCCTGCCCCCACGCCGCCGCTCCCAGCTCCCCCTCTCCCCCACCCCCCTCTCCCCCACCCCCTTCTCCCACGCCCTCGGCCCTCTACGACGCGCTCCACGCCTCCTGGCTCGGCCGGGCCGCCGGGTGCCTGCTCGGCAAACCGGTCGAGAAGCTGCCGCTCGCCGGTATCAGGGCCATCGCCCGGTCGACCGGCAACTGGCCGCTGCACACCTGGTTCACGGCGATCGGCCTGGACCCGGAGATCGCCGCCGCCCACCCCTGGAACCGGCGCAGCGCGCCGACCTCGCTCGCCGAGAACATCGACGGCATGCCCGAGGACGACGACCTCGACCACCCGCTCCTCGGCCTGCTGCTGCTCCAGCGCCACGGCCACGGCTTCACCACCGGGGACGTGGCGAGGCTCTGGCTCGACGAACTGCCGGCGGGCCGCACGTTCACGGCCGAGCGCGTCGCGTACCGCAATCTCCTCGACGGCGTCGAGCCGCCCGCCACCGCCGCCCACCACAACCCGTTCCGCGAGTGGATCGGCGCGCAGATCCGCGCCGACGTCTTCGGCTGGACCCGTCCGGGGGACCCGGTGCGCGCCGCCGAGGAGGCGCACCGGGACGCCGTGCTCACACATACCGCCAACGGCGTGTACGGGGAGATGTTCACGGCCGCCGTCATCGCGTCCGCCGCCTCGGGCACGGCGGACGTGCACGAGGCCCTGGGGGCCGGTCTCACCGTCGTGCCGCCCCGGTCGCGGTACGCGAAAGCGGTCCGTCTCGGCATCGAACTGGCCGGCACCCACCGGGACTTCGACACGGTGGTGGACGAGCTGCACCGTGTCTACGCCGACCACCACTGGGTGCACGTCCTGCCCAACGCGGCTCTGGTCGCCGCCGCCCTCACCCATGCCGACGGCGACTTCTCCGGCGCCGTCTGCCGTGCGGTGTCCGGCGGGTGGGACACGGACTCCAACGGGGCGACGGCGGGTTCGATCGCGGGCCTGCTCGCGAGGGAACCCGCGGCGCTCGGCGAGAGATGGACGGCGCCGCTGGGCAACCGGCTCGCCACCACGATCGCCGGTTTCGACGGCATCGGCTTCGACACACTGGCCAGGATCACGACGGAGGTCCGCGCATGACCCACCCCCATCCCGCCCAGGGCCCCCTGACCGGGCTCCGCGTACTCGACCTGGCCACCCTCTTCGCGGGGCCGCTCTGCGCCACGATGCTCGGCGACTTCGGCGCCGAGGTCATCAAGGTCGAGCATCCCCGCAGGCCGGACCCGTCCCGTGGGCACGGCCCGGCGAAGGACGGTATCGGCCTGTGGTGGAAGCACCTGGGCCGCAACAAGAAGAACCTCACCCTCGACCTCTCCTCGCCCGGCGGCCGGGACGTCCTCCTCAGGCTGGCCGCCGAGTCCGACGTCGTCATCGAGAACTTCCGCCCCGGCACCCTGGAGAAGTGGCGCCTCGGCTGGGACGAGCTGATCGCCGCCAACCCGCGCCTGGTCCTGGCCCGCGTCACCGGTTTCGGCCAGTTCGGCCCGTACGCGCGCCGTCCCGGCTTCGGCACCCTGGCGGAGGCGATGAGCGGCTTCGCCGCGATCACCGGTGAGCCGGACGGCCCGCCGACGCTCCCCCCGTTCGGTCTCGCCGACTCCGTCGCCGCGCTCGCCACCTCGTACGCGGTGATGGCGGCGCTGCGCGGGCGGGACGCGACGGGCCGCGGACAGGTCGTCGACATGGCGATCATCGAGCCGATGCTGGCGGTCCTCGGCCCGCAGGCCACCTGGTACGACCAGCTCGGCTACGTCCAGCCGCGCACCGGCAACCGCTCCACGAACAACGCGCCGCGCAACACGTACCGCACGAGCGACGGCACGTGGGTCGCGGTGTCGACGTCCGCGCAGTCGATCGCGGAGCGGGTGATGCGGCTGGTGGGCAGGCCCGAGTTCATCGACGAGGAGTGGTTCGCGTCGGGGGTGGGCAGGGCCGGGCACGCGGACGAACTCGACGCGGCGGTCGGCGAGTGGATCGCGGACCGCACCCGCGACGAGGTGGTGGCGGCGTTCGAGAGGGCCGAGGCGGCCATCGCCCCGGTCCACGACATCCGCGACGTGCTCCGGGACCCGCAGTACCGGGCCCTCGGCTCGATCACCGAACTCCCCGACCCGGAGCTCGGCACGGTCGCGATGCAGAACGTCCTCTTCCGCCTCTCCGAGACCCCGGGCGCCGTCCGGTGGGCGGGCCGCCCGCACGGCGCGGACACCGACGAACTCCTCGGCGCCCTCGGCCTGTCGCGGGCGGACATCGCGGCGCTGCGGGAGGCTGGTGCGGTATGAGCGCCTGCGACCGTACGTATCTGACCTGGCTGTACGTTCCCGGGGACCGGCCCGGCGTCGTGGCGAAGGCCCTCGCCTCCGGCGCCGACGTGGTCCTGGTCGACCTGGAGGACGCGGTCGCTCCCGACCGCAAGGCCTACGCCCTCGACGCGACGGCCGAGCTGCTGGCCGACCGGCACGAGGTGCCGGTGCACGTCCGCGTCAACGCGCTGGACGGGCCCCTCGTCGGCCGGGAGGTCCGCCGCCTCGCCCCGCTGCCCGGCCTCGGCGCGCTGCGGCTGCCGAAGGTGCACGCCACCGCCGACCTGGACCGCGCCCTGGACCGGGCGGCGAAGGTGCCGCCGCTGTATGCCCTCCTGGAGTCGGCGCTCGGCATCGAGCACGCCTACGAGATCGCGTCCCACCCCGCGGTGCACGGCATCGCGCTCGGGGAGGCGGATCTCCGCGCCGACCTCGGTGTCACGGACGGGCGGGGTCTCGCCTGGGTGCGGGGCCGCGCCGTGGTGGCGGCCCGCGCGGCACGGTTGCCGCCGCCCCCGCAGTCGGTCTTCCCCGACGTCCGGGACGCGGAGGGGCTCGCCCGGTCCTGCGCCGAGGGGCGCGCGCTCGGTTTCTTCGGCCGGACGGCGATCCATCCGCGCCAGCTCCCGGTGATCGAGGAGGCGTTCCGGCCGACGGAGGCGGAGGTGGCGAGGGCCCATGACATCGTCAGGGCGGCGGCCACGGATGCGGGTGCGCTGGCGCTGCCGGACGGGCGTTTCGTGGACGCGGCGGTGGTGGCGGGGGCGCGGCGGGTGCTGGCCCTCGCGGACCGCCCGGCCCGGGCCTCCGCCTGAGCACGAGGGCGCCGAACCTCGCGGTTCGGCGCCCTCGTCGACGTACGGTCCTCGGCTCTCAGCTCTTCTTGGCCCCGGCTTCGTCCTTGGCGGTGTCCTCGGCGGTGTCGTCGGCGGTGTCGTCGGCGGTGTTCTTCGCCGTGTCCTTCGCCTCGGTGGGCTCCTCGGGCTCGTCCGGGGTCGCGGGGTCGCCGGGGGTGTGCGCGGCGGGCTCGACGATCTCCTCGCGTCCCGGCCGCTTCTTCGCCGACAGGACCAGGTAGATCACGGCGAGCACGAAGACGACCAGCGCCGTCCAGTTGTTCAGGCGCAGGCCGAGGATGTGGTGCGCGTCGTCCACGCGCATGTACTCGATCCAGAACCGGCCCACGCAGTACGACGCGACGTACAGCGCGAACGCCCGCCCGTGACCCAGCCTGAACTTCCGGTCGGCCCAGATGACGAGCAGGGCGACGCCGACGCACCACAGCGACTCGTACAGGAACGTCGGGTGGTAGGTGCCGGGGACTCGCCCGTCGGTGTCCGACGTGATCTTCAGGGCCCACGGCAGGTCGGTCGCCCGGCCGTACAGCTCCTGGTTGAACCAGTTGCCCCAGCGGCCGACGGCCTGTGCGAGGGCGATCCCGGGGGCGAGGGCGTCGGCCCAAGCGGGCAGCGGGATGCCCCGGCGGCGGCAGCCGATCCAGGCGCCGACCGCGCCGAGCGCGATGGCGCCCCAGATGCCGAGGCCGCCCTCCCAGATCTTGAAGGCGTCCACCCAGTCGCGGCCCTCGCTGAAGTACAGCTCGTAGTCCGTGATCACGTGGTAGAGACGCCCGCCGACCAGGCCGAACGGCACCGCCCAGACCGCGATGTCGGCGACCGTGCCGGCCTGTCCGCCGCGGGCGATCCAGCGCCTGTTGCCGAGCCAGACGGCCACGAAGACACCGATGATGATGCAGAACGCGTAGCCGCGCAGCGGGATGGGCCCGAGGTGGACCACGCCCTGCGACGGACTGGGGATGTAGGCAAGTTCCATGGCAGGGTCGACGCTACCGTGCCGGGCCGCGGACTCGTCCGGCAGCCCGGCTACGGCTGGATAACAAGGCTTACTCGGCGGCGTCCCGCACCGTCTGCTTCAGCTTGGCCGGGGTCATCGTCGGGTCGTTGATGATGTTCTTCCCGTCCAGCAGCACCGTCGGGGTGCCCTTGTGGCCCGCGTCCTGGAACGCCTTGTACGACTTGGCGATCCAGCCGTTGTGCGTGCCGTCGTTCACACAGCTCTTGAAGGAGTCCGTGACCAGGCCGTCGACCTTCCCCGCCAGGTCGATCAGCTTGCCGTTGTCCGCGAAGGCGTCGTCGGTCTCCTTCGGCTGGTTCTCGTAGAGCACGTCGTGGTACTCGGGGAACTTGCCCGCGTCCTGCGCGCACGCCGCCGCGTTCCCCGCGCGGAGGGAGCCGCTGCCGCCCATGTTCGAGTCGATGAGCGTGACCGTGTGGTACTCGACCTTCAACTGGCCCGCGTCGGTCAGCTCATGGATCGTCGAGCGGTAGCCGTCCTCGAAGGACTTGCAGGCGGGGCAGCGGAAGTCCTCCCACACCGTGAGCGTCGACCCGGCGCTGTCCTTGCCGACCGGGACCGCCAGACCGTCCTTGCCCGCGGCGCCCTTCGGCGCGGCCGTGGAGCCGGACGTGTCCCCGGAGCTGTCGTCGCCGGAATTGGCGGCGACCACCCCGATCACGGCGGCCAGGCCGAGCACGCAGACGACGGCCGCGGCCACGATCAACGTCCGGCGCCGCTTCTCGGCGGCTCTCTGCTTCTCGCGCTCCTCGGCCAGCCGGTCCCGGGCCGCGCGCTTTCCCTCTCGGTTCTTCTCGCTCACATCTGCGCCAACGAACCGGGGAGGCACGAGCGTGCCTCCCCGACCCACTTCCACCCGTACGGGTGACTTGGCTATGCGTTGCCCCGTACGCCCGCCGCGAGTTCACCGGCGAGCGCCCGGACGGCGGCGAGGCCCGCGGCCTCGTCGTCGGCGTCCAGCATCCGCTTGACGAAGGCGGAGCCGACGATGACGCCGTCGGCGAAGGTGGCGACCTCCTTGGCCTGCTTGGCGTCGGAGACGCCGAGGCCGACGCAGACCGGCAGCTCCGTGGTGGCCTTGGTGCGGCGCACCAGGTCCTGGGCCTGGTTGCCGACGGACTCGCGGGTGCCGGTGACGCCCATCAGCGAAGCGGCGTAGACGAAGCCGGAACCGGCCGCCGTGATGGTGGCCAGGCGCTCGTCCTTGCTGCTGGGCGCGACGACGAAGACGGTGGCCAGGCCGTGCTTCTCGGCGTGCTCCCGCCAGGTCGCCGACTCCTGCACGGGCAGGTCGGGCAGGATGCAGCCGGCGCCGCCCGCCTCGGCGAGTTCGGTGGTGAACCTCTCGATGCCGTAGCGGTCGATGGGGTTCCAGTACGTCATGACGAGGACCGGCTTGCCGGTGGCCTCGTGGGCCTCGCGGACCGTGCGCATGACGTCCTTGATCTTCACGCCGCCGCGCAGTGCGATGTCGTCGGCGGTCTGGATGACCGGTCCGTCGAGCACCGGGTCGGAGTGGGGCAGGCCCACCTCGACCACGTCGGCGCCGCCGTCGAAGGCGGCCTTGACGGCCTCGATGCCGCCGTCGACCGTCGGGAACCCGGCGGGCAGGTAGGCGATGAGGGCGGCGCGGCCCTCGTCCTTCGCCGCCGCCAGGGTGTCGGACAGCAGTTGGATGTTCCCGCTCACTTGGCGTCCCCCTCGATCTCGGCGGTGGCGGCGGCGTCGGCCGCGACCTCGGCGTCGGCGCCCTCGTCGTACAGCCCGAAGTAGCGGGCGGCGGTGTCCATGTCCTTGTCGCCGCGTCCGGACAGGTTGACGACGATCAGGCCGTCCGGGCCCAGCTCCTTGCCGACCTCCAGCGCCCCGGCGAGGGCGTGCGCGGACTCGATGGCCGGGATGATGCCCTCGGTGCGCGACAGCAGGCGCAGCGCCTGCATCGCCGCGTCGTCGGTGACGGCGCGGTACTCGCCCCGGCCACTGTCCTTGAGATAGGCGTGCTCGGGGCCGATGCCCGGGTAGTCCAGGCCGGCCGAGATCGAGTACGGCTCGGTGATCTGGCCCTCCTCGTCCTGGAGGACGTAGGAGCGGGAGCCGTGCAGGATGCCGGGCTCGCCCGCGCTGAGGGTCGCCGCGTGCTCGCCGGTCTCGATGCCGTGGCCCGCGGGCTCGCAGCCGACGAGGCGGACGTCGGCGTCCGGGATGAAGGCGTGGAAGAGGCCGATGGCGTTGGAGCCGCCGCCCACGCAGGCGATCGCGGCGTCGGGCAGACGGCCGGCGCGCTCCAGGATCTGGCGGCGTGCCTCGACACCGATGACGCGGTGGAAGTCGCGGACCATGGCCGGGAAGGGGTGCGGGCCCGCGACGGTGCCGAAGAGGTAGTGCGTGCGGTCGACGTTGGCGACCCAGTCGCGGAACGCCTCGTTGATGGCGTCCTTGAGCGTGCGGCTGCCGGACTTCACGGCGATGACCTCGGCGCCCAGCATCCGCATGCGGGCCACGTTCAGGGCCTGGCGCTGGGTGTCGATCTCGCCCATGTAGATGGTGCAGTCGAGGCCGAACAGCGCGCAGGCCGTGGCCGTGGCGACGCCGTGCTGGCCCGCGCCCGTCTCCGCGATGACGCGGGTCTTGCCCATGCGCTTGGTGAGCAGGGCCTGGCCGAGCACGTTGTTGATCTTGTGGGAGCCGGTGTGGTTCAGGTCCTCGCGCTTGAGGAAGATCCTGGCGCCACCCGCGTGCTCGGCGAACCGGGGCACCTCGGTGAGGCTGCTCGGGCGGCCGGTGTAGTGCACGAGGAGGTCGTCGAGTTCGCGGGCGAACTCGGGGTCGCTCTTGGCCTTGTCGTACTCGACGGCGACCTCATCGACGGCGGCGACGAGCGCCTCCGGGATGAACTTGCCGCCGAAGGCGCCGAAGTAGCCCTCGGCGCTGGGAAGGTGACCCTCGGGGTCGGGGATGAAGAACTCGCTGGGCATGCCGGATTCCTCGCTGGGGCATGCGGCCCCTGGTCTCGGTGTGATGGCTGGTCGCGGTATGCCGAGCACCGTAGAGGGCGCGACTGTCGTGCGGCTGACTCGTCCAGACGGTCGGCCGTGTCGGCGCTCCTCGTGCGGGTGGTGCTCAGCTCACCGGCGCCATCGCATTCCGTTCACCTGACCGGGTTCGTCGCCGATGACGTAACGCACGCGGCGACCGTGCACGCGGCGCGCGGGCGCCCGGCAGCCGCGCGGGCGGCAACCGGGGGCGAGACGCGCGGCGATCGGCATGGCTCGGGTCAGCCCCGTCCGTGCCGCAGGGCCGGATGGGCACCGGCGGCGACCAGGTCGGAGACGGCGGAGCGCGGGTCGCGGCCGGTCACCAGGGACTCGCCCACGAGCACGGCGTCCGCGCCCGCGTTGGCGTACGCGATCAGGTCGTGCGGGCCGCGCACGCCGGACTCGGCGACCTTGACGATGTGGTCCGGGATGTCCGGGGCGACGCGCTCGAAGGTGCCCCGGTCGACCGAGAGGTCCTTGAGGTTGCGGGTGTTGATGCCGATGATCTTCGCCCCGGCGTCGACGGCCCGCTCCACCTCGTCCTCGTCGTGCGCCTCGACGAGCGGGGTGAGCCCGATGGACTCGGCGCGCTCGATGAGGGACTCAAGGGCGGGCTGGTCGAGCGCGGCCACGATCAGCAGGGCGAGGTCGGCGCCGTACGCGCGGGCCTCCCACAACTGGTAGGAGGTGACGATGAAGTCCTTGCGCAGGACCGGGATGTCGACCTTGGCGCGGACCGCTTCGAGGTCGGCGAGGGAGCCGCCGAAGCGGCGCTGTTCGGTCAGGACGGAGATGACGGCCGCGCCGCCCGCCTCGTAGTCGGCGGCGAGGGCGGCCGGGTCGGCGATCGCGGCGAGGGCGCCCTTGGAGGGGCTGGACCGCTTGACCTCGCAGATGACCTTGACGCCGTCGCCGCGCAGGGCGGCGACCCCGTCCTTGGCGGCGGGAGCCTTCGCCGCGCGCTCCTTGAGCTCGTCGAGGCTGACGCGCGCCTGCCGTTCCGCGAGGTCGGCACGGACACCGTCGATGATCTCGTCGAGCACACTCACGCGAGCGGACTTCCTTTCGTGCGTTTCGGTCCTCTGGGCAACCGAGTCGTCACTCTGATGGTATCCGCAAGGCGCCGAAGCCCCCGCATCCGGTTGACCAAGGGTCCACTACCTGGACAGATGTTGTTGATCAAGGGTGCAGGAAGCCACCCAGGGGCAGGTTCCGGACAACGGTGAACGCCAGCACGAGCCCGCCGAGCGTCCACAGGTGTACGCGCCCGAGACCGAGGCCGAAGGGCCGTCCGCGGGCCGTTCGCATCGCCCACCCGGCCCAGACCACCGCGAACGCGGCGTAACCGGCGACGGCCAGCGCGTTGGCGCCGAGCGCTCCGCCGAGGTCGCCGTGGACGAGCGCGTGGGCGCTGCGCAGGCCGCCGCAGCCGGGGCAGTAGACGCCGGTGGCGCGCAGGAGCGGGCAGGCGGGGTAGTGGCCCGCCTCGTTCGGGTCGACCGCGCCGACGTAGGCGAAGGCGGCGGCGACGGCGACGAGGAGGCCGAGCGGGACGGCGATCCGGCGCCACGGGCCGGTGCGGGCGGTGGGGGTCGTCTCGACGGTCACCCGTGGATTGTCCCGCGGTACCCCGCGCTCCGCTCCCCGGGCGCGCGAAAGGGGCGGTGCGCCGCACCGCCCCTGTTCCCGTACCGGGGGGATGTCAGGCCTTCGAGCCCGCAGCGGCCGAGGTCTTGCCGGGCAGCACCAGCTCGGCGCGCTTGGGCTTGCCGAGGCCCGCCGCGCTCATCACGCCACCGACGATCGGGGCGATGACCAGCAGTGCCATGCCGACCCAGAACCCGATCGGCTGCACCATCACCATGCTGACACCCGCGACGATGAACCCGATGAAGGCGATGATGACACCGGTCCAGGCGGCCGGGGTGTGTCCGTGGCTGCTGTCCGCCATGGCTTGCTCCTCGTTGCTTTTGGCCTATGCGGCCGCGTCCTGTCCTCGTCCGGGGCGAGGGGGCGTGCCGCGATCAAGTCGTGCGTCTTCATTGTCCCGTACCGGCGTGTACGGGAGGAACCCGGGGTCGGGCGGGGCTCAGACGGTGCCGGTCGGGTCCTCGCCGCGGTCGAGGGCCTTCCACAGTTCCTCGGGGCGCTCGGGGTCGACGGCCTTCTGCCTGCGGGGACGCGGGGCGCCGTCGCGCTCGTAGCGGCCGCCCATCGAGGGCCATGCCGCGCCGTAGACGACGGCGAGGATCCCGGCGATCAGCAGGAGGGCGCCGCCGGCGGCCGCGACGTAGGGCCAGGCGGTGTGGCTGAGGGCGTCGATGGTGGAGGCCGTGCCGCCGGATGCCTCGGCGGCCTTCTCGTCGAGCGCGGAGCTGTCGTCGGCGCCGAGCACGGCGGCGGCGACGGCGCCCGCGCCGCTCAGCGCGAGCAGCGCGGCGACGAGGACACGGCCCGCCCGGCGCACCGCGAACACGGCGACGAGGGCGGCGAGCCCGACGACGGCGAGGGCCGCGGGGACGCCCGTCACGTCGCTGCCCCTCGCGGCCAGCGGCAGTTTGCCGCCCGCGACGGCGGCGACGCCCGAACACCACTCCTGCCGGGAGGCGAGCAGGGCGACCGCGGCGCCCGCGGCACCGAAGAGCAGGGCGACGCCGAGACTGCGCCGGCCGTTGCTCGGCCCGGCGGTCTCGGAGGCTTCGGTTCGGGGGTGCGGTACGGCAGTCACGTACTCCACTATCGCCTGTCCGCACAGGTGCGTGTGACCCAGGGGCGCGAGGCGTGGGTCACTTCACACCGGCGTCCCGGGCGCCGAGCCGGTTCGCCGTGTGGACGGCGCGCAGCACGGCGGCGGCCTTGTTGCGGCACTCGGTGTCCTCGGCGACCGGGTCCGAGTCGGCGACGACGCCCGCGCCGGCCTGGACGTACGCGGTGCCGTCGCGGAGCAGCGCGGTGCGGATGGCGATGGCCGTGTCGGAGTCGCCCGCGAAGTCGAGGTAGCCGACGCAGCCGCCGTACAGGCCGCGCCGGGACGGCTCCAGTTCGTCGATGATCTGCATGGCGCGGGGCTTGGGGGCGCCGGAGAGGGTGCCCGCCGGGAAGCAGGCGGTGAGGACGTCGAAGGCGGTGCGGTCGCCGGTGACCCGGCCGGTCACGGTGGAGACGATGTGCATGACGTGCGAGTACCGCTCGACGGACATGAAGTCGACGACCTCGACGGAGCCCGGCTCGCAGACCCGCCCGAGATCGTTGCGGCCGAGGTCGACGAGCATGAGGTGCTCGGCGCGCTCCTTGGGGTCGGCGAGCAGTTCGTCGGCGAGGGCCTGGTCGGCCTGCGGGGTGGCGCCGCGCGGCCGGGTCCCGGCGATGGGGTGGACCATGGCGCGGCCGTCCTCGACCTTGACGAGCGCTTCCGGGGAGGAGCCGACGACGTCGAACCCGTCGAAGCGGAAGAGGTACATGTACGGGGACGGGTTGGTGGCGCGCAGGACGCGGTAGACGTCCAACGCGCTTGCCGTGCACGGGGTTTCGAACCGCTGGGAGGGCACGACCTGGAAGGCCTCGCCCGCCCTGATCCGCTCCTTGATGTCCTCGACGGCCTCCTGGTACTGCTCGCCGCCCCACAGCGCGCTGAATTCGGGGAGTTCGGAGGGCGGGAGCGCGGCCGGGGCGGTGTGCACCGGCTTGCCGAGGTCGGCCTCCATGGCGTCGAGGCGGGCCACGGCGTCCGCGTAGGCCTCGTCGACGCCGGTGTCGAGGTCGTTGTGGTTGATGGCGTTGGCGATCAGCAGGACCGAGCCGTCCCAGTGGTCGAGGACGGCGAGGTCGCTGGTGAGCAGCATCGTCAGCTCGGGCAGGTTCAGGTCGTCGCGCTCGCCGGGGCCGATCTTCTCCAGGCGGCGCACGATGTCGTAGCCGAGGTAGCCGACCATGCCGCCGGTGAACGGCGGGAGCCCCTCGTAGCGCGGCGTGTGCAGGGCCTCGACGGTGGCGCGCAGGGCGGCGAGCGGGTCGCCGTCCACGGGGACGCCGACGGGCGGGGTGCCGAGCCAGTGGGCCTGGCCGTCGCGGGCGGTGAGGGTGCCGGTGGAGTGGACGCCGACGAAGGAGTAACGGGACCAGGAGCGCCCGTTCTCCGCGGACTCCAGGAGGAACGTGCCGGGCCGCTCGGCGGCGAGCTTGCGGTAGAGACCGACGGGCGTGTCGCCGTCCGCGAGGAGCTTGCGGCTGACGGGGATCACTCGGCGGTCGGTCGCGAGCTTGCGGAAGGTCTCGAGATCCATGGGACGAGCTTAGGTGTTACGCGACGGGCGTCGTGACCGGCAACCGGTCGGCGTCGAAGCAGGTCCGGGCGCCGGTGTGGCAGGCGGCTCCCACCTGGTCGACCTTGACGAGGACCGTGTCGGCGTCGCAGTCGAGGGCGACGGACTTCACGTGCTGGAAGTGGCCCGAGGTGTCGCCCTTGACCCAGTACTCGCGGCGGCTGCGCGACCAGTACGTGCAGCGGCCGGTGGTCAGGGTGCGGTGCAGCGCCTCGTCGTCCATCCAGCCGAGCATCAGCACCTCGCCGGTGTCGTACTGCTGGGCGATGGCGGGGACCAGTCCGTCGGCGCTGCGCTTGAGGCGGGCGGCGATGGCCGGATCGAGGGCGCTGGGTGTGGCCGGAGGGCGGGGCGTGCTGCTCATACGTGCCATTGTGCCGCGCCCGTCTCCCGTCCCCACGGGGCGTCCACTGTCCGGACGGTGCGGGCGGTCGTAGGCTGGCGGGCATGTCGACCCATGCCAAGCGTGAACGACTCCTTCTCGCCGATCTGTTGGAGGCGGTGGGCCCCGAGGCCCCCACTCTGTGCGACGGCTGGACCACCCGCGACCTCGCGGCGCACGTCGTGGTGCGCGAGCGGCGCCCCGACGCCGCCGGCGGCACCCTCGTCAAGCAGCTCGCCGCCCGGCTCGAACGGGTGCAGGGCGAGTTCGCTGAGAAGCCGTACGAGGAATTGATCCAGCTCATCCGGACGGGCCCGCCGCGTTTCTCGCCGTTCTCCCTCAAGCAGCTCGACGAGGCGGCGAACGTGGTGGAGTTCTACGTCCACGCCGAGGACGTGCGCCGCGCCCAGCCCGACTGGTCGCCGCGCGAGCTGGACCCGGTCTTCTCCGAGGCGCTCTGGTCGCGCCTGGAGCGGATGGCCCGGGTGATGGGCCGCAAGGCGCCCGTCGGCCTGGTGCTGCGCCGCCCGGACGGCCAGACGGCGGTCGCGCACCGCGGCGCCCCGGTGGTGACGGTCACCGGCGAGCCGTCGGAGCTGCTGATGTACGCCTTCGGCCGCCAGGACGCGGCCGACGTGGAATTGGACGGCGACAAGGCGGCGATCACCCGGCTGAGCGAGACGAAGGCGCTGGGGTTGTAGGGGCGGCCCCGTGCCCTCCCAGCCGGTGCGCGTGGAGGGCCAGGGCGAGTTCTACCTGGTCGGTGGGGCGGGTGAGGCTGCGGCCGGTGAGTTGTTCGCAGCGGCGCAGCCGGTTCAGGACCGTGTTGCGGTGGCAGTAGAGGCGGGCTGCGGCGCGCTGGGCCGAGCCGTCGCAGTCCAGCCAGGCGGTCAGGGTGTCGAGCAGGAGCGCTCCGTCGGCGGGCGGCAGCGCGCGCAGGGGGCCGAGGACGCGGTCGGCGAGGAGCGTGCCGAGCGCGGGGGCGCCGGCCACCAGGGCGGCGGGGAGTTCGTCGTCGAGGAGGACGGTGCCGCCGTCCGCGGGGCAGATCCGCAGGGCGGTCTCGGCGAGGCGCCGGGCGCCGCCGACGGCGGCCAGGCCCTCGACGGCGGGGCTGACGCCGACGCGTACGCCGCTGCCGTGGCCGGCGGAGACGAGCCAGTGCTCGGCGAGGCGGCGTACGTCGTGGTCGGCGAGGGCGACGATGCCGCGCTCGGCGTCGGGGCCCGGGTGCCAGACGGTCGGCGCTCCGTCGGGTGCGGGCACGCCGCCCCGGCCACCGGCGACGAGCACCACCGCGTACCGGCCGCGTTCGGGCAGGCCGAGGGCGGCTGCGGCCTCGGGCAGGTCGGCGATGCGGATGGCGCCGTCGAGGAGGGCGGCGGCCATGAGGCGGCGCCGGTTCTCGCGGCGCCAGGTCAGTTCGTGTTCCGCCGTGCGGTACGCGTCGGCGGCGCGGGCGCAGTGTTCGTCGATGTGGGCGCGGACGTCGGCGGCGAGGTGGACGAGCAGATGCGCGTCGCGCGGATGGTGCCGGGTCACCTCGTCGACGAGCGCCTGCCAGATGAGGGCGCCGCCGAGCCGGAAGGCGTGCAGCAGGGCGTCGAGCGGGAGGCCGCGGGCCGCGCGTTCGGTGCCGATCCGGGTGGTGCAGGCGAAGGCGGCCTCGCGCGAGCGTGCGGGGTCGAGCAGGGAGGCGACGCTGTGCCGCAGCGAGCGCTGGATCTCGCGGCGCACGTCGCCGGGGTCGGTGTCGATCGCGGCGCGGTAGGCCGGTTCCCTCGCGTGCAGTTCGGTCATCAACCGGTCGGTGAGCAAGGTCAGTTGACCCATGAGCGGCAGTGCGGTGCGGCGCAGCACGGCGACCGCGTCGATTCCGGCGGGGGCGGCGCCGGACCGCGGGCGGGGGCGGGGACGTACGAGGTGCGCGGGCATCACGGTCCTCCTCGGGTCGGCTCGTGCCGGGGCGCGCCGCAGCCGCCCGGAGCCCGAAGAATGGCATACCGTCTGGTCGGTCTCCAGCCCTTGGGGGATAACGACACCGTGACGCGCACGAACCGTGATGCGGTCGTGAACCGAGCGTGCCCGGTCGAGGGGGGCAGGAGGGGGTCAGGAGGGGGTCGCGGACCGTTCCGCGCGGTCGACGAGGCGGGCCAGTTCGACGCGGGAGCGGACGCCGAGGCGCGCGAAGACGTTGCGCAGGTGGTGGTCGACGGTGCGCGGGCTCACCGACAGGCGCGAGGCGACCTCGCGGTTGGTGGCGCCCTCCGCGACGCAGTGGGCGATGCGCCACTGCTGAGGTGTCAACTCCGCCAGCGCGTCGAGGAGTTCGCGTTGCCCGGCGGTCTCCTTGGTGGCGTCTCCCGTGGCGCGGAGTTCGGCGGCCGTCCGGGCGGCCCAGACCGTGGCGCCGCACCGCTCGAAGGCGACCAGGGCGTCGCGCAGCAGCACCCGGGCGCGGGCGGGCCGACGGGCGCGGCGCAGCCACTGTCCGTGCAGATCGGCGGTGCGGGCGCGCTCGAAGTCGCTGCCCGCGTGGTCGTGCCGGGCCAGGGCCTCGGCGAAGCGGGCATCGGCGCGAGCGGGGTCACCGGCCGCCAGGAGGGCCTGGCAGCGGGCGAGTTGGGCCTGGCCCTGCGGGTCGTACCCACGCTCGGCCCAGATGGTGAACTCCGCGACCGCCGCCCCGGCCCCCTCCAGGTCACCGGCGGCCACGGCCGCCTCGACGAAGCAGGGCACGGCGAGCATGCGGACCGCGAAGTGCCCGCGCCGCGGCCCGGGCCGCACGAGCGGGCCGAGCCTGGCCGCAGCCTCGGCCGCCCGGCCGCGGGCCAGATCGGCGCGGGCCAGGGCCCACTGGGCGAGGGTCGCCGCCTGGACGAGGCCGTGCCGGGCGGCGATGTCCTGCGCGGCCCCGGCGTGCCGGGCGACCGTCTCGGCGTCGCTGTCGAGGGAGGCGACCAGCGCGAGGATGGCGTGCTGGTGGGCCGCGACGTTGCGCTGCCCAGAGGCGCGCGCGGCCCGCAGCCCTTCCTCGGCGTGGGCGCGGGCGCGGGCGTGCCGACCCGCGCGCAGTTCGCCGTACGCGAGCAGTTCGAGCGCCCGGGGCAGCTCGGATCCGGCGTCGACGGCACGGGCGGCGGCCAGGGCCCGGCTGCCGAGGCGGCAGGCGGCCTCGACGTCCCCGGCGACGAGGGCCGCGGCCCCGGCCCGCAGCAGGGCCTCCGGTCCGCCCGCGTCGGCCGTCTCGGCGACGACGCGGCGCAGCGCGGCACGCCCGGCCGCGTAGCGGTCGTCGAGGGCCGCGGCCATGGCGAAGCCGTAGAAGCGGGCGGTGGTGGCTCCCGCCCTCGGCTCCCCGACGGCCTCGCGGTAGGCCTCCGCGTCGCCGAGCGCCCAGGACGCCTCCGCCGCGGCGAGCCGGGCGTCGAGGGCGCGGGCGCGGGGGCAGAGCCGGCCGGCGAGCTGGAGCAGGGCGCGGGCGTCGGCCACCGGGCCGTCGCGCAGGGTGAGCAGACCGCGTACCAGGGCGGCGCTCCCGCGGACCTCGTCCGGTGGCAGCAACTCCCCTGCCCGGTCGAGCAGTTCGCGGGCGCGGTGCGGCCGGCCCGCGAGCCGGGCCTGGTCCGCCGCGGCGACGAGCCGCTCCGCGCGGACGGCCGGGTCCTGGGCGAGGGCCGCGGCGTGCGCGAAGGCGGTGGCGCGCTCCCCGTGCGAGGGGCCCGGGAGCTGGGCGGCGGCGGCGAGCTCGGTGCCGAGTCCGCTGTCCGGGTAGGGGGCGGCGAGCACCTGGTGCAGCAGTGCGGCGGGCCTGGGCCGCTCCCCCGCGGCGGCCTCGGCCAGCGACCGGTGGGCGGCCCTGCGGTGCGCGGGCCGCGCCGCCTCGTACACGGCGCGGCGGCCGGGCAGCCGCAGCCGTCCGTCCTGGCCACGTTCCAGGCCCGCGCGCTCGGCGGCGTCGAGGGCCGCGGCGTCGAGCCCGGCCGCCGCCGCGGCCCGCAGTACGAGGGCCGCGTCCACATGCGGTCTCTCGGGGTCGCTCTCGTAGGCGGCGGCGGTCAGCAACAGGACATGTCTCGCGCTCACCCTGATCACGGTACGGGCGAACCGGAACGGCCGCGACGCCGGTTGGGAAAAGACCCAACCGGCGTCGCGCGACGCTGTGCTCACGCACAGCGGGTCACCGCGTCACGAGGTGTGCGGGCAGTTGCCCCGGTACTCCGCGATGGTCAGGCTCGCCGCGGGCAGCGGGCAGAGGAACTGCTCGTAGCGGGTGTCATTGTCGATGAACCGCTTCAGCCACGAGATGCTGTACTTCGCGATCGTGGTGTTGGACGTGTTCGGCGTGAAGTGGGTGGCTCCCCGCAGCTCCAGGTACGCCTTGTCGAGGGAGCTCGGCAGGTTCCGGTAGAACGGCTCGGAGTGCGTGGCGACCGGGGCGATGGTGTCGCCGTCCGCGCCCACGACCAGCGTCGGCGTCTTGATCTCGGGCCAGGTCGTGTCGAGGTTCCAGCCGGTGAGCGGGATCGCCGCCTGGAGCGAGGGCCGGCTCTTGGCGGCTTCGAGGGTGCCACCGCCGCCCATGGAGTGCCCCATGACGCCGAGCCTGGTGGTGTCGATGCGGCTGCGCACCGAGCTGCGCTGCGTCAGGTAGTCCAGTGCCGCGAGGAGTTGGCGGCCCCGGCTGTCGGGCTGGTCGGCCGTGGTGTTCGTGTCGATGGTGAAGACGACGAAGCCCTGCGAGGCGAGGCGCGGGCCCAGCCAGGCGATGGACGACTGGTACGCGGTGAAGCCCGGGGAGATCGCGACGGCCCCGAACGTGCCGTCGGCCGTGGACGACGGGTAGTAGATCGTGCCGCCGCCGAACCCGGAGACGCTCAGGGACGACACGGTGGTCTGCGAGACGGCGTACGAGCCGCGCGCGGCCTCGATGCTCGACTGGGTGGGGGCCGGGCCGCGTTCGTAGGGGTTGTCGGCGGCCTGGGCGGTGACGGCCTGCGAGGTGGCGAGGCCACCCATGGCCAGCAGCGCGGCAAGTCCCGTACGGATCAGACGGGTTCGCATCTTCTGCACGATGCGTTCCTCTCGGGGGGAGGGGGGAGGCGGCACCCGTCCCGGGGTGCCACCGTGGTCCTGACAGCGACCACGGTGGGGTCCGACCCGCATTTGTGCATCGGCGAAATCACCGGTTCCGGCCGCACGGGGCGACGAAACGCTACCGTACGGGGTGTTCTGCCCGGCGCAAGGCGCCCTTGACGTCACCGATCCGCAGATCCCCGAAGTGGAAGACCGACGCGGCGAGGACGGCGTCGGCGCCCGCCGCCACGGCCGGCGCGAAGTGCTCCAGGCGTCCCGCGCCGCCGGAGGCGATCACCGGTACGGAGACGTGCTTGCGGACGGCCTCGATCATCTCGATGTCGTAGCCGTCCTTCGTGCCGTCCGCGTCCATCGAGTTGAGCAGGATCTCCCCGGCTCCCAACTCGGCGGCCTCGTGCGCCCACTCGACCGCGTCGATGCCCGCCGAACGGCGTCCGCCGTGCGTCGTGACCTCGAACGCGCCCGACTCGGTGCGCCGCGCGTCCACGGACAGGACGAGCACCTGCCGCCCGAACCGCTCCGCGATCTCCCGGATCAGTTCGGGCCGGGCGATGGCGGCGGTGTTCACGCCGACCTTGTCGGCGCCGGCGCGCAGCAGCTTGTCCACGTCGTCGGCGGTGCGTACGCCGCCGCCGACCGTGAGCGGGATGAAGACCTGCTCGGCGGTGCGGCGCACCACGTCGTACGTGGTCTCGCGGTTGCCGGAGGAGGCCGTGATGTCCAGGAACGTCAGCTCGTCGGCGCCCTCGGCGTCGTACACCTTCGCCATCTCGACGGGGTCGCCCGCGTCGCGCAGGTTCTGGAAGTTGACACCCTTGACGACGCGGCCGTTGTCGACGTCGAGGCAGGGGATGACGCGTACGGCGAGACTCACTGTGCTTCTCCTGTGCGCGGGCGGAACGCCTCGACCTCCACCTCGACCACCAGGCTGGGGTCGATGAACCCGGACACGATGATCATGGAGGCGGCGGGCCGGACGTCGTCGAACAGCTCCTTGTGGGCGCTGCCCACGTCGTCCACGTCGCGGGCGTGGGTGAGGTACATCCGGGTCCGCACCACGTGTTCGGGGCCGAGGCCGAGCTCCTTCAGCGCGTCGAGGGCGACCCGGAAGGCGTTGACCGTCTGCTCGTAGGGCGTGCCCGCGTCGATCACGCCGTTGACCACGGACGTGCAGCCGGAGACGAGGACCAGCCCGTTCGGCAGTTCCACCGCGCGCGAGTAGCCGATGGTCTCCTCGAAGGGGCCGCCCGAGGGGTGGCGCCTTACCTCGTCGGAGGTCATACGGAGACCGCCTCCAGTGCCGCTTCCAGCGTGAACGCCTTCGCGTACAGCGCCTTGCCGACGATCGAGCCCTCGACGCCGAGCGGGACGAGCTCGGCGATGGCGCGCAGGTCGTCGAGGGAGGAGACGCCGCCCGAGGCCACGACCGGGCGGTCGGTGGCCGCGCAGACGGTGCGCAGCAGTTCCAGGTTCGGGCCCTGGAGCGTGCCGTCCTTGGCGATGTCCGTGACGACGTAGCGGGCGCAGCCCTCGGAGTTGAGGCGCTCCAGCGTCTCGTAGAGGTCGCCGCCGTCGCGGGTCCAGCCGCGCCCGCGCAGCGTCGTGCCGCGCACGTCGAGACCGACGGCGATCTTGTCGCCGTGCTCGGCGATGACCTTGGCGACCCATTCGGGGGTCTCCAGGGCGGCGGTGCCGAGGTTGACGCGGGTGCAGCCGGTGGCGAGGGCGGCGGCGAGGGTGTCGTCGTCGCGGATGCCGCCGGACAGTTCCACCTTGATGTCCATCGCCTCGGTGACCTCGCGGATCAGGGCGCGGTTGTCGCCGGTGCCGAACGCGGCGTCCAGGTCGACCAGGTGCAGCCACTCGGCGCCGGCGGACTGCCAGGCGAGGGCCGCCTCCAGCGGGGAGCCGTAGGAGGTCTCGCTGCCGGACTCGCCGTGCACGAGGCGGACGGCCTGGCCGTCGCGGACGTCGACGGCGGGGAGGAGTTCGAGCTTGCTCAAGGTGCTCACAGCGTTGCGATCCAGTTCTTCAGCAGCAGGGCTCCGGCGTCACCGGACTTCTCGGGGTGGAACTGCGTCGCCCACAGTGCGCCGTTCTCCACGGCGGCGACGAAGGGCTCGCCGTGCGTGGCCCACGTGACCTGCGGGGCCCGCAGGTGCGGGTTGTGCACTTCCAGCTCCCAGTTCTGGACCGCGTAGGAGTGCACGAAGTAGTACCGCTCGTCGGCGTCGAGACCGGCGAACAGGCGGCTGTCCTCGGGCGCGCGGACGGTGTTCCAGCCCATGTGCGGGACGATGTCGGCCTTCAGCGGTTCGACGGTGCCGGGCCACTCGTCGAGGCCCTCGCTCTCGACGCCGTGCTCGATGCCGCGGGCGAAGAGGATCTGCATGCCGACGCAGATGCCCATGACCGGGCGGCCACCGGCGAGGCGGCGGCCGACGATCCAGTCGCCGCGGGCCTCGGTGAGCCCCTTCATGCAGGCGGCGAAGGCACCGACGCCGGGGACGAGCAGCCCGTCCGCGTCCATGGCCTTGTCGTAGTCGCGGGTGATCTCCACGTCGGCGCCCGCGCGGGCCAGGGCGCGCTCGGCGGAGCGAACGTTCCCGAAGCCGTAGTCGAAGACGACCACTTTCTTCTGTGTCATGGCAGTGTTCAGTTCCAGTAGTCGAGCCGCAGCACGCCCGCGAGCAGGCACATGGCCGCGCTGAGGGAGAGCAGCGTGATGAGGCTCTTGCCCATGCCCTGCTTGGCGAACGAGTAGACGCCGCCGAGCAGGAACAGTCCGACGACGATGAGGACGGTCGCGAGGCCGTTCATGGTCAGAGGGCCCCCTTCGTCGAGGGGAGGATGCCCGCCGCGCGCGGGTCGCGCTCGCTGGCGTAGCGCAGGGCTCGCGCGAGGGCCTTGAACTGGCACTCCACGATGTGGTGCGCGTTGCGCCCGTAGGGGACGTGCACGTGCAGGGCGATCTGCGCCTGCGCGACGAACGACTCCAGGATGTGCCGGGTCATCGTCGTGTCGTACTCGCCGATCATCGGCGCCATCTTCTCGGGCTCGGTGTGCACGAGGTACGGGCGGCCGGAGAGGTCGACCGTGACCTGCGCGAGCGACTCGTCCAGCGGGACGGTGCAGTTGCCGAAGCGGTAGATGCCGACCTTGTCGCCGAGCGCCTGCTTGAAGGCGGCGCCGAGGGCGAGCGCGGTGTCCTCGATGGTGTGGTGGCTGTCGATGTGCAGGTCGCCCTCGGTCTTGACCGTGAGGTCGAAGAGGCCGTGGCGGCCGAGCTGGTCGAGCATGTGGTCGTAGAAGCCGACGCCGGTCGACACGTCGACCTTGCCGGTGCCGTCCAGGTCGATCTCGACGAGGACGGAGGTCTCCTTCGTCTTGCGTTCGACTCTGCCGATACGCCCTTCGCGCGTCATGCGCCACGCTCCTGATCGTTCATCTGGGCCTTCTTCACTTCGCGGGCCGCGTCCAGGAACGCGTCGTTCTCTTCGGGGGTACCGACGGACACCCGCAGCCGGCCGGGCACCCCGTTGTCGCGGATGAGGACACCGCGGTCGAGGACGAACCGCCAGACGGCGTGCGGGTCTTGGAAGACACCGAACTGGACGAAGTTGGCGTCGGCGACGGTGACGTCGAAGCCGAGCCCCTCCAGCTCCGCGACCACGCGGTCGCGTTCGGCCTTGAGCTGCTCCACGTAGCTGAGCAGTGTGTCGGTGTACTCCAGGGCGGCGAGCGCCGTGGCCTGGTTGACGGCCGACAAGTGGTAGGGCAGGCGCACCAGTTGCACCGCGTCGACCACGGCCGGGTGGGCGGCCAGGTAGCCGAGGCGCAGTCCGGCGGCGCCGAACGCCTTGGACATGGTGCGCGAGATGACGAGGTTGGGCCGGCCCTCGATCAGCGGCAGCAGCGAGTCGCCATGGCTGAACTCGGTGTACGCCTCGTCGACGATCACCATGGCGTCCGGTCCGGCGGCCTCGTACAGAGCGAGGACGTCCGCGGCGGCGACCGCGTTGCCGGTGGGGTTGTTGGGGCTGGTGACGAAGACGACGTGCGGCCGGTGCTCCTTGATCGCCTCGATCGCGCCGGGCACGTCGAGGGAGAAGTCGGGCAGCCGGGGGGCGCTGACCCAGCCCGTGTTGGTGCCGCGGGCGAGCAGCGGGTGCATGGAGTACGAGGGCTCGAAGCCGAGGGCCGTGCGGCCTGGGCCGCCGAACGCCTGGAGGAGCTGCTGGAGCACCTCGTTGGACCCGTTGGCCGCCCAGACCTGGTCGCGGCCGACCTCGAAGCCGGTGGTGCGGGTCAGGTACCGGGCGAGTTCGGTGCGCAGCTCGATCGCGTCGCGGTCCGGGTAGCGGTTGAGGTGCCGGGCGGCCTCGGCGACGCGCTCGGCGATCCTGGCGACGAGCGGTTCGGGCAGCGGGTACGGGTTCTCGTTCGTGTTCAGCCGTACGGCCACGTCCAACTGGGGCGCGCCGTAGGGGGACTTGCCACGCAGCTCGTCCCGTACGGGAAGGTCGTCGATGCCGGTCACTTCGTGGGCACCTTCCAACCGAACCGCGCCTTCAGGGCGGCGCCGTGCGCGGGCAGGTCCTCGGCCTCGGAGAGGGTCACCACGTGGTGGGTGATCTCGGCGAGGGCGTCCCGGCTGTAGTCCACGACGTGGATGCCGCGCAGGAAGGACTGCACGGACAGGCCCGAGGAGTGGCAGGCGCAGCCGCCGGTGGGCAGGACGTGGTTCGAACCGGCCGCGTAGTCGCCGAGCGAGACCGGGGACCACGGGCCGACGAACACGGCGCCCGCGTTGCGTACCTTTTCGGCCACGGCGGCGGCGTCGGCGGTCTGGATCTCCAGGTGCTCGGCCCCGTACGCGTTGACGACGGCGAGGCCGTCCTCGACGGAGTCGACGAGGACGACGGCGGACTGCTCGCCGGTGAGCGCCGGGACGATCCGCTCCTCACGGTGCTTGCTGACCGCGACCTGCGCCTCCAGCTCCTTGGCGACCCCGTCGGCCAGCTCCTCGGAGTCGGTGACGAGGACCGAGGCGGCGAGCGGGTCGTGCTCGGCCTGGCTGATCAGGTCGGCGGCGACGTGCACCGGGTCGGCGGTGGAGTCCGCCAGGACGGCGATCTCGGTCGGTCCCGCCTCGGAGTCGATGCCGATGACGCCGGTGAAGTAGCGCTTGGCGGCGGCCACCCAGATGTTGCCGGGGCCCATCACCATCGGCGCGGCGGGGCAGGACTCGGTGCCGTAGGCGAACATAGCGACGGCGGTGGCGCCGCCGGCCGCGTACACCTCGTCGACGCCGAGCAGCGCGCAGGCGGCGAGGATCGTCGGGTGCGGCAGGCCGCCGAACTCCTTCTGGGCCGGTGAGGCGAGCGCGATCGAGGGGACCTCGGCCTCCTGGGCCGGGACCACGTCCATGATCACGGAGGAGGGGTAGACGGCACGGCCGCCGGGCGCGTAGAGCCCGACGCGGTCCACCGGGACCCACTTCTCGGTGACGGTGCCACCGGGGACGACCTGCGTGGTCTCGGTCGTGCGGCGCTGAGCGCGGTGGACGATCCGGGCGCGCCTGATGGACTCCTCCAGGGCGGCGCGGACGGCCGGGTCGAGCGTCTCCAGGGCCTCGGCGATCGCCTCGGCCGGGACCCGGACGCTGTCCAGCTTCACCCCGTCGAACTTCTCCGCGTACTCGATCAGCGCCGCGTCGCCGCGATGATGCACGTCCTCGCAGATCGGACGCACCTTTTCGAGGGCGGCCGTGACGTCGAAGTCGGCACGGGGCAGCAGCGAGCGCAGGGCCTGGCCCTCGGGGAGGGTGGCGCCGCGCAGATCGATTCGAGAGATCACACACCAATTCTCTCAGACGCGCGATCGCCGCCGGTGGCCCGTATCAGTGACTGATACACGTCCGGTTTCAGCCGTTGTTCCACGGGTGTCACCGTCCGCGTTCAGGCGGTCACACAGCGGGCATGAACGGTTGTACGAAACCCGCGAGTAGCAGGTGACCGCGGTGGTCGAGGTGGCCTGCGTGGCGGTGGGCGGTACGGGGAGGAGGAACGGTCGTGGTCGACGGCAGCGACACCGTGGACGTGCCGGACGGGCTGAGCGCGGCGGAGGTGGGCATGTGGCTCGCGTTCCGCAACGGCACGGTCTACGACCTGCGCAGCGGCGTCTTCGCGGTCGACGATCCGCACGGCGGGCAGCCCTGGGGCCCCGAGCGCAGTGTGCGCGCGCGCATCGTGGCCTGGCTGCTCCTCGACGGGCCGCCCGCTCTCGCCGGGCGGGTCTCGTCCCTGAAGCTCCAGGGGTTGCAGATCACGGACGTGCTCGATCTCGCGGGCGGCACGATCGACCCGTACGTGGAGCTGAAGCAGTGCCGCTTCGAGAAGGAGGTGCTGCTGCCCGAGGCGCGGTTCACGACGGTCCGGCTCGTCGACTGCTCCGTGCCGCGCCTGGAGGGCGCCCGGGTGCACACCGAGGGCGACCTGCATCTGCCGCGCTGCCGCTTCCACCACGGCATCCGGCTCACCGACGCCCACATCGGCACGGATCTCCTGCTCAACCAGGCCGTCGTCTTCCGCGACCGGCGCGGCAAGTCGCTCACGGCGGACGGTCTCACCGTCGGCCAGGACCTCCAGGCCGAGCTGGTGGAGACGCACGGGGAGATCAGCCTGCGCGGGGCCACGATCGGCGTCTCGCTCTCGCTGCGCGGCAGCCGGCTGAGCAACACCCAGGGGCGGCACGCCCTGAACGCCCCGCAGATGAGCGTCGAGCGCACCATGTACATGACTCCGGCGGGCCTGGGCAATCCGTGGCAGTTCAGCGGCTCCACGCCCGCGCGCGGCACGCGCGTGCAGCGCTTCCAGTGCGTGGGCGGCATCCGGCTCGACGACGGGCGCTTCGGTGACGCGGTCGACCTGGACTCGGCCCACTTCGTCCTGGCGAACGACCAGGAGATCTCGCTGCGCCGCATCCAGACGCCCGAGCTGCGCTTCCTCGGCGAGCGACCCCGGCGCGGGCGGGTCGTGCTGTCCGGCGCGAAGATCGTCAACCTCGTCGACAAGGCGGCGGGCTGGCCCGGGCCCGGTCAGTTGCGGATGGGCGGATTCGCGTACGAGAACCTGATCCCGCTCGGCCCCTTCCCGCTCACCCAGCGCCTGGAATGGCTGGCGGCGGCGACCCCCGAGTACAACCCGGAACCGTACGAACGGCTCGCCGCGGTGCTGCGCAACAGCGGCGAGGACGCCGACGCCCGCGAGGTGCTCCTCTCCAAGCAACGGCGCCGCCGCGAGACGCTGCCGCCCGCCGCGAAGGTCTGGGGCTACCTCCAGGACTGGACGGTGGCCTACGGATACCGGCCGGGCCGCGCGGCGGTCTGGATGGCGGTGCTCTGGGCGGTCGGCGCCTTCGCCTTCCACCACGCCCCCCACCCGCCCATGAAGCCCGGGGAGGGCCCGCAGTGGGACTCGACCCTGTTCGCCCTGGACCTCCTCCTGCCGGTGATCGACCTCGGCCAGTCCAGCAGTTGGTCGCTGCGGGGCGGCTGGCAGTGGGCCGCGGCGATCATGGTGATACTCGGCTGGATCCTGGCGACGACGGTGGCGGCGGGGGCGACCAGACTCCTGCGCCGCAATTAGCCGCCGGTTCGGCCACGACGCCGCTGGGAATGACGTCCGAGGGATCTGCCGAACCGTTATCACCGGGCAGGCAACCATCGGCCCCGCGCAGCCGTCATCCCAGCGCAGTCACCCGTTCCGTACGCGCGTAGAGGAGGCATCCGTGCCGTTCCTGCGTGCCTTCGTGCGGACCGTCCGCATGATCCGCCACACCGGCCCGCTCGCCGCGGGCCTGCCGCCGGACGACGCCGTGCTGCTCGACGCCCCGGACGAACACCTCGCCCCGGCCCTGGTCGCCGCGGGCCGCGGGGAGTACGGGCCTGCCGCCAAGGTCCTCGCCCACACGCGTGAGGCGGCCGAGTGGGAGAACCGGGACCGCTACGTGCTGCGCCTGGCCGCCTTCGCCGCCTCCCGCCCCGAATGGTTCGACGCCTGGCAGTACGCGTCCCCGCACGACCCGGACCTGCTCCTCGTCAAGGCCGAACTGGCGGTGGGCCGGGCCTTCGCCTCGCCCGCCCGCGCCGAACTGCTCCGCGAGGTCACCCCACTGATCCTCGCCGCCGCCGAGGCCGACCCCCGCGACCCGGTCCCCTGGCGCGTCGCCCTGGACCACGCCCGCGGCACCAACGCCCCGCACACCGCCTTCGAGGACCTGTGGGCCCAGGCGGTACGCCGCTCCCCGCACCACTACGGCTGCCACGTCGCGGCGCTCCAGTACCTGTCGGCGGCCTGGTACGGCTCGCACGCCGAGTGCCTGGACTTCGCCGAGCGCGCCGCGCAGGACGCCCTGCCCGGCTCCCTCCTCAAGGCCCTGCCGGCCCGCGCCGCCTTCGCGTACCTGACCGCGCGGTCCCCCCGGGGCGTCCCGCGCGCCCGCCTGGACGCGGCGGCCGACCTCGCCGTCGAGTTGTCCCGCGCCTACGACACGGCCGACCCGTGGCCCGCCGAGGTACGCAATCTGCTGGTCTGCGTCCTGACCGAGCTGGAGCGCTGGCCGGACGCCCTGGAGCAGTTGCGGCTGCTCGGCCCGTACGCGACCTCGTTCCCCTGGGACCGGCTCTCCGAGGACCCGCTGGGCCGGTTCCTGGAGCTGCGCGACGGGGTCCGCCTGGAGGTCGCGGCCACCCTGCCGCTGCGCGGCGGACCGGCCGGCTCCGGCGACCATTACGCTTGAGCGTCGTGACCACCGTCCGGCTTCCGCTCTTCCCGCTCAACTCGGTGCTGTTCCCGGGGCTCGTGCTTCCGCTGAACGTCTTCGAGGAGCGTTACCGCGCCCTCATGCGCGACCTGTTGAAGGCGTCCCCCACCGATCCGACCGCCGCCCCCGACGACGTGAACGCCGACCCGGCCGTCTCCGACGAGCCGCGCCAGTTCGTCGTCGTCGCGATCCGTGACGGCCACGAGGTGGCGCCGACCGCGTCCGGCATGCCGGACGACATCACGACCAAGGAGGCGGGCGCGGGCCCCGCGGCGGGCTTCGGCGACGACCCGCTGGCGTCGTTCCACGGCACCGGGTGCGTCGCGGACGCGGCGACGATCCGTGAGCGCCCCGACGGCGGCTTCGAGGTCCTGGCCACCGGCACCCGCCGGGTCAGGCTGCACTCGGTGGACGCCTCCGGCCCCTATCTGACCGCCGAGGTCGAGGAGCTGCCCGAGGAGGACGGCGACGAGGCGGGCGCCCTGGCCGAGGGCGTGCTGCGCGCGTTCCGTACGTACCAGAAGCGGCTGGCCGGCGCCCGCGAGCGGTCGCTCACGACCGGCGCCGAGCTGCCCGACGAGCCGTCGGTGGTGTCCTACCTGGTGGCGGCGGCCGCGGTGCTCGACGTCCCGACGAAGCAGCGGCTGCTCCAGGCACCGGACGCGGCGTCCCGGCTGCGCGACGAGCTGAAGCTGCTGCGCGCCGAGACGGCGATCATCAGACACCTCCCGTCGCTGCCCGCGACGGAGCTGACGAGACAGGCGACCAGCCGCAACTGAGCGAAGGAACGGGCACGGTGGCGAAGAAGGCCAAGAAGCAGCAGTCCGCGGGCACCCCGGCGACGGTGGCGCTCACCGCCGCGGGCACCACGTTCACAGTCCACGCCTATGACCACGACCCGTCGCACCCCTCGTACGGCGAGGAGGCCGCCGAGGCGATGGGCGTCTTGCCCGACCGCGTCTTCAAGACGCTCGTCGCCGACGTCGACGGGCACCTGACCGTCGCCGTCGTGCCGGTGGCGGGCCGGCTCGACCTCAAGGCGCTGGCCGCCGCGGTCGGCGGCAAGCGGGCCGCGATGGCCGACCCGGCGCTCGCCGAGCGCACCACCGGCTACGTGCGCGGCGGGATCTCCCCCCTCGGCCAGCGCAAGAAGCTGCGTACGGTCATCGACTCCTCGGCCGGGCTCCACGCGACGATCTGCGTCTCCGCGGGCCGCCGCGGACTCGAAGTGGAGCTGGCCCCGGGCGACCTGGCGGCGCTCACCGACGCGGTGCTCGCTCCGGTCGGACGTGCGTGACCCCTCGACGCGGCACGGCGCTTCGACTAAGCACCAAGGACATGTCGAAGAAGACGCGCAAGCGCAAGTGGCGGATCAAAAAGAGCAAGGCCAACCACGGGCACCGGCCCGCCTGAGAACCTGTCCTTCGACCCGGGCCCCCGGCTGACCGCACGGCCGCCGCACCGTCCAGGACGACCCACGTCCTACGTTCGATCCGCCGATGCCCCTGGGAGGCCACCGCCATGCCGCTCCGCACCCCGTTCCCCGCCCCCCTGCGCGGCATCGTCCCGCCCCTGCTCACGCCGCTCACACCGGAGGGCGAGGTCGACGTCGACTCGGTGCGGCGGCTGGTCGGACACCTGATCGGGGCCGGGGTGCACGGCCTGTTCCTGCTGGGCTCCAGCGGGGAGGCGGCCTACCTGACCGACCACCGGCGCCGCACCGCCCTGGAGGCAGCGGTGGAGGCGGCGGCCGGCCGCGTCCCGGTGCTCGCGGGTGTCATCGAGACGACGACCGCGCGGGTCCTCGACCGGGCGAAGGACGCGGTGAAGGCGGGCGCGGACGCGCTGGTGGCGACCGCGCCGTTCTACACCCGCACCCACCCGGCCGAGATCGCCGACCACTTCCGGCGGCTGCGGGACGGCGCCGACCTGCCCGTCCTCGCCTACGACATCCCCTCGGCCGTGCACACCAAGCTGAGCCGCGACACGGTTCTCGCGCTGGCCGCCGACGGCACGCTCGCCGGGCTCAAGGACTCCAGCGGCGACGAGGGCTCCCTGCGCCGCCTCCTGCCCGCCCTGCGATCGGCCGCGCCCGCCTTCTCCGTGCTCACCGGCTCCGAACTCACGGTGGACGGCGCCCTCCTGGCGGGCGTCGACGGCGTCGTCCCGGGGCTCGGCAATGTGGACGCGCACGGTTACGTCCGCCTCTACGAGGCCGCCCGCGCCGGCGACTGGGAGAGCGCGCGGCGCGAACAGGACCGGCTCGCCGCGCTGTTCTCGATCGTCGACACCGGGGACCCGGCCCGGATGGGCGGCTCGTCCTCGGCGCTCGGCGCGTTCAAGGCGGCCGTCCACCTCCAGGGCATCATCGACTGCCCGGCGACCGCGGCACCGCAGACCCCGCTGAACGAGACCGAGACCGCCCGGGTACGCCGCCTCCTGGAGGAGGCGGGCCTGCGCTGAGCCGTGGGCATCTCAGAGCCTCACGCCCCGGGCGCTTCCTCCGCGGGGCGTGGGGCGTGCTCGTAGTAACCGGCGTACGGGTCGGGGTCCCGGGGCCCGAACAGGCCCGTGAGGCCGAGGTGGACCACCATCGCGGCCAGCGGCCAGGCGAGCAGCGCCCCCTTGGCCTTGAGCTGGAGCGGCGCGTCGAAGACGACCCCCTTGCCGACCTCCTTGGCGTGCGCGGCCACGTCCCGGGCGGGGCCGAGCCAGATCCCGAACCGCCAGGCGAGCACGCCGCCGAGCAGACTCCCCAGGGCGAGGCCGGCGACGAGGGGGACACCGCCGCGCTTGCGCCACAGGAAGACCACCAGCGCGCTGACCACGCCGAACGCGAGACCGAGCAGGGTGAACGTTCCGTCGACCCCGATGGCCTGCTCCCCCTCGGTGTCCTTGAGGTAGACCGCCGTGCTGTCCGAGACGAGCGGGATCCGCGGGGCGAGCCACAGCCACAGCGCCCCGAGCAGCAGACCGACGAGGGCGACGCCGACCGTCACGACGACGGCCTCGCGCAGCTCGGCCCGCAGCCCGGGACCGCTATCCTCGGGCGCGGGAGCGGGCGGCAGATGTCCCGTCCTCGGGTCGGGGGCCTGCCAGGGGTCACTGTGCCCGTTGTTGTGCGGGGGCTGATGGGGCGGCGGCGTCAGCGGTGCGGTCACCCTGCCATCGTGCCAGGCGTGCCTGGCGGGCGCGTCACCGGACGGCTGCCCGGCGATAGGCCCATGTGGCCACCGCGAGGGAGGCGGCGCCGACCGCCGCGCAGACCCCCAGGTCGAACAGGACGGCGGCCCAGTCGGGGTGGCCCCCGAAGGTCCGGGCGAACGCCTCGACGCCGTACGTCGAGGGCAGCAGGTCACGCGCGTACCGCACGATCTCCGGCATCCGGCCGGCCGGCAGCACGCCGAGCAGCAGCGCCGCCGACATGCCCAACTGGCCGAGCAGTGTGGCCAGTTCCGGCCGGGGCGCGAGCAGGCCGAGGGCGGCGCCGAGCCCGGCCAGGGCGGCGCCCGCCAGCGGGATCACGGCGCCGAGCACCCACAGGTGCGCCAGCGGCAGATCGAACATGGCGCAGCCGACGACCGCGGTGATGACGGTGCCGGGCACGGTGAACGAGGCGTAGGCGCCCGCGGCGCCGAGCACCACGGAGGCGGGCGGCACGGGCAGCGTCGCGTAGTGGTCGAGTCCGCCGGCCGCGCGCAGTTGCCCGAAGTACTGGGCGAGCAGGTTGAGCGCGACGAACGCGACGACCAGCACCGCGGAGCCCGCCACGACGGCCCGTGCCTCGCTGCCGCCCCGGTCGACCACGCCCCGCATGAGGATCATGATGCCGATGGACTGGAAGGTCGCCACGAACAGCAGCGGGATCCGGGCGACGCGGGCCCGGGAGAGCTGGGCGCGGTAGACCGCGGCGAGCGACGGCAGGAACCGGGCGCGGGGCGCGAGCCCGTCGTCGGCGGCCAGGGCCGGCGCCAGGTGTTCGCCGGTGCGCTGCCGCACGGCTTCCGCGGATACGGCACTCATGCCTTCACCAGGCCCTTCACGCTGCTGCGGCTGCCGCCGAGTGCCAAGTACACGTCCTCCAGGCTCGGGGTGGCGAGCGTGAAGTCGTCGAGGGAGTCGAAGGCCGGGCCGCCGGTGACCGCGGCGACGGCGGCGCGGGCCGCGTCCGGGGGGAGCCTGAGCGACCAGCGGCGTCCGGCCTCCACGGCGTGCTCGCGCAGCCGGGCGACCTCGGGGAGCCGCACCGGGGCCGTCTCGCGCCACACCAGTTCCACCCGCACCTCGCCGGCGACGCGGTCCTTGAGCCCGGCCGGGGTGTCGCAGGCGATGACGCGGCCCGCGTCGAGGACGGCGACGCGGTCGAGGACGGTCTCGGCCTCGATGACGTTGTGGGTGACGAGCAGGACGGTCGTGCCGCGCTCGGCACGCCTGCGGTCCACCGCGGCCCACACGGCACGCCGGGCGACGGGGTCCATGCCGGTCGTCGGCTCGTCGAGCACGAGCAGGGGCCGCTCGCCGACCAGCGCGGCGGCGAAGCACGCGAGGCGCCGCTGTCCGCCCGAGAGCTTCTTGAGGGGGCGCGCGGCGAGCGGGGTGAGCCCCAGTTCCTCCAGGACGTCGTCGCGCTCGGCGCGGGCGGCCTTCAGGGGCAGGCCGCGCAGCCGCCCGGTGGTCTCGGCGGCGAGGGAGACGGTCAGCTCGTCGAGGGCGGTCGACTCCTGGCCGAGGTAGGCGAGGATGCGCGCGGCCCGCTCCGGGTGGCGCACGATGTCGTGGCCGAGGATCTCCACGCTTCCGGCGTCGGGCCGCATCAGCCCGGTGAGCTGGCGTACGAGGGTGGACTTGCCGGCGCCGTTCGGCCCGAGCAGCCCGAAGATCTCCCCGCGCCCGATGTCGAGGCGTACGTCGTCGGTGGCCCGCACCTCGGGGGTCGCGGGGGCCCCACGCCGGCCGCGCACGGCGGGATAGGTCTTGCGCAGTCCCCGCACCGCGCACACGACAGCGTCCCGTACAGGGGCCGGGGCGGCGTCAGCGGTGCGCGTACTCACGAGGAACGAGGGTACGGGGTCCGGCCCGCCCCATTGCGCGCGGGGCCGGACAAATGAGGCGGGGTGTCGCCGGGTGCGCGGGCCCCCGCGCGGGAGGCGTCAGTCCGCCGCGGCGGCGTGTTCGGCGGTCCGTACGTCGATCTCGCGCCAGAATCCGGCCCGGATCGCGTACCGGTCGTGCTCGTCGATCTGGTCGTCCTTGTGGGCGAGGAGACCGAAGCGTGCCGCGTACCTGAGCAGCTCGCCGTCGATGCGGTGCGGCACGCGCGGGTACATGGTGGCCAGCTTCTGGAGCTGGCCGGGGTCGGCGAGGCGGGCCATCCACCGGCGCGCGAAGACCTGCCCGACCTCGTACGGGTCGCCGCTGACGGTGGTGATGTCCTCCTCGCGGTCGGCCCAGCGCTGCTCGGCGGTGGTGAGCTGCGCGAGCGTCGGCAGGGAGGCCGCCTCGGGGGGCTCACCGCCGCCGCCCGGGCCGCCGGGGCGCTCCACCCAGCCCTTGTCTGAGGACCAGCGCAGGGTCGCGTTCGTGGGGTGCTGGGGGGCCGGCGCCGCGCCCGTGGCGGGTGCGCGCAGCGCGGCCAGGTCCTTGGGCGTGGGGACGACCTTGTGGGCGCCGGCGCGGTCCTCGGCGTCGCCCTCGGCCGGGACGGCGGGCGGATGCCGCTCGGGCTGGGCGTCCACCCCCTCGTCCACCGGGCGGGCGGTGGCGGCCGGTGCGGATTCGGGCAGCGGGGCGGAGAGGATCGCGGCGATCTCGGGGCGCGGCACCGGCTGGGGGGCGCAGATGCCGCCGAGTTCCTTGGCGCGGACGGCCTTGGTGATCCAGGTGCGGTCGAGCACGCGCCGCTCGTCGGCCTCGGCGACGAGGTCCTCGGACTGGTTGTAGTCGCCGTCGGCGGCCTGCACGGCCCACAGGTGGACGGCGACGCCGTGTTCCTTGGCGGCCATCATGCCGGGCAGCAGGTCGCCGTCGCCGGTGACGAGGACCACGTCGGAGCAGGCGCGGTTGCGGGCCAGCTCGGTCAGCTCGGCGTGCATGGCCGCGTCGACGCCCTTCTGGGCCCAGCGTCCGTCGCTGCGGGTCAGGGCGCCGAGCCGGACGGTGACCCGGGGCATGACGCGCAGCCTGCGGTGCTCGGGCTGGGGGACGCGGTCGGGGGCGCCGTCGAACCAGTAGATGCGCAGGAGCTGGCGTTCGGTCTCGGTCTCGGCGCGTTCGCGCAGGCCCTGGATGAGGGCGGTGTGATCGACGTGGATCCGGGAACGGGAGGGTTCGCCCGCGAGGAGGCTCGCGGCGGCCCCCAGGAGATATCCGGCATCCACCAGGACGATGCAGCGGTCCACGCGGTCCACCCTCTTTCGCCGACTTCCGACAGTCCGGACGCGCTCACGGGGCGGCGCCCGCGGGTTCGCTTCGGGTTTCCTTCGAGTCTGCCCGACGGCGCGGGGGTTAACGGCCCGAACTCGATCTTCGGCGTGGCGGATGGGGTGAAGGGGGTGGGCGTGCGCCCCGATCCCCCGCGTCACGGACGGTAATTGCCCGATATGCGATCTTTGTCCGCCCGTGTGAATCTGAATCCGAAGTTGGCCCCCAGATCTCCCAATCTCCCCCATAGGAGGCAGATCACCATGGCCAAGAACAAGAATCGCAAGCAGGGCGGCGACCAGAACCGCGCCTCCCTGGCCGACCAGGCGCCGGAGCAGTCCAAGTCGGCGGCCGAGACCCAGTCGGCGATGGAGCCGCAGGTCATGGGCAACCCGTCGGACGTCGCGCGCAAGCACCAGAAGCGCTTCGGCCACAACTGAGGCCCTGCTTGAGACAGTTGGTATGTGACGAGGGACGCACCCAGGATCCGGGGTGCGTCCCTCGCGTGCGTACGGCGGCGGCTCAGCCCGCCAGGCAGGCCGGACCCAGCAGCACCTTCAAGTCGCCGTAGAGCGCCGGGTCGGGCTTCACCCGGTGCCGGTCGAGCCGCAGCACCGTGGTCTTGCGCGGCCCCTGGAGCTTGATCCGCACCTCGCTGTCGCCCCGGTGGTTGGAGAGGATCTCGCCGAGGCGGCTGACCATCGGCGGGGTCACCTTGAGCGCCGGGATGGTGAGGACCACCGGCGCGTTGGTGCCCGCGTTCGACAGGTCGGGGACCTGCATCTCCATGGCGACCAGGCGCGGCACGTCCTCGCGCTTGTCGAGGCGCCCCTTGACGAACACCACGGCGTCCTCGACGAGTTGGGTCGAGACGAGCTGATACGTCGCGGGGAAGAACATGCACTCGATGGAACCGGCGAGGTCCTCGACGGTCGCGATCGCCCAGGCGTTGCCCTGCTTGGTCATCTTGCGCTGGAGGCCCGAGATGATGCCGCCCACGGTGACGACGGCACCGTCGGAGAAGTCGCCGCCGGTGAGCTGGCCGATGCCCGCGTCCGCCTTGTCGGACAGCACGTGCTCCAGGCCGAACAGCGGGTGGTCGGAGACGTAGAGGCCGAGCATCTCCCGCTCCTGGGCGAGCAGGTAGGTCTTCTCCCACTCGTCGGTGGAGAACTCGACGTCGAGTCCGAAGCCGGGTTCGCTGCTGTCCTCGTCGCCCATGCCGCCGAAGAGGTCGAACTGACCCTCGGCCTCCTTGCGCTTCACCGCGACCACGTTGTCGATCATCGGCTCGTACTGCGCGGTGAGGCCCTTGCGGGTGTGCCCCATCGTGTCGAACGCGCCCGCCTTGATGAGCGATTCGGTGGTCCGCTTGTTGCAGGCGGCGGCCTCGACCTTGTCGAGGTAGTCGGGGAACGACTCGAACTTCCCCTTCGCCTTGCGCGAGCGGATGATCGAATCCACCACGTTGGTACCGACGTTGCGCACGGCCTCCAGGCCGAAGAGGATCACGTCGTCGCCCTGGGCGGCGAAGTTGTGCATCGACTCGTTCACGTTCGGCGGGAGCACCTTGATGCCCATGCGGCGGCACTCGTTGAGGTAGATCGCCGACTTGTCCTTGTCGTCCTTGACGGAGGTCAGCAGCGCCGCCATGTACTCGGCCGGGTAGTTGGCCTTGAGGTACGCGGTCCAGTAGGTGACCAGGCCGTACGCGGAGGAGTGCGCCTTGTTGAACGCGTAGCCGGCGAACGGCACAAGGACGTCCCACAGGGCCTGGATCGCCTCGTCGGAGTAGCCGTTCTTCTTCGCGCCCTCCTGGAACAGGACGAAGTTCTTCGCCAGTTCCTCGGGCTTCTTCTTGCCCATCACGCGGCGCAGGATGTCGGCCTCGCCGAGCGAGTACCCGGCGATGATCTGCGCGGCCTTCTGCACCTGCTCCTGGTACACGATGAGGCCGTAGGTCAGGCCGAGCGTCTCCTTCAGGGGCTCTTCGAGCTCCGGGTGGATCGGCGTGATCTCCTGGCGGCCGTTCTTGCGCTCCGCGTAGTTCGTGTGCGAGTTCATGCCCATCGGGCCCGGCCGGTACAGGGCCGAGACGGCGGAGATGTCCTCGAAGTTGTCGGGCTGCATCTGGCGGAGCAGCGAGCGCATCGGGCCGCCGTCGAACTGGAAGACGCCGAGCGTGTCACCGCGGCAGAGCAGTTCGAAGGTCTTGGGGTCGTCCAGCGGGAGCGAGAGCATCTCCAGGTCGATGCCCTTGTTGGCCTTCACCATCTTGACGGCGTCGTCCATGATGGTCAGGTTGCGCAGGCCCAGGAAGTCCATCTTCAGCAGGCCGAGCGACTCGCACTGCGGGTAGTCCCACTGCGTGATGGTGACGCCGTCGGTGTGCCGCACCCAGATCGGGGCGTGGTCGACGATCGGCTCGCTGGACATGATCACGCCGGCGGCGTGCACGCCCATCTGCCGGACCAGGCCCTCGACGCCCTTGGCGGTGTCGATGACCTTCTTCACGTCCGGCTCGTTCTCGTACATCCCGCGGATCTCGCCGGCCTCGCTGTAGCGGGGGTGCGAGGGGTCGGTGATGCCGGAGAGGTCGATGCCCTTGCCGAGGACGTCGGCGGGCATGGCCTTGGTGAGGCGGTCGCCCATCGCGTACGGGTAGCCGAGCACGCGCGCGGAGTCCTTGATCGCGTTCTTGGCCTTGATCTTGCCGTAGGTGCCGATCATGGCGACCTTGTCGGCGCCGTACTTCTCCGTCACGTACCTGATCACCTCGACGCGCCTGCGCTCGTCGAAGTCGATGTCGACGTCGGGCATGGAGACGCGCTCGGGGTTGAGGAACCGCTCGAAGATCAGACCGTGCGTGATCGGGTCGAGGTCGGTGATGCCCATGGCGTACGCGACGATCGAACCGGCCGCGGAGCCACGCCCCGGGCCCACCGCGATGCCGTTGTTCTTGGCCCACATGATGAAGTCGGCGACGACCAGGAAGTACCCCGGGAACCCCATCTGGATGATGATGTCCATCTCGTACTCGGCCTGCTTCTGCCGGTCCTCGGGGACACCGCCCGGGTAGCGGCGCTCCATGCCGCGGCGGACCTCCTCCTGGAACCAGGTGACCTCGGTGTAGCCCTCCGGGATGTCGAACTTCGGCATCAGGTCGCGCTTCTCGAACATGCCGGTGGTGTCGATCTGCTCGGCCACCAGGAGGGTGTTGCGGCAGCCCTCCTGCCAGGCGTCCGAGGAGTCCACGGCGTACATCTCGTCGGTGGACTTCAGGTAGTAGCCCGTCCCGTCGAACCGGAAGCGGTCCGGGTCGGAGAGGTTCTTGCCGGTCTGGATGCACAGCAGGGCGTCGTGCGCGGTCGCCTCGTGCGCGTACGTGTAGTGCGAGTCGTTCGTCACAAGAGGCGGGATGCCGAGCTTCTTGCCGATCTCCAGGAGCCCGTCGCGCACCCGGCGCTCGATCTCGATGCCGTGGTCCATCAGCTCCAGGAAGTACCGGTCCTTGCCGAAGATGTCCTGGTACTCGGCGGCCGACTTCAGGGCCTCGTCGAACTGGCCGAGGCGAAGACGCGTCTGGAGCTCACCGGAGGGGCAGCCGGTGGAGGCGATCAGGCCCTCGCTCCACTGCGAGATCGTCTCCTTGTCCATGCGCGGCCACTTCTGGAGCCAGCCCTCGGCGTACGCGTCCGAGGACAGCTTGAAGAGGTTGTGCAGGCCCGTCTTGTTCGCCGCCCAGATCGTCTTGTGCGTGTAACCACCCGAACCGGACACGTCGTCGCGCTTCTGGTGCGGCTGGCCCCACTGGATCTTGCGCTTGTTGCGCCGCGACTCGGGGGCCACGTACGCCTCGATGCCGATGATCGGCGTGACGCCCGCCTTCTGGGCCGAGTGGAAGAAGTCGTACGCCCCGTGCAGGTTGCCGTGGTCGGACATCGCGATGTGCGTCATGCCCATCTCGTTGCACGCGTTGAACATGTCCTTCAGCCGCGCGGCCCCGTCCAGCAGCGAGTACTGGGTGTGGACGTGCAGGTGCGTGAAGGGCGGTTTCGACACGGTCGGTGCTCCAATGGCGGGCGGTCGGCGACAGGGCGGGGACAGCTTGGAAGTCTACGACCGGCGAGTGACAACCGACGGGCACTCCGGAGTACGGTCGGGCGTTGGACAGGACACAAGACCCGTCCTGCGTGTCACACAAGCCCACGCACCACCCGTACCAGGAGGCACCCGGCGATGTCGGTCCCGCAGCCCACCGCTGAGCAGCGCGGCGAGGAGATCCTCGCCGTCTTCGACACCGCGTTCGGCGAGCTCCTCGCCGCGGACCCCGCCGCGTTCCGGGTCAAGTTCCGCAAGATGGCCGCCTCGGCGTTCGCCTTCTACCGGGGCACGGCCTGCCTGTTCTACCGCGACGTGGAACGCGAGCAGCACGGCGGCCCGTACCTGGACGACCGCACCAGCCGGGTGTGGATCCACGGGGACCTGCACGCGGAGAACTTCGGCACGTACATGGACGCGACGGGCCGGCTGATCTTCAATGTGAACGACTTCGACGAGGCGTACGTCGGCCCGTTCACCTGGGACCTCAAGCGGTTCGCCGCCTCGGTGGCGCTGATCGGCTACTCGAAGGCGCTGAGCGACGAGCAGATCACCGACCTGGTGCGCACGTTCGCGGGGGCCTACCGCGAGCGCATCCACGCGCTGGCCACGGGCGCCAAGAGCGACGAGGTGCCGCCCTTCACCCTGGACACGGCCGAGGGCGCGCTCCTGGACGCCCTGCGGGACGCCCGTTCGCTGACCCGGTTCGGGCTGCTCGACTCCATGACGGAGATCCGCGACTTCGAGCGCCGCTTCGCCGAGGACGGCGGCTCCATCGAGCTGGACGCGGCGACCCGCTACAAGGTGCTCGCGGCCTTCGACGGCTACCTGGAGACGCTGCCCGAGTCGTCGCTGACGCGCCCGGACTCGTACCGCGTGAAGGACGTGGTGGGCCGCCGGGGCATCGGTATCGGCTCCGCGGGCCTGCCCTCGTACAACATCCTCCTGGAGGGCAACAGCGACGCCCTGGAGAACGATGTCGTGATCTACATGAAGCAGGGCCAGACCCCGGCCGTCTCGCGGCACATCACCGACGAGGCGATCCGCGGCTACTTCCAGCACGAGGGCCACCGCACCGTCATCTCGCAGCGCGCCCTCCAGGCGCACGCCGACCCGTGGCTCGGCTGGACCGAGCTGGACGGCTCCGGCCAGCTCGTCGCCGAGGTGTCGCCCTACGCGGTGGACCTGGACTGGAGCGACATCGACGACCCGGAGGAGATCACGGCGGTCGTCGCCGACCTCGGCCGGGCCACGGCGGCGATGCACGCGGCGGCGGACGACCTCTCGGGCCAGTCCCTCGTGCCGTTCTCCACGGAGCGCGCCATCGACGCGGCGATCGCCGCCGACGAGGACGGCTTCGCGGGCCTCCTGGTCGACTTCGCGCACACCTACGGGGCACGCGCGCGTGCGGACCACCAGATCTTCGTCGACCTGTTCCGCAACGGCAGGATCCCGGGCCTGACCGCCTGAGACACCGGCCCGCACGATTCCATAACGCACAGCCACCCTTTAGGCACCGCCTACCGAAACCCATGGCACACTCTGCCGCGATGGACGACATATCCGGGGCCGTATCCGGGGCCCAGCTCAGAGCCGTGCGCGCGGCACTCTTCACGGCGCTCGTCGTGACGCTCTCCGCCGCGTCGCACGTCCTGCTGTCCCGGGTCCCGCTGCCGCTCACGACGGTCGCCGCGATCAGCGCGGCCGTCTTCGTGATCGCCTACGCGCTGGCGGGCCGCGAGCGCGGCTTCGGCCGGATCGCGGCTCTGCTCGTCCCGCTGGAACTGGCCGCCGACACGGTCTTCACCACCGGCCAGCACGTCTGTTACGGCGAGGCGGGCGGCCCGGTCGCCGGTCCCCTGCGCTCCTTCGGCCTCGACGTGCTGTGCGGCGGGACCGTCGGCACACCGCTGGCCCGGATGACCGGCACCGGCTCCGACGAGGCCGCCGCCCTTCTCGCCCACAGCGACCCGGCGGCGTCCTGGCTGCTGCTCGGCGCGCACGTCACGGTCGGCCTGCTCGCGGCCGGCTGGCTGCGCCGCGGGGAGCAGGCCCTGACCCAGGTGCTGCGCGCGGTGGCCGCGTTCGCGTTCCGCCCGCTGCTCATCGCCTTCGCCGCGGTCACCGCCCACCCGGCGCCCGGCCCGCGACGGCCGCGCCCCGCCTTCCGCGCGCGGGCCGTGCGCCCGCCGATCCTCCTGCACTCCGTGGGACGCCGGGGACCGCCGTGCCGGGCCGCCCGAGCCTGAGCACGACAGTCCCCGAATCACTGACTTCACACTTCACGGAGCAACAGATCATGAGCAAGCGCAACAGCCAGCAGGCGAAGACGGCGGCCCGCGAGCGGCTGCGGATCGAGCGGGAGCGCCAGGCCAAGAAGGACAAGGCGAAGCGGCAGGCGATCGTCGCCGGCTCGATCGTCGGTGTCCTCGCGATAGCCGGCGTCGCCAGCTACCTGGTGCTCCAGGGCAACAAGCCCTCCTACTGGGAGGCCGCCAAGGACGACGCCCTGGTCGCGCCCAAGAACACCAGCGGCAAGAACAACACGACGGTGATCCTCGGCAAGGACTCGGCCAAGAAGACGATCATCGCGTACGAGGACTCGCGCTGCCCGGTCTGCGCCGCCTTCGAGCAGGCCGTCGGCCCGACGCTCAAGAAGGACATGGACGCCGGCAAGTACAAGATCCAGTACGTCGGCGCCACCTTCCTCGACACCAACCTCCAGGGCGAGGGCTCGAAGAACGCGCTGAGCGCGCTCGGCGCCGCCCTGAACGTGTCGAAGGACGCCTTCTGGGACTACAAGGAAGCGCTCTACTCCGCGAAGTGGCACCCGGAGGAGACCGACGACAAGTTCAAGGACGACGCGTACCTCATCAAGATCGCGAACACCGTCCCGGAGCTGAAGGGCGACAAGACGTTCCAGAAGAACGTCAAGGACGGCACCTTCGACAAGTGGGCGCTGGAGATGTCGAAGCTGTTCGACGACAACAAGTACGGCGTCCAGGGCACCCCGTCCTTCGTCCTGGACGGCAAGAAGCTCACCGGCTCCGACGGCGAGAACGCGCCGGGCTCGGTCGCCGACTGGAACGCCGCGGTGGACAAGGCCCTCAAGTCCTAGAGCGAGTCCAGGAAGCCGAGCGCCACCCGCCAGGTGGCCTCGGCGGCCTCCTCGTCGTAGTCGGGCAGCTCGGGGTCGGTGTAGAGGTGACCGGCCCCGGCGTACCGGTAGACCTCGACGTCCGCGCCCGCGCGCCCCATCTGCAGGTACCAGGCGGTCAGCCAGTCGTCCGTCTCGTACGGGTCGGGCTCGGCGACGTGGAGCTGGACGGGGAGTTCGTCCACGGTCGCGTTCGCCGCGAGGTCGGACGTGCCGTGCAGCAGCAGCAGCCCCTTCGCCTTCGCGTCACCGAGGGCGAGGGTCTGCGCGGTCGCGGCGCCGAAGGAGAACCCGGCGTAGACCAGGCCCCGGTCGGAATAGGGCGCGGCGGCCAGCACGGCGCGCTTGAGCAGTTCGTCCTTGCCGACCTCGTCCCGGTGCGCCATGCCCTCCTCGACGGTGTCGAAGGTGCGGCCCTCGAAGAGATCAGGGGTCCACACCTCGTGTCCGGCCCCGCGCAGCCGGTCGGCGGCGGCCTCCACAGCGGGCCGCAGTCCGTACGTCGAGTGAAAAAGCATGATGTTCATGGGGCCCATGGTGCCAGGAACGCCGCAGGTTAGAGGTGCGCGATCCCGGTTACCGTCGAGGGATGGAGAACGTACTGCGCCCGCTGATCGTTGTGGGTGGCTCGGTCGTGCTCACGCTCCTCATCGGGTGGGCCGTCGACCGACTGCTGCAACGTGCCGACCGACGCCATCACGAGACTCCACTGTGGGGACTGCTGCGCCGCTGCCGCCTGCCACTGCAACTGGTGCTCTGCGCGGGCTTGTTGCAAGGCTCCTACGATCAAGCACAGATCACCGAGGAACACTCCGCCGCGGTCGGCAGGACGCTGGCCCTGGTGCTGATCGGCGCCACCGCCTGGCTGATCGTCCGGATCGCCACCGCCGTCGTCGAATCGACCTACGCCCGCTACGCCACCAGCCACCACGACGCCGCCCGGGTCCGCCGGGTCCGCACCCAGGTCACTCTGATCCAGCGCATCGTCACAGCCGTCGTCGGCGTCATGGCGGTCGCCGCGATGCTGCTGACCTTCCCCGCGTTCAAGGCCGCCGGCGCCTCCCTGCTGGCCTCGGCCGGAATCCTGGGCATCGTCGCCGGTGTCGCCGCCCAGTCGACGCTGGGCAACCTCTTCGCGGGGTTCCAGATCGCGTTCGGCGACATGGTGCGGATCGGCGACACCGTCGTCGTGGACGGCGAGTGGGGCACCGTCGAGGAGGTCACCCTCACCTTCCTCGCCGTCCGCACCTGGGACGAGCGCCGGATCACGATGCCCGTGTCGTACTTCACATCGAAGCCCTTCGAGAACTGGTCGCGCGGCGGCTCCCAGATGACCGGCACCGTCTTCCTCCACCTCGACCACACCGCGCCCGTCCCGCAGATGCGCGAGAAGCTGCACGACATCCTGCTCGACTGCGCCGCCTGGGACGGCCGCGACTGGAGCCTCGCCGTGACCGACACCACCCCCAGCACCATGCAGGTGCGGGCGGTGGTCACGGCCAAGGACGCGGACGACATATGGACGGTCCGGGTCACGGTCCGCGAGCAGTTGCTGCGCTGGCTGACCGAGCGGCACCCGTACGCGCTGCCGCGGGTCAACACGGCGACGGCCCTCATAGGCCCGGAGGAGATCGGCACGTCCCTGCCGGACCATCATGTCCTCATGCGGGACGGCCGCGCCCCGCGCACCGGCCGCGGCTGACCCGGCGCGCCTACCGCAGGCTGCGCACGTCCAACTGGCGCAGCACCCGGTCGACGACCTCCGGGTCGGCGCCGGGTTCGCTGCGCGCGGCCAGCACCTCGTGGCGGGCCGCCGACAGCATCTCGTTCTGGATCCTGCGCACCCGCTTGATCCGGGCGAAACGCTTCGCCTGCGTGGCACGCCGCTCCTCCGCGCCCATCTCGGGGTTGATGCGCAGGCCGATGTCGTACGCGCGCCGCAACATCTGCTCCTGCACGTCCTCGGGCAGCTCCTCGACCTCCTCGATCTCCTTGAGGCGCCGTTTCGCGGCCTTGGCGGCGCGCAGGGCGAGGTCCTGCTCGTACTTCTGCTCCAGCTCGGTGTCGGCCCGCACCCCGAGCTTCTTCACGAGCCAGGGCAGGCTGAGCCCCTGGAGGATCAGGGTCGCCATGATCACCCCGAAGGCGATGAAGATGATCTCGTCGCGTTTCGGGAAGGGCGACTTGTCGTCCATGGTCAGCGGGATGGCGAGGGCCAGGGCGACAGAGGCCACCCCGCGCATCCCCGACCACCACATGATGACGGTCTCCCGCCAGCTCACCGGGATCTCCTCGGCGACGTCGCGCCGCGCGTGCAGCCGCTGGGTCACCCAGGTCATCGGCAGCAGCCACAGCAGGCGTACGACGATGACGACCCCGACGACGGCGGCCGACCAGCCCAGCATCTCGCCCCAGTGGCCCTCCGCCGTCCGTACGACGTTGTGGACCTCCAGACCGATGAGGCCGAAGGCGACGCCGGTGACGAGGGTGTCGACGACGTCCCAGAACGCGCGCCCGGTCAGCCGCGTGAGCACGTCGTCGGCGTCGAAGGCGCGCTCGGCCAGGAACATGGCGACCGTCAGGACGGCGAGCACGCCCGAGCCCTTCAGCTCCTCGGCCAGCACGTAGGACGCGTACGGGACCAGGAGCGTCAGGCCGATCTGGAGGGTGGCGTCACCGAGGTAGCCCATGAGGCGGTTGGCGGCCCAGCCGAGCGCCACGCCGACGACGATGGCCACGACCGCGGACAGGACCAGTTGGAGCGCGGCGTGCGGCAGCGAGAAGCTGCCGCTGACGGCGGCGGAGATCGCGACGTGGTAGAGCACGATCGCGGTCACGTCGTTGAACAGGCCCTCGCCCTCCAGGATCGACACCAGGCGCCGGGGCAGCCCGAGTTGACCGGCGACGGCGGTCGCGGCGACCGGGTCGGGGGGTGCCACGAGCGCGCCGAGCGCGACGGCGGCGGCGATCGGCAGCCCCGGCACGACCGCGTTGGCGACCCCGGCGACCGCGGCCGTGGTGACGAAGACGAGCGCGACGGCCAGCAGGAAGATGGGCCGCTTGTTGGCCGCGAACTGCCGCCACGAGGTGCGGTGCACGGCCGCGTAGAGCAGCGGGGGCAGAACCAGCGGAAGGATGAGGTCCGGGGGGATGTCGACGTTGGGCACGGCACGGATCAGCGCGAGGACGATACCGAGCAGCGTCATCAGGACGGGTGCGGGCAGCTTGAGCCGGTCGCCGAGCGGCACGCTCAGGACGGCCCCGAGCAACAGCACGAACAGCAGGGCCAATTGATCCACGGGGGCTCCGACCAGAGTCGACGATCAAGGACTTCCGGTCTCAAGAGTGCCACGCGAATCCGGGCAAACCCCCTCGGCCCGAGCCGCGCTCCGCCACAAGGGCCCCAGAAGCACCGCAAGCCCGGGAGGCCGGGCCCCCGCGCGTCAGCCCAGGCTCTTGCGCATCGCCCGGTGCGGGATCCCGGCGTCCGGGAACTCCGGCCCGTACGCGACGTACCCCAGCCGCTCGTAGAAGCCCAGCGCGTGGGTCTGCGCGTGCAGATCGACCGCGGCGAGCCCCCGCTCCCGGGCCGCGTCCTCGATGGCCCGCACGAGGGCCGCGCCCACGCCGAGACCCCGGGCGGCCTTCGTCACGGCCAGCCGGCCGAGGGCTCCGACGTCCTCGGCTCCCCCGTTCTTCGCGGTGGCGGCCGGGCCGGTCAGCAGCCGGCCCGTCCCGAGCGGCAGCCCGTCTCGCCGGATCGCCAGCACATGGACGGCCCCGGCGTCGTACGCGTCGTACTCGATGTCCTCGGGAACACCCTGCTCACCGACGAAGACGTCCTTGCGCACGGCGAAGCACGCGGCACGGTCCTCGTCGGCCCCGGCCACGCGCACGACGTAGGAACCGGCACTCACTCGCTCTCCGCCCGGACCCGGTCGAGCGCGACCTGCAGGTCCTCGGGGTAGTCGCTCTCGAACTCGACCCACTGCCCGTCGGCCGGGTGCTCGAAGCCGAGCCGCACCGCGTGGAGCCACTGCCGGGTGATCCCGAGCCGCTTGGCGAGCGTCGGGTCGGCGCCGTAGGTCAGGTCGCCGACGCACGGGTGCCGGTGGGCGGACATGTGCACGCGGATCTGGTGCGTACGGCCCGTCTCCAGCTTGATGTCCAGCAGGGAGGCTGCCCGGAACGCCTCGATGAGGTCGTAGTGCGTGACCGAGGGCTTGCCCTCCGCCGTCACGGCCCACTTGTAGTCGTGGTTCGGGTGGCGTCCGATCGGCGCGTCGATGGTGCCGCTCATCGGGTCGGGGTGCCCCTGCACGAGCGCGTGGTAGCGCTTGTCGGGCACGCGCTCCTTGAACTGCCGCTTCAGCGACGTGTACGCACGCTCGGACTTGGCGACGACCATCAGCCCGGAGGTGCCGACGTCGAGGCGGTGCACGATGCCCTGGCGCTCGGCGGCGCCGGACGTGGAGATCCGGTACCCGGCGGCGGCGAGGCCGCCGATGACGGTCGTGCCGGTCCAGCCGGGGCTCGGGTGGGCGGCGACCCCCACGGGCTTCACGATGACCACGATGTCGTCGTCGTCGTGCACGATCTCCATGCCCTCGACGGGCTCGGCGACGATCTGTACCGGAGCGGGTGCCTGCGGCATCTCCACTTCCATCCAGGCCCCGCCGTGCACCCGCTCGGACTTGCCCACGACCGAACCGTCCACCGTGACCTTCCCGGCGGCGGCGAGCTCGGCGGCCTTGGTACGGGAGAAGCCGAACATGCGGGAGATGGCGGCGTCGACACGCTCGCCCTCCAGGCCGTCGGGCACGGGCAGGGTGCGGAGTTCGGGAATGGTGCTCACGCATCGAGTATGCAGGAGGGCACCGACAGCCCCGTACCGCAGCCCTGTCACCTGGGCCGCGGCCTCAGTCCTTGTGGACGGTGCCGTCCGGGTCGATCCCGCGGAAGGACAGCAGCACGATCAGGATGCCGCCGCACACGATCGCGGAGTCGGCGAGGTTGAAGACGGGGTAGTTCTTCGGCGCGATGAAGTCGACGACGGCGCCCTCGAAGACGCCCGGAGCACGGAAGATCCGGTCGGTGAGGTTGCCGAGCGCCCCGCCCAGCAGCAGCCCGAGCGCGATCGCCCACGGCGTGCTGTAGAGCTTCTTCGCCAGCCGCGCGATGACGACGATCACCGCCGCCGCGATCAGCGTGAAGACGATCGTGAAGGCCTCGCCGATGCCCCAGGCGGCCCCGGGGTTGCGGATCACCTCGAGCTGGAGCCAGTCCCCGAGCACGCGGATGGAGTCGCGGTGCTCCAGCTTCGCGACCACGATCAGCTTGCTGACCAGGTCCAGGGCGTACGCCAAGGCGGCCACGGCGAAGAGCACGACGATGCGCCGCCTGCCGCGGGAGGGCACGGCGGCGGCCTCCTCGGGTGACGGGTCGGCCGGTGATGCGGCCCCGGCCGCCTTTTCCGGCTTCTCCGGCTCCGCTGCCCCCGCCTCGGGGGAATCCGGCGTACCGATGATGCGCTCCGCCTCTGTCACGTGAGTCCCTCAACCTAGTACCTGACTGAGGACGAGAGTACGGCACACACGCGCGGCCCCCCAGGGACGGTGCGGCCCCGGGGCCCTCAGTAGCGGCGCTCCTGCTTCTGCTTGCACTCCACGCACAGGGTCGCCCGGGGGAACGCCTGCATCCGCGCCTTGCCGATGGGGTTGCCGCAGTTCTCGCAGAGCCCGTACGTGCCCGCGTCCAGCCGCTCCAGGGCCCGCTGGGTCTGGGACAGCATCTCGCGGGCGTTGGCGGCCAGCGACATCTCGTGCTCGCGCGTGATGTTCTTCGTCCCGGTGTCGGCCTCGTCGTCCCCCGCCCCGTCCCCCGAATCCCGCATCAGACCGGCCAGCGCCGCCTCCGCCGCCTCGATCTCGCTGTCGAGGCGCAGCGACTCGCTCTGCAGCTCGGCCCGCGCCTCCTCGACCTCGTCCGGGGTCCAGGGGTCCTCCCCGGGCCTGACGGCCAGCTCACCGGGGTCCACGTCGGAATCCCGCGCCTTGGGAACCGCGCCGGGCTCCTGCGCCGCCGTGGCCGTGCCCTGAGTCTTCTTCGCAACCACTGTCGTGGCTCCCGTCTTCTTCGCGGCCTCTGCCGCGCCCTCGGTGCCGGCCTTCCCGGCCGTACCGGTCGCCTTCTTTGTCGTACGTTTCCCCGCCGAGGCCGCTCCGGCACCGCTTTTGCCCGCCGCCTTCTCGGACTCTCGCCTCGCCACCATGGCCGCGGCCCCTTCACATATTGTGATCTTGCACGTGAATCGTGCTGGGACGATAAATCGACTCGGGGCCCGCGGCAACGGGGCGCGCACCGCCATCCGGCCCCCTCCCCCGCGCTCCACGGCCGGTGGGCGCTCCTGGCGCCGTCCGGGATCGGTCACCGTACGTATCGCCATTCGGGTCACGACGCGCAGGCGCACGCCGCGCCGCGCGCCCCCGGGAAAACCGGTCCTGGGCCTCGCCCCCGGCGCCGTACACTGGGCGGAGCGAGAGGCGTGGATGGGGCCGAGTAGCGGCGTACGCAGCCAAGAGCGATCCGGGGACGGTGGGAGCCCGGAGGCGAGCGCGGCGTGAAGATCACCCCGGAGCTGCCGGAAGAAAGCCGCGAGGCGAGTAGACCCGGCGTCGCGACCCCAATGAGGGGGCTCACCGGAGCACACCAGGCACCGGAGGGCCAAGGAGGGTGGTACCGCGGGAGCGCGCCGCACACGGCGCGGCATTCTCTCGTCCCTCCGACGGAAGGAAGCACGTCCGCCGGAGGAAGACTGATGACGCAGTACCGTCAGGTGCCCGCCCAGGTCGATCTGCCCGCCCTCGAGCACGCGGTGCTCGACTTCTGGCGCGAGCAGAAGATCTTCGCCAAGACCCTGGAGCAGTCCGAGGGACGCCCCGAGTGGGTGTTCTACGAGGGCCCGCCCACGGCCAACGGCATGCCGGGCGCCCACCACATCGAGGCCCGCGTCTTCAAGGACGTCTTCCCGCGCTTCCGCACCATGCGCGGCTACCACGTGGCCCGCAAGGCGGGCTGGGACTGCCACGGCCTCCCCGTGGAGCTCGCGGTCGAGAAGGAGCTGGGCTTCAGCGGCAAGAAGGACATCGAGGCGTACGGCATCGCCGCGTTCAACGACAAGTGCCGCGAGTCCGTGCTGCGGCACACCGACGCCTTCGCCGAGCTCACGACCCGCATGGGGTACTGGACCGACCTCGACGACCCCTACGTCACGATGGACCCCGAGTACATCGAGTCGGTCTGGTGGTCGCTGAAGGAGATCTTCGGCAAGGGGCTGCTGGTCCAGGACCACCGCGTCGCCCCCTGGTGCCCGCGCTGCGGCACCGGCCTCTCCGACCACGAGCTGGCGCAGGGCTACGAGACGGTCGTCGACCCCTCGGTCTATGTCCGTTTCCCGCTCACCTCCGGTCCGCTGGCGGGCCAGGCGTCGCTCCTGATCTGGACGACGACCCCCTGGACCCTGGTCTCCAACACGGCGGTCGCCGCCCACCCCGAGGTCCGCTACGTCGTGGCGACCGACGGCGAGCAGAAGCTGGTCGTCGCCGAGCCGCTCGTCGGGAAGGCGCTCGGCGAGGGCTGGGAGACGACCGGCGAGTCCTTCACCGGCGCCGAGATGGAGCGCTGGAAGTACCAACGTCCGTTCGACCTCGTGGAGTTCCCGGCGGAAGCCCATTTCGTGGTGAACGCCGAGTACGTGACGACCGAGGACGGTACGGGCCTGGTCCACCAGTCCCCCGCCTTCGGTGAGGACGACCTCAAGGTCTGCCGCGCGTACGGCCTGCCGGTGGTCAACCCGGTCCTGCCCGACGGCACCTTCTCCCCGGACGTCCCCCTCGTGGGCGGTGTCTTCTTCAAGAAGGCCGACGAGGCGCTCACGGAGGACCTGAAAAACCGCGGCCTCCTCTTCAAGCACCTTCCCTACGAGCACAGCTACCCGCACTGCTGGCGCTGCCACACGGCGCTGCTGTACTACGCGCAGCCGTCCTGGTACATCCGCACCACGGCCGTCAAGGACCGCCTCCTCCAGGAGAACGAGAAGACCAACTGGTTCCCGGAGACCGTCAAGAACGGCCGCTTCGGCGACTGGCTCCAGAACAACATCGACTGGGCGCTCTCCCGCAACCGCTACTGGGGCACCCCGCTGCCGATCTGGCGCTGCGAGGAGGACCACCTCACCTGCGTCGGCTCCCGCGCGGAGCTGACCGCCCTGACCGGCACGGACCAGTCGTCCCTCGACCCGCACCGCCCGTACATCGACGACATCACCTTCACCTGCACCCACGAGGGCTGCTCGGCGACGGCGGTGCGCGTGCCCGAGGTCATCGACGCCTGGTACGACTCGGGTTCGATGCCGTTCGCGCAGTGGGGCTACCCGCACAAGAACAAGGAACTGTTCGAGTCCCGCTACCCGGCGCAGTTCATCTCCGAGGCCATCGACCAGACACGCGGCTGGTTCTACACGCTGATGGCGATCGGCACCCTGGTCTTCGACGAGTCGTCGTACGAGAACGTGGTGTGCCTCGGCCACATCCTCGCCGAGGACGGCCGCAAGATGTCCAAGCACCTGGGCAACACCCTGGAGCCGATCCCGCTGATGGACCGGCACGGCGCGGACGCGGTGCGCTGGTTCATGGCGGCCGGCGGCTCCCCGTGGGCGGCCCGCCGCGTCGGCCACGGCACGATCCAGGAGGTCGTCCGCAAGACGCTCCTCACGTACTGGAACACGGTCGCCTTCCAGGCCCTGTACGCCCGTACGTCGAACTGGGCGCCCAGCGCGGCGGACCCGGCCCCGGCCGACCGCACCGTCCTGGACCGCTGGCTCCTGTCCGAGCTGCACCAGCTCACCGACGAGGTCACCAAGGCCCTGGACACGTACGACACCCAGCGCGCCGGCAAGCTCCTCTCGGCGTTCGTCGACGACCTGTCGAACTGGTACGTGCGCCGCTCGCGCCGCCGCTTCTGGCAGGGCGACAAGGCCGCGCTGCGCACCCTGCACGACGTGGTGGTGACGGTCACGCAGCTCATGGCGCCGCTGACGCCGTTCATCACGGAGCGGGTCTGGCAGGATCTGGTCGTCCCGGTCACCCCGGACGCCCCGGAGTCGGTGCACCTGTCGACGTGGCCCGAGGCCGACCGCTCGGCGATCGACCCGACCCTGTCGACGCAGATGGACCTGGTCCGCCGCCTGGTGGAGCTGGGCCGCGCCACGCGCGCGGAGTCGGGCGTCAAGACCCGGCAGCCGCTGTCGCGGGCGCTGATCGCGGCGTCCGGCTTCGACGCGCTGAGCCCCGAACTGCACGCGCAGATCACCGAGGAGCTGAACGTCTCCTCCCTGGCCTCGCTCGCCGAGGTCGGCACCTCCCTGGTCGACACGACGGCCAAGGCGAACTTCCGGGCGCTGGGCAAGCGCTTCGGCAAGCGCGTCCAGGACGTCGCGAAGGCGGTCGCCGCGGCGGACGCGGCGGCGCTCTCCCTCGCCCTGCGTGAGGGCACGGCCTCGGTGGAGGTCGACGGGGAGACCGTCACGCTCGCCCCCGACGAGGTCATCATCACGGAGACCCCGCGCGAGGGCTGGTCGGTGGCCTCCGACTCCGGCGCGACCGTCGCCCTCGACCTGGAGCTGACGGAGGAGCTGCGTCAGGCGGGCCTGGCCCGCGACGCGATCCGCCTGATCCAGGAGGCCCGCAAGAACAGCGGCCTGGACGTCGCGGACCGGATCGCCCTGCGCTGGACGTCCACGGACCCGGCGGTGATCTCGGCGCTGTCCGAGCACGCCGGTCTGATCGCCGACGAGGTCCTCGCCCCGGACTTCGCGCAGGGCGAGGCGGACGACACGTACGGCGCCCCGTTCACGGACGAGGGCCTGAGCCTGGAGTTCCGCCTCCGCAAGGCGTAGGCAGCACGCCGAACACGGCGAAGGGCCGGTCCCCCGGAGATGTTCCGGGGGACCGGCCCTTCTTCGGTGCCCGCTCCGCCGCGTGCCCGGGCGTGAATAAAGGCCTTGGCCCGGATCGAGGAAACGATCCGGGCCAAGGCCTGAATGAACGCCGACGCCTGACTCAGGCGCAGAGGGCGCCCCTTAGTTGTCGTCCTCGTCGATGAGGAATCCGCGCATCGGCGACGGGGCCTGCTGCATCGGCTGCGGCGCCTGGGGCCGCACCGGTGCCATCGGCTGCGTCATCGCGGGCGACATCTGCTGCTGTCCGCCCCCGTACGAGGGGCCGCCGCTCTGCTGGTTGCCGCCCATGCCCTGGTTGCCACCGTAGGACGGGGCACCCGCACCGGCCGGAGCCATCGAGGGCGCCGGGGACGGCGGCAGGGAGGCGGTCGCCGGGGTACGCGGCGGGGCCAGCGAGTCGTCGGCCTGGGTCTCCAGTTGACGGAGCTGCGACTCCAGGTAGGACTTCAGGCGCGTACGGTACTCGCGTTCGAAGCCGCGCAGGTCCTCGACCTTGCGCTCCAGCGTGGCGCGGGCGGACTCCAGCGAGCCCATCGCGACGCGGTGCTTCTCCTGCGCGTCCCGCTCCAGGGCGTCGGCCTTGGCACGGGCGTCACGCTCAAGCCCCTCGGCGCGGCTGCGGGCCTCGCCGACGATCTTGTTGGCCTCGGAGCGGGCCTCGGCGATCGCCTGGTCGGCGGTCTGCTGGGCCAGCGACAGGACGCGCGCGGCGCTGTCGCCGCCGGGACCCTGACCGGGCTGCTGCATCTGCGGGGGACCACCGTGGCCGCCCATGGGGCCACCCATCGGGCCGCTGAGCTGACCCTGCTGGCCCATGGGGCCCTGCCCCATGGGGCCCTGCCCCATCGGACCCTGACCCATGGGGCCCTGGCCCATCGGACCGGGACCCTGCGGGCCAGGTCCCTGGGGACCGTGGCCACCAGGACCGGCCGGGAGCTGCGGAGCACCGCTCGGCAACTGCGGCGGGCCGCCCATGGGGCCGCCCATCTGCTGCTGCTGCGGCGGGCCCGATATCCCGGCGGGTACCGGCTGGCCGGGGCCTCGCATACCCTGCGGGGGTCCCTGCTGGTGGCCTTGCTGATGGCCCTGCTGGTCCTGCGGTCCGCCCTGGCCCTCGGGGCCACCGGGACCGCCGGGGCCCTTGCGCATTCCGCCCTGCTGCTGGTTCTGCGCGGCGGCGCGGGTCGCCGCGGCCAGCTTGGCGCGCAGGTCCTCGTTCTCGCGGAGCAGGCGGGTCAGTTCGGCTTCGACCTCATCGAGGAAGGCATCGACCTCGTCCTCGTCATAGCCTTCTCGGAGGCGGACGGTCGTGAACTGCTTGTTCCGCACGTCCTCGGGGGTCAACGGCATCTCTTCACCTCAACGTAGTCGTCGGCATTCGGCAAGAACGTAGTTGACATCGCGCTCACAGCCGGCTCACGACGGAGATCAGGATGTAGACGATGATCATCAGTACGAAGAAGGACAGGTCGAGCGCCACGCCCCCGAGACGCAGCGGCGGGATGACCCGCCGCAGAAGCTTGAGCGGTGGATCAGTGACAGTGTAGGTGGCCTCAAGAACGACCACCATCGCCTTGCCGGGTTGCCACGAGCGGGCGAACTGGAAGACGTAGTCCATGACCAGCCGGAAGATCAGCACGATGAGGAAGCACATCAGCGCGATGTAGACCACATCCAAAACCACGCCCATGTCGGCGGTTCCCTCTCCCCTGTGTCTCGTGCCTCTGACTGGTTGGCCAGTCGTCGAACTGGTGCTGCGTCTCAGCTCTGGTTGAAGAACCCGCCCTCTGCGATACGGGCCTTGTCCTCCGCCGTGACATCGACGTTAGCAGGAGACAACAGGAACACCTTCTGGGTCACCCGCTCGATGCTGCCGTGCAGACCGAAAACGAGACCGGCGGCAAAGTCGACAAGTCGCTTCGCGTCGGTGTCGTCCATCTCCGTCAAATTCATGATCACCGGAGTGCCCTCACGGAAGTGTTCCCCGATGGTACGGGCCTCGTTGTAGGTCCGCGGGTGCAATGTGGTGATGCGGTAGGGCTCCCGCTCGGACACGACCTTGGGCATGATCACCGGTGCGTTCTTCTCCAGGCTCTGACGTTCAGGTGTGATGGATGCCACGGGGGCGATTCGCGCCGGACGTCCGGATTCAGCGGGGAGCGAAGTGGGCTGGCGCGTCGGCTCACGCTGTGCCGGCGGCTGCACCACCCGTACCGATTCGTCCACTTCTGCGGCACGGGAGCCGTGTGACTGATGCGACGATTCATGCCGGTCGTGCCGTCGAGGGGGACGCTCGGGTTCCGGGTCCAGCTCGGGTTCGAAGTCGTCATCGGGGTCGAACCCCCGGCCGTCGTACCCATCGTCCTCCACGAGGCCGAGGTAGACCGCCATCTTGCGCATCGCGCCGGCCATGCTCTGAGTCCTCCGCTCTGTGGTGGATCGGCTGACGTCAACCAACATGCCCGCGATCCACGTGATCTCCCCGCCCATCAGCGAGAATGACCATATTTTCTGCTGTGGTCCGACTTCTTGGCGACGTTACCCGAGCTTGGGTCGGACTCCGAGTACCGCCGTACCGACGCGCACATGTGTCGCTCCGGCCGCCACGGCCTGTTCGAGGTCCGAACTCATCCCTGCCGAGACCATGTTCGCAGCCGGATGGGTCGCGCGCAGGGCAGTCGACAAATCCATGAGCCGTTCGAACGCCGCCTGTTGCCGTCCCGCGTAGCTCCCGGTGAGCGGCGCGACGGTCATCAGTCCGTCGAGCCGCAGCCCCGGAGCCTCGGCCACGCGCGCGGTCAACTCCTCGATGCCGCCGGGGCCGATGCCCCCGCGCTCGCCCCGGCCGTCCTCCTGCGCGTCGAGCGCGACCTGGATGAGACAGCCCAGCTCGCGCCCGGCCCGCTCCGCCTCCTTGGAGAGCGCCGTGACGAGCTTGGCCCGGTCCACGGACTGCACCAGATCGGCATAACCCACCACGGAACGGACCTTGTTGGTCTGGAGCTGGCCGACGAAGTGCCAGGTGAGCGGGTAATCCGCGCACGCATCCGCCTTGGGGGCGGCGTCCTGGTCGCGGTTCTCCGCCACGTGCCGCACGCCGAGTTCGGAGAGGATCCGCACATCGCTCGCGGGGTAGGTCTTGGTGACCACGATCAGGGTCACCTCCTCGCGCTTGCGCCCGGCCGCCGCGCAGGCGGCGGCGATGCGCTCCTCCACCTTGGCCAGGTTCGCGGCGAGTTCTTCCCTGCGCCCCTGAAAGCCCTCAAGGTCCTGAAGGTCCGTCATGTCGTATCAGTCCAGCCAGACATAGCCCGCAAGACGACCGGTGGTCCGGTCGCGGCGGTACGAGAAGTGGTCGTGCGACTCCCGCGTGCAGACCGGCGACTGCTGCCGGTCACGCACCCCGAGCCGCTCCAGTTGGGCATGGACCCCGGCGCTCACGTCGACGGCCGGGGTGCCCCAGCTCGTCTCGGCGTACGCCGCGGGCTCCACCGCGGCGACCTCCGCGCGCATCTGCTCCGGCACTTCGTAGCACCGGCCGCAGACCGCGGGGCCGGTGCGGGCCACGATCCGGGCGGGGTCCGCGCCGAGTTCCACCATCGCCCGCACGGCGGCGGGGACGACTCCGGCGATCATGCCCGGACGTCCCGCGTGCGCCGCGCCCGCGACACCGGCGACCGGGTCGGCGAGCAGAACGGGGGTGCAGTCCGCAGTGAGCACGGCGAGCGGGAGGCGGCGCCGGGTGGTGACGAGCGCGTCGACGTGCGGGATGTCGGCGTCCGTGGCCCAGGGCCCGTCCACCACCGCGACGTCGGGTCCGTGCACCTGGTTCATCCAGACGACCCGGGAGGGTTCGAGGCCGAGCGCCTCGGCGGCCAGTTCCCGGTTGCGCAGCACGGCTTCGCGGTCGTCGCCGACCGCGCCGCCGAGATTGAGCTCCTCGTACGGAGCGGCGCTCACCCCGCCCCACCGGTCGGTGAAGGCGAAGTGCGCGCCACTCGTGGAGGTCGAAGCGTCCTGCTGTCCTATCACTGCCGCGCGGTCCCCATCGGGCTCAGGAACGTCACTTCAGGAAGTCCGGGACGTCCAGCTCCTCGGCCTGGCTGTCCGGGTAGGACGGCCGGGGCACGTGGGGCGTGCTGACCGGGGCGGCCGGGGCCTCGCTCACCGGGGCGGGCGGCTCGGTCGGCTCCGGGGGCTTCGACTCCTCGCGCTGCGTGACGCTGCCGAGGTTGCCGAAGGTCGGGCGCGCGGGCTCGGGGGCCGGCGCCGGACGGGAGGCGGGTACCGGTTCCTCGCGCTTGGCGGACGACGAGCCGATCACGTTGTCCCGCTTGGCCGGTGGCTGTCCGCCGTCGAACCCGGCGGCGATGACGGTGACCCGCACCTCGTCGCCGAGGGCGTCGTCGATGACCGCGCCGAAGATGATGTTGGCCTCGGGGTGCGCGGCCTCGCTGACCAGTTGGGCCGCTTCGTTGATCTCGAAGAGGCCGAGGTCGCTGCCGCCGGAGATGGACAGCAGCACGCCGCGGGCGCCGTCGATGGACGCTTCGAGGAGCGGCGAGGAGATCGCCATCTCCGCCGCGGCCACCGCGCGGTCGTCGCCGCGGGCCGAGCCGATGCCCATGAGGGCCGAACCGGCCTCGGACATGACGGACTTGACGTCCGCGAAGTCGAGGTTGATCAGGCCGGGCGTGGTGATGAGGTCGGTGATGCCCTGGACACCGGAGAGCAGGACCTGGTCCGCCGACTTGAAGGCGTCGAGGACGGAGACCTGCCGGTCCGAGATGGACAGGAGCCGGTCGTTCGGGATGACGATGAGGGTGTCGACCTCTTCGCGGAGCTCGGCGATGCCGTCCTCCGCCTGGTTGGCCCGGCGCCGTCCCTCGAAGGTGAACGGGCGGGTGACCACGCCGATCGTCAGGGCACCCAGTGAGCGGGCGATGTTGGCCACGACGGGCGCGCCGCCGGTGCCGGTGCCGCCGCCTTCGCCGGCGGTGACGAAGACCATGTCGGCCCCCTTGAGGACCTCCTCGATCTCCTCACGGTGGTCCTCGGCCGCCTTGCGCCCGACTGCCGGATTGGCTCCGGCGCCGAGTCCGCGGGTGAGTTCACGGCCGACGTCGAGCTTGACGTCCGCGTCGCTCATCAACAGGGCTTGCGCGTCGGTGTTGATGGCGATGAACTCGACGCCCTTGAGACCGACCTCGATCATCCGGTTGATGGCATTGACACCACCGCCGCCGACACCGATGACTTTGATGACTGCGAGGTAGTTCTGCGGTGCTGCCACGTCGAAGGCCTCTCGCCTCGAGTTACGTGTCGCCGCCTCGCGTTCTGCCGATGCGACGACTGATGTCGAATGGGGACGGTCCGGACTACTAGTCGACTGCCGACCCGAACCCTAACGGTGAAGTTTAGGGTTACCAGTGTGTCTGTTCCCTGGACTCTTCCGAACCTGACACTAAGTCGACAAGTGGCGCCCGTTCAACGAACACGCCGAACCTCCCGTTTTTCTTTTCACCCTATGTGATCAGCCGTAGCGCCGCTAAACCAGGGTGCTGGCCTGCGCCGATGTGCGTCAACTCCTGGACGAGGCAGGGGCGGTGGGAACACTCACGTCGAAGTGGCGGGCCTTGGGAGCGGCTTTCATGAGGGCGGTGAGGACCCGCGCCTTCGTCTCACCCTTCTCGGCGCTTCCCCATACGACGACCCGTTCGCCGGAGAGTTCCAGCGAGATGTCGTCGTACGAACGCACCCTGACGGTACGGGTGTCGCGGGCGACCTCCGCCGGGAGGCGCCGCGCGACGCGGACCGCTTCGCGGACCAGGCGGCCCGGGCCGAAGCGTCGCAGGCTCGCCGCCGCGCCGGACTGATCCGGCGTCAATTCCAGCCGGGGCACGCCTTTGGGCGCATGGTCGACCGTCGCGAAACGAACGCCTTTGCGGTCCACTTCGACGAACTTGCCCGCATTTCTGGCCTCTTCGACAATCAGGACCGGTTTACGTTCCGTCACTTTCAGCGTGACCCCGTGCGGCCACGAACGCTCGACGTCCACCGAGTCGACCCGGGGCAGTTTCCGGCGCACACGGTCCTCGACGGCGTCGGTGTCCAGGGAGATCAGCGGGGCGCCGATCGGCGCCGCGGCGGCCTCGCGCACCTGTGCGGGCGTGAGCACGTCCGTCCCCGAGGCCGTGACGCGCTCCACCCGCAGCCAGTGCGATCCGTACAGGAGCCAGACGCCGCCCGCGCCGATCGCCACCAGCAAGACTCCGGTGACGATCAGGGCGCGCAGGCTCGGGACGCGGGGCCCGCGGAGCGGGGGCGGGCCGGATTCGGACACCTCGGCTTCGTCTCGTTCGCCGCGGTCCGCGGTGGTCGCTCCGGCCACGCTGCTCCCTCTCTCGGCTCGGTTCGCCTCCGGGGCGTCCCTAGTGGCGTGCGTTGATCGCCTCGTACACCATCCCGACGAGCAGGTCGTCGGCGTCCCGCCGGCCGAACTCCGAGGCGGCGCGGGACATCTCGTACAGCCGGTGCGGGTCGGCGAGCACGGGCAGGACGTTGCCCTGGACCCACTCGGGGGTCAGTTCCGCGTCGTCGACCAGCAGTCCGCCACCGGCCTTGACCACCGGCTGGGCGTTGAGCCGCTGTTCGCCGTTGCCGATGGGCAGCGGGACGTACGCGGCCGGGAGCCCGACGGCGGAGAGTTCGGCGACGGTCATCGCGCCCGCGCGGCACAGCATCATGTCGGCGGCGGCGTACGCGAGGTCCATCCGGTCCACGTACGGTACCGGGATGTAGGGGGGCATTCCCGGCATCTGCTGCACGTGCGGCAGTTCGTTCTTCGGGCCGACCACGTGCAGGATCTGGATGCCGGACTGCTGGAGCAGCGGGGCGACGCGCTGCACGACCTCGTTCAGGTGGCGGGCGCCCTGCGAGCCGCCGGAGACGAGCAGCGTCGGCAGGTTCGGGTCGAGGCCGAACGCGGCGCGGGCCTCGGGGCGTACGGCCGCCCGGTCGAGCATGGCGATGGTGCGGCGCAGCGGGATGCCGATGTAGCGGGCGCCGCGCAGCTTGCTGTCCGGGGTGGAGACGGCGACCCCGGCCGCGTACCGGGAGCCGATCTTGTTGGCGAGGCCGGGCCGGGCGTTGGCCTCGTGCACGACGATCGGGACACCGGCGCGCTTGGCGGCGAGGTAGCCGGGCAGCGCGACATAGCCACCGAAACCGACGACGCAGTCCGCCTTGGTCCGCTCCAGGATCTGCTCGGCCGCCTTGATGGTGCCGCGCAGCCGCCCGGGAACGGTGATCAGTTCCGGGGTGGGCTTGCGGGGCAGCGGTACGGCGGGGATCAGCGCCAGGTCATAGCCGCGCTCCGGTACGAGACGGGTCTCCAGGCCGCGCTCCGTGCCGAGCGCCGTGATCCCCACGGTCGGGTCCTGCCTGCGCAGGGCGTCCGCGAGGGCGAGCGCCGGCTCGATGTGGCCGGCGGTCCCCCCACCGGCGAGTACGACATGCACCGAAATTCACCGCTCTCCGGACGTACGCACCGTGGCGCGCCGTCGCATCGTGTTCCATCTCATCCGTGGCTGCCGCATGGCCAGGGCCGCCCGTGCCGCCGGCTCGTCCCGCGCGAACGCGATCAGCAGGCCTACGGCGAACATGGTCGGCAGCAGCGCGGACCCCCCGTACGAGAACAGCGGGAGCGGGACCCCGGCGATCGGCAACAGGCCGAGCACCGCACCGATGTTGACCACGGCCTGCGCCGTGATCCAGGTCGTCACGCCTCCCGCGGCATATCTCACGAAGGGGTCCTCCGTGCGTCCGGCCACGCGGATACCCGCATAGCCTAGAGCCGCGAACAGGGCGAGCACCGACAGCGTCCCCGCCAGGCCCAGTTCCTCACCGGTGATGGCAAAGATGAAGTCCGTGTGCGCCTCGGGAAGTTGACCCCATTTTTCCACACTCGCGCCGAGCCCGGAACCGAAGAATCCGCCGGAGGCCAGCGCGTAGATCCCGTGCAGTCCCTGCCAGCACATGTCGTCGGGTCCGGCGTCGGCGCGGCCCAGGCAGGCGAGCCTGGCCATGCGGTTGGGGCTGGTCTTGATGAGCATGATGCCGATGGCGCCGGCCACCGACAGGACGCCCACGAACAGCCGTGTGGGGGCGCCCGCGAGCCACAGCAGGCCGAAGAGGATGGCGGTGAGCAGGATCGCCGTGCCCATGTCGCCGCCGAGCATGATCAGGCCGAGCAGCAGGAACGCCATCGGGACGAGCGGCACCAGCATGTGCTTCCACTGCGTGAGCAGCCGCTTGTCGTGCTTGCGGGCGAGCAGGTCGGCGCCCCACAGGATGAGCGCCAGCTTCCCGAACTCGCTGGGCTGGAGCATGAACGGGCCGCCGAGGGAGATCCAGTTCTGGTTGCCGTTGATCGACACCCCTATCCCCGGCACCTGCACCAGGACCATCAGGAAGACGCTGACGGCGAGGATCGGGTAGGCGAGGGCGCGGTGCAGCTTCACCGGCATCCGCATCGCGAGCACGAGCAGGATCGCGCCGATGACGGCCGCGACGAACTGCTTGCGGAAGAAGTACGAGCTGGACAGGCCCATCTGGAGGGCCGTGATCATCGAGGCCGAGTAGACCATCACCAGGCCGAGGCCGGTGATGAGCAGCGCGGAGCCGAGGATCAGGTAGTACGCGGTGAGCGGCCGGTCCCAGGCGCGGCGGGCCTGCGTGTACAGGCGGCGTACCGGGTTGGCGCGCGCCCGGTAGACGCGGCTGGTCCTTCTCGGCGGGGCCGCGGGGCGCTTGGTGGTGCGGGCGCTGCTACCGGGCATTGCCGCTCCCCCACGGTGAGCCGTACGGCTTTACCTGTCGCGCTGCCACGTTCCCCTCCCGAGGGTGCCCGGCGTCACCGGGCACCCGAAGGTACCGTCAGACGCTGGTGGCGCCCAATTCGCGGACTGCTTCCGCGAACGCCTCGCCACGCTTGTTGTAGTTGGTGAACATGTCCATCGACGCACAGGCCGGGGCCATCAGCACGGTGTCCCCCGGGCGGGCGAGCCGTGTCGCCTCCCGGACCGCCGCGGACATCGCCCCAGTGTCGGTCCGGTCGAGGTCGACGACCGGTACTTCCGGGGCGTGTCGTTGCAGGGCTTCGCGGATCAGGGCGCGGTCCGCGCCGATCAGGACGACGCCGCGCAGCCGCTTCGCAGCGCCCGTGACGAGGTCGTCGAAGGTCGCGCCCTTGGCGAGCCCGCCCGCGATCCAGACGATCGACTCGTAGGCCGCCAACGAGGCTTGCGCCGCGTGGGTGTTGGTGGCCTTGGAGTCGTCGACGTAGGCGATCCCGTCGACGTCGGCGACGTGCGCGATGCGGTGGGCGTCGGGGGTGAAGGCGCGCAGTCCGTCGCGGACGGCGGCCGGCTCGACGCCGAAGGCGCGGGCGAGGGCCGCCGCGGCGAGGGCGTTGGCGATGTTGTGCGGGGCCGGCGGGTGCACGTCGGCGACCTCGGCCAGTTCCTGGGCGTTCTTCTGCCGGTCCTCTACGAAGGCCCGGTCGACCAGGATGCCCTCGACCACGCCGAGTTCGGAGGGGCCCGGCGTGCCGAGGGTGAAGCCGATGGCGCGGCAGCCCTCCTCCACGTCGGCCTCGCGGACCAGGTCCTCGGTGGCCTTGTCGGCGGTGTTGTAGACGCAGGCGACCTGGTTGCCCTCGTAGATACGGCCCTTGTCGGCGGCGTACGCCTCCATGGAGCCATGCCAGTCGAGGTGGTCGGGCGCGAGGTTGAGGACGGCCCCGGAGTGGGCGCGCAGCGAGGGAGCCCAGTGCAGTTGATACGAGGACAGCTCCACGGCGAACACGTCGTAGGCGTCGTCGCCCTCGAGGACGACGTCGATGATCGGGGTGCCGATGTTGCCGACGGCCGCCGTGCGCAGGCCCGCCGCCGTCAGGATCGAGGCGAGCATCTGCACGGTGGTGGTCTTGCCGTTCGTGCCGGTGACGGCGAGCCAGGGCGCCGCGCCGGGGCCGCGCAGCCGCCAGGCGAGCTCCACGTCGCCGATGACGTCCACACCCGCCTCGGCCGCCGCCGCGAAGAGCGGTGAGGTCGGCGCCCAGCCGGGCGAGGTGACGACCAGTTCGGTGCCCTCGGGCAGCGTGGCCGCGTCCTTGAGACGTACGGAGATGCCCTCTTCCTTAAGAAGGGCGGCCTTTTCGTGGTGGGCGGGGCCGTCGCCGCCGTCCACCACGGTGACCGACGCGCCGAGGCCGGCCAGGGCGCGGGCGGCGCTGAGGCCGCTCACGCCGAGACCGGCGACGGTGATGCTCATCCCCTGCCAGGAACCCTGACCAGATGTCACTTCTTGGCTGCCCATCCTGCGTAGAAGAGGCCGAGTCCGACGATCACGCACATGCCCTGGATGATCCAGAAGCGGACCACGACAAGGACTTCGGACCACCCCTTGAGTTCGAAGTGGTGCTGGAGCGGCGCCATCCGGAAGACGCGCTTGCCGGTCATCTTGAAGGAGCCGACCTGGATGACCACGGACATCGTGATCATCACGAACAGACCACCGAGCAGCGCGAGCAGCAGCTCGGTGCGCGAGCAGATCGCGAGACCGGCGAGGGCGCCACCGAGGGCCAGGGAGCCCGTGTCACCCATGAAGATCTTGGCGGGCGAGGTGTTCCACCACAGGAAGCCGAAGCAGGCGCCCATGAGGGCCGACGCGACGACGGCCAGGTCGAGTGGGTCTCTGACCTCGAAACACGCCGCCGGGTTGGTGAGGGTCTGCGCGTTGGCGCAGGACTCCTGGAACTGCCAGACGCCGATGAAGGTGTACGCGCCGAAGACCATGACGGAGGCGCCGGTGGCGAGGCCGTCGAGGCCGTCGGTCAGGTTCACGCCGTTCGACATCGCGAGGATCATGAACAGCGCCCAGACGACGAAGAGCACCGGGCCGATCGTCCAGCCGAAGTCCTCCACGAAGGAGAGGCGGGTCGAGGCCGGGGTCTGCCCGCGGGCGTCCGCGAACTGGAGGGACAGCACCGCGAAGGCGATGCCGACGGTGAGCTGTCCCGCCATCTTCGCCTTGGCCCGCAGGCCGAGCGAGCGCCGCTTGACGATCTTGATGTAGTCGTCGAGGAAGCCGACCAGGCCCATGCCGGCCATCAGTCCGAGCACGAGCAGACCCGACAGGGTCGGGGTCGCGCCGGTGATCAGCTTCGACAGGAAGTACGCGATGAGGGTCGCCAGGATGAAGGCGATACCACCCATGGTCGGCGTACCGCGCTTGGCGTGATGCTCGCGCGGGCCGTCGTCACGGATGTACTGCCCGTAGCCCTTGCGCGCGAGGAGCTTGATCAGCAGCGGCGTTCCGATCAGGGTCAGGAAGAGCCCGATCACGCCCGCGAAGAGGATCTGCTTCATCATCGGGCATCGACCTCGCCCTCGAGCAGCGCCTGTGCCACGCTCTCCAGGCCCACCGACCTGGATGCCTTCACGAGCACGACGTCACCCGGGCGCAGCTCGCTGCGCAACAGGTCGATCGCCGCCTGTGCGTCGGACACGTGCACCGACTCCTCACCCCACGAACCCTCGTTATAGGCGCCCAGTCGCAACCAGGACGCTTCCCTGCCCCCGACTGCCACGAGCTTGCTGACGTTGAGCCGGACGGCCAGCCGTCCGACCGCGTCGTGCTCGGCCAGCGACTCGTCGCCGAGCTCGGCCATGAGCCCGAGCACCGCCCACGTACGGCCCCCCGTTGCCCGTCGGGCCCCGCCCATTGCGACGAGCGCGCGCAGGGCCGCTCGCATGGACTCGGGGTTCGCGTTGTAGGCGTCGTTGACGATCGTGACGCCGTCCGAACGCTCGGTGACCTCCATCCGCCAGCGGGACAGGGAGCCCGCCTCGGAGAGCGCGAGCGCGATCTCCTCCACGGACATGCCAAGGTCGTGGGCGACGGCGGCCGCGGCGAGCGCGTTCGACACGTGGTGCTCACCGTACAGGCGCAAGGTCACTTCGCTGCACCCGGTGGGTGTGTGAAGGCGGAAGGCCGGCTGCCCGTTCTCCGTGAGCCGGACATTCTCGGCACGTACGTCGGCTTCGGCGGCCTCTCCGAAGAACAGCACCTTGGCCTTCGTACGGGACGCCATGGCGCGTACGAGGGGATCGTCGGCGTTGAGGACGGCGGTGCCGTCGGCGGGCAGCGCCTCGACCAACTCGCCCTTCGCTTCCGCGATCTGCTGCTTGCCGCCGAACTCGCCGATGTGGGCGCTGCCGACGTTGAGGACGACGCCGACGCGCGGGGGCGTCAGGCCCGTCAGGTACTGGATGTGGCCCTTGCCGCGGGCGCCCATCTCCAGGACGAGGAAGCGGGTCTCGTCGGTGGCGGACAGGGCGGTGAGCGGCAGGCCGATCTCGTTGTTGAACGAGCCCGGCGTGAAGATCGTGGGCGCCTTGCGGCGCAGCACCTGGGCGATCAGGTCCTTGGTGCTGGTCTTGCCGGCCGATCCGGTCAGCGCGACCAAGGTGGCGCCGAGCCGTTCGACGACGTGCCGGGCGAGTGCGCCGAGCGCCGCCTTCACGTCGTCGACGACGACGGCGGGTACGCCGACGGGGCGGGACGCCAGGACGGCGACCGCGCCCTTTTCCACGACATCGCGCGCGTAGTCGTGGCCGTCCACGTGTTCACCCGCGAATGCGGCGAACAGGCTGCCGGCCTCGACCTTGCGCGAGTCGATGACGACCGGCCCGGTGACCTGGATCCGCGGATCCGGTATGTCGTACGTCTGCCCGCCGACGACTGAGGCGATCTCGGCGAGGGAGAGGGCGATCACAACTTCATCCCTGGGTCTGCTCGATGGCTTCGCGAAGCACCTGGCGGTCGTCGAAGGGACGCACCACCCCGGCGATGTCCTGGCCCTGCTCGTGGCCCTTGCCCGCGACGAGCACCGTGTCGCCGGGCTCGGCGCGTGCGACGGCGGCGGCGATGGCGGCGGCCCGGTCCTCGAAGACGGCCACGTCGCCGCGCTCGTGCGCGGGCACGTCGGCGGCGCCCGCCAGCATCGTGGCGAGGATCGCGAGGGGGTCCTCGCCGCGCGGGTTGTCGGAGGTGAGGATGGCCGTGTCGGCGAACCGGGCGGCGGCGGCGCCCATCGGCATCCGCTTGGTCCTGTCCCGGTCGCCGCCGCAGCCGAGCACGATGTGCAGCTTGTTCTCGGTGACCTTGCGCAGGGCCCGCAGGACGGACTCCACGGCGTCGGTCTTGTGGGCGTAGTCGACGACGGCGAGGTACTTCTGACCGGCGTCCACGCGCTCAAGTCGACCCGGCACACCGGGGACGGCGGCGACGCCGTCGGCCGCGGTCTGCGGGTCGATCCCGGCGACGGCGAGGGTGACGATCGCGGCGAGGGTGTTGGCGACGTTGAAGGCGCCGGGCAGCGGCGCCTTGGCGGCGATCCGCTCGCCCTGGGGACCGACGACGGTCAACGTCGAGCCGAGCGGCCCCACTTCGACGTCCTCGGCGCGCCAGTCGGCGTCCGGGTGGCCCTCGGCGGAGAAGGTGACGACGGGGTAGCCCGAGGCCGCGGACTCGGTGACGAGGCGGCGCCCGTACTCGTCGTCGATGTTCACGACGCCCTGTTTGCTGCGTGCGTGTGTGAACAACTGCGCCTTGGCCCGGAAGTAGTCCTCCATGTCGGAGTGGAACTCCATGTGCTCCGGGCTGAGGTTGGTGAAGACGGCGACGTCGAAGACGCAGCCGTCGACCCGGCCGAGCACGAGGGCGTGGCTGGAGACCTCCATGGCGACGGCCTCGACGCCGCGCTCGCGCATGACCGCGAACAGGGCCTGCAGGTCGGTGGCTTCGGGGGTGGTCCGCTCGGACTTGATGCGCTCGTCGCCGATGCGCATCTCGACGGTGCCGATGAGCCCGGTGGAGCGGACCGCCTTCAATCCGCCCTCGACGAGGTACGCGGTGGTGGTCTTGCCGGACGTGCCGGTGATGCCGAGCTGGAGCAGGTCCTTGCCCGGGTGGCCGTAGATCGTGGCGGCCAGCTCGCCCATCCGGGCGCGCGGGTCCTCCACGACGAGGGGCACGAGCCCGGCCTCGCTGACGCGTTCGGCGCCCGTCGGGTCGGTGAGGGCGGCGACCGCGCCGAGGGTGGCGGCCTGCGCGGCGTAGTCGGCGCCGTGGGCGCGGGCGCCGGGCAGGGCCGCGTACAGGTCGCCGGGGCGGACCGCGCGGGAGTCGTGGGTGATGCCGCTCACGCGGGGGTCGGTGTCAGCCGCGCCGGCCGCGCGGGGCACGGGGACGCCGAGCTGATCTGCCAGTTCCGCGAGGGGGATGGCGGAGACCTCGACCGGTCGCGGCGGCCCGGGATATGTCACGGGTGCGCCCTTCTGGGGGGTTTGGGACTGATCAGCGTGTGGCACGGCGGTGAGCGTACCGGGCGCACCCCCCGGGGAGCGAAGCGAGGGGCGTGGCGGCCGGTGGTTCCCGGAGTCGGAGGTGATGGTTGTCACGAGCTCTTCACGGTGTCTTCAGCGTCTTCACTGAGTGGGGTGATCATGGTCACGGCGCGGACCGGCCGTCATGGCTTGAACGTGACGGGCAGCCTCGCCGACTTGGTGCCGGTGGGCGGCACTTGGAGGGTCTTCAGGGCGAACTCCATGACCTGCTTGTAGATGGGCCCGCAGATCTGGCCGCCGAAGTAGCTGCCCCTGGTGGCGTTCTGGATGGCGCAGTAGACGGTGATCCGCGGCTTGTCGGCGGGCGCGAACCCGGCGAAGGACGACGTGTACCCCTTGTAGCGGCCGGTAGCCGGGTCCACGCGGTTGGCCGTGCCGGTCTTGCCGGCGACGCGGTAGCCGGGGATGCGGGCCTTGGTCCCCGTGCCTTCCTCGTCGTCGACCACCGACTCCAGCATCCGGGCGACGGTCTTCGCCGTCTTGTTGCTGACGACCCGGGTCTCCTTGGGCCTGGGGGCGGGCGTGAACCGGCCGTCGGGGCCCTTCGCGCCACGCACCAGCGTCGGTTCGATCCGTACGCCGCCGTTGGCGATGGTCGAGTAGACGGAGGCCGCCTGCATGGCGTTGATGGAGAAGCCCTGCCCGAAGGGGATCGTGTACTGCTGCGACGTCGACCACTTGTCCGGCGGCGCGAGGATGCCGGAGGTCTCGCCGGGGAAGCCGAGCCCGCTCTGCCGGCCGATGCCGAACTTGCGCAGGTACGAGTAGAGGGTCCGGTTGGCCTTGGGCTGCGTGGCGCCGAGTTCGCCGGAGGCGAGGATCGTGCCGATGTTGCTGGACTTGGCGAGCACGCCGTTGAGCGTGAGGTGCCAGGTCTCGTGGTCGATGTCGTCCTGGAAGAGCCGGTCGCCGCGGTGCAGCCGGTTGGGCACGATGACGTGGGTCAGGGGCGTGGCCGCGTTCTCCTCCAGGATCGCGGCCATGGACATGACCTTGGCGGTGGAGCCGGGCTCGTAGGCGTCCTGGAGCGCGGCGTTGCCCAGGGCCGTCGCGTCGGCCCGCGACAGGTCGTTCGGGTCGAAGCCGGGCGCGTTGGCCATGGCCAGGACCTCGCCGGTCCGCGTGTCCTGCACTATCACGTAGCCGCGGTCGGCCGCCGACTTCCGCACCTGTTCGGTGATCGCGTTCTGCGCGGCCCACTGGATGTCGCGGTCGATGGTCAGTTCGACGTCGGAGCCGGCCACGGCGGGCTGCTCGGTGCTGCCCGCGGTCGGCACCTGCCGGCCGCCGGACTGGGCGTAGCGGATCTTGCCGTCCTTGCCCGCGAGATCCTTGTCGAGCTGCTGCTCGACGCCGCCGCCGCCCTTGCCGTCGGCGTTGACCCATCCCAGTATCCCGGCGGCGAGGTCCCCGTTGGGGTACACGCGCTTGCTGCTGGGGTCGGCGAGCACCCCGGACAGCACGCTGGCTTCGCGGCCCTCGGCGTTCGCCTTCTCGTTCAGCGTCGACCTGAGGTCCTTGATCTGCTTCCAGACCTGCGGTGTCTGCCGGGCGGCGAGCCGCACGTACCGCGTGTTCTCGGTCCTGAGCCGCTTGGCCAGCGTGTCCGCGTCGACTCCGACGATCGGCGACAGGAGCGCCGCCGCCTGCTCGGGCGCGTCCTTGGTCCCGGTGGCCTTCTCGGTGAACAGCGTGGGGTCCGCGGTGATGTCGTACGCGTCGACACTGGTCGCCAGGGAGACACCGCTGCGGTCGGTGATGCCGCCGCGCTCGGCGGCGATGGTGTGGCTGACGTACCGATTCAGCGAGGCCTTGGCGGCGTACGCGCTCGCGTCGACACCCTGCACTTGGAGGAGACGGACGACGAAGACCATGAGGACGAGGGTGAGGCCCAGGCTGACCATCCGCAGGCGAGGCCGCGGGCTGCCCAGGCGCAGTGGGGTGTGGGCCTTCGACGACGTGGGGCGCCGGCGCCGTGCGGCGGGGCGCGCGCCGGACCCTGGGCGCCGCTGTGGGACGCGGGGGGCCGTCCCGGCGGAGCGTGCCGGTCCTGGGACGCGGCGGCGCGGGGGCTCCCTGTCGGTCATGGCGTCACCTGCCGGGGTTCGAAGGAGCGAGGGCCGTGGGCGTCGCCGAGCCGGGCTGCTGCGGTGCGCTCGTCAGGGCGGGGACCGTCTCCGGCGGGAGCACCGGCTGATACAGCGGCGCGAACAGCGCGGCCGGGCTCGGCTTCCCGCGGACGGTGCCGTTCGGGGAGAGGAACGCCGGGTCGCCGCCCTCGACCATGCCGAGCTCGCGGGCGCGGCGCTGGAGGGCGTCGGGCGCCGCGTAGGAGTCGACGTCGCGCTGGAGCTGCTGCTCGTCGTCGGTGAGTTCGGTGGTCTGTTTCCTCAACTTGCTGAGCCTGAACGATCCTTCGTTGAGCGAGGAGTTCAGCAGCAGCAGCATGATGAGCCCGCCGCCGAGGAGCAGCACGACGAGGAGGACGAACGGGGCCCGGGCGGCCTGGGCGCCGCCGGACGGAGTGACCGGGAAGATCCGGGCGAAACGGGCGGCCCGTCCGCGTGGTCCGCCTCCCGAGCCTCCCCGGGGACCGGTGGCCCGCTGGGGGCCGGTGGCTCCCTTGGGGCCTTTGGCCGCCTTGGAGCCCTGGGCGTCCCTCGCGTCCTTCGGGCCGCTCCTGGCGGTCATGACCACCCCTCCACGCGCGCGTGCCTCACTCGGCGACCTCCTCGCGGATGCGCTGCGCACCCCGCAGCCGTGCCGGCGCGGCCCGGCGGTTCTCGGCGACCTCTTCCTCCGTGGGAAGTTCGGCGCCACGCGTGAGCAGCTTGAGCCGGGGCTGGTACTGCTCGGGGACGACCGGCAGCCCGGCCGGGGCCGTGGTGGCGGCACCGGCCGCGAACACCTGCTTGACCAGCCGGTCCTCCAGCGAGTGGTAGGACAGGACGGCGATCCGGCCGCCGACCGCGAGCGCCTTGACCGCGGCGGGGACGGCCCGCTCCAGGACGCTCAGCTCTCCGTTGACCTCGATGCGCAGGGCCTGGAAAGTGCGCTTGGCGGGGTTGCCGCCGGTGCGCTTGGCGGCCTGCGGCAGGGAATCGCGGATCAGTTCGACGAGCCGCGCACTGTTGCTGAACGGCTCCTTCTCCCGCTCGCGCACCACGGCCGAGACGATGCGCTTGGCCTGCTTCTCCTCGCCGTACTGGCGCAGGATGCGCACCAGCTCGCCCGGCGCGTACGTGTTCAGGACCTCGGCGGCGCTCACCCCGGTCGTCTGGTCCATGCGCATGTCGAGCGGCGCGTCCTGCGCGTACGCGAAGCCCCGGTCGGCCTCGTCGAGCTGCATGGAGGAGACACCGAGGTCGAACAGGACGCCCTGGACGCGGGGGATCTCCAACCGGTCGAGCACCTCGGGCAGTTCGTCGTAGACGGCGTGCACGAGGGTGGCGCGGTCACCGAAGCGGGCGAGGCGCTCGCCGGACAGGCGCAGCGCCTCCTTGTCGCGGTCGAGGGCGACGAGGCGGCACGCGGGGAACGTGGAGAGCAGGGCCTCGCTGTGCCCGCCGAGGCCGAGCGTGCAGTCGACGACGATCGCCCCCGGCTGGGCGAGGGCCGGGGCCAGCAGGTCCAGGCAGCGCTGGAGCATCACCGGAACATGTCGCTGACTCAAGAGGCCCTCTCAGGTCCGGCGGGCGGTCGCACGCACTGCCGGGTCCCCGCCCGCTCGTGAAGGGGATGATGGTCCGTCGGCGCCGGGGAAGTGACGCCGGCCGACCGGAGCGGGAGGAGGCCGAGCCGTACGTACGCGCCGCGCACGCGGGGAGCGTCCGGCAGCGCCGGGATCTCCGTGTTGCTTCGTCAATGGGGTTCGGCGTCACTTTAGTCCACAGTGCTCCCCGGTCAATCAACCGGCCTGCGCGTCGCGAGGCGCGTCCGGACCGCTCCCGCGTCCGATGCGTTCACCCGTTCGGCCCAGGCCCGGCCGTACCTGTGGATTAGCTCACAACAAGGTCCGATGACGTTCTTTGTCCCTTCCCGCAGCAGGCCACGGCCGTGTGCGGCGGCTAACGTCGTCACCATGACGACTTCCGCTTCTCGCCCGTCCGAAGACGCCATAACCGTGGACGGCTCCGTGACCGATCGCCTCGTCGAGTCGAACGCCCGGTACGCCGACGCGTTCACCGACCCCGGCATGGACGCGCGCCCCGTGCTGCACGTCGCCGTCGTCGCGTGCATGGACGCGCGCCTCGACCTGCACGCCGCCCTCGGCCTGGAACTCGGCGACTGCCACACCATCCGCAACGCGGGTGGCGTGGTCACCGACGACGTGATCCGCTCGCTCACCATCAGCCAGCGTGCGCTCGGCACCCGCAGCGTGGTCCTCATCCACCACAGCGGCTGCGGCATGGAGGGGCTCGGCGACGAGTTCCGCCAGGAGCTGGAGCTGGAGGTCGGGCAGCGCCCCACCTGGGCCGTCGAGGGGTTCAAGGACGTCGACCAGGACGTGCGCCAGTCCATCGAGAAGGTGCGCACCTCTCCCTTCCTGAAGCACACCGACGACGTGCGCGGCTTCGTCTTCGACGTGCAGACGGGCCGGCTGCGAGAGGTCCAGCCCCGCTGACCCTCCGCTCGGGCCCGCCCGGCATGCCCACAAAAGGCGCTAAGCCCCGACATATCGCGGCCAGTTATCCACAGGCGAGTGACACGAACCGGTAACGCCAACAAGAATGCGTACGTGACACCCCGCGCGAGCGACGGAACTCCTCGCGCGTGGTGTCCGTATTTCGGGGTGGGCCGGTCCGCATCGCAGAGCGTCGGCCCGGGAAAGTAAGGCCGAGGAGGGCCGGGTGACGACCTATGACGATCGAGCGAGCCTCACTGATCTGACCACCACCGCGGAGCGTGTCCGCAGGTCGGTGGAGGGTGTGATCGAGGGCAAGCCGGAGGTCGTACGGCTTTCGCTGACAGTACTGCTGGCGGAGGGGCACCTGCTCATCGAGGACGTGCCGGGCGTCGGCAAGACCATGCTCGCCAAGGCGCTCGCGCGGTCCATCGACTGCTCGGTGCGCCGCATCCAGTTCACGCCCGACCTGCTGCCCTCGGACATCACCGGGGTGTCCATCTGGGACCAGCAGCGCCGCGACTTCGAGTTCAAGCCCGGTGCGATCTTCGCGCAGATAGTCATCGGCGACGAGATCAACCGGGCCTCCCCGAAGACGCAGTCGGCGCTCCTGGAGTCCATGGAGGAGCGCCAGGTCACCATCGACGGCAAGACCTACGAACTGCCCAGCCCCTTCATGGTGGTGGCCACGCAGAACCCGGTCGAGATGGAGGGCACGTACCCGCTGCCCGAGGCCCAGCGCGACCGCTTCATGGCCCGCGTCTCCATCGGCTATCCGAACCCTGAGGCCGAGCTCCAGATGCTCGACGTCCACGGGGGCGCCTCGCCCCTGGACGACCTCCAGCCGGTGGCACACGCGCACGACATCGTGAAGCTGGTCGACGCCGTGCGCACGGTCCATGTCGCCGACGCCGTACGGCGCTACGCGGTCGACCTGGTGGCCGCCACGCGCAACCACCCGGACCTCAGACTCGGCGCGTCCCCGCGCGCGACGCTGCACCTGGTGCGGGCGGCGAAGGCCTCGGCGGCGCTCAGCGGCCGTGAGTACGCGCTCCCCGACGACGTGCAGGCCCTCGCCGTCGCGGTCCTGGCGCACCGTCTGCTGCCCACCGCGCAGGCCCAGTTGAACCGGCGCACCGCCGAGCAGGTCGTCCTCGACATCCTCCAGCGCATCCCGGTCCCCGCGGCCGACTCCCGCGCGGCCCAGGGGTACGGCTCGGCGCCGCCCCTGTACGGCCACCAGCCGCCCGGCCCCCGGAGGCTCTGATGGCGGCGGGGGGGTACTACGCGGCCGACGCCGGGGGCGGCTTCCCGGACGGTGGCGGCGCGACGAACGACAAGGGCGACAAGAGCGGCCTGCGCACCGCGCTCGCCGGGCTGACCACACGCGGTCGCTCGTTCCTGGCCGCCGGTATCGCCGCGGCGATCTGCGCGTACGTCCTCGGCCAGAGCGATCTGCTCCGGGTCGGTCTGCTGCTCGCGGCCCTGCCGCTGCTCTGCGCGGGTGTCCTGTACCGCACCCGCTACCGGGTCGCGGGCAGCCGTCGCCTCTCCCCCGCGCGCGTGCCCGCCGGTTCGGAGGCGCGCGTCCACCTGCGGATGGACAACATCTCGCGGCTGCCCACCGGTCTGCTGATGCTCCAGGACCGGGTGCCGTACGTGCTCGGCCCCCGGCCCCGCTTCGTCCTCGACCGCGTCGAGGCGGGTGGCCGCCGCGAGGTGTCCTACCGGGTCCGCTCGGACCTGCGCGGCCGCTACCCGCTGGGGCCGCTGCAACTCCGGCTCACCGACCCCTTCGGCATGTGCGAGCTGACCCGGTCCTTCGCGACGTACGACACCCTGACGGTGATCCCGCGCGTGGAGCCGCTGCCACCGGTGCGGCTGACCGGTGAGGCCAAGGGGTACGGGGACGGGCGGCAGCGCTCGCTCGCGCTGGCCGGCGAGGACGACGTGATCCCGCGCGGCTACCGGTACGGCGACGATCTGCGCCGTGTCCACTGGCGTTCCACGGCGCGCTACGGCGAGCTGATGGTGCGCCGCGAGGAGCAGCCGCAGCGGGCCCGCTGCACGGTGCTGCTCGACACGCGCGGTGCGGCGTTCCAGGGCGCGGGCCCGGACTCGGCCTTCGAGTGGGCGGTGTCCGGCACGGCCTCCGCCCTGGTCCACATGCTGGAACGAGGCTTCTCCGTGCGGTTGTTGACCGACACGGGCAATGCGGTCCCGGGCGAGGGCACGGACGGCTTCGCGGGCGCCAGTCAGGAGTCGGCGGACGCGGCCGGTCTGATGATGGACACGCTCGCCGTCGTGGACCACTCCGACGCGGACACGCTCTCGGCGGCGTACGACGTGCTGCGCGGCGGCAACGAAGGGCTTCTGGTCGCCTTCTTCGGCGACCTGGACGAGGAACAGGCCGCGGTGGCCGCCAAGATGCGGCAGCGCAGTGGTGGCGCGGTCGCCTTCCTGATGGACAGTGCCTCCTGGGTCCAGGGGCCGGGGGCGCCCGTCTCGCGGCAGTGCGCCGAGCGGCTGCGCATGCTCCAGGAGGCCGGATGGACGGCGGTGGTCGTACCGGCCGGCGCGTCCGTCGTGGACGTGTGGCGGCAGGCGGACCGGGAGCGGACGGGGACTTCGGTCCCGAGCGTCACGGGAGGTTGGTCATGAGCGGCGGTGCCCGTCTGTCGACCTGCGCGACGCTGGCCACGTTCCTGGCGTCGACCGCGCTGCTGCCGCTGGTCGACAAGTCCACCTGGATCATGCAGGCCGCGATCCTGCTGGTGATCCAGGCGGCGGTGGGCGCGGCGGCGCGCAGGGTCCCGCTCGCCCGCCCGCTGACGGTCGCCTCCCAGGCCCTGGTCTCCCTGCTGCTGCTCACCCTGGTCTTCGCGCACGAGCAGGCGCTGGGCGTCATCGTGCCGGGCCCGGAGGCGTTCCGGCACTTCGGTCTGCTGCTTGAGGCCGGCGGCGACGATGTCGGGCGGTACATGATCCCGGCGCCCCTGTCCGACGGCATCCGGCTGATGCTGGTCGGTGGCGTACTGGTGATCGGGCTCTTGGTGGACGCGCTCGCGGTGACGTTCCGCAGCGCGGCGCCCGCCGGTCTTCCGCTGCTCGCGCTGTACTCGGTCGCCGCCGGGCTCTCCGACGGCGGGGCCGACTGGTTCTGGTTCCTGCTCGCGGCGGGCGGCTACCTCCTGCTGCTGCTCGCCGAGAGCCGGGACCGTCTCTCGCAGTGGGGCCGGGTGTTCGGCGGCGCCGGGCGGGCGCCCGCGGGGACACCGGGCCAGGGCGGCGGGGGCGGCACGGTCGCCCCGGTCCGCACCGGCCGCCGCATCGGCGCCGTCGCGCTGGGCGTCGCCGTGCTCGTGCCCCTGGCTCCCCTGCCCGCGATCGGCGGGGGCCTGCTCGGCGCCTCCGGCTCCGGTGTGGGAGGCGGGTCGGGGGGCGGTGGCACGATCTCCGCGGTCAATCCGCTGGTCTCGCTGCAGAACAGCCTGAACCAGCCGGAGGACCGGACCGTGATGTCGTACCGGACCAACGCCGAGCAGACGTCCGACATGTATCTGCGGATCGTCGCGCTCGACGAGTTCGACGGCACGACCTGGCGGCCCTCGGTGCGCAGCATCACCGATGTGCCGTCCCCGCTGCCGGCTCCGCCGGGGCTCGCGGCGGAGATCGGCAGGACCGAGGTCAAGACCCGTATCGCGGCGGCCGACTGGTACGCGCAGGACTGGCTGCCGATGCCGTATCCCGCGACAAAGGTGTCGATCAACGGGCGGTGGCGGTTCGAGCAGGTCGGCCGGACCCTGGTCGGCGACCACGGGCAGACGACGCGCGGGAAGTCCTACAGCGTCGACAGTCTGATCGTGCGGCCGACGGCGGAGCAGTTGGCCGACGCCGGGGCGCCGCCGTCGGAGCTGGTGCGCGAGTTCACGAAGGTGCCGGGCACGCTGCCGGACGTGGTGCGCACGACCGCCCTGCGGGTCACGCAGGGCGCGGCGAACAACTACGAGCGAGCGGTCGAGCTCCAGGACTACTTCGCCGTCAACGGTGGCTTCACGTACAACACCGAGGTGCAGGCCGGCAGCGGTTCCGCCGCCATAGCCCGCTTCCTGAAGCAGAAGGAGGGCTTCTGCGTCCACTTCTCCTTCTCGATGGCGGCGATGGCCAGGACGCTGGGCATCCCGGCCCGCGTCGCCGTCGGCTTCACTCCCGGCTCGTCCGCGGGCGACGGCAGTTATGCGGTGGGCCTGCGCGACGCGCACGCCTGGCCCGAGCTGTACTTCGAGGGCGTGGGCTGGACCCGCTTCGAGCCCACGCCGAACCGCGGCACGGTCCCGGAGTACACGCAGGACAACACCCCGGCGGGCGGCCCGAGCGGTCCGGCGGCGCCGAGCGAGTCCGCCTCCTCGGCCCCTTCCGCCTCGCAGCCCTCGTCGACGCAGAGCTGCTCGATGGCCCAGCGCAAGGACGGGAGCTGTGGCAACACGGCCCCGGCGGTCGTGGGCGGCTCGTCGGACGGCGGGCTGCCGCTCCGGATGATCCTGCTGGTGGTCCTGGCCGCCTTCGTGGTCCTTCTGGTGCCGATGCTGCCGATGCTGTGGCGCGGACGGGTCAGGGCGCGGCGGCTGGGTCTCTCCGGCCGGACGGAAGCCGACATCGGTACGCGCACGCTGGCGGCCTGGCGGGAGGTGACGGACACCGCCTGGGACCACGGCATCGCGCCGGACGACTCGCACACCCCGCGGAAGGCGGCGGCGCGCATCGCCCGGGTCGGGCAACTGGATCCGCCGGCGGCCGAGGCAGTGCACCGGGTGGCGGCGGCGGTGGAGCAGGTGCTGTACGCGCCGCGGCCGGTGCCCGTCTCGGGTCTCGGCGAGGACGTGCGGCGGCTGTGCGACGGGCTGCACGCGAAGGTGAGCGGTCCGACACGGCTACGTGCGACGCTGGCACCGCGCTCGGCCGTCCGGGTGGTGTGGGCGCTGTCGCAGCGCTGGGAGTCGTTCTCCGCGCGCGTCCGGGCCCGCTGGTCCGCGGCGCTCGCCCGGTCCTCCCGCTCCCGCCCGTCCGGCCAGGAGGGTTGAGTGAGTCCCGCCGTTACGCACAAAGGGTGACGCACAAAGGGTGACCGCCGGGGCGGTCACCCTTTGTGCGTACATGTCGAGAACTCGACGGCGGAACGGCCGCTCAGCGGCCACCCTGCTCGTCGCGGCGGCGCTGCCAGCGCTGCTCGATCCGGTCCATCATGGTGCGCTTCGGTTTGCTCTGCCGTCGGGCGGCGGGTGCGCCTGGCACCGCTCCCGCCGGTTGTTCGCCCGGCTTCGGCGCTTTGCGCCAGCCCGTGACGGCGAGCACCGCACACCCCAGCATGACGAGGAACCCCACCACACTGATCCAGATCTGCTGCGCGACCATACCTGCCATGAGGAGCGCGATACCCACCAGGAAGCCCGCGACTGCCTGGTAGACCCGACGTCGGGTGTACGTACGCAGCCCGCTTCCCTCAAGCGCTGTCGCGAACTTGGGATCTTCGGCGTACAGCGCTCGCTCCATTTGCTCGAGCATTCGCTGCTCGTGCTCCGAGAGCGGCACGGAGTCCTCCTCATCGTGCAGTCGCCGGGGCGACCGGGGGTCCCCTTCAGGATAGGCAGGGAATCGCCCCCGTGAAACCCGCCCCTCTACGCCAACTTCACCATTGCGGACCGCATCACGCCGCTCCGGCCACTAGGGGCGTCATTCCCCGGTGGCCGTCCCGTCATGCCGGGCGGTCTACCCCGATCATACGGCGCGAGGCGCCCGATCGGGGGGCCTGTGGCGTACTCCATCTGCCGCTGCGCCGCTGATCAGCGGCGGGTCGTCCCGGGCACTCGGCTCTCACCCGTCGCCCGCTTCTCACCCAGCACGTGGAGCTGGGTCGCCACGGCGTGGAAGGCGGGCAGTTCGGCGACGGCCGCCTCCAGTTCCAGGAGCTCCTGGAAGGCCCCGGGCTCGGTGTCCACGAGGACCCCGGGGACGAGGTCGGCGAAGACCCGTACGCCGTGCACCGCGCCGACGTCCACACCCGCGTCGCCGACGAGCCGCTCCAACTGCTCGGCGGTGAAGCGCCGGGGCACCGGGTCGCCCTCGCCCCAGCGGCCCGCCGGGTCGCCGAGCGCCTGCCGGGCCTCCTTGAAGTGACCGGCGAGGGCCCGCGCGAGGACGGCGCCGCCGAGGCCCGCGGCGAGCAGGCTGAGCACACCGCCGGAGCGCAGCGCGCCCACCGCGTTGCGCACGCCCTCCGCGGGCTCCTCGACGTACTCCAGGACGCCGTGGCACAGGACCGCGTCGTAGGCGTCGCGCTCGACCACGTCGAACAGGCCCGAGACGTCGCCCTGAACGCCACGCACCCGGTCGGCCACCCCGGCCTCCGCGGCGCGGCGCTCGAGCGCGAACAACGCGTTCGGGCTGGGGTCGACGACGGTGACGCGGTGGCCGAGTCGGGCGGCCGGAACCGCGAAGTTGCCGCTGCCGCCCCCGGTGTCGAGGACGTCGAGGGCCTGCCTCCCCGCGGCCGCGGCGCGGCGGTCGAGGGCGTCCTTGAGGACGTCGCGGACCACGGCGGTACGCAGTGAGGACCGGGATCGCGAGGGGTCGGTGCGCGACGACGTCGTTCGAGGATGGGAGACGGGGGGGCGCATCGGGTCCGACACGGCAACTGACTCCTCGGCGTGAACAGGTTCGGGCGCCTCCACCCTAATGGGCCCGGGCGAGGCGCCCTGCCACCTGCGGACGTCACCGCCGTACCGCCCGAAGGGGTGCTGTCGCCGCTCACCCCGCGTCGGGCACTTCCCGCTCCGGCCTGCGGGCGTCGTCCTCGTGGCGCGGCTGGGGCAGCGCCGGTTGCAGGACGAGCATCCGCTCGACGAGGCGCAGGAACATCGCCACGTCGCGCAGCAGGTCGTCGGCGTCGCGGGCGCCGGCCGCCCCGCGTATGCCCGCCTCCGCACGCGCGCGGCGGGTGGCACCGGCGGCGAAGAGGGCGCCCCACTCGGCCAGTTCGGGCGCTATCTCGGGGAGCACTTCCCAGGCGCTCCGTATTCTCGCGCGGCGCCTGGGCGTGGCCTCGGGCCGGCCACGGGCCGCGAGCACGGCGGCGGCGGTGCGCAGAGCGGCGAGATGGGCGGTGGCGTACCGCTCGTTGGGGGTTTCGAGGACGGCCGCCTCGTCGAGTCCGGCGCGGGCCTGAGCGAGCAGGTCGAGGGCGGCGGGCGGGGCGGTCGCCCGGCGCAGCACGGGGTGGACGTCGCTCGCCGGTCCGGTCAGTGAGGGGGCAGGGCCGGTGGTGGCGCGGCGGCGTGCGGCGGCTGCGGGGTACCTGGCCATGACGAACCTCCTGTCGTCTGTGTGACGGCGCAGTGGCCGTATGTGCCCATAGTGGGGCACCCCACTGACAATCGGCCCTGACCTGGCCTTTTGCCTCTGCTGTAGGTTCCCGCTAGTTTTTGCACTGACTGGTCAGTGCAAAAGCTAGCGGCGAGGGGGATCATGTCCGAGGAAGGGCCGGACGGGGTGAATGTGCCGGATGCGCCGGATGGTGGGGCCGCCGTCGCCGCCGCCGCGTTCGGGGTCAAGGGTCCGCGCGGCTGGGCGTTCCGCGGCATCGACATCGACGCGGCACCCGGCTCGCTCATCGCCGTCGAGGGGCCGTCCGGCAGCGGCAGGACCTGTCTCCTGCTCGCGCTGACGGGACGGATGCGCCCCGCCGAGGGGACGGCCCGCGTCGGCGGGCTGCGGCTGCCGAAGGAGATGCCCGCGGTGCGACGGGTGAGCGCGCTCGCGCACGTGCCGGGAGTGACCGATCTCGACCCGGCGCTCACCGTGGCCGAGCACCTGCGCGAGCGGGCGCTGTTGCGGCGGCGGTTCGACGGTTCGCTGCGCGCACTGCTGCGCCCCCGCGCCGAACGTGCGGCCGAGGCGAAGCGGCGGATCGACACCGCCCTGGCCACCGCGGGTCTGGACCTCGACACCCTGCCGAAGGCGGCCAGGACCGCCGTGCGCGACCTGGAGCGCGTCGAGGCGCTGCGCCTCTCACTGGCCCTCGCCCTCATCGGCCGACCGCTCCTCATCGGCGTCGACGACACCGACCTGAAGCTCGCGGACGCCGAACGGGCCGAGGTCTGGGCCCGGTTGCGCGCGATCACGGAGGCCGGGATCACCGTCGTCGCCGTGTGCAGTGAGGCGCCGGACAGCGCCGATGTCGTCGTATCGACCGCTCACGAGCGCGCCACCGCCGCGCCCGACACCGACAAGGAGACGGCCGATGCGTTCGCCGAAGCTGGCCGCGCTTGAGCTCAGGCGCTTCGGCAGGGGAAAGCTGCCGCGCGCCGCGCTCGTCGCACTTCTGCTGCTGCCCCTGCTCTACGGGGCGCTGTACCTGTGGTCCTTCTGGGACCCGTACGGGCGGCTCGACAAGATCCCCGTGGCGCTCGTGAACGACGACAAGGGCGCGACCGCCGCGGGCAAGAAGATCACCGCGGGCGACGACATCACCGAGGGCCTGTACGACAGCGACACCTTCCAGTGGCACGAGGTCAGCGCGGACCAGGCCGAGCAGGGCGTCGAGGACGGCAGGTACTACCTGTCGCTCACCCTGCCCGAGAACCTCAGCGCACGCATCGCGTCCAGTGCGGGAAAGGGCGGGGACGCACCCGAGACCGGCGCCCTCCAGGTGCGTACGAACGACGCGAACAACTACATCGTCGGGCAGATCTCCCGGACGGTCTTCGCCGAGGTGCGCTCAGCGGCGTCCACGAACGCGTCGCGCTCCTTCCTGGACAAGATCTTCATCTCGTTCTCGGACATCCATGACGCGACGCAGAAGGCGGCGAGCGGCGCGGACGACCTCAAGAGCGGCATCGGCAGGGCCAAGAAGGGCTCGAAGGATCTCGCCGACGGTCTGAAGGACGCCAAGAAGGGCAGCGGTGACCTGGCGAGCGGCCTCAAAAAGCTCGACAAGGGCGCCGGCGACCTGGAGACCGGTTCCCGGCAGGTCGCCGACGGCACCCAGGCGCTCGCCGACAAGGTCGACGGAGCCGCCGACCAGGTGCTGCCCTTCCTGAAGGGCAACAAAAAGCAGATCGGTGACGCGGCCCGGCTCGTCGCGGACTCCGCGAAGGGCGTCCGGCAGAACCTCGACGACCTGGTCACCCTCGCGCCCGCCGCGCGCAAGGGCGCCCACGCGGCGTCCGACATCCTTGCCGCGGTCTATGAACGGCGGTGCGAGAAGGCACCGCTGGAGGACCCCGCCTGCCCGGACCTGAAGAAGGCCAGGACGGCGGCCGCGAACGTCGCCACCGTCTCCGACGACCTGAACACGCTCATCAAGGACGAGCACGGCAACCTGGATCTCATGGACAGCCACCTGAAGACGCTCCAGACGCAGTCGCAGGCGCTCGCCGAGCGGGCCCCCACGCTCGACAAGGACGTCGAGAACGCGGTCGCCCAGATCGACAAGCTCAACAAGGGCGCGGGCCAGGTCGCCACAGGCGCCGAGAAGCTGCACACGGGACTGGGCACGGCGAAGACCGGCTCCACCGAACTCGACGCCGGTGTGGGCACGTTGAAGACCGGGGCGAACGACCTCAGCGGCGGCATGTTCCAACTGGCCGACGGCTCGGGCAAGCTGGCGGGCGGACTGCACGACGGCGTCCGGAAGATCCCCGACTACGACAAGAAGGACCGCGATCAGCGCACCGAGGTGATGGCCGACCCGGTACGACTGGCCTCGCAGTCACTGCACAAGGCGCCCAATTACGGGACGGGTTTCGCCCCGTACTTCATCCCGCTGTCGCTGTGGGTGGGCGCGATGGTCGCCTACATGCTGATCCAGCCGCTGAACCGGCGGGCGCTCGCCGTGGGCGCCTCCTCCTGGCGCGTGGCGCTCGCGGGCTGGCTGCCGGTCGCCGCCCTGGGGCTTCTCCAGGTGGCGGCGCTGATGTCCGTCCTGCACTGGGGGCTCGGGCTGCGGATGCTGCACGCGGTCGGGACGGTCGGGTTCCTGTGCCTGGTCACGGCGTGCTTCGCGGCCCTCGTGCAGTGGCTCAACGCCCGCTTCGGCGCGGCGGGCCGCATCCTCGTGCTCGCCCTCCTGATGCTGCAACTGACATCGGCGGGGGGCACGTATCCCGTCCAGACGAGCCCGGGCTTCTTCAACGCGATCCACCCGTACCTGCCGATGAGCTACGTCGTCGAGGCGCTGCGCCGACTGATCTCCGGCGGGGGGCTCGGGCCCGTGTGGCAGGCGTGCGCGGTGCTGGCGGCGTTCACGGTGGGCGCGCTCGCCCTCACCGCCCTGACGGCCCGGCGCAAGCAGGTGTGGACTTTGGACCGGCTGCACCCGGAGCTGAGCCTGTGAGCGCCCCCGCGCGGCGGCCTGTGAGAATCAAGGGCATGGAAAGCAGCACACGGCGCCAGGCCACCCGGCAGAAGCTCTACGAGGCCGCTGTCACGCTCATCGCGGAGCAGGGGTTCTCCGCGACGACGGTCGACGAGATCGCCGAGCGCGCCGGGGTCGCGAAGGGCACCGTCTACTACAACTTCGCCAGTAAGTCGGTCCTCTTCGAGGAGTTGCTGCGGCACGGCGTCGGGCTCCTGACCGCCTCCTTGCGGGACGCCGCGCAGAAGGCGGACGAGGAGGGCGGCAGCAAGGTCGACGCCCTGGACGCGATGATCCGCGCCGGTCTTGTCTTCATCGACGAGTACCCGGCCTTCACGCAGCTCTACGTGGCCGAACTGTGGCGCACCAACCGCGCCTGGCAGTCCACGCTCGCCGTGGTCCGCCAGGAGGCGGTGGCCGTCGTCGAGGGCGTGCTGCGCGACGCGGTGCGCGGCGGTGAGCTGAGCGACGAGATCGACGTGCCGCTGACGGCGGCGGCCCTGGTGGGCATGGTCCTGGTGGCCGCGCTCGACTGGCAGGCGTTCCAGCCGGAGCGCTCCCTCGACGATGTGCACGCGGCACTGTCGTTGCTGCTCCAGGGCCGGGTGGCGGGCGGCCCCGCACCGACGCGCAGGGCGTGAGCGCCCGCGGCTGAGGCGCCGCGAACGCGGAGCGCCGGTCCGGCGAGGCCTGTGGTCGTACTCAGGCCTCACCGGACCGGCGTATCCCCCGATTCCCCCGTGCCTCGCTCCCGCCCTCGCGGACGAGAGGAGCGGCCGAGGGCGCCGCGTCCGTTCCGCCGCCCCGTGTCGGCGGTACCGGAGCCACGCCCCTCTCCGTGGCCACCACTCTCCCCTCCGCGCAGGTCGAGCCCCATCCGTGCGCCTACTCATCTCTCTCCTTGAGTACGGATACTCAGCCGTGCGCGCTCATCCCCAGGCACGGAGAGTCGCCCACTGGTTACGATCACACCCGTGTCCGTACTCCCCCTGGTCTTCACCAGCGGCTGGGCGAGCGGCATCAACGCGTACGCGGTGGTCCTGCTGCTCGGCATCTTCGGCGCGACCGGGTTGACCGACGAGGTCCCCGAGTCGCTGCAACGCCCGGACGTCCTGATCGTGGCCGGGGTGCTCTTCCTGTGCGAGGCCGTAGCCGACAAGATCCCGTACGTGGACTCGGCCTGGGACACGGTGCACACCGTGATCCGGCCGGTGGCGGGCGCGGTCGTCGGGGCGCTGCTCGCCGGGCAGAGCGGTTCGCTGTCCGACCTTGCGGCGGGCGCGATCGGCGGCTCCACGGCACTGGCCAGCCACACGGTGAAGGCCGGTACCCGGATGGCGGTCAACACCTCGCCGGAGCCGGTGTCGAACTTCGTCCTCAGCACCGCCGAGGACCTGGGGGTCGCGGGCCTCGTGACGTTCGCGATGTTCCACCCCGAGGCCGCCGCGATCATCGCGGCGGTGCTGCTGGTCCTCGGTCTGCTGCTGTTGTTCCTCCTCTTCCGGCGCATCCGGGCGTTCCTGCGCAGGCGGGCCCGGCGACGCGCGGACAAGCGCCTCGCCCGTGCGGCGCAGCCACCTCCCTGACCTGTGAGCGGCGTTGTCGGTGGCGGCCGATAAAGTCCCTGCCATGGCACGAATCGCGGTGATCGGCGCAGGGCTGGGCGCCATGGCGGCCGCCGCTCGGCTGGCCGTCGCGGGCCACCGACCGGTGGTCTTCGAGCGCGCGTCGACGTACGGCGGCGCCGTCGGTAGGTTCGAGCGGGACGGCTTCGCGTTCGACACCGGCCCCGCGCTGCTCCTCCTGCCCGCGGTCTACCGCGACCTGTTCGTCAAGACGGGCAAGAAGCCCCTGGAGGAGGCCGTCGGTCTCACCCAGGTCGAGCCCGCGGTACGGCACGTCTTCGCGGACGGTACGACGACGGACCTGCCCAACGCGCGGCGGGCCGGCGTCGCCGAGGCGCTGGACGCGGCGGTCGGCGCGGGCGCGGGCGCGCTCTGGTCGGCGTTCATGAACCGGGCACGCGAGGCCTGGGACCGCTCACGGCGCCCCCTCCTCGAAGAACCCCTGTGGCCGAACTGGCAGGTGCTCGCCGACCGCGAGCCGTACCCGGCCGTGACCCGGCGGCGCCTGCTGCGCAAGGACCGCACGGCGACGACGCTCGCCGAGATCGGCCGGTACGAGCTCGGCGGGGAACCGCGACTGGTGGCGCTCCTGGAGCAGTACGCACTGGCCTACGGCCTCGATCCGCGGACGGCACCGGCGAGCGCGGCCGTCCTGCCGTACATGGAGCAGACCTTCGGCACATGGGCGGTGAGCGGGGGCCTGCGGGCGCTCGCGGACGCGGTGTACGCGCGCTGTGTGGAGCGCAGGGTCGCGTTCGAGTTCGGGGCGGCCGTCACCCGCATCGTGGTGGAGGACGGCCGCGCGGCAGGCGTCGAACTGGCCGGCGGCGCCGTCGAGCACGCCGACTTCGTGGTGGCGGGCGTCGCGCCCGGGGTGCTCGACGGGCTGCTGGCGGGGCAGGCGGTGCGCGGCGCGGTACCGGCGTGGTCCGAGGCGGCGGTACCCAGCAGACTCACCGTCCACCTGGCGCTGCGCGGACCCCGGCCCGCTGGTACGCCGCACCGGACGGTGGTCCACGGGGCGGACCGGGACGCGGAGTTGGCGTGGCTGTTCGAGGGCGGCCCGAGGCCCGCGAGACCGACGGTCGCGGTGCTGCGGACCGGTGAGGCCTCGCACGTGCCGGACGCCGACCACGAGGCGGTCACCCTGACCGTGACCGTGCCGCCCCACGCGCGCGCGGACGAGGCCGACGTGGCAGCGGTCCTCTCGGCAGCCGAGCGCGCCGTACCGGGCCTGCGCGAGCGCCTGCTGTGGCACGAGGTCCGCACGCCCCAGGACATCGCCGAGGCGACCGGAGCGGCGGGCGGCGCCGTACCCGCGCCCGCGCTCGCCGCCGCCGGGGGCCGCCTGCTGCATCCGGCGAACGGGACGGAGCTGCCGGGTCTCTTCGCGGTGGGCGGCTGGTCGCACCCGGGCGGCGGGCTGCCGCACGCGGGCATGTCGGGAGCGCTGGTGGCGGGGCTGATCGTGGAGGGCCCGGAGTTCCGCGGCTCGCAGTGAGCCGCGGCGGGCAGCCGTCTCAGTACCGGTACTGCTGCTCGTTGTAGCCGGTGTCGTACCCGGGGTCCGGGTCGGCCTGCGGATACGCCGGATAGGGCTGCTCGGGGGGCAGTTCACCGCCGTAGGGCTGCTGCTGCCCGTCGCCGTTGCGCTGCTGCGGCACCCAGACGCCGCCGGGAGGCGTGTCCGTGCCGTAGCCCGGGTCCGTCGCGTACGGGTCGCCGTACTGCTGCTGGCCGGTGGCGTACGCGTCGCCGTACTGGGGCTGCGCCGGGTACGTCTGGGCCCCGATGTAGGGGTCCGAGTAGGGCGCGGCGTACGGCTGCTGTGCGTTGTCGTAGCCGTAGTTCTGCTGGTCGTAACCGTAGGTGCCGGCGTCGTAGCCGTAGCCCTGGGCGTGCTGGTCGGCCTGGGTCGCCTGGGCGTACGCGGTGTCGCTGTACACGCCGTACTGGCCGGTGTCGTCGGGCATCGGCTCGGTGGTGGCGTACACGGCGGTCGACTCGGCCGGGGTCTGCGGGGTGTGCGCGTACTCCGGCGCCTCCCGCTCGTACTCCAGGTCGGAGACCTCCAGCGTCGGCTCCTTGCGGGCCGGTTCCTTGCGGCGGCGCTTCCTGCCGCTGTCCGTGCCACCACCGGGGGTGTTCTTGAGGGCCCAGCCCGCCGCGAAGCCGCTGCGGAAGGACAGGGTGACGTAGGTCTGCCCGATCGCGAAGGCGACGGCACCGGCGGCGATGACGAGCACCGAGGGCATCAGGACGCCGAGCACGACCCCGAGGAAACCCACGAAGGCCAGCAGCCGCCAGCGCAGCCGCGCCTTGTACTGGAGCAGCACCTCGCCGAGGAGCCACAGTGCCACCAGTCCGAACGCCACATAGAGGACCGCCCAGCCCATGTACGCCCCTCTCGTACGGCCGTCACCCCGTGCGGGTACGGCCCATCAGGCCCGCTGGTCGTGCAGGCCCAAGTTCTCGTAGATCTCAAGCGTCGCAGTGGAGTTGTTGAGCGTGATGAAGTGCAGACCCGGGACACCCTCGTCAAGCAGCTTCGCGCAGAACTCCGTGGCGAACTCGATGCCAATGGAGCGTACAGCGGCCGGATCGTCTTTGGCTGTGAGGATCCGCTCTTTCAGCGCCGGGGGGAAGTCCGCGTTGCTGAGCTTGGGCAGTCGCTCCAGCATGCGCACGCTCGTCACCGGCATGCACTCCGGGATGATGGGCGTGTCGCAGCCGGCCGCCACGACCCGGTCGCGCAGCCGCAGGTACTCCTCCGGGTAGAAGAACATCTGCGTGATCGCGTAGTCGGCGCCCGCCCGGCACTTGTCCACGAAGTGGCGCACGTCGGTGTCCCAGTCCGTGGAGCGCGGATGCATCGCGGGGAACGCGGCGACGCCGACGCAGAAGTCCCCCGACTCCTTGATCAGCTCGACGAGTTCGGCGGCGTACGTCAGTCCCTCGGGGTGCGAGATCCAGTCGGCCGTGGGGTCGCCCGGCGGGTCTCCGCGGACAGCGAGCATGTTCCGGATGCCGGCGTCGGCGTACTGGCCGATGATGTTGCGCAGCTCGGCGATCGAGTGCTCGACGGCCGTGATGTGGGCGACCGGCGTCAGCGTCGTGTCGGCGACGATCTGCTCGGTCTCCTTGACCGTGCCCGCGCGCGTGGAACCACCGGCGCCGTACGTCACGGAGACGAAGTCCGGCGAGACGGCCTCGACCCTGCGCAGCGCGTTCCACAGGTTGCGCTCGCCCTTCGGGGTTTTCGGCGCGGAGAACTCGAACGAGTACGTCGTCTTCCCGGCCGCGAGCATGTCGCGTACGGTGCGGGCTCGATCAGTCCTGGTGGAAGCGGTGCCAAAGGCCATACGGGCAGGTTACTGACGGAATCCGGTTGCCCCTAATCACCGTCCACCTTGCGGACAGGCGAGCGGCACGCCGCTTCTCGGCAGCGCTCCACCGGCACTTCACCGGCGTCACATCGAACGCAGGCGCTTGGCGAACTCCGCCGCGGCGGCGGCCGGATCGTCGGCCTCGGTGAGCGCGCGGACGACCACGACGCGGCGGGCGCCGGCCTCCAGGACCTCGTCCAGGTTGGCCAGGTCGATGCCGCCGATGGCGAACCAGGGGCGGTCGGTGCCGAGGCCCGCGGTGTGGCGCACCAGGTCGAGACCGGGGGCGTGGCGGCCGGGCTTGGTCGGGGTCGGCCAGCAGGGGCCGGTGCAGAAGTAGTCCACGCCCTCCTGGACGGCGGCCGCGGCGGCCTCCGCGTCGGTGTGCGTGGAGCGGCCTATGAGGACGTCGTCGCCGAGGACGGCGCGGGCCGCGGGGACGGGCAGGTCGCCCTGTCCCAGGTGCAGTACGTCCGAGCCGACGGCGTGCGCGACGTCCGCCCGGTCGTTGACCGCGAGGAGCTTGCCGTGGCGGCGGGCCGCCTCGGCGAACACGGCGAGGTGCTCCAGCTCCTCACCGGCCTCCATGCCCTTGTCGCGCAACTGGACGATGTCCACGCCGCCGGCGAGCACGGCGTCGAGGAACTCCGGCAGGTCGCCTTGGCGCTTGCGGGCGTCGGTGCACAGGTAGAGCCGGGCATCGGCGAGTCGCGCGCGCTTCGGGTCGGCCATGGGACATCCCCCGTTGGAGTCGATGGCGTGCGCACCACGAGGTCGTGGTGCGCACGCCGGACGGTTGTCAGGTCAGACGGCGAGCGCCTGGGCGCGGCGCTTCACCTCCGTGCCGCGATTCTCGCTCAACGCCTGCGCGGGCGTGCCCGGCAGGGTCGGGTCGGGGGTGAAGAGCCACTCCAGCATCTCCGCGTCGCTGAAGCCGTCGTCCCGCAGGAGCGTCAAGGTGCCGGTGAGCCCCTTGACGATCTTGTCGCCGTCGATGAAGGCGGCGGGCACGTGCAGCGCCCTGTTCTCACCTCGGCGTACAGCGATCACCTGGCCCTCCTTCACGAGCTGGCGTACACGCGTCACCTCGATGCCGAATCGCTCGGCGATGTCGGGAAGGGTGAGCCAGTCGGGGACGAGAGCATCGATCTTTGCGTCAATCTCGGTCACGGGACAAGCGTGCCATCCCGGACTGACAGTCGGAAGCCGGGGCGGCCGACCAGGTGTTTTCGCCGGACGCGGGCGCCTGTCCGACGGCTGTCAGGCCACCGCGCCCTTCAGGGGCCGGGCCGGGTCGGCGAGCCGGTCCGGGTCCAGTACGGTGCCCGCCTCGATGAGTTTGCGGCCCTGCGCCAGGTCGCGGGGTTTGCCGACGGCCAGCACGGCCACCAGGGCACCCTCCCGCAGCCAGCACACCGACCACGCCGCTCCGGCCGGGTCGCCGCGCCACACTGTCGCGTCGGCGGTGCGGTGGTGTCCCGCGTACTGCACGAAGCGGCCGAACTGCTCGGACCAGAAGTAGGGCACCGGGTCGTACACCGCCGGTGTCTCACCGATGATGTTGGCCGCGACCGTGCGCGGCCCCTGGAGGGCGTTGTCCCAGTGGTGGACCAGGAGCCGCTCCCCGTAGCGCCCCGAGGGGAACGAGGAGCAGTCCCCGACCGCGTACACGTCGGGCAGGGATGTCCGCAGGTGCGCGTCCGCCACCACTTCGCGGTGGTCGCCCAGGTCGATGCCGGAGCCGGTCAGCCAGCCGGTGGCCGGGCGGGCGCCGATGCCGACGACGACGGCCCCTGCGGGCAGCCGCGTCCCGTCGTCCAGGACGACGAAGCCCGGCTCGACGCGCTCCACGCGCGCGTGGGTGCGCAGCACGGCTCCGGCGTCGGCGTACCAGGCGGCCATGGGCGCCGCCATCTCGGCGGGCAGCGCCCCGGCCAGTGGCCGCTCGGCCGCCTCCACGACGGTGACCCGGCATCCCGCCTCGCGGGCGGCGGTGGCGAACTCGGCGCCGATCCATCCGGCGCCCACGACCACCACGTCGCGCTGGCCGGCGAGGACGGGCCGCAGCCGTTCGGCGTCGTCGAGGGTGCGCAGCAGATGGACTCCCGCAACGGCCTCCGTGCCCGGGAGCCTGATCGGTTCGGCGCCGGTGGCGAGGACGAGGACGTCGTAGGGGACGGGTCCGGTGGCGGTGTCCAGTTCGCGAGCGTCGGGCCGCAGTCCGGTGACCTCGCGGCCCACCTCCAGGGTGACGCCGAGTGCCGCGAAATCGACGTCGAAGGCCGAACCGTCGGCCTTGCCGAGCAGGACGGCCTTGGACAGGGGCGGCCGGTCGTAGGGCGGGTGGGGCTCCGCGCCGAGCAGGGTGACGGATCCGGTGAAGCCCTGTTCGCGCAGGGCCACGGCCGTCTGCACGCCGGCCATCCCGGCGCCGACGATCACGACGTGCCGTTGCCCTGGAGGTGTCCCGTTGCCGCTCCGCTGCTCGCTCATCGGATCACCTTAGGCATCTGATCTTGCGTCGGTCAGCGGTGCGGGCCACTCCCACGCCGTGACGTCCTGCACACGTGTCACCGGGTTTAGCGATCAAGGGCGCCGCGCCGCCCGGTCCGGGGCCGAAGGCTGCCTTACCCGGGGCCCGACGCAGGAGTTAGGGTGGCCGACGTAAAGCACTCGCGGGAGCCCGTACGCAGCGGGCTGAGAGGGAGGCTGGAGCGGCCTCCGACCGTACGAACCTGATCCGGGTCATGCCGGCGAAGGGAGGGGCTGGACGCCCATGTCGCGTACTCCACCCGAAGCCACCGACGTACTGGTCGTCGGGGGCGGCGTCATCGGTCTGGTCACCGCGTGGCGCGCCGCGCAGCGCGGTCTGTCCGTCGCGGTCGTGGACCCCGGACCCGGCGGCGGGGCCGCCCAGGTGGCGGCCGGCATGCTGGCCGCCGTCACCGAACTGCACTACGGCGAAGAGACCTTGCTCGCGCTGAACGTCGAGTCCGCGCGCCGCTATCCCGCGTTCGCGGCCGAGCTGTCCGAGGCGACCGGCCAGGACCTCGGCTACCGCGCCTGTGGCACGCTGGCGGTCGCCCTGGACGCCGACGACCGGGCGCACCTGCGTGAACTGCACGCCCTGCAGGAGAAGTCGGGCCTGGAGTCGGAGTGGCTGTCGGGCCGCGACTGCCGCCGCCTGGAGCCGATGCTCGCGCCGGGCGTGCGCGGCGGCCTGCGGGTCGACGGTGACCACCAGATCGACCCGAGGAGGCTCGCGGCCGCCCTTGTGACGGCCTGTGAGCACGCGGGCGTGGTCTTCCACCGGACCTGGGCCGAGCGGCTCTCCGTCGTACGGGACCGGGCGCGCGGTGTCCTCCTGGCCGACGGCACCGAGGCGGCGGCCGAACAGATCGTGCTCGCGGCGGGCAGTCGCAGCGGGCGGCTCGCGGGCGTCCCGGACGAGGTGCTGCCCCCGGTCCGCCCGGTCAAGGGCCAGGTGCTGCGCCTGACGGTGCCCCGCGCGTACGCGCCGTTCCTCAGCCGCACGGTCCGCGCGGTCGTGCGCGGCAGCCACCTCTACCTGGTGCCCCGGGTCAACGGCGAACTCGTCGTGGGCGCCACCAGCGAGGAGCTCGGCTGGGACACCACCGTCACGGCCGGCGGGGTCTACGAACTGCTGCGGGACGCCCATGAACTGGTCCCCGGCATCACGGAACTGCCCCTGACCGAGACCTGCGCGGGTCTGCGCCCCGGCTCGCCCGACAACGCCCCGCTCCTCGGCCCGACGGCCCTGCCCGGCCTCCTCCTCGCCACCGGCCACCACCGCAACGGCGTCCTCCTCACGCCCGTCACCGGGGACCTCATGGCGCACGTCCTGACCACCGGTGAACTCCCCGAGGAGGCCCGCCCGTTCACCCCCGGGCGGTTCTCCGGCCCGGGTGATCTCAGTAGTGACGCCTCCCTGGAGCAGCCCGCATGAACGTGTCCGTCAACGGTGAACCGCGCGCGGTGAGCACCGACACCACCCTCGAAGCCCTCGTCACCACACTCACCACGGCGCACTCCGGCGTCGCCGCCGCCCTCAACGAGACCGTCGTGCCCCGCACCCAGTGGTCCGCGACCCCGCTCGCCGACGGGGACCGCGTCGAAGTCCTCACCGCCGTACAAGGAGGCTGACCCGCCATGGCCGACGACGCTTTCGTCCTCGCGGGCGCCACGTACTCCTCGCGCCTGATCATGGGCACGGGGGGCGCCCCGAGCCTCGACGTCCTGGAACGCGCCCTGACCGCCTCCGGCACCGAACTCACGACGGTGGCGATGCGTCGCGTCGACGCGACGGTGCACGGCTCGGTCCTGTCGGTCCTGGAGAAGCTCGGCATCCAGGTCCTTCCGAACACGGCGGGCTGCTTCACGGCGGGGGAAGCGGTCCTGACGGCCCGCCTCGCGCGCGAGGCGCTCGGCACGGACCTCGTCAAGCTCGAGGTCATCGCCGACGAACGCACTCTCCTGCCGGACCCGATCGAGCTCCTGGACGCCGCCGAGACCCTGGTCGACGACGGCTTCACGGTCCTGCCCTACACGAACGACGACCCGGTCCTCGCCCGCAAACTGGAGGACGTGGGCTGCGCGGCGATCATGCCGCTCGGCTCCCCGATCGGCTCCGGCCTCGGCATCCGCAACCCGCACAACTTCCAGCTCATCGTCGAGCACGCGCGCGTGCCGGTGATCCTGGACGCGGGCGCGGGCACGGCCTCCGACGTGACCCTCGCCATGGAGCTGGGGTGCGCGGGTGTGATGCTCGCCTCCGCGGTGACCCGCGCCCAGGAACCGGTGCTCATGGCCGAGGGCATGCGGCACGCGGTGGAGGCGGGCCGGCTGGCGTACCGCGCGGGCCGCATACCCAAGCGGCATTTCGCCGAGCCGTCCTCGCCCACCCGGGGCCTGGCCCGCCTCGACCCCGAGCGCCCGGCCTTCTGACAGGGTCACAGCTCTGCTGCAGTACGGGCCCGGTCCCGCAGCGGGCCCGGGCCCTGTCAGTCGCTCCTCGTAGACTCACCTGCGTGGACACGACCCTTCAGGACCCGTTGCTCGGGCACGTGCTCGACGGCCGGTACCGCATCGACGCACGCATCGCGGTCGGCGGGATGGCCACGGTCTACCGGGCCGTGGACACCCGCCTCGACCGCGTGCTCGCACTCAAGGTGATGCACCCCTCCCTGGCGGCCGACGTGTCGTTCGTCGAGCGTTTCATCCGCGAGGCCAAGTCGGTGGCCCGCCTCTCGCATCCGAACGTCGTGGGCGTCTACGACCAGGGCGCCGACGGCGCGTACGTCTACCTGGCGATGGAGTACATCGCGGGCTGCACGCTCCGCGACGTCCTGCGCGACCGTGGCGCGCTCAGGCCCCGGGCCGCGCTCGACATCCTGGAGCCGGTGCTCGCCGCGCTCGGAGCGGCACACCGCGCGGGCTTCGTGCACCGCGACATGAAGCCGGAGAACGTCCTGATAGGGGACGACGGCCGGGTGAAGGTCGCGGACTTCGGCCTGGTCCGCGCCGTGGACACCGTCACGAACACCACGGGCACGGTCCTCGGCACGGTCTCCTACCTGGCGCCCGAGCAGATCGAGGACGGTACGACGACGCCCGGTGTGGACGTCTACGCGTGCGGAGTGGTCCTCTACGAGATGCTGACGGGCGGCAAGCCGCACTCCGGCGACACCCCGGCGCAGATCCTCTACAAGCACCTCCACGAGGACGTTCCCCCGCCCTCCGCGGCCGTGCCCGGCCTGCCCCTCCCCCTCGACCACCTGGTCGCGTCGGCCACCGCCCGCGCGCCGCAGGCCCGGCCGCACGACGCGGTGGCGCTGCTCGCCCATGTGCGGCAGGCCCGGGCGGCGCTGTCCGACACCGAGCTGGACGCGGCGCCCCCGCAGGCGCGGGACGTGCAGGATGCCGGGGCGGACGACCGTACGAGCGTGCTCCCGCGCGCGGTGCAGATGCCGCTGCCCCCGGAGGAGGACGGCTTCCACCGCACGAGCCGCCTGGAGAGCCCACCGCCGCCTCCCGCCCCCGCCCGCCGCACGGCCGGCAGGCCACGACGCGGCAGGTTCGCCATCATCGCGGCGCTTGTGCTGATCCTCGGCCTGGGCGCGGGCGTCTGGTACATCAACGCGGGCCAGTTCACCAAGGTCCCGCGCCTGCTGGCCAAGACGGAGGCCCAGGCGAAGCAGCGGCTCGACGAGGTCGGGCTGCACCCCGGCGGCAAGATCACGTACAAGTACAGCGACGCGTACAAGCGCGGCACCGTCATGGCCACGGACCCCGAGCCGGACGCCCGTATCCGGGACGACGGCACGGTGAACCTGACGGTGTCCAAGGGCCCGGAGAAGGTCAAGGTCCCCGACCTGGAGGGCACACCCCTGGCCACGGCCAAGAGCGACCTGAAGAACCGCGGCCTTGAGCCCGGCATGGTCACCAGGGAGTTCAGCGACGAGGTCCGCAAGGGCTCCGTGATCAGCACGGACCCGGACGCGGGCACGACCCGCACCTCCGGTTCCGCGGTCGCCCTGGTCGTCTCCAAGGGCGCCCCGGTGGACGTCCCCGACGTGACGGGCGAGTCCGAGGACGACGCGGTGACCGAGCTGGAGGACGCGGGCCTCAAGGCGGAGATCGCCACGCGGAGAATCCACTCCGACGAGGACAAGGGCGACGTGGCCCGCCAGTCCCCCGCCGACGGCCAGGTCGCCGAGGGCGCGACGGTGACCCTGACGATCTCCGCGGGCCCCCCGATGATCGAGGTCCCGGACGTCGAGGGCATGAGCGTCGACGACGCCCACGCCAAGCTGGAGGACGCCGGTTTCGAGGTCGACGAGGACCGCGGCCTCCTGGGCCTCTTCGGCGACACGGTCAAGAGCCAGTCGGTGGACCCGGGCGAAGAGGCCCCGAAGGGCTCCACGATCAAGATCACCATCCGCTAGGACCCGGCCCACCACCATCGATCGGACGCATACGGCCGGGCGGAGCCGAAGACGAAGGCGGCGAACCACGGCCCACCACCGGCCGTCATCCGCGTACGAGACGGGAGGGGTCGACCGGGGTATGTGCGCGCGCAGCACAGCAACACGCGGTAGCGGAGCCCGAAGCAACCGGCGAGGCCATCAAGATGGCGAGCACGGACATACCCCGGGCGGCCCCGCACCCACCCCCACACCTGTCGGACCGAACCGGAAGGCCGCCAACGCACACCAGACGGCCACCCTCCCTTCAATGCGCACGCACACGCACGCCGACAAGGCGCACCCCGCACCCCCGCACCCGTGACACCCTGGACCGGGTGAACAGCAGCACTCGCTCCCGCAACCCCGTCGGCGGCCACATCCCCGTGGCCGGCGGCCTGGCCACCGTAGGCCTCTCCTACGCCCAGGACGTCCTGGCCGAAACCGTCCAGGTCTTCGTGGCCAACCCGCGCGGCTGGGCCACCCCTCTCGGCAACCCCAAGCAGGACGAGGCGTTCCGCGCCCGCTGCGCCGCCGAGGACATCCCGGTCTACGTCCACGCCCCCTACCTGATCAACTTCGGCTCGCACACCGAGGCCACCGTGGAGAAGAGCGTCGTGTCGATGCGGCACTCCCTGCGCCGCGCCCGCGCCATCGGCGCCCTCGGTGTCGTCGTCCACACGGGCTCGGCGACGGGCGGCCGCGACAGGGCCGACGCCCTCGCCCAGGTCCGCGAGCACCTGCTCCCCCTGCTCGACGAGCTGACGCACGACGACGACCCCTTCCTCCTCCTGGAGTCGACCGCGGGCCAGGGCGCGTCCCTCTGCTCGCGCACCTGGGACTTCGGCCCGTACTTCGACGCCCTGGACCACCACCCGAAGCTGGGCGTCTGCCTCGACACCTGCCACATCTACGCGGCCGGTCACGACCTCGTCGCCCCGGGCGGCATGCGCCAGACCCTCGATCTGCTCGTGGACACGGTCGGCGAGGGCCGCCTCAAGCTGATCCACGCCAATGACTCGAAGGACGTCGTGGGTGCCCACAAGGACCGCCACGAGAACATCGGCTCGGGTCACATAGGGGCCGCGCCCTTCCAGGAGCTGATGGCGCACCCGGCGACGGAGAACGTCCCGCTGATCGTGGAGACGCCGGGCGGCAAGGAGGACAACGCGAAGGACATCGCCCGCCTCAAGGAACTCCGCCAGGGACTGGCCGCACTCCCCGATCTCCCGAACATGATCGGCAGTACCCCCTAGGGGTATACGGGATATACGGGTCCCCCATCGGAAACACCCGCGACGGAACCAGGGGGGACACGGCGAGATCCTGGGCGGCGCCGGCGGCGTCACTGGCGATCGCCTTCGTGGTGACGACGCCGGTCAACCGCTGGATGATCGACCGCGGCAAGGGCCACGCGGTAGTGCACCAGTACCGCCCCTGACCACACCCGCCACCAAACCCACGACCGACGAGCGACGGCCAACGGCCGACGACCAGGCCCCTACAGCTCAGGCCCCTCCCCAGGCCCTTCCTGGTACGAGTACCGCTGCTCACGCCACGGATCACCCACATTGTGGTACCCGCGCTCTTCCCAGAACCCCCGCCGATCCGCGGTCATGTACTCGACCCCGCGCACCCACTTCGGCCCCTTCCAGGCGTAGAGGTGCGGAACGACGAGCCGCAGCGGAAATCCGTGCTCGGCGGTGAGCAGTTCCCCACCCTTGTGGGTGGCGAAAATGGTGCGTTCGGCGGCGAAGTCGGACAGCCGCATATTGGAGCTGAACCCGTACTCGGCCCAGACCATGACGTGCGTGACGGCGGGGTCGGGGGGCGCCAGTTCGAGGATGGTGGAGGCCCGTACGCCGCCCCACTCGGCGGCGAGCATGCTGAACTTGGTGACGCAGTGCAGGTCGCCCACGACGGTCGCGTAGGGCAGCGCCGAGAACTCCTCGTGGTTCCAGCAGTGCTTGTCGCCGTCGGCGGTGGCACCGAAAACCCTGAACTCCCACCGCTCGGGCCGGAACTTGGGCACAGGGCCGTAGTGTGTGACCGGCCAGCCGCGCTGAAGACGCTGTCCCGGCGGAAGCTCCGGCTGCACTGCTCCCCCAGACTCGCTACCCACCGGATGACCCATGCCTCCATCCTGACAGAAGCTGAGCGGTGACCATGACCACGAGGGCACGGACGGGCCGTGACCGAGCTGCGATTGGGGCAACTCGTACTAAGCGTGCACTTACTGGACGGGTCTGGGCGCCAGTGCGAGGATGCGCGAAATCTGCCGACTCCACCATGTGGAAGGAGCCTCTGCGATGCAGGGCGACCCCGAGGTCATCGAATTCCTCAACGAGCAGCTCACGGGCGAGTTGACGGCCATCAACCAGTACTGGCTCCACTACCGGATCCAGGACAACAATGGCTGGACCAAGCTCGCCAAGTACACCCGTGCCGAGTCCATCGACGAGATGAAGCACGCGGACAGGCTGACGGAACGCATCCTCTTCCTCGACGCCCTGCCGAACTACCAGCGACTCTTCCACGTGCGCGTCGGGCAGACCGTCACGGAGATGTTCCAGGCCGACCGTCAGGTGGAGGTCGAGGCGATCGACCGGCTCCGGCGCGGCATCGACGTGATGCGGGCCAAGGGCGATGTGACGTCGGCGCGGATCTTCGAGGACATCCTGGAGGACGAGGAACACCACATCGACTATCTGGACACCCAACTGGAGCTGATCGAGAAGCTCGGTGAGGCGCTCTACCTGGCGCAGCAGATCGAACAGCCGGACAGCTAGGCGGCTTCCGGCAGCCGCTGCGGTACGCCGGGGTCAGCGAGCGAGCCCTGCTCCGCCGATCCGGTCCGCGGGTAGGCACCTCGCCCGAGCAACGCCTGTATCCGGCGGACGCACGAGCCGCAGTCGGTGCCGGCCTTGCAGGCGGAAGCGATCTGGCGCGGGGTGCAGGCACCGCCCGCCGCGTGCCGCTTCACCTGGTCCTCGGTCACACCGAAGCAGTTGCAGACGTACATGCGGGCTCACCTCCCCGTCGGGGTTCCAGGGCGTCGCCACCCCGATCCGTTCTCGGTGAGGCTAGCCTAACCATACCCGTAGGGCCAGACACACAAAAGTGCCGTGGGGCGCGGATCCCTGTGATCCGCGCCCCACGGCGCTGTACGTCAAACCATCACCGCGCCGTTCACTGATCCCGGTACATCTCCGCGACCAGGAACGCCAGGTCCAGCGACTGGCTGCGGTTGAGACGCGGGTCGCAGGCCGTCTCGTAGCGCTGGTGCAGGTCGTCGACGAAGATCTCGTCGCCGCCGCCCACGCACTCGGTGACGTCGTCACCGGTGAGCTCGACGTGGATGCCGCCCGGGTGGGTGCCCAGCGCCTTGTGGACCTCGAAGAAGCCCTTGACCTCGTCGAGCACGTCGTCGAAGCGGCGGGTCTTGTGGCCCGAGGCCGCCTCGTACGTGTTGCCGTGCATCGGGTCGGTGATCCAGGCGACGGTCGCGCCCGAGGCGGTGACCTTCTCGACCAGCTCGGGCAGCTTGTCGCGGACCTTGTCGGCGCCCATGCGGACGATGAAGGTCAGCCGGCCCGGCTCACGGTCCGGGTCGAGGCGCTCGATGTACTGGAGCGCCTCCTCGGCCGTCGTCGTCGGGCCGAGCTTGATGCCGACCGGGTTGCGGATCTTCGAGGCGAACTCGATGTGGGCGCCGTCGAGCTGGCGGGTGCGCTCACCGATCCAGACCATGTGGCCGGAGACGTCGTACAGGTTGCCCGTCCGCGAGTCGACGCGGGTCAGCGCCGACTCGTAGTCGAGCAGCAGCGCCTCGTGGGAGGCGTAGAACTCGACCGTCTGGAACTCGGCCGGGTCGGTGCCGCAGGCCCGCATGAAGTTGAGGGCGTTGTCGATCTCGCGGGCGAGCTGCTCGTAGCGCTGGCCGGACGGCGAGGACTTCACGAAGTCCTGGTTCCAGGCGTGGACCTGGCGCAGGTCGGCGTAGCCGCCGGTGGTGAAGGCGCGCACCAGGTTCAGCGTCGAGGCGGACGCGTGGTACATCCGCTTCAGGCGCTCGGGGTCCGGGATGCGGGCGGCCTCGGTGAACTCGAAGCCGTTGACGGAGTCGCCGCGGTAGGTCGGCAGCGTGAGGCCGTCGCGGGTCTCGGTCGGCTTGGAGCGCGGCTTGGAGTACTGCCCCGCGATCCGGCCGACCTTCACGACCGGCACGGAGGCGGCGTACGTCAGTACGGCGCCCATCTGGAGCAGCGTCTTCAGCTTGTTGCGGATGTGATCCGCGGAGACGGCGTCGAAGGCCTCGGCGCAGTCGCCGCCCTGGAGCAGGAACGCCTCTCCCTTGGCGACGGCCGCCAGTCGGGCGCGCAGCTGGTCGCACTCGCCCGCGAAGACGAGCGGCGGATACGACTCGAGGTCCGCGATCACATCGCGCAGAGCCTCGGCATCGGGGTACTCGGGCTGCTGCGCCGCGGGCAGGTCTCGCCAGGTGTTGCCGGCGCTGGCGCTGGTCTTAGCGTTCACGGTCACCTCGACAACATTACGGGGTCCCATGCGGCGTCCATCCCTCCGCTCATCTTTTGAGACAGGTGAGGGAGAGGCGCTTCACATGAGCCGGGGTTCGGGTACGGTGGCGCCCATGTTCGCTCAGTCTCTGACCCGCACCTGGTGGTGGACCGCACATCCGGCGGCCCACTGACTGCGCGTTCCCGAAACCGCGAAGGCCGCCCGAGGGGCGGCCTTCAGTGTTTTCCGACACCGGCTGTCCCTCCGGACGACGACTCCCGAACGTCTCTGGAAGGAAACCCAGCCGATGTCCGCACCGTCCGTGCTCGACAGACTCCTCGCCGACGACCGCCCCTTCGCCCTGCTGCGCCGCCGCACCCCCGGCCGTGACCACGACACCGTCGAGGTCCTGACCGGCCCGGTCGGGGAGTACGAACGGCTCGCGGACATCCCCGAGGGCCTGGCGCTCGTCCCGTTCCGCCAGATCAGGGAGCGCGGCTTCGACGTCCGCGACGACGGCACACCGCTCACGGTCCTCACGCCCGAGGAGTCGTACGGGATTCCGCTCGCCGAAGCCCTCGAAGGGCTCCCGCGCCACGACGTCCGGGTCCGGGACGGCGGCTTCGACGTCGACGACGACACGTACGCGGAGATCGTCGGGCGTGTCCTGCGGGAGGAGATCGGGCGGGGCGAGGGCGCGAACTTCGTGATCCGGCGGACGTACGAGGGGGAGATCCCGGGGTTCTCGCGCGCCGACGCCCTCGCGCTGTTCCGGCGGCTGCTCGACGGGGAGCGGGGCGCGTACTGGACGTTCGTCGTGCACACGAGGGAGCGGACGCTGGTCGGCGCGAGCCCTGAGGTGCATGTGCGGATGTCCGGCGGCACCGTCGTGATGAACCCCATCAGCGGGACGCATCGCTATCCCGCCGGCGGGCCCACCCCCGACGACCTGCTCGGCTTCCTCGCCGACGGCAAGGAGATCGAGGAGTTGTCGATGGTCGTCGACGAGGAGCTGAAGATGATGTGCACCGTCGGTGACATGGGCGGTGTCGTCATCGGGCCGCGGCTGAAGGAGATGGCCCATCTGGCGCACACCGAGTACGAGTTGCGGGGGCGGTCGAGCCTCGACGTGCGGGAGGTGCTGAAGGAGACGATGTTCGCGGCGACGGTCACCGGGTCGCCCGTGCAGAACGCGTGCCGCGTGATCGAGCGCCACGAAGTGGGTGGGCGCGGCTACTACGCGGGCGCGCTGGCCCTGATCGGCCGGGACGCGGGCGGCGCGCAGACCCTGGACTCCCCCATCCTCATCAGGACCGCCGACATCGACGCGGCCGGGCGTCTTCGGGTCCCGGTCGGCGCGACCCTGGTGCGCGGTTCCGATCCGGCGGGCGAGGTCGCGGAGACCCACGCGAAGGCCGCCGGGGTGCTGGCCGCCCTCGGGGTGCGTCCCGGGCGCCCGCGCGAGGAGAGCACGCGGCCCGCGCTGGCCGACGACCCGCGGGTGCGGGCGGCTCTCGACGGGCGGCGCGCGTCGCTCGCCCCGTTCTGGCTGCGGATGCAGGAGCGGGAGGCCGCGTTGAGCGGGCACGCGCTGGTCGTCGACGCCGAGGACACCTTCACCGCGATGCTGGCGCACGTGCTGCGCTCCTCGGGGCTCGACGTGTCGGTGCGGCGTTACGACGAGGAGGGGCTGCGGGACGCAGTCCTCGCGCACGAGGGGCCCGTCGTGCTGGGGCCCGGCCCCGGCGACCCGTCCGATCTCGGCGCTCCCAAGATGCGGTTCCTGCGGTCGCTGACGGCCGAGGTGATCGGCGCGCACCGCCACGGCGTGCTCGGCGTCTGCCTCGGGCACGAGCTGATCGCGGCCGAACTGGGCCTGGACATCGTCCGCAAGGAGGTGCCGTACCAGGGGGCGCAGGTCGGCATCGATGTGTTCGGGCGGGCCGAGACCGTCGGGTTCTACAACAGCTTCGTGGCCCGCTGCGACGACGACGCGGCCCGCGAGCTGGCCGCGCACGGCGTCGAGGTCAGCCGGGACGCGGTCGGCGGCGAGGTGCACGCGGTGCGCGGGCCGGGCTTCGCGGGCGTGCAGTTCCACCCGGAGTCGGTGCTGACGCTGCGCGGCGCCGGGATCGTACGGGACCTCGTGGGTCAGGTGGCGGCGGGGACCAGCACGTTCTCGGAGCGGCGGCCCGCGAGGTAGTCCAGGACGTTGCGCACCGTGGCGTCGACGATCTGGCCGACGGCGTCCACGGTGTAGTACGCCTGGTGCGAGGTGACCAGGACGTTCGGGAACGTGACGAGGCGGGCCAGGGTGTCGTCGTCGACGACCTCCAGGGACTTGTCGAGGAAGAACAGGCCCGCCTCGGCCTCGTACACGTCGAGGCCGACGCCCGCGAAGCGGCCCTCGCGCAGTTCGGCGACGAGGGCCTTGGTGTCGACGAGGCCGCCGCGACTGGAGTTGACGAGGATCGCGTCGTCCTTCATGGAGCGCAGGGCGGCGGCGTCGACGATGTGCTCGGTGGCGGGCAGCAGCGGGACGTGCAGGCTGATCAGGTCGGCCTCGGCGAAGAGGCGCTCCTTGTCGACGTACTTCATGCCGAGGGCCACGCACTCCGGGTTCTCGGCGATGTCCCAGCCGAGCAGGTTCATGCCGAAGCCGTGCGCGATGCGGGTGAACGCCTCGCCGATCTTCCCGGTGCCGAGGACGCCGACGGTCCGGCCGCGCAGGTCGCGGCCGAGCAGGCCGTCGAGGCGGAAGTCGAAGTCGCGGGTGCGGGTGCTGGCGCGGACGATGCGCCGGTTGACGGCCATCGCGAGGGTCCAGGCGAACTCGGCCACCGAGTACGGCGAGTAGTACGAGACCCGGGAGACGGTCAGCCCCAGGCGCTCGGCGACGTCCAGGTCGATGTTGTTGAAGCCGGTGGAGCGCTGGGCGATCAACTGCGTGCCGCCCGCCGCGAGGCTCTGGAGGACACGGGCGTTCAGGGTGGCGTTGACGCTGGTGGAGATGACCTCGTGACCGGCCGCGATCGGGGCGGTGTCCTCGTTGAGGAAGACGTCCAGACAGCGGACGTCGTGGTGGCCCTCGAACGCCTTCTCGATGAGGGGTTTCTCGTCGGACTGCACGCCGAATGCGAGGATCTCCATGGGCGCGAGTCTAGGGAGGGCGGGCCGGGACGGCATCCGGACCCCCTCAGCCGAAGAAGACCCCGACCTCCTCGTAGAGCGCCGGGTCGACGGTCTTGAGCCGGGCCGTCGCGTCGGCGATGGGTACACGGACGATGTCCGTGCCGCGCAGGGCGACCATCTTGCCGAAGTCCCCGTCGCGCACCGCCTCGATCGCGTGCAGGCCGAAGCGGGTGGCGAGCCAGCGGTCGAAGGCGGAGGGGGTGCCGCCGCGCTGGATGTGGCCGAGGACCGTCGTCCTGGCCTCCTTGCCGGTGCGCTTCTCGATCTGCTTCGCGAGCCATTCGCCGACGCCCGAGAGGCGTACGTGCCCGAAGGAGTCCAGCGACTCGTCCTTGAGGACCATGTCGCCGTCGCGGGGCATGGCCCCCTCGGCGACCACGACGATCGGCGCGTACGACGACGTGAACCGGGAGGTGACCCAGGCGCAGACCTGGTCGAGGTCGAAGCGCTGCTCGGGGATGAGGATGACGTTGGCGCCGCCGGCCAGGCCCGAGTGCAGGGCGATCCAGCCCGCGTGCCGGCCCATGACCTCGCAGACGAGGACCCGCATGTGGGACTCGGCGGTGGTGTGGAGGCGGTCGATGGCCTCGGTGGCGATCCCGACGGCCGTGTTGAAGCCGAAGGTGTAGTCGGTGGCCGAGAGGTCGTTGTCGATGGTCTTCGGTACGGCGACGACCTTGATGCCGTAGTCGTCGGCGAGCCGGGCGGCGACGCCCAGGGTGTCCTCGCCGCCGATCACGATGAGGGCGTCCACCTCCTGCTTGGCGAGGTTGCCCTTGACGCGGCGGATGCCGTCCTCGGCCTGGAGGGGGTTGGTGCGCGAGGAGCCGAGGATGGTGCCGCCGCGCGGCAGGATGCCGCGCACCGCGGGGATGTCGAGCCGTACGGTGTCCTCCTCCAGGGGGCCGCGCCAGCCGTCGCGGAAGCCGACGAAGTCGTAGCCGTACTCCTGCACGCCCTTGCGGACGATGCCGCGGATGACGGCGTTGAGCCCGGGGCAGTCACCGCCTCCGGTCAGTACTCCGACCCTCATCACGTAACTCCCTTGTCACGGCGAGCAGTTGAGGCAACTGTGCCGCGCGGGGTCACTCATCGTCCAGACCCCGTTCGATGGCGTACCGGACGAGTTCGACGCGGTTGTGGAGCTGGAGCTTGCCGAGGGTGTTCTGGACGTGGTTCTGCACGGTGCGGTGCGAGATGACGAGGCGCTCGGCGATCTGCTTGTAGCTGAGCCCCTTGGCGACCAGGCGCAGCACCTCCGTCTCCCGGTCGGTGAGGCGTGGCGCCTTCGGCTCGTCGGTGTCGGCGGCCGGGGCGGGCTCGGAGGCAAGGCGTCGGTACTCGCCGAGGACGAGTCCGGCGAGGCCCGGGGTGAACACCGGGTCGCCGACGGCCGTGCGGCGCACCGCGTCGACCAGCTCCTCGGTGGACGCGGACTTCAGCAGGTAGCCGGTGGCGCCGGACTTGACCGCCTCCAGCACGTCGGCGTGCTCGCCGCTCGCCGACAGGACGAGGACCCGCAACGCCGGTTCGGCGCCGACGAGTTCCTTGCAGACCCGCACGCCGGGTTTGGCCGGCAGGTTCAGGTCGAGGACGAGGACGTCGGGGCGGGCCGCGCGGGCGCGGCGCACCGCCTGCTCGCCGTCGCCTGCCGTGGCGACCACGTCGAAGCCCGCGGCGGCCAGGTCGCGGGCGACGGCGTCGCGCCACATCGGGTGGTCGTCGACCACCATGACCTTGGTCGTGGCCGCCGTGCCGCCGGTCGTCCCGCTCATCCCGTTCACCGATCCGCCCATGTCTCTTCCCCCGTGCCGTTCATGCCGTCAAGGCCGTTCATGCGGTCACTTCTTCTTCGGTACGTGCAGTTCGACCTCGGTGCCCTGGCCGGGTGTCGAGATCAGTTCGGCGGTGCCGCCGATGTCGCGCAGCCGGCCGCGGATGGACAGGGCGACGCCGAGCCGCCCCTCCTCCTCGGCCTGGGCGAGGCGGCCCTCGGGGATGCCGGGCCCGTCGTCCCGTACGGTCACGATCACCGCGTCCGGGTCGTCCTCGACCAGGATCCACGCGTGCGCGTCCGCGCCCGCGTGCAGCCGTACGTTGTCCAGGGCGGCGCTGACCGCGGCGGCCAGTTCGCGGGCGGCGTCGGTGCGCATCGGGACCGGGGCGCCCGGCTCGGAGAAGGTGACCCGCGCGCCCGCGTGCCGGGCGAGCAGCGGCCTCAGGTCGCACGGCCCGGTGCCGTCGGCGCCCTCGTCGCCGGAGCGGTCCGGTTCGTCCACGGCGCGGACCACGGCGCCCTGTGCCGCGTCCTCGGAGGCGCGGGACGCCGGGGTCAGGCCACCGGCCACCAGGGCGCGCAGCGCGGCCTCCTGCTCGCCCGCCATCCGGCCGATCTCGGCGGCCTCGCCGCCCAGGGCGTTGCCGCGCCGCTGCACCATGGCGAGGACCTGGAGGACGCTGTCGTGGATGTCGCGGGCCAAGCGCTCCCGCTCCCGGGTGGCGGCCTCGATCTCCAGGGCGCGGGCGAGGGTGCGCTCGGAGGCGCGGGCCACCTCGACGACGTAGCCGATGGCGATGGAGGCGATGCAGACGAGCAGCACGTTGTGCAGGGTGCTGCGGCTCAGGCCGCCGCGCTGGACGACGTTGGCGACGCCGACGACCAGGGACGCGGTGGCCGCCCAGCGCCAGCCGCCCTTGAGCGCCCAGGCGAGGACCGCGCCCGCCGTCCAGATCGACGGCAGGGTCGAGCCGCCGTTCACGGCGCGTTCGTGGCCGGCGACCGGCGACAGCAGGATGCCGACGGCGGCGACCGTCAGGTCGGCGGTGAGGAACCGCTTGGTGCAGCGCCCGGCGCCCGACACCTGCGGCAGCGTCGCCAGGGTCCATCCGGCCAGGACGGCGAAGTACGCGACGGCGATCCAGGGCCGGTCGTACACCTCGTAGGCGGAGGCGAAGAGGCCGATCGCGTACAGCATGGTGAGGACGCGGTAGCCGCGCAGGGCGCGCCACAGCGGCTGCTCGACCGACATCCGTACGACCCGTTCGCGTCTGACCGTGTTCCCCATGTCCCCCGCCCCCCGTGACCCGCCCCCGGCGCCTCGCCCTAGGCGCCGCCGCGCTCCTTCTGTGCTTCCTTCTCGGCCTTGGCCGCCTCGGCGATCTGTCGCTTGGCGGCGGTGGCGTACACGTCGACGTACTCCTGGCCGGAGAGCTTCATGATTTCGTACATGACCTCGTCGGTCACCGCCCGCAGCACGAACCGGTCGTTCTCCATGCCCTGGTAGCGGCTGAAGTCGAGCGGCTTGCCGATGCGGATGCCGGGGCGCATGAGCTTCGGCATCACCTTGCCCGGCGGCTGGATCTTCTCCGTGTCGATCATGGCGACGGGGATGACGGGCGCACCGCTGGCCAGCGCCACGCGGGCCAGGCCGCCGGGCTTGCCGCGGTACAGGCGGCCGTCGGGCGAGCGCGTGCCCTCGGGGTAGATGCCGAACAGCTCGCCACGTTCCAGGACGTCCAGGCCGCTCTTGATGGCGGCCTCGCCCGCGCCGCGCGAACCCGAACGGTCCACGGGGAGCTGGCCGACGCCCTTGAAGAAGGCGGCCGTCAGCTTGCCCTTCACGCCGGGCGTCGTGAAGTACTCGGCCTTCGCGATGAAGGTGACCTTGCGGTCGAGGACGGCCGGCAGGAAGAACGAGTCGGAGAAGGAGAGGTGGTTGCTGGCCAGGATCGCGGCTCCCTCGGCGGGAATGTTCTCCATGCCTTCCACCCACGGCCTGAAGCCGAGCCTCAGCGGCCCCCCGATGGCCACCTTCATTGCGCCGTAGATCAACCCACTGCCTTCCCTCGTCCGAGGATCAGACCTTAACCCGCGGGGCCGCCCGGGAGCCCGACGACCCTGGTCGGTGTCAGTCCGGTCGCGTACGGTGAACTGCACGTCCCGCGTTCCTCCCACCTCCCTCTCACCCATCTCCCGAAGCGCACGAATTTCACGAACTGGAGACCGAAGGTGCCGGTCCTTCCCGGAGCCGAGCCGTACCGCCACGAAGGCGGCGAGATCGGCGTCCTCCTCTGTCACGGCTTCACCGGATGCCCCCAGTCGCTGCGGCCCTGGGCGGAGTACCTGGCCGAGCGCGGGCTGACCGTCTCGCTCCCGCTGCTGCCGGGCCACGGCACCCGCTGGGAGGACCTGTCGGTCACCGGCTGGCAGGACTGGTACGCGGAGGTGGACCGCGCCCTGCGCGACCTCACGGACCGCTGCTCACAGGTGTTCGTCGCCGGGCTGTCGATGGGCGGCGCCCTCGCGCTGCGCCTCGCCGCCCACCACGGTGACCAGGTGGCGGGCCTCGTCCTGGTGAACCCGGGGAACAAGGTGCACGGTCTTGCCGCGCACGCCCTCCCGGTGGCCCGGCATGTCGTCCGTACGGTCAAGGGGATCCGCAGCGACATCGCCAAGGAGGGTTCGCAGGAGATCGGTTACGACCGGGTGCCGCTGCACGCCGCGCACCAGTTGCGCCGCTTCTTCCGCGGCGTGGACCGCGAGCTGCCGCAGGTGACCCAGCCGGTGATGGTCCTGCACAGCGTCGAGGACCATGTGGTGCCGCCCGCCGACTCGGCCCGGGTGCTGAGCCGGATCTCCTCCACGGACGTCACGGAGATTCTGCTGGAACAGAGCTACCACGTCGCGACGTTGGACCATGACGCGGACCGGATCTTCGAGGAGAGCTACGCGTTCATCGGCCGGCTCGCTCCCAGTGTCGGCAAGACCCCCAGCGAGGGCGTGACAAGCCCCGGCGAGGGCGCGGAAGGGACGGCGAGCGGTGGCTGAGCAGGAGGAGCGACGGGAGCCCGAGAGCCCGGACAGCCCGGAGGGTTCGGGCGGCCCGGGGAGTTCGGGCGACGCGGGCGGCGGTGAGGGCCGGGACCCGCAGGAGCAGGGCGCGCTCCCGGTCGACGAGGACGCCGTGTGGGCGCAGATCGTCGCCGGGTACGGGGAGGAGCCGCCGGACCCGCCGGGCGCGAAGCCCTTCAAGTCGGTGGAGGATCTGGCGCTCCTTGAGCCGGAGACCAACAGCGCGCTGCCCACGGACCGGGATGAAGTGGACGAGAAGCCGAAGAAGGGCGCCGGGGGCGCGCTCGGCTCGTCGGTCTCCTTCGCGCCGGGCGTGGGCGCCGCCCCGGGCCCCCGGGACCATTCGGTCGCGGAGCCGTCCGACGGCGACCTCGGCGAGGACGACGAGGGCCACTTCGTGCCGCCGGAGCCGCCGCCGCTCCCGGAGGCGGACGTGACGGCCCGGTTCGCGTGGCTGGCCGTGATCGGCGGCCCGGTGCTGCTGCTGCTCTCGGTGCTGCTCGGCTGGTCGATGACCTGGTGGCTCTCGACGGTCTGCGTCGGCGGTTTCCTGGGCGGCTTCGCCACGCTGGTCGCGCGGATGAAGCCGGACGACGACGAGGACGACGACCCGGGGCGCGGCGCCGTCGTCTGACCCGGCGGCGGTACTACGGAACGGCAGGGATCTTGAGGGCGGCCAGGACCGGCAGATGGTCCGTGGCCGCCCTCAGGTCGTGCGCGGGCAAGTCCGCCGGGACGCCGCAGCCGAGGATCTCGATGCCCTCGGTGGTGAGGATGGCGTCGATCCGCTGATGGGGGTCGTCCGGCGTCGAGGTGTACTCGGTGCCCCAGGGGCGGGTGGCCCAGGCGTCGTTCAGGGCGGTGGCCAGGCGGCGGAAGGTGCGTCCGTCGGGGCGCTCGTTGAGGTCGCCGCCGACGACGGCGTGCTCGACGCCCATCGACTCCAGGTGGTCGAGCAGCAGGCCGCCCTGCGCGTACCGCTCGTCCTTCTGGAGGCTCAGGTGGCAGCTCACGACGCCGAGCCGGGCGCCGCCGAACCGTACGACGGCGGTGGCGAGGCCGCGCCGGTGCAGTCCCGGCGTGAGCGGCAGCAGCACGTCCTCGGTCCGCTCGACCGTGGCCCGCAGTGAGCACAGCAGGGCCGGTCCCGCCGCGCTGCCGCCGCCGGAGAGGATCACCAGGTTCGCGGCGCGGGCCAGCCGGGCGAGCTTCTTGCGCCAGCGGAAGAAGCGCGGCGCCTCCTGGATCAGGACCAGGTCGGGGGCGCACGCCTTCATGACGCGGGCGAGGGCGGCGGGGTCGTCGCGCATCGAGCGGATGTTGTAGCTCAGGACGCGGATGACGGCCGAACCGTCGGACGCGGTATGGGAGTTGGGGAGCGAGCCGGAGTCCATGAAGATCAAGATACGCCGGTGCCCGCCGTCCCCGGAGGGAGCGACGGGCACCGAACGGTCGTGCGGGGCGTCACATCACGGGGTCGGGCTCCCGCGCGAGGTCGGCCGCGCCGACCATGCCCGCCTTGTTGCCGAGCTGGGCGGCGATGACGTCGGCCACCGGCCGCCAGTTCCCGCCGACCAGCCAGCGCTTGTACGACTTGCGGATCGGGTCGAGGACCAGCTCGCCCTCGTCCGACAGACCGCCGCCGACGATGAACGCCGAGGGGTCGAAGAGCGAGGCGAGGTCGGCCAGGCCCGCACCGGCCCAGCGGGCCAGCTCGCGGTAGGAGTCCACCGCGACCAGGTCACCCTGGCGGGCGGCCATGGAGATGTGCTTGCCCTCGATGCCGTCGGGGCTGCCGTCGCCGAGCGAGAGCAGGTACTCCGCGTTCTCGGGGGTCGCGTTCGCCCGCTGCTTGGCGTAGCGGACGAGGGCGCGCCCGGAGGCGTACTGCTCCCAGCAGCCCTGCGAGCCGCAGCCGCACAGCAGGCCGTCCGGCACCATGCGGATGTGGCCGAACTCGGCGGCGACGCCGAAGTGGCCGCGGCGCAGCTTGTTGCCGATGATGATGCCGCCGCCGAGGCCGGTGCCGAGCGTGATGCAGATGACGTTGCGGTGGCCCTTGCCCGCTCCGAACTTGTACTCGCCCCAGGCCGCCGCGTTCGCGTCGTTCTCCACGACGACGGGCAGGCCGACGCGCTGCTCGACCTTCTCCTTCAGCGGTTCCTGGCGCCAGTCGATGTTGGGCGCGAAGTACACGGTGGAGCGCTGGCGGTTGACATAGCCGGCGGCGCCGATGCCCACGCCGACGATCTCGTGCCCGGCCCTGGCACCTTCCACGGCCGAGGCGATCGCGTCCACGATCCCGTCAGGCGTGGAAGGCGTCGGCACCTTGAACGTGGAGAGGATGTTGCCTTCCTCGTCGACCACGCCGGCCGCGATCTTCGTGCCGCCGATATCGACGCCGATGGTGAGTCCCATGAATCCCTCAGTTCGGTCGAGCCCCGCTACGGCCCACCGTACCTGAGCGGTGTTCAGTCCAGGTCGATGTGTTCCCCGCCGGGGCCTTCGTCCGTGGGCGGTTTCGGCTCCTGGGAGCGCTGGGTCCAGCGGCGCTCCTGGTTCTCGACCGCGGAGCGGTAGGCGGCGAGCAGCTCGGAGCCCGCGGCGGCCAGATGGTCGAAGACGTCCGCGTTGCGTTCGATGACCGGTTCGACGACGGACCTGGCCTGCCGGACGACCTGCTTGGCGACCTGTTCGGCGGTGCCCTGCGCGACGGCGCCGAGGAAGGGGGCCTGCATCCCGGAGAGCTTGTCGGTGACGGCGTCGACGAGCTTGCGCAGCTCGTCGGCGGCGGAGCCGGGCGGCGCCCCGTACTCGGCGCGGCGGCGGGCCTTCTCCGCCGCGAGATCCTCGGCGCAGGCCTGCTCCCAGGCGTCGGCGTCGACCTGAGGTGCGGACTGCTCGGTGGCGTCGCTCATGACGGCTGACTCCTGCGGAGAGCTGAGGGTGCTGAAGCGGTGTCGCCTTCGACGTTACCCGAACGGGTGCATGGGCTTCACCGGGTCCGGGGCCACAGATCCGGGTCGGGCGCGAACCGTACGCACAGTTCCCCGTCGACGAGTCCGGCCCCGGCCACGGTGCAGCGGCGGGGCGCGGAGGGCAGCGGGACGATGCGGCGAAACGTTCCCGCGCCAATGACGATCTCGTCGCCGCGGCGGATCAGCGTCAGCTCCTCGCGGACGGCGCCGGGCAGCGGGATCCGCCACAGGAGGACACCGTCCTCGGCGAGCCGGTCCTCGACCGGCCAGGGGCGGCGGGGCCCGGGGTCGCCGGGCGGCGGCACGTCCAGGGCGGCGAGGTCGGCGGGGTCCGGATCGCGGCCGATGTGGGGTGTCTCGTACGCGCCCGGCCACTGGGCGAGGACCTTGCGCTGGCGGGCCGCGGCGTCGGCCAGCCACGGGTCGGTGGAACCGTCGGGCAGCACCCGGTTGGCGATCAGCGCCTCGGTGCGCAGGCCGTGCAGGGCGAGCCCGGTGCCGGTGGCGCGCAGGGTCTCGGCGGCGGCCTGGGTGGGTTCGGCGACGAGGCGGACGTGGGTGGTGTCGGCGTCGATCACGGCCTGGGCGGCGGCGAGTTCGGCGGACCAGCGGGCCGCGGTCTCGTAGAGCTGCTCGGCGGGCATCGGTACCCCGGCGAGCCGCCCGAGGACGGGGCGCAGGGCGCGGGCGGCCTGGCGTTCGGCGGGCAGCAGGCGGCGCAGGTAGCGGCGCAACTGGCCGGGCAGGGCGAGGACGGAGATCGCCTCGGGGACGGGCGGCAGATCGACGACGACCAGGTCGTGGGGATCGTCGGCGCTCTCCCGCAGGGCGCGCAGCAGCGCGAGTTCGCCGCTGCCGGGCAGGGGGGTGATCTCGTCGGCGTCGAGCCGGGCGGCGCCGAGCAGGTCGAGCGCGGAACCGGCCCGCTCCTGGAGGGCGAGGAGGGCGCTCCGGGACTCGTCGGCGGGGGCGAGCCGGGTGACGGTGACGCCGGGCAGGGCCGCGTCGGCCACGGGGCCGCCGGTGATCAGTCGCGTGCGCAGCCCGGTCTCCGCGGCCTTCAGGGCGGTGGCTGAGGCGATGGTCGTCCGCCCGGACCCCCCGGGCCCGGTGACAAGAAGGGTGCGCATGAGGATCGAGGCTACCTGGGTGCGCCGCGGCCCCCGCAGGCCCGCCCGCGGGGGCCCGGTCCGCTGCCGTCCGTTACTTCTCGCCGGACTCCACGCGCTTCTTCAGTCCGGCCAGCGCCCGGTCGATGATGACCTTCTCGGCCTTGCGCTTGATCATTCCGAGCATCGGGATCTTCACGTCGACGGTCAGCGAGTACGTGACCTCGGTCCCCGAGCCCGCCGGCCTCAGCACGTACGAGCCGTCGAGCGAGCGCAGCATCTGCGACTTGACGAGGGTCCAGGACACCTCGTCGCCGCCCGTCCAGGTGTACTGGAGGGTCTGGTCGTCCTTGATCGCACCGGCGTCCATGACGAGCCGGACCTGCTCGGCGCGGCCGGCGTCGTCCGTCGCGAGGACCTCGGCCTCCTTCACCTCGCCCGTCCAGTCCGGGTAGCGGGCGAAGTCGGCGATCACCTGCATGACGTCGGCCGGTGCCGCCTCGATCGTAATGCTCGAGCTGGTGTGTTCCGCCATCGCGGTGGCTCCTCCAGATGCGGTCCGGCGTACGGGTGTGTGTCTCGCGTGCAGGCTATCGCGCGCGGGCGGCCCCGCCGTCACCACTCCAGGGCCCAGGGGCGCCCCGAGCTCGCGAAGTGGCCGACATTCACGCACTCCGTGGCGCCGATCCGCATGCGCCGGGCGAGCGGCTGGTGGACGTGGCCGAAGAGCGAGTAGCGGGGCCGGGTGCGGCGGATGGCCTCCAGGACGGCGCGGCTGCCGCGCTCGAAGCGCCGTGCCACCGTGTCGTACACGAGTTCCGGGACCTCCGGCGGGATGTGGGTGCACAGGACGTCGACCTCGCCGACGGCCTCGATCTTGGCGGCGTACTCCTCGTCGCTGATCTCGTAGGGCGTGCGCATGGGGGTGCGGAGGCCACCGCCGACGAAGCCGAAGACCCGGCCGCCGATCTCGACGCGCTCCCCGTCGAGCACGGTGGTGCCGGGGCCCGCGTACTCGCTCCACAGGTGCGGCATGTCGACGTTGCCGTAGGTGGCGTACGTAGGAGAGGGGAAGGCGGCGAACAGCTCCGCGTACTGCTTGCGCACCGCCTTCTCGATGGCGGGGCGGCGGTCGATGCCCGCCCAGAGCTCCGCTCCTAGGGCGCGCGCCTCCTCGAAGCGGCGGGCGGTGCGCAGCTCCACGAGGCGGTCGGCGTTCTCGACCCCGAACAAGTCAGGAAAAATGCCCCGCGAGTGATCGGCGTAGTCGAGGAAGAGGACCAGGTCACCGAGGCAGACGAGAGCATCGGCTCCCTCCCCGGCCCGTGCGAGGTCGGTGGAGTTTCCGTGCACATCGCTGACCACATGTACGCGCATGTGATCACCCTAGGACGGCGGCCCTAGGGTGGGTAGAGGGGGCTGGACCTGCGGTTACTTCCTGGTCGCCCGACGCGTGGACTACTGTGCGCACAGCACCGCCAGGACGTGTGACGCAGCGAACATCTGGCCTGGACCCCCTACCGAAAAAGCAGTACTGGTGGGTAACGTCCGGGCAGTCCGGTCGTGCTCAGTTCAATCAAGCGGGTCCCCCGACAAGGTGACAAGGTACTGAGCACCTGCCCGATCTTGGACCGCACCGACGCATCGCACAGAGTCGTGGCGCCGGCGCCTTATGAGGAGCAGCAGTCTTGCGCGAGTTCAGCCTTCCGGCTTTGTACGAGGTCCCCGCGGACGGCAATCTGACCGATATCGTCCGCAGAAACGCCGCGCAGCACCCGGACGTCGCCGTCGTCGGCCGCAAGGTCGACGGTGTCTGGCAGGACGTGACGTCCGTCCGCTTCCTCGCGGAGGTGCGGGCCGCCGCCAAGGGCCTCATCGCCGCCGGCGTGCGACCGGGCGACCGGGTCGCCCTCATGTCCCGTACGCGTTACGAGTGGACGCTGCTGGACTTCGCGATCTGGAGCGCCGGGGCGATCACCGTCCCGGTGTACGAGACGAGTTCGGCCGAGCAGATCCAGTGGATCCTCGGCGACTCCGGCGCCGTGGGCATTCTTCTGGAGTCGGACGCGCACGCCGCATCCGTCGCCTCCGTACGCGACCGGCTGCCGGAGCTGCGGCACGTCTGGCAGATCGACGCCGGCGGCGTCGAGGAGCTGAACCGTGCCGGTGGCGAGATCACCGACGAGACGGTGGACGAGCGCAGCGCGGTGGCGAAGGCCGACGACCCGGCGACGATCGTCTACACCTCCGGCACCACCGGCCGCCCCAAGGGCTGTGTGCTGACCCACCGCAGCTTCTTCGCGGAGTGCGGCAACGTGGTGGAGCGGCTGAAACCCCTGTTCCGCACGGGCGAGTGCTCGGTGCTCCTCTTCCTCCCGGTCGCGCACGTCTTCGGCCGCCTGGTCGAGGTGGCCTCGCTGATGGCCCCGATCAAGCTGGGCCACGCGCCCGACATCAAGAACCTCACCGATGAACTGGCCGCGTTCCGGCCGACGTTGATCCTCGGCGTGCCCCGCGTCTTCGAGAAGGTCTACAACTCGGCGCGGGCCAAGGCGCAGGCCGACGGCAAGGGCAAGATCTTCGACAAGGCCGCGGACACGGCGATCGAGTACAGCCGCGCCCTCGACAGCGCGAAGGGCCCCTCGTTCGCGCTGAAGCTCAAGTACAAGACGTTCGACAAGCTGGTCTACAGCAAGCTGCGCGCGGTGCTCGGCGGGCGCGGCGAGTACGCGATCTCGGGCGGCGCCCCGCTGGGCGAGCGGCTCGGGCACTTCTTCCGCGGCATCGGCTTCACGGTCCTGGAGGGCTACGGCCTCACCGAGTCCTGCGCCGCCACCGCCTTCAACCCGTGGGACCGCCAGAAGATCGGCACGGTCGGTCAGCCGCTGCCGGGCTCGGTGGTCAGGATCGCCGACGACGGCGAGGTCCTGCTCCACGGCGAGCACCTGTTCACCGGCTACTGGAACAACGACGGCGCGACCGAGGAGGCCCTCGCCGACGGCTGGTTCCACACGGGTGACATCGGCACGCTCGACGAGGACGGCTACCTGCGCATCACCGGCCGCAAGAAGGAGATCATCGTGACGGCGGGCGGCAAGAACGTCGCCCCGGCCGTCATCGAGGACCGTATCCGCGCGCACGCGCTCGTCGCGGAGTGCATGGTCGTCGGCGACGGGCGGCCGTTCGTCGGCGCCCTTGTCACCATCGACGAGGAGTTCCTCGGCAAGTGGGCCGTGGACCACGACAAGCCCGCCGACGCGACGGTGGCCTCCCTGCTCGGCGACGCGGATCTGCTGGCCGCGATCCAGACGGCCGTGGACGACGGCAACGCGGCGGTCTCCAAGGCGGAGTCGGTCCGCAAGTTCCGCGTCCTCGGGGCGCAGTTCACGGAGGAGTCGGGCCATCTGACGCCGTCGCTGAAGCTGAAGCGGAACGTGGTCGTGAAGGACTACGCGGACGAGATCGAGGCGCTGTACCGCGGGTAGCGGTGGCGGGCCGGGGGCGCGGGTGGGCGCACTCGCCGTGAGCGGGTCCCTTTTCTCGCGGCCTTCGCGTCGTCGTGGTTGCTCCCGCCTCATGAAGGCGCGCGTAGTGCGCCCTTCAGGGGCGCGGGGAACTGCGCGACCAGCCCCCACGGCCCGCACCCGACCGCACCCCTACAACAACCCGCGCAACCTCTCCGCCAGCAGATCCCACCGCCACCGCTCCTCGACCCAGGCCCGCCCCCGCTCGCCCATCCGGGTCCGCAGCTCCGGGTCGCGCAACAGCGTCACCAACCGGTCCGCGGCCTCCTCGGCGGAGCCGCCGCGTACGACCCAGCCGGTCTCGCCGTCCAGGACCGCGTCCGGCGCGCCGCCCGAGTCACCGGCCACCACGGGCAGCCCCGTCGCGGACGCCTCCAGGTAGACGATGCCGAGGCCCTCGACGTCCAGTCCCCCGCGGCGCGTACGGCAGGGCATGGCGAACACGTCGCCGGCCCCGTAGTGCGCGGGCAGCTCCTCCCAGGGGACGGCGCCGGTGAAGCGTACGGAGTCCGCGACGCCGGTGTCCCGGGCGAGCCCGCGCAGCTCCTTCTCGTACGGGCCGCCGCCCACGATGAGCAGCACCGCGTCCGGCACGGCCGCGAGGACGCGGGGCATCGCGAGGATCAGGGTGTCCTGGCCCTTGCGCGGGACGAGCCGCGAGACGCACACCACCACGGGGCGCCGCGACAGGCCGAGGCGGTCCCGCACCAGGTCGCCGCCCGAGCCGGGGTGGAAGGTCTTCTCGTCGACGCCGGGCGGGAGTTGCACCATGCGCCCGGCCGCCTCGGGGGTCAGCGCCGAGGCGATCCGGGAGCGGGTGTACTCGCCAAGGTAGGTGATGGTGTCCGTCGATTCGCCGATCCGGCGCAGCAGGCCGCGGGAGGCGGGGAGTTGGGCCCACCCGGCCTCGTGCCCGTGGGTCGTGGCGATCAGGCGCCGCGCGCCCGCCCTGCGCAGTGCGGGCGCCATCAGGCCGAGCGGTGCGGCGGCCCCGAACCACACCGACGTACAACCGTGCTCCTTCAGGAGGCCCACGGCGCGCCGGGTCACGCGCGGCGTCGGCAACAGCATCGTCGTACGGTCGCGTACGACCGTGAACGGCTGCTCGGCGTCGAAGGCGGCGGTCGCCTCCTCGCCCTCACGACCGCGCTTCCATGTGGAGGCGTAGACGATGAGCTGCTCGGGGTCCAGGCGCAGTGCCATGTTGTGCAGGAACGCCTGGATGCCGCCGGGCCGGGGCGGGAAGTCGTTGGTCACGAGCAGCGTCTTGGGTGTCTGGTGCATCGCCGCAGACAGTACCGAACCGGCCGCCGGGCAGTGGCACGCCGCCCGGGTCCATGGCACGGGCACAGGTCCTCCCGGCATGATGGTTCGAATGAAGACGCGAAATACCGCAGCGATCCTCGCCACCTGGGCGCTGACCAGGACGCTGCTGCTGCTGTGCGTCTTCAAGGTCGTCGTGGTCCCGGGCCCGGACGTCACCAGCGATGTGTCGGTGATCTATCAGGGCTGGTTCGACGTCCTGCGTAGCGGAACGTTTCCTCTGGACGACGTCACCTGGCAGTACCCACCGGCCGCCGCGGTCGCGATCCTCTCCCCCGCGCTGCTTCCGTTCCTGTCGTACGCGTCCGCCTTCTTCCTGCTGGCGTTCCTGGCCGACGCGGTGGTCCTCCTGATGCTGCTGTACGTCGCCGGGCGCCCGGGCATGCGGCGGCGCGGCGTCTGGGTGTGGGTGGCGGGGCTGCCGCTGCTGGGGCAGACGGTGTACGCGCGCTACGACGTGATGGTGACCGCCGTCGCCGTCGCGGCGCTGCTGGCGGCGGCCCGGCACCCGCGGGCCGCGGGGGTGATGGCCGCGATCGGCGCGCTGCTCAAGGTGTGGCCCGCGCTGCTGCTGCTCGGCGTCCGGCGCGGGCGCGCGACCCGTGAGGCGTGGGGTGCGGCGGCGCTGACGGCGGGCGGTCTCGCGGTCACCTTCGCGGTCGCGATGCCGGGCGCGTTCGACTTCCTGACCTTCCAGCGGGACCGGGGCACGGAGGTCGAGTCGCTGGGCGCGCTGGTCTTCCATGTGGCGCGGCACTTCGGCTGGCGGGGCACGGTGCAGCTCAACTACGGCTCGGTCGAGTACCTCGGCCCGTACGTGGAGCTGGTCAGCGCCCTCGCGCAGGGGCTGACCGTGCTCGCCCTCGGGTGGCTGGTGCTGTGGCGGCTGCGGGCACGTGCCTGGAGCGCGGGCACGCTCGCCGACGCGGCGCTGACGGCGGTGCTGCTGTTCACGACGACGAGCCGGGTGATCAGCCCGCAGTACATGGTGTGGCTGGTCGGTCTCGCCGCCGTGTGCCTGCTGTTCCGCGACAGCCGCATGACACTGCCCGGGTGGCTGGTGCTGGCGGCGACGTGTGTGACGTTCCTGGAGTTCCCCCTCTGGTTCGCGCACGTGGTGGCCGGTGACTGGCTGGGCCTCGTGCTGCTCCTGGTCCGCAACGGGCTGCTCGTCGCCGCGACGCTGATCGCCTGCCGTCGCCTGTGGCGGGCGACGGTGACTGAACCCGCCCGCGCCGCCCGCGCCTCCGCTCCCGGTCAGACGGCCCGCGGCGCGTGCAGCGAGGCGACCACCTCCTCCTGACCGGCCGCCCGCCGCGCCATGGCCAGCAGGCACCCGCACTGCACGGCCATGGCGGCGGCCAGCGCGACACACACCCCGGGCAGGCCCCAGAGCCCCGAGAGCCAGGCGGCGCACGGGAGTTGTAGAGCGGCGCCGAGCAGGGTCACCCGCAGCACCTTCGGCGCGCCCCCACTCCCCTCGAACACCCCGCCGAGCGCGATGAACACCCCCGTCAGCACCAGGTACGGGCCGACGCAGCGCAGGAACAGCGCGGCCTCGGCCCGGACGGCGGGCGGCGCGCCGAAGGCCAGGACCAGCCAGGGCGCGAGAACCAGGAACAGCGCGGCGGCGGCAAGCCCCGCCGCGCCCGCGACGAGCGCGGTCTGCCGGCCGACCGTGCCGCGCTCGCGCAGGCCCGCGCCGTCGCGCTGCGCGGTGTGGATGGCGGCGGCCTGCCGGACCGCGTAGAACGCCATCGTCGCGACGTAGAGGACCTTGTACGCGACGGCGTACGCGGCGACGGCCGTCACCCCGAGCCGGGCCACGACGGCGACCAGGGCGAGCGCGCCCGCCTGCCGCACGGTGAAGTCCGCCGACATGGGCAGTCCGGTGCGCAGGGTGCGCCGCACGGCGGTCCACGTCGCCTCACCGGCCGGCGCGTCGGCCGCCGCCCGCAGCAAGGGGTCGCGGCGCAGCGCCCGCAGTCCGGCCCCGAGCGCGACCAGGCGGGCCGCCACGGTCGAGACGGCGGCGCCCACCACCCCGTACGCGTGGATGAGCAGAGGATCGGCGAGCAGGATCAGCCCGTTCGCGAGGAGGGCGAGCCGCATCGGGGTGCGGGTGTCGCCGGCGCCCTTGAGGAGGCCGTCGACGAGTTGCTGCGCGAAGAAGACCGCCATGCCGGGCAGAGAGACGCCGAAGTAGGCGACGGCGAGACGCGGCGCGGCCCCGTCGGCGCCGCCGTCGCCCAGCACGAGCCGCGCGAGGTCCGTGCGGGTCAGCCAGCCGCCGAATGCGACGACGGGCACGATCAGCCCGCACAGGCCCCAGCCGCCCCGGACGGCGGCCCGCACGGCGCCCCGGTCCTGGGCGCCCCGGGCATGCGCGACCAGCACGGTCGTGCCGGAGCCGAAGACGAGGGCGATGCCGAGCAGCACGTTCTCGACGTTGGTGGCGACGGCCACGGCCGCGACGGCGTCGCCCCCGAGGCGGGCCACCCAGAGGGTGTTGATGATCCCGGCCGCCACGGAGGCGAGCAGCGAGAAGTAGACGGGCCGCGCGAGCCCGACGAGTCTCCGGCGATGTGCGGCGCCGTCCATGGCCACCCCTCCCCTGTACCTCTTTTCGAGGTATCCAGTACCTCGAAAAGAGGTACCATGGCGGAAATCCGCCCGCAACCGTCCAGGAGCCCGCATGCTGGAGCTGCCCATCCTCGGCTTCCTCGCCGAACAGCCCCTGCACGGCTATGAGTTGAAGGAGCGCATCAAGGCGCTCAGCGGCCACGTCCGCCCGGTCAGCGACGGCGCCCTCTACCCGGCGATCACCCGGCTCGTCACGGCGGGCCACCTCGACGAGCACGCGGCGCCCGGCACCGGCGCCGCCCCGCGCCGCGTCCTCAGCCTCACGGACTCCGGCCGGGCCGCCCTCCTGGGCCGCCTCCGCGAGCCGAAGGACATCGAGATCACCGACCACACGCGCTTCAACACGCTCCTGGCGTTCCTGCGCCTGCTGCCCGACCCCGCGGAGCAGGCCGCGGTCCTGCGCCGCCGCCTCGATTTCCTCCAGGCCCCGGCGAGCTTCTTCTACGACGAGCAGGGGCGGCCGGTGCGCGCCGAGGAACCCGAGGACCTGTTCCGGCGGGGCATGCTGAGGGTGGCGCGGGCCACCGGCACGGCCGAGCGGGCCTGGCTGCGCGAGGCGCTGACCGAGCTCGGCGCCGGGCCGAACCCTCCCACGGATCAGCCCAGTTCGGACCGGACGTAGGAGCGCCAGCGCGCCAGGAAGTCCGCCTCGTCGATCCCGAGGACGCCGCGCAGGGCGTCCTCCACGGCACCAGCCCGCTCCTTGTGGCCGCCGACCGCGGTGTAGAACGCGTTGAGCTTCGCCTCGCCCCACCGCTCGGCGATCATCCGGCAGGCCAGCCAGCCGCTCTCGTACGCCCGCGCGAGCCTGCCGGAATCACCGCTGAACCCGAAGTCCGCGTCCTCGGGCAGCGCGGTGGGCGGCGAGCCCTCCCGCACGGCCCGCTGCAACTCGGGTGCCGCCTGCCCGGCGGAGCGGTCCGTGCCGCGGTAGCCCGTCCAGTCCGCGTACCCCTCCGACAGCCACAGCGGTGTCGCCGCGGAGGTCACCGCGCGGGTGGCCACGTGCGCGGTCTCGTGGGTGAGGACGACCTGCTTGCCGAAGGTGCCGAGCACGCCGTACGCCTCGGGGTTGATGATCACCCGGTCCGCGGGCGCCGAGCCCGACCCGCCCGCCTCGCCCGTCGTGACGGCGGCGATGCCCTGGTAGCCGGAGGCGGGCGCGCCCAGCAAGCCGCCCATGCCGTCCAGGGACTTGGGCACCAGGACGACGACCCTGCGGGCCCAGCGCTCGCCCCAGGCATCGGTCACCGCGGGCACCGCGTCGTCGGCGAGAGCGGCGTACGAACGCAGCACGGACCGCTGCTGCCCGACACCGAGCACGAGGCTGTGCGCGCCCTTCACCGCGGTGACCTTGCCCTGTTCCCAGAGCTGCTGGCCGGACTTCCCGGCGGGTTCGTCACCGACGACGCGCCAGCGCCCGTCCCGCTGGCGCAGTGTCAGGGTCCGCTCGGCGACGACGGGCGCCTTGTCGTACCCCTCGACGCGGTAGCGCAGCTCGGCGGTGGCACTGATCCGGGACCCCGAACCGTCCAGGCGCGTCAGCTCGTACGCCCAGGAGTCCAGCGGGACCGCGGCGAGGTCGAGGAGCAGATAGGGGTCGGCGCCGCCGGTCGCCCGGTACGCGGCCGAGTCCCCGTCGAGCACGGCGGCGGCCCTGCGGTCCAGGAGGCGCTGCACGGCGGCCGTGCGGGAGTCCGTGGGCGCCGGGTCCCGGCCGCAGCCGGACACGCCGACGAGCAGGACGCCGAGCGCCGCCCAGCACCACGCCCCGCTCACCGCACGCCCTCGACCAGCCATCTTCCCGATCGTACGGCGTCCGGCGCGGGTCGGCTCAGGCCATGGGGAAGGCGCTCAGACCCGGGTCACGGAGGAGACCGGCATCATGCCGACCGGGTCGTAGCGCACCGGGGCGCCGGGGTGGGGGGCGTGGATGACCTGGCCGTTGCCCGCGTAGATGCCGATGTGGTGGGCGTCGGACCCGTAGGCGACCAGATCGCCGGGCCGCGCCTGGCTCAGCGGGACCTGCCGGCCCGCGTACCGCTGTTCCTGCGAGGTGCGGGGCAGCCCGACCCCGGCCTGCCCGTACGACCACTGCATCAGGCCGGAACAGTCGAACCCCGAGGGGCCGTTGGCGCCCCAGATGTACGGCTTGCCGAGCGCCGACCGGGCGGCGGCGAGGGCGGCGGCCCCGCGGGACGACGAGGCCGGGCCCGCGCCCGCCAGGTCGGGTCGCTCACTGCCCCGCGAGCCCCGCTCGTACGCGTCGCGCTCGGGTTGCGTCAGGGAGTGGAGCAGCCGGCGCGCCTTGGCCAGCTTCGCCTCGACGCCGCGCTTGTGCCTGGCGACGGCCTTGCGGCTCTTGTCCAGCTCGGCGAGGGTGCGCCGGGCCTCGGCGCGCTGCTGGGCCAACACCCGCTGGGCGCGCTGGAGTTCCGTCAGCTCACCGGCCTGGCGGGCGGTGAGCCGGTTGAGGCTGCTGGCCCGGTCGAGGTAGCTGTCCGGGTCGGAGGAGAACATCAGGGCGAGCGAGGGGTCGAGGCCGCCGGAGCGGTACTGGGCACCGGCCACCAGGCCGAGGGCGTTCCGCATCGTGTTGATGCGCTCCTGGCCCCGGGCGACCTGGTCCTGGACGGCGGTGAGTTCGGCGCGGAGTTTGTCGGCGTGCTCGTCGGCCTTGTTGAACGCCTCGGTGGCGCTCTCCGCCTGCTCGTACAGGCGGTCCACCTCGGCCTTGGTGGCGGCCTGCTTGTCCTGCGGCGCGGCGCCCGCCGGGACGGCGCCGAGGGCGGCCGCCGCGGAGGCGGCGGCCAGGGTCAGGACGGTGGCGCGTGTGCTCCGGTCGAGCCCTGAGAGCCCCGAGATCCCGGAGAGACCCGAAAGGCCCGGACGACCAGAGTGCGCGGTGCGGCGATGGGACCCCACGAGTAGCCGCTCTCCCTTCCGCTGGCGACAGCGCTGACGATCCCCGCGTTCGGGGAATGCGCGCCGACAGTAGTCGTGCGACCACCGCCCGGCCAACGACCGGCCGGGGACGCACAACGCGACGCCCCGCCTATGACGCAGGTCATGGGCGGGGCGTGCGGTCAGCGGAGGGAGCCTGAATTCGCCCGAACGGGCGTGTTTTCAGTTCTTGTGAGACCCGGGTCCTGCCGGGCCTCGTCTCCGTACAAGGGTCAGATGCGGACGCCGAACTGGAACGAGCCGATCGTGCTCATCGACTCGTAGCGGACGACGGCGCCGGGGTGCGGGGCGTGCAGCACCTGGCCGTTGCCGGCGTAGAGGCCCACGTGCGCGAGGCTGTTGAAGAAGACGAGGTCACCGGGCTTGAGCTGGCTCATGCCTATCTTGGGGCCGTCGTTCTGCTGGGTGTAGGTGGTGCGGGTGATGCCGACACCGGCCTGGTTGTACGCCCACTGCGTCAGACCGGAGCAGTCGTAGGAGTTGGGGCCCGTGCCGCCGGAGACGTACGGCTTGCCGATCTGGGTGGCGGCGGCGCTGAGGGCGGCGGCGCCGCGCTGGGAGGCGGGCACCTCGTTGCCGAGGTCGACGCGGTCGCCGGCGCTGCGGCTGGCGCGGGCGTCGTCCGCGGCCATCTTCTGGCGCTCGGCGGCGGTCAGGGTGTTGAGCAGCTTCTGCGCGGAGCCGAGCTTGCTCTGGACTTCCTTCTTCTTCTCGCCGAGTTCGGTGCGGGTTTCGGCGAGGTCCTTGAGCTTCTCGGACGCCTCGGCGCGTTCCTGCGCGAGCGTGCGCTGCTTGTCCTGGACCTTCTTGAGCGACTGGAGCTGCTGGGCGCTGAGCGAGTCGATCGTGGACGCCTTGTCGAGGTAGTCGTCCGGATCGGCGGAGAGGAAGAGCTGCACGGAGGGGTCGATCCCGCCGGAGCGGTACTGCTGACTGGCGAGCGAACCGAGGCCCGTGCGCAGCTCGTTGAGCTCCTCCTGGCCGCGGGCGACCTTGTCCTGGAGGTCGCCGATCTCCTTCTCGAGCTTCTGCTGCTTCTCCTTGGCCCCGTTGTAGAGGTCGGTGGCCTTCTCCGCCTCTTCGTAGAGCTTGTCGACCTTGGCCTTGACCTCGCTCTTGTCCTGCTTCGGGGCGGCGTTGGCCGCCTGCGAGGTGAGCGCCACGGCAGCGGCGGCGGTGGCGGTGAGCACGGTCACACGGGTGCGGCTCGGCTGCTTGGGTCGACGGTGGGACGCCACGAAGGCGAGCTCCTTCTTCCTTCAGCCGCCCACGATCACCCGGTGGGCGGTTCCCCTCCACCGTCACACACCTCATGTGAGTGATCACCCGAGTGGAGGTTCGAGGCCTGACCCTAGTGATGTTCTTGTGATCAGTTCAAATCCTGACGGCAAAAATCTCGGTCACCGACTGCATTCTTTGCACTCAACTCACGTGCAGTGATGTCCGCTTGACGCTACGTTGCGCAAAGGTTTCGCCAATTCGGGCATAGACGACTGATGTTGCAGACGTGCTCTATGTGTTCCATGCGTCCCATGTGCCGCAGATGGGATCAACCGCGCGAGAGCCGCTTCAGCAGCATGACCGACGCGACCGGTCGCGCCCCCGCCTTCGCGACGCCGTCGGCGACCTCGCGGTCCGTCGAGACGACGATCACCGGCCGGCCGGGCGGCTCGGCGCGCACCAACTGCCGAATCAGTTCGTCGGCGGTGACACCCGCCTTGGAGAACAGCACCCGCACCCCGCGCGGCGGCGCGAGCAGCACCGGCGCGGCCAGCTCGGCCCCGTCGAAGACACAGGTCACCTCGGCCCCGCTCTGCGCGGCGAGCTGGGAGAGGGAGCCGAGGAGGCGCAGCCGCTGCTTCTCCAGCGGCATCGTCGGATAGCCCGTCTTGGTCACGTTGTAGCCGTCGACCACGAGATGGGCCTGCGGCAGCGCGAGCAACTGGTCGAGGATGGCGGGGTCGTGCTCGTGCAGGGCGCGCGCCGCGATGTCCTTGGGCGTCAACCGGCCCGGCTCCACGGCGTCCACGGAGTCGGCGGGCCGCGCGGACAGGGGCGGCAACGCCAACTCCCTGCGCAGCCCCTGAGCGGCCTCCAGGACCGTGTCCAGCAGCAGCCGCACCCTCATGTCCTCGACGCTGCGCCCCTCGCGGACCGCCCTGCGGGACGCCTCCAGGGTCGCCTCGGCCTCGCCGAGCCGCGCCTTGAGCCGCCGGGTCTCGCTCTCCGCCGCGGACACCTGGGCCTGCCCCTCGGCGCGCGCCGCGTCGGCCTCGGCGCGAGCCTTGCGCACGGCGGCCTCGCCGCGCTTCACATCACTGAGGGCCGCCCGCAGCTTGCGGTGCGCCGCGTCGGCCTCGCGCCGCGCGGCCTCCAGCTCGGCGCGCAGCCGCTCCGTCTCGGCCCTGGTGTGGGCCTGCGCCTCGGCGAGCCGGTCGCGCAGGGACTGGAGTTCGGCCCGGGTCTCCTCGTCGACGCGCTCGGCGTCGGCGCGCTGGGCCTCCTCGCCAGCGGCGGCGACCAGCTTCACCCAGCCGACGGGCCGCAGCACGTACGCGGCGGCGGCCACGTCCAGGGGGTCGGCGGCGGGCGGCGGCGAACCGGCGTCGAGCGCGCCGCACAGCTCGGGCTGCGCCTCCCGGAAGCGCTCCGCGATGCGCTGGCGGAACAGCGTCTCGTTCTCCACGGCGGCCGCCATGGCGTTACCGGCGAACTTCACCCGGCGCGTCGGGGTGAACCGCGCGTACTGCCGCAACTGGGGCGGCAGTTCGCCGACCGTCAGACCGCCGAAGCCGTCCGAGACGATCTGCACGACCCGCCGCCGTACGCCCTCGGGCAGCGGCCGGTCGAGCACCTCGGCGGCGGCCTGCTCAGCGTCAGCGGCCTCCTCGCCCGTGCTCTCCACCATCCGACACCCCAAAGTCGCTGTGGGGCCGCTCCGTCAGGAGTCGGCGCCCGGCCTGTCCACCAGTTCCACCTGGTCCACCGCGTTGCACCAACGGCAGCGCACCGACTCGATGGTCTCACTGACCACCTCGCGTTCCTCGACGTTCGGCTCACCGGCCAGGTCGAGGTGGAGGTACTCGACGACCTTCGAGGAGCGGGTCACGTCGAACCGCGTGAGGTTGCCGCAGAGCGTGCAGCGCCAGCGGGTGGTGGCGGTCGGCAGGGGAACCGGCATCGGACTGTCGCCTCTTCCTTCGCGCACGGCTTCGCGCGTGCGCTTTCCGTGGTGCGTGGTGCGTGCTTTATTGCCCGTAACCCTACGGCCTGCCGTACGCCGCCCGCTCCCCGCCTTGCGTCATGCTTCCTCTCATGATCGGCAAAGGACGCGACGCGATCGGCAGACTGACCGCATTCCTCAGAGGGCATCCGGCTCCGGTCACGTACGGAATCATCGCCGTCTGCTGCGTGGCCTTCGTCCTCTCCCCCTCCTCGGGGCTCAATCCGTCCTACGGCACCGGCGACCATCTCCTCACCGCGCAGAGCGCCTACTTCGAGCGGTGGGGCGTACTGCCCGCAGAACTCTTCACCGGATCACCCCGGGCCGCCCTCACCCCGGCCACAGCCCTGTTCGTGCACGGGAGCTGGGTGCACCTGCTCGGCAACATGCTCTTCCTCTACGTCTTCGGGGCGATGGTCGAGGAACGCATGGGACATCTGCCGTACGCGCTGTTCTATCTGGTCAGCGGCTACCTGGCACTCCTCGGCTACGCGATGGCCCACGCCGGCTCCGAGCAGACGCTGGTCGGCGCCTCCGGGGCGATCTCGGCGGTGCTCGGCGCCTTCCTCTACCTGTTCCCCGACGCACGGGTGACGAGCGTCTTCCCGTTCCTTCTTTTTCTGCCGCTGCGTTTTCCCGCCTGGGTGGTGCTGCCGTTCTGGGTGGCGTTGCAGTGGGCGGCGGCGGGCCAGGACAGCCAGGGACCGGGCGTCGCCTACCTCGCCCATCTGATCGGCTTCTCCGTCGGCTTCCTCTACGCGTGGGTGAGGTACGGGCACCGGTTCAGGAAGGCGGCACCGGACTCCGCCGGCGGGTGAGGGCGTCCGGGAAGCGTCGAGCGGCCGAAAACAATCCCTCTCCCTTGGCCTGAATATCCACAGGAACACGCTCGGCACAGACCGGGCGTTTTCCGTTTCCCAGGCCGGGTATACCTCCCCCTTTTAACGGCAGGCCGAGAATGGTGCACATAGCAACCAGGCCTTGTCACGCGCCGTCGCCATATGCCTACTATTCGGCGGCGGGCCCGAGATCACCACGCTTCCACCGGGGGGACACAGGCATGGACTCAAGTGGGACCACACCCTGACGGCCTTGTCTCCACGTCCGAACGATGCACTGCACGTCCGTTATCCGACCTGCTGCCGCAAACCGTATGCGCACGTCCGCGCACGGATTAAGCACGGAACCTCTTCCCGCAGGTCCTTGATGTGAGGACGCACTACAGACATGAGCATCCAGACGATATCTCCCGACGTAATCGACCCGAGCTTCGCAAGGACATCCGTCGACACCGCCCTCATGGACTTCTTGGAGGACAGGAGAAGGACGTCCGATAACCCGCAGATGGCCAGGCTCGTGGAACTCCTGCAAGAATTCATGGCGGGCGGTAAGCGGATACGCCCGGTATTCGCCGTGCTCGGCTGGCAGGCCGCCGGCGGCATGAGTGACATGGCCGCGGTGATACGGGTCGCCGCCTCGTTGGAGATGTTCCACGCCTTCGCCCTCATCCACGACGACGTCATGGACGGCAGTGACACCCGGCGCGGTCGGCCCACCATGCACCGGCGGTTCGCCGGAGACGGCGATGACGACCGCACCGAGCGCTACGGGATGAGCGCCGCGGTGCTGCTGGGCGACCTCGCCTTCACCTGGTCGGACTGCCTTCTGCACACCGCGGGCCTCACCTCCGAGCAGGCGTCGGCGGTCGTGCCGCTCATCAATGACATGCGCACCGAGGTGATGCTCGGCCAGTACCTGGATCTGCGGGCGACCGGTGAACTGACGGACGACGTCGACGCCACCCTCACCGTCAACCGCTACAAGACCGCGAAGTACACCATCGAACGGCCGCTGCACATCGGTGCCGCCATCGCGGGCGCCGACGCGAGCACGCTCGCCGCATGCACCGCGTTCGCCCTGCCGCTGGGCGAGGCGTTCCAGCTCCGCGACGATCTGCTGGGCGTGTACGGCGACGTCCGCGACACCGGCAAGTCCCGCCTCGACGATCTGCGGGCCGGCAAGAACACGACGCTGGTCGCGCTCGCCCTGCGCCACGGCGACGCGACGCACAAGGACCGGTTGCGCACCCTGGTCGGCGACCCCGCCCTGGACGAGTCCGGCGCGGAGGAGGTCCGCACGATCTTCGCCGCGACCGGCGCCCGCGACGCCGTCGAGCGCATGATCGACGATCGCTACCGGCTGGCCCTGCGGGCCCTGGCGGACAGTCCCTTCACCCCCGACGCCGTCACCGCCCTCGAACACCTCGCCACCACCGCCACCAGGAGGAACGCATGACCGCGGATCTGACCACGTCCGGCGCCACGGCCCTGGCGGGCTCCGCGCGCTACTGGGAGGAGTGCACGGCCCGCTTCGCCGCCCTCTTCGACCGGCACGTCGGGTACGAGGCCCAGAAGGTGCCGTTGACCGACGCCGAACTGCGTGAGGTCATCGACGCCTGCAACCGCGCGGTCGCCCCACTGGGCAAACAGGTCTCCGACAAGCGCTGGATTTCCTACATGGACGTCGTGCGCTGGTCGCAGAGTGCGCGGCACATCAAGGACATGGAGGCGTTCAAAGCGGTCTGCGTACTCAACTGCGTGACATTCGTCTGGGACGACATGGACGCGGCCCTGCACGACTTCGACCTCTTCCTGCCCCGGCTGCGAGCCGTCTGCGAGCGGTACTACTCCCCCGAGGACGCGGAGTTCGCGTACGAGGGCGCCCGCGCCTTCGTCACCAGCGACCACATGTTCCGCGACTCGCGGCTGAAGCAGGTCCTCTGCAACACCTCGCCAGAACAGTACTTCCGCTTCCGCGTCACCGACGTCGGTGTGGACTTCTGGATGCGGATGTCCTATCCGATCTACCGGCACCCCGAGCTGACCGAGCACGCCAAGACGGGCCTGGCCGCCCGGATGACCGCCCGCGGACTGGCCATAGTCAACGACTTCTACTCCTACGACCGGGAGCAGGCCCTCGGGCAGATAACCAACTGCTTCCGCCTGTGCGACATGGAGGACGAGGCCGGTTTCCGGAGCTTCTTCCAGGCACGCCTCGACGACATGGCCGAGGACATGGAGTGCATCAGGGCGTTCGACGACACGACTCGCGACGTCCTACTGGACCTCATCCAGGGGAACTTCGTCTGGACCACGCGAGACCGCCGCTACCGGGCCCCCGTGAACGACGTCAACTCGCGTATCCAGTAGGGGGTCGGCGCATGCACACCCCCAAGACACCCGCGGAACGGTCCTGGCGGACAGGGGCCGCACCCGGCGCCCTGCCTCTGCTGGGGCACGTGCCCGCGCTGTGGCGGCGCCCCCTGGAGTTCCTCGCCTCGCTGCCCGTCCACGGTGACCTGGTCGAGATACGCCTCGGTCCCAAGCGGGCCTACCTCGCCGCCCACCCCGAGTTGGTGCGCCATGTCCTGCTCAACCCCCGCCTCTTCGACAAGGGCGGTGTCTTCGACAAGGCGCGGCAGCTCCTCGGCAACAGCCTGTCTGTCTCCCGCGGCGAGGAGCACCGTTTCCAGCGGCGGCTGATCCAGCCCGCCTTCCATCCGACGAAGATCGCCGCCTATACGACGGCGGTGGCCGAGGACACCCGTACCGTCACCGACGCGTGGCGGCCGGGGGAGATCCGGGACATCAGCGACGCCATGCACGCCCTGCTCATGCGGGTCGCCGCTCGCACCCTGTTCTCCACCGGGCTCGACGAGGACACCATCGAGGAGGCCAGGCAGTGCCTGCGCACGGTCTCCCACGGCATCTACAAGCGCACCGTCGCTCCGCTGGGCATCATGGAGAAGCTGCCCACGCCGGGCAACCGCGCCTACGACCATGCCAACAGACGGCTGCGGCAGATCGTGGCGGACATGATCGCCGTCCGGCGCCGGTCCGACGCGGACCACGGCGACCTGCTGTCCACGCTGCTGCGGGCGGAACACCCCGAGACCGGGGAGAGCCTGGACGACGACCAGGTCCTGGACCAGGTCGTCACCTTCCTCGTCGCCGGCAGCGAGACCACCGCCTCCACCCTCGCCTTCGTCTTCCACCTGCTGAGCACCTTGCCCGACGTCGAAAAACACCTGCACGCCGAGGTGGACGAGGCGCTGGGTGGACGTGTCCCCGGTTATGACGACCTTCCCGCCCTGCCCTACACCCGCAATGTGATCACCGAGGCGCTGCGCCTGTACCCGCCGTCCTGGATGGCGATGCGGGTCACGGCACAGGACGTCGAGCTGGGCGGCCGGCCGATCCCCGCCCGGACGATGATCCTCTACAGCGCCTACGCGCTGCACCACAACCCCGACCTCTTCCCCGACCCGGAGACCTTCGACCCCGGGCGCTGGGAAGGCGAACGGCTCGCGCAGGTGCCCCGCGGGGCGCTGCTGCCGTTCGGCGCGGGCAGCCACAAGTGCATCGGTGACGTGCTCGCGCTCACCGAGACCGCGTTGATCGTCGCGACCGTCGCCGCGCGCTGGCGGCTGCGCCCCGCACCCGGCGCCCGGCTGCACCTGGAGCCGAAGGCCACCTTGGAGGCAGGCCCTCTGCCCATGATGCTGGAACGCCGCTGACCTGGGCAGCACCCCTTCCCTGTCCCCCGAACCCCCTCTCCGTCACCGTCACCGGAGGCACTCGCGGCATGAAGAACCCATCCGACACCGGGCGCGACTGGCGGTTCGCCACAGCGCCGCACCGACTGCCGCTCGTGGGCCACGCGTTGTCCCTGGCGCGCCGTCCGCTGGAGTTCCTGGCCGGGCTGCCCGCCCTCGGGGACCTGGTCGAACTGCGGCTCGGCAGCAAGCCCACCTACCTGCCCTGCCATCCGGAGCTGGTGCAGCAGGTACTGGTGAACGCGCGGGTCTACGACACCGGCGGACCGGTGAAGGAGAAGGCCCGTCCCATCCTGGGCAACGGGCTCATCACCTCGGACTGGGCCGACCACCGCCGCCAGCGGCGCATGGTCCAGCCCGCCTTCCACACGGCACGCATAGCCACGTACGCCGAGGTTATGGAGAAAGAGTGCGCGGCGCACGCGGAGACCTGGCGGGCGGGGCGACCCGTCGATGTCGGTGACGCGATGCAGGCGCTGACCGCGCGCGTGACAGCCCGGGCTCTGTTCTCGACGGAGATGGCACCGCACTCGGTGGCGGAGATCCAGCGCAGCCTGCCCGTCATGGTGCGCGGCGCGTTCCGCCGGGCGGTGGACCCGACCGGTGTGCTGGCCAAGCTGCCGCTGGCCGCCAACCGGGAGTTCGACGCCGCGCTCGCCCGGCTGCACACCCTCATCGACGGCATCGTCGGGGACTACCGGCGCTCCGGCGAGGACCGCGGTGACCTGCTGTCGGCGCTGCTGGCCGCGCGGGACGAGGAGGACGGCGGCGCGATGACCGACCAGGAGGTCCACGACCAGGTCATGACATTGCTGCTGGCCGGGGTGGAGACCACCGCGAGCGCCCTGACGTGGGCCTGGCACCTGCTGGCTGCTCACCCCGAGGCGGAGGCACGGCTGCACGCCGAGGTCGACGAGGTGCTGAGCGGCCGGATCCCGACCTACGCGGACATCCCGAAGCTCGCCCACACCCAGCGGATCTTCACCGAGACCCTGCGGCTGTACCCACCCGCGTGGATGTTCACCAGGACGACCACCGAGCCCACCGAGTTGGGAGGCCACCGGTTGCCGGTCGGGGCGGACGTGCTGATCAGCCCCTATGTCATCCACCGCATCCCGGAACTCTTCCCGCGCCCGGAGGTGTTCGACCCGGACCGCTGGCTGCCCGAGCGGGCGCAGGACGTCGCTCGCGGCTCGTACCTGCCGTTCGGCGGGGGCAGCCGCAAGTGCATCGGCGACGTCTTCGGAATGACGGAGGCGACGCTCGCGCTGGCCACACTCGCGTCCCGCTGGCGGCTGCGTCCCGTGCCGGGCGCCACGGTCTCGCCACGCGCCGAGATGAGCTTGACCGCCGGGCCGCTGCCGATGGTTCCGCGCCCTCGCTGACCTGACCGGCCGAGAGGCCGCATTGTCGAGGCCCTGCGTGCCCGCCCGGCGGGTCTCGTCCTACAGTGAAGCCCCCAGGCCCCCGAGGAAGAGAAGCAACCGTGATCACAGCGATCGTTCTGATCAAGACCAGTGTCGACCGGATCCCCGAGATCGCGGAGTCCATCGCTGCGCTGTCCTCCGTCAGCGAGGTCTTCTCCGTCACCGGGACGTACGACCTGATCGCCATGGTCCGGGTACGGCGCCACGAGGACCTCGCGGAGATCATCCCGGGGCGGATCAGCAAGATCCCCGGCGTCGAGGTGACGGACACGCACGTCGCCTTCCGGACGTACTCGCAGCACGACCTGGAGGCGGCCTTCTCGATCGGCCTGGATTCCTGACGGGGCCCGCCCGGCCGGTGCCCCGGGGCGGTCTCACACCGACGGGACGCAGCGCCCGTCCTCGGTGCGGTACTGCCACTTGGCACCGTCGCGGACCAGTTCCCGTACGGCGCCCACGAACCGCTCCACGTGCTCGTCCGGGGTGCCGGCACCGAAGCTGACCCGGATCGCGTTCAGCGACTTCTCCCCGGGGGCGGCCTCCGGCGCCCCGCACTCGCCCTGGGTCCCCGGGTCGGAGCCGAGCAGCGTGCGCACCAGCGGGTGGGCGCAGAACAGGCCGTCCCGCACGCCGATCCCGTACTCGGCGGAGAGCGCGGCGGCGAAGTGCGAGGAGTTCCATCCCTCGACGACGAACGAGATCACGCCGACGCGCGGCGCGTCGTCCCCGAACAGGGACAGCACCTTCACCTCGGGCACCTCCGCGAGCCCTTCCCGCACCTTGCGGATCAGGTACTGCTCACGGGCGACCAGGCGGTCGAAACCGGCCTCGGTCAGTGCCTTGCAGGCGGAGGCGATGGAGTACACGCCGATGACGTTGGGCGAGCCGGCCTCGTGCCGGGCGGCGCTGTCGTGCCACTCCACGTCCACGCCGCCGTCGGCGCGCCGGGCGACCTTGCGGGAGGCGCCGCCACCGGCGAGGTAGGGCTCGGAGGCGCGCAGCCAGTCGGCGCGTCCGGCGAGCACCCCGCTGCCGAACGGGGCGTACAGCTTGTGCCCGGAGAAGGCGATCCAGTCGACGTCGAGGTCGCGCAAGGAGACCGGGTGGTGGGGGGCGAGCTGGGCGGCGTCGAGCACGATGCGGGCGCCGTGCGCGTGCGCGGCGGCGGCCAGTTCCCGTACGGGCCACAGTTCACCGGTGACGTTGGAGGCGCCGGTGACGCAGACGAGGGCCGGGCCGTGGGGGTCGCGGTCGGCGAGGGCCCGCTCCAGGGTCGCGACGGCCTCGCCCGGGGTGCGCGGCGCGTTCAGGTAGGTCACCCGGGCGTCGCGCCAGGGCAGCAGCGACGCGTGGTGCTCCGTCTCGAAGACGAACACCTGGCAGTCGGCGGGGAGCGCGGCGGCGAGCAGGTTGAGCGAGTCGGTGGTGGAGCGGGTGAAGACGACCTGGTCGTCCTCGCGGCAGTCGAGGAACGCGGCGACGGTGGCCCGGGAGTTCTCGAACAGGTCGGTCGAGAGCTGGGAGAGGTATCCGGCGCCGCGGTGGACGCTGCCGTAGTACGGGGCGTAGGCGGCGACGTCGTCCCACACGCGCTGGAGGGCCGGGGCGCTGGCGGCGTAGTCGAGGGCGGCGTACGTCACCTCGCCACCGGTGACGAGCGGCACGGTCACGTCCCGGCCGAGCACGGGCAGCGGGGCCGCGCAGGCGGGGTCGGCGGACTCGGCGCAGGCGGTGGCGGTGGCGGTGGCGGTGGCGGTGGCGGTGACAGGGTGAGCGGACATGTCTGACTCCCGGCAGGACAAGGCGAAGGACAAGGCGAAGTGGCGGTACGAGCCCGCACGGCAGCCCCAACGGGCTTACTGCGTACGGGAATTGACCTCGACGCATGGCGGACAGAGGGCCACACGGAGGGTGTTGGTGGAGAAGGGGCCGCTCGGCCCTAGCACATTCGCTTGCTCACGAGACTGCTCCCTCGACGACCAGGACCCCTGGGGATTCGCGAGGGGTCCGCGCTTGCCATACGCCTTGCTGCGTACGGCCTGGTCTTCACCCAGGGCACCCCGCCACGGACGGAGGGTTGCCGGACAGCGGGCTGGGGCCTCGATCGCTGTCACTCATGACCTTGGAAAGCATCTTGCCACACGTTTCCGATACGGCAAGGGCGCAGTCCACGATCCGGACTGCGCCCCGGGCGGTCAGCGGTTGCTGGCCGCCACCCATCGCTCCAGGGCGGCCTTCGCCGCGCCGGAGTCGATCGACTCGGCCGCGCGGTCCATCCCGGCCCTGATCTGCTCGGCGAGTGTCCCGCCGACGGGCCGTACGGCGACGAGCGCGGCGGCGGAGTTCAGCAGTACGGCGTCACGGACCGGCCCCCGCTCCCCGTCGAGGAGGCGCCGGGCCACCTCGGCGTTGAACGACGGGTCGCCGCCCCGCAGCGCCTCGATCGGCACCGTCTCGATGCCCACGTCCCTCGGGTCGAAGACCTCTTCGCGCACGGCCCCGTCGCGTACGACCCACACGCGCGAGGTGCCGGTGACGGTCAGCTCGTCGAGTCCGTCGTCACCGCGGAACACCAGGGAGGAGTTGCCGCGTTCGGCGAAGACCCCCGCCACCACGGGCGCCATCCTCGGATCGGCGACCCCGACCGCCTGCGCCCTCACCCGGGCCGGGTTGGTCAGCGGGCCCAGGAGGTTGAAGACGGTGCGAATGCCGATCTGGCCGCGGGCCGCGCCCGCGTACCGCAGCGCGGGATGGAACTTGACCGCGAAGCAGAAGGTGATGCCGGCTTCCTCCGCGACCTCGGGGACGCGGGACGGCGGCAGGTCGAGGTTGACGCCCAGCTTCTCCAGGACGTCCGACGATCCCGACGCCGACGAGGCGGCCCGGTTGCCGTGCTTGACGACCTTGGCGCCCGCTCCCGCGACCACGATGGCGGACATGGTGGAGATGTTGACGGTCTTCGCCCCGTCCCCGCCGGTCCCCACGATGTCGACGGTCTCGCCGGGCACCTCGATGGTGTTGGCGTGCTCGTACATGCCGCGTACGAGACCGGTGATCTCCTGGACGGTCTCGCCCTTGGCGCGCAGGGCGACCACGAAGGCGGCGATCTGCGCGTCGGTCGCCTCACCGGTCATGATGCGGTCCATCGCCCACGCGGTGTCGTCGGCGCTCTGGTCACGGCCCTCCAGGAGTCCGTTGAGGACGGTGGGCCAGGAACGGCCCGCCGCGGTGTCGCCTCCAGCGGGGTGCAAAGCGCTCATGGCCGCTCCTGTTGTCGTCGTCCTGGGGTGGAACGAAGCCACCCTATCGAGCCGCGGGGACGGCAAAGAGCCCCCGTCCAGTGCCTGGACGAGGGCTCCTGCCGTGGCGGACAGTTCAGAGATCAGTGGTGGCCGTGGCCGCTGGTGATCTCCTTGTACTCCTCGGCGGTGGGCTTGGGGATCTGGTTGTTCTCCCCGTAGAAGCCCTTCGAGAGCTTGGCGCGGGCCTTCTGGAGGCGCGAGACCTTGCGCTCGACACCGTTCTCGTCGACCGAGGGGCCGATCTCGACCGGCTGGTACTGCTCGTGCGCGGTGAGCGTGTGCAGCGCCCCGGGGTCGAGCGGCTCGTGCACCTCGATGAACTCACCGTGCGGCAGGCGCTTGATGATGCCGGACTCGCGTCCGTGCAGCACCTTGTCCCGGTCGCGGCGCTGGAGGCCGAGGCAGATCCGCTTGGTGGCGATGAACGCGAGGACCGGGATGACGAAGAACCCGATGCGCACGAACCAGGTGATCGCATTGATCGACAGGTGGAAGTGGGTCGCCCAGAGGTCGTTTCCACCACCGATCAGCATCACGAAGTACGCCGTCAGCCAGGCCACACCGAACCCGGTACGGGTCGGGGTGTTGCGCGGCCGGTCGAGGATGTGGTGCTCGCGCTTGTCACCGGTGACCCACGCCTCGACGAACGGGTACACGGCGATGGCCACCAGGACCAGCGGGAAGATCACGATCGGGATGAACACACCCAGGACGAGCGTGTGGCCCCACAGGTTGATCTCCCAGCCCGGCATCACACGGACCAGACCCTCGGCGAAGCCCATGTACCAGTCGGGCTGCGCACCGGTGGACACCTGGTCCGGGCGGTACGGGCCCATGGCCCAGATCGGGTTGATCGAGGCGATCGCGGCGATCGCGGCGATGACACCGAAGACCAGGAAGAAGAAGCCACCCGCCTTGGCCATGTAGACCGGGAGCAGCGGCATGCCGACGACGTTCTTGTTCGTCTTTCCGGGGCCCGCGAACTGCGTGTGCTTGTGGTAGAAGACCAGGATCAGGTGCGCCACCATCAGGCCGAGCATGATGCCCGGCAGCAGCAGGATGTGGACCGAGTAGAACCGCGCGATGAAGTCGCCGCCCGGGAACTCGCCGCCGAAGACGAAGAACGAGATGTACGTGCCGACGATCGGGATCGACAGCAGCACGCCCTCGATGAACCGCACACCCGTACCCGACAGCAGGTCGTCGGGGAGCGAGTAGCCGGTGAAGCCGGTGAACAGCGAGAGCACCAGCAGCAGCCAGCCGAACAGCCAGTTGACCTCACGCGGCTTGCGGAACGCGCCCGTGAAGAAGACGCGCATCATGTGGATCATCATGGCGGCGACGAAGATCAACGCGGCCCAGTGGTGGATCTGCCGGATCAGCAGACCACCGCGCACATCGAAGGAGATGTGCATGGTCGAGTTGAACGCCTCGGACATCATCTGTCCCTGGAGCGGGACGTAGCTGCCGCTGTACTCCACCTCGTTCATCGAGGGGTGGAAGAACAGCGTCAGATACACACCCGTGAGGATGATGATGATGAAGCTGTACATGCAGATCTCGCCGAGCATGAAGGACCAGTGGTCCGGGAAGATCTTGCGCATGTTGGACTTGGCCAGGGAGTAGATCCCCAGGCGGCCGTCCGCCCAGTCGGCGACGCGCTCGCCGGCCGGTGCCTTCTCGCGAGAAGGGCTCTCGTTGGTGGTCGTAGTACTCATCCGCGCTCCCAGAAGGCAGGACCGACGGGCTCATCGAAGTCGCCCAGCGCCTCGAGGTAACCCTCGGAGTCGACGCCGATGCGCAGCTGCGGCAGAGCGTGACCGGCCGGACCGAAGATCACCCGCGCACCGTCGGAGAGGTCGAAGGTGGACTGGTGGCACGGGCACAGCACGTGGTGCGTCTGCTGCTCGTACAGGGAGATCGGGCAACCGACGTGGGTGCAGATCTTCGAGTACGCGACGACGCCCTCGTGGGACCACTCGAGCTCGCGCTTGTCCTTGATGTTTTCCGGCTGGATGCGGACCAGCATCAGCGCGGCCTTGCCCATGACCTGCTGGAAGTCCTCGTCGTGCTCCTCCACGCCCTCGGGCTTGGCGAAGGTGAGCGAACCGACCGCGATGTCCGAGGCACGCAGCGGCTCGTTCGTGTTCATGTTGACGAGCTTCTTGCCCTTCTTCCACGCCGTGTGGCGCAGCTTCGTGCCCGGCAGCGGGCCGAGGTCACGAAGAAGGACGACTCCGGAGAGGGGCACCAGGGCGAGCGCGCCGAAGAGCGTGTTGCGGATCAGCTTGCGCCGGCCGAACTGCGACTCGCGCGCACCGTCGGCGAAGTCCGCGAGGACCTGCGCCTTGACCTCCGGCGCGGCCTCGATCGGGTGACGCTCGGAGGCGACCTCGACGTCGGACATCAGGGTGCGGGCCCAGTGGACCGCGCCCGCGCCGATGCAGAACAGGGCTACGCCGAGGGTCAGGCCCAGCGCGAAGTTGAGCGCGCTGATGTGACCGATGGGGAAGACGTAGATGATCTTGTCGACGTCGATGGTGACGTACGAGGCGATGAAGGCGACGGTGGCCAGCATCGAGATCGTGAACAGCATCGCCACGACGCGCTCGGACCGCTTCGCGGCCCGTTCCTCGATGTCCTGGATCCGGTGCTCGTGCTCCGGCAGCCCCGGGTCGGCGAAGGGGTCGTCCTTCACCGCTACCGAGGAACCGTGCCCGGTCTCCTGCTCGGTGGGCAGGTTCTCTTCTGGAATGTCTTGGCTACTCATGACTTCTTGGCCTTTGCGGTCCGAGCGGCGACCCAGATGGCGACGGCGACGAGGGCGCCCAGACCGAAGATCCAGCCGAACAGGCCCTCGCTGACCGGGCCGAGCCCGCCCAGCTTGAGGCCGCCGGGGCTCTCCGACTTGTCACCGTTGACCGCGTCGAGGTACGCGATGATGTCCTTCTTGTTCTGCTTGGTCATCGTCGTGTCCGGGAAGGACGGCATGTTCTGCGGGCCGGTCTGCATGGCCTCGTAGATGTGCTTGGGAGCGACGTCCTCGAGGCTCGGCGCGAACTTGCCGTGCGTCAGCGCGCCACCTTCACCGGTGAAGTTGTGGCACTGCGCGCAGTTGGTGCGGAACAGCTCGCCACCCTTCGCGATGTCCGCGCCGTCCGGGCTGTAGTCCTTGGAGGTCGGTGCGACCGGACCGGCACCCAGCGATGCGATGTACGCCGCGAGCTGGTCGATCTCGGCCTGCGTGTAGATGACCTTCTTGCGCGGGACCTGAGCACCCGGCTGCTGGGCCGGCATGCGGCCCGTACCGACCTGGAAGTCGACGGCGGCGGAGCCGACACCCACCAGGCTCGGGCCGTCGGACGTGCCCTGACCGCCGCCACCGTGGCAGCTTGCGCAGCCCACGGAGTACAGCTTCTTGCCCTCGTCGATGGCGAGGGACTGGGCGGTTTCATCGGCCTGCGCCTTGCTCGCGGGCGCGAACGCGGCGTACAGCCCCCCGGTGGCCGCCAGCGCGAGGAGTAGGACGACGACCGCCGCCAGCGGATGGCGTCGTCGTGCGGAGAGCTTTTTCACGGATTACCCCGGTGTCAGGATCTTCTGCGTCGGTGCTGCGGGAATGTGTCGGGTACTACGCCCGATGCTGTGATCTTCGAACTACTTGATCAGGTAGATCGTGGCGAAGAGGCCGATCCAGACGACGTCGACGAAGTGCCAGTAGTAGGACACGACGATGGCGGCGGTCGCCTGCTCGTGGGTGAACCTCCGGGCCGCGTACGTCCTGCCGAGGACGAACAGGAAGGCGATGAGCCCGCCTGTCACGTGCATGCCGTGGAAGCCGGTGGTCAGGTAGAACACCGAGCCGTACGGGTCGGAGGAGAGCGAGAGCCCGTCCTTCTTGACCAGCTCGGTGTACTCGAAGACCTGACCGCCGATGAAGATCGCACCCATGATGAAGGTGACGATGAACCACATTCTGAGCTTCTTCACGTCCCCGCGCTCGGCGGCGAAGACGCCGAGCTGACAGGTCAGAGAGGAGAGCACCAGGATCGTGGTGTTCGTCGCCGAGAACGGAAGGTTCAGGCTCGACGCCATTTCCTTCCAGTGATCCGGTCCCGTCACCGATCGCAGGGTGAAGTACATCGCGAAGAGGGCCGCGAAGAACATCAGCTCGGAACTCAGCCAGATGATGGTTCCGACGCTGGTGAGGTTCGGTCGATTGACCGACGGGTGCGCGTGCCCGGTTTCTACTGTCGTTGCTGTCGCCACGACCGACATTATGTCGGTCGCTTATCTCGCCCTCACTCCGGGGGGTGCCGTTCGGAGTGTCTGAGGGGTGTGTCCAGCCCATATGGCCCATCGGAGGGCTGTGCGAACCGGTGTTGACGGGGTGTCGGGAGGAGTAGGCTCCGCGCCTGAGACGCCTTAAGACGCCCTGACTGACAACGCCTCGGAGGAACGATGCAGTCGACCGCGACGGTTCTGGTCTACAGCGACGACGCCAACACGCGGGAGCAGGTCCGTCTGGCCACCGGCCGCAGGCCCGCCTCGGACGTCCCCGAGGTCCGGTTCATCGAGTGCGCGACGCTCCCCGCGGTCCTCAAGGAGCTGGACCGGGGCGGCATCGACGTCTGTGTCCTGGACGGCGAGGCGGCCCCCGCGGGCGGCATGGGGGTGTGCCGGCAGATCAAGGACGAGATCTTCCGCTGCCCGCCGGTGCTGCTCCTCATCGGCCGCCCGCAGGACGCCTGGCTGGCCACGTGGAGCCGCGCGGAGGCCGCCGTGACGCTGCCGGTCGACCCGGTCGAGTTCCCCGAGGCGCTGGCCTCCCTGCTCCGCTCGCGCCAGGCCGTCAGCGCCTGACGCCCCGCGCACGGGCCGACTCCCGTACGCCCGGCCGGGCGTACGGGAGTCGGAAGTCTCACATCCGGTGGGCTCAGACCTGCGGGCTGAGCCGCGCCTGGCGCACCTGTGCGGTCTTGCCCTCGGTCGTCAGGGCGCTGCCCTCGCGCCACTTCTTCCAACTGACGTTCCAGTCGCCGAAGCCGTTGCCGAACGGGTCCATCTCCTGGCCGTAGCTGTTGACGACCTTCACGATGTCGCCCGTGCGCACGGTGTCGAAGAACCAGGCGGCGTTCCCGGTGCTCATGCCGGTGCAGCCGTGGCTGACGTTGGCGTAGCCCTGGGAGCCGGTGGACCAGGGCGCGGCGTGCACGTACTCGCCGCTCCAGGTCACCCGCGTGGCGTAGTACACCGGCAGGTCGTACGAGTCCGAGCTGCCCTCCGCGATGCCGATGCTGGTGCCGCGCATCCGGACGAAGTACTCCTTGCCCAGCACGACCTTGATGCCGTTGCGGGTCTCGAAGCCGGGCTTGCCCGTGGTCACCGGGATCTCGTTGATGGCCTTGCCGTTGCGGTAGACCGTCATGGAGTGCGAGCCCGCGTCGGTGACGGCCTCGACGCGGTCGCCGGTGGTGAGGGTCAGGGGCTTGCTCGCGCCGCCCCGGAGGGTGTCGGTGATCTTCAGGCCCTTGAGCTCGCTGCGCGCCGTGATGGTGGCGTGGGCGGGCCAGTACTCCTTGGGGCGGTAGTGCAACGTCTTGCTGTCCACCCAGTACCAGGAGCCGCGCTCGGCGGCGGGCACCGAGTCCACCCGCAGGGCGCGTTCGACGACGGCGCGGGCCTCCCGGGCCCTGACCGGCTTGTTGAGTTCGGCCGTGATGGGCTGGCCGACGCCGTACGTGCCGCGCTCGGGGCCGAAGGTGACCTTGAGCGACTTCTCCGAGCTGGGGTCGCCCGTCTCGAAGGTGAGGACCTTGCGGCCGGGCGCGCCGTCCTCGTCCGCGGTGCTGACGCGGACCGTGTACTGGGCGTCAGCGGCCAGCGGGGACGTGGTGTGCCACCTGCGGCCGTCGGCGGAGAGTTCGCCCGCGACATAGCGGCCCAGGGCGTCCGTGGCGGTGACGTCGGTGATCCGGCCCTCGTCGCCCTGCGAGGTGATTTCCAGGGGCTTGTCGGGGTCCGCCTTCTGACCGCCCTTGGGGCCGCTGAAGGAGATCTGGCTCGCCGCGTCGTAGGGCTTGGCGGAGAGCGGGTGGCCGGAGCTGCCGCACGCCGTGACGCCCGCACCGAGTGCGGCCACCAGCAGGGTGCAGCCCAGAACCGTACGGATGCGCGGTGAGTGGTCCATGAACACACGGTAAGAAGGTTCGCCATGTCCAGCGCGGTGTATTGAGCCGCACGGGTGGCGTGTGTACGCCGAAGGGCCCGGACGCTCCGTCAGGAGCGTCCGGGCCCTTGGGTCACGGGAGTTCGGGCCGGGTCCTACTGGGTCCGGTTCTCGCCGCGGTAGTACTCGAAGACCCAGCCCCACAGGCCGAACATGATGATGGGGGCCGAGAAGTACAGCAGCCACCAGCCGAAGACGACGCCCATGAAGGCGAGCGCGCCACCGACGGCCAGGGAGAGCGGCTGCCAGGAGTGCGGGCTGAAGAAGCCCACCTCGCCGGCGTCGTCCGCGACGTCGGCCTCCTTGTTGTCCTGCGCGCCGGTGTCGACCCGCCGGGCCGTGAAGGCCAGGTAGTAGCCGATCATGATGCACAGGCCGAACGCCAGGAAGAGCGCCGTCGTACCGGCCGGCTCCTTCGACCACACGCCGTAGACACCGGCCATGATCAGGACGAAGAGGCTCAGCCAGATGAACATCTTGCCTTGGACCTTCACTTGCCGGCCTCCTTGCTGCCAGCCAGCGCCTTGTCACCGTGGCCGGAGTTCTCCAGCTGGTCCAAGGCCGCGATCTCAGGGTGATGCAGGTCGAACGCCGGCGATTCGGAGCGAATGCGCGGCAGGGTGAGGAAGTTGTGCCGCGGCGGCGGGCAGGACGTCGCCCATTCGAGCGAACGGCCGTAGCCCCACGGGTCGTCGACCTCGATCTTCTTGCCGTACTTGGCGGTCTTCCAGACGTTGTAGAAGAACGGCAGGATCGACAGACCGAGCAGGAACGAGGAGATCGTCGAGACCGTGTTCAGCGCGGTGAAGCCGTCGACCGCGAGGTAGTCCGCGTAGCGACGCGGCATGCCCTCGACGCCCAGCCAGTGCTGCACCAGGAACGTGCCGTGGAAGCCGCAGAACAGCGTCCAGAACGTGATCTTGCCGAGTCGCTCGTCGAGCATCTTGCCGGTGAACTTCGGCCACCAGAAGTGGAAGCCGGAGAACATCGCGAAGACGACGGTGCCGAACACCACGTAGTGGAAGTGCGCCACCACGAAGTACGAGTCCGAGATGTGGAAGTCCAGCGGCGGGGCCGCCAGGATGACGCCGGTCAGACCACCGAAGGTGAAGGTGATCAGGAAGCCGATCGCCCAGAGCATCGGTGTCTCGAAGGACAGCGAGCCCTTCCACATCGTTCCGATCCAGTTGAAGAACTTCACGCCTGTCGGAACGGCGATGAGGAACGTCATGAAGGAGAAGAACGGGAGCAGCACGCCACCGGTGACGTACATGTGGTGCGCCCACACGGTCACGGAGAGACCGGCGATGGCGATTGTCGCGCCGATGAGGCCCGAGTAGCCGAACATCGGCTTGCGGGAGAACACCGGGATCACTTCCGAAATGATCCCGAAGAATGGCAAGGCGATGATGTACACCTCTGGATGGCCGAAGAACCAGAAGAGGTGTTGCCACAGGAGTGCGCCGCCATTGGCGGCGTCGAACACATGCGCACCGAACTTGCGGTCCGCCTCCAGGGCGAACAGCGCGGCGGCCAGCACCGGGAAGGCCAGCAGGACCAGCACACCGGTCAGCAGCACGTTCCAGGTGAAGATCGGCATGCGGAACATCGTCATGCCCGGAGCGCGCATGCAGATGATGGTGGTGATGAAGTTGACCGAGCCGAGGATCGTGCCGAAGCCGGAGAAGGCCAGACCCATGATCCACATGTCGGCGCCGATGCCGGGCGAGCGGACGGCGTCCGAGAGCGGGCTGTAGGCGAACCAGCCGAAGTCGGCCGCACCCTGCGGGGTGAGGAAGCCGGCCACCGCGATCAGCGAGCCGAACAGGTACAGCCAGTAGGCGAACATGTTCAGTCGCGGGAACGCGACGTCGGGCGCGCCGATCTGGAGCGGCATGATCCAGTTCGCGAAGCCCGCGAACAGCGGCGTCGCGAACATCAGCAGCATGATCGTGCCGTGCATCGTGAACGCCTGGTTGAACTGCTCGTTCGACATGATCTGCGTGCCGGGACGGGCCAGTTCGGCGCGCATGAAGAGCGCCAGCAGACCACCGATGCAGAAGAACGCGAACGACGTGACCAGGTACAGCGTGCCGATCGTCTTGTGGTCAGTGGTGGTCAGCCACTTCACCACGGTCGCGCCGGGGCTCTTGGGCCGAGCCGTCGGCTCGTTCTCGTACGAGTCCTTCGCCGCGGCGGCACCCTTGGGATCGTTGAGGATGCTCACAGGTTGTTCGTCTCCCGGTTCTTCTCGTGTTCCGTCTGGGCGATGCCAGACGGGACGTAACCGGTCTGCCCCTTCTTGGCAAGGTCCTTGAGGTGCTGCTCGTAGCGCTCAGGAGAGACGACCTTCACGTTGAAGAGCATGCGCGAGTGGTCGACGCCGCAGAGCTCGGCGCACTTGCCCAGGAAGGTCCCCTCCTTGTTGGGGGTCACCTCGAACGCGTTGGTGTGGCCCGGGATGACGTCCTGCTTCATGAGGAACGGCACCACCCAGAAGGAGTGGATGACGTCACGCGAAGTGAGGACGAAGCGGACCTTCTCGCCCTTGGGGAGCCAGAGGGTCGGGCCGGGGTTGTTGGTCTGCGGGTTCCGCGTACCGGGGGTACCGACCTCGTAGACGCCGCCCGCGTTCGCCGGGAAGTCGTCCTTGAAGCGCTGCGGGATCGCGGAGAGCTCCTTGGAGGTCTTCGCGTCACCGTCGACACCGGGCACGTTCTCGACGTAGTTGAAGCCCCAGCTCCACTGGTAGCCGACCACGTTGACGGTGTGCGCCGGCTTGTCGTCGAGCTTGAGAAGCTTCGACTCGTCGCGCGCGGTGAAGTAGAAGAGGACCGACACGATGATCAGCGGAACAACCGTGTACAGGGCCTCGAGCGGCATGTTGTACCGCGTCTGCGTCGGAACCTCGATCTTGGTGCGGCTACGCCGGTGGAAGATGACGCTCCACAGGATCAGCCCCCACACCAGCACGCCCGTGGCGAGCGCTGCCGCCCACGAGCCCTGCCAGAGGGAGAGGATCCGTGGGCCCTCTTCCGTCACCGGAGTCGGCATACCAAGACGGGGGAAGTCCTTGTATGTGCAACCGGTAGCGGTTACCAGGATCAGGCCCGCAGTCAGCACCTGCGGCAGCTTCCGCCGCATCGGGCGCCGCGACGAGCGGTCGGAGCCGTTGGGACTCACGTAGCGCCTTCCCGAGAGTCTCGCCCGCGCTGGTTGGCTACGGCCGTCTCGCTGGTCGCTCGCCGCCCTGGCACACGGGCAGGGGTTTGGATGTTTATGCGGACCAAACCCTACTGGACGCTATTTGGGGTCGCGCGGGGAGGGTGCCTAACGCGCCGCGGGTCACTCCGAAGGGTGGGATCGGGCCCCCTTGGGCGTTTCTGACGGGGCCTCGGTCCGCCTTCCGGGGCGGGGGGACCGGTCGCGCGGCGGCCTCGCGTCCGGCTGTGGTCGCTCGCGCGGTTCCCCGCGCCCCTGAGCGGCGTTCTAGGTTGGGCGGCGTGGCGTACTTCGATGTGGCTTCCTCCGCTCCCCTGCACCCTGTGGCACGACAGGCTCTCCAGGCCTCCCTCGACGAAGGGTGGGCCGATCCCGCGCGGCTCTACCGGGAAGGGCGGCGGGCGCGCCTGCTGCTCGATGCCGCGCGCGAGGCGGCCGCGGAGGCCGTGGGGTGCCGTCCCGACGAGCTCGTCTTCACCTCCTCGGGGACGCGGGCCGTGCACGAGGGGATCGCCGGCGCGCTCGCCGGTCGTCGGCGTGTCGGGCACCACCTGGTGGTCTCCGCGGTGGAGCACTCGGCGGTACTCCATTCGGCGGCGGCCCACCGGGGCGCCGGCGGTTCGGTGACCGAGGTGGGGGTGGGACGGGGCGGCGCCGTGGCCGTGTCGTCGTACGCGGACGCGGTGCGGGCCGACACCGCCCTGGCCTGTCTTCAGTCGGCCAATCACGAGGTGGGCACGGTGCAGCCGGTCGCCGACGTGGCCGAGGTGTGCCGGGCCGCGGGCGTGCCGCTGTTCGTGGACGCGGCGCAGTCGCTGGCGTGGGGGCCGGTGGAGGGCGGCTGGTCGCTGCTGGCGGGCAGCGCCCACAAGTGGGGCGGCCCGGCCGGGGTCGGGGTGCTCGTCGTGCGCAAGGGGGTGCGGTTCGCTCCGCAAGGGCCCGCGGACGAGCGGGAGTCCGGGCGGGTCGCGGGGTTCGAGAACATCCCGGGCGTGGTGGCCGCCGCCGCCTCACTGCGGGCGGTGCGGGCCGAGGCGGCCGGGGAGGCGGCGCGGCTGCGGGAGTTGACGGACCGGATCCGGGCGCGGGTGCCGGAGCTGGTGCCGGATGTGGAGGTCGTCGGGGACCCGGTGCGGCGGCTGCCGCATCTGCTGACGTTCTCGTGTCTGTATGTCGACGGGGAGACGGTGCTGCACGAGCTGGACCGGGCCGGTTTCTCGGTGTCGTCCGGGTCGTCGTGCACCAGCAGCACGCTGACGCCCAGCCATGTGCTCCGCGCCATGGGCGTGGTGAGCGAGGGGAACGTACGGGTGTCGCTGCCGTTCGGGGCCGAGGAGGCGGAGGTCGAGCGGTTCCTGGAGGTGCTGCCGGGCGTCGTGCGGGGCGTGCGGGAGAAGCTCGGGGTGACCGTCGCTCCGGCGGCGGGTGTCGAGGAGGCCGTGACGGTCGACGCGGTCGGCATGGTCTGCCCGCGGCCGGTGATCGAGCTGGCCCGGGCGATCGGCCGTGTCCGGGTCGGGGGGACGGTGACGGTCGTCGCCGATGACGAGGTCGCCGCCGTCGATGTGCCGGCGTGGTGTTTCACGCAGGGTCATGAGTACGTCGGGGCGACCCCGGGGACGGGAGGGGCCGTCGCCTATGAGGTTCGGAGAGGTCGATAGGGGCGCGGGGAACTCCGCGCCCCCAGGGGGTCTCAGCCGAGGTAGGACTCCACTTCCTCAGCGGCAGCGTCCCCGTACGCCTTGCGGAAGCGGTCCATGAACGGGGCGCGGCGCAGCTCGTACTCCTGGGTGCCGAGGGTTTCGATGACCAGGGTCGCGAGCATGCAGCCGACCTGGGCGGCGCGCTCGTGGGAGACGCCCCAGACCAGTCCGGACAGGAAGCCCGCGCGGAACGCGTCGCCGACGCCGGTCGGGTCGACCTTGGCGTTCTCCTCCGGGCAGCCGACCTCGACGGGGTCCTCGCCGACCCGCTCGATGCGTACGCCGCGCGCGCCGAGGGTGGTGACGCGGTGGCCGACCCGGGAGAGGATCTCTTCCTCGGTCCAGCCGGTCTTCGACTCGATGAGGCCCTTCTCGTACTCGTTGGAGAAGAGGTACGTGGCGCCGTCGAGCAGGAGGCGGATCTCCTCGCCGTCCATGCGCGCGATCTGCTGCGAGAAGTCGGCGGCGAAGGGGATGTTCCGGGCGCGGCACTCCTCGGTGTGGCGCATCATCCCCTCCGGGTCGTCCGCGCCGATGAGCACCAGGTCGAGGCCGCCCACGCGGTCGGCGACGGTCTTCAGCTCGATGAGGCGAGCCTCGCTCATGGCGCCCGTGTAGAAGGAGCCGATCTGGTTGTGGTCGGCGTCGGTGGTGCAGACGAAGCGGGCCGTGTGCAGGGTCTCGGAGATGCGGATCGACTCCGTGTCCACGCCGTGCCGGTCGAGCCAGGCGCGGTACTCGTCGAAGTCGGAGCCGGCCGCGCCCACCAGGATCGGACCGGTGCCGAGCTGTCCCATACCGAAGGCGATGTTGGCGCCGACCCCGCCCCGGCGCACGTCGAGGTTGTCGACGAGGAAGGAGAGGGAGACCGTGTGGAGCTGGTCGGCGACGAGTTGGTCGGCGAAGCGGCCGGGGAAGGTCATCAGGTGGTCGGTGGCGATGGATCCGGTGACTGCGATTCGCACGGCGAGGTCACGCTTCCTGAGGGGAGGGGATTGACGGTTCACGCTATCGGGTCGAACGCCCTGCTCTGAAGTGCGGAAACTACCCGATAGTAGGCCTTTTTTCGTATGACCTGTCGTGCCTACGGTGCGGTCATGACGTACGACGTGTCCTTCATGGTCCAGGACGGGCTCGCCTCGCTGCGCGGCGACTGTGCCCGGATGGTCGCGCACTGGGTCCTGCCGCGCGCCCCCTGGGAGCTCGACCTGCCACCGGCGGCGGCCGACGCGTCCGGTATCCACGGGGTGGTCGTGCCCGCGGCGTCGGCCCGCCTCATCGACGCCATGGCCGATTTCGGGGACTGACCGCGCTCTGAGGGGAACCGTGCGCTCCCCCGCCGCGTCCCATCGCTGTCCCCATCCGTCGTCCCCCATGGAGGGGATACGGAATACGACACGGCAGGCGAAGGAGCGATGCGGTGAGCACCGAAGAGCAGACGCGGGACAGGGCCGGGCGGCGGCGCACGCCGGTGGTCGCCTCGGTCGCGGCGGCTGTGCTGCTCGCCGGTGGCGGCGGCGCGTACCTCGCGGCGAACGCGTCCGGAGGCGGCGGAGAGAACACCAGCGGGCTCGGCTCCGGCAGCACTCCCCCGCCGCTGGCGCTCGACGGTTACGCGCGGGGCGGCAGCCCGGGCACCACCAACGGGATCGCGCCCGGTGAGCCCGACCCGAACGGGACGCGTTACCGGGCGTCGGTCGCGCTGCCGGACGGCCCGGGCAAGGCTCCCGTCTACCGGGCCGAGGGCCGGGTGAGCGCCGCCGAGGTGGCCGCACTCGCCGACGCCCTCGATGTCGACGGCACGCCGCGTCTGGTGGACGGGGCCTGGCGGCTGGATCCGGCCCAGGACGCGTCGGGGCCCTCGCTCCAGGTGAACCGGGAGGCGCCGGGGACCTGGACGTACGCGCGGTACGCGCCGTCTGTGGGGCACAAGTGCGCGGGCGGCACGAAGTGCGCGGATCCGCTGGGTGCCGGCAGCGAGAAGGACGCGGTGAGCGAGGCGGCGGCCAAGCGGGCCGCGGCACCGGTTCTGAAGGCCCTCGGCCAGGACGACGCCACGCTGGACGCGGCCCAGCTCATGGGCGCGATCCGGGTGGTGAACGCCGATCCGGAGGTGGGCGGGCTGCCCACCTACGGCTGGTCGACCGGGATCCAGATCGGGTCCGACGGTCAGGTGGTCGGCGGCAGCGGGCAGTTGAAGGCACCGGTCAAGGGCGACACGTATCCGACGATCGGGGCGAAGGAGACGATCGAGCGGCTGAACAGCACGGCGGCGGACCCGCGCGGGTCGGTGGGCGGGTGTGCGAGCGCGGTGCCGCTGGACGGGCCGTCGGCCGGTCCCGAGCAGGGCGCCGGGTGCACGCCGTCGTCCCCGCGACCGCCCGCGTCCGCGACGGTCGCCGTCACCGGGGCCAGGTTCGGGCTGGCCGCGCACTATGTGGAGGGGCGGCAGGCGCTGGTGCCGTCGTGGCTGTTCCGGGTGGAGCCGGCCGGGGCGGGCGGGGAGTTCACCGTGACGCATCCGGCGGTGGAGCCGAAGTTCCTTGCCGCGCCGGACAGTTCGGCCTCGCCGGCCTCGCCCTCGTCGCCCTCGTCGCCGTCGCCGTCCCGGGGGCACGGCTCCGACACCCGTCATGTGCGGGTGGAGGGGTACGAGGCCCGGGGGCGGACGCTGACGCTGCACTTCACCGGGGGCGTGTGCGCGACGTACGCGGCGTCCGCGCAGGAGTCCGGGGGGCGGGTCACCGTGCGGGTGACGTCCACGGAGGAGAAGGGCACGGTGTGCGTCAAGGTCGCGAAGTTCTACACGCTGCCCGTCCGGCTCGACGCGGCGCTCGGTGACCGCGAGGTCGTGGGCGCGGACGGCTCCGCGGTGCCGCCCGCCCACAAGAACGGGCCCGGCGGCACGACCCCGGCGCCGCGGGACTGACGTCCGCGTCCTGACGTACGCCGAAGGGCGGTCACCCCGGCAGGGGTGACCGCCCTTCGCGGCGGGTCGCTCGGACCGTGCCGCCTAGCTGAACGAGTCGCCGCAGGCGCAGGAGCCCGTGGCGTTCGGGTTGTCGATCGTGAAGCCCTGCTTCTCGATGGTGTCGACGAAGTCGATGGAGGCGCCGCCCAGGTACGGGGCGGACATGCGGTCGGTGACGACCTTGACGCCGCCGAAGTCCTTGACGACGTCGCCGTCGAGCGAGCGCTCGTCGAAGAAGAGCTGGTAGCGCAGGCCGGAGCAGCCGCCGGGCTGAACGGCCACCCGCAGGGCCAGGTCCTCACGGCCTTCCTGTTCGAGCAGAGCCTTGACCTTGGCCGCGGCGTCGTCACTGAGCATGATGCCGTCGCTGACGGTGGTGGTCTCGTCCGATACGGACATCTACATCTCTCCCGGGTTGTACGGAGACTGCTTGCCGACCATTGCAACCGGCAAAGGCCCGGATCCATTCCGGATCGTCGGGACGTTTCGCGCTTCTCTTTCATGCTCGCACACCGGGGCTGGAGCGGGCACGGGTCGGCCGGGGCGGATTGCGTCACATCGACGACATCGGCATCGTCAAACTGACATGAAGCGGCTATGATAGATAACGTCATTTCGACGAAAAGTCGTGCTCAGACAAGAAAGGGTGCGTGACGTGACCACCGCCCACATCCCTCAGGCCGCCGTGGACCTGGACGTTTCGCCTACGCCGCTGGCGCTGCTGCTGCTCGGCCGGGAGGCCGACGCCGCGAGCGAGCGCGGTGTCGACTGCCCCGGCGATCTGCCCTCGCCCTCCGACCCGGACCTGGTGGAGCGTGCCCGCGCCGCCAAGGAGAAGCTCGGCGACAAGGTGTTCGTGCTCGGGCACCACTACCAGCGCGACGAGGTCATCCAGTTCGCGGACGTCACCGGCGACTCCTTCAAGCTGGCCCGGGACGCCGCCGCGCGCCCCGAGGCCGAGTACATCGTCTTCTGCGGTGTGCACTTCATGGCCGAGTCCGCCGACATCCTGACCGGCGACGACCAGAAGGTCGTGCTGCCGGACCTCGCCGCGGGCTGCTCGATGGCCGACATGGCCACCGCCGAGCAGGTCGCCGAGTGCTGGGACGTGCTGACCGAGGCCGGGATCGCCGAGTCCGTGGTCCCCGTCTCGTACATGAACTCCTCCGCGGACATCAAGGCGTTCACGGGCAAGCACGGCGGCACGATCTGTACGTCATCCAACGCCGAGCGGGCCCTGAACTGGGCGTTCGAGCAGGGCGACAAGGTGCTGTTCCTGCCCGACCAGCACCTGGGCCGCAACACCGCGGTGCGCGACCTCGGCATGTCGCTCGATGACTGCGTCCTCTACAACCCGCACAAGCCGAACGGCGGCCTGACCGTCGAGGAGCTGCGCGCCGCCAAGATGATCCTGTGGCGCGGGCACTGCTCGGTGCACGGGCGCTTCTCACTGGACTCCGTCAACGACGTGCGGGAGCGCATACCGGGCGTCAACGTCCTGGTGCACCCGGAGTGCAAGCACGAGGTCGTCGCGGCGGCCGACTACGTGGGCTCGACCGAGTACATCATCAAGGCGCTGGAGGCCGCGCCCGCCGGGTCCAAGTGGGCCATCGGGACCGAGCTCAACCTCGTACGGCGCCTCGCCAACCGGTTCGCACCGGAGGGCAAGGAGATCGTCTTCCTCGACAAGACGGTCTGCTTCTGCTCGACCATGAACCGGATCGACCTGCCGCACCTGGTCTGGACGCTGGAGTCGCTCGCCGACGGACAGCTCGTGAACCGGATCGAGGTCGACCGCGAGACGGAGCAGTTCGCGAAGCTGGCGCTTGAGCGGATGCTCGCCCTGCCGTAGCCCCGAAAGGGGCGCGGGGAACCGCGCGCTCAGCCGACGAAAAGCCGCAGTCGCGTCTGCTCATGTATCGAGCAGACGCGGCTGCGGCTTTCGTCGTGGCTGGTCGCGCAGTTCCCCGCGCCCCCAGGGGGTCAGACCCCGGCCCGCTCCGCTTCCGGGGACACGGCCTGGGAAGGCACCCTCTTCGCCGCGCGCTTCTTCGCCCGCTTCTCCTTGCGGAGCTCCAGCATCGCGTAGAGCGTCGGCACGAGGAGCAGCGTGAGCAGGGTCGACGTGATGAGACCGCCGATCACGACCACCGCGAGCGGCTGGGCGATGAAGCCGCCCTCGCCGGTGACGCCGAGCGCCATCGGGAGCAGGGCGAAGATCGTCGCCAGGGCCGTCATGAGGATCGGGCGCAGCCGGTGCCGGCCGCCCTCGACCACGGCCTCGACCACGCTCAGGCCCTGACTCCGGTACTGGTTGATCAGGTCGATCAGGACGATCGCGTTCGTCACGACGATGCCGATGAGCATCAGCATGCCGATCATCGCGGGGACGCCCATCGCGGTGCCCGTGACGACGAGCAGACCGATCGCGCCGGTCGCCGCGAACGGGATGGAGACCAGCAGGATCAGCGGCTGGGCCAGCGAGCGGAACGTCGCCACCAGGAGCATGAAGACGATCGCGATGGCCGCGAGCATCGCGAGGCCCAGGTTCTTGAAGGCGTCGTCCTGGTCGGAGGTGACTCCGCCGATGGTGGCGGTGGCCCCCTTCGGCAGCTCCAGCTTGTCGATCTTCGACTGGAGGTCGGCGCTGACCGCGCCGGTGTTGTCGCCGGTCGGCTTGGCCGTGATCGTGGCGGCGCGGGCGCCGTCGATCCGGGTCATCGAGACCGGTCCTTCGACCAGCTTCACCGTGGCGATGTCGCCGAGAGTCAGGCCGCGCGGGCCCATCGGCAGCTTCTTCAGCTCGTCCATGGTGGTGGCCGGCTTCGCCGACTTCACGACGACGTCCCGCTCGGTGTCGTCGAGGATCGCCTTGCCGCTGGTGGTGCCCTTCACCGCCTGGGCGACGGCGGCGCCGAGCGTCGTGTCGTCGAACCCTGCCGCGGCGGCCTCGGAGTTGGCGCGCACCGAGATGCGCGGCACGGACTGCGACAGGTCGCTGGTGACGTCCGTGACGTCGTCGATCGAGGCGACCGCGTCGCGGACCTGTTCCGCCGCCTTGTCGAGGACGGAGCCGTCGGCGGCCTTCACGACCACGCTCAGGTCCTGGCTGCCGAAGCCGTCACCGGCGGAGATCGTCGTCGTACCGACGCCGGACAGCTTGCCGAGCTCCCGCTCGATGCGGCCTTGCGTGTCCTCGTACGACGCCTTGTCCTTCAGCGTCACCTGGTACGAGGCCTGGTTGGTGTCGGTGCCGCCGCCGAAGGCCGCCATGAAGCCGGACGAGCCGATGGTGACCTGGTAGTCCTTGATCTCGTCGATGCCCTGGAGCACCTTCTCGACCTTGCGCGCGGAGGCGTCGGTCGCGGCCAGGCTGGTGCCGGGCCGCAACTCCTGCTTGATGGAGAGGACTTCCTGCTCGCCCTGGTCGAAGAAGTTGGTCTTGAGCAGCGGCGCCATGGCGAACGTGCCGACGAGGACGACGACCGCGATGAGCAGGCTGGTGAAGCGGCGGCGCGTCGCGAAGCGCAGGACGGGCACGTAGATCCGCTGCAACCGGGAGCGGGCCTCCTTCTCCTCGGCCTTGCGGCGCGCCTCCTGCGGGTCGATGCCCTGGATCTCCTTGGGCGCGCGCAGGAACCAGTAGGACAGGACCGGGACGACCGTGAGGGAGACGAGGAGGGAGGCGAGCAGCGCGGCGGTGACGGTGAGGGAGAACGAGCCGAACAGCTCGCCCACCATGCCGCCGACCAGCCCGATCGGGAGGAAGACCGCCACCGTGGTGAGGGTGGAGGAGGTGACCGCACCGGCGACCTCGCGGACCGCCTTGAGGATGGCCTCCTGGCGCTCCTCGCCGTAGCCGAGATGGCGCTTGATGTTCTCCAGGACGACGATCGAGTCGTCCACGACGCGGCCGATCGCGATGGTCAGCGCGCCGAGGGTCAGCATGTTGAGGGACAGGTCGCGGGTCCACAGGACGATCAGTGCGAGGACCACCGACAGCGGGATGGAGACCGCGGTGACGAGGGTCGAGCGCAGCGACGCCAGGAAGACCAGGATCACGATGACCGCGAAGAGCAGGCCGAGCGCGCCCTCGGTGGTCAGGCCCGAGATGGACTTCGAGACGGCCGGTCCCTGGTCGCTGACGACGGTCAGCTTCGCGCCGGAGCCGAGGTCCTGGCGCAGGTCGGGCAGCTTGTCCTTGACCGCGTTCGAGATGGTGACCGCGGAGCCGTCGTGGTCCATGGTGACCATGACCGCGAGGCTCGGGCGTCCGTCGGTGCGGGTGAGGGAGTCGGCGGTCGACGGCCGCTGCTCGACGGTGGCGATGTCCCCGAGGCGTACGGGCTTCTTGACGCCCTGACCGGTGACCATCAGGTCCTTGATCTGCTGGAGCGAGGTGAAGCCGCCGCCGACCTGGACCGTACGGTTCTTGCCGTTCTCGGCGAAGGAGCCGGCGGGCAGCGTGGCGCCGCCGGCCTGGAGGGACTGGCTCAGCGTCCGCACGCTGACGCCCGCCGCGGCCGCCTTCCGGTCGTCGGGGGTGACGTCGACCTGGAGGTCGCGGACCCCGTCGACGCTGACCTGGCCGACGCCGTCGATGTCCTTGAGGGCGGGCACGACGGTCGCGTCGAGCTGGTCGGCGAGCGCCTGCTGGTCCTTGTCGGAGGTGACGGCGAGGACGACCGTGGGGATGTCGTCGGTGGAGCCCGCGACGACCTGCGGGTCGACGCCGTCGGGGAGCTGGGCGCGGGCCCGGTTGACGGCCTGCTGGACGTCGGCGACGAGCTGCTTGGAGTCGCTGCCGCTGCCGTAGTCGAACTGGGCCATCACCAGCGCGTTGCCCTCGGAGGCCGTGGAGGTGACGCCGGTGATCCCGTCGACGGCGTCGATGGAGTTCTCCAGCGGCTCGACGACCTGCTTCTCCACCACGTCGGGGGACGCCCCCTGGTACGGGGCCAGGACGGAGACCATGGGCAGTTCGATGGTGGGCAGCAACTGCTGCTTGAGCTGGGGGATCGCTATCGCGCCGAAGACGAGCGCGATGAGGGACACCAGCCCGATCAGGGCGCGTTGAGCGAGGCTGAATCTCGACAGCCAGGACATGGGGCGGGGTTCTCCAGAGGCGTGAGCGGGAGGGGGACGGCCTCTGACGCGGACATGCGTGGAGGCCCGCTTACACCCTGGGCCACGGGAACGACCGGTTTCGTCGCTCCCAGGTCCCGTTCTCGCCGCCCGCCTACTGCGCCCGTAGTACGTACGCCGCCGCGATCACTCCACCCTTGGGCGGACCAGGCCCGATTCGTAGGCAATCACGACGAGTTGGGCGCGGTCGCGGGCGCCGAGCTTGGCCATGGCCCGGTTCACATGGGTCTTGACGGTGAGCGGGCTGACCTCCAGGCGTTCGGCGATCTCGTCGTTGGAGTGGCCGCCCGCGACCTGGACCAGGACCTCACGCTCGCGTCCGGTGAGCGCGGCGAGCCGTTCCGCGTGGGCGCCCGCGCGCGCGTCGTCCGAAGCGTCGCTCTGTGCCAGGAACTTGGCGATCAGGCCCTTGGTCGCGACGGGCGACAGCAGGGCGTCACCGGCCGCCGCGACGCGCACGGCGCCGAGGAGTTCATCGGGTTCGGCGCCCTTGCCGAGGAATCCCGAGGCACCTGCCCGCAGCGACTGCACCACGTACTCGTCGACCTCGAACGTCGTCAGCATGACGACGCGTACGTGGGCGAGTTCGGGGTCGGCGCTGATCTCCCGGGTCGCGGCGAGGCCGTCGGTGCCGGGCATCCGGATGTCCATGAGGACGACGTCGGGCCGCTCCGAGCGGGCGAGGCGGACCGCCTCCGCGCCGTCGGACGCCTCGCCGACCACCTCCATGTCGGCCTCGGAATCCACGAGGACGCGAAAGGCGCTGCGCAGCAGGGCCTGGTCGTCGGCGAGCAACACCCTGATCGTGCCGCTGGTGGCGCTGGTGGCGCTCGTCATCGCGTGGCGTCCTTGGGGTCGGTGGTGCGGGCGTCGACCGGAAGGATCGCATGGACGCGGAAACCGCCGCCGTAGCGCGGTCCCGCGGTGAGGGTGCCGCCGAGCGCGCTGACGCGTTCGCGCATGCCGAGCAGGCCGTGGCCGCCGTTCTCGTCCGGCCGGTCGGGGGCCTCGGGGTCGGTGCCGGGTCCGTTGTCGAGGATCGAGACCTCCACGTCGCGTCCCACGCGCACGACGCTGACCTCGGCCTTCGCGTCGGGGCCCGCGTGTTTGCGCACGTTGGTGAGCGCTTCCTGCACGACGCGGAAGGCGGCCAGGTCGACGGCGGCGGGCAGCGCGGGGGCGGATACGGAGCGGGCCACCTCGACGGGCAGGCCCGCGTGGCGGAAGGTGGCGACGAGGTCGTCGAGCCGGTCGAGTCCCGGCGCCGGTTCGGTCGGGGCCTCGGGGTCGCCGCTCTGCCGCAGCAGGCCGACGGTGGCGCGGAGTTCGCCGAGCGCGGAGCGGCTGGCCTCGCGGACGTGGCCGAGGGCTTCCTTCGCCTGGTCGGGCCGCTTGTCCATGACGTGCGCGGCGACCCCGGCCTGCACGTTGACGAGCGCGATGTGGTGGGCGACGACGTCGTGCAGGTCGCGGGCGATGCGCAGCCGCTCCTCGGCGACGCGCCGCCGTGCCTCTTCCTCCCGGGTGCGCTCGGCCCGCTCGGCGCGCTCCCGGATGGCCTGGACGAAGGCGCGCCGCGAGCGGACCGCGTCCCCGGCGGCGGCGGCCATCCCGGTCCACGCGAAGATGCCGATGTTCTCCTGGGCGTACCAGGGCAGGGGGCCGACGAACATGGCGATGCCGGTGAGCAGGGCCATGGTGGCGAGGCCCACGCGCCAGGTGGTGGGGCGGTCGGTGGTGGCGGCGACCGTGTAGAGCGCGACGACGGCGGACATCACGACGGGGGCGCGGGGTTCGCCGGTGATCAGCTCCACGAGGGAGACGGCCGACGTCGCCGCGAGGACGTACATGGGCGCGAGGCGCCGGAAGACCAGCGCGCCGGCGCCGAGCACCATGAGCAGGAGGCTGAGCCCGTCCGGGGTACGGGCTCCCCAGACGTACGCGCCGTCGGGGCCGTGCGGGTCCACGAAGGAACCGGCGACCATGGCGAGGAGAACGCCGAGGGCGACGAGGGCGTCCAGGGCCAGCGGATGCGTCCTGGCCCACCGTACGAGGGGGGTCACCGGCGTCACGGTAACCGCCCTCTGTGCCGCGGTCCGGGTCAGCCCGGGATCAGGCCGTCGTCGCTGAGCATGGAGCGGACCTCGTCCAGCGTCGCGTCGGGCCCGGGGAGGATCAGCTCCGAGGGCTCCAGCGCGTCGTCGGGAAGCGGCTCGCCGAGGCGGCGGACGGCTTCGAGGAGCGCGGCGAGGGTGCGCCGGAAGCCGGCCTCGTCGCCGCTCTCGATCTCCTGGAGCAGTTCGTCGTCGAGCTTGTCGAGTTCGGTGACGTGGCCGTCGGCCAGCCTCACCTGGCCCTCCCCCATGATCCGTACGATCATGACGCCCTCCTGTGAGCCGCTGCCGCCTGAGATGTCACTGCTTGTCGAAGCGCGGGGTGTCCTGGGGCGCCTGCGCCTGCTGGCCCTGTCCGGCGCCGCCCTCGATCGCCGTCTGCGACGAGGAGGAGCCACCGGCCAGCTCGGCCTTCATGCGCTGGAGCTCCAGCTCTACATCCGTACCACCGGAGAGGCGGTCCAGCTCGCTCTGGATGTCGTCCTTGGCGAGCCCGGAGGAGTCGTCCAGGGCGCCGGAGGCGAGCAGCTCGTCGATGGCGCCGGCCCGCGCCTGGAGCTGCGCCGTCTTGTCCTCGGCCCGCTGGATCGCCATGCCGACGTCGCCCATCTCCTCGGAGATGCCGGAGAACGCCTCGCCGATCCGGGTCTGGGCCTGTGCCGCCGTGTAGGTGGCCTTGATGGTCTCCTTCTTCGTGCGGAAGGCGTCCACCTTGGCCTGGAGCCGCTGCGCCGCGAGGGTGAGCTTCTCCTCCTCGCCCTGGAGCGTCTGGTGCTGCGTCTCCAGGTCCGTGACCTGCTGCTGGAGCGCGGCGCGACGGGAGAGCGCCTCGCGGGCCAGGTCCTCGCGGCCGAGGGCGAGCGCCTTGCGGCCTTGGTCCTCCAGCTTGGAGGACTGGCCCTGGAGCTGGTTGAGCTGGAGTTCCAGGCGCTTGCGGCTGGTCGCCACGTCGGCGACGCCGCGGCGCACCTTCTGCAACAGCTCGAGCTGCTTCTGGTACGAGTAATCGAGGGTCTCGCGCGGGTCCTCGGCCCGGTCAAGGGCCTTGTTCGCCTTCGCGCGGAAGATCATCCCCATACGCTTCATGACACCGCTCATGGGCTTCGCGCGCCCCCTTCTGAAGATCCGACCGGCCGTTCCAGCTCCAGCACTGCGACAGAATCCACAGTACGGGTCCTGCATCTATTACCGCACTGTTCAGGTGCGGATGCGCTCATCCCCAAGGACGACTGCGTGCTGTCCCGCTCCGGCGTAGGGAGTAGGTGTGCCCCTATGTGCCTCTATGGACGCAGGGTGTTGCCGGATCGTTCCCCACGGCCCTGTGGTCCATGCACGACCACCGCGTACCCTTGGCTTTTGTGTTCCGTAGCCGATCCAAGGATGACAAGGCCCCCGCCGCCAAGGCCCCGGTGACCTCCTCGTCCACGCAGACCCGAGACCCGCAGGCGCCCAAGGGCCGCCCCACGCCCAAGCGCAGCGCGGCCCAGTCGCAGCGCCGCAGCGTGGCCAACACCAAGATGTCGCCGAAGGAGGCGCGCTCCCGTCAGCGCGAGGAGCGGCGCACCGCGATGGAGCGCCAGCGCGCCGCTCTGGCCAACGGTGACGAGCGCTATCTGCCGACTCGCGACAAGGGGCCCGTGCGCAAGTACGCGCGTGACTTCGTCGACTCGCGGTTCTGCATCGCCGAGTACTTCCTGCCGATGGCGGTGATCATCCTCGTCCTGAGCATGGTCCGGGTCGGCTCGCTCCAGAACATCGCGCTGCTGCTCTGGCTCTTCGTGATCGTCGCTATCGTGATCGACTCGGCCGTGACCGGCTTCCGGCTGAAGAAGAAGCTGGCGGAGAAGTTCCCCGACGAGCGCCGCAAGGGTGCCGTCGCGTACGCCCTGATGCGCACGCTCCAGATGAAGCGGCTCCGTCTGCCCAAGCCGCAGGTCAAGCGCGGGGAGCGACCCTGAGCACGGAGGCTTTCGCCGGTGACGCGCCGGGCGCCTGGCTCGCGGGGCTGGGCGGCGTGCGCAATGTCGTACGGCAGGAGTTGGTGGCCCGGCAGCTCGACGAGCAGATAGCCGGCCGGTTCCCCGTCGGGCAGCGGCTGCGGGTGCTCGACGTGGGCATGGGCCAGGGCACGCAGGCGCTGCGCCTGGCGCGCGCCGGACACAAGGTGACCGGCATCGAGCGGGACGCCGCGATGATCGCCGCGGCGCGCCAGGCGCTCGCGGCGGAGCCCGAGGGCGTGCGCGAGCGGGTGCAGGTCGTCGAGGGCGACGGCCGGGACACGGGCGTCCACTTCCTGCCCGGCAGCTTCGACGTCGTGCTGTGCCACGGGGTCCTGATGTACGTCGAGGACCCGGACGCGCTGCTCGCGGGTCTGGCGCGGATGCTGGCCCCCGGCGGGCTGCTCTCGCTGCTCGTACGGAACGCGGACGCGCTGGCCATGCGGCCCGGGCTCGCCGGTGACTGGGTCACCGCGCTCGGTGCCTTCGACTCGGCGAAGTACCACAACCGCCTCGGGCTCGATGTCCGGGCGGACCGGCTCTCGGCCCTGACGGCGACGCTCGCCGGGATCGGGGCGCCGCTGCACGCCTGGTACGGGGTGCGGGTCTTCACCGACCAGGCGGGGGACGGGGCGCGGCTCCCGGAGCGCGAGGAGCTGGGGACGCTGCTGGCCGCGGAGGAGCGGGCCGGGCGTACCGATCCGTACCGGCAGGTCGCGGCGCTGTTGCATCTGTGCGGGGTCCGCGGCTGACGCCTGTTCGGCGGCGCGGGGCGGGCGACCGCGCGGGGCGAACGCGACAATCCGGGCATGGATGTCTCCCGTGCGCGTGCTCGCCGTACTCCCCCTGTCCTCCGTGCCGCTCTGCCGCTGAGCGCCGTCCTGTGCGTCGTGGCGCTCGTCCCGGGCTGCTCGGGGGCCGGCGCGTCCGGCCCGTCCGGGTCCACCACCCAGGCGGCACCGGCGGCGGCCGACACCCTCCAGGACGACTACCAGAAGGTCATCAAGGAAGTCCTGCCCTCGGTCGTGCAGATCCAGGCGTCGTCCGATCTCGGCTCGGGGGTCGTCTACGACGACCGGGGCCACATCGTGACCAACGCCCATGTGGTCGGCGACGAGCGGACGTTCAAGGTCACGACCACCAACAGCACGGACGAACTCACCGCGCGCCTCGTCTACGCGTACCCGGACCAGGACCTCGCCGTCATCAAGCTGGAGAAGCTGCCGGAGGGGCTGAGGGCGGCGCGGTTCGGGGACTCGGCGAAGGTGGCGGTCGGGCAGATCACGCTGGCGATGGGGTCGCCGCTCGGGCTCTCCTCCAGCGTCACCCAGGGCATCGTCTCGGCGACCGGCCGCACGGTGAGCGAGGGCCGGTCGGGCGGCGGCACCGGGGCGACCATCGCCAACATGGTGCAGACCTCCGCCGCGATCAACCCGGGCAACAGCGGGGGCGCGCTGGTGAACCTGGACGGCGAGGTCATCGGCATCCCGACGCTCGCGGCGACCGACCCGAGCCTCGGCAACGGTTCGGCGCCCGGCATCGGCTTCGCGATCCCCGCGTCGATGGTCACGACCGTCGCCGATCAGGTGATCGAGAAGGGCGAGGTGACGGACTCGGGGCGGGCGGCGCTCGGGATCGCCGGGCGCACGGTGCTCGGCGACGGCTACCGGCCGGCCGGGGTCGCGGTGGTCACCGTGACGGACGGCGGCGGCGCGGCGAAGGCCGGGATCGAGCCCGGGGACATCGTCACCCGGTTCGAGGGGACCGACGTGACGACGATGCAGTCGCTGTCGGAGGCGCTGGCCGGGAAGAAGCCCGGCGACGAGGTCGCGGTGACGTACAGCCGGGACGGGGCGGAGAAGAAGGCGGACGTCACGCTCGGCGAGATCTGAACGCGGTGGGGCGGGGACCGGAACGCGGCCCCCGCCCGACCGTCGCCGGTCAGTTCTGCGCGGCCGCGTCCTCCGCGTGCAGGCTCATCGGGCCGTAGATCACCGTGCTGTCCTCGGAGAGGGTGACCTGGTCCGCGCCGCCCTCCGCGAGCGCCTTCCAGTGCTCGCCGATCCAGGACTCGGCGTCGCCCTGCGTCGTGAACTCCTCGGGCTGCACCGCGGGGGCCACCTCCGTCCCGTCGGACTTCTCGAACCGCCACGTCCATGCCGCCATGTCAGCCTCCCGTACCGGATGTCCGTCGTCGTGGATGTCCCTGGAAGCGTAGCCGGGCGCGCGGCCCGGGCGGGGGCGCGGGAGGATCTTCCCGTGGAACTGACTCTGCTCGGCACCGGTGCCCCCGAAGGACTGCCCCGCCCCGACTGCCCCTGCGCCGCCTGTGCGACCGCGCTCGGCCCCGGCTCCCGCGCCGCGACAGCCGTGCTGGTCGACGGGGCGCTGCTGCTCGATCTGACCCCGGGCGCCGTGTTCGCCGCGGCCCGCGCGGGGCACAGTCTCGGCGGCGTACGGCAGGTGCTGCTCTCGCATCCGCACGACGGGCCCGCGGTGGAGGTGCCGGCCGGGCTGCCGCAGCCGGGGCGGGTGCCGGACGGCCGGGAGCTGGCGCTGCTGACCGGCCACCGGGTCCGGGCACTCGCCCTGGACGCGCCCGGCACCGGGTACGAGGTGGTGGGGCCCGAGGGCGGGCGGCTGCTGTATCTGCCGCCGGGCGCCGCGGTCGCGGGGCCGAAGGAGGCGCGGAGCCCGTACGAGATGGTCGTCCTGGACGTGATCGGGCGGCCCGACGCGCTGGCGCGGCTGCGGGCGGCGGGCGCGGTCGGCCCGACCACCGACGTCGTCGCCGTCCACCTGGACCACGACGTGCCGCCGGGCCCCGAGCTCGACCGGCGGCTCGCGGCGGCGGGCGCCCGGGCCGTGCCGGACGGGACGACGCTGGACGTGGGGTCGTACGAGAGCGTGCCCGACGTGCCGCGCAGGACGCTGGTGCTCGGCGGGGCGCGGTCCGGGAAGTCGCTGGAGGCGGAGCGGCGCCTCGCGGCCTTCCCCGACGTGCTGTACGTCGCGACCGGGGGGACGCGGGGCGGGGACTCGGAGTGGGCGCGGCGGGTCAGTGCGCACCGCGAGCGGCGGCCGGGGTCGTGGCGCACCGCCGAGACCTGCGACCTCCTGCCGCTGCTCGCGGACGCGGCGGACCCGGCGCCGCTGCTCGTGGACTGCCTGTCGTTGTGGCTGACGTACGCTATGGACGAGGTGGGGGCCTGGGACGACGCGGAGTGGGCGGGCGGCGGCGAGAAGGCGCTGCGCGCGAAGGTGGCGGAGCTGGTGGACGGCGTGCGGCGCACGCGCCGCACCGTCGTCGCCGTCTCCAACGAGGTCGGCTCCGGGATCGTTCCGGCGACGGCGTCCGGGCGTCGCTACCGGGACGAACTGGGCCGCCTGAACGCCGCGTTCGCGGGTGAGTGCGAGCAGGTGCTGCTGGTCGTCGCGGGGCAGGCGCTCGCGCTGCGCGGCTGACGGCGGGGCGCGCGGGGTCAGGTGGGGGCGGGGTTGCGGCGGGCGATGATCCGGTAGGTGTTGGAGAACCGGGTCCGGCCGGCCAGCGGGGCCAGCAGTCGGTCGGCGCCCTGGCAGGCGGCGAAGGCCGGGGCCGCCGCGGAGGACAGTGAGCGGCGCAGTCCGCGCTTGAGGGCGCCGGGGGCCTCGGCGCGCCGGGAATCGTCCGCGCGGGGCAGGAAGTGGCCGAGGAACAGGGCGCAGGCGGCCGACAGGTCGAGGGGGACGTGGGGTTCGCGGCGGTCGACGGCGACGACCGTGTAGCCGAGTCCCGCCAGCTCGGCGCGGAGGTTGGCGAGCGGGATGAGGTGCAGGTGCCGCGGCTGGGAGTACGGCATCCACCACGTGCGCAGGAGCTTGGCGCAGCGGCTCTCCGGGTCGGGGGCCTCGATCATGAGGTGGCCGCCGGGGCGCAGGACGCGGTGGGCGGCCTTGAGCTCCGCGCGCGGGTCGAGGGCGTGCTCCAGGTAGTGGAACATGCTCATCGCGTCGTAGCGGCCCACGAGTTCGCCGGCCAGGTCCGTAAGGAAGCCGCGGTGGGCCTCCTCGACGCGGCCCCGTCTGCGGGCCTCCTCGACGCCGGGCCCGATGTCGAGGCCGTCGAACGCCGTGTACGGCAGCACTTTCCTGGCCACCGCGGGGAAGCGGCCACGGCCTGTGCCGACGTCCAGCCAGCTCTCCGGCTCGGCGAACCGGGTCAGCGCGCGGGCGGCGCGCCGGTACCGCTCGACGGAGTGCTGCGCCCGGAAGATCTTCTCGGCCTGTCCGGCGTGCAGGCGGTCGTGGAAGGCGCGGTGGTGGAGGTCCAGGCCCTCGGGGGTCAGCCGGGGGTTCTGGAACGCGTGGCCGCAGGCCCCGCACTGGTCGACGGTGAAGGTGCCGGGCCTGTGCCGGAGCGGGTCGGCGGTGCGCAGCCGGGTGTGCGGCCGGGTGTGCAGCCTGATGGAGCCGCACCAGGGGCAGTCGTGGCGGGGCGGTTCGTGGAAGCGCTCGGTGCCCCGGGCGAGTTCGCTGAGGTGGGCGGGGCGGCGATCGGCCACGGCCTGGACTCTGGGGGGCATGTCTCCGTCATCTCCTGAAGCCGCCGCGGTGCGAGAGGGGTACGAGAAGGGGCACTGAGAGTGCCAGGAAAGTATGACAATCAGCGCATATATGAACGTAAGCGATCGTCAGGCGCCATGCAATGACGCTGCGGAGTCGGTGGGTCGCATCACGTGACAGCCCGTCAGGGGCGGCCGGGACCCCAGGGACGCCAGGGGCCCGGGAGGCGCCCGGCCGGTACTGTTCGGCGAATGAGCTCGCTGAATCTCGACGACTTCACCGACCTGATCGAGCGCCCCGACGGCGGCACCCGCCGCGACGCCGAGGAGCGCAGGGCCCGGCTCGCCGTGCCGCCCGGCGCACTCGGCCGCCTCGACGAACTGGGCGAGTGGCTCAGCGCCGCCCAGGGGTCCGTGCCGGTGCGCCCGCTCGCCCGGCCGCGCGTGATCCTCTTCGCCGGTGACCACGGCATCGCCCGCCTCGGCGTGTCGAAGCGGGCCGCGGGCACCGCCGCCGCGCTGGTCCGCGAGGCCGTCGAGGGCGCGAGCACCGGCGCGGTGCTCGCCCGGCGGCTCGGCGTCGGCGTACGGATCGTCGACATGGCGCTCGACTGCGACCCCGGCGAACTGCCCGCGGACGTCGCGGGCCACCGGGTGCGGCGCGGCTCCGGGCGCATCGACATCGAGGACGCGCTGACCCCGCAGGAGGCGGAGGCGGCGTTCCGCGCGGGCATGGCGATCGCCGACGAGGAGGCCGACTCGGGTACGGATCTGGTGGTGCTCGGCGACCTCAGCGTGGGCGGCACCACGGCGGCGGCCACGCTCGTCGCGGCGCTGTGCGGGACCGACGCCTCCGTCGTCACGGGGCGCGGCGGTGACCCCATCGACGACCTGGCGTGGATGCGCAAGTGCGCGGCGGTGCGGGACGCGCTGCGCCGGGCGAGGCCGGTCCTGGGCGATCAGGTGCAGCTCCTCGCCACGGTCGGCGGGGCGGACCTGGCGGCCGCGACCGGCTTCCTGCTCCAGGCGGCGGTGCGCCGCATGCCGGTGATCCTGGACGGTGTCGTGTCGGCGGCCTGCGCGCTGGTCGGGCAGCGGGTCGCGTTCCGGGCGCCGGACTGGTGGCTGGCCGGGCACACCAGCGGCGAGCCCGCCCAGGCCAAGGCGCTGGACCGGATGGCCATGGAGCCGCTGCTCGACCAGGGCGTACGGGTGGGCGGGGGCACGGGCGGACTGCTGGCGCTGCCGCTGGTGCAGGCCGCGGCCTCGCTCGCGGCGGAACTCCCGGAGGCGGAGCGGGCGCAGGGCGACGGTTCCGACACCGAGGGCGCTGAGGGCGCTGAGCCTGACCACGCGGGTGGCGCCGGGGTGTAGCGGCACGGTGATCCGGGTCGGTGGCGCCCCGCACGGCGACGCCGACCCGATATCGCCCTAAATCGACCATATGCTCCCCATCATGGGCGTCATGGGAGAGCCACGGACCAGCACACCGATGTCACGGCGCGCCGCGAACTGCACGGTCTGGTACCTCCGGGTCGTCACCTTCCTCAACCTGCTCAGCGCCGTATGGGTCTCCTTCGGCCAGGACCTGCGCCGCCACAACTCGGCGGACTGCTTCACCCCGTACCTGCTCGCGGCGGGCTTCTCCTCCGCCGTCGTCACCTGGTTCCTGGCGCTCACCATGGGCCGCCGCAAACGCGCGGCCTGGCTCCTCAACCTCGTCCTGAGCGGCCTGTTCCTGCTGCTGTTCGCCGTCGTGATGTGCTTCCCGGAGGTACGGCGGTTCGCGCAGAACTGGGTCTCGCTCGCGCTGACCGCCGCGTTCGTCCTCGCCCTGCTCCTCGGCCGCCGCGAGTTCTACGCGAAGGGCGACCGCTCGAACCCCAAGCTGGCGGCGGCGGTCGCGGCCGGTGGTCTGCTGGTCACCTCGCTCCTCGCGACCCTCCTGGTCACGCTCGTCGACCAGTCCCCCGGCGCCCATCGCTCGACGTTCCTCGACCGCTGGCGGTACGGCACCCTGCGCCTCGTCTCGGTCGCCACGGACGGCTCCCGCCCCCCGGGCATCACCACCCCGCACTGGGTCGGCATCGCCATCAACGTCCTCTCCACGGTGCTGCTGGTCGCCGTCGTCCACGCCGCGTTCCGCTGCCGCAGGGCCGTCGACCCGCTCGCCCCCGAGGACGAGTCGAGGCTGCGCGCCCTGCTCGACAAGGGCGGCGCACGCGACTCCCTCGGCTACTTCGCGCTGCGCCGCGAGAAGAGCGTCGTGTGGTCACCGACGGGCAAGGCCGCCGTGACGTACCGGGTGCTCGGCGGGGTCTCGCTGGCCTCGGGCGACCCGATCGGCGATCCCGAGGCATGGCCCGGCGCCATCGAACCCTGGCTCGCCGAGGCGCGGGTGCACGGCTGGCGCCCGGCCGTGATGGGCGCGAGCGAGGAGGCGGGCACCGTCTACGCCCGGCACGGCCTGGACGCCCTCGAACTCGGCGACGAGGCCATTGTGGAGACCGGCGGGTTCACCCTGGAGGGACGGGCCATGCGCTCCGTCCGCCAGGCCTACCACCGCGTCGGGCGCGCGGGGTACACGGTCCGGGTCCGCCGCCACGGGACCATCCCCGGGGAGGAGATGGCGCACCTTCTGCGGCGGGCCGAGGAGTGGCGCGACGGGCCCACCGAACGCGGCTTCTCGATGGCGCTCGGCCGCCTGGGCGACCCGGCCGACGGGCAGTGCGTGATGCTCGAATGCAGCGACGGGAACGGCGAGTTGAGAGCAGTGCTCTCCTTCGTGCCGTGGGGTCCGCGCGGCCTGTCCCTCGATCTGATGCGGCGCGACCGGAACGCCGAGAACGGGTTGATGGAGTTCCTCGTCATCGAACTCCTGCGGCGCGCCCCCGAGATCGGCGTCACCCAGGTCTCGCTCAACTTCGCGATGTTCCGCTCCGTCTTCGAACGCGGCTCCCGGCTCGGCGCGGGCCCCGTCCTGCGCCTGTGGCGCTCGCTCCTCGGCTTCTTCTCCCGGTGGTGGCAGATCGAGTCGCTGTACCGGGCCAACGCCAAGTACCGGCCCGCCTGGGAGCCCCGCTTCCTGCTCTTCGAGAAGAGCGCCGACCTGCCGCGCATCGGGATCGCGTCGGCCCGCGCCGAAGGCTTCCTCGACGTCCCCGGCCTGCCGAGATGGCTGCGCCGCAGACGCCTGGAGCACCGCTGATGGGCACCACGCGCGCGTGGGCGCGTACGGAGTGGGGACCGCTCGTCGCCGTCGCGGGCGAGCGGCTTCGCGGGCGCGGGTGGCGGGCGATCCCGCTCACGCTGACCGCGGTGTGCCTGACAGCGGCGTTCCAGTACGCGCAGAACCAGCCCTGGGGCTACCGGTTCGTGCAGGACATCGGCTCGGTCCGCGCCGAGGACCCGCTGTGGGCCGCCCTGGCGCGCACCCCGCTGTCCCTGTTCGTCCCGGCGCTCGACCTGCCCGTCTGGGGCGCGCTCGCCCAGCTCCTGCTGGTGTTCGGCGTCGCGGAGCTCTGCCTCGGCCGGTGGCGCGCCCTCGCCGTCGCCTACGCCGCCACGCTCGCCGGCACGCTGTACGCGCGGCTCGGCGTCCTGCTCGGCCCCGGGAGCCCCCTCGGCCTGCCCGCGTCGGACGCGCGGGTCGTGGACACCGGCCCCTCGGCGGCGGTCGTCGGCCTCGCGGTGTACGTGTGCTGGCGCCACCGGGCCCGCCGCACCGGCGCCCTGGTCGTCGCCGCGATGATCGCCGAGTGCGCGCTCAAGCCGAACCTGGCGGGCAAGGAGCACCTGGCCGCCCTCGCCGCCGTGCTCGCCCTGTGCGCGCTGCGCGCGGTACGCCACCGGCCGCGCGTGCGCCCGTGCGCCGCGGGATAACCTCCCCCGGTGTCCGCAACAAGCTCCCGCGCCGCCCTCGCCGACGGCATACGTTTCGCCTTCGGCACCCTCACCGTCCTGCCCGTCACCGTCACCCGCTGGGACCGCGACGCGGCCCGCGCCGGCATGCTGTGCGCCCCGCTGGCCGGCCTGGTCGTCGGGCTCGGCGCGGGCACGCTCGGCGGGGCGCTGACCCTCCTCGGGGCGGGCTCCCTGCCGGCCGCCGTGGCCTCCGTCGCCGTGCCCGCCGCGCTCACCAGGGGTCTGCACCTCGACGGGCTCGCGGACGTCGCGGACGGCCTGGGCAGCGGCAAGGCCGCACCGGACGCGCTGAGGATCATGAAGCAGTCGGACATCGGCCCGTTCGGCGTCGTGACCCTCGTCCTCGTCCTGCTCGCCCAGGTCGCCGTCCTCGCCGAGCTGTACGCGCACTCCTGGGCCAGGGGCGCCCTCGCGGCGGGCGTCTGCGCGGTGACGGCCCGCCTCGCCCTGACCTTCGCCTCCCGCACCGGGGTGCCCGCCGCCCGCCCCGAGGGGCTCGGCGCGGTCGTCGCCGAGACCGTGTCGCCCCGGGCCGCGCTGCTCGTGGGCGCGGTGACCGTGGCGGTGGCGGCGCCGTTCTCGCTCTGGGCGGCGCTCGCCGTCGTCCTGGGCTGCGGGGCCGCCGAGCTGCTGCTGCGGCACTGCGTGCGCCGGTTCGGCGGGGTGACGGGAGACGTGTTCGGGGCGGTGGCCGAGACGGCGGCGACGGCGGCGCTGGTGACCCTGGCCCTCGGCTGAGGCCCGTCGGGCGTAGGCTCGCCCCGGGCTCACCCACCACCCCGTACCAACGAAAGAGGGACCTCACCACCGTGACTGCTCTGACTCTCAGCACCGCCGCGGCCAGCGGCCTGCGCGTCGACGCCATCGTCGTCGGCGTCGCCAAGGGCGACAAGGGCCTGGTCGTAGCGCCCGGCGCGGAGGCCGTGGACAAGGCGTACGACGGCAAGCTCGCCTCCGTCCTGGAGACCCTCGGCGCCGCAGGCGGCGAGGGCGAGGTGACCAAGCTCCCCGCGCCCTCCGGCTTCAAGGCGCCGGTCGTGCTGGCGGTCGGTCTCGGTGCCCTGCCCGCGAAGGCCGACGACGGTGAGGTGTACGACGCCGAGTCGCTGCGCCGCGCCGCCGGTGTCGCCGCCCGCGCCCTCAGCGGCGCGAAGAAGGCCGCGTTCGCGCTGCCGGTCGAGGACGCCGCGGACGCCGGTGTGATCGCCGAGGGCGCGCTGCTCGGCGCGTACTCCTTCGACGCCTACAAGGAGTCCGCCAAGGACCCGAAGAACGGCAAGGCGCCCCTCGCCGAGGTGGCCCTGCTGGGCGGCAAGCCGCGCGACAAGGCGTACAAGGCGGAGATCGAGCGCGCGACCGCGCTGGCCGAGGAGCTCAACCGCGCCCGCGACCTGGTCAACACCCCGCCGAACGACCTCAACCCCGAGGCCTTCGCCGCCGTCGCCCAGGCCGCGGGCAAGGAACACGGCATCAAGGTGCAGGTCCTCGACGAGAAGGCCCTCGTCAAGGGCGGCTACGGCGGCATCCTCGGCGTCGGCGCCGGTTCCGCGTCGGGCCCGCGCCTGGTGAAGCTCTCGTACACGAGCTCCAAGGCCGACAAGCACCTCGCCTTCGTCGGCAAGGGCATCACGTACGACTCGGGCGGCATCTCGCTGAAGCCGGCCGGGCACAACGAGACGATGAAGTGCGACATGGCCGGCGCCGCCGCCGTGTTCGCCGCCGTCGTCACCGCGGCCCGCCTCAAGCTCGACGTGAACGTCACCGGCTGGCTCGCGCTCGCCGAGAACATGCCGTCCGGCTCCGCCACCCGCCCCGGTGACGTGCTGCGCATGTACTCCGGCAAGACGGTCGAGGTGCTCAACACGGACGCCGAGGGCCGCCTGGTCCTGGCCGACGCACTCGCCAAGGCCTCCGAGGAGAACCCGGACGCGATCATCGACGTGGCGACCCTGACCGGCGCCATGGTCCTCGCGCTCGGCAACCGGACGTACGGGATCATGGCCAACGACGACGCCTTCCGCACGTCGATCCACGAGATCGCGGAGGAGGTCGGCGAGCCCGCGTGGCCGATGCCGCTCCCCGCCGACCTGCGCAAGGGCATGGACTCCCCCACCGCCGACATCGCCAACATGGGTGAGCGGATGGGCGGCGGCCTGGTCGCCGGTCTCTTCCTCAAGGAGTTCGTCGGCGAGGGCATCACATGGGCCCACCTCGACATCGCGGGCCCGGCGTTCAACGAGGGCGGCCCGTTCGGCTACACGCCCAAGGGCGGCACCGGTTCGGCCGTCCGTACGCTGGTCCGCCTCGCGGAGCGCACGGCCGCGGGCGACCTCGGCTGACCCGTTCCCGACGTGGAGGAACGGCCCCGGTGCGACGCACGGGGGCCGTTCGCTTTCGACTGAATCCCCGGGTTATGTCACCTCTGCCGCACCTGATCGTGGTGTAACCGGCGTCTCAGACCCCGGCCCGACGTCCCGCATGCCTTCGACAAGTGCGAGGATGGGGGGCGGCAGGACAGGGCCCCACCACAGGGCCGAAGAACGAGCGGCCGAACACCAGCCGCCGCCCGGTCGCCACCCAAAGGGAAAAGGGCGCCCGGCGTACGGCGCACATGCATGGAGGACGTGACGTGGCGAACGACGCCAGCACCGTTTTCGACCTAGTGATCCTCGGCGGTGGCAGCGGCGGTTACGCCGCGGCTCTGCGTGCCTCGCAGCTGGGTCTCGACGTCGCCCTGATCGAGAAGGGCAAGGTCGGCGGCACCTGCCTGCACAACGGCTGCATCCCGACGAAGGCCCTGCTGCACGCGGGCGAGATCGCCGACCAGGCCCGCGAGAGCGAGCAGTTCGGTGTCAAGGCGACCTTCGAGGGCATCGACATCGAGGCCGTCCACAAGTACAAGGACGACGTCATCTCCGGCCTGTACAAGGGCCTCCAGGGGCTGATCGCCTCCCGCAAGGTGACGTACATCGAGGGCGAGGGCAAGCTGTCCTCCCCGACCTCCGTGGACGTCGGCGGCCGGCGCGTCGAGGGCCGTCACGTCCTGCTCGCGACGGGCTCCGTGCCGAAGTCGCTGCCGGGCCTGGAGATCGACGGCAACCGCATCATCTCCTCGGACCACGCGCTGAAGCTGGACCGCGTCCCGCAGTCCGCGATCATCCTGGGCGGCGGCGTCATCGGCGTCGAGTTCGCCTCCGCGTGGAAGTCCTTCGGCACCGACGTCACCGTCATCGAGGGCCTCAAGCACCTCGTGCCCGTCGAGGACGAGAACAGCTCCAAGCTTCTTGAGCGCGCCTTCCGCAAGCGCGGCATCAAGTTCAACCTCGGCACGTTCTTCGAGAAGGCCGAGTACACGCAGGACGGCGTCCGCGTGACCCTCGCCGACGGCAAGACCTTCGAGGCCGAGGTGCTGCTCGTCGCCATCGGTCGCGGCCCGGTCTCGCAGGGCCTCGGCTACGAGGAGCAGGGCGTCGCCATGGACCGCGGCTACGTCCTGGTCGACGAGTACATGCGCACGAACGTGGAGACGATCTCGGCCGTCGGCGACCTCGTCCCGACGCTCCAGCTCGCGCACGTCGGCTTCGCCGAGGGCATCCTGGTGGCGGAGCGCCTGGCCGGTCTCAAGACCGTCCCGATCGACTACGACGGCGTGCCGAAGGTGACGTACTGCCACCCCGAGGTCGCCTCCGTGGGCATCACCGAGGCCAAGGCCAAGGAGATCTACGGTGCGGACAAGGTCGTCGCTCTGAAGTACAACCTCGCGGGCAACGGCAAGTCCAAGATCCTCAAGACCGCGGGCGAGATCAAGCTCGTCCAGGTCAAGGACGGTGCCGTGGTCGGCGTCCACATGGTCGGCGACCGTATGGGCGAGCAGGTCGGCGAAGCCCAGCTCATCTACAACTGGGAAGCGCTGCCCGCCGAGGTCGCCCAGCTCATCCACGCCCACCCGACGCAGAACGAGGCCATGGGCGAGGCCCACCTGGCCCTCGCGGGCAAGCCGCTGCACTCGCACGACTGAGCGGCGTCCGCGCCACCGCGTCGCGACCGGCGACGACCGACCACCACAGACTTCCGCAACTCGGCACCCGTAGTTGCGCATCGTTAAGGAGCAACAGAAACCATGGCGGTTTCCGTATCCCTTCCGGCGCTCGGTGAGAGCGTCACCGAGGGCACTGTCACCCGCTGGCTGAAGGCAGAGGGCGAGCGCGTCGAGGTCGACGAGCCGTTGCTTGAGGTCTCGACCGACAAGGTCGACACCGAAATCCCCTCGCCCGCCGCCGGCGTCCTGGCCTCCATCAAGGTCGCCGAGGACGAGACCGTCGAGGTCGGCGCCGAGTTGGCCGTCATCGACGACGGCTCCGGCGCCCCGGCCCAGGAGCAGGCCCCGGCCGCCGAGCCGGCCCAGCCCGCCCAGGCCGAGCCGTCCACCGAGGCCGAGGCCCCCGCCCCGGCCCCCACCCCCGAGGCGACCGCCGGTTCCGGCTCCGCCGAGGGCACCGACGTGGTCCTGCCCGCCCTGGGCGAGTCCGTCACCGAGGGCACCGTCACCCGTTGGCTGAAGGAGGTCGGCGAGGAGGTCGCGGAGGACGAGCCGCTGCTCGAGGTCTCCACCGACAAGGTCGACACCGAGATCCCCTCCCCCGTCGCCGGTGTGCTCCTGGAGATCACCGTCGCCGAGGACGAGACCGCCGAGGTCGGCGCCAAGCTCGCCGTCATCGGCGCCCCCGGTGCCGCCCCGGCCGCCGCCCCCGCGCAGCCCGCCGCGCCCGCCCAGGAGGCCCCCGCGGCCCCCGCGCCGCAGCAGGCCGCCCCGGCCCAGCAGGCCCCCGCCGCCCCGGCTCCGCAGGCTCCGGCGCCGCAGGCCCCCTCGGCCCCGGCCCCGCAGCAGCAGACCGTCCCGGCGCCCGACCCGGCCCCGTCGCAGCCCGCCCCGGCCCCGGCCCCGGCCGCCGCGCCGAAGGCACCGGCCTCCTCCGCCGCGGACGACGGCGCCTACGTGACGCCGCTGGTGCGCAAGCTCGCCTCGGAGAACGGCGTGGACCTGTCCACCGTCAAGGGCTCCGGTGTCGGCGGTCGCATCCGCAAGCAGGACGTCACGGCCGCCGCCGAGGCCGCCAAGGCGCAGCAGGCTGCTCCGGCCGCCGCCCCGGCCGCCTCCTCGGCGCCGAAGGCCCCGGCCCTCGAGGTCTCCCCGCTGCGTGGCCAGACGGTCAAGCTGCCGCGGATCCGCAAGGCGATCGCGGACAACATGACCAAGGCGCTGCACGAGCAGGCGCAGCTCTCCTCGGTCATCGAGGTCGACATCACCAAGCTGATGAAGCTGCGGGCCAAGGCCAAGGACGGCTTCGCCGCCCGCGAGGGCGTCAAGCTCTCCCCGATGCCGTTCTTCGTCAAGGCCGCCGTCCAGGCGCTGAAGGCCCACCCGGTCATCAACGCCCGTCTGAACTACGACGAGGGCACGATCACCTACTTCGACTCGGAGAACGTCGGCATCGCCGTCGACTCCGAGAAGGGCCTGATGACCCCGGTCATCAAGGGCGCCGGTGACCTGAACCTCGCGGGCATCGCGAAGAAGACCGCGGAGCTGGCCACCAAGGTCCGCACCAACAAGATCGCCCCGGACGACCTGTCGGGCGCCACCTTCACGATCTCCAACACGGGCTCGCGCGGTGCGCTCTTCGACACGGTCATCGTCCCGCCGAACCAGGTCGCCATCCTGGGCATCGGCGCCACCGTCAAGCGCCCGGTCGTCATCGACCACCCGGACCTCGGCGAGACCATCGCGGTGCGCGACATGACGTACGTGACGCTCTCCTACGACCACCGCCTGGTGGACGGCGCCGACGCGGCCCGCTACCTGACGACGGTCAAGCAGATCCTTGAGGCCGGCGAGTTCGAGGTCGAGCTGGGTCTGTAGTACTTCCGAGTACTTTCGGGTACTCAGCCGTACGCATCGGTGGCCGGCTGTAACCAGCCTCACCTGCGGCGCCCCCGTCCGGAGCACATCCGGCCGGGGGCGCCGCCGTATTGTCTAGACGTCAACTCCCTTGGCCCTCCGGAGGAGCCCACATGACCACGCCGGTCGTCCACTCGCTGCGCGAGCAGATCCGCGAGCACATCGTGGAGGGGATCGTCAGCGGCCGCTGGAAGCCGGGTGAGCGGATCGTGGAGCGGCGGATCGCCACCGAGCTGGAGGTCAGCCAGACTCCGGTGCGTGAGGCGCTGCGCGAGCTGGAGTCGCTGCGCCTGATCGAGTCGGCGCCCAACAAGGGCGTGCGGGTGCGCAACCTCTCGGCGGCGGACCTGGAGGAGAGCTACCCGGTCCGCGCGGGTCTGGAGGCCATCGCGGCGGAGCTGGCCGCGGTCCGCCTCGCCGAGGACTGCTCGGCCCTGGAGCCGCACGTCGAGGCGTTGTACCGGGCCGACCGGGAGGCCGACGGGACGGCGCAGGTGCGGCACACGGTCGGCTTCCACCGGGAGCTGGTGCGGGCCGCGGACAACTCGGTGCTGCTGCACACCTGGGAGGGGCTGGGCATCGAGGTCTTCACCGCGCTGTCGATCCGGTGGCTGGGGACCGTGCAGCAGTCGTACGCGGAGGAGCACGAGGAGCTGGTCGCGGCGTTCCGGCGGCGTGATCCGGCCATCGCGGAGCTGGTCAAGGCGCATGTCCTGGGCTGTGCGCCGCGGGCGGGCGAGCGTGACCTGCGTCTCACCGCCGAGCCCCGATAGGGGCACTCGGTGCCCTGGAGCCGCCTGTTTGCGGGCACCCTGTGCCGACTTTCTCGATCTGAAGGGATTTTGAGCCGGAACCCTTTGATCGATCATCGATCACGGAGTTACAGTCGCTGACGGGTCTCCACCGGGACCCCGCCCTGTCCTGCCAAAGACCAAGGGCACCCCCACCCCACCCCCTTCGACTCAGGAAGGCGTGCGGCGACTATGACCGACCCCATGCGCATCCAGCCGAGCGAGCTCGACCAGCTCCCGGACCGCGACCCCGAGGAGACCGCCGAATGGCAGGCCTCCCTGGACGCCGTCACCAAGGCGGCCGGGCCGCACCGCGCCGCGTACCTCATGCGGCGCACCCTGGAGAGCGCCGAGGCGGGCGGCCTGGCGCTGCCGAAGCTTCTTGAGACGGACTACGTCAACTCCATCCCCACCTCGGCCGAGCCGGCCATCGACGGTGACGAGGAGATGGAGCGGAAGATCACCGCGTGGAACCGCTGGAACGCGGCCGCGATGGTGACCCGCGGAAGCAAGCACGGCGTCGGTGGCCACATCGCCACCTTCGCCTCCGCCGCCTGGCTGTACGAGACCGGCTTCAACCACTTCTTCAAGGGCAAGGACTCCAAGGAGTCCCCCGGCTCCGGCGACCAGCTCTACATCCAGGGCCACGCCTCCCCCGGCATCTACGCCCGCGCCTTCCTCGACGGCCGTCTGAACGAGGCGCAGCTCGACAACTTCCGGCAGGAGGCGGGCGGCGACGGTCTGCCGTCCTACCCGCACCCGCGCCGCCTGCCGTGGCTGTGGGAGTTCCCGACCGTCTCCATGGGCCTCGGCCCGCTCTCCGCGATCTACCAGGCGCGCTTCAACCGCTACCTGACCAGCCGCGGCATCAAGGACGTCTCCGACTCCCACGTGTGGGCGTTCCTCGGTGACGGCGAGATGGACGAGCCCGAGTCGACGGCGGCACTCAACCTCGCCGCGCGTGAGGGCCTGGACAACCTCACCTTCGTCATCAACTGCAACCTCCAGCGCCTCGACGGCCCGGTCCGCGCGAACTTCAAGATCGTGCAGGAGCTGGAGGCCCAGTTCCGCGGCGCCGGCTGGAACGTCGTGAAGTCGCTCTGGGGCAGCGCGTGGGACGAGCTGTTCCAGCTCGACACCACCGGCGCCCTGGTCCGCCGCATCCGCGAGGTGCCGGACGCGCAGGTGCAGACGTACCAGACGCGTGACGCCGCGTACATCCGCGAGGACTTCTTCGGCAAGGACCCGGCCCTCGTCGAGATGGCGAAACTGCTGTCCGACGACAAGATCCTGGAGTGCTTCCACCTCTCGCGCGGTGGCCACGAGCCGCGCAAGGTCTACGCCGCGTACAAGGCGGCGCTGTCCCACAAGGGCGCGCCGACGGTCGTCCTGGCGCAGACGGTCAAGGGCTTCACCCTCGGTGAGGGCTTCGCGTCGAAGAACGCGAACCACCAGATGAAGAAGCTGACGACCGACGAGTTCAAGAACATGCGTGACCTTCTTGAGCTGCCGATCTCCGACAGCCAGTTCGTCGACGGCGTGGTGCCCTACGGCCACCCGGGCGCCGACTCCCCCGAGGTCCGCTACCTCCAGGAGCGCCGCGCCGCCCTCGGCGGCCCCGCCCCGGCCCGCCGGACGCAGCCGCTGCCCGCGCTGCCGCAGGCCGCCGACAAGACGTTCGCCTCCTTCGACAAGGGCTCGGGCTCGCAGTCGGTGGCGACGACCATGGCGTTCGTACGGCTGGTCAAGGACCTCGTACGCGACAAGGAGACCGGCAAGCGCTGGGTGCCGATCGTCCCGGACGAGGCGCGCACCTTCGGCATGGAGTCGCTGTTCCCCTCGCTCGGCATCTACTCGCCCAAGGGGCAGACGTACGAGCCGGTCGACCGCGACCAGCTCATGTACTACAAGGAAGCCAAGAACGGCCAGATCCTCAACGAGGGCATCACCGAGGCCGGTTCGATGGCGGACTTCATCGCCGCGTCGACGTCGTACGCGACGCACGGCGAAGCGATGATCCCCTTCTACATCTTCTACTCGATGTTCGGCTGGCAGCGCACGGCCGACCAGATGTGGCAGCTCGGCGACCAGCTCGGCCGCGGCTTCCTGGTCGGTGCCACCGCCGGCCGGACGACGCTGACCGGTGAAGGCCTCCAGCACGCCGACGGTCACTCCCCGGTGATCGCCGCGACGAACCCGGCCGCCCTGTCGTACGACCCGGCGTTCGCGTACGAGATCGCCGCGATCGTCAAGGAGGGGCTGCGCCGCATGTACGGCGAGGCCCACGAGGGCGAGGACCAGAACGTCTTCTACTACCTCACCGTCTACAACGAGCCGATGCCGCAGCCCGCGAAGCCGGCCGGTGTCGACGAGGGCATCGTCAAGGGCCTGTACCGCTTCAACACGGCCGAGACGGCGGGGCTCTCCCCGGTGGCCAACGCGCCGCGCATCCAGCTCATCGGCTCGGGCACGGCGATCCACTGGACGCTCCAGGCGCAGAAGCTGCTCGCCGAGGAGTGGGGCGTGGCCGCCGACGTGTGGTCCGCCACCTCGTGGACCGAGCTGCGCCGGGACGCCCTGGAGGCCGACGCCGCGCTCCTGCGCGGCGAGGAGCGGGTGCCGTACGTGCGCCGCGCGCTCCAGGGCGCGGAGGGCCCGGTCCTCGCGGTCTCCGACTACATGCGCCAGGTCCCGGACCAGATCGCGCAGTGGGTCGAGCAGGACTGGTCCTCGCTCGGTGCGGACGGCTTCGGTCTGTCCGACACGCGTGAGGCGGCCCGCCGTCACTTCGGCGTCGACGCGCAGTCGATCGTCGTCGCGGCCCTCGCCCAGCTCGCCCGGCGCGGTGAGGTCAAGGCGACCGCCGTGAAGGAGGCGCGCGAGCGCTACGGCCTGTAGGAGCCGGTCACGTCCGTGCCCCGTCCCGATTGCCGGGGCGGGGCACGCGTGCGTGAATGGACGGGTCGTCGGGCCGAAGGGCCTCGGGGGGCGCCTGTGGGAGGCATACGCGTGCAGATCTCCAAGACACCGTCCGCGCCCTGCTGGGCCGACCTGTCCACCACGGACCCGGACGCGGCCCGCTTCTTCTACGAGGCCCTGTTCGGCTGGCGTACGCGACCGGTCGAGGGCGCCCGGAACGACGGCTACGGCATGTTCGCCCTGGACGCCGAGGACGGCCATCTCGTCGCCGGGTCGGGCCCGGTGTCCGATCCGCGCCGGCCCGCGGCCTGGCTGCCGTACTTCCAGTCGAGCGGGATCGACGCCGTCACCGCGCGCGTGCGGGGCAATCGCGGCCGGGTCCTCGCCGGTCCCGTGCCCGTCCTCGGCCAGGGCAGGTCGGCGGTCTGCCAGGATCCCGGGGGCGCCGCGTTCGGCCTGTGGGACCCGCTCGCGCACGCCGGTTTCGAGGCGGTGAACGTGCCGAGCAGCTTCTGCTGGTTCGAACTGCTCACCCGGGACGGGCCTGGCGCGGTCGACTTCTACCAGTCGGTGCTCGGCTGGGGCACGCGCGGGCGGCCCCCCGGGGACGGCGCCCCGTACACGGAGTGGACGGTCGCCGACGAGGCGTTCGGCGGAATGGTCGACATGTCGACGCAGGAGTTCCCGCCCGGGATGCCCGCGCAGTGGAACCTGTACGTCGCCGTGGACGCCCCGGACGCCACCGCCGCGCGCTGCGAGGAACTGGGCGGCCAGGTCCTGGTGGCGCCGACGACGACCCCCGTCGGGCGCTTCGCGCGGCTCGCGGACCCGCAGGGCGCGGCGTTCTCGGTGCTGCGCCTCACGGCGGTCTGACACGCCGGGCCCGCTGTCGGTGGGACGGTCCATGATGGCGGCATGCGTGCTGCCCGGCTGATCAAGATGGTGCTGCTGCTCCAGTCCCGGCCGTCGATGACCGCGGCCGACCTCGCGCGTGAGCTGGAGGTCTCCGAGCGGACGGTGACCCGGGACGCGCAGGCGCTCTCGGAGGCGGGCGTCCCGGTCTACGCGGACCGCGGGCGGGCCGGCGGATACCGGCTGATCGGCGGCTACCGGACGCGGCTGACGGGTCTTGCCCGCGGCGAGGCGGAGGCGCTGTTCCTGTCCGGGGTGCCCGGGGCGCTGCGCGAGATGGGGTTGGACGACGCGGCGTCGGCGGCCCGGCTGAAGGTGTCGGCGGCGCTGCTGCCGTCGCTGCGGGACGCGTCGCGCACGGCGGCGCAGCGGTTCCATCTGGACGCGCCGGCCTGGTTCAAGGAGCCCCGGACGCCCGAGCTGCTGCCCGCGATCGCCGAGGCGGTGTGGGACGACCGCGTGATCCGGGTCGCGTACCGGCGCGGGGACCGGCGGGAGGCGCCCGTGCGGCGGGACCTCGAACCGTACGGGCTCGTCCTCAAGGCGGGCGTCTGGTACCTGGCGGCGGCGGTGCGCGGCGGGGACGGTCCTGACCTGCGGGTGTACCGCATCGACCGGTTCACGTCCGCGGAGCCGGGGGACGAGCGGTTCACGCGGGACGAGGAGTTCGACCTGCCCGCGTTCTGGGAGGAGCGGGCGGCGCAGTTCGCGCGGGCGATCCTGCGGGCCGAGGTGGTCGTACGGCTGACGGCCGAGGGGGTCAGGCGGCTGCCGGACGTCACCGATCCGGTCGCCGCGCGGGAGGCCCTGGAGGCGGCGGGGGCACCGGACGCCGAGGGGTGGGTGACGGTGACGCTGCCGGTCGAGTCGCAGGACGTCGCGTACGCCCAGCTCATGGCGGTCGGGCCGGAGGCGGAGGTGGTGGCTCCGGCCGCGCTGCGGGAGCGGTTCGCGCGGGCGGCGCGGCGGATGTGTCAGTGGTACGGGTGAGCGCGGGGGCGTGCCGGTCGCGGGGTGCCCTGGGCATGTGCATGCGTAACGAAGTGGCGCAGGTCCGACGCTCGGCGTGCGCCCCCCGGGCACAGGGCCGATGCTTGTCCCGTGATGGACGAGACCGAGTTCTGGGAGATCGTGGACAGCACCCGCGAGGCCGCCGAGGGCGACCCCGAGGACCATGCCGAGCTGCTCGTCGACAGACTGCTGCGCTCCGATCCCGACTCGGTGCTCGACTTCGCCCGGCACTTCGAGTCCCGCTACAACCGCGCCTATCGCTGGGATCTGTGGGGCGCGGCGTGGGTCCTGCTGGGCGGGGCGAGCGACGACGCGTTCGACTACTTCAGGTGCTGGCTGATCGGGCAGGGCCGGGAGGTCTTCGAGGGCGCGCTGCACGACCCGGACGCGCTGGCGGACCTGCTCCACGACTTCGACGAGGAGGTCGACGGGGACGGCGAGGAGCTCGGGTACGCGGCGGACGAGGCGTACGAGGAGCTGACCGGCGCGGTCGCCGCCGACCTGGGCATCCCCCCGGCCCCGGTGGAGCCGGAGGGCACCCCGATCGACTTCGAGGACGAGGCGGCGCTGGTGCGGCTGTACCCCCGGCTCACGGAGCGGTTCGGCTGAGAGCCTGACTTCGCCCCCCGTCCGCGCCCCGCTCAGGCAGCCTTGATCGCGTCGTCGAGGGCGGGGAAGGCGAACTCGAACCCTGATTTCACCAGCCGGGTCGGCACGGCCCGCGTCGAGCCCAGCACGTCGCCCGCCATCTCGCCGAGCACCAGGCGCAGGGCGGGCGCCGGGGCGGGGAAGAGCGCGGGCCGGTGCAGGACGCGGGCCATCGCCGCGGTGACCTCGCGGTTGGTCGCGGGGTGCGGGGCCGTCAGGTTGACGGGCCCGGACAGGGACGCGGTGTCCAGGATGTGGCGCAGGGCCGCGACGTGGTCGTGCAGCGCGATGTAGGACCAGTACTGGCGCCCGTCGCCCAGGCGCCCGCCGAGACCGGCCCTGAACAGCGGGAAGAGCTTCGCCCAGGCCCCGCCGGCGCGGGAGACGACCAGGCCGGTGCGGGCCATGACCGTGCGGATGCCCGCCTGGTGGGCGGGGGCTGTGGCCGCCTCCCACTCCACGCACACGGACGGCAGGAACCCCTCGCCGGGCGGGGCGGACTCGTCGACCGCGCGGCTGCCCGTGGACCCGTAGTAGCCGACGGCGCTGCCGTTGAGGAGGGTGCGGGGCGGGTTGGGCAGGGCGGCGGCGGTCTCGGCGAGGAGGGTGGTGCCGAGGACGCGGCTGTCGCGGATCTCCCGCTTGTACCCTCCCGTCCACCGGTGGTCGCCGACCCCGGCCCCGGCGAGGTTGACGACGGCGTCGCAGCCGTCGAGGCGGTCCGCGTCGATGTCTCCCTTCTTCGGGTCCCAGCGGGCCTCGTCGGCGGCGCGTGGGGCGCGCCGCACCAGCCGCAGCACCTCGTGTCCGTCGGCGGTCAGGGAACGGACGAGGGCCGAGCCGATGAGCCCGGAGGCGCCCGCCACCGCGATACGTGTCATGCCTCCATCTTGCCGGTCGTACAGTGACCCGCATGTCGCAGCAGCAGCCCCGCATACGTTTCGCCGTGCCGGACGACGACGAGGCCCTGGGCCGCCTCGACCGGGACACGTGGTCGTACCTGCACGCGGTCAAGCCGCCGGAGCGACCGCCCTACCCGCCGTTCTTCACCGAGCGGTTCGGCCCGCGCGACCACGTCGTCGCGGAGCTCGACGGGCGTGTCGTCGGCTACATCCGGCTCGGCCGCCCCACCGCGCTGGCCGCGAACGCGCACGTCCGGCAGATACAGGGGCTCGCCGTCGCCGCCGAGGCGCGCGGGCACGGCCTGGGCAGGACCCTGGTGCGGGCGGCGGTCGAGGAGGCCCGCCGCCAGGGCGCCCGGCGGATCACGCTGCGGGTGCTCGGGCACAACACGCCCGCCCGCAAGCTGTACGAGGCCGAGGGCTTCGTCGTGGAGGGTGTGCTGCCCGGCGAATTCCTGCTCGACGGCGCCTATGTGGACGACGTGCTGATGGGTCAGGAGCTGCGCGGCGGCGCCCGGTGGCATGCGGAGGCGCCCGACTCGTAGCAGGGTTGACGGCGTACGCCCGTCGCGAAGGGAGTCCGCCGGCATGACCTGGCCCGTGGGGCGCCGTCGTGACGACGGGGAGGAGCGCGCCTGGCTGCGCGGGGCGCCGCCGCCGCGCTGGGTGCGCTGGCTGCCCGTCGTGCTGTTCGTCGGGCTCTGCGCCCTCCAGGCGGCCACCGAGAGCCATCTGGAACTGGGTTTCCTGCTGGCCGCCCTGCCGCCGCTCGCCGCCCTGTCGTACGGCCCGGCGGCCACGGCGCTGCTGAGCACCCTGATCGTCCTGGTGCTCGCCCTGCCCTCGGCGCACTTCGGCCGCCCCGGCAACAGCGACGTGCTGACCGTGACCTTCGTGTCGGTGCTGAGTGTGTTGATCGCCTGGGTGCGCAGCCGCCGCGACGAGCAGCTCGTCACGGTGCGTACGGTCGCGGAGGCCGCCCAGTTCGCGGTGTTGCCGCCGCTGCCCGAACGGGTGGGGTCGGTGCGCTGCGCGGGTCTGTACCGGGCGGCGCAGCGCGGGGCGCTGGTCGGCGGGGACTTCTTCGACGTGCGGCGCGGGCCGCACGGGGTGCGGGCGGTCGTCGGCGACGTACAGGGGCACGGCCTGTCGGCGGTCGGCACGGTGGCGGGGCTGCTCGGCGCGTTCCGGGAGGCGGTGCTCGACCAGCCGGACCTGGCGGGTGTCGCCGCGCGCCTCGACCGCCGGCTCGTGGTGGACGCGGCGCAGGAGGAGCATCCGGAGCTGTTCGCGACGGCGGTGTTCCTGGAGTTCCCCGACGACTCCCCCGTGGTCCGTGTGCTGTGCTGCGGCCATCCGCATCCGCTGCTGCTGCGTGCCGGACGGGTGACGGAGCTGCCCGTCGCGCCGGGGGCGCCGCTGGGCGTGGGCGTGGCGGGGCTCGAACCGCCCGAGCCGCTGACGGTCGGCCTGCGCGCCGGGGACCGGCTGCTCGCCCTGACGGACGGGGTGACCGAGGCGCGGGACGCCGCCGGCCGCTTCTATCCGCTGACGGCGCGGCTGCCGGGCTACGCCACCGAGGATCCCGCCGCGCTGACCGACGCGGTGTGGCGGGACGTGGTGCGGTTCGCGGGGACGGTGCGGGACGATCTGACGCTGCTCGTCTTCGCTCCGGACACCCCGGCCGCGCCGCCCTCGGAGCGAAATGTGAACGTTGGTCCATGACATACCTGGGACTCCCGCGCCGCCCGGGGCGTCGCCGTGGCGCGACCGCCGTTTCCATCCTGCTGCTGCCGTTGACGCTGTCCTCGCTGGCCGCCTGTTCCGACGACGACGACACGGCCACGCCTCCGGTGGCCTCGCCCGCGGCTACGGCGAGCGGCGCGCGGTGCGTGACGGACGTGCCCGCCCCCGACGACGGCGCCGACGCGGCGCCCGCGGCGACGGGCACGTACACGCTGGACAGCGGCGAGAGGGCGGCCCCGCGGGGCAAGGCGTTCAAGGCGCGGAAGGCCGACCGGTCTGCGGTGCTCGTCTCCGGGTCCGGAGCGCTGTCGACGCGTGACTCGCGCCTGGTCAAGCGCGGTGCCACCTCGTCCGTCGAGGCGTCCGGCGGCCACGGCCTGAACGCGGCGGCGCTCGCCCGCGACGGCGGCAGCCTCTCCCTGTCCGGTGGCCGGATCACCACCCAGGGCAAGGGCGCCACGGCCGTGTTCGCGTCGGGGAAGGGCGCGCGGGCCCGGCTCAGCGCCAACATCGTCAAGACGGGGAGCACGTCCGCGCGCGGCGTCATGGCGTCGTACGGGGGCGAGGCCGATCTGCGCTACGTGCAGATCGACACGGCGGGGGCGCAGGCCGCGCCGATCGCGACCGGTCCCGGCGGGGCGAAGGTGACCGTGTCGGGCGGCACGATGACGACGGCGGGCTGCGGTTCGCCCGGCGTGCAGACGGCCGGTGACGTGTCGGTCTCCGGGACGCTGTTCGACCTGGCGAACTCGGAGGCGTTCACCGTGGAGTCCGGGGGCTCGCTCTCCCTGAAGGACGTACGGGCCACGGCCGCGGCCGGTGGCGTGGTACTGCGGGGCGACGGCGAGACGTCGTTCTCGATGTCGGGCGGGTCGATCCAGGCGGCGGACGGCGACCTGTTCTCGGTCCGGCAGGCCGTGGCGGACATCGAGGTGAGCGGGGGCGCCGAGCTGAAGACGAAGGGCGGGGTGCTGCTGCGGGTCCGCGACAAGGGGGTCGTGACGTTCGCGGCGGACAACGAGAGGCTGAAGGGCGACGTCCTCGTCCCCAACGGCTCCGCCGTCCTCGACCTGACCGGCTCGACCAGGCTGAACGGGGCGGTCGCGGGGGCGACGATGACACTCGGCGCCCGCACGCGGTGGTCGGTGGCCGGGGACTCGTGGGTCAAGGGCCTGGATCTGGGCTCCGGGGCGAAGATCGCCGACGTGATCGACGGGAACGGCTACTCGGTGACGTACGACCGGGCCGCCAGCCCCGGCCTCGGCGGAAAGACGTACCGCCTGAACGGCGGCGGCACGCTGCGGCCCGCGTAGAGCGCCCTTCGCGGTCCTCTCCGGGCGGGTCAGTCGCGGCCCTGGAGGCGGGCGGCCCGGGTGCGGATCGCGGGGAGTTCGCGCATCAGGGCCTCGCCGGGGCAGGCCGTCCGGTAGCCGTCTCGGTGGCCCGCGATCGCGTGGAAGTCGGCGGCGGTGCCCTTCTCGAACCGGCTCAGGCTGTTGCTGGACACCAGCCGCACGGTGGAGCGCGGGTCGATCCCGGACAGGCCGAGCTTCCACGCGGCGAGCGCGGCGATCGACTCGGCCATCGCCTTCGGCACCGGCGTGCCCTCGGTGAACGTGCCGATCGCGGCGATCCCGGCCGTGTTCCGGTTGAACCCCTGCGTGTGGGCGCCGACCACGGGCCGGTCGACGCCGCCGGCCCGGCCCTCGTAGACGGTGCCGCAGCGGTCGACGAGGAAGTTGTAGCCGATGTCGTCCCACTCCTTGCCGCCGGCCTGCCCCGCGTAGACGAAGCGGACGATGCCCGGGGCGTCGGCGCACGCGTAGTCGTTCGGCGAGTCGGTGTGGTGGATGAAGACGGCGACGACGCGGTCCGCGTACCGGACGGGGTCCCGGTGGTAGGGGTCCGTTCCGGACAGCCACTTCGCACGGGGCACGATGCGCGGCTCGGGGGCGGTGTGGCCCTCGGCGGCGGTGCGGGCCACCGTGCCGGAGTCCTTCGCCCCCGGCCGGGTGAGCAGCACGACGCACAGCACGAGGAGCCCGAGGAGCAGACCCCCGAGCACCCAGCGCCACACCCTCCGCAGGACACGCACGCCTCCACTCTCCGGCGCCCGCGCGCTGTGCGGTCGACCACATGTCGGCCAGTTGGCGGAACCGTCGCGGGCTCCGCGGTCGTTTGTTACCGATATGGACCCCCGGATACCTGTCCTCGACATCGCGCTGCTCGTGCTGGCTCTCGGCTACGCCGTCTCCGGCTACCGGCGCGGTCTGCTCACGGGCCTCGTCTCCCTGGCCGGGTTCGTCGGCGGCGCCGTGGTCGGCGTATGGCTGCTGCCGTTCGTGCGGGACGCCGTCACGCCCGGGACGTCGACGGCCACGGTGGCCGCCGTGCTGACCGTGCTGGTCCCCGCGGTCGCCGGGCAGGCGCTGGCCGGGCGGCTCGCGGTGCGGGTGCGCGGCGGGATGGACCGGGCGCCGGGGCCGCTGCGGGTGGCGGACGGGGTCGGCGGCGCGGCGGCGGGCGCGTTGGCCGTGCTGGTCGTGGCGTGGGTGGCGGGCAGCGTCCTCGCGGCGTCGTCGTCGCCGGCCCTGAACCAGGCGATCCGGGAGTCGACCGTGCTCGGCGCGGTCCAGGACCGGATGCCGTCCTCGACCCCCGCCTGGTTCTCGCGGGCCACCGGGGCGCTCACCTCGGCGGGGTTCCCGCAGGTCTTCGACCCGTTCGCCGCCGAGCCGTCGGCCGAGGTCGCGAAGCCCTCGGGGGACAACGTGACGGCGGCGGCGACCCGGGCCGCGCAGCGCTCCACCGTCAAGGTGGAGGGCGCATCGGGCACCCAGGGCCGCGAGGGCAGCGGTTTCGTGTACGCGGCCGAGCACGTCATGACCAACGCCCATGTGGTGGCGGGCATCGACGCCCCGTCGGTCCGGGTCGGCGGCGTCGGCCGCGCGTACCCCGCGAAGGTGGTCCTGTTCGATCCGGACAAGGACGTGGCGGTGCTGTACGTGCCGGATCTGCGGGCCCCGGTCCTCTCCCTCGACGACAGCGCCTCGCGCGGTGCCGCGGCGGTCGTCGCGGGCTACCCGGAGAACGGCGGCCTCGACCTCCAGGCGGCGACGGTCGCCGACACCGTCCGGGCGGGCGGCCAGGACATCTACGGCACCGGGAACGTCACCCGGCAGATCTACTCGATCCGCTCCACGGTGCTGCCGGGCAACTCGGGCGGCCCCCTGCTGACGACGGACGGCCGGGTGTACGGGGTGGTGTTCGCGCGGTCCACCTCGGACGCGGGGACGGGTTACGTGCTGACGGCGGCCGAGGTCTCGCCGGACGCGCGACGTGCGGCGAGGGCGACGACACCGGTCGACACGGGTTCGCTGGTCTCGTCGTAGGCGCCCCGAGTCGATACGGCTGACAGAGCTGACAGGGCTGACAGGCCGAGGGGGGCGCCCAGGGCCCGGTGGGGGCGCGTCCCCACCCGTCGCGTGCCCCCGTGCCGCCCCGACGCGCCACCGCCCCGGAGCCTGCCGCGGACCTAACCTCGACCCCGAACCCGGGTATTCCGCGGCCTTGTTGCGGGCATGACGCCTCCGAGACGAGCCGTGGCCGGCCGCGCAACTCTGGGAGGGGCACGTGTGGGAGCCCGCGCACGCAGACGCAGGGGCCGTCGTCGTCGTAGGGGCCGGGGTCGCGGGACTCGCGGCGGCCCGGCACCTGACCAGGGCGGGTGTGCGGGTCCTTGTCCTGGAGGCCGGGGGCGGGGTCGGGGGCCGGATGGCGACCGAGAAGGTCGACGGGTTCCGGCTGGACCGGATCGGGCAGCCGCTGTCCACGTCCTACCCCGAACTGCGCCGGGCGCCCGGCCTCGACGGTCTCGTCCTGCGTCCCTTCTCCCCCGGCGTGCTGGTGTACAGCGAGGGCCGTCGTCATCGGACGGGCGAACCGGCCGACCCCCGGCGCACAAGGGGCGCACTCAGCACTGCGCGCGCCCTCGCGAGCGCCCCCCGGACGCCGCGCGGTGTCCGGCCCCCGCTGGGCGGTCCCCTGGACCACGCACGGCTCGGCGCGGCGCTCGCACGCCTCGCCGCCACCGAACCCGCCCGCCTGCGCACCCGCCCCGAACTCCCCATCGGCAGCGCCCTGTCGGCGCGCGGCCTGCCCGCCAGGACCCTGCACGGCTTCGTCCGCCCGCTGCTGTCGGCCCTGCTCTGCGATCCGGAGCTGACGACGTCCAGCCGGTGCGCCGATCTCGCGCTGCACGCCTACGCGTCGGGCCGCCTCGCCGTACCGGAGGGCGGCGCGGACACGCTGCCCGAACTGCTCGCCGCCGGTCTGGAGCCGAACACCGTGCACACCGGCGTCCGGGTCACCGCCGTCGCCGCGAACTGCGTGACCACCGCCGAACACGGCCGACTGCGGTGCCGCGCCGTGGTGCTGGCGACCGACGCGGTGGCCGCCGCCGAGCTGCTGCCCGGTCTGCGCGTGCCCGCCTTCCACCCGGTGACCGTCGTGCACCACGCCGCCCCCGAGCCACCGCTCGCCGAGCCCGCGCTGCTGCTCGACGCGGACCGGCTCGGGCCCGTCGCCCACACCTCCGTGATCAGCCAGGTCGACCCGGTCCGCGCCCCGGCCGGGCGGGCGCTCGTCTCGTCGACGGTGCTCGGTCCCCCGCCGCCCGAGCACGAACTGCGGGTGCACCTCGCCGCCCTCTACGGCACGTCGACGCGGAGCTGGGAGACCCTCGCCGTCCACCACGACCCGCGCGCCGTGCCCGCGATGCCCGCGCCGCACGACCCCCGCCGCCCCGTCCGGCTCCTGGACGGCCTCTACGTCTGCGGGGACCACCGGGAGACCAGCACGGTCCAGGGCGCCCTCCACTCGGGCCGCCGCGCCGCCCACGCGGCCCTGGCCGACCTCGGCGTCCGCCGCCCCGCGGCCGGGCCGCCCCCGGAGCCCCGCGCCGACGAGGCGGCCTGACGGCCAGGGCCTGTCCGCGAACTCCCGGCTCAGCCCAGCGCCGCGACCTTCTCCCGGTACCCCCGGACGGGCCCCGCGTCGCGGTACGGCTCAAGGCGGCGCTCGAACTCCCGCACGTACTCGTGCGCCCGCACCGAGCGCATGTCCGCGGCGGCGGCAGCCGCCTCCGCGCCGAGGGCGCACGCCGCGTCCAGCTCCCCGAGGCCGAGCCGGGCGGAGGCCAGCACGATCCGGCAGAACAGCCGGCTCCGCGCGAACCCCGGCGCCCGCAGCCGCAGCGACCGCTCCGCGTGCTGCGCCGCGGTCCGGTAGAGCTGGAGGTCGCGGTGGCAGTGCCCGAACTCGTCCGCCAACTGCGCCTCGTCGAAGAAGCGCGCCCAGTACGGCACGTCGTCCCCGGTCCGCGCCACTTCGAGTGCCCGCTCGGCCCGCGCCAGCGACGCCGTACAGGCCCGCACCTCGCCGAGGACACCGTGCCCGCGGGCCTCCACGGCGTGCAGCAGCGCCTGGAGCAGGGCGGGCGCCGAGCTCCCGACGCCCTGCTGCGCGACCCGCGCGAGCTGCACCGCCTCGCGGCCGTGGCCGAGGTAGACGGCCTGGCGGCTCATGGTGAGCAGCACGTAGGCCCCGTACATCCGGTCGCCCGCGGCCTGCGAGAGCCGCAGCGCCTGCACGAAGTACCGCTGGGCGAGCCCGTGCGCCGCGATGTCGTACGAGGTCCAGCCCGCGAGCCGGGTGAGGTCCGCGACGGCGCCGAAGAGCCGCCGCCCGGTCTGTTCGCCGTACGTGCCGCGCAGCATGGGTTCGGCCTCGTGCTCCAGGTAGCGCACCAGCGCCTGGCGCGCGTGCCCGCCGCCGTAGGCGTGGTCGAGCGCGCGGAACAGTTCGCCGACCGAGCGGAGCGCCGCGATGTCGCCGCCGGTCACCCGGTGGCCGGGGCCGCGCTCGGTCTGGGTGCGCTGGCGGGGCACGGCGGGCCGCCCCTGGAGCGGGACGCGGGGGGTGACCTCGCCCCGGGTGACCCGGTCGTCGGCGCGGCCGATCAGCCAGTCGCGGCTGGGCACGACGAGCCCGGCCGGGGTGAACGCGATCTTGCGGAGTTCGGCGTGGCTGCCCGAGTCCTTGCGCCACAGGCCGCTGACGATGTCGACGGCCTCCTCGGGCGATCCGGCGAACTCCAGGCCCGCGTAGACGGGCGCGCAGGCGTCGAGCCCGAGGTCCTGCGCGGAGAGGCGGCGGCCGAGGCGGCGGGTGAACACCTCGGCGATCAGCGCCGGGGTCGTCCCGCGCGGCTGCTGTCCGCGCAGCCATCGGGTCACCGATGTCTTGTCGTAACGCAGGTCGAGGCCGTGTTCGAGCCCGAGCTGGTCCACGCGGCGCGCGAGGCCCGCGTTGGAGAATCCTGCCTCCGCGATGAGCGCGGCGAGCTGGCGGTTCGGTGTGCGCTGCGGAGGTCGTTCCGTCATCAGCTGTGCGGTCTCCTGCCTTCTGGGCCGGGGTGCAGCCCTCATGGAACGGCGTGAATGTAGCGGCGATACCGGCCCTCGATGGGGCCTTCACGGCGCCTTCATCCGATCGTGTGACGAATTGCGCAAGGAGTGGACGGAACGGGCCCCGCGCGGGAGGGGGACGGGGCGGTCCGGAGGCCGCCTCCGCTCGGTCATACGATGCTTGTGCGCTACACCCAGAAGTAGCCGGACGTACTGGAAGTACGTGAGTACCTGAAGTACCCGGAAGGTCCTGCCCGTGCCTCACATCGTCATCGACTACTCCGACGGCCTCGCCGGCACGGTCGACGTAGCCGCCCTCGTCGCGGAACTCCACCCCTTCGTCGTCGAGCGCGTGCGCTCGGTCGGCGTCGGCAAGACGTTCGCCCGCCCCAGCGCCACCTACGTGGACGGCGTCGCCGCGCCCTTCCTGCACGTGGAGGTCGGGCTGCTGCCGGGCCGCCCGCAGTCGGTGAGGACCGCGCTGAGCGAGGACGTCCTGGCCCTGCTCGACAAACACACGTCCGCGGCCCCCGGGATCACGTGCTCGGTCGAGGTCCGGGACCTGGACGCGTCCTACCGCCTGTTCCCCACCCACTGACCTCCGGTGCGAGCGCCGTACAGTGGTTCGGGGCGCGATATATGCACGGTGAAGGTTTTCGAGGGAGGCGCTTGCCGTGAGTGAGTTCCGGTTCGTCCGCATGGGGTTCGGTGCGGACATGGTCGAGTACCAGGTCGCCTGGGACGAGCAGCGCCGTGTGCACGCCGCCCGTTTCGCCGACGAGGTGCCCGACACCTGTCTGCTCCTGGAGCACCCGGCGGTCTACACCGCGGGCCGGCGCACCGCGCCCGAGGAGCGCCCGCTCGACGGCACCCCCGTGATCGACGTGGACCGCGGCGGCAAGATCACCTGGCACGGCCCCGGCCAGCTCGTCGGCTACCCGATCCAGAAGCTGCCCCGCCCCGTGGACGTGGTCGCGCACCTGCGCCGCCTGGAGGACGCGATGATCGCGGTCTGCGCGGAGTTCGGCATCGAGACCTCCCGGGTCGAGGGCCGCGCCGGCGTCTGGGTCCTCGGCGACCCGGTGGCGGAGCGCCCGAAGCTCGGCGGCCTCACCCTCGACTTCGATCCTCGCGCGAACGACCCCGAGTTCGACCCCCGGCTCAACGGCCCGGAGTACGCCCCCTCGAACGCGGGCCAGCGCCGCGAGGACCGCAAGATCTGCGCCATGGGCATCCGCGTCGCCAAGGGCGTCACGATGCACGGCTTCGCGCTGAACGTGAATCCGGACACCTCGAACTTCGACAAGATCATCCCGTGTGGCATCCGCGACGCCGGTGTCACCTCGCTCTCGTACGAGCTGGGCCGCGAGGTCACGATCGACGAGGTGCTGCCGGTGGCCGAGAAGCATCTGCGGGCCGTCCTGGAGAACGCGGACCTGCGACCGCGCCCCGTCGAGAAGGCGACGGCGTAACCGCTCCCGAGGCCCCGGGGAATGGACCCCGAAGGCCAGAGGTTGGCCATCCGTAAGGGCCATGAACATCACGGGCGTACCCTGAGGTACGCCGAGGAATCAAAGCTTTAGGGAGCCGGTCGTGTCCGCAGTCGCACCCGACGGACGCAAGATGCTGCGCCTGGAGGTCCGTAACGCTCAGACCCCCATCGAGCGCAAGCCCGAGTGGATCAAGACCCGGGCGAAAATGGGCCCCGAATACACGAAGATGCAGAACCTCGTGAAGTCCGAGGGCCTGCACACCGTCTGCCAGGAGGCGGGCTGTCCCAACATCTACGAGTGCTGGGAGGACCGCGAGGCGACGTTCCTCATCGGCGGCGACCAGTGCACGCGGCGCTGCGACTTCTGCCAGATCGACACCGGCAAGCCCGAGGCCCTCGACCGTGACGAGCCGCGCCGCGTCGGCGAGTCCGTCGTCACGATGGACCTGAACTACGCCACGATCACCGGCGTCGCCCGCGACGACCTGGAGGACGGCGGCGCCTGGCTGTACGCGGAGACGGTGCGCCAGATCCACGCGCAGACCGCGGACCGCGCCGAGGGCCGTACGAAGGTGGAGCTCCTGGCCCCCGACTTCAACGCGGTCCCCGAGCAGCTCGCCGAGGTCTTCTCGTCCCGCCCCGAGGTCTTCGCGCACAACGTCGAGACGGTGCCGCGGATCTTCAAGCGCATCCGCCCCGGCTTCCGCTACGAGCGCTCCCTCAAGGTCATCACCGAGGCCCGCGAGTACGGCCTGGTCACCAAGTCCAACCTGATCCTGGGCATGGGCGAGGAGCGCGCCGAGGTCAGCGAGGCGCTGCGCCAACTGCACGACGCGGGCTGCGAGTTGATCACCATCACGCAGTACCTGCGGCCGTCCGTGCGCCACCACCCCGTGGAGCGCTGGGTCAAGCCGCACGAGTTCGTGGAGCTCAAGGAGGAGGCCGAGCAGATCGGTTTCTCCGGGGTCATGTCGGGCCCGCTGGTCCGCTCCTCGTACCGCGCCGGGCGGCTGTTCCAGATGGCCGTGGAGAAGCGCGGCGCGTACGTCGCCTCCCAGGCGGTCTGACCGCCCGGTGAGGCAGTGTGTGTGAATTCACGCACAAGTGACTACCGCTCAGTATCGGCCGAGAAGACGCGGTCCCGACCGTCCCCGCAGATGAGGACGGCCCTCGGGACCGCGTCCCCGTTCGGGGAGCGGCCGACAAGGCTTCATGGGCGTTTGACCGCCCGGTCACGCCCTGGTAACACCAATCAGTGACGCTGTACTCACACCTCGTACACCTTTCACCAAAGCCGTGATCCGACTTTCGAGGGGGGACCTCACCCATGCAGGCCGCGCCCGTACGCGCCACCGCGATCCCGACCTTCACCGACGCTCTGCGCGCCGTCGAGTCGCTGCTGATGAGCAGTGGCCAGCGCACCGCACGCCGCAATGCCTGGACCTCCGTCCTGGAGGACCGTCGCCGCGCCAAGGACCGGGTCGAGGCCCAGCGCGTCCTCGAAGCCGTCGCCTCCCGCGGCTGAGGCCCCCGGGGCCGGTGCTGCTGTTCATCGGCGGCCCCCGGCCACGTAGACTTCACACATGGCGAGGAAGGAACCCGCAGCGGACGCTGCGAACACCGGGCGGCTCAAGCAGATCGCTCTGACCTACAAGATGACCCGCAAGGCCGATTCGAAGATCGGTCTTGTACTCGCGGCTGTGGGAATCGTCACCTTCGGTGTCTTCCTCGCGATCGGCTTCTTGATCGGTCACCCCATCTATCTCGGAATTCTCGGCTTCCTGCTCGCCTTCCTCGCGATGGCGATCATCTTCGGGCGCCGTGCCGAGCGAGCGGCCTTCGGGCAGATGGAGGGCCAGCCCGGCGCGGCCGCCGCGGTGCTCGACAACATCGGGCGCGGCTGGACCACGACCCCGGCGGTCGCGATGAACCGCAGCCAGGACGTGGTGCACCGGGCGGTCGGCAAGGCCGGCATCGTGCTGGTCGCCGAGGGCAACCCGAACCGGGTGAAGACCCTGCTGGCCGCCGAGAAGCGCAAGATGGCCCGCATCGTCGCGGACGTCCCGGTCCACGACCTGCTCGTCGGCAACGGCGAGGGCCAGGTCCCCCTGAAGAAGCTCCGCACCACCATGCTGAAACTGCCCCGCGTCCTGCCCGGCCCCCAGGTCACCGCGACCAACGACCGGCTGCGCGCCATGGGCGACCTGATGGCGAACATGCCGCTGCCGAAGGGCCCGATGCCGAAGGGCATGCGGATGCCGCGCGGCGGCAAGACGCGCTGACGTCGATCGCCGCCCGACCTGCGAGAAGGCGCCCCGAGCTGCTCAGCTCGGGGCGCCTTCTTCGTGTACGCGGTCCGCACGCTCAGATACGGACCTCCACCGAACGCGCGATGCGGTCGTGCAGTCCGCGGCCGTCCCGGTCCCAGATCAGCGCCGGGATCGCCAGGCACAGCAGCACGGTGCGCACGACGACCCGGCCGATGCCGAGCCGCCCGCCCGACTCGGAGACCACCCGCAGACCGAAGAGGCGCTTTCCCGGCGTGCAGCCGATGGTGCCGACGGTGAGGATGCCGAGCAGCAGGAAGATGAGGAGCGCCCAGTTCCCCGTGGCCTGCCCATAGCGGTGCGTGACCAGGCCGTATGCGATCAGCATGCACAGCGCCCAGTCCACGGCGAGGGCTCCGACGCGCCGGCCGGGGCGGGCGACGGAGCCGGGGCCGTGCTCGGGCAGACCGAGCTGCTGCCCGCGGTATCCGAAGTCCGCGCCCGACTGTTCCAGGGCCTCGCGGGGCCCGGACAGCCACGATCCCATTGCTTCCCTGATGTCCACCCGTCCACGGTACTGCGCCCGACCCCGCCGCCCGTCCGGCCCCCCTCGCCCGGTTAACTTCGGCGAAACAAATGGGTCATGCTTGAGAAACCACGTCTGCCTATGGTCAGGTCCAGCGTGTGCCACCGCACTGGCCGCACCACCGAGCTGCAAACCCCGCCCCTCCCCGGGTGGGAGTAGGAGGAGTTGGATGTTCCAGAACGCCGATGACGCCAAGAAGTTCATCGCGGACGAGGACGTCAAGTTCGTAGACGTCCGCTTCTGCGACCTGCCGGGTGTGATGCAGCACTTCACGGTGCCGGCTTCGGCGTTCGACCCGGCCGAGGAGCTGGCCTTCGACGGCTCGTCGATCCGCGGCTTCCAGGCCATCCACGAGTCCGACATGGCGCTCCGCGCAGACCTGTCCACCGCGCGCGTCGACCCGTTCCGCCGCGACAAGACGGTCAACATCAACTTCTTCATCCACGACCCGATCACGGGCGAGCAGTACTCCCGTGACCCGCGCAACGTGGCGAAGAAGGCCGAGGCCTACCTCGCCTCCACCGGCATCGCCGACACCGCGTACTTCGGCCCCGAGGCCGAGTTCTACGTCTTCGACTCGGTCCGCTTCGAGACCTCCGCCAACCGCTCGCTCTACGAGATCGACTCCGAGGCGGGCGCCTGGAACACCGGCGCCGTCGAGAACAACCGCGGCTACAAGGTCCGCTACAAGGGCGGTTACTTCCCGGCCCCGCCGGTCGACCACTTCGCCGACCTGCGCGCCGAGATCTCCCTCGAACTGGACAAGAACGGCCTCCAGGTCGAGCGCCAGCACCACGAGGTCGGCACGGCCGGCCAGGCGGAGATCAACTACAAGTTCAACACGCTGCTCGCCGCCGCCGACGACCTGATGCTCTTCAAGTACATCGTGAAGAACGTCGCGTGGCGCAACGGCAAGACCGCGACCTTCATGCCGAAGCCGATCTTCGGCGACAACGGCTCGGGCATGCACGTCCACCAGTCCCTGTGGTCCGGCGGCGACCCGCTGTTCTACGACGAGCAGGGCTACGCGGGCCTCTCCGACATGGCGCGCTACTACATCGGCGGCATCCTCAAGCACGCCCCGTCGCTCCTCGCCTTCACCAACCCGACGGTGAACTCCTACCACCGCCTGGTCCCCGGCTTCGAGGCCCCGGTCAACATGGTCTACTCGCAGCGCAACCGCTCCGCGGCCATGCGTATCCCGATCACGGGCTCGAACCCGAAGGCCAAGCGCGTCGAGTTCCGCGCCCCGGACCCGTCCTCGAACCCGTACCTCGCCTTCTCGGCGCTGCTCATGGCGGGCCTCGACGGCGTGAAGAACAAGATCGAGCCGGCCGAGCCGATCGACAAGGACCTCTACGAGCTGGCTCCCGAGGAGCACGCCAACGTCCAGCAGGTCCCGACCTCGCTCCCCGCGGTCCTCGACGCCCTGGAGGCGGACAACGAGTACCTCCAGGCCGGCGGCGTCTTCACGTCCGACCTGATCGAGACGTGGATCGACTACAAGCGCACGAACGAGATCGCCCCGATCCAGCTCCGGCCGCACCCGCACGAGTTCGAGCTGTACTTCGACATCTAAGAACGCCGCAGGTCAGAGCCGCCCGCTCTCCCCCCTGCCTAAGCTGTGGGCCGTGCCCCCTCCGTCGGATGCCGACGAGGAGGGGCACGGCCCACAGTCATGAGGGACGTGAGAAGAGGAGGCCGGGATGGGCGGCGATACCGAGATCTGTACGGTGACCGTCACCGCGCCGGACAGCGCGTGGCTGGCGGGGTTCGTGCGGCAGTTGGTGGACGACCGGCTCTGTGCCTGTGGGCACATCACGGAGTCGATCAAGGCCGTCTACCGGTGGCAGGGCGACGTGCATGAGGACGGCGAGGCGCATGTGTCGCTGCACACCAGTGCCGAGCGGGTGCCCGAGATCATGCGGCGCGTCGAGGAGCAGCACCCGTACGAGGTTCCCTGCGTCATCGTGGCCGCCCTGCGCGCCGCTCCCTCGTACGCGGCCTGGGTGGTCGAGCAGACGCGGCCCGTCTGAGGTCTACGGCTCCATGGGGATGGGGCGGCCCTCGATGATGTCCTGGGCCACGCTCGCGACCTTGCGCTGGTGGGAGCGGGCGTAGCGGCGCAGGTGGGCGAAGGCCTCGTCGAGGGGGATGGCGTGCTGGGCGGCGAGGATGCCCTTGGCCTGTTCGACGACGACGCGGCTGGACAGGGCGTGTTCCAGTTGGCCGGCCAGGACCCGGCTCTCGCTGACCTCGCGCTGGAGCGAGAGCGTGTGGGCCGCCGCGTCGGCGAAGGAGCGGGCGAGGCTCAGGGCCTTTTCGTCGAGGCGGCCGTCGGGTGCGCTCAGCAGGACGAGGGCGCCGGCCGGGCCGTCCTTGGCGGGCAGCGGCAGTGCGGTCACCCGGGCGTGGCCGAGGGTTTCGGCGCGGGCCGTCCAGCGTGGCCAGCGCGCGCGTGTCGGCTGGGTGGTGACGTCCACGTCGATGAGGGCGCAGCCGGTCGTACGGACGTCGTGGCCGGGGCCTTCGCCCCAGGTGGCGGCGTCCGCGGCGAGGGCGCGCATGCCGGGGTCGGTGCCGTCGGTCTGCACGGCCGAGCCGTTGGGGGCGTACTGCACGATCGCGCCCGGCGCGTCGAAGAGCCTCCTGCCTCCCTCCACCAGAGTGGCGAGCAGGTTTTGCGTGTCGAGCGGGTCCCGAGCGGCCGTCCCCGCCAACTCGGCGAAGACCGCGGCGAGTTCCTGCTCCTGCAGCGTCACGGTGAATGACCTCTCAGCCGAGTTTCAGTTGTCCGTGGACGATATCCCGGGCGATGTCCCCGATGGGACGCTCGTCGGCGAAGGCCCGGGCTTTCACCAGTTCCAGTGCGTCGCCCACCTGACAGCCCGTCTGGATGGCGACCATTCCCGCGGCCTGATGGACCACGGCCCGGTAGTCGATGCCACCGAAGAGGCCGGGTACCGCGTCCTGGCCGATCAACACACTTCGGGTCAGCGCGTCCGCGACCTTCGTGAACAGTCTCGTGGACGCGTCGCCACCGGGCGGGTCGAAGATCGCGAGGGCGCCGATGCACTCGCCGGGCACCTGGAGCGGGACCGCCACCACCTGGCCGATGCCGAGGGCTCTGACGGCCGGGCCGTAGCCGGGCCAGCGGGTGCTCAGTGCGGGGCCCGACGCCTCGACCGGTCCGTGCGCGCACACGGCGTCCCGCGCGGGGCCCTCACCGAGCACGTACTCCAGGTCCTGCGCGGAGCTCGACGGCTGGTCGGAGGAGGCGGTCGCCACCTGGTTGCGCTCGCCGTCGACGAGGGTGACGGCGACACTGCTGGTGCCGCACGCCTCGGCGACGCCCGTCATGAATCGGGGCGGCGGCCCGCCGTCACGGACCCACTGGCCCGCGCGGCGGGCGTGTGCCTCCAGCAGTTCCGCCGCGACCTGGTGCCGGGAGGCGGTGGTGCGGTGGAGCTGGGCGAGGCGCAGATACAGGGTGTCGTCGGAGCCGTCCGACAGCGACTCGTACCGCCGCGCGAGCCCGAAGGCGCGGTCGGCGCGCTCGCGCGCCTGGGCCGCGCGCTGCCAGGCGAGCGCGGCCTGTGTCGGCGTACCGGCCTTGGGCTCCATGCCTTCACCCTACGCCCGCCGGGTCAGACCGTACCGACGCTTCGGTCTTCTTCCATCAACAGGACGACGCCGCCGCGGTGGCCGTCGAAGGGGCTGCACTGCACGGCGCAGCGGACGCCGCGGCCCAGCCGGTTGACGGCGTCGATCTCCACGGGGGCGGCCCGTGTACCGGCCCTGACGCACTCCTCCACGACGGCGCGCAGCCGCTGGGTGGGGAGCCCGAAGTCCAGGCCGAAGAAGGGCTGGTCGAGCACTTCGTCCTGGCGCAGGCCCCACAGGTCGATCGCGCCCCGGTTCCAGCTTTTGACGTGGAGGTTCTTGTCGAGGACGACGACGGCGGCCGCGATGGAGGTGAGGACGCCCTCGAGGAAGGAGCGGGTCTCGTCCAGTTCCTCGGTGCGGATGCGCAGTTCCTCGTTCATGGTCTCCAGTTCCTCGCTGCCGGACTGGAGTTCTTCGTTGGTGGTCTCCAGCTCCTCGTTCGTGGACTGGAGTTCCTCGTTGGTGGTCTCCAGCTCCTCGATGGAGGACTGCAGTTCCTCGTTGGTGGTCTCCAACTCCTCGTTCGTGGACTGGAGTTCCTCGTAGGCCGTCTCCAGGTCCTCGCGTACGCGCTTGACCTCGGCCTTGAGCCGGGTGGCGACGGTGACGTCGGTGAACGTGATGCTGGTCGCGGTCGGAGGGCCTCCCGCGGCGGCCAGGGGCTGGACCGTGATGTCGAAGACCTGGACGTCCTCGCCGACCCTGCGCTCCGCGCCGTTGACCCGCAGGGCGCGGCGTTCGTGGGTGGCCTGGTCGATCAGGGAGCGCAGTTCGACCGGGCGGTAGGAGATCTCCAGGTCCTGGAAGGGGCGGCCGAGGTCGTTGGTGCTCAGGCCGAACTGGGTGCGGGCGTGGTGGTTGATGAGGACCACGGTGCCGTCGGTGTCCACGGCGAGGGCGGCGCCGGGGGCGGCGTCGAGGACGAGGTCGCGCAGTTGGCGGCTGCGCGCCAGGCTGTGCGTGTCCACTCCGAAGCCGGGGCGCAGTTTGGGTGGCGCCGGCTGGTGGGGCATGGTCGCGCCTCCGGGACGGCGGCGGAAGACGCGCTGGCGCATGCTGACGACGTCGAACCGGTCGGCGTCGTTGAGCAGCATCTCTGCCTTGCCGAGGAAGAGGAAGCCGCTCTCGCGCAGCGCGAAGTGGAACCGGTCGATGATCTGGGTCTGCGCCTCGACGTTGAAGTACATCAGGGCGTTGCGGCAGACCAGCAGGTCGAGGTGGGAGATGGGGGCGTCGCGGGTGATGTCGTGCCGGCCGAAGATGACGCGGCGGCGCAGGTCGGAGCGGAAGGTGTACTGGGCGCCGCTCGGCTCGAAGTACTTGTCGCGCAGTTCGGCCGAGAGCGGTTCCAGCGCCTTGGCCGCGTAGAGGCCCGAGCGCGCCTCGCGCAGCGCCTCCTCGTCGACGTCGGTGCCGTAGATCTTGACGCGGGCCAGCGCCTCGTCGACGCCGAGGGCCTCGGCGAACATGATGGCCAGCGAGTACGCCTCCTCGCCGCTGGAGCAGCCCGCGCTCCACACGCGGATCTCGTCCTTGGGGCCGAGCCGTTCGAGGAGTTCGGGGACCACCTCGCGCTGGAGGAACGTCCAGGCCTCGATGTCGCGGAAGAGGGAGGTGACGTTGATGAGGATGGTGTTGAAGAGGGCGCTGAACTCGTCCGCGTTGGTCTCGAGCTGGTCGCGGTAGTCGGCGTAGGAGTCGGTGCCGACGTCGGCCATGCGTTTGCGGATGCGGCGGCCCAGCGACGAGCGCTTGTAGCCGGTGAAGTCGAAGCCGCGGGCGTCCCTCAGGAAGCCGAGAAGATCCTCCAGCTCCTCGTCCGTCTCCGTCGCGCGGGGCGCCTCGCTCATCCTTGCGTACCTACTGCCTCTTGAATTCGACAAGTCCGCGGATCACCGCAGGGATTTCCTCCAGAGGTAGCACGAAGTCCACTGCTCCCGTACCCAGCGCCGCCTCCGGCATGCCTCGGAACTCCGCGCTCTGCGGGTCCTGCGCGATCACGGTACCGCCCCGGGACCGTACGGCCTCGGCGCCCAGGGCGCCGTCAGTGCCGGTTCCGGTCAGCACGACGGCGACGCCACGCGGCCCGAACTCCTGGGCGACCGACCGGAAGAGGGGGTCGGCGGCGGGTCGCAGGAAGTGGACGCGGTCGGCGTGGGAGAGGGTGAGGGTGGAGCCGGGGCCGATGAGGAGGTGCCGGTCGGGCGGCGCGAGGTAGAGGGTGCCGGGGCGGGCCGTCTCGCCGTCTTCGGCGAGTTTGACGGTGAGGCCGGTGCGGCGGTCCAGTATCCCGGCGAGGACGGTGCGGTGGTGGGGATCCAGGTGCTGGACGACGAGGAGGGGTACGGGCAGCCCGGCGTCGAGCCCTCCGACCAGGGTGACCAGACCGCGGACGCCACCGGCGGACGCGGCGACGGCGACGACGCCCACGGCAGGCGGGATGGTTCCGGGCGGCTGGGGTGGCACGTCACCGAGCGTAGTCCTTGTGCCGGTCCTCCGGTGGTGGTCAGTGGCGCAGGGCGCGGAGGATGTCGGCGGTGACCTTGCCGTCCAGGGAGCGGTGGCTGCGGGCCGTCGCCTTCTTGGAGCTGTCCGCCCCGACGCCGTCCACGTTGAGGGCGACCGTGTCGAGCCGGTTGCCGCCGCTGTCCTTGAAGGCGACCAGGACGAGGTACGACTTCGTGGACGACTGCTTGTTGGTGACGGTGACCGGCACCGTGGCGCGGTCGCCGTCCTCGGTCGCGGCGCCTAGTTCCACGTCGCCCTTGGCCTCGGTGCCCTTCTTGAACTCGTCGAGTTTCTTCTGCGCCTCGGCCGTCGCGGACGACAGCACCCCGGCCGCCTTCGACGCGGCGTCGGACGGGCCGTCGTCGCTGTCGGAGCAGCCCGCCGCGCCGGCGGTAAGGACCACCACCGCCAGCAGGGCCGCGCCCATGCCTCGTACGTTCGTCATGCCGGGCTCCTCCGCTCGACCCTCATCGCCGGTCGCCTCAGTCAACGGTGCCCCGGCCGGGGGCCGCATGCCAAGGGCGGCAAACAGGTGACCTCTCGGGCAGTATCGGGGCCATGCACACGCGACACATCGGCAACGAGGAGCGGCGCGTCCGGCTCGCGCTCGCGCACCGGCTCGCCCCGTCGGCGCGGGCGGATCAGCCGGAGGGGGTCGCCCGGTCCCTGGTGGCGTTGCACGGCACGGACCCGGCGACGGTGTACCTGGCGGTCGGCGCGCGGCTGGCCGATCCGGCCGGGACGGTCGGGGCCGTGGAGCGGGCCCTGTACGAGGACCGGACGCTGGTGCGGATGCACGGGATGCGGCACACGGTGTTCGTGTTCCCCGCGGAGCTGACCGCGACGGTGCACGCCTCGACGGGGCTCACGGTCGCGGCGCGGGCCAGGGCCGGCCTGCACAAGGACATGGTGAGCGGCAGCGACGGGCGGCTGACGCCCGAGTGGCTGGCGCGGGTCGAGGAGGCGGTGCTCGCCGCGCTGACCCGGCGCGGGGAGGCCACGGTCGCCGAACTCACCGCCGAGGAGCCCCGGTTGCGCGAGCAGTTCACGTACGGCAGAGGGAAGAGTTACGAGACGCCGCACACGGTGGGGTCGCGGCTGATGCGGGTCCTCGGTGTGGAGGGGAGGGTGGTGCGCGGGCGTCCGCTCGGCTCCTGGACCTCGACCCGGTTCCGGTGGGCGATCGCGCCGCCGCACCCCGAGCTGCCGCCCGGCAAGGCGCGGGCTGAGTTGTTGCGCCGGTGGCTCGGGGCGTGCGGGCCCGCCACCGAGGGGGACCTGAAGTGGTGGACGGGCTGGAAGGTCACGGACGTACGCGAGGCGCTGGACGCGGTGGGGGCGGTGCGGGTGCGGCTCGACGGTGACGCCACCGGGTGGGTGGTGGCCGATCAGGTGGAGCCGCCGGGCGTCGAACCTGAGCCGTGGGCCGCGCTGCTCCCCGGCCTCGATCCGACGGCGATGGGCTGGCAGGAGCGTGACTGGTACTGCCCGCCCGAGCTGCGCCCGGCGCTGTTCGACGGCAGCGGCAACATCGGTCCGACGGTGTGGTGGAACGGGCGGATCGTGGGCGGGTGGGGTCAGCGGGCGGACGGCGAGGTGGTCTGGCGGCTGCTGGACCCCTCGGGGGGCCGAGAGGCGCGGGAGGCGGTGACCGCCGAGGCGGCGCGGCTGTCGTCCTGGCTCGCGCCGACCCGGGTCACCCCGCGCTTCCGTACGCCGCTGGAGAAGGAGCTCGCGGACTGAGAGGAGCGGGGCCGGGGGCTCGCGGCCTCCCCCGATCCCGCTCCTCAGGTGCCGAAAGGCCCCGGTCCGGTCAGCGGCAGTACCGCATCAGCGTCCGCACCATGTGACACGTGGTGTCCGACGGCGGGTGGATGCCGATGAGTTCGGCCGTGGCGCGGATCCTCTTGTTGTGGGCCTGGTTCGGCAGGTAGACGCCCGAGTCGAGCAGGGCTATCGCCAGGCGCATGGCCTTGAGTCGTCGGTTGTGGGTGATGTACCAGTCGCGGGGTCGCCCCGCGGGGAGCGGCCTCTTGGCGAGTGGCGCGTACGGCAGATCCATCAGCATCGGTGCGGCAGCCGGCACAGGCATCCTCCTGTCGCGGAGTCGAAAGCCCCCGAAGCTCTCGAACACTGCTTCTATTCTACTGCTCGGCACTGACAAAAGCCGCTGGCCAAGCCCTACTTGAGGGGTGCCACGGGAAGCGCCACGGGAACCGTTTCGCGTACCGTTGGCCCCATGGAGATCTGGATCAACCCGGCCTGTTCGAAGTGCCGCGGCGCGCTCACCCTGCTCGATGCGGAGGGCGCCGACTACACGGTGCGCCGCTACCTGGAGGACGTGCCGTCCCCGGACGAGATCCGCGCCGTGCTCGGTCGGCTCGGCCTGGAGCCGTGGGACATCACCCGCACCCAGGAGGCGGACGCGAAGGAGCTGGGCCTCGCGACGTGGGCGCGGGACGCGGAGAGCCGCGAGCGGTGGATCGAGGCGCTGGCCGCGCACCCGAAGCTGATCCAGCGCCCCATCATCACCGCCGACGACGGCACGGCCGTGGTGGGCCGCAGCGAGGAGGCGGTACGGGACGCGCTCGGCCGGGGCTGACACATCGCATACGGGCTCACCGGCCCGGTCGGGCCCCGGGCGCCTGCGGTAACACGGGGTTCACACCCGGGCAACGGATGGGACATCGCCTGTTGACAGGCTGCCCGGCAGCAGAAGACCCGTGACTGAGGATGTGGCCCCGTGACGTTCAAGGCTGAGTACATCTGGATCGACGGCACCGAGCCGACGGCCAAGCTTCGTTCGAAGACGAAGATAATCGCCGGTTCTCCCGAAGGTCTGGACGCGCTGCCGATCTGGGGCTTCGACGGGTCGTCCACCAACCAGGCCGAGGGCCACGCATCGGACCGCGTCCTCAAGCCGGTCGCCGTCTACCCGGACCCGATCCGCGGCGGCGACGACGTGCTCGTCATGTGCGAGGTCCTGAACATCGACATGACGCCGCACGAGTCGAACACGCGGGCCGCGCTCGCCGAGGTCGAGGCGCGCTTCGCCGCGCAGGAGCCGATCTTCGGCATCGAGCAGGAGTACACGTTCTTCGAGGGCGACCGCCCGCTCGGCTTCCCCGTCGGCGGCTTCCCCGCGGCGCAGGGCGGCTACTACTGCGGTGTCGGCACCGACGAGATCCACGGCCGTGACGTCGTCGAGGCGCACCTGGACAACTGCCTCAAGGCCGGTCTCGGCATCTCGGGCATCAACGCCGAGGTCATGCCCGGGCAGTGGGAGTTCCAGGTCGGCCCGCTGGCCCCGCTGGAGGTCTCCGACCAGCTCTGGGTGGCCCGCTGGCTGCTGTACCGCACCGCCGAGGACTTCAAGATCTCCGCGACCCTCGACCCGAAGCCGGTCAAGGGCGACTGGAACGGCGCGGGCGCGCACACGAACTTCTCGACGAAGGCGATGCGCGAGGGCTACGACGCCATCATCACCGCCGCCGAGTCGCTCGGCGAGGGCTCCAAGCCGCTGGACCACGTCAAGAACTACGGCGCCGGCATCGACGACCGCCTGACGGGCCTGCACGAGACGGCCCCCTGGAACGAGTACTCCTACGGTGTCTCCGACCGCGGCGCCTCCGTGCGTATCCCGTGGCAGGTCGAGAAGGACGGCAAGGGCTACATCGAGGACCGCCGCCCGAACGCCAACGTCGACCCCTACGTCGTCACGCGGCTCCTCGTCGACACCTGCTGCTCCGCCCTGGAGAAGGCCGGACAGGTCTGATTCCGGCCATGCCGGACCCCTGGGCGCCCGCGTCTTGCGCGGGCGCCCTCTCCTTCCCGTACCGCATCTGCTTCAATATGGGCATGGCCAGTTTCCAGAACATCACCGCGCGGGGTCGTCGTCACGACCTCGAGCCGTTCTGGCCCTCCCGTCAGCACCACGACTTCGACCGGGTGTGTTGCCGCGCGACGCACGCGCAGGCCCTCTAAAGCCTCACTCGACCACCGAGTTGCGGCCTTCGGTCCGCGCGCACGACGTACGTCCTTTCCTCAGACGGCTCTCGCGCGAAAGTTGACCTCCCATGGCTGACGCCCGCCCCCTCTCCTCGCTCCGCACCGCCCCCTCCCCCGCCAGGACCCGGCTGCGCGCCGTCGACCGGGACGAGGTGGCGCCCGCCGCCTCCTTCGTCCCCGCCGGCCCCCTCCTCGACGTGGCGGACTTCCTGCCGCCGGGCGCCACACTGCTGCCGGCGCCGCCGCACACGCTGCCCACGCTGCCGGGCCGGCCGCCGATGATCGGCTACCTGGTGCTCGTCCCGGCCGACCAGCAGTCGCTGCTGCCGACCGCGCCCGGCCCCGTGGAGGACGCGGGGCCCGCCGCTCCCGTGGCCGCGGCGCGGGACGCGCTCATCCGGATCGACGACGCGCAGCGCATCGCCAGCGTGCGCGGGCGCCGACTCGACCTCACCTACCTGGAGTTCGAGCTGCTCGCCCATCTCGTCGCGCATCCGCACCGCGTGCACACCCGCGACCAGCTCGTCACCACGGTGTGGGGGTACGGGCACGTCGGCGACGGCCGCACGGTCGACGTCCACATCGCCCGGCTGCGCCGCAAGCTGGGCGCCGAGCACCGCCGGACGATCCAGACGGTGCGCCGCGTCGGATACAAGTACGCGCCGCCCACCGGCGACTGAGCGCCCGGCGCCGGGGTGTACCCAGCACCACCCCGGCACGGGTGCGGATCCCACTGACCCGGTCCGCGCCACCGGCCACACTGTGAGGTGTACGGCTGACGGGACGGACGGAGTACACGTATGGGTACGAGGGTGCGCGGAGCAGTGTCGGCCGGGCTGCGGGGGCTGTGGGTCGCCGTGGCGGGACTCGCCGGGTCGCTCACCTTGTTCCTGCTGTCGGTGCTGTCGATCGTGCTCGTCGTGGTCGGGGTCGGCGCCCTGACCACGCCGTGGGTGCTCGGCCTCGTACGGCACTGGGCGAACTGGCGGCGGGCCGTCGCCGCCGAGTGGTGCGGGGTGCGGATACCGGCGACGTACCGGCCGTTTCCGGACGATCCGCGCGGCGGTGTCGTCGGGCGGGTCGAGCGGTGCCGGGTGCTGCTCACGGACCCGGCGACCTGGCGGGACCTGCGCTGGCTGCTCGTCGACATGACGGCCGGGTTCGTCACCGCCCTGCTGCCCGCGGCGCTGATCCTCTACCCGGTCGAGGGGTACGCGCTCGCGGCCGGGCTGTGGCGGGTCTTCACGGACGGCACCCATGTCGGCTGGTGGTACGGGTTCGTGCCGGTCGGCGGCCAGGGCACGGCCCTGCTGGCCGCGCTGCTCGCCACGGCGCTGCTGGTCACCGGCCTGTTCCTCGCGCCCGCGCTGCTGCGGGGCCACTTCCTGCTGACCCGGTACGTGCTCGCGCCCGCAGCCGGTGAACTTGAGGAGCGCGTACGGGTGTTGACCGAGACGCGGCGGGACGCCGTGGACACCTCGGCGGCCGAGCTGCGCCGCATCGAGCGCGATCTGCACGACGGGGCGCAGGCCCGGCTCGTCGCGGTCGGCATGGACCTCGGCACGGTCGAGGCGCTGATGGAGAAGGACCCGGCGAGGGCGCGGGCGCTGCTCGCGCAGGCCAGGCAGTCGTCCGCGGAGGCGCTCACCGAGTTGCGGGACCTGGTGCGCGGGATCCATCCGCCGGTGCTCGCCGAGCGGGGTCTGGGCGACGCGGTGCGGGCGTTGGCGCTGCGCCTGCCGGTGGAGGTGGAGGTGGCGGTGGACCCGGTCGGGCGGGTCGAGGCGCCGGTCGAGTCGGCCGCGTACTTCGCCGTCAGCGAGGCCCTCACCAATGCCGTGAAGCACGCGGGCGCTGACCGAATCTGGATCGACCTCACGCACACCGGCGACCGTCTGCGGATCGCCGTCACCGACAACGGCAGGGGTGGCGCGGTGATCGGCGCCGGGGGCGGGCTGAGCGGGATCGAGCGCAGGCTCGGTACATTCGACGGTGTCCTCGCCGTCAGCTCGCCCGTCGGCGGTCCGACCATGGTGACCATGGAGATCCCGTGCGTGTTGTCCTAGCCGAAGACCTGTTCCTGCTGCGGGACGGGTTGGTGCGGATGCTTCAGGCGTACGACTTCGAGATCGCCGCCGCCGTCGAGAGTGGACCCGAACTCACCAAGGCGCTGGCGGAGTTGGAGCCGGACGTGGCCGTGGTCGATGTGCGGCTGCCGCCCTCGCACACCGATGAGGGGCTCCAGTGCGCGCTCGCGGCGCGACGGGCGCGGCCCGGCCTTCCGGTGCTCGTGCTCTCGCAGCACGTGGAGCAGTTGTACGCGCGAGAGCTGCTCGCCGACGGGACCGGCGGGGTCGGTTACCTGCTGAAGGACCGGGTGTTCGACGCGGACCAGTTCATCGACGCGGTGCGGCGGGTCGCCGCGGGCGGCACCGCGATGGACCCGCAGGTGATCCAGCAGTTGCTGTCGCGGCGGGCCGCGGACGCGCCGCTCGGCGGGCTCACCCCGCGGGAGCTGGAGGTACTGGACCTGATGGCGCAGGGCCGGTCGAACGCGGCGATCGCCGGGCAATTGGTGGTGACCGAACGCGCCATCGCCAAACACACCTCCAATATCTTCGCCAAACTGGGGCTGCCCGTTTCCGATGACGACAATCGCCGGGTGCTCGCGGTGATCGCCTATCTGGATCAGGGGCCGGATCAAGGGCGTCGGTGAATTCCGGCGCCCGATTGAACACGGGCGCCTCGCGTTGCGTACGTAGTCCCATGGGACGCACCTCACGGAAACGGCGCTCTTCGCTGACGACGCGGATGACCGTCGCGTCGGCCGCACTTCTCCTGGGCGGAGGTGGGCTGGCCGCGGTCAACGTGTACGCGTCGGCCCATGAGGACCCGGGGCAGAGCGCGGGCGGCGGGACACCGCGACAGCAAGCGCAGCAAGCACAGCAACGACAAGTGGCCACGATCGACTGTCCGGACGTCGGCAACGCTCTGCCGGACGTCCCCGAGGGCGCGCGCGGCCCGGTCGACGGTGAGCTGGCCACCCTGGACAGCCAGATCACGGCGGCCTACCAGCGGCTCGCCGCCAACCGGGAGGCCGCCGCCCAGGACCCGGACTTCGTGCGCAACAGCGTTCTGGGCCCGCTGAAGGACAAGCGCGGCGCCGTGCTCGGCCGCATCGGCGAGGACATCCGGCGCTCCGGCGGCACCCCGCCGCCCCGGCTCGACGGGATGGCCCCCTGCACCGGCCGGGCACCCGAGCAGCCGGCGCCGCAGCCGTCGCAACCGGCGCAGCCTTCGCAACCGGCCGGGAACACCGGTACCGGTACCGGTGCCGGTACCGGTACCGGCAACGGGCCCGACGCCGCCGACTTCGTCGACATCACCTCGGTCCGGCCGAACGTCGTGACGGCCCGCAACCGGCGCGCGGCGTCGCGCGGCACCTTCACCACGGCCTGCGGACGCAACGAGAACGGCAAATTCAATCCGGACAACGTCATCGTCGCGCCCGGAGTGAGCAATGGCGCCCACCATATGCACGACTATGTGGGAAATCAGGCGACGGACGCCTTCTCCAGCGACGACGCTCTCGCGAACGGGCGGACGAGCTGCCGCAATCAGGGGGACAGGTCGACGTATTACTGGCCGGTCCTCAGGCTCCAGAACGGAAAGGCCGAGGCGGACGCGGGCGCCGACGGCGGCGGAAAGGACCAGAACGTCGGGGAGATCCAGACACCTTCCTCGGTGACCTTGAAATTCGACGGGAATCCGACGAGCAAGGTCGTGCCGATGCCGCGTTTCCTGCGCATCATCACCGGTGACGCGAAGGCCCTCACCAACGGCACCGCGAACGCCAACGCCTCCTGGAGCTGCACCGGCTTCGAGAACCGTCAGCTCAAGGACAAGTACCCGATCTGCCCGGGCGGTTCGAAGGTCGTCCGCACCTTCCGGTTCCAGAGCTGCTGGGACGGGACCAACACCGACAGCGCCAACCACCGTACGCACGTCGCGTTCGAGGACCCGCGCACCGGCGCCTGCCCGGCCGGTTTCAAGGCGATCCCGCAGCTCGTGCAGCGCATCGTGTACGCCGTGCCGCCGGGCCCCGGCTTCGCCGTCGACTCGTTCCCCGAGCAACTGCACAAGCCGGCCACCGACCACGGTGACTTCATCAACGTCTTCGACACCGAGCTGATGCGGCGCGTCGCGAACTGCGTCAACCGGGGCGACCGCTGCACCTGACGGGCCGCCCCCCTCATGGCCGCTGCGCGGCCCGCTCAGTGATGACCGTCGTGCCCGGAGCGGGGCCCCGCCTCGCCGCCCCCACCACCACTGCTCCCCGAGTGGTGCGAGGAGGCCCGCTCCACGGTCCCGCCGAGCCGGCCGCGCAGCCTTGTCACGACTCCTTCCGCGCCGACCACGACCCATTTCCGGCCGACGAGGTAGGTGCCGCCGTAGTCGTCGGCCGCGTCCAGCCATTCGGCCTGGCCCCGGTCGGTGGCGAAGGTGGCCAGCACGTAACGTCCGTCGCCAGCAACGCAGTTGGCCTGACGCAGTTCGTCCGCGTCGGTCTGGAGGTCGGGCCGGCAGCCCGCCGTGCGCGCCAGCTCCTCCAGCGAGCCGCGCGCCGTCCGCGGGGGCCCGGGGGTCCGCGGCCCCTCGTCGGCGGCGCCGCACCCGGTCACGGCCACGACCACCAGGGCCCCTGCCACCAGCAACTTCCTCATCCCGCACTCCTGTCCCGCAGGTATTCGGTACGTCGACACGATCCCGCCAGCTCCGTGCGCACCGTTGAGCACGGACCTGCGCCCCGGTTACCGTGCGCCGCACCATCCGCGACGCTGGGGGTTACAGATATGTCCGCGCCAACGCGACGCACGGTCCTGGGCACGGCAGGCGCCATCGGGCTCGGCACGGCCCTGGGGGTGGGCGTGCCGGGTGCGCAGGCGGCGCCGTACGCACTTGATACGGCTCCGGCGCTCGCCGTGCTCACCAGACGACTGCCGCACCACGCGGACCAGTTCAGACTCAGACTGGTGCCCGCGCAGGGCGGCGTGGACCGCTTCCGGGTGTCCGGGACACGGGGCCGCGTCGAGGTGTACGGGACGACCCCGGCGGTGCTGCTCGCCGGGGTCCACTGGTATCTGAAGTACGTCTGCGCGGCGCACATCGCCTGGAACGGCGACCAGCTCGACCTGCCCCGCACCCTCCCGGCGCCCGCCCGCCCCCTGGAGCGGTCGACGGCCCTGCCCCACCGGTTCGCGCTGAACGACACCAACGACGGCTACACGGCCCCGTTCGCCGGCTGGGCGTACTGGGAGCGCATGATCGACGTCCTCGCCCTGCACGGCTGCAACGAGGTGTTCGTCATGGCGGGCATGGAGGCCGTCTACCACCGGGTCCTCAAGGACTTCGGCTACAGCGACGCGGAGTCGCGGGCCTGGCTGCCCGCGCCCTCGCACCAGCCGTGGTGGCTGCTCCAGAACCTCTCCGGGTACGGCGGCCCCCTCTCCCCCGCACTCATCGCCGAGCGCGCGGAGTTGGGCCGGAAGATCGCCGACCGGCTGCGCGAGCTCGGGATGAAGCCGGTCATGCCGGGCTACTACGGCCATGTGCCCAAGGGGTTCGTGGAGCGCAACGGCGGCGACGCGCACGTCGTGCCGCAGGGCATCTGGCACGGTTTCGAGCGCCCCGACTGGCTCGATCCGCGCACGACGTCGTTCGCGCAGGTCGCCGAGTCGTTCTACGGGCACCAAAAAGACCTCTTCGGCGAGATCGACGCCTTCAAGATGGACCTGCTGCACGAGGGCGGCACCGCCGGCGACGTGCCGGTCCCGGACGCCGCCCGCGGTGTGGAGAGAGCCCTCCAGAAGAACCGGCCGGGCGCCACCTGGGTGATCCTCGGCTGGGAGGCGAACCCGCTGCCCGAGCTGCTCGACGCCATCGACAAGAAGAAGATGCTGATCGTCGACGGGGTCTCCGACCGGTTCACCTCCGTCACCGACCGCGAGAAGGACTGGGGCGGTACCCCGTACGCGTTCGGCACGATCCCCAACTTCGGCGGCCGGACGACCATCGGGGCCCGCACGCACATCTGGAACGAGAAGTTCTTCGCCTGGCGCGACAAGCCGAACAGCGCGCTGACCGGTACCGCCTACCTGCCGGAGGCCACCGACCGGGACCCGGCCGCCTTCGAGCTGTGGTCCGAACTGGCCTGGACGAAGGAGAAGGTGGACCGGGCCGCGTGGTTCGCCGGGTACGCCGACCTCCGGTACGGCCGCCGCGACCGGGACGCCCGCGCCGCCTGGCAGGCCCTGCACGAGACGGCGTACCAGCACCACGCCGTCGAGCGCTCCGACCCGCACGACTCGCTGTTCGCCGCCCGCCCCGACCTGTCGGCCGGCCGCGCCGCCTACTACGCGCCGCGCGCCCTCACCTACGACCCGGCCCGTTTCGACGCCGCGTTCACCGGGCTCCTGGGCGTCGCGGGCGACCTGCGGGGCAGCCAGGCGTACACGTACGACCTCGTCGACGTGGCCCGCCAGGCGCTCGCGCACCGCAGCCGCCAGCTCCTGCCCCAGCTCAAGGCCGCCTACGCCGACAAGGACCTGGCCCGCTTCAAGGACCTCGCCACGCTGTGGCTGCGGCTGATGCGCCTGTCGGACGACGTGACGGGCACGCACCGTGCGTTCCTGCTCGGCCCCTGGATCCAGGACGCCAGGACCATGGCGACCGACGACGCCGAGCGCGCCGAGTTCGAGCGCTGCGCCAAGGTCCTCATCACGGTGTGGGGCGACCGCGCCACCTCCGACCCGGGCAATCTGCACGAGTACGCCAACCGCGAGTGGCAGGGTCTGATGGCCGACTTCTACCTGCCGCGCTGGCAGAAGTGGCTCGACGAACTCCAGGACGCGCTCGCGGCGGGCCGGGAGCCCGTCAAGGTCGACTGGTTCGCGTTCGAGGAGCCGTGGACGCGGGAGCGCAAGGACTACCCGCTGCGCCCGTACGGCGACGCGTACCGGACGGCGGCGCGCGTGCGGGACGTGCTCGCGCGCGCCCCCTACCAGGGCGCCGTGACGGTCACCGCCGAGCCGCCCGCGTTCCCGCCGGGCGGGCACGCGCGCGTGGCGGCCACCTTCCACAACGTCAACGGCCTGCGGGCGACCGGCCGCGTCGACTTCGCCCTGAAGGGCATCGACGCCACGCCCGAGCACGGCACGTCGCTGCCCCGGGTGGCCCCGGCCGGTGAGGGCACGGTGTCCTGGCTGGCGAGTGCGCCGGCCACCCCGCTCGACGAGCCGCTGCGCCCGTTGCCGTACACGGTCGAGGTGCGGTACGGGCCGCGGGGCGAGCCCCGGGTCACCTACGCGCACAAGGGCACCCTGTTCGAGGCGGGTCCGCTGGACGCGGGCTGGAGGACGTACAGCAACAACGCGGCGGTCTTCGGGCAGCTCGGCGAGCGGTTCGCCATCGACGGGGGCGGCGCCGACCTGTGGAAGGGGACGACGGAGTTCGGCACCGTCTACCGCGAGGGCGCCCTCACCGACGGCGTGTCGGTGGTGCTGCGGGTGGACGCGCAGGCGGTGACCGGCGCCTGGGCGCGCGCCGGCGTCATCGTCCGCAACTCCCTCGCCACCCCCGGCTCCCCGGGCTTCCTCAACCTGTCCGTGACCCCCTCGAACGGCGTCGTGCTCTCCTACGACACGAACGGGGACGGGACGCTCGACACCTACAAGCGGATCACCGGGATCAAGGCGCCGGTGCTGCTGCGGCTGACCCGCGCGGGCGGTTCGTACACCGGCACCTGCTCCACGGACGGCGGGACCACCTGGCGGACCGTCGCGACCGTGCCCGTGCCGGGGGCGGCGGCGGCCCAGGACGTGGGCCTGTTCATGTCCGCGACGAACGGCGGCGACGGGACGCGCGGCACCGTCGAGTTCAGCGGCTGGCAGCTCACGCCGGCGCCGGGCGCGTAGGAGAGACTGGGCGGGACAAAACGAGCCGAACGGAACACCGGGAGTCCCGCCCATGGCCGAACCCATCGCCGCCGCCACCGTCGCCAACCTCCGCGACCTGGGCGGGACCCCACTGTCCGGCGGCCGGCGGGTGCGCCCGGGGCTCGTGTTCCGCTCGGGGCAGCTCGACCGGCTCGACCCGACGGCGGACCCGAGGTTCGCGGCGCTCGGCATCCGCACGATCCTGGACCTGCGTACGGACGCCGAGCGTGCCGCCCATCCCGACCTGGCCCCGGAGGGAGTGCGTCTGGTGACGGCCGACGCGCTCGCCGACAAGCTGGCCGAGGCGGGGGTCGCCCCGGCGGCGGCCCAGCTCAAGGAGATCCTCACCGACCCGGTGCGCGCGGAGCGGGAGCTGGGCGGCGGCAAGGCGCAGGCGCGCTTCGCGGACACCTACCGGGCGCTGGTCTCCACCGGCTCGGCGCAGGCCGCGTACCACACGCTGCTGCTCGAACTGGCGGAGCCGGACGCGGGCCCGCTGCTGTTCCACTGCACCGCGGGCAAGGACCGCACGGGATGGGGCGCGACCGTGCTCCTCGCGCTGCTCGGCGCGGACGACGCCACGGTCGAGGCCGAGTACCTGTCGGTGAACGCGGCGGTGCGGGCGGCGTTCGCCCCGCTCGTCCAGGGGTTCACGGCGCAGGGCGGCGACCCGGAGGTGGCGCTCTGCGTGATCGGGGTCGTGCCCGGCTATCTGCGGGCCGCGCGGGACGAGGTGACGGCCAGGTACGGGGACATGGAGGCGTACGTGCGTAACGGGCTCGGGGTGTCCGACGAGACGGTGGCGGCGCTCAGGAAGCGTCTGACGACCACCGGCTGAACTCCGGCCGCGGGCGGCGGGGACCGCGGTGACCATCCCACGATTCGCTCGTTCTGCTGAACGTGCAGTCAAAGGTGCAGCAATCCAGTCCCCCGCCCGCCGGCGGCACCGACGTCATCGACGTGGAGCAGGCCGAGGCGGCCCTGGTCGAGCACTACCCCCGCCTCGTCCGGCTCGCCTATCTGGTGCTGCCGCCGGGCCTCGGCCGCAACCGCCGCGTGCTGACCGCCCACTCCCTCACCCAGCGGGCGCTGCCGCGCGGCCGGACAGCGACCGCGCCCCCGGCGCTCCCGGCCCAGCGGGGCACCGCACCGCGCACCGGCGACCCCGGGTACGCCTACGTGCGCCTGCGGGTGTTGCGCGGCGCTCTCGACGCGGGGCTCCCGCTGCGCCGCGCGGCCTGGCCGAAGCGGGCCCAACTGCCGCCGCTGCTGCCGCAGGTGTGGGGGCTGCGCCTGTTCCCCAAGTCCGGCGGCGCCGACGAACTCGCCTTGGACCAGCGGCTGTCCGCGCTCAGCGGCCCGGCCCGCGCCGCGTACGTGCTGCGCGGCCTCGAACACCTCGACGACGCCGCCGTGCGCACCGTCCTGACGGCGGCGGGCCGCACGGCCGAGGACGTGGTGACGGCGCTGCGCGAGGCGGACGCGGTCGAGGGCGGGTCCGCGCTGCTGGCGTCCCCGGAGTTCGACCCCTGCTCCCTGCACGCGCGCCCCACCGATCTGATGCGCCGCCGCCAGCACGCCAAGGCAGCCCTCGCGGCCCTCGCGGCGCTCCTGGTGTGCGGCGCGCTGCTGGGCCTGCCCGGCGAGGGGTGGAGCCCGGACGGCGCGGCGGCGCCCCCGTACGCGAAGAACCCGGCCGGCCAAGCCGCCCTCGACCCGGGCAAGTTGACGCGGGTGGCGCCCGGGGCGTGGCAGGCGTCGGCCCGCACCGACTTCTCCGTGTGGCCCGCGCGCGGCTCCCTCACCGGCGACTCGGCGCTGCTGCGCCGCGCCCTCGCCGTGTGGGCGCGCCCGGGCGAGACCGTCCAGGTCTCGGCGACCCCCGGCACCCCGGCGGGCGCCCCGCCGGGACCCGCGCAACTGCTCTACGCGGGCGAGTTCGACCAGGCGCGCGTCGTGCTGTTCTACGACGGTCTGCGCATCGTCCGTTACGCCGAACCGGAGCGGGGCACGAGCGGCGCCGCCCTCGACTTCGCCCGGGTCGACGGAGCGGACGCCCCGCAGGCCGGCGCGGTCGTCGTCGACCGCGTCGACGGCAACGTCCGCTATCTGACCGCCCCCTGGGTGACCGGCGCGGCCGTCCGTGACCTGCTGGCGCCGGACGGCGCCGCCCAGCGCCTGACCCGTACGAAGGACGGCGTGACGTCCCCCTTCCCGAGCCCGGCCGTCGCCCCGACCGACCGGCCCTGCACCTCGTGGAACGCGCTGGCCCTGACCGACGCGACCGGCACCCGCTACGCCACCGACCTCGGCGAGCTCGTGCCCGCGCACCTCACGTCCGGCTCCCCGCAGGCGCCGCACGAGGCCCGGCCCGCCGACTGGGCGCCCCTCGCCTGCTCCCTCGGCGCGGCCCGCTCGCACGGGGTGCGCTCCGTCAACTCCTGGACGTACGCGCGCCAGGCGCTGCCCGAGGGGAACGGGACGGCGGAGTGGGTGTGCACCCGCGCCGAGACCTGGCGGGGCGGTGGCCCCCGCACGCTGGCGCTGTTCCGCGCGCCGGGCGCGGGCGCGGCGGTCCTCGCCGCGAAGTCACAGACCTCGGCCGCGTGCGGTGAGCGGGCGCCCGTGGTGCTGGCCGGGGTGCGCTGGAAGTCACGGGGCGGCACCTGGTACCTGATCGCCGGGGGCAGCAAGCAGGTCAGCTCCGTCACCGCGGCCGGGTCCACCAGGGCGGGGAACCTGCTGGCCGTGCGGGTGGCGCGGGGCACGCAGGTGCGGCTGACGGGCGTCACGGCGGGCGGCGCCACGGTGTCGCCGCTGCGGTAGGGAGTGGTGCGCAAGTCCGGCCCAGGGGGTGTACCAGCGGGGCTACCCATCAGTACATTGACGCCATGTCTTATAAGCGCGTCCCGTTGAAGGCACGCCAGGTCTCCTTCGCCTGGGACCGGACCCCCCTGCACTGGCTCCCGGGCGACCCCTTCGCCACGCACACCATCAACGTCCTGCATCTGCTGCTGCCCGCGGGCGAGCGCTGGTTCGTGCACGTCTACAAGCAGGTCCTGCCCCTCATCAGGGACGACCGGCTGCGCGCCGACGTCATCGGGTTCATCGGCCAGGAGGCCATGCACGCCCAGGCCCACGACGAGGTCCTGCCGCATCTGAAGGAGCTGGGGCTCGACCCGACGCCGTACACGGCCCAGGTCGACTGGTTCTTCGAGAAGCTGCTCGGGGACCGGACGCTGCCGCCGGGCAAGGCGCGCCGGTGGTGGCTGATGGAGCGGGTCGCACTGATCGCGGCGATCGAGCACTACACCGCGTTCCTGGGCAACTGGGTGCTGAACGCGGACGAACTCGACCGGCGCGGCGCCGACCCGACCATGCTCGACCTGCTGCGCTGGCACGGCGCCGAGGAGGTCGAGCACCGGTCCGTGGCCTTCGAACTCTTCCAGCACCTCGACGGCGGCTACCGGCGCCGGGTGCGCACCTGGGCGACCGCGTTCACGGCGCTGGTCTTCCTGTGGCAGCGCGGCTCGCGCTTCTTCATGGCGAACGATCCGACGCTGCTCGACGGCAAGGCCACCTTCAAGGACTTCCACCGGGGCGGCAAGCAGGGCGTGCTGCCGTCGACCGGGGCGATGGTGCGGTCCATCCCGCGCTATCTGAGCCGGAGTTACCACCCCGAGCAGGAGGGCGACACCGCGCAGGCCGTCGCCTACCTCGCCTCCTCGCCCGCCGCGACCGCCGCCGAGGCCCGCACGGGAGCCGGCCGATGAACCGCACACCGCTCGGCAGGGCCGCCCTCGTCGCCGGTGCCGCGCTCGTCGTGCGCCGCGCGCTGCGCCGCCGCATCCGTAGGTCGCCGCTGTGGCCGCTGCCCGCCCTGGAGGAGCCGGTCTCGGGGCGCCCCCGGGCCCGCGCCCTGCGCCTGCTGGTCACCGGACGCGAGGAGATAGCCGACGGGGTCGTCCAACTCCGCCTGGAGGGCAGTGCGTTGCCCGCCTGGGAGCCTGGCGCCCACCTCGATCTCGTCCTGCCCTCCGGCCTCGTACGGCAGTACTCGCTGTGCGGCGACCCCGAGGACACCTCCTCGTACACCATCGCCACCCGGCTGATCCCGGCGGAGCGGGGCGGGCGCGGCGGATCGCGCGAGGTGCACGAGCGGGTGCGGGTGGGTGCGGAGGTCGAGGTGCGCGGGCCGCGCAACCGGTTCCCGCTCGACGCGGACGCACCGGCCCATCTCTTCGTCGTGGGCGGCATCGGCATCACCCCCGTCCTGCCGATGCTGCGGGCCCTGGAGGCGCGCGGCGCCGACTGGCGGCTGCTCTACGGGGGCCGCACGCGGGCCTCGATGCCGTACCTGGAGGAGGTCCTGAAGCTCGGCGACCGGGCGGGCCGGGTGACCGTCGCCGCCGAGGACACGGACGGGCGGCCCGGCATCGCCGCCGCGCTCGGGGCGTGCGCGCCCGGCACGGCCGTGTACTGCTGCGGGCCCGAGGGGCTGCTGGCGGCGGTGCGGAAGGCGCTGCCCGACCACTGCGACCTGCACCTGGAGCGGTTCGCACCGCGCGGGGCGGGCGCCGGGGACGAGCCGTTCGAGGTCGAGCTGCGGCGCAGCGGCACGGTCCTCGACGTACCGGCCGACAGCACGGTCCTGGCGGCGGTCCGCGAAAAGGTGCCGCACGTCGCGTACTCCTGCGAGCAGGGTTTCTGCGGGACGTGCCGACAGCGGGTCCTGGAGGGCGAGATCGATCACCGCGACGAGTTGCTCACCGATGCCGAGCGCGACGACTCGATGCTCATCTGTGTCTCGCGGGCGCGCGGTGAGCGCCTGGTCCTGGACCTGTAGAGCCTGTCCGGTGCGCCGTTTCCGCTCGGTAGAGTGTTCGGTATGACAACCGGGGTGCGGCGCAGGATGGGTGTCGAGGAGCGGCGGCAGCAGTTGATCGGGGTCGCCCTCGAACTGTTCAGCCACCGCTCCCCCGACGAGGTCTCCATCGACGAGATAGCGGCCGCGGCGGGCATCTCGCGACCGCTGGTCTACCACTACTTCCCCGGCAAACTCAGCCTGTACGAGGCCGCGTTGAAGCGGGCCGCGGAGGACCTGGCGGGCCGGTTCGAGGAGCCGAGCGACGGGGCGCTCGGGGTGCGCCTGCTGCGGGTGATGGGCCGGTTCCTCGACTTCGTGGACGAGCACGGGCCGGGCTTCTCGGCGCTGATGCGCGGCGGCCCCGCGGTCTCGGCGGGCGCGGCCTGCTCGATGCAGACGGCGTCGGCGACGAACGCGCTCATCGACTCGGTCCGGCAGGCCGCGTACGTCCAGATCCTCGCGCACCTGGACGTGGCGGCGCCGTCCCCGCGCCTGGAGCTGGTGGTGCGCTCGTGGATCTCGCTGGCCGAGTCGACGGCGCTGCTCTGGCTGGACGGGCGGCGCATCCCGCGCGAGGAACTCCAGCTCCAACTGGTCCACGACTTCGCGGCGCTCGCCGCGGTCAGCGCCGCCCACGACACGGAGATGGCGGAGCTGCTGCGCCGCATCCTCGGTGCCGAGCCGGCCGACGGCCCGTTCAGGGACCTGGTCGACCGACTCGCGACGCTGGCCCCCTAGCCGCGCGCCGAGCGGTACGCGGGCTGCAAGTCCCTTACCTCGACCGAGAGGTGGGCCCCTTCGGGCTCCTTGATGTGTGCGGGCAGGAGCGCGAGGACGGCATCGACGAGGGCCGTCTTGGCTTCCTCGGTGCGTCCGGCGAGCAGGGCGATCTCGACGTGCACCAGGGCCGCCGCCTCCGCGCCGTCCCCCACGATCGTCTCCTCGGCGCGCCGGAACCGCGTCTTGCAGGCCGGGATCCGCGCGGCGACCGTGTCGACGCAGGCTCGGTGGACGGCGTCCGCGAGTCCTGGCCGGTCGAGGCGGCCGTCGAGGTCCGCGGAGTGGTCGACGGTGATCTGAGGCATGGGTGCTCCGTGAGTGAGGCGTCCTGCGGTGCTGTCACCGATCACCTTCGCGGTGATCCGGTGGCCGCACAACTCTCGTCCCGCGGAGCGGACACCGGTCGCCGCGCGGACTCGGCGACGGTCACGGGGAGACGTCGGGGCTGAGCCGCAGGGCCAGGACGGCGATGTCGTCGGCGCGGTCGGCGCCGAAGCAGGACAGGAGGGTGTCGCACAGCGCGTCGGGCGCCGCGGGGGCCTCGGTCGCGGCGGCTCCGAGCTGTGCCATGGAGACGGAGAGGTCCGTGCCGCGGGTCTCGATGAGGCCGTCGGTGACCATGAGGAGCCGCTCGCCGGGGGCCAGCTCGACCTGGGTGGGTTCGGGGTGGGGCAGACCGAGGCCGAGCAGCGGGCCCGCCGCGTCGACGTAGTGGGCGGCGCCCTCGTGGGGCACGCGCAGCGGCGGGATGTGTCCCGCGTTCGCGACGGAGGCGCGGCCGGTCACCGGGTCGACGAGGGCCAGACAGAGGGTGGCCGAACTCTCGGGGTGGTAGTGCTGGAACATCCGGTCGAGCCGGGTCACGAGCCGCCCCGGGTGCGGGTCCTCCAGGCTGTAGGCGCGCAGCGCGTGCCGGATCTCGACCATGACGGTGGCCGCGTCGAGCGAGTGTCCGACGACGTCCCCGATGCCGACGAGGACCCCGGCGGGGGTGGGCAGCGCCGCGTAGAAGTCACCCCCTATCTCCGTCTGGCGGCTGGCGGGTACGTAGCGGAAGGCGACGTCGACGCCGGGCAGCCGGGGCAGGTGGGCGGGCAGGAAGCTACGTTGCAGGGTGAGGGCGACGTGGCGCTCGCGCTCGTACATGAGGAGGGGTTCGGCGGCGAGGGCGGTGGCGCGGGCCAACTGCGCGACGAGCGGCCCGATCCGTCCGGCCGGGTCCGGGGCGACGGGGGTGGCCAGGCAGACGGGGAGGTGGCGGCTGCGGGTGCGGGCGAGCACGAGCCGGACGTCGCCGGGTCCGAAGTAGGCGTCGGGCCACATGGAGCGGGGCACGATGGTGCTGCGCGCCCCGCCGGGGGCGCACACCACGCGGCGGGCGATCGCCGCGGCCTGTTCGCGTGCGACGGCGTCGGGTGCGGCGGCCCACGCGCCGCGCCGGGACAGACCGGCGTGCACGTCCCCGTCGTCGCCGAGGACGAAGACGGCGGCGCTCTGCCGGGTGAGCCGGGCCGTCGCCTCGGCGGCGGTGGTGGCCAGCTCGACGAGGCAGCGCGCGCCCTGCACGTCCACGACCGTCTCGGAGAGCAGCGCGAGCCGGTCGAACTGGGCTTGCGCGTCGGTCAGTTCGCGGGCGCCGCGCAGGGCGGCCCGGACCACGGCGCGGATCTCCTCCGGTTCGGCGGGCACCGTCAGATACGCCTCGCCGCCCGCGTCGAGCGCGCGGCAGCGGTCGCCGGGGCCCGAGGGCCGGGCGGAGAAGTGGACGACGGGGATCCCGGCGAGCAGGGGCAGCGCCTTGACGCGGCGGCACAGTTCGAACCCGCTGAGGTCGGGCAGGCCCACGTCGACCAGCGCGACGTCGGGCAGGGCCCCGGTCCGCAGGCGGGTGTCGAGCTCGATCAGCGCCTCGCCCGCGGAGGCGACGGGGACGACGACGTGCCCGGCCCGGCTCAGGACGGCGCCCATGGCGTAGCGGTTGGCGGGGGTGTCGTCGACCACGAGGACCGTACTGCCGTCGTCGGACCTGGACTGCTGGGCGATGGCGTTCACGAGGCGGCCCCCTCGGGGCGGAGCGGGACGGGCCCCTTGGCCCACTGCTCCAAGCTACCGCCGCGCGGGCCCGGTGGGGCTTTTGTCGGCGCAGCTTCACCGTTCCGGGTGGCTCCCGTCCAACGCCATGGACCCACAGGGCACTTCCGCTCCACGCCCACTCGGTGTGCAATACGGCATGTGACCGGTAAGGTCCCGTCCCGTGACCGCACGTCTTGCCGACATAGCAGCTCAAGCGGGGGTCAGCGAAGCGACCGTCAGCCGCGTGCTCAACGGCAAGCCCGGGGTCGCCGCCGCCACCCGTCAGTCCGTGCTCGCCGCTCTCGACGTGCTCGGGTACGAACGGCCGGTGCGGCTGCGCCGCCACAGCGCGGGCCTGGTCGGTCTGATCACGCCCGAACTGGAGAACCCGATCTTCCCGGCGCTCGCGCAGGTCGTCGTGCAGGCGCTGACCCGCCAGGGGTACACGCCGGTCCTCGCCACGCAGACGCCCGGCGGCTCCACCGAGGACGAACTGACGGAGATGCTCGTCGACCGCGGGGTCAGCGGCATCATCTACGTCTCGGGGCTGCACGCCGACACCACGGCCGACACCCGGCGCTACGAGCGGCTGCGCGGCCAGGGTGTCCCGTTCGTGCTCGTCGACGGTTTCTCGCCGGCGATCGCGGCGCCCTTCATCTCGCCCGACGACCGGGCCGCGGCCCGGCTCGCGGTGACGCACCTGGCCTCGCTCGGCCACACCCGGATCGGCCTGGCGCTCGGCCCGCGCCGCTTCGTGCCCGTGCAGCGCAAGATCGAGGGTTTCGTCCGCACGATGAAGGAGCTGCTGGCGCTCGACCCGGACGCGGTCGAGCACGAGCTGGTCCAGCACTCCCTGTACACGCTGGAGGGCGGTCAGGCCGCGGCGGCGGCGCTCCTGGACCGCGGCTGCACGGCGGTGATCTGCGCGAGCGACATGATGGCGCTGGGCGCGATCCGGGCGGTGCGGGAGCGGGGGCTCGACGTACCGGCGGACGTCTCCGTGGTCGGTTTCGACGATTCGCCGCTCATCGCGTTCACCGATCCGCCCCTGACCACGATCCGCAAGCCCGTGCACGCCATGGGCCAGGCGGCCGTCAACACGTTGCTGGAGGAAGTCGGTGGTACGCCCGCGCCGCAGAGTGAGTTCGTGTTCATGCCCGAGCTGGTCGTCAGGGGGTCGACCGCCTCGTGTCCCGGGGTCGGCCCTCGTCCTTGAGGCGTAGAGGATGCGGTGGGAACCCGACCGAGGGATGATCGGACGCAGGGCCGATATCTGGCAGACTCTGTGCCTATGGGTGAAACGACCGTGACGACACTGGAAGGCCGACAGGGCCCCACCACGTCACCCATCGCGGAGGATCGCGACGGGCGGCGGGAGCACGGTGTGTCAGGGTTCGTGCACCGTCTGCGCACCCCGCGCCGACCCCGCCTCTGGTTCGAGATCCTTCTGATCGCTGTGAGTTACTGGACCTACTCCCTGATCCGCAACGCGGTTCCGGAGCAGCGGGCCGAGGCACTGCGCAACGCGGACTGGATCTGGAGCGCCGAGCGGCATCTCGGCATCGCCGTCGAGCACAGCGTCAACTCGGCCGTGAACTCGGTCGGTTGGCTCATCGTCGGCATGAACTACTACTACGCGACACTGCACTTCGTGGTCACGCTCGGTGTGCTGGTGTGGCTGTTCCGTTGCCATCCGGGCCGCTACGCGGCGACCCGTCTCGTCCTCTTCGCGACCACCGCCGTCGCGCTGGTCGGCTACTACTTCTACCCGCTGGCGCCGCCGCGCCTGATGAGCGGCGGCCACTTCATCGACACGGTCGCCGTGCACCAGACGTGGGGCTCGATGGCCTCCGGCAACCTGAAGAACATGTCGAACCAGTACGCGGCGATGCCGTCGATGCACATCGGCTGGTCGCTGTGGTGCGGTCTGACGATCTTCGCCCTCGCGTCGGTGCCGTGGGTGCGGGTGCTCGGCCTGCTCTACCCGGCGCTGACCCTCCTCGTCATCGTCTCCACCGCCAACCACTTCTGGCTGGACGCGGTCGGCGGCATGCTGTGCCTGGCGTTCGGCTTCCTGGTGGCGCGGCTCTGGTACGGGGCGCTGCCGTACGCGCTGCCGCGGTCGGTGGCGGCGCCCCCGCTCGCCTGCGCACCGTAGCGGTCACGCCCCGTAGAAGCGCTCCTCCATCACGGCCCTGGCCCGCCGTGTGGTGCGGCGGTAGTCGTCCAGCATGTCGCCGACGTGCCCGGGGTCGTACCCGAGGTAGCGGCCCACGGCGGCGAGCTCGCGCCCGTCGGAGGGGAAGGTGTCCCCGGCCCGGCCGCGCACCAGCATCACGGCGTTGCGCACGCGGGTCGCCAGGACCCACGCCTCGTCGAGGATCGCCGTGTCCCGCGCCGGCAGCAGGCCCGCCGCGCAGGCGGCGGCCAGGGCCTGGCGGGTGCGGGTGGTGCGCAGCGCGGGTTCGGCCCCGCCGTGCTGGAGCTGGAGAAGCTGGACGGTCCACTCGACGTCGGAGAGGCCGCCGCGGCCGAGCTTCGTGTGCAGGGTGGGGTCGGCGCCGCGGGGCAGCCGCTCCGTCTCCATCCGGGCCTTGAGCCTGCGGATCTCGCGCACGGCGTCGTCGCCGAGCCCGTCGGCGGGGTAGCGCAGCGGGTCGATCAGGTCGAGGAAGGCGGCGCCGAGATCGGCGTCGCCCGCGACGTACTCGGCCCGCAGCAGGGCCTGCGACTCCCAGACCAGGGACCAGCGGCGGTAGTACGCCTCGTAGGACTTGAGGGTGCGCACGAGCGGGCCCGACTTGCCCTCGGGGCGCAGGTCCGCGTCGATGAGCAGCGGCGGGTCGGCGCTGGGCAGGGCGAGCAGTCGGCGCATCTCGGCGACGACCTTGTTGGCGGCCTGGGCGGCCTCGTGGTCGTCGGCCCCGTCGCGCGGCTCGTACACGAACAGTACGTCGGCGTCGGAGCCGTAGCTGAGTTCGTGGCCGCCGAAGCGGCCCATGCCGATCACCGCGAACCGGGCGGGGAGCGTGTCGCCCCAGGCGTCCCGGACGACCGCGCGCAGCGTCCCGGCGAGCGTCGCCGCCGTCAGCTCGGAGACCGCGGAGCCGACCCGGTCGACGAGCGCGCCCTGGTCGCCGACGGCCGGGCTCTCCTCGGTGCCGTAGGAGGCGATGATGTCGGCGGCGGTGGTGCGGAACAGTTCGCGCCTTCGCACCCCGCGGGCCGCGGCCACCGCCTGCTCGGCGCCGTCGGCCCGGCCGACCGCGGCCAGTACCTCCTGCTCCAGTTGCGCGTGGCCGCGCGGGTCGAGGCCGTGCGGATCGCCGAGCAGGGCGACCGCTTCCGGGGCGCGCATCAGCAGGTCGGGGGCGAGGCGGCCGGCGGACAGGACGCGGGCCAGGTTCTCCGCGGCGGCGCCCTCGTCGCGCAGCAGCCGCAGGTACCAGGGCGTCTTGCCGAGGGCGTCGGAGACCTTGCGGAAGCCGAGGAGGCCCGCGTCGGGGTCGGCGGAGTCGGCGAACCAGCCGAGCAGCACCGGGAGCAGGGTCCGCTGGATCGCCGACTTGCGGGAGACGCCCGAGGCGAGGGCCTCCAGGTGGCGCAGGGCCGAGCTGGGGTCGGCGTAGCCGAGGGCGACGAGCCTCTCCCGGGCGGCCTCGGTACTCAACCTGGTCTCGCCGGGGGCGAGTTGAGCGACGGCGTCGAGGAGCGGGCGGTAGAAGAGTTTCTCGTGCAGGCGGCGGACGACGGAGGTGTGCCGCTTCCAGGCGCGGCTCAGGTCGGTCAGCGGTTCGGTCCGCATGCCCATGGAGCGGCCGATGCGGCGCAGGTCGGCGTCGTCCTCGGGGACGAGGTGGGTGCGGCGCAACTTGTAGAGCTGGATGCGGTGTTCGAGGGTGCGCAGGAAGCGGTACGCGTCGTCGAGCTGCGCGGCGTCGACCCGGCCCACGTAGCCGCGGTCGGCGAGGGCGGCGAGGGCGTCGAGGGTGGTGCCGCTGCGCAGCGACGCGTCGGCGCGTCCGTGCACCAACTGGAGGAGCTGGACGGCGAACTCGACGTCGCGCAGACCGCCGGGGCCGAGCTTCAGCTCGCGCTCGACCTCGCCCGCCGGGATGCCCGCGATGACCCGCTTGCGCATCTTCTGCACGTCGGCCACGAAGTTCTCGCGCTCGGCGGCCTGCCACACCATCGGGGAGACGGCCGCCACGTAGGCCGCGCCGAGTTCGAGGTCGCCGGCGACGGGGCGGGCCTTGAGCAGTGCCTGGAACTCCCAGGTCTTGGCCCAGCGCTGGTAGTAGGCGATGTGGGAGGAGAGGGTGCGCACGAGCGGGCCGTTGCGCCCTTCCGGGCGCAGGTTGGCGTCGACCGGCCAGATGGTGCCCTCGACGGTGGTCTCGGAGCAGATCCGCATCATGTGGGAGGCGAGCCGGGTCGCGGCGCGGACCGCCCCGCCCTCGTCGGCGCCGTCGGTGCCGTCGGTGCGCTCCGCGCTCTGCGCGGACTCGGCGACGAAGATGACGTCGACGTCGGAGACGTAGTTCAGCTCGTGGCCGCCGCACTTGCCCATCGCGATCACGGCGAGCCGGCACCGGGCCGCGTCGTCGGGCGCCGCCGCGCTCGCGATGGCGAGGGCGGCGCGCAGGGTCGCGGTGGCCAGGTCGGCCAGTTCGGCGGCGGTCTGCGCGATGTCGGTGGTGCCGCAGACGTCGCGGGCTGCGATGGAGAGCAGGCAGCGCCGGTAGGCGACGCGCAGCGCGTCGGGGTCGGTGGCGTCGGCCAGGCCCCGTTCGAACTCCTCGACGCCGGGGTGCAGGTCGCTGTGTTCGTAGGTGACGAGGGCCTGCCAGTCGGCCGGGTGGCGGGCGAGGTGGTCGGCGAGTGCCTCGGAGGCGCCGAGGACGGCGAGGAGGCGGTCGCGCAGCGGTTTGGCCGTGATGAGCGTGTCGAGGAGTGCGCGGCGGGCCGCGTCGCCGCCCTCCCTCTCCTGGGCCTCGACCAGCCTGACCAGGCCGAGCAGGGCCAGGTCGGGGTCGGCGGTGGCGCCGAGCGCGTCCAGGAGCAGCGGGTCGGAGCGCACCGAGGACAGGGCGGGGGCGTCGAGCAGTCGTTCGGCGCCGGACGGGTCGGTGAACCCGTGCCTCAGCAGCCGCGTGAAGGTACTGCTCCTGCGCCCCTGCGGCACCGACATCCCGTCCTCCTGTTCGATCACACGCTGGCCATGAGCGTACTGCCGTCGGCGCGGGGCCGATGCGCGGCGACCCGGTGCGAAGTGGCGCCGGGGGCGGGAGGATGCGGTACGCGCCCAGGCACTGCCCGGGCACTACGGAAGGACAGCTCATGGAGTGGACCCTCGAAGTGGTCGTCGTCCCCGTCTCCGACGTGGACCGTGCCAAGCACTTCTACGCGGACAAGGTGGGCTTCAAGGTCGACGTGGACACGCAGGTGGCGCCCGGCATCCGGATCGTGCAGCTCACGCCGCCCGGTTCGCGTTGTTCGATCACGCTGGCCGAGGGGCTGCCCGGTGCCCCCGGTCAGTCGCGGATGGAGCCGGGCTCGCTCACCGGTCTCCAGTTGTGTGTCACCGACATCGAGGCGGCCCACGAGGAGTTGGTGGCGCGCGGCGTCCAGGTGAGCGCGGTGCAGCACGCGAGCGCGCAGGGCTGGAACGACGGGCCGGGCGAGCCGTGGAACTCGTTCATGTTCTTCACGGACCCGGACGGCAACGGCTGGGCGGTGCAGGAGGCGCCGTCGCCGCTGTCCGAGCGCTGAGCGCCGGTCCGCGCGGCGTCCGGCTCCAGGCGTTCACCCACGCTTCACCTGTCAGCGCCCGACGCGTGACGCGGGGGCATTTTGGCGTGTGCATGCTCTGCCCGCACCGCCATGATCCGCTCCCCGCTTCGGAGGTCTCACGTGTCCGGCAGATCGCTCATCGGCCGCGCCCGCGGCAAGGCCCTCGCCTCGGCCCTCGCCCTGGCCACAGCCGTCACCGGCGGCTGGCTCGCCCTCACCGGCACCGCCCCCGCGCAGGCCGCCGCCACCGTGCCCACCCCGGACCACACGGTGGTCGTGGTCTTCGAGAACCACGCGTACAGCCAGGTCATCGGGGCGTCCGGCGCGCCGTACCTCAACAGCCTGCGCTCGGGCGGCGCCAACCTCACCGCCTCGTACGCCGAGACCCACCCCAGCCAGCCCAACTACTTCGCCCTGTTCTCCGGCTCCACGCAGGGCATCACCAGCGACAGTTGCTACACCCCCGGCTTCTCCTCCGCGCCCAACCTCGCCTCGGAGCTGATCGCCGCCGGCAAGACCTGGGGCAGCTACAACGAGGACCTGCCCAGCCAGGGCTCGACGACCTGCTCCTCCGGTGACTACGCGCGCAAGCACAACCCGTGGTTCGGCTTCGGCAACGTCCCCACGTCCTCGGCGAAGACCTTCGCCCAGTTCCCCTCGGACCACTCGACGCTCCCCGACGTCTCCTTCGTCGTCCCGGACCTGTGCAACGACATGCACGACTGCTCGGTCGCCACCGGTGACACCTGGCTGAAGAACAAGCTGGGCGCCTACGCCACCTGGGCCAAGACCCACAACAGCCTCCTCGTCGTCACCTTCGACGAGGACAACCGGCTCAGCGGCAACAAGATCCCCACGGTCTTCTACGGCCAGCACGTCACGCCCGGCTCGACGTCCTCGACGACGTACAACCACTACGACCTGCTGCGCACCCTGGAGGACATGCACGGGCTGCCGCACGCGGGCAACGCGGCGACCGCCAAGGACATCACCGGCATCTGGACCTCGTGACATGTACGTAGCGGACAGCCGCGCCGCCGCACCGGCGGCGCCGACGTCCGCGGAGCCCGCCGCCCGGCACCCGGCCGGGCGGCGGCGCGCCGTGGGCTCCACTGTGCTCGCGCTCGGCACGGTCAGTCTGATCACCGACGTGTCGTCCGAGATGGTCACCGCGGTGCTGCCGCTGTACCTCGTCGCGGGGCTCGGCCTCAGCCCGCTCGGCTTCGGCCTCCTGGACGGCGTGTACAACGGTTTCTCGGCGCTGGTCCGGCTGGCCGGCGGGCGCTTCGCGGACAGCGGCGCGGGCCGCCACAAGACGGTCGCGGTCCTCGGCTACGGCCTGTCCGCCCTGTGCAAACCGCTGCTCCTCCTCGCCTCCTCGCTCCCGCTGATCGGCGCCGTCCTCGCCGCGGACCGCACCGGCAAGGGCCTGCGCACGGCGCCCCGCGACGCCCTGATCTCCCTGTCGAGCGAACCGTCCGCGCGGGGGCGGGCCTTCGGTGTGCACCGGGCGATGGACACGGCGGGCGCGCTGCTGGGCCCCCTGGTCGCGTTCCTCGTCCTCCGCTCCACCGTGGACGGGTACGACGCCGTCTTCACCGTGAGCTTCTGCGTGGCCGTGCTGGGCGTCGTCGTCCTGGTGCTGTTCGTACCGGCGGCCCGCGGCCTCGCCCGGGACCCCGCGCCCCGGCCGCCTCGCTCCCTCGACCGGGCCCGCCTGGTCCGGCCCACGATCTGCGCGACACTCCTCGGCCTCGCCACCGTCAGCGACGCCTTCGTCTACCTCATCCTCCAGCGCCAACTCGGCGTGCCGGAAAGGTGGTTCGCCCTCCTCCCGCTCGGCACGGCCGCGGCTTTCCTGCTCCTCGCGGCGCCGCTCGGCCGGCTCTCCGACCGCGTCGGCGCCTGGCCGGTCTTCCTCGGCGGCCACGTCGCCCTGCTCACGGTGTACGCGCTCCTGCTCACCCACGCCCACAGCACGGTGCTGCCCTACGCCGTCCTGCTGCTCCACGGCACGTTCTACGCGGCGACCGACGGCGTCCTCATGGCGGCGGCCTCCGTCGATCTCCCCGAGGAACGGCGCTCGTCCGGTCTGGCGGTCGTCCAGACGGGGCAGGCGCTCGCCCGGTTCGGCTGCTCGCTCGGGTTCGGCGCCGCGTGGACGGCGTGGGGCGACCGCACGGCGCTGACGGTCGCGGCGACCCTGCTCGCGGTGTGCGGCGTCGTGTCGTACGCCCTGCGCCCGCGACCGCACCCCGACGACGAGAAGGAGACGGCGTGACGACCGGCATGTCCACGCGCGGCAAGCTGACGATCCTGACCGCGGCGGTGCTCGCCCTGGCCGCCGTGGCGACCGCCGCCGTCCTGCACGCCTCGGCCCGCGCCGACCGCAGGAACCAGGCCCGGCCGGGCGGCCCCGCCGTCACCGCGGGCGAGGTCCGCCTGACACCCCGCGGCCCCCACCTGGTCTTCCGCAACATGGCGTGGGGCCCGCACCGCGACGAGCTGGCCACGACGCCGGCAAGCGCTCCCGGCGGCCCGCGCACGGCGACCGCCACGGGGGTCAAGTGCCTGCGCTTCTACGCCAGTTCGGGCACCGGAATCTGCCTTCAGGCGGTCCACGGCACCCTCGCCGACACCTACCGGGCCACCGTCCTCGACGCCCGGCTGCACGAGAAGGCGCACTACCCGGTGCCGGGCATCCCCTCGCGGGCCAGGGTGTCGCCGAGCGGGCGGTACGCGGCGTGGACGGCGTTCGTCGGCGGCGACAGCTACGCCGGGACGAACTTCTCCACGCGGGCGGCGATCCTCGACACCGCCACCGGAAGGCTGACCCCGACCCTGGAGACGTACGACATCATCAAGGAAGGGCATCCGTACCGGGCGGCCGACGCCAACTTCTGGGGCGTCACCTTCGCCGCCGACGACCGGCACTTCTACGCGACGCTCGCCACGCACGGCAGCACCTACCTGGTCCGCGGCGACCTGCGCGCCCGCACGGTCACCACCCTCCACCGCAACGTCGAGTGCCCCTCCCTCTCCCCCGACGGCACCCGGATCGCGTACAAGAAACGCGTCCACGGCCTGCCCGCGGACGCGCCCTGGCGGCTGTACGTGCTGGACCTGGCCACGATGCGGGAGACCCCGCTGGCGGAGCCCCGCAGCGTCGACGACCAGGCGGTGTGGAGCGACGACCACCACCTGACGTACGCGCTGCCCGGCGACTACGGCGCCGACCTGTACACGGTTCCGGCCGACGGCACGGGCGCCCCGCGCGAACTCCTGACGGCCGCGGTGTCCCCCGCCTACCTTTGAACCATGGACATGACCCTGGAAGTGATCCCGCTGCCCGTCTCGGACATCGACCGTTCCAAGGACTTCTACGTCACCAAGGCCGGGTTCCGCTGCGACGTCGACCGGGAGCTGATGCCCGGCTCCCGCATCGTCCAACTGACCCCGCCCGGCTCGGGCTGCTCCATCATGCTCTCCGCGGGCGTCCCCATGCGGACGGGCACCCCCGCCCCCGGCACCTACCACGGCCTCCAGCTCGTGGTGAGCGACATCAAGGCCGCCCACGACGAACTGACCGACCGCGGCCTGGACGTCTCGGACCCGGTCAGCTTCGGCGAGGAGGACGGCGGCACCTTCATGTACTTCACGGACCCGGACGGCAACGGCTGGGCGATCCAGGAATACCGAAAGCGGGCGACAGTGCCGCTGCGGGACGCGTTGTAGGAGGCCTGGCGATCCGGGTCCGGCCGCACCTACGCGAACTGCAAGCCCGCGCCGCGACGCACCGAGAGGGCCCACAGTCATCGACCGTGGGCCCTCTCGTCGCATACGGCGAAACCCGCGCGAGCCCTGGCTACAGCACCGGCAGGTTCTTCCGCAGCTCGAACGCCGTGACCTCGGAGCGGTACTCCTCCCACTCCTGCTTCTTGTTGCGGAGGAAGAAGTCGTAGACGTGCTCGCCCAGGGTTTCCGCGACCAGTTCCGAGCGTTCCATCAGGGCGATGGCCTCGCCGAGGTTCTGCGGGAGGGGTTCGATGCCCATGGCGCGGCGTTCGGCGTCGGAGAGGGCCCAGACGTCGTCGTCGGCGCCCGGGGGGAGTTCGTAGCCCTCCTCGATGCCCTTGAGGCCGGCGGCGAGCAGGACCGCGTAGGTCAGGTACGGGTTGGCGCCGGAGTCGATCGAGCGGACCTCGACGCGGGCCGAGCCGGTCTTGCCGGGCTTGTACATGGGGACGCGGATGAGGGCCGAGCGGTTGTTGTGGCCCCAGCAGATGTACGAGGGGGCCTCGCCGCCCGCGCCTGCCGTGCGCTCGGAGCCGCCCCAGATGCGCTTGTAGGAGTTGACCCACTGGTTGGTGACCGCGGAGATCTCGGCGGCGTGGCGCAGCAGGCCCGCGATGAAGGAGCGGCCGACCTTGGAGAGCTGGTACTCGGCGCCCGACTCGTAGAACGCGTTCCGGTCGCCCTCGAAGAGGGAGAGGTGCGTGTGCATGCCCGAGCCCGGGTACTCCGAGAACGGCTTCGGCATGAAGGTCGCGTTGACCCCCTGTTCGAGCGCGACCTGCTTCATGACCAGGCGGAACGTCATGATGTTGTCGGCCGTGGAGAGCGCGTCGGCGTAGCGGAGGTCGATCTCCTGCTGGCCGGGGGCGCCCTCGTGGTGGCTGAACTCGACCGAGATGCCCATTGATTCGAGCATGGTGATCGCCTGGCGGCGGAAGTCCATGCCGACGTTCTGCGGGGTGTGGTCGAAGTAGCCCGAGTTGTCCGCCGGGGTGGGGCGTGAGCCGTCGAGCGGCTTGTCCTTGAGGAGGAAGAACTCGATCTCGGGGTGGGTGTAGAAGGTGAAGCCGAGGTCGGAGGTCTTGGCCAGGGCGCGCTTGAGGACGTATCGCGGGTCGGCGAAGGACGGGGAGCCGTCGGGCATCAGGATGTCGCAGAACATGCGGGCGGTGCCGGGGGCCTCCGCGCGCCAGGGCAGGACCTGGAACGTGCCCGGGTCCGGCTTGGCGATCATGTCCGACTCGTAGACGCGGGCGAAACCCTCGATGGCAGAGCCGTCGAAGCCGATTCCCTCGTCAAACGCCTGTTCCAGTTCGGCGGGGGCCACGGCCACCGACTTGAGGAAGCCCAGCACGTCCGTGAACCACAGGCGTACGAACCGGATGTCGCGCTCCTCCAGAGTCCGGAGCACGAATTCCTGCTGCTTGTCCATCTTCCGCTTCCACCCATCCTTGCTGGTCAGGCCGCCTGCTCCGGGGACGTCGAAGGGCCCGTTCCCATCCCACCACACGCCCGTTTCGTACGCGTTGCCGACCATGATCGTCCTTGATCGGCCGGTGTCGTGTTCATAGTGCCCGCTGCACCCCCCTGGGCCATAGTGCCTGCCGTACGCCCGGGCCGACGACAGCACCTCCCACGAAGCCCGTCCCGCCCACTACGATCAGCGGGCCCGCCCGTCTCATCCTTTCCCTGAAGGACATGCCATGGGTTCCGCCAAGAAGACCCCCGCCGCTCCCGTGAAGGACCGACGGGACCGTATAGAGGAGATGCGCCGCGCCGATCGCGCTCGCGCCCGTCGCGGCCGGATCCTGATCGTGTCGGTGAGCACCGTCGTCGTCGCGGCTCTCATAGGAGTAGGCGCCTGGGCCGTGACGAGGAGCGACGGCGACTCCGGGAAGGCCGACGCGAAGTCCGGTTCCGGGGCGTCGGGGCACTTCTCGTACGACAAGGAGGGCGTCGGCACCTGGAGCGGGAAGCTCACCCGCACCCACGTCACGAAGAAGGTCGCCTACCCGATGAACCCGCCGGTCGGCGGCGACCACAACCCGGTGTGGATGAACTGCAACGGTGACGTCTACGACAAGGCCGTCCCGAACGAGAACGCCGTGCACGCCCTTGAGCACGGCTCGGTCTGGGTGACGTACAACGACAAGGCCGCCGACGCCGATGTGAAGGCCCTCGCCGCGAAGGTGAAGCGGACGCCGTACTCGCTGATGAGCCCGGTGGCGGACCAGAAGGACCCGATCATGCTCAGCGCCTGGGGCCACCAGCGCACGGTCAAGGGCGCCGACGACCCGGCGGTCGCGTCGTTCTTCGCGACGTTCGTGCAGGGCAAGCAGACCCCTGAGCCGGGCGCCGCCTGCACGGGTGGTCTGACCAGGTGAGGCGCGCGACGACCGGTTGGCTGGTGTCCGTGGCCGCGGCGGTCGCCGTGGCCACGGGCGCGGTCACGTACGCCGTCGCCGACGGGGACGGCGGCCCCGCCGACCTGGTGGTGCCGGCGGCCGAGTCGGCGGACGCCGGGTTCGCCCGGGACATGGCCGTGCACCACCAGCAGGCCGTCGAGATGTCGTACATCGTGCGCGACCGCACCAAGGACGAGGACGTGCGCCGCCTCGCCTACGACATCGCGCAGACCCAGGCCAACCAGCGCGGGATGCTGCTCGGCTGGCTCGACCTGTGGGAGCTGCCGAAGGTGTCGGAGAAGCCGCCCATGGCGTGGATGGGGATGGCGGACGCGCCGGTCGGCGAGGACGGCGCGCTGATGCCCGGCATGGCGACCCATAGCGAGCTCGCCCGGCTCGGGAAGGCCAGGGGCAAGCAGGCCGAGGTCATGTTCCTGCGGCTGATGATCGCCCACCACAAGGGCGGCGTGCACATGGCCGAGGGATGCCTGAAGCGGTGTGTGGTCGGGGCCGAGCGGCGGCTCGCGCGCTCCATGGTCGCCTCGCAGCAGTCCGAGATCGACCTGATGACGGACATGGTGAAGGAGCGGGGCGCGACCCCCTGACACCGGCCCGCCCAGGCGCGGTTTTGCGGGCAAATCGGCCGATGTCGAACGGTCTTGAGATGTCTTGACGTCTTCTTGAGCGATCCATTCCCCTGGCGTGAACGGTTCGTGGCGAGAGTGGGGCCCTCTGCGTGTGCATTACACATGCAGCTTCCCCGGGGGCTCCGTGAGCCCCCGGGTTCCATGAGACCAGGGGGTTCCATGAGATCCATCCGCGGCGCACGCCGCACCCGGGCCGGCCTGAGCCTGGCAGCGACACTGCCGCTGCTCGCCGGGGCGATCGCCCTCGCCGCTCCGGCCGCACAGGCCGACACCGGCCGCGCCACCCTCGCCGGCACCAAGCCGCTGTGGGCCACCGGCACGGCCGACAAGGGCGCCACGGCCGACGCCACCAAGGTCACGGCCCGCGTCTACCTCGCCGGCCGCGACGCCGCCGGTCTGGCCGCGTACGCCAGGGCCGTGTCCGACCCGTCGTCCGCCTCGTACGGCAAGTACCTGAGCGCGAAGCAGGCGCAGGAACGGTTCGGCGCCACGAAGGCGCAGATAGCCGAGGTCACGAAGTGGCTCACGTCCTCGGGCCTCTCCGTGACCGGCACCACCGAGCACTACCTGTCCGTCTCCGGTGACGTGGCCGCCGCCGAGAAGGCGTTCGGCACGCAGCTCCACAACTACGCCAAGGGCAAGCACACCTACCGTGCCCCGTCCGGCGCGGCGTCCGTGCCGGGCCCGCTCGACGGCGCCGTGCTGACCGTCACCGGCCTGGACAGCGCCCCGCACAAGGCGGACCACCAGGACGAACTGCCGCCGCCGGACGCGGTGTTCCGCAACTCCGGGCCGTTCTCCTCGTACTTCGGCTCGAACATCGCCAGGTCGCTGCCGTCCGCCGGCGGCAAGAAGGTCCCGTACGCCGTCAAGGGGTACACCGGCAAGCAGTTGCGCGCCGCCTACGGCGCGGGCAGGGCCACCGGCAAGGGCGTGCGGGTCGCGATCACCGACGCGTACGCCTCGCCGACCATCGCTCAGGACGCGAAGAAGTACGCGGCCAAGCACGGCGACGCGCCGTACGCGAAGGGCCAGTTGAAGCAGGTCCTGCCCGCCGACTACACCAAGACCGAGGAGTGCGGCGCGGCCGGCTGGTACGGCGAGGAGACCCTCGACGTCGAGGCCGTGCACGCGGTCGCGCCGAAGGCCGACATCACCTACGTCGGCGCGTCCTCCTGCTACGACGACGACCTGCTCGACTCGCTGAGCACCATCGTCGACAAGCACCTCGCCGACATCGTCTCGAACTCCTGGGGCGACATCGAGGCCAACCAGACGCCGCAGCTCGCCGCCGCCTACGACCAGGTCTTCCAGCTCGGCGCGATCGAGGGCATCGGCTTCTACTTCTCCTCCGGCGACAACGGCGACGAGGTCGCCAACACCGGTACGAAGCAGGTCGACACGCCCGCGAACTCGGCGTGGGTGACGGCGGTCGGCGGTACGTCGCTGGCGGTCGGCAAGGGCGACTCGTACCAGTGGGAGACCGGCTGGGGCACCCTGAAGGCGAACCTCTCGGCGGACGGCAAGAGCTGGACCGACTACCCGGGGGCCTACACCTCCGGCGCCGGTGGCGGCACGAGCCGCACCGTCGCGCAGCCCTTCTACCAGAAGGGCGTCGTGCCGAACGCGCTGGCGCGGGCCAACGGCGGCGTCCACCGCGTCGTCCCGGACATCTCGGCGATCGCCGACCCCAACACCGGTTTCCTCGTCGGTCAGACGCAGACGCTGCCCGACGGTTCGCTCGGCTACGACGAGTACCGCATCGGTGGTACGTCGCTGGCGGCGCCCGTGATCGCGGGTGTGCAGGCGCTGGCGCAGCAGCAGCGGGGCGGCCGGGCGATCGGCTTCGCCAACCCGGCGATCTACGACCGGTACGGGTCGCGGGTCTACCACGATGTGACGGACCACCCGGTCAAGGGCGACCTGGCCGTGGCGCGGGTGGACTTCGCGAACGGGGTCGACGCGTCGGAGGGGCTGCTCACGTCGGTGCGCAGCCTGGGTGACGACGCCTCTCTGAAGGCGGTCCGGGGTTATGACGACGTGACGGGGGTCGGGTCGCCGGCGCCGGGGTACGTCTCGTCGTACACCCGCCGCTGATCCCCTCTCCGGGGGGGCGCGGGGTCTTCGTGCGGCTGTTCTGCGCAGTTCCCCGCGCCCCTAGTCGGCAGATCCGCCTGCCCGGCTCGGGTACGTGTGCCACCGCAGGTACGTCGTGGCCGGTCGCGCAGTTCCCCGCGCCCCTCATCGGCAGACCCGCCTGCCCGGCTCGGGTGCGTGTGCCACCGCAGGTACGTTGTGGCCGGTCGCGCCGTTCCCCGCGCCCCTGATCGGCAGACCCGCCTGCCCAGCTCCGGGCGCGTGTGCCACCGCAGGCGCGTCGTGGCCGGTCGCGCCGTTCCCCGCGCCCCTCATCGGCCGATCCGTCTGCCCGGCTCGGGTGCGTGTGCCGCCGCGGGCGCGTCGTGGCCGGTCGCGCCGTTCCCCGCGCCCCTGGAGCATCGGCTCCCCGGGGGTGCGTCTCTGGGGCGCGGGGAGCTGTGCGAGAAGCCCCGCCGGGCCGGGCCGGGCCGTGCCGCACGACGAACCATCCCGGGGACGCGCCGCTCGCGCACGATCAAGCGACCCGCACCAGGTCGTCCCGCCCCGTCGCGCCGCGCAGCGCCTCGCCCCGGACGAACCGTTCGACCTCCTCCACCGCGTACAGGCCGAGCCGCCGCACCTCGCTGCCCTGTGCCCCGGCGATGTGCGGGGTCACCAGCACGTTGGGCAGCGTCAGCAGTGGGTGCCCGGCGGGCAGCGGTTCCGGGTGCGTGACGTCCAGGTAGGCCGAGAGCCGCCCGGCCGCGCACTCGGCGGCCAGCGCCTCCGTGTCCAGGAGCGCGCCCCGCGCCGTGTTGATCACGACACCCCCGTCCGGCATCAGCCGCAGCATCTCGGCGCTCAACATGCCCCGCGTGGACGGCAGTTCAGGCGCGTGCACGCTGACGACGGCGCTGCGCCCGCACAGTTCGGCGAGTGAGACCCGCTCCGCCCCCAGCCGCGCGGCCTCGGCCTCGTCGACGTACGGGTCGCACAGCAGCACCCGGTACCCGGCCTCGTCCGTGCGCAGCGCCTCGATCACGCGGCGGCCGATGCGCGACGCCCCGATGACGCCGACGACCCGGGCGTCCGCCCCGGTCCGCTCGGTGAACCCGGGCCACGCCGACGCGTACCCGGCGGCGGAGGTCAGCGCCCCCTTCGCCGCGAAGGTGATCGCGGCGAGGGTGAAGGCCACCACGGGTCCGGCATTGGCGTCGGCGGCCGAGGAGACGGCCAGGCCGCGCTCCCACACGGCGTCGGTGACGATCGGGCGTACCGACCCGGCGGCGTGCACGACCGCCCGCAACCGGGGCGCCCGCGCGAGGACTTCGCGGGTGAGCGGTGGGCAGTCCCAGCCGGTGACGAGGATCTCCGTCGCGGCGAGCGCCCGCGCGGCGTCGGGCCCGTCGAGCGCACCGGTCAGCGGGGTCGCCGCGAGCCGGGTGGCACGGCCGAGCCGTTCCCGCAGATCGGGCGGGAAGACCCGCCGCACCACCTCGGCACCCATGGCCAGTGCCGCGGTCGGTCGGTGTGCCGTCACTCGGGTCCACCCCTCGTCGCCTGTTGCTGTAACCGGTTACTCACCTACGGCAGAGGTTAGGCATTCGTGTCACAAGTGGTCAAGGAGATCCCAAGCCACGGCTTGGCTGCGGGGGTTGACCGTTCGTAGTAACCGTTTTAGATTCCGCCTCATCTTGTTCCCACGACGGAGGGGTTCCCGTGCCCACTGTGGCGAAGGAAAGGCCCGATACCGGGGCGGTGGAGCCCCCCGGCGAGCAGCGAAACGGGTCATATAGCCCCGTAGTGCGGCGTGATACGAAGTGGAAGCGGTTTCAGGGCAGTCGTGTGCTGCTCCTGCTCATGGTTCCGGGCGTCCTGTACTTCCTGGTGTTCCATTACGGCGCCTTCGTCGGCAACGTCGTGGCGTTCAAGGAGTACGACCCGTTCGCCGGAGTGTGGGGCAGCCCCTGGGTCGGCTTCGGCAACTTCAGCCGGATGTTCGCCGACCCGGACTTCTGGCACGCGACGTGGAACACCCTCTACATCGCCGTGCTCCAACTGGTCTGCTACTTCCCGGTGCCGCTGGCCATCGCGCTGCTACTGCACAGCCTGACCTCGGATCTGCTGCGCCGCTTCGTGCAGTCCGTCGTCTACCTGCCGCACTTCCTGTCGTGGGTGATCGTCGTCGCCCTGTTCCAGCAAGTCCTGTCCGACACCGGCCTGTTGAACAGCTTCCTCGGCGACTCGGGCCTGCACACCGTCGACATCATCGGCAACCCGGACGCGTACCGCCCGCTCGTCGTCGCCGAGGTGATGTGGAAGGACGCCGGCTGGGGCACCATCATCTTCCTGGCCGCCCTCATGCAGGTCGACGAGCAGCAGTACGAGGCCGCCGCCATCGACGGGGCCGGGCCCTGGCGCCGCTTCTGGCACGTCACGCTGCCCTCGATCCGGCCGATCGTCGTCCTGCTGCTGATCATGCGGCTCGGCGACATCCTCTCCGTCGGCTTCGAACAGATGCTGTTGCAACGGCAGTCGGTGGGCCCCGAGGTCGGTGAGGTCCTCGACACCTTCGTCTTCTGGCAGGGCATCGTCGGCGGCGACATCGGCTACGCCACCGCCGCCGGACTCTTCAAGGGCCTGGTCGGCGCGGCCCTCGTCTTCGTCGCCAACCGCATCGCGCACCAGCTCGGCGAGCAGGGGGTCTACAAGTGAGCCGTACCTCGAACGCCCCCGCCCGCCCGGCCTGGACGGAGAAGCCGAAAGCCGTCACCAGCGCCGCCAAGGGCGTGGCCGTACTCGTCCTGCTCTGCCTCGTCCTCGTACCGTTCCTGGTGATCGTCTCCACCTCCCTCGCCTCCAACGAGGAGGTCGTGGCGGGCGGCGGCTGGGTGCTGTGGCCGAGCGATCCGACCCTGCGCGCCTACGAGACCATCCTCAGCGGCGGCATCGTGACGAAGGCGCTCGGCGTGAGCATCGGCATCACCGTCATCGGCACGCTGCTCTCCCTGGCCTGCACCGCGTTCCTCGCCTACGCGCTCAGCCGCCCCGGTGTCTTCGGCGGCAAGCCGGTACTGCTGCTCGTCCTGTTCACGTTCCTCTTCCCGCCCGGCATGATCCCCGCGTTCCTGCTGGTCAAGGGGCTGGGTATGCAGAACATGTACGCGGCGGTCATCGCCCCGGTCCTCATCAACGTCTTCAACCTGGTGGTCCTGCGCGGCTTCTTCCAGGGCATCCCGGAGGAGCTGTACGAGGCGGCGCGGCTCGACGGCGCCGGGGACTGGGCCACGTTCTGGCGGATCGCGCTGCCCCTGTCGAAGGCCGCCCTTGCCGTCGTCGGCCTCTTCTACGCGGTCAGCTACTGGAACGCGTGGTTCACCGCCTCGATCTACCTGGAGTCCGACCACTGGCCGCTCTCCCAGGTGCTGCGCACGTACGTCATCGGCGGCGCGCAGATCGCCGACACGGGGCTGAGCGAGGCCGGCATGGTCTCGGCGCCGCAGACGACACAGATGGCCGTCCTCGTGATCGCCGTCGTGCCGATCCTGCTCGTCTACCCCTTCCTCCAGAAGTACTTCACCAAGGGCGTGCTCACCGGCGCCATCAAGAGCTGAGCCCTCCCCCGCCTCGTACGTCCTTCACCTCAACCTCCCGCAACCTCCTTCGACGAAGGGCCCTTCACCATGTCCGCGAACATGTCGCGCCGCACCCTGCTGCGCTCCGTCGCCGTCGGCGGCGCCGCGCTCGCCGTGCCGTCCCTGCTCACCGGCTGTTCGACCGGGAGCGGCGGGAGCGGCGGCTCCGTCGCCAACAAGGGCACCAAGGCGGCGCCCTGGCCGACGTACGCCGCCGCGCGGGGCCCGGCGCCCGACCTCGCGCCGACCGCCGAGGGGGTGCAGGCCGGCTTCCTGAAGTACCCGGAGAACGTCGTCCGGGCGGTCGCCGAGAAGCCCGGCACCGGGAAGGAGAAGGTCCGGATCATCTCCATCACGTACGGGACGCCGCCCAAGCCCGCCGCGCGGAACAAGTACTGGGCCGCCCTGAACGAGGCGCTGGGCGTCGAGATCGAGTTCACGGTCGTGCCGGACGCCGACTTCCGCACCAAGATGGCCACGCTCATGGCCGGTGACGACCTGCCCGACATCATCGCGATCGGCGGCGGCTACACGCTGCCGCGCGAGGCCCAGTTCGTGAAGGAGCGGTGCGCCGACCTCACCGAGCACCTGTCGGGCGACGTCGCCAAGGACTATCCGCACCTCGCGGCCATCCCGACGTACGCCTGGGAGGGGATGGGGCGGATCGCGGGCCGGATCCACGGCGTCCCCGTGGAACGGCCCAAGCCGCAGGACACCTTGTTCCTCAACCAGGAGGCGTTCCGCGGGGCGGGCTTCGAGCAGGGCATGTCGGCGGCCGACTTCGCGCAGGTGGCCAAGGCGGCGACGGGCCACCGCAAGTGGGGGCTCGGCGCCTCCACGACCAGCTACTTCGGGTACAAGACGCACGCCATCTGGCACGGCGCCCCCAACGAGTGGCGCATCGAGAACGGCAAGGCCGAGTACTTCGCGGGCACCGACGAGTTCAGGAGCGCCCTGGAGTACCTGGCGAAGCTGCGCGCGTCCGGCGCGTACTACCCCGAGGCCACCTCGGTCTCCCAGGTCGACCTGAAGACGCAGTTCTACAACGGCACGGTCCTGTCGATGACCGACGGGTTCGGCGCGGCGATCTCCAACGCGCAGGGCATCAAGGACGCGTACACCATGGACCTCGCGCAGCCCTACACCGCCGGCGGCGCCCCGCGGTTCCAGCAGAGCCGCGGCATCTTCGGCTACACGGCCCTGAAGAAGGCGCCCGCGGACCGGGTGAAGCTGCTGCTGCGGGTGCTCGACTGGCTGGCGTCGCCGTTCGGCTCGAAGGAGTACGAGCTGCTGCACTACGGCATCGAGGGCACCCACTTCGAGCGCGACAAGGACAACAACCCGATCGCGACGGAGCTCGGCCTCGTCGAGTCGAAGGACAACCTGCCCCTGACCAAGGTCGCGGACGCCCCGCAGCCGCTGTACTACCCGGGCTACGCGGACCTGACCAGGCGGGTGCACGCCTGGCAGCGGAAGGTGGTGCCGATGATGGTGCCCAACGACCGCTGGGGCCTGCAGTCCGACACGTTCAACCGGCAGGGCGCCACCCTCGACCAGATCATCAACGACGGCGTCACCGCGGTGGTGACCGGCCGCAAGAAGCCCTCCGACTGGGACGGCATCTACAAGAAGTGGCTCGCCCAGGGCGGCCGGAAGGCGCTCGACGAGTTCGGGGCCGAGCACGCGGCGGCGCACTGACCCGGCTGACCGCGAGGCAGCCGGAGCACGCGATGATGGTGCGGGGCCCGAGGAGGTTCCGCACCGTCGGACTTTGAAGGAGTCACAGTGGGCGACCGGGCGACGATCCGCGACGTGGCCGCGCGCGCGGGAGTGTCGGTGGCCACCGTGTCCCGGGTCCTGGCGGGCAACTACCCGACGTCGGCCGCCTCGCGCGCGAAGGTCCTGCGCGCGGCGAAGGACCTGGACTATGTGGCCAACGCGCACGCGCGCGCGCTCGCGGGCGCCGGCCGCAAGACCATCGCCGTGCTCATGCTCGACGTGGTGAGTTCGTTCTACGCGGCCGTCGCGCAGGGCGTCGAGAAGGAGGCCGCGCGGCACGACCGGCTCACCCTCGTCGCGTCGACCGGCGCCGACCCGGCCAGGGAACTGGCCCTGGTGCAGATGATGCGCGAGCAGGCGGCGGAGGCGGTCGTCCTCGTCGGCGGGGTCGTGCAGGACACCGCGTACCGGGAGCGGATGGCCCAGTACGCGCAGTCCCTGGCCGCCGCCGGATCGCGTCTGGTGCTGTGCGGCCGGCCCGCGCCCGCGCCCGACGTGCCCGCGGTCGTCGTGGAGTACGACAACGAGGCGGGCGCCCACGCGATCACCAGCCACCTGCTGGGCGCGGGCCACCGCAGGATCGCGCTGATCGGCTACCAGCCCGGCAACACCACGGGCGAGGACCGGGTGCGCGGCTATCTGCGGGCCCTGGAGGACCACGGCGTCCCGAAGGCGGACGCGCTGCTGCACGGCATCGGGTTCGGCCGGCTCAACGGCGACGAGGCGATCCGCGACCTGCTCGACAAGTGCGACGGACGGCCGGACTTCACGGCGGTCTTCGCGGGCGACGACCGGGTGGCCGCCGCCGTGGTCAAGGCGCTCGGGGAGTACGGGCTCCGGGTCCCGGACGACATCTCGGTGGTCGGCTACAACGACGACCCGGTGGCCGCCGACATGACGCCGGGCCTGACCACGGTGCACATCCCGGGCGAGGAGCTGGGCCGCACCGCGGTCCGCCTGGCCCTCGACGGGACGGGCAGGACCGGGCAGCGGCGCCAGCTCCTCGGCACCCACATAGTGATCCGGGACAGCGTGCGCCGCCTCACCCCGTAGCGCCCCGTCTCACCGCCGTACGGGCTCCGCCTCCGGCTCCGGGACGTGGGCCGCGACCAGGCGGCCGGGGGCCGCGGTCGTCGCGCCCCGGCCGCGGTCCACGGCGTACGCGACCCCGGCCACGCCGAGGCCGAGGACGGCGAGGACCGCGCCGGTCACGGCCGGGGACGTGGCCCCGAAGCCCGCGGCGAGGGCGAGGCCGCCGATCCAGGCGCCGCCCGCGTTGGCCAGGTTGAACGCGGCCTGGTTCGCGGAGGAGGCGAGCGAGGGCGCGGCGGACGCCTTCTCCATCACCATGAGCTGGAGCGGGGAGCCGGTCGTGAACGCGGCCGTGCCGAGCAGCAGGACGGCGAGCGCCGCGCTCCACTCGGTGCGCATGAGCAGCGGGAAGAGGGCGAGGACGACGACGAGCGAGGTGAGGCCGCCGAAGAGGGTGGCGCGCAGCGAGTGGTCGGCGAGGCGCCCGCCCACCAGGTTCCCGACGGTGGCGCCCACGCCGAACAGGGCGAGCAGCAGCGTCACGCTGCCCTCGGCGAACCCGGCGGCGTCGGTGAGCATCGGCGTGATGTAGCTGTAGGCGGCGAAGAGGGCGCCGAATCCGGCGACGGTCGTGCCGAGGGCGAGCCAGACCGGGAGCGAGCCGAGCGCCTTGAGCTCCCCGCGCACGCCCACGGCCGAGCCGTGTCCGTGGTCGGCGGGGACGAGGGCGGCGAGGGCGGCGATCGCGGCGAGGCCGATGGCGCTGACGGCGAGGAACGTGGCGCGCCAGCCCAGTTGCTGTCCCATGGCGGTGGCGACAGGGACGCCGACGATGTTGGCGACGGTCAGGCCGAGGAACATCAGCGACACGGAGCGTGCCTTGCGCTCGGGTGCGACGAGGGAGGTGGCGACGACGGCGCCGACGCCGAAGAAGGCGCCGTGCGGCAGGCCGCTGACGAAGCGGGCCAGCATCAGCGCGTGGTAGTCGGGGGCCACGGCCGAGACGGCGTTGCCGACGACGAAGAGCACCATGAGGCCGATCAGGACCCGGCGGCGCGGCATGCGCGCGGTGACCGCGGCGAGCAGCGGGGCGCCGATGACGACGCCGAGCGCGTAGGCGGAGACGAGGTGGCCCCCGGCGGGGATCGAGATGTTCAGGTCGTCCGCGACGTCGGGCAGCAGGCCCATGATCACGAACTCGGTCGTGCCGATGCCGAAGGCGCCCACAGCGAGGGCGAGCAGGGCGAGGGGCATGAGGGATCGTCCAAAGGAAGTGGGGGCGGGGAGGTGTAACCGTACGCGAATAAGTTTACGTACGGAACAAAGTCTCCCGGCGCCGTTGTTCCGTGAGGTTAAGGGCCCGTGAATCCCTGGAGGCGGGTGTCACACCGTGACGCGGGCCGCGATCGGCAGGTGGTCGCTGCCGGTCTCGGGCAGCGTCCACGACGACTCCGGCTCCACGCCCCTGACCATGATCTGGTCGATCCGGGCCATCGGGAACGAGGCCGGCCAACTGAAGCCGAAGCCGCTGCCCGCGGCGCCCTGCGTCGAGCGCATCTGCGAGGTGACGGCGTTCAGGGCGCGGTCGTTCATGGTGCCGTTGAGGTCGCCGAGCAGGACGACCTTGCCGAGCGGTTCGTCGGCGATGGCCTCGCCCAGCGCGTCGGCGCTCCGGTCGCGCTGGCTGGCCGTGAACCCGGAGTTGACCTTCACGCGCACCGACGGCATGTGCGCCACGTAGACGGCGACCTTGCCCGCGGGTGTCGCGACGGTGGCGCGCATGGCGCGGGTCCAGCCCAGCTTGATGTCGACGGGCCGGGTGGCCGAGAGCGGGTACTTGCTCCACAGCCCGACGGTGCCCTGGACCGAGTGGTACGGGTACGTCGCCGCGAGGGTCTTCTCGTACGTCGGGACCGCCTGGGCCGTCAGCTCCTCCAGGGCGACGACCTGCGCCCCGGACGCGGCGACATCCTTCGCGGTGCCGGTCGGGTCGGGGTTGTCCGCGTTGACGTTGTGCGTGGCGACGGTGAGGTCACCGCCGCCGCCCTGCTTGTCGGTGAGCAGCCCGCCGAAGACGCTGAACCACACGATCGCCGGGACCAGCAGCGCCACCAGGGCCGTCGCCGACCTGCGGACGAGGGCCAGGACGAGCAGCACCGGCACGAACAGGCCGAGCCACGGCAGGAACGTCTCCGTCAGGGAGCCGAGGTTGCCGACGGCGTTGGGGATCTGCGCGTGCAGCAGCATGACGAGCGCGAGGAGCACCGCCACCACCGCGAGGACGATGCCGCGGCGCCACAGCCCGCGGTCGGTGCGGAGCCGGCGCCCCAGGCGTCGGAGCCGGACACCCGGTCCGGTGCGCCCGGATCCGTCGCCGTCTCCCCTGCTGTACGCCTGCGCCATAACCGGTATCGCCTCACTGCCGTGCCCGCCGTCCCTGCCCGAAAACCCTAGGCGATGTTCGGCGGCTTTCTGTCCCGTCACGCCCCCGCCGGGCGGGTCCATGACGACCGTACGGCCACGAGGACGTCCGCGGGGGCGTCCGGAGTTCCGAACAAGTCGCCCGCAAGGGCTTCCTGTGACGAAACGCGCACATTCAGCCGGGGCCCACCGGCCGCAGTCCGGTGAGGGCGAGGTCGACGATCCGCTCGGCGAGGTCCTCGGCGAGGGGCAGGTCGGTGCGCATCATGCTGCGCAGCAGCATCGGCCCCGTGATGAGGTCGTTGGCGAGTTCGATGTCGGTGCCGGGCGGCAGCTCCCCGTCCGCGACGCCGCGCCGCAGCACGTCGTGCAGGACGCGCCGCCGCGGGTCGATGACGATCTCGTGGTACGCGTCCCAGAGCTTGGGCAGGGTCTTCATCTGGGCGAAGACGTTGTGCAGCAGGGCCGATCTGCGCATGCTCAGGCCGCGCCGCCGCATGTGCTCCAGGAGGCAGACCAGGTCGTCGCGCATGGAGGTGCCCGGCAGCTCGGGGTCCGGCACCTCCATGGAGCGCAGGACCTCGACGAACAGGGCCTCCTTGCCGCTCCAGCGCCGGTAGATGGTGGCCTTGCCGACGCCTGCGGTGCGGGCGATCCGCTCGATGGACAGCTCGGCGAGCGGTACGCCCTCCTCCAGGAGCGCGACGACGCCCTCGACGATCGCCTGTTCGACGGCCTCGCTGCGGGGACGGCCCCTGACCGGGGTCTCCGCCTCGGGCGGCGGTGTGGGCGGGCCCGGGGTCCTGTCCCCTCGCGCCCGCCGCCCGGCCCGTTCCGTCTCCACGTCCTCCGCCTTCCGCCACAGCCCCGGAACCGGGCGGTCCGCCTGGCTCCGGGGCGATTCTCCCAGCGCTTCCCGCGTGCGCGCGGCGCGGGTCAGTGGCCCGCGCCCACCTTCTCCGGTTCGCCCTGCTGCCCGGTGGGCGGGGCCGCCACCCTGCCCGGCAGGAACAGCGCCGTGACGACGGCGCTGACCAGGGCGATGCCCGCGCCCCACAGGGCGGTGACGTGCATGGCGTGCAGGAAGGAGTCGTTGGCCGCGCCGACCAGGCCGTGGGCCCGCGGCCCGATCTTCTCGGCGACGCCGAGCGTGGCCTCGATGGAGGCGCCCGCGGTGTCCCGCAGCTCCGGCGGCAGCAGCCCGAGCTTGTCCTCGATGCCGCCGCGGTAGGCGGTCGAGAGCACCGAGCCGAGCACGGCGATCCCGAGCGCGCCGCCGACCTGGCGGAAGGTGTTGCTGAGCGCGGACGCGGAACCGGCCTTCTCCCGCGGCAGCGCCTGCATGATCACGACGCTGGTCGGGGTCATGACGTGCGCCATGCCCGTGCCCATGAGGAAGAACATGACTTCCAGGAGCCAGATCGGGGTGTCCGCGTCGAGCGCGGTGAAGGCGGCCAGCATGCCCGCGAGCAGGACGAGCCCGCCCGTGGTCGTGGCCCGTACACCGATCTTGTCCACGACGAGCCGGGCGCGCGGCGCGAAGATGAGCTGCGCCACGGCGAGCGGCAGCATCAGGGCGCCGGTCTGGAGCGGCGAGTACCCGCGCACGCTCTGGGTGTAGAAGACGGAGAAGAAGGTGACGCCCATCAGCGCGAAGAAGACCAGCGCGATGGCGGCGATGGCGGCCGAGAACACCTTGTTCTTGAAGTAGTCGATGTCGATCGAGGGGTGGTCGCTGCGCTTCTCGTGGACCACGAACAGGGCGAGGACGACGATGCCCGCGATGATCGTGGCGAGCACCTGGGGGCTGGTGAAGTCGCCCTCGTCGCCGCCCTTGATGATCCCGTAGACGAGCAGGACGAGTCCGACGATGGACAAGGCGACGCCGGGGAGGTCGATCCGGCCGGGCTTCGGGTCCTTGGAGTCGGGCACGAGCACGAGCATCAGGACGACGGCGAGGACGACGATCGGCACGTTCACGAGGAACACCGAGCCCCACCAGAAGTGGTCGAGGAGGAGGCCGCCGGTGATCGGGCCGATCGCGATGGCGAGGCCGACCCCGCCCGCCCAGATGCCGATGGCCTTGGGCTGCTCCTCGCGCTCGAAGACGTTCATGAGCACGGCGAGCGTGGCCGGCATGACGAAGGCCGCACCGAGCCCCATCAGCGCGCGGAACGCGATGAGCTGGACCGGCGAGCCGGACTCGGCGGCGAGCGCGGAGCCGATGCCGAACACGACGAGGCCCCCGACGAGGACCTTCTTGCGGCCGACGCGGTCGCCGAGCAGGCCGGCCGTGAACAGCAGGCCCGCGAAGACGAGGGTGTAGGAGTTGATGGCCCACTCGAGCTCGCTCTGGGTGGCGCCCAGGCCGGTGGGTGCGGGCGTCGAGATCGTCTTGATCGCGACGTTCAGGATGGAGTTGTCGAGGACGACGATCAGCAGGCTCAGCATGAGCACGCCGAGGATCGCCCAGCGGCGGCGGTGCACGGCCTCCGGTATACGAGGCGGCGCGGGGGCGGCAGGACTGGTCATGGGGCCGACTCTAGGCCCCTTTCGATACGGAACCGTCTCGTATTGGAACCCGAGGGCAAAGCCTTACCGAGCCTTTACGCAGCGGGGGGCCTGGCGCGCAAGCGGCGGGCGGTGCCACCATGGAGGCGATCCGGGGACGCCGTCAGGGCGCCTCGAGACGAAATGAAGGAGCCGTTGCGATGACGCAACTCCAGGCTGCCCAGACGCCTGCCGACAGCAGCAACCCCAAGGCGCTGTACGGAGGAAAGGGCACTCGCCGCATCACCGTCCGCGACATCGCCCTCGCCAAGGAGCGGGGCGAGAAGTGGCCGATGCTGACCGCCTACGACGCGATGACGGCCTCGGTCTTCGACGAGGCCGGTATCCCCGTGATGCTGGTCGGCGACTCGGCGGGCAACTGCCATCTCGGGTACGACACCACGGTCCCGGTCACCCTGGACCAGCTCACCATGCTCTCGGCCGCCGTCGTCCGCGGCACGAGCCGCGCGCTGATCGTCGGCGACCTGCCCTTCGGTTCCTACCAGGAGGGCCCGGTACAGGCGCTGCGCTCGGCGATGCGGCTGGTGAAGGAGGCGGGCGTCGGAGCGGTCAAGCTGGAGGGCGGCGAACGCTCCCACGAGCAGATCAAGCTCCTGGTCGACGCCGGCATCCCGGTCATGGCCCACATCGGCCTGACCCCGCAGTCCGTCAACACGCAGGGCTACCGGGTGCAGGGGCGCGGCGAGGAGGCGGCGCAGCAGTTGCTGCGCGACGCGAAGGCGGTCCAGGACGCGGGCGCGTTCGCCGTCGTCCTCGAACTGGTCCCGGCGGAGCTGGCCGCGGAGGTCACGCGCGTCCTGCACATCCCGACGGTCGGCATCGGCGCGGGCGCGGCCACGGACGCGCAGGTCCTTGTCTGGACGGACGCGCTCGGGCTGACCGGCGGCAAGATGCCGCGCTTCGTGAAGAGCTACGCGAATCTGCGGTCCGTCATGTCCGACGCGGCCAAGGCGTTTGCGGAGGACGTCATCGGCGGAACGTTCCCTCTTGAGGAGCACTCCGTGCACTGATCCGCTGCCCCTCCCCGAGCCACAGCGGCACGAACGCGGCCCGTCGATCTTCCCCCGTCGACGGGCCGCGGCCGTTGTCCCGGCCCGGCCGTCCCGCGCTCTGTCGGCGAGGTATCGGCCGCCGCCGCCCGCTGTCGGTCCGCTGTCGGCGACTTGTCGGTGGCGGCTGACACCTTGGTCGGCATGACGCGAATCGACAAGAACCCCGGCAACGGAGCGGACGGCCGCCCGGTGGCCGTCTCCGTACGGGGACTGGTCAAGCACTACGGCTCGACCAAGGCTCTCGACGGAGTCGACCTCGATGTGCACGAGGGCACCGTGATGGGTGTCCTCGGCCCGAACGGCGCCGGCAAGACCACCCTCGTGCGCTGCCTGTCCACACTGATCGTCCCCGACTCCGGCACGGCCGTCGTGGCCGGCTACGACGCGGTGCGCCAGCCCCGCCAACTGCGCCGCGTGATAGGGCTCACCGGCCAGTACGCCTCGGTCGACGAGAAGCTCGCCGGCCGCGAGAACCTCTACATGATCGGGCGGCTGCTCGACCTGTCCCGCAAGGAGGCCAGGGCCCGCGCCGACGCGCTGCTCGAACGGTTCTCCCTCACGGACGCCGCGACCCGCCCCGCCAAGACCTACTCCGGCGGTATGCGCCGCCGCCTCGACCTCGCGGCGTCGATGATCGGCCGCCCGCACGTCCTCTACCTGGACGAGCCGACGACCGGCCTCGACCCCCGTACCCGTAACGAGGTGTGGGACGAGGTCAAGGCCATGGTGCGGGACGGGGTGACCGTGCTGCTCACCACCCAGTACATGGAGGAGGCCGAGCAACTGGCCTCCGAGCTGACCGTCATCGACCGCGGCAAGGTCATCGCGGGCGGCGGGATCGAGGAGCTGAAGGCGAAGGTCGGCGGTCGCACCCTGCGCGTCCGCCCGGCCGACCCGCTGGAGCTGCGACCCCTCGCCCACGCCCTCGACGACATGGGCCTGACCGGCCTCGCCACGTCCACCGTGGACACCGAGTCCGGCACCGTCCTCGTCCCGATCCTCAGCGACGAGCAGCTCACCGCCGTCGTCGGCGCGGTCACCGCGCGCGGCATCACGATCGGCTCGATCGCCACCGAACTGCCCAGCCTGGACGAGGTGTTCCTCTCCATCACCGGCGAGAAGGCGTCCGCCCCGCAGGACGCCCGCCCCGAGCTCGAGGAGGTCGCCGTATGAGTACGACCACCCTGTCCCCCGCGACCGCCCCCACCATCCAGGTCGACGCCGATCCCCGGATCGGGCTCCGCGACCATCTGCGCCACACCGGCGCCCTGGTCCGCCGCAACCTGCTGTGGATCAAGCAGGACCCGGAGTCGATGTTCGACGCCGTGCTGATGCCGGTCATCTTCACGCTGCTGTTCGTGTACGTCTTCGGCGGCTCGATCGGCCAGTCGCTCGGCGGCGGCCAGGACGCCTACGTGCAGTACGTGATCCCCGGCATGGTCGCGATGATGAGCATGAACATCGCCCAGGGCGTCGGCACCGGCTTCAACGAGGACTTCAACAAGGGCATCATGGACCGCTTCCGGTCCCTGCCCATCGGACGGGCCTCCGTCCTGATCGCCAAGATCTCCGTGGAGCTGCTGCGCCTCCTGGTCGCCACCACGGTCCTGATGATCATTGCGGTGCTCGTCGGTTTCGACATCCACCACTGGGGCGGCCTGTTCGCGGCGATCGGCCTGGCCGCGCTGTTCGGCTCGGCCATCATGTGGATCTTCCTGGTGCTCGGTGTGACCATGAAGAACGCCCAGTCGGTGCAGGCCATGGGCTTCCTGGTGATGATGCCGCTCCAGTTCGGCTCCTCGATCTTCGCGCCGACGCGGTCGATGCCCGGCTGGCTCCAGAACTTCACCGAGTACAACCCGATGTCCGGACTCGCGGACGCGGCCCGCGGCCTGATGGTGGGCGGGCAGTACTCGCCGACCCACGGCCTGTGGGTGACGCTCGCCTGGACGGCGGGACTGACCGTGATCATGGCGCCCGTCGCGATCCGCAAGTTCACGAGGAAGAGCTGACCCGGGTCCGCGCGTCACAGCAGGGCGGTGGCCTCCGGCACACAGAGGCCGCCGCCCTCGGCGTACGCACGCTCGTACGCGGCGTCGCCGGTCAGTGCCCGCACCGCCTCCTCGGCCTGCGCGCGCCACGCCCGCTCCATCGAGGACCGGTGGTGCGCCGCGGGCAGCGCCGCGTCGGCCGCGCCGACCATCCGTGCGGCCAGCTCCGCGTCGCCCGGAGCGGCGCGCAGCACGAGCCCGCGCGCCGCGGTGAGCAGATGCAGCGCCGCGAGGTTCGGCGCGATCACCGAGGCCAGCGGGTCACTCGCCAGTTCCAGCGCCTTCGCCGCCCGGCGCAGGGCGTCCCCGGGACGGCCGTCGAGGACGTCGAGCATCGCCTCCATGCCCGTGCTCATGCCGTGGAAGAAGACGATCTCCGTGACCTTGAACTCGGCGCGCAGGGCGTCGAGATGTTCCCGCGCCTCCGCGGTGCGCCCCGTGCTCGCGAGCCGGCCGACGAGGAACATGCGGGCGGCGGGCCTGGCCTCGTTCGTGTGCCGGCGGCCGGTTTCCAGGGCCTCGCGCAGCAACTGTTCGCCGCGCTCGCCCTCGCCCCGCTCGATGAACACCTGGCCGAGCCTGACCTGGAGGATGGTGGCCTGGGCATGGGCGCCCATGCTCTCGGCGACGCCCCGGGCGCGGGTGTAGTCCGCGGCGGCCTCCGGGTACCGGCCGAGCTTCTCGTGGGCCTCGCCGCGGGCCGACAGCGCCTCGGCGACGCCCCACTGGTCGCCGAGGCGGGTGAACAGGGCCAGTGACTCGTCGGCGTCGGTGAGCCCGGCGGCGGCCGTCGCACCGTTGTTGGCCGAGACGTTGGCCCGCATCTGGAGGACGAGCGCCAGTTCCCACTCGTAGCCGAGTTCGCGGCAGGTGCGCACGGTCACGTCGGAGAGGTCGCGCAGCCTGTCCAGTTCACCGGTCAGCAGGACCGCGAAGTACCAGATGTTGCCCGGGGTGCGGCAGGCCTGCGGCAGTTCGGCGCGGTAGGTCTCCCGGATGGCGCGCAGTCTGGCCTGTCCCTCGGGGGACTGCCAGCGCTTCATCTCCATGTCCATGTAGCCGAGGCGGCACAGGTGGACCTCGCGGCGGGCCTCCTCCAGCAGTTCGCCGGTGAGCGGCGGCGGGATGTCGGTGCAGCGCTGGTGCAGCGGCGGGGCGGGGCGCGCCGGTCCCGCGAACGGGTCGGGGCCGAGCGCGGCGGCCTCCGTCGTCCAGAGGCGGGCCTCGCTGCGCAGGTCTCGCATCTGCCAGAACCAGGCCAGCGACAGGACGAGGCTGAGCGCCTCCTGCTCGTCGCGGGCCGCGACGGCGTGGCGCAGGGCGGTGCGCAGGTTCTCGTAGTCCCGTTCGAGCCGGGCCACGGCCGCGCGCTGGCCGTGGCCGCGCAGCAGCGGGTCGGTGGTGCGGGCGAGTTCACGGAAGTACGTGAGGTGGGCGCGTTCGGCGGCGGCGCGCTCGCCCGCCTCGTCGAGGCGGTCGCCCGCGTACTCGGCGACGGTCTCCAGGAGCCGGTAGCGCATCGCCCCGTCGTCACCGTCGTCACCGTCGTCGCCGTCGGGCGCGGCGACGACGAGCGACTTGTCGACGAGGGAGGCCAGCGCCTCCAGGGTGTCGGGGCCGCACACGGCCTCGGCCGCGGCCAGGTCGCAGCCGCCGCTGAAGACGGACAGCCGGGCGAGGACGGTGCGCTCGGGCGTCTCCAGCAGGTCCCAGGACCAGTCGACGACGGCGCGCAGCGTCTGCTGGCGGGGCAGCGCGGTGCGGGCGCCGGAGGTCAGCAGCCGGAACCGGTCGTCCAGGCGGTCGGCGATCTGGCGCGGGGTGAGCATCCGCAGCCGGGCGGCGGCCAGCTCGATGGCGAGCGGCAGGCCGTCCAGGCGCCGGCAGATCTCCCCGACGGCCGCCGCGGTCTCGGCGGACTGCCCGACGGTGAACCCGGGCCGCACGGCGGCGCCCCGCTCGCCGAAGAGGCGCAGCGCGTACGGCTCGGGCAGCGGCTCCACCGTGTACAGCAGCTCGCCGGGGACGCCGAGGGGTTCGCGGCTGGTGGCGAGCACGGTGAGGCCGGGGCAGCGGGCGAGCAGATGCTCGGCGAGGGCGGCGGCGGCGCCGATGACGTGTTCGCAGTTGTCGAGGACGACCAGCATGCGGCGGTCCGTGCAGTGCTCGACGAGGCGGACGAGCGGGTCGTCGCCCTGCCGTTCGCTCGCGACGCGCAGCTCCTCCGCGCCGGCGCCGCGCAGTACCGTCTCGCGCGCCCCGAGCGCGCTGACGACGGCTTCCGGTACGGCGTCCGGATCCGAGACGGGGGCCAGTTCGGCGAGCCAGACGCCGTCCGGCGCGGCGTCGGCCAGCCCCTCCGCCGCCTCCTGCGACAGCCGGGTCTTGCCCGCGCCGCCGGGGCCGAGGAGCGTGACGAGACGGACGCGGCCCAGCGCGGCCCGGATGGCGTCGATGTCGTCGCCGCGGCCCACGAACGAGGTGAGGCGGGCCCGCAGATTGCCCTGCGGCGGTGCGGGGGGCCCACTCACCGGGCCGGGCGCGTCGCTCCTCGGCCGGGCGGCGGGCTCCAGCAACTCCTCGTGCAGCGCCCGGAGTTCGGGCCCCGGGTCGGCGCCGAGCCGGTCCGCGAGCCCGCGCCGTACGTCCTCGTAGGCGGCCAGTGCCTCGGCGGTGCGGCCCGTGTCGCGCAGGGCCCGCAGCCGCAGCGCCTGGAGCGGCTCGTCCAGCGGGTGGGCGTCGCACAGCGCGGTCAGCTCGGCCAGCACGTCCCCGGCCGCGCCGAGCGCGAGCCGGGCGGCGAGCCGGGTGCGGCGCGCGTCGAGGTGGCGGGTGTCCCAGCGGGCCGCGTCGGCGGTGCGCTCGGGCAGGTCGGCGAGGGCGGGCCCGCGCCACAGGCCCAGCGCCTCGTCGAGCAGGTCGGCGGCCTTCGCCGGATCGCCGTCGGCGAGGGCGCGGGTGCCGTCCGCGGTGAGCCGTTCGAACCGGAACAGGTCGATGTCGTCGCCGGACGCGGTGAGCCGGTACCCGCCGTCGGCGGAGGCGATCGCGTCGGCGCCCAGGGCCCGCCGCAGCCGCCCGACGAGGGCGTGCAGCGCGCCCGCCGCGTCGGCCGGCGGTTCGGCGCCCCACACCTCGTCGACGAGCAGGCCCGCCGGCACGGCCCGGCCCGGCCGCAGGGCGAGCACGGTGAGCAGGGCGCGCAGCCGCGCCCCGCCGACGGGGACGGCCGTGCCGTCGTCGCGGAGTGCCTGGGTGGTGCCGAGGATGCGGTAGCGCACGGGCCCATTGTCCCCGCTGTCCCGCACCGGAGGCGCCGGGGAGGGTGCCGGCGTGCGGAACTCCCGCACCGCCGGTCCGCGTTCCCGGTGCGGGGCGGGTACGTTCGGTGACGCCCCAGTCCAGCGAACCCGGGAGCTCCGCCCCATGACCACCGCCACGTCGCGTCGCGGCGACAGCAGGATCAGCCCCGTCTTCCTCGGCATCGTCACGGTCACGGCCGTGTCCGGCTGGGCGGTGTGGACGGACTACGCCGCAAAGCCCGGCTTCGCCGTGTTCCTGTTCGTGACGGCGGCGTGGATCGTCTCGCTGTGCCTGCACGAGTACGCGCACGCGCGCACGGCCCTGCACAGCGGCGACGTCACGGTCGGCGCCAAGGGCTATCTGACCCTCAACCCCCTCGTCTACTCGCACGCCCTGCTCAGCGTCGTGCTGCCCGTCCTCTTCGTGATCCTGGGCGGGATCGGTCTGCCCGGCGGCGCGGTCTTCATCGAGCGGGGCCGCATCCAGGGCCGCTGGAGGCACAGCCTGATCTCGGCGGCGGGCCCGTTGACGAACGTGCTGTTCGCGGTGGTGTGCACGGCGCCCTTCTGGCTGCACGCGCTGGACGGGGTGCCGGACACGTTCCGCTACGCGCTCGGGTTCCTGGCGTTGTTGCAGGTCACGGCCGCGATCTTGAACTTTCTTCCGGTGCCGGGCCTGGACGGGTACGGGGTGATCGAGCCCTGGCTGTCGTCGAACGTCAAGCGGCAGGTCGAGCCGTTCGCCCCGTTCGGCCTGCTCGCGGTCTTCGCCGTGCTGTGGATCCCGCAGGTCAACGCGTACTTCTTCGACGCGGTCGACGCGCTGCTGCGCGCGCTCGGCGTCCACGAATGGGACACGTACTGGGGCCGGAGGTTCTACCAGTTCTGGGAGGGCACCCCGCAGATCCCGACGGTCACGCAGTCGTAGTCGTCCCCGCGCGCCGGTCCTTCTCGGCCTTGGCCCTGCGCACGTAGAACCACGTCATGTTCGACGTGATGCCGGCGATGAGGACCCACACGATCCCGAGGAAGCTGCCCTCGACGAAGGACACCACCGCCGCCGCGACGGCGAGGACGCAGACGACGAGGGCGAAGAGTGCGATGCGGGGCATGGGGTCGGCTCCAATACGGCACGGCTCGGTGTTCGCCGACCAGTGTCCCCCATGCCCCGCGGACGCCCGAAGGCGCCCTGAACGTCGCTATACGTCCGTGATGCGCAGCCCCGCGTGCGCCTTGTAGCGGCGGTTGGTGGAGATGAGGTTCGCGACCAGGGACTCGACCTGGTGGGCGTTGCGCAGGCGGCCCGCGAAGACGCCGCGCATGCCGGGGATGCGGCCGGCGAGCGCCTGGACGAGGTCGGTGTCGGCGCGGCTCTCGCCGAGCACCATCACGTCCGTGTCGATCTGCTCGACCGCGGGGTCGGCGAGCAGCACGGCCGACAGGTGGTGGAAGGCGGCGGTGACGCGGGAGTCCGGCAGCAGGGCGGCGGCCTGCTCGGCGGCGCTGCCCTCCTCGGGCTTCAGCGCGTACGCGCCCTTCTTGTCGAAGCCGAGCGGGTTGACGCAGTCGACGACGAGCTTGCCCGCGAGGTCCTCGCGCAGCGCCTCCAGGGTCGCGCCGTGGCCCTCCCAGGGCACGGCGACGATCACGATGTCGCTGCGCCGCGCGCACTCGGCGTTGTCGGCGCCCTCGATGCCCTGGCCCAGCTCCTCGGCGGCGGCCGTCGCGCGCTCCGCGGCCCGGGAGCCGATGATCACCTTCTGTCCCGCGCGGGCGAACCGGTAGGCGAGGCCCTTGCCCTGCGGTCCGGTGCCGCCGAGCACGCCGACGACGAGCCCGGACACGTCGGGCAGGTCGTAGGGGTCCTTGGCCGGGGCCTTGGGGGCGTTCTGTGCACTGTCACTGGTAGTCATGGAGCGACCTTACTCAGCGACCTTGCTCAGGTGTCCGCACCGGTGAGCGCGGTCACGGGGATGCGCCGGAAGGTGATCGTCTCGTACGCCGAGAAGTCCCCGGTCTCGTACAGGAGGCCGACGGTAGCCGCGTCGACGCGGACGAGGTCGGCGTAGGCGGCGGGCAGCCCGTCGACGGTGTGGGCCCAGTGCCAGGTGACGCCGCCGTCGAGGCTTCGGCGGACGGTCATCAGGGCGCGGGAGCCGGGGTCGGCGGGGCCCGCGTAAAGCAGGACGTCCGGGCCGCCGAGGTGCAGGAGGCTGCCCTCGACGACGGGTCCGACGAGACCCGCCTGCGGCCGGAACGGTTTCACCAGGTGTTCACCTCCGTCGGCGGAGTGGGCGTCGGCACGGGTGCCGGGGGCGGGTGAATCGGTGCGGGCGTTGAAGTAAAGCCTGCCGTCGGGGAGTTGGGCGACGGTGGTCTCGTTGACGTTGAGATGGCCGTCGGTGTTGTCGTCGACGTAGCCGATCCGCCAGGTCGCGCCGTCGTCGTCGCTCAGCAGGCAGTGCCCGCCGTCGTACTTCCCCTCGGCCCCGGTGTCCGTGCCGGTGGGCGGCAGCGAGTGGTTGGCCGGGACGACGACGCGGCCCTCGCGGGTGAGCAGGGCGTGGCCGGGGGTGGTGGCGTACCAGCGCCAGGACGGCCGCTTCACCTGGCCGGTGATCTCACGTCCGGGCGCCCAGGTCAGCCCGGCGTCGTCGCTGTACGTGACCCAGACGCGGCGCCCGTCGGCGGCCGTGACCCGGCCGCGGCGGATGGCGTCCTCGGTGGCGGTGGCCGCGTTGCGGACGTGGACGAGCAGGACGCGCCCGGAGGCGAGCACGACGGGCGCGGGGTTGCCGGCGAGGTCGCGGCCGTTTGCGATGACGACCTGGAGCGCCCCCCAGGTGCGTCCGCCGTCCGTGGAACGGCGCAGTACGAGGTCGATGTCGCCGTGGTCCGCGGCGGAGGCCACTCGGCCCTCGCAGAAGGCGAGGAGCGTGCCGTCGTGCGTAGCCACCACGGCGGGGATACGGAAACTGGCGTAGCCGTCCTGTCCGGCGCGAAAAGGCACAGAGGTCCCGTGCGGTGCCTGCCTCACTCCTGTGTCGGTCATGCCCACCATGCTCCCCGCCGAAGGTAACTCCGGGTGAACGCGGCGAACCCGCGGGCCGTTCGGCCCACCCGCCCCTCGCAGCAGCGGGCGACACCGCCATGGGCGTAGCGGAATCCGTACGGCATCCGGTGCATATGCCCTCGGCGGGATCGGGGAGCGGGCCTACTCTGAGTCATCACGGTCTTCGGGACCGAACGGGGGAACACGGCATGAGCGACGCCGAGTTGCAGCAACTGCACCAGCACGCCGAGCGGCTCTTCGAGGCCGGTCCGGGGGTGCTCTTCCTGTACGGGGCGCCGGGCATCGGCAAGTTCCGGCGGGCGTCCACGATCGCGCGGGCCCTGCTCGGCAGGCAGGACGAGCGGCTTCGGCCGCTGGAGCTGCGCATGACCTCCTGGGGCGACGACCCGACGCGGTACGCCCTGCTGGAACTGTTGCGTGAACTGGACGCAGGTCTCTCGCGCCCCTGGGACATGTCGAACCATCAGTTGCGGGACGTGTACTACGACTTGACCCGCCGTCCGACCGTGCTGCTGCTCGACGAGGTCGACCAGTGGGGCGGCGTCAAGGACTTCCTGCTGCCCGACAGTCCGCACTCCCTGATCATCGCGAGCGGCGGCCGGCCGCTCAGCCAAGAGGATCTGGAGCGCGGCGGCCTCGACCCCGGCCAGGTCCACCAGGCCCTCGTGCGCGGTCCCGACCGCGCCAAGAGCCGGCGGATCTTCGCCGCCACGGCTTGTCGCGCCGCCACCACGCCCGAGGAGAAGGCGGATGTACACAGGTTGATCGATCTGTGCGAGAACCGGCCGCTGGCGCTGAAGCTGGCCGCCGGGATCTACCGGCGCGGTGCGAGCCGGAACCTGACGGCCCGCGACATCATCGACCGGGTACTGCCGGACACCGGCGCCGATGTCGCCGTACAACTGCTGCACTGGGTCTACCGGCATCTGAGCGACGACGAGCGGGAGCTGTTCCATCTGCTGTCGCTGACCACCCGGCCCGCCGTCGGACCGCACTCCGGGATCACCGTGCAGAGCCTGCGGCGCGGCGGCCGGGAGCGGCCCGCGCCCGTCGAGGCGGATGCCATGGGCGACCAGGGCCTGCGTGCGCTGACCTCGCTCGGCCTGCTGGAGCCGGGGGCCGAGCGGCGCTATCGGGTGAGCCCCACCGTGCAACGCTTCGCCCACGACCGGCTCGCCGAGCGGGAGCGCCTCGACCCCTCCGACCAGAATCTGGCCGAGGCGTTCAGGCGGTTCGTCGCGACGACGCCCGCGCTGCCCTGGATACCGCTGGAGAAGGGCGCCCTCGCCCAGATCGTCGCACCGCCACCCGACGGCAAGAACCTGGAGATGTCGGTCCGGGTGATGGCGGCCGACCTGTGCGACCACCTTGTGCAGCAACGCGAGTCGCTGGTCCTGGCGATGTTCCTGTACGTGGTCGAGCAGTTCGCCGACGACGTGCGCCGCGTCCTGGAACTGGCGGTGCACAGCGCCCTCGGTGTCCTCGACCGCAAGTCCGGCCACCTGGACGAGGCCAGGGACCGACTGACCTGGGTCCGCGGCCAGTACGCGGCCGCCTCCTGCCGCCTCTTGGAGGTCAGGACGCTGCGGCAGATCGGGGTGGCGTACTACCACGCCGGCGAGCTGCGCATCGCGGTGCACTATCTGCGCCGCGCCGCCGACATGGTGGCGGGGCAGCACGACGAGCACGTACGGGAGCGGGAGAGCCCCTGGATATCGCGGGTGCTGGGCACGGCCTACATCGACCTGGGGCGCCTGGAGGAGGCGCGGGGGCTGCTGACCGAGACCGCCGAACTGCACGAGGAGCACGGCAATCTGCTGGGAGGCGCCTGGACCCGCACCTTCCTCGCCAACTGCCTGCTCCAGATGCACGATCCGCAGCGCGCGAAGGTGGAGCTCGACCGGGCGCAAAAGGTCTTCACCGCGTACACGCCGCGCCTGTCGTTCGCACGGGCCTGGGCCTATCTGGCGCGCGGCCGGCAGATGTGGCAGGAGCCGGGCAAGCAGCAGCAGGCCCTGGAGCGGATGCGGCGCAGCCGGGAACTGTCCAGGCGGCTGCACGAACCGCTCGGCTCCGCCTATGCCGAGCTGGAACTGGGGCGCTGCAAAAGGGAGCTGGGCCGTCTGGACGCGGCGCGCCAGTCGCTCCAGTCCGCGCGGCGGGAGTTCGAGGAGATGGGCAACCGGCTGGGCCGGGCGTGGGCCTCCTACGAACTGGCCTTGATCCCGGACGGGTTGAGCCCCGCGGCGCTGTTGCTCGACGAGGCCGCGGGCGCCTTCGAACTGTGCGGGGACCGGCCGGCGCTCTTGCTCACCCGCCGTCAGCTCAAACGCCTGGCGGACAAGGAACGCCTCGACACGACGGACACCCGCGCGGGCGCCGAGCCGATCGCGGACACGGCGTGCCTGGTCTCGGTGGACCTGGTCGCCGCGGACGGACCGCCGGGGCCGGGGACGCGGGCGCGCACGGCGCGGCTGTGCGTGTCGGTCTACCCGGAGCTGGCGGTGCAGGAAGCCCTGGCCGAGAGCGCGCACCCGGAGTGCCGCGTCCTCGCCATGGCGCCGAACGCCACCGTGGAGCCGGGAGCGTCGTCGATCGATCCGCGCAGGGACGCGTGGCCGATGCAGGCGACGTTCGAGGTCCGGCGGGAGGAACCGGGCGTCGAGCCCGTCCGGTTCATCGTGCTGAACGAAGCGGCCGGGACGCTGCTTCAGGACGTCGAAGTCACGCTGAACATGAAATGAGTCGCGCCCATGGATTCCCACCCGTATCCCGCACCGCCCCAGGGGCCGCATGACCCCCCTGACCCGGAGGACTCGTACCGGTACCGGGCTCCCCGGCGACAGCCGCTGCTCAACGAACGGGAGAAGCAGACCCGGCGCGACGACATCATCGCCTCGCTCGGGACCGCCGTACCGCGCGAGGTGACCCTCGCCTTCACCCACTTCGCCGGGCACCACAGCTACGTGTGCAGACTTCTCTTCGCCGACGACCTGACGTCGGCCTGGTCCGCCCGGTGCGTGCGCAAGGAGCTCATCGGCACCACCGTGAGCGAACTGCGCGAGGCGTGGGACCAGGCCATCGACGCGCAGGGCTGGGCGACGCGGCTCGGGTCGGCCGGACCGCACGAGGACCGCTGGGAGCCGGTCTTCGGGAAGCTGGCGGCGGCGGGCCGCAGCGCCTTCGAGGCCATCTTCCTCAACCATGCGGACGCCCGGCCGATGAACGAGCTGACCGAGGCGCTGTGCGCGCGGCTGCGGTCCAGGCGGTGCGTGATCGGGGTGTGGTCGGACGAGCTGTTCGCGCCATGGACCTTGCTGTCGCTGCCACCGGGCGACGACATGGCCGAACCCCCAGCGGACGAGTACACGGAGGGAGACGGGGGGCGGCGGCGCACGGTCGCCGAGGTCATGGGCCCGCAGTTCCTCGGCTACCGCCACCTGATCGAGCACCGCAGCCTCAACCAGCCCGCCACGTGCGCCGGTTCACTGATCCCGCGCGGCGGCCCCGACGGGGACAGGAGCACGCCCGGCACGCTCGCCCTCGTGCACCAGGACCTGCCGAAGGAGCACGACAAGGTCCTCGACACTCTGGGCAGGGCCACGACCCTGGTGAACTGCATGTCGCGCGGCCCCGACTTCCTGGCCCTGCTGCACCCCGACAAGTTCAAGGACCAGGTCATCTACGTGTGCTGCCACGGCCAGGAACGCGGCCAGGACCCGGCCCGGCTGTACGCGTCCACCACCGCGTCCGAGGCCATCAAGGTGGGTGACGTGCTCCGCGCGGTCAGGGGCGACGACGACCGCGCCACCGCGCACACCTGCGGCATCCATCACCTGAAGGGCAACCCGCTGCTGTACCTGAGCGTGTGCAGGGCCGGGGACTTCACCCCGGTCAGCGGGGAGTCGGTGGCCCGCGTCCTGACCGAGCTCGGCACGTCCTGCACCATCGCTCCCGAGGTGATCACACCCAAGGTCCTCGCGGTCGAGCACGCGGAGCGTTTCTTCAGGCCGTTCCTGGAGGAGGGGACGGAGGTGGGCAGCCAGCTCCGCCGCATCACGCACGACCTCGCCCGCGAGTACGGCACCCTGCTCGGCCTCATCTACGGGGTCAAGGGCCGTTACGACGCCCGGCTCGCCCCGGCGGTGGCGTGATGACCGCCCCGCGGGCGGCGGCCACGCCGATCGCCTCGGACGTCGTGGCACTCGACCTCGACGAGACCGGTCTGCTCCGCCATCCCGACAGCGGGCGGCTGATCGAGGACGACGCGGAGCTGCCCGAACTCCTGCGGCAAACCCTCCGCGTGCCGGACACCGCCACCGACCTGCTGGTCTTCGTGCACGGCTGGATGACACCACCCGAGGAGGCGCTGCGCCGCGTCCAACGCCTCCTCGCCCTCACCGGCGACCTCTGGGACGGGCGCGGGAGCCGGTACGGGCGGCTGCCCGGCGCCCTGCGCCTGCTCCCCGTCGCCCTGCGCTGGCAGTCGGCCACCCGCTACCGCGAAGCTCGCGCCCGCGCCGGTGACGCCACCCTCCAGGGCCAGGCCGCGCACGTCCTCGCCGCGCTCCTCGGTTACCTGGACGAGCGGCGCACCCCGCCTCGTCCCGACGCGTCGCTGCGGCTGCCGGGCGGGCAGTACCTGCACTGCGTGGGCCACTCGTTCGGCTGCCGCTTCCTGTGCCAGGCCCTGCCGGAGGCCGGCCCGGCCGCGACCGCCCGCCGCCCCGAGCACGTGCTCGCGGGCCCGGTCCACCGCGACGGCCGCCACCCGTACACGGTCGACTCGGTGCTGCTCCTCCAGATGGCCGCGCCGCGACGCACTCTCGCCCACGATGGCAGTTATGCGGACCTGTTCGGGCGGGCCCCGGTCAGCGGGCCCGTCGCGCTCACCCACACGCGGCACGACCGGGCCACGGGGCTGTGGCACCTCCTGGCGGAGCGGCGGCGCGGCATCGGCACGGCGGGGCTGCGCACAGCGGCGGTCGATGTCCACCACACCCGGCTGCACGCGCCCGAACGTCCTTACATGGACGCGGAGTTGCATCACCGCCTGGTCGCCGTGAACGCCTCACGCGTGTACCGCGGAGGGTTCTGGACCTTTCCCGGCGCCCACTCCGACCTCTGGCACCCGGAGACCGCACACCTCCTCCTGAGCCTGATGGAGCAGGCCCGTGAAGCGACCCGTACGGGCGGACTTCCCGCGAACGCCCCGGACGCGGGCGCCACGTGAGGCACCATGCGTCCCCATGGACGCGGTACGAGTAGCCCTGTTGCGTGAGGTCCTCGCCGGGACCGAGTGGCCCGCCGCCACCCGTCGCTTCGCCGGGACGCTGCGCTCCTCGGTGTCGGCGCACGGCGGCGGGCTGCTGCTGGTGGGGTCGGCGGCGTACGAGCCGTGGCATCTGGCGGCGCACCTGGTGGACGAGGCGGCCTGGTCGGGCACGCCCGAGCTGGCGCCGACCCTCGTGCGGCACGCCGCGCGCCCCGACGACCCGGCCCATCTGGCCGTCGGGCTCGGCCGGCTCGCGGCGGCCAAGCGCGGTGAGACGCTGCTGGTGGTGGCGCCGGACGCGGTGGGCGGGCCCCTTCTGGAGCGGGTGCACGACGCCCGCCGGGCCGGGGCGACGGTCCTCGCGCTCGACGCAGGGCCCGCGGGCAACGGGGACCTGCACGCCATGGCGCACGACGCGCTGACCGTACCCGGCGACACCGACCTCGACCTCGATACCGTGCAGCACCTGGTCAGCGCGGCGGCCGGGGAGAACGGCGGGCACACCCCGCGCGGCCGACGCGGTTTCCGTGACCGCCTCTCCCGGCTCGCGGACCACCTGACGGCGCCGCCACCGGCCCGCTGGTGAGGGTCCGCCCGTCAGCACCTCAGCTCGCGTCGTCCTCCCCGCGCGCCGTCGCGTCGTGCCACTTCGGGTCGTTCTCCCACTGGAGGTTCTTCTCCCGCGCGGTGGCCATCGCGTGTTCCGCCTCCCCGCGGGACGCGTACGGGCCGAACCGGTCCTTGGCGGGGCAATCGGGCCCCTCCTCGACCCTCTGGTGCTCCAGGCAGTAGAACCACTCGCCCGGCTTGCCTGCGGTCCGCTTTTTGAACAGGGCCACGGCCGACTCCTCTCCTCGGTAACGCTCAGGGCCATGGTCCCCCACGGCCGCTCGATACACTCGCTGGCATGTCTGGCCAGTCGACGCAGTCGTCACCCACCGCCCTCGTCCCGGGGGTACAGTCCCCCATCCGTTCCGTGCCGGGCAACATCCGGCGCCCCGAGTACGTCGGCAAGCCCGCGCCGACCCCGTACAAGGGACCGGAGGTCCAGACCCCGGAGACGATCGAGGCGATGCGCGTCGCGGGCCGGATCGCCGCGCGGGCGATGGCCGAGGCCGCGAAGGCGATCGCGCCGGGCGTCACCACCGACGAGCTGGACCGGATCGCGCACGAGTACATGTGCGACCACGGTGCCTACCCTTCGACGCTCGGATATCGCGGCTTCCCCAAATCGCTGTGCACAAGCATCAACGAGGTCATCTGCCACGGCATCCCCGACTCCACGGTGCTGCGCGACGGCGACATCATCAACCTCGACGTGACGGCGTACATCGGCGGCGTGCACGGCGACAACAACGCCACGTACCTGGTGGGCGACGTCGACGAGGAGTCGCGGCTGCTCGTCGAGCGCACCCGTGAGTCCCTGGAGCGCGCCATCAAGGCCGTGAAGCCGGGCCGCCAGATCAACATCATCGGCCGGGTCATCGAGTCGTACGCGAAGAGGTTCGGCTACGGGGTCGTGCGCGACTTCACCGGCCACGGCATCAACACGTCGTTCCACAGCGGCCTGATCGTCCCGCACTACGACAGCCCGCACGCGACGACGGTGATCCAGCCCGGCATGACGTTCACGATCGAGCCGATGCTGACGCTCGGCACGTACGAGTACGACATGTGGGCCGACGGCTGGACGGTCGTCACCAAGGACCGCAAGCGCACGGCGCAGTTCGAGCACACGCTGGTCGTCACGGAGACGGGCACGGAGATCCTGACGCTGCCGTAGCCCGCGGGCCCGTGCGGGTTCCCCGCGTTCCCCCGGACCACGCAGCGGGTACGTGTTTTACCGACAGGATGTCGGGAAAGCCGCGGAGGCTCCATGGACCCCTCGTTCTCCACTCTCATCCGTACCGCCTCGCACGAGCAGCACACCGCGGCCGAGACGTCGACGTTCCTGCGCGACCTGCTCGGCGGCGCGCTGGGCGTCGATGCCTTCGCGCGCTACACGGAACAGTTGTGGTGCGTCTACGCGGCACTGGAGAGCGGCGCGGAGCACCTGGCGGACGACCCCGTCGCGGGCCCTTTCCTCCGGCCGGAGCTGCGGCGCCTGCCCGCGCTGGAGCGCGACCTCGCGCATCTGCGGGGCCCCGGTTGGCGCGAGCGGGTCTCGGCGCTGCCGGCGACGGCGGCGTACGCGGCGCGGGTCGGGGAGTGCGCCCGGTCCTGGCCGGCCGGTTATGTGGCCCACCACTACACGCGCTACCTGGGCGATCTCTCCGGCGGCCAGATCATCCGCGACCGCGCGGAGCGGACGTGGGGGTTCGCGCGCAAGGGCGACGGGGTGCGGTTCTACGTGTTCGAGGAGATCGGCAACCCGGCCGCGTTCAAGCGCGGGTACCGCGCGCTGCTCGACGCCCTCGCGGTGGACGAACTGGAGAAGCAGCGGGTGGTGACGGAGTGCGGAGCCGCGTTCGCGCTGAACACGGCTGTGTTCCGGGCCCTGGGCGAGGAGTTTCCGGTGGCCGCCTAGGCGTACCTGGTCCTAGGCGCGCAGGCGCACCCGGCCGCCCACCTCGACGAAGCCTCCGGGCTGCGGTGCCGTCAGGAGCTGGGAGCCGCTGCCCTGGCGGATGTTCAGGGCGCGGTCGAGGCGGGCCGTGAGCAGGAGCGCCGCCGCGCCCGTGGCCTCGTCCTCGTCGATGCCGTCGTCGCGCCCGGGGAAGGCGCGGGCCCTGATCCGGCCCGCCGCCTCGTCCTCCCAGGCCCACGCGTACAGCCACTCCCCCGGCGGCGGCACCTCCAGCGCGTCCACCTCGGCCGCGGAGCCGTACCGGCGCAGCGTGCGCGGCGGGGCCCACTCGGGGCGCGCCTCGATCCAGGTGAACTCCCCGTCGAGGCGGGCCCCGACGACGCCCGCGGGCACGACCAGTTCGGCGACGTCGAGCAGCCAGGCGGCGCCGACGCAGGGGTGCCCGGCGAAGGGCAGGCGCAGCGTCGGTGTGTAGATGTCGATGATGCCGCGCTCGGGGTCGTCGACGAAGACGGTCTCGCTGAAGCCCAGTCCGGCCGCGAAGGCCTGGCGTTCCTGTCGGCCGGGCAGGAGGGCTCCCTCGCGGACGACTCCGAGCTGGTTGCCGTGACGGCCGTCGGGCCCGCAGAAGACATGCAGTACGTCGTGGTCCACCGGGGAAGTGAACCACGCCCGGGCGCCCGCTCCCGCCACCGCTTGACCACCCTTTGACCACCCCGTGGGTCGCCCGAGGGTCGTCTGTGTCCGGGCCGCGACCAGGCGCTTCTCATGAGAGGTGAATCACGGGACGAACGGGTAGCACTAAGGCAAGCCTCATATAAGTTAGGGCCGCCTTTGTACCTGTGTACTTCCTTTGTAGCTGTGTACTTTCTTGGAGCCCGCATGCGAGCCGTACGTCTCTCCGCCGCCACCGCCGTCGCCACGGTGGCGGCTCTGACCGTCGTGACGGGATGCACCGAGAAGAGCGACGCCAAGGGTGGTTCCGGCGCCATCGAGGTCACCGCAACCGACGACGCCTGCAAGGTGTCGCGGACCGAGTTCCCCTCCGGGCACGTCGAGTTGGCCGTCGAGAACAAGGGCTCGCGCGTCACCGAGGTCGAGATCCTCTTCCCCGACGACCGCATCGTCTCCGAGCGCGAGAACATCGGCCCCGGCACCAAGCACACCCTGACCGCCGAGGTGAAGAGCGGCGCCTACCGCATCGCCTGCATCCCCGGCATGAAGGGCAAGGGGCACCGCCAGGACGTGACGGCGACCGGCGGCAAGGCCGTCAAGCGCGACCCGCGCCTCGACGACGCCGTGGCCGCGTACCGCCAGTACGTGCAGGCGCAGGCCGACGCGACGCTGCCGGACGTGAAGACCTTCACGGACGCGGTCCGCGCCGGCGACGTGGAGGCGGCCAAGAAGGCGTACGCACCCTCGCGCATCGGCTGGGAGCGCACCGAGCCGGTCGCCGAGTCGTTCGGTGACATCGACCCGCGCGTCGACGTGCGCGAGGACGGGCTCGAGGACGGCCAGGACCCGAAGACGGACTGGACCGGCTGGCACCGCCTGGAGAAGGCGCTGTGGCAGGACAAGAAGATCGGCGCGCGCGAGAAGCAGCTCGCCGACCTGCTCGACAAGGACCTGAAGGACTGGCAGCGGCGCGTCGGCAAGGCCGAGATCACCCCGACCTCGATGGCCAACGGCGCCAAGGAGCTGCTCGACGAGGTCGCCACCGGCAAGGTCACCGGCGAGGAGGAGCGCTACTCGCACACCGACCTCGTCGACTTCAAGGCCAACGTCGAGGGCGCCGAGAAGGCGTACGGCCTGCTCAAGCCGGTCGCCGCGGAGAACGACAAGGCGCTGACCAAGGAGCTGGACAAGCAGTTCGCGGCGCTCGACAAGCTCCTCGGCACCTACCGCGAGGACAAGAAGGCGTACGTCTACACCTCCTACGACAAGGTCGGCAAGGCGGACCAGAAGGAGCTGTCCGACGCGGTCAACGCGCTCGCGGAGCCGCTGTCGAAGCTGGCCGCCGCGGTCGTGAAGTAGCCACGAAGTGATCGGGAACGACACCGAGGATTCCGCCATGACGGACAACTCCCCCGCCCCGTCCCGGCGTTCGCTGCTCGCGGTGGGCGGCGCCGGGCTCGCGCTCGGCGCCGCGGCCGCGGGCGGCGCCGTCGCGCTGACCCGCTCCGACGGCGACGACATGCAGCCGGCCGCCGAGTCCGGCGGCGCGGTCCCGTTCCACGGCCCGCACCAGGCCGGTATCGCGACGGCCGTGCAGGACCGGCTGCACTTCGCCGCGTTCGACGTCACGACGGACGACCGCGAGGAGTTCGTGCGGCTCCTGAAGGACTGGACGAAGGCCGCCGCGCTGATGACCGAGGGGCGCCCGGTCGGCGAGGGCGCGTACGGCGGGCTCGCCGAGGCGCCGCCGGACGACACCGGCGAGGCGCTCGGCCTCAAGGCGTCGCGGCTCACCCTGACGATCGGTTTCGGCCCGTCCCTCTTCGAGAAGTACGGGAAGGCGTTCGGGATCTCCGGGCGGCGGCCCGAGGCGCTGGTGGAGCTGCCGAAGTTCCCCGGCGACAACCTCGACAAGGCCCGCAGCGGCGGCGATCTGTGCGTGCAGGCCTGCGCGGACGATCCGCAGGTCGCCGTGCACGCCATCCGCAACCTGGCCCGGATCGGCTTCGGCAAGGTCGCCATCCGCTGGTCGCAGCTCGGCTTCGGCAAGACGTCGTCGACGACGCCGGACGCGCAGACCCCCCGGAACCTGATGGGCTTCAAGGACGGCACCCGCAACATCGCGGGGACGGACACCGCGCGGCTCGACAAGCACGTGTGGGTCTCCGACGAGGGGTGGATGAAGGGCGGCTCGTACCTGGTCGCCCGGCGCATCCGCATGAACATCGAGACGTGGGACCGTACGTCGCTCCAGGAGCAGGAGGACGTGTTCGGACGCGACAAGGGCGTGGGCGCGCCGGTCGGCAAGGCCAAGGAGCGCGACGAGCCGTTCCTGAAGGCGATGAAGCCGGACGCGCACGTGCGGCTCGCGCACCCCGACTCCAACCACGGCGCGACGCTCCTGCGGCGCGGCTACTCGTTCACGGACGGCACCGACGGTCTGGGCCGCCTGGACGCCGGGCTGTTCTTCCTCGCGTACCAGAAGGACGTGCGCGAGGGGTTCATCCCGGTGCAGCGCAGCCTCGCGGCGCACGACGCGCTCAACGAGTACATCCAGCACGTGGGGTCGGCGGTGTTCGCGGTGCCGCCCGGGGTGCGCGACACGGACGACTGGTGGGGCCGCGGCCTCTTCGAGAACAGCGGGAACGGGGCCTGAGAGATGTTCGCGAACTATCTGATCGGACTGCGTGAGGGTCTTGAGGCGAGCCTCATCGTCTGCATCCTGATCGCGTACCTGGTGAAGACGGGCCGCAAGGACGCCCTGAAGCCGGTGTGGCTGGGCATCGGCGCCGCCGTGCTGCTGGCGCTGGTGTTCGGCGCGGCCCTGGAGTTCGGCTCGCAGGAGATGACGTTCAAGGCGCAGGAGGCGCTCGGCGGTTCGCTGTCGGTCGTCGCCGTGGGCCTGGTGACGTGGATGGTGTTCTGGATGCGGCGCACCGCCCGGCACCTGAAGGCCGAACTGCACGGGAAGCTGGACACGGCGCTGCGCGCGGGCACGGCCGCGCTGGTCGTCACGGCGTTCCTCGCCGTCGGCCGGGAGGGTCTGGAGACGTCGCTGTTCGTGTGGACGGCGGTGCACGCCACCGGCAACGGCACGGTGGAACCGGTGGCCGGGGCGCTGCTCGGCCTGGCCACGGCGGTGCTGCTCGGCTGGCTGTTCTACCGGGGCGCGCTGCGGATCAACCTGGCGAAATTCTTCACGTGGACCGGCGCCATGCTGGTCGTCGTGGCCGCGGGCGTGCTGGCGTACGGCTTCCACGACTTGCAGGAGGCCGACTTCATCGGCGGTCTGAACGATCTGGCGTTCGACATCAGCGGCACGATCGCCCCCGACGGCTGGCTGGGCACGCTCCTGAAGGGCGTCCTCAACTTCCAGCCGGACCCGACCGTCCTCCAAGTCACCGTGTGGATCGCCTACTTGGTGCCGACACTGGCTCTCTTCTTCGCCCCGCCGGGGCTGCTGTCCCGCAGGGGCGCGGCGCTGGACGCCTCCTCTTCCCGGTAGGGTTCGGCCCCGGGAAGGGGAAGGTGAGAACAACGTCATGAGCGAGGTCAGGATCGGGCTCGGCAGGTCCGTCGCGGCGGTGGCGGCGGTCGCCGCGCTGTCCCTCACGGCGAGCGGCTGCGTGACCGTGCACGGGGAGCTGGAGGTCGTGCCCACGACGACGAAGGCGCAGGCCGCGCGCGCCCTGGACACCTTCGTCACCGCGTACAACAAGGCGGACAAGACCTACGACCGGGCCGCCGACGCCCCGTACGTCACCGGGGCGCTCGGCGCGATCGACGCGGCCAAGCTGAAGGCGGGCCGCACGGTGAACCCGGGCGGCAACCCCAAGTACACGCCGCTGAAGCTCACCGACTCCCGCTTCACCGTCCCGAAGAAGGCCGGCTGGCCGCGCTGGTTCGTCACGGACAGCGCCAACAACCGGGTCGCGAACTCGCGCTGGGTCATGGTCTTCACCCGTGACTCCGAGGACGAGCCGTGGGCGGTCTCGTACCTCACGCTGTTCCGCGGCGACACCCTCCCGGAGTTCAAGAAGGACGAGGACGGCTGGGCCGAGGCCGTCGCCCCGGGCGCGAAGGGGCTCGCCGTGCGGCCGGGCGACCTGAGCCGGAAGTACGCCCGGTACCTGGAGGACGGCGGCCCCGGGTTCGCGGCGGGGCCCTACACCTCCGAGTGGCGCGCGTCGCGCAAGAAGAACGAGTCGCGGCCGGGGCTGTCCACCCAGTTCATCGACGAACCGCTGACGTCCGGCGACTACGCGCCGGTCGCGCTGCGCACCGAGGACGGCGCGGCGCTCGTCTTCTTCACGACGCGGCGCTACGAGAAGCAGACCGCGTTCGCCGGCAGCGACCTGCCCGCGATCAGCCCGAGCGTGAAGGCGCTGATGACGGGGGACGCGAAGCAGGCGGCGATGTACGGGTACGTGTCGAACCAGACGGCGCTGGTCCCTCCGGGGGGTTCTGCCGGTGAAGGGGTGCGGGTGCTGAACCGGGTCGAGGGGATCACCACCGCCGAGGGGTCTTGATCACTCGCGGGGCTGTCGTGGGCGTTTCGGGGCTCCGCCCCGGACCCCGCTCCTCAATCGCCGGAGGGGCTGGTCGTTGGAGGGGCTTGATCTGGTTACGGCCAGGCCGAGGTGTAGTCCGGTTCCGCTCCCGCGTGGCGGGCGCAGGCGTCGGTGAGCGCCTCCAGCAGGGTCAGCGGGTCCGGCAGCGGGTGCTCGGGGCCGCGGATCCAGCTCACCGCGCGGTCGCCGGGCAGCCGGGCCGGCGGGACCAGGACGTAGGAGCCGCGGCAGTGCCAGCGCATGCCCGGGTGCTCGTCCATCGTCTCGGGGTGGCAGTCCAGCTCGCAGGGCCACCACTCGTCCTCGTCCTCGGGCGTACCGCGGGTCGCCGTGAAGAAGAGCATGCGGTCGCCGCCCGACTCGGCGACGGGGCCGACGTCGATGCCCCGGGACAGCAGCCTCTCCAGCGCCTCGCGGCCGGCCTCCAGCGGTACGTCCAGGACGTCGTGGACCATGCCGGTCGCGGTGATGAAGTTGGCCTGCGGCTGGTGCCGGGCCCACCGCTCGATCTGGGCGCGGTCCGTCGTGGACTGCGTCTGCCAGGCGAAGGAGACGGGGTGGCGGCCCGGGGTGGGACAGCCGATGCGGTTGCAGGAACATCGGTAGTCGGCGGGGTGGGCGGCCGGGGCGAGCGGCAGCCCGGCGGCGGCAGCGGCGAGCAGCAAGGACTCGCGGCTCTCGTCGGCCCGGGTCTCCTTGGGGGCTCTGGCCGACTTCAGCCAGTGGGCGAACCTCCCCAGACCCGAGCGAGTGCTGTCACCGTGCTCCGCGCCCATCTATCCCCTTGCCACACCGTCGACTCGTGCCGGGTGCCGGACGACCCCGGGCTCCCATGGTCCCACCATCGCGCTGCCGGAGAGGCCACAGGGTGTCATTGCCCTATTTACACCTAATTGCACACCTACCGTGTGGGCCATGGTCACTCTCGCCGTCAAGGCCGTGCCGGTCGTCGGCCTCACCGGTGCCCTCTGTCTGACCGTGGTGGCCCTCACGGTCCCGTCGACGGGGGGCGGCGGTCCGGTCGCGGTGGAGGCCCTGCCCCGCATCACCTACACGGCGCACCGCGGCGGCGCCCTGGAGGTGCCGGAGAACAGCATGTCGGGGCTGACGGCGGCGTTCCGGCGGGGCACCGCGCAGGTCCTCGACCTCGACACGCGGATGCTGCGCGACGGCACCCTCGTCGTCATGCACGACGCGACGCTGGACCGTACGACCTACTCGGCGGGCCCGGTCGCGGCGCTGGACCGGCCGGCGTGGCGGCGCGTGCTGCTGCGGCCCAGGCCGTCGCTGCCGGGCCTGTGGCTCCCGGAGCGGCCCCCCACGGTCGCGGAGGTGCTGGACCGGTTCGGCGGCAGGACCGTGCTGATGCTGGAGGCCAAGGACCCGGCGAGCCTCGGCCGGCTCGCCCGGCTGGTCGAGGAGCGCGGGCTGACCCGCTCGGTGCTGGTCAACTCCAACAGCCCGGTCGTCGCGGAGCGCGCGCACCGGCTCGGCCTGATCACGCAACTCTGGCGCTCCGCACAGCAGATGAGGACCGACCGGCCCGAGCTGTGGGCCTCCTACGTCGACGTGCTCGACATGGACCACGCGGCCCGGGACGCGGACCTGGTGCGGGCGGTGCGCTCGGGGGTGCGGCACGTGTGGGCGCACACCGTGAACACGCCCCGGGACCGGGACCGGGTGCTGCGGCTCGGCTGCGACGGCGTCATCACGAACGCGCCCGGGCTGCTGCGGGCTACGCCTGTTACTGCTTCCTCGGGCGGGCGCTGATCCCGTAGAGCGCGTACTCGACGAGCTTGTCGGCGTACGCGTGGTCGAGCGGGCCCGTGTACTGGAGCCAGCGCTGGGCGAGCGGGGAGACGAACAGGTCGCGGGCGACGGTCGGGTCCACCTCCGCGCGGATGTCGCCCGCCTCCTGGGCGGCGCGCAGCCGGTCGGTGTACAGGTCGAGGCCGGGCATGAGGAGCCGGGTGATGAACTCCTCGGCGAACTCGTGGTTGGCGACACCCTCGGCGGCGAGCGCGCGGGCCGGGGCCTCGAAGCGGGGGTCCTTGAGCTCGTCGATCGTGGCGCGCAGCACCAGCTTGAGGTCGGTCTCCAGGTCGCCGGTGTCGGGCAGGCCGGTCGTGGTGACGGGGACGGGGTACTTCTCCGCGGCGGTGCGGGCGTTCTGCTCGTTGATGTCGAGGAAGGCCTCCATGAGGACCTCGGCCTTCGATCCCCACCAGCGGTAGATGGTCTGCTTGCCGACACCGGCGCGGGCGGCGATGCCCTCGATGGTCGTGCGGGGGTAGCCGATCTCGCCGATCAGGGCGAGGGCGGCGTCGTAGATCGCACGGCGCGAGCGCTCGCTGCGGCGGGCCGAGTCGGGGGCCGTCTTCTTCGGGGCGCGGTTGGACGTGTCAGACATGGTTCGAATGTAGCAGCGGACGAGGCGAGACGTGCCGTCTCGAAAGTTGGCGATAGGCGATTGACAAGACGGACCGTCTCGTCCAGAGTGTGAGCGTCGGCAAACGAGACGAGCCGTCTCGTTTTGAGATCGTGCCGACGTGATCCGACGAGTGAGGAGTACGTCATGACCCGAGGTGGAGCAAGCGGCATGCTGGGCGTCGGCGGAACCCGTCGCAACCTTTCCCGCAAGGCGCTGCGCGGCGGTGGCCGAGGCGGTCAGGTGGGCGGCGGGGCCGTTGATCCGGTGGCACAGAAGCGAGAGTTGTTGCGCACGTTGCGGGAGAGGCGCGGTTCCGGCAGTACCTCGTGATCCGACCCTGTGAACCACCCGTTCGGTGCACATCCCTGAGGGCTCCTCCGACCGCACCATGGGCGCAACAGACCCTGCGGTTGTGAGGAGCCCTCATTGCGTGAGCCGTATGCCGGGTGTTCCGCCGAACGACGCGCCACACCCCGGCGCTACCTCATGTGCCCACCGGCACATTTCAAGGTCACCTACTCGATCAACCCGTGGATGGACCCGGCGAAACCCGTCGACGTCCCGCTCGCCGTCGCCCAGTGGGAGGACCTGCGCGACCGGTACCGCGCGCTCGGCCACACCGTGGAGGTGCTCGACCCGCGGCCGGGACTGCCCGACATGGTCTTCGCCGCCAACGGGGCCACCGTGGTCGACGGGCGGGTGCTCGGGGCGCGGTTCGCGTACCCGGAGCGGGAGGCGGAGGCCGCCGCCCACCTGGAGTGGTTCCGGGCGCACGGCTACCCCGAGGTGCACGAGCCGGTGCACGTCAACGAGGGCGAGGGGGACTTCGCCGTCACCGCCTCGTACGTGCTCGCGGGCCGCGGCTTCCGGGCGTCGCCGCTGTCGCACGGGGAGGCCCAGGAGGTGTTCGGGCGGCCGGTGATCGGGCTCGACCTGGTGAACCCGCGCTTCTACCACCTGGACACGGCGCTCGCCGTGCTCGACGACAACGCGGACGAGGTCATGTACTACCCGGCCGCGTTCTCGGCGGGGAGCCAGGACGTGCTGCGGCGGCTGTTCCCCGACGCGCTGATCGCCGAGGCGCCCGACGCGGTCGCCTTCGGCCTGAACTCGGTGTCGGACGGGCGCAACGTGCTGATCCCGCAGGGCGCCGTCGGGCTGTTCGGACCGCTCAGGGAACGAGGGTTCGTGCCCGTCGCGATGGACCTCTCGGAGCTGCTGAAGGGGGGCGGGAGCGTGAAGTGCTGCACGCTCGAACTCCGCTAGACCTGCTGGCCACGACCGGCCCACGGGTCGCCCCAGTCCGCGTCCCGCGCCTCCTTGTACAGCGCCCCGTGCTTCTTCGTCACCGTCGTCCGGGCCAGGCCGCCCTCCGCCACGCACAGGTCCAGGAGCACCTGGCCCTTGCGGAGCTGGGGGCGGCGGATCACCCGGGCCGCGGCGGGCGCGGGGCGGAAGCGGGTGGCGGCGACGTAGGAGAACTTCTCGTCCTCGTACGCCAGTGAGCCGCCCTTGACCTGGCGGTGCAGGGAGGAGCGGCTGACCCGCACCGAGAAGTGGCACCAGTCCTCGCCGGGGGCGATCGGGCAGGGGCCGCTGTGCGGGCAGGGCGCCGCGATGTGGAAGCCCGCGGCGATCAGCCGGTCGCGGGCCTCGATGATCCGGGTGTAGCCGTCGGGGGTGCCGGGCTCGACGACCACCACCGCGCCGTGTCCGGGGTGCGCCGCCCGAGCCGCCGCGTCGACGACCGCCGCCCGGTCGGCGTCGGTGAGTTCCTTCAGGACGTACGAGATGGTGACCAGGTCGGTCGCGGGCAGCTCCTGCGCCGCCCCGATCCGGGCCCGCTCCCACCGGACCGATTCCGCCAACCGCCGGTCGGCGTCGGCCAGTTCGCGGCCGAGTGCCAGCGCCGGTTCCGACCAGTCGAGGACGGTGGTCGGGCGGACCCCGGGCAGCGTCGCGCGGGCCGCCCACACCGCCGCGCCCGTGCCGCCGCCGATGTCCACGTGCCCGGCGGGCGCCCAGTCGGCCGGGGCCGCGTCGCGCAGGGCGCCGAGCGCGGAGCGGACCGCCTCGAACGTGGCCGGCATCCGGTAGGCCGCGTACGCCGCGACGTCCGCCCGGTCGCGCAGGATCGGCGCCCCGGTGGGGGTGGTGCCCCGGTAGTTCGCGATGAGCCGGTCCACGGCGCGGGCCGCCTGCGTGGGCGGCAGGCCGTCGAGGAGCCCGGCGAGCGCCGAGCGCAGGGTGTCGGCGGGCTCGGCGGCCGGGGTGGTCTCGGTGGGGTCGATCGGGGCGTTCACCCGGACGATCCTAGAGGCTGGCGGGTCAGGACCCTGGTGGGCCCGTCACCGCGTGGGCCAGTCGGGTCGCCGCGGTGGCGCGGGGGCGGTTGTCGGCGGGGCGGCGGCGCGGGTGGACCGTGGTGGCGAGCAGCACCAGGAACGTGTCCGTCACCGGGTCCAGGACGAGGGACGTACCCGTGAAGCCCGTGTGCCCGGCCGCGCCCGCGCCCGCGAGCTCCCCCATGAACGACGCCTCGTCGACACGGAAGCCGAGCCCGGGCGCCGCGAGCATCAGGTCGACGAAGTCGGGGCCGAGGATGCGGGCGGTGCCGTACGAGCCGCCGCCGAGCAGGGTCCGGCAGAGCACCGCCAGGTCGTACGCCGTGGAGAAGAGGCCCGCGTGGCCGGCGACGCCGCCGAGGGCCCAGGCGTTCTCGTCGTGCACCTCGCCGCGCAGCATGCCGCGCTCGGCCTTGGCCCAGGGGCGGCGCTGGTCCTCGGTGGCGGCGGCGCCGGCCCGTGGCCCGTAGGACGTGGCGGTCATGCCGAGGGGGCGGGTGATGCCCTCGCGGACGAGGACGTCGAGGGGGCGTCCTGTGAGGCGCTCCAGGAGGTGCTGGAGCAGCAGCATGTTCAGGTCGGAGTAGAGGTACTCGCCGGGTTTCGACGACGGGGCCTCGGCGCGCAGCAGCGCGAGCCGGGCGGCCCGGTCGGGGGCGTCGTACAGCGGGAGTTCGGGGCGCAGGCCCGAGGTGTGGGTGAGGAGCTGGCGGACGGTCGTGGCGGCGCGGGCCGCGCCGGTGAACTCGGGGAGGTAGGCGCCGACCCGGGCGTCGATGCCGAGGGTGCCGCGCTCGATCTGCTGCACGGCGGCGATCGTGGTGAACAGCTTGGTCAGCGAGGCGAGGTCGAAGGGCGTGTCGAGGGTCATGGGGACGCGGGCGGCGGCCGGGAGTTCGACGCCCCGGTCGGCGGTCTCGTCGTAGGCCGCGTAGCGGACGGCCCAGCCGCAGGCGGTCTCGGCGGCGATGACCGGGCCGCGCCCGGCGAGCAGCACGGCGCCCGCGCACCAGGGGCGCGCGCCGTTCGGCAGGGTGCGTACGTGGCGGACGAGGCGGGCGATCTGCCCGGTGTCCAGGCCGGCCCGCTCGGGGGTGCCGTGCCGCAGTCGTGGGGAGCTCAGCGCTCCGTCACCTCCCTCGTCGCCCCGGCCGCGTGGCGCCAGGGGCGGCACAGGGCCAGGAAGGCGACGGCGGCGGCCAGGCCGCAGACGAGCTGGACCAGGGCCATCGGCACGGCGGTGTGTTCGCCCGCGATGCCGACGAGCGGCGAGGCGACCGCGCCGATCAGGAAGGACGAGGTGCCGAGCAGGGCGGACGCGGAGCCCGCGGCGTGCGGGGTGCGCAGCAGCGCGAGGGCGTTGGTGTTGGGGGTGGCGAGGCCCATGGATGCCATCAGCACGAAGAGTCCGGCGGCGACGGGGGCCAGGCCGACGTCGTCCGGGGCGCCGAACGTGCCGGTGGCGACGAGCAGCAGGAAGGCGGCGGCGACGACGGTCAGCGAGAGGCCGACGGCGAGGACCTTGTCGAGGCTGACGCGGCCGACGAGGACCTTGCCGTTGAGCTGGCCGACGGCGATGAGGCCGATCGAGTTGAGTCCGAAGAGGAGGCTGAAGGTCTGGGGCGAGGCCCCGTAGATCTCCTGGATCACGAACGGGGAGGCGCTGATGTACGCGAACAGCGCGGCGAACGCGAAGCCGCCCGCGACCATGTACCCGGTGAAGACGCGGTCGGCGAGCAGGGAGCGCATGGTGCGCAGGGCTTCGAGGGTGCCGCCGGAGTGGCGCCGCTCGGGCGGCAGCGTCTCGGGCAGGAACCTGCCGACGAGCGCGGTCAGGGCGATGCCGATGAAGGTGAGCACGACGAAGACGCCGCGCCAGTCGGTGACGCGCAGGATCTGGCCGCCGATGAGGGGCGCGACGATCGGGGCGACGCCGGATATCAGCATCAGGGTGGAGAAGAAGCGGGCCATGGCGACGCCGTCGTAGAGGTCGCGCACGACGGCCCGGGCGATGACGATGCCGACCGCGCCCGCCAGGCCTTGCAGGAGGCGGAAGGCGACGAGCAACGCGGCGTCCGGTGCGAAGGCGCAGATCGCGGTGGCGGCGACGTACACGAACAGGCCGGCCATGAGCGGTCTGCGCCGGCCCCACTTGTCGCTCATCGGGCCGACCACGAGCTGGCCGAGCGCCATGCCGGTCAGACAGGCGGTGAGGGTGAGCTGTGCGGTGGCGGCGGAGGTGTGCAGGGCGCCGGTGACCTCGGGCAGGGCCGGGAGGTACATGTCCATGGACAGCGGCGGCACCGCGGTGAGCCCGCCGAGGACCAGGGTGACGAGCAGGCTCGTGCGAACGGCCGCGCGGGGAAGGGGAGTTGGCGCCTCCGCCCGGGTGACCTGTGGCTGCTCCGCTTCCTTCCTGGTGTCCCCGGTACTTCCGCTCTCCGCCATCCTGTCGCCCCTCGTTCCCTTTCGTCTCTCCCGGCCGTACGTGCGATTACCTATGCTCTCAGCTCGGCGCAGTGGTCGGAACCGATATCTGAGGTGGCTGGGATGGCAGCGGAACGCGTGCGGTGGGGGATTCTCGCGACGGGTGGGATCGCCGCGTCGTTCACGGCGACCCTGTCGGACCTGCCGGACGCCGAGGTGGTGGCGGTGGCCTCACGGTCGAAGACGTCGGCGCAGGCGTTCGCGGAGCGGTTCGGGATCGACCGGGCCTACGGCGACTGGGCCTCCCTCGCCGCCGACGAGGATGTCGACGTGGTGTACGTGGCCACACCGCACGCCGCGCACCGGGAGGCGGCCGGGCTCTGCCTGGAGGCGGGGCGTGCGGTGCTGTGCGAGAAGTCGTTCACGCTGAACGCGCGCGAGGCCGAGGAGTTGGTGACGCTCGCGCGTGCGCGCGGCGTCTTCCTGATGGAGGCCATGTGGATGTACTGCCATCCGATGGTCCGGCGGCTCAAGGCGCTGGTCGACGACGGGGCGATCGGTGAGGTGCGCACCGTGCAGGCCGACTTCGGGCTCGCCGGCCCTTTCCCGCCCGCGCACCGGCTGCGGGACCCGGCCCAGGGGGGCGGTGCGACCCTGGATCTCGGGGTGTACCCGGTGTCGTTCGCGCATCTGCTGCTCGGTGAGCCGTCCGGGGTGAGCGCGCGGGCGGAGCTCTCCCCGGAGGGCGTGGACCTTCAGACCGGGATGCTCCTCTCGTGGGCGGGCGGTGCGCAGGCCGTGCTGCACTGCGCGATCAATTCCGGTACGGGGGTGACGGCGTCCGTGACGGGTTCCGCGGGCCGGATCGACGTGCCCGCCGGGTTCTTCTACCCGGAGCGGTTCGTGCTGCGCCGGGACGGTCGCGAGCCCGAGGAGTTCGTGGCGGCGCCGGAGGACGGGCCCCGTGACTCCATGCGGCACGAGGCGCTGGAGGTCATGGGGCGGCTGCGGGCCGGTGACACGGAGTCCCCGCTGGTGCCGTTGGACTCCTCGCTCGCGGTGATGCGGACCCTGGACGCCGTGCGCGCGGCCGTCGGGGTCCGGTACCCCGGGGAGCGGTGAGCCGCCCCGCGGGGTCTCACGCCGGACGCAGGCCCTGGTCGCCGACCTCCGTGACGAACGAGGCCGCCGTCGTGATCGGCGCCCCCGGCACGGTGACGGCCGGGACCGTCCTGAAGTCGGCCCGCGCCTCGGTGCGGCCGAGGCCCACGGTCACGTAACCCCGGCGCCCGTCGAAGAACTTCAGGTGCGGGTTGGCCTTGGTGTACGTCTCCCAGGTGGCGGGCCGCTCCGCCCCGTCCTTGCCGGAGGCGATGGACGTGGCGACGATCTCGGTGCCGAGGGTGCGCGACGCCGGGTCGGCGAAGTCGTCCTTGATGTCGAAGGCGTAGCCGACGTGCACGTCACCGGTGAGAACCATCAGGTTCTCGACGCGGGCCGCCTTGGCCCCGGCGAGCACCCGGTCGCGTGAGGCCCGGTAGCCGTCCCACGCATCCATGGAGAGCTTCGCGTTCGCGGTCAGGTCGAGCTTGCGCTCGGAGAAGGTGACCTGCTGCGGCACGACGTTCCACAGGGCGCGCGAGTGGCGCCAGCCGTCGATGAGCCAGCGCTCCTGGGTGGCGCCGGTGATGGTGCGCCTCGGGTCGTCCGACTCGGGTCCCGGCGCGTGGGCGGTGTCGCCGTAGGCCTGGTCGGAGCGGTACTGGCGGGTGTCGAGGATGTCGAACTGGGCGAGCCGGCCCCAGACCAGCCGGCGGTAGAGCTGGGCGTCGGGCCCGGTCGGGAGCTGGGGGCGGCGCAGCGGCTGGTTCTCCCAGTACGCGCGGTACGCGGAGGCGCGGCGCAGCAGGAACTCGGCCGGCTTGTCGTCGTTCTCGGAGATGTCGCCCGCGTAGTTGTTCTCGGTCTCGTGGTCGTCCCAGGTGACGACGAAGGGGTGCGCGGCGTGCGCGGCCCGCAGGTCGGGGTCGGACTTGTAGAGGGCGTAGCGCAGCCGGTAGTCCTCCAGGGTCACGGTCTCCCGGTTGAAGACGTCGGGCAGGACGCGGTCGGTGTACTTGCGGGCGCCGCCGACCGCGTTGACCGCGTACTCGTAGAGGTAGTCGCCGAGGTGGAAGACGACGTCGACGTCGTCGTCGGCGAGGTGCCGGTAGGCGGTGAAGTAGCCGTCGTGGTACGCCTGGCAGGAGACGGCGGCCAGGGTCAGCGCCGCCACGTGCGCGGAGGCGGCGGGCGCGGTGCGCGTCCGGCCCGTCTCGCTGACCCAGCCGCCCACGCGGAAGCGGTAGTAGTAGACGCGGCCCGGTGCGAGGTGCTCGACCTCGACGTGCACGGAGTGGTCGAACTCGGGGTGCGCGGTGGTGGTGCCGCGCCTGGCGACGCGCCGGAAGCGCTCGTCGTGGGCGAGTTCCCAGCGCACGTCGACACGCCGGGCGGGCAGTCCGCCGCCGGTCTCGTAGGGCTTCGGGGCGAGGCGGGTCCACAGCAGTACGGATGTGGGCAGCGGGTCGCCGGAGGCGACACCGAGGGTGAACGGGTCGCTGGTGATCTTGCGGGCGTCCAGTTCGGCGGCGGCGGCGCTGCCGGCGGTCGGCAGGTTGGTGGCGAAGGCGAGCGCGGCGGCGGCGCCGGTGACGGTGAGGAACCGGCGGCGGCCCAGGTGCTGGGCGGCGGCGCGAAGATCGGGCGTGTGCTGCGGTACGTGTGACATGGGGCCCCTCCCCTGACTGCTGAGGTCGTCTGCTGTGCGGCGTCCGGTGCTGTGCTGCGTCTGGTGCTGTGTCTGGTGTCAGGGGAATTCGAGTGGGCCAGGACGACGCAGGCCTGTCACGTACACAACAGCCACATGGCGGATCGGTGATCTCCCCGTGGCCGCGCCGCCCGTACGCTGCGGCCCCATGAACGATCAGCGAACCGCAGAGACGACAACCACCGGACCCAGGAGCGCCGTGGTCACCGGCGCCGGCTCCGGCATCGGCCGGGCCGTCGCCCTCGAACTGCTGCGCTCCGGCTGGCGCGTGGCCCTCGCCGGCCGCCGCGCCGAGACCCTGGAGGAGACGGCGGGGCTGGCCCCCGGCGCGGAGTCCCTCGTCGTCCGCACCGACGTGTCGAGCCCCGACGACGTGGCGGCCCTCTTCACCGCCGCACGCGACCGGTTCGGCCGGCTCGACCTGCTGTTCAACAACGCGGGGACGTTCGGGCCCGGTGGCGTACCCGTGGAGGAGCTGGCGTACGACGCGTGGCGGCATGTCGTCGACACCAACCTCAACGGGGCGTTCCTGTGCGCGCAGGCGGCGTTCCGGCTGATGAAGGAGCAGGACCCGCAGGGCGGACGGATCATCAACAACGGGTCGATCTCGGCGCACACGCCCCGCCCGCGTTCGGTCGCGTACACGGCGACGAAGCACGCCCTGACGGGCCTGACCAAGTCGCTCTCCCTGGACGGCCGCCCGTACCGCATCGCCTGCGGGCAGATCGACATCGGCAACGCGGCGACCGACATGACCGAGCGCATGCGGTCCGGGATCATGCAGGCCGACGGGGAGCTCGCGACGGAGCCGGTGATGGACGTGGCGGACGTGGCCCGCACGGTGCGGCACATGGCCGAGCTGCCGCTGGAGGCCAATGTGCAGTTCGCGACGGTGCTCGCCACGAACATGCCGTACATCGGCCGGGGTTGAGCCCGCCCGATGAACCCACCGTTTACTTGAGATGTACATCTCTACAAGCGGAATAGCGCCTACCGGCTCATTACTGGGCACCGCGCCCCGTATGCTCAGCTCCTCTCCACGAGAACTTCACATTTGGAGTGCACTTTGCGCATACGTTCCGCGGCCCCGGCCGCCCTCGCCGCGGTCGCCCTCGCGGGTTCGCTGCTCGCCGCGTCGCCGGCCTCCGCCGCCGCGCACCAGGGTGGGCTGCACCTCGGCTACATCCAGTACGACAGCCCCGGCTCCGACGGCGGCAGCAACGGCTCGCTGAACGCGGAGTGGGTGAACATCCACAACAACACCCGCTCCGCGATCCAGCTCAAGGGCTACAAGCTGAAGGACAACACGGGCTACACGTACACCTTCGGCAGCTACAAGATCGGCGCCGGGAAGACGGTCAAGGTCCGCACCGGCAAGGGCACCAACGCCTCCGGTGTCCGGTACTGGGGCCGTAGCTGGTACGTCTGGAACAACACGGGCGACAAGGCGCGACTGATCAAGCCGAGCGGCACGCAGCTCGACTCCTGCTCCTGGAGCCGGCTCGGCTCCGGCGGGGTCAGTTGCCACTGAGGGCCCACGACTGAGCCATCACGAGGGGGGAGGAAGGGGCGTCCGCGGCCGTACGCGCGGACGCCCCTTCCGCATACCGGCACTCCTTGTACCGGCACTCCTTCCGTATACCGGCACTCCTTCCGTGTATCTGCCGGTGAGGGCGGGCGGGCCTGGGTCAGAATGCCTTCATGAACGAAGATGACGTGCTGCGCTACACCGCCTTCGCCACCAGCCCCGCCGGAGGCAACCCGGCCGGAATCGTGCTCGACGCCTCCGCCCTCGACGACGGGGGCATGCTCAAGATCGCCGCCGATCTCGGCTACAGCGAATCCGCGTTCGTGACCCCGGGCCCCGCCGGAAGCGACGAACGGACGTACACCCTGCGCTTCTTCAGCCCCAAGGCGGAGGTCTCGTTCTGCGGCCACGCCACCGTCGCCACCGCGGTCGCCCTCGCCGAGCGGCAGGGCGCGGGCGACTACGTGTTCCACACCCCGGCCGGCGAGGTCCCGGTCACCGTCGACCGGGCCGGGGACGCCCTGCGCGCGACCCTCACGAGCGTCGCGCCGCACCTGGAGGACGTGAGCGACGACGACCTCACCGAGGCGCTGGCCGCGCTCGACTGGCCGGCCGCCGACCTCGACCCGGCCCTCCCGCCCCGCCTCGCCTACGCGGGCGCCCGCCACCTCGTCCTCGCCGCGGCCACCCGGCAGCGCCTCGCCGACCTCGACTACGACTTCGACCGGCTCGCCGCGTTGATGCACCGCCTGGACCTGACGACGGTCCAACTGGTGTGGCGCGAGAGCGATTTTACCTTCCACGTACGGGACCCGTTCCCCGTCGGGGGTGTCGTCGAGGACGCCGCCACGGGCGCTGCCGCCGCGGCGTTCGGGGCGTACCTGCGCGAACTGGGCCTGATCCCTCGGGCCGCCGAGTTGACCCTGTACCAGGGCGCCGACATGGGCCGCCCCGGCGAGTTGACGGTGACGCTGCGGGAGGGTGACGCGCGGGTCCGGGTGAGCGGCACCGCCGTACCCATCCCGTAGCGCGTCCAGGCAGGTCAGCGGCGAGGGGCCGCGGTGGCCGCCGACCGCCTCACCCACCACCCGGACAGGTCACCCGAACGGCTCCGCGCGCGAGGTGCGCGGGCCCGGGGTGCCGGACGGTGGTGACATGACTTGCACACGTTCGCGTATCCCCCGCTCGTACCGCACCTCCGCCGGCACCTGCCGTTCCCGCCGCGACCTGGGACTCCTCGCGCTGCGCCTGGGCACAGGAGGGGTCCTCGCCGCGCACGGCGCCCAGAAGCTCCTCGGCTGGTTCGGCGGGGGCGGCGTGTCCGGCACCGCCACCGCCATGGAGGCCATGGGGTACGCCCCCGCCAAGGCGAGCGCCCTCGCGGCCGGGCTCGGCGAGGCGGGCGGCGGGGCGCTCCTCGCGCTCGGCCTCGCCACCCCGCTGGGCGGCGCCGCCGCGGCCGGAACCATGGCGGGCGCGGCGGCCGTGCACGCCCCGAACGGCTTCTTCGCCATGGAGGGCGGCTACGAGTACCCGGCGTTCCTCGGCTTCGTCGCCGCGGGCCTCGCCGTGACCGGCGCGGGCCGCTACTCCCTCGACCACGCCCTCGGCCACGTCCTCGACCGGCACTGGATGGTGCCGACGGCGCTCGTCGGGGCCGCGGCGGCGACGCTGGCGGTGGTCGGCTCGCGCACCAGGCGGGTCCGGCAGGCGCAGCCCGAGGAGTGAGCGGAGGGTCGCCCCCTAGGCTCTCCACCTGTGACGACGAACGACGACGAACTCTGGACGACCATCGACCGGCTGCGCGCCTGGCTCGACGAGAACAACCGGCGCCCTCCCCAAGAGGCCTTGCTGCTGCGGGTGTTGAAGCTCTCGGAAGAGGTGGGCGAGGTGGCGCAGGCCGTCATCGGCGTGGCCGGCCAGAACCCGCGCAAGGGCGTCAGCCACACCTGGCAGGACGTCGAGTCGGAGCTGTGCGACGTGGCCGTCACGGCGCTGGTCGCACTCAGCACGCTGACCCCGGACGCGCGCGGGACGCTCGCCGCGCACCTGGCCAAGGTGACCGAACGCTCGCTGGGCCCGGCGCCGGAGGTCCAGGGCTGATGCCGCCGCACGAGAAGCCGGTCGTCGTCCCGCACGACCCCGCGTGGGCGCGGGGCGGCGCGGAGCTGTGCGCCCGGCTGCGGTCCGCGCTGGGCCCCTCCGCGCTGCACGTCGACCACATCGGCTCGACCTCCGTGCCGGGCATGGCCGCCAAGGACATCTACGACGTGCAGGTGAGCGTCGCCGACCTGGACGCCGCCGCCACCGCGTTCGAGGCGCCGCTGGCCGCGCTCGGCTTCGTACGGCTGCCGTATCTGCGCGACCACGTGCCCGCCGGACGGGAGGACGAGGCGGACCCGGCCGACTGGGCCAAGCGGTACTGGTCGCGGCGGACGGCGGACACCGCGCCCGTCAACCTCCATGTGCGCAGGGCCGGTTCGCCGAACGAGCGGCTCGCGCTGCTGTTCCGGGACTGGCTGCGCGCGACGCCGGAGGCCGTTCCCGCGTACGCCCGGTTCAAGTACGTACTGGCGGCGGCCGTTTCGGACACCGGCACGTACGCCGACGTGAAGGACCCCGTCGTCGACCTCGTCGGCGTCGTCGCCGAGCAGTGGGCCGCGCGGACGGGCTGGCGACCGCACGGCTGACGCCCCGCGAGAGCCGGGGCAGGTGAACGGCTACCATCGCCGCCATGACAGACAGGCGCCGAACCACCGAACTCCCCCGCTTGGGCGTGGCCATCGTGACCATGGGCAACCGGCCGGGGGACGTGGACGCGCTGCTGGAGTCGGTGGCCAAGCAGGACGCCCCGCCGACCCGCGTCGTCCTGATCGGCAACGGCACGCCCCTGCCGGAGTTCACCGGCCTGCCGTTCGAGGTCACCACCGTCGAACTGGACGACAACCTCGGCTGCCCCGGCGGTCGCAACGTGGCCCTCGCCCGGCTGCGCGATTTCGGCGACGTGGACATCGCGGTCGAACTCGACGACGACGGCCTGCTCGTCGACGCCGACGTCTTCTCCACGATCCAGAGCCTCTACGCGTCCGACCCGCGCCTGGGCATCGTCGGCTTCCGCATCGCCGACGAACTCGGCGAGACACAGCGCCGCCACGTGCCCCGGCTGCGCGCGAAGGACCCGATGCGGCGCGGCCTCGTCACCGCGTTCCTCGGTGGCGGCCACGCCTTCTCGATGGACATGCTGGCCGAGACCGGCGACTGGCCCGCCGACTTCTTCTTCACGCACGAGGAGACGGACCTGGCCTGGCGCGCGCTCGACGCGGGCTGGAAGGTCCTCTACGAACCGTCGCTGCTGCTCCAGCACCCGAAGACGTCCCCGGCCCGGCACGCCGTCTACTACCGCATGACGGCCCGCAACCGCGTCTGGCTGGCCCGCCGCCGCCTCCCCCTCCCCCTGATCCCGCTGTACCTGGGCACCTGGACCCTCCTCACCCTGCTGCGCACCCGCTCCCTCGGCGGCCTGCGCGCCTGGGCGGCCGGCTTCGCGGAGGGCGTCCGCACACCCGCCGGCGAACGACGCCCCATGCGCTGGCGCACGGTGTGGCGCATGACGCGACTCGGACGCCCGCCGTTGATCTGAGGCGCGGCCTGGAGTGGGCGGACGGGCTTGTCTTCGGCGCCTTCGACCGGCGCCGCGCCTACGGTCTGCCCGGAGGGAAGCCCTGGCCCAAGTGCGAGGAAATACGCCCAAAAGGGGATGTCGGCGTGGTTGCCTGGCGCTAGCCTGACACGGCTGCGGAGTACAGATATCCGCAGGTTGTGGGGGGAGATACGTGACTGATGCCTCAGCTCGTCTGATCTTGATAGCTTACGCTGCTGGTTACCTCCTCTGCCTCTCAGTTGCCGTGGACGTGCTCACGCACCATCCCTTCGACTGGATGAGAACGGGATCCAGTCAAAGATTTCGCATCTTCCTGATCTTCGCCCCATTGATCGCAGTCGGATTTATTCCTTTGGGGCTTGTGACAAGCGCCATCTATCTGGGAAATGTGCGTCCGCGTCTGGTCCGCGATGCGAGGGCTGTAGCTGGGCAGGGCTGGCCACCTGTAAGCAGGAAGCCGACTCTGGGCCTTGCCTGGTTCTGGCGTGAACTACAGGCTTCACAAAAGGTGAAGACCGTCCTGTCCGCAGGGGTCGCCACATTCCTTGTCGTCGCCGTCACCAGGTTCTCTCCCGACTGGAAAGATGCGTCACCCTGGACGGTGTCCGCGATTCGCGCGTTCCTGTGGCCGACTTTCTTCCTGGCATCGTATCTCGGTCTCGGGATCATCAGGCTCTACCTCGGCTCTCAGAACACAAGGCCGTCGCGAGCAGTGATGCGGACAGAAGCTCTGGCGCAAAGGGAGTATGACCGACGAGTCCGCGAATTCAACGCACGCAATGGCTTCTAGCTTCACCGAAGTTCGCGGCATGCGGTAGTCAGTCGCACCCTTGCGGGAGACGGCCATGCCTGCCTTGATGGCGTCGGCGCGCGCCGACTTGAGCTGCTTGCGGACCTCGGCGAACGCGTGGTGCGCGTCCCGCAGCAGCGACGCGACAGCCTTGGCTTCCGTCTGGGCCTTCTGGAATTCCTGCAGGGCGATGTCGAAGCGCCGACCGGCCACATCCGCGCTCAGACCCGACCAGGTCTGCTCCATGCGGATGCCGTGGACGTCACGGTCGTAGGCGATCTCCTGCTTGTGAAACTCCTTTGCCATCCCCTCCCACCGCTCGGCGGCCGTGCTGAGCGTGGACAGGTCGACGGTCATGATGTCGTGGTACGTCGGCATGCTTTTCCCGTGATCCTGCTGCGGCTTGTTCGAGCGGCGGGCGCGCGGCCCGGCTGGGTCAGAAACCGTCGAGCGCGGACAGCGAGCGCGTCTTCGCGCCGACCGCGCCGTCGGTGCCCTGCAGGGTGTTGTTGGCGCTCCGCAACGCGGCCTTCTCCGACGAGAGGCGGTTCAGCAAGGCGTGCACCTGCTGACCCCAGGTCTTGGGGGCCTTCTTCAAGGCGCCCGAGGTGAGCCATCCGTCGCTGAACTCGTGAACCGCCGCACCGGTTTCGGTATCCGCCCAGTCACCGGCCTTACGCGTGTCGGGCTCGATGTACTGCTCGATGGCGCGCGCGGCGGCCTTCTTCTTCGCCGGGCTCGACGCGAGATCCTTCTGCCCGCCGCGGGCGGGACCCTCAGCAGCGGGAGTCTGATTCAGCCGCATCCCGACCGAGCCGTCCGACCCGCCGTTCGGCACCTGCCGTTCCCCCTTCGTGTCCGTCACGAATCTCGCCCCGCTCAGTCTTCTTCATGTCACGGTCTGCCCGTGTGATTGGTGTCCTGGTACGGCCACGGCCGCCCCTGTCCGCCCGGCGTATGGCCTGCGTGCGGGGACTGTGCCCAACTCTGCTGCGTCGTCGACGGCGCGGGTGCGAGCAGGGCCGTTCGACGACGCCTGCGGCTGCGCACCACAAGCACCCCGCCCCCTGCCAACGCCAGCGCGCCCACACCTGTCAAGATCCACGGCAGGGCGCTCGCCCCGTTGCCGGAAGACGCCGCGGCCGGCGGAGCCGAGGAATTCGTGGACGGTGCGCTCGCGCTTCCCGAGGCCGTCGACGCTCCGTCCTTGTAGTCCGGCAGCGGGTACGTGTCAGCCGCGCCTGGATCCCCGGGACTCGTCAACGCGATCCGCGGCCGTACGGCGCCGTAGCCGATGTCGTCGGTGCGCTCCTTGCCGCTCACGGGGCCGCTCGCTGTGTTGAGCATGACCCGGAGAACCTGGTTGTTCGTCCACTTTGGATGCTTCGACCAGATCAAGGCGGCCGAGGCGGAGGCGATGGCCGAGGCGTCACTGGTGCCGCTCGATCTGCACACACGCGACGTGCTGCTCAGGCATGCGGCAACCATGTCCGCGCCGGGAGCCACCAGATCGACCTGCGGACCGTGCTGGGACTCCGCTGTCTTCTTCAGGTTCTTACCGATCGCGCCAACGCCCACGACGCCCGGCGTCGCGGCCGGGTACTGCGGTCTGTTGCTGCCGGAGCCGGTGTTACCCACACCCGCGAAGACCAGCTTGTTCTTGGACAGCGCATACGCGACCGCGTCGTCCAGCATCTTCGAGTGCTCCGAACCGCCCAAGGAGACATTGATGACCTGGGCATCTGAGTCGGCGGCGTAGCGGATGGCCTTGGCCACATACGTCGGGTAGTCGTCCGGGTTGCCGTTCTTGCGGCTCCACTCGTTGAAGTCCGGCACCCGGATGGGGAGGATCTTCGCTCCCGGAGCCAGGCCGTACGAACCCGACTCGGCCCCGCGGGCTCCGGTACCGGCGATGAGTACGGCCATGCCCGTGCCATGACCGTCGTAGTCCGTGTGCTCACCGCCGCGACGCTTGGAGTAGTCCTTGCCCGACAGGACCTGGCCCCGGAGATCGGGCAGGGAGGAGTCGACTCCCGAGTCGACGACCGCGACCGTGACGCCCTTCCCGGTACTGGTCTTCCACATCTGGTCAGCGCGCATGGCATCCAAATGCCACTGCCGTTCACGAACAGAGTCGGCGGAGGCAGGCGTTGCGGCGGACCCTGCCAGCACGACGCCGCACAGGGCCGACACCAGGCGGAGTCTGCGGACCTGCTTCGTATGGGAGCCCATGGTCATCCTTCGTTGTCACGCCGAGTCGTCGGGGGCATGCCCGGCAGACGAAGCGGCGGCTGCTCCCGCTCCGGCTGCACCGCCTCGGTCTCTGCTTCTTCGCGCGCAGGCCGCTCCTCTCGCCGACGCTGCTCCGAGGCAAGCCGAGCACCATCCTTACCCGCCGTCGACGCGGATCCACCGGCGGGTCCGCCCCGCTGTCCCCGAGCAGCACGGCCGCTCTCCACTCCACGTGGAGCGCCGGCTCCGGCCGTAGGGGAAGGGCTACGACGCGTCTTTGAGGGCTGCGGCCGGCCGCCGACGACGCCGTCCGAGTGGGCGGGCATCCGTCCGGCGGCGGCGCTCCCCCGTCCCGTGCCAGGTACGCCGGCGCCTCGGCTCGGCGCTCCTCCGGTGCGCGCCCCCTGCAGAGCACCGCCACGGGCTCCGGTCCCCTGCTGTGCCGGGGACCCGCCCACCACCGTGCCCTGGGACATCCCGCTCGCGGAGCGGGCCGTCGGCGCGGTTACGGGACGGCCGCCGGCGATCCCGTTGGACGGCCGCCCCGGACTCGCGCCTTCCGGGCCTCGCACGGGTGACGTAGAGCCGCTCGGCATCCCGGACCCGGTCACCCCAGGAACCCCGCGTCCGGACGGAACCGCCCGCGATGTAGCTGGGGTCCCTGGAGCACCCGGGGCCGTCGGCGTACCGACCGCCCCGCGCTGTCCGTAAGCCGTCGGAACACGGCCGCCGCTGACGACGCGTGGCGGAACACCGGTGCGGGCCGTGCCACCGAACACCGGCGGCGGCGTGCCAGGGAGTGCGGTCCCCACAGGTGAGGTGCCACCCGGCAACGCGGATGGCGTCGAGGCCGGAGTCGCCGGAGTCGATGAGGCGGGGGACGGCAACGTGCCGACCCGGTCGAGGCCGACAGCCGTCCCGCCCGCGGACAGATCGGGAACTGATGTATACGCCGCAGGAGTTGTGGGCGCCGGTTGTACTCCTCCGGCCAGGGCGGCGCCACGGGCCGCTTCACGAACTCCTGCAGCACCTGCCGCGGCAACGCCGATCCCGCCCACCGCGACAGCGGTCCCGGTATTCGTTGACGAGGGAACGTCCTCGCCCTGCTCGCTGTCGCGGATACCCCGGGGCACGAACTTCTCCGGCAGCTCCGGAAACTCCGGCGCCTTCAAGGCCTCGATCTGCTCGGTCGATGCCGAGTACGACTGCCCAAGTTTGATCATCAACTGGGCGGCCTCTGCCCGGTCGTTGTCGTACTGGGTCTGCGCCGACGTCACCGACGACTCCGAGGGTCCGCCATCGTGGTTCCCGACGTCCGTCGCCTTGGCCGCGTGCGCATCCAGGATCGAGCGCGCCGAGGCAGCGGAATTCTTCAGGGACTCCAACTGCGGCTTGACCTCGTGCAGGGTGTCCGCCGCGTGGCCCAGCCACTTCCCGGCGCTCTCGCTGTAAACCCCCAGACTCAACGTCGCCCGCGCGGCCTCGTCGATCCACTTGCGGAAGGCGTCGCCACCCTCGCCATCCCACGCGACGGCCGTGCTGTGCGTCTTGAGGTCGTCGCCGATCTCCGTGATCGTCTTCGCCGCCGACGTCAGCAACGCACCGAGGTCCGAGGCTGTCCCACCGTCCGCCGGCTCGACCATCGCCCACAGCTCCTGCGGAGTGTGCACGGCGAAGCGGTACTGCTTGACCATGCCGAACATGTGGGAACCCAGGCCGCCGCTCATGCCCCCTCCTCGCCGGCGCGTTCCTCACACCGGGCATCAGCTACCCGCATCACAAGCCCCCCGCCTCGCTGTCCGTCGACTTCGGCGCAGGTTCACCAGCAGACGCGCCACCCGAACCACGGTGCCCTGAGTCGGCTGCCGACTTCGCGCCCGGGCCCACCAGCTCATCCGCCTGTGTCCGGATCCGGCTCAGGCGAGCCCGTACATCATCGTCGAGGTTGTCGTAACCCGCCTTCGAGGCATCGACCGTCACTACCAGCCCTTCGATCTGCAGGGCCAGCATCTTGGACAGGTTCTCCAATTGGCTGTGCACATGCGTATAGGCGGAGTGCAGCGAGTCCGCCTCGTCGAACGCCCCCAATCGCCCACCGGGCAATGCCCCGTTCGCGATCGATTTCGGCGCCGCCTTCGACTTCTCCAGGTTCCGCAGCAACTCGTCGACCCGGCGCTTGAACGCCGACAGCGTCTCGCCCTCGACCTTCATGGCCTTCGCCGCCACGCTGCCGGCCGCCACGGCCGACGCCGCAAGACTCCCCGGCGCCCCGCCGACGCCAGCCGCTGCCGCCTGCGACGCATCCCCCGTGCCGTCGGACACGATCAGACCCTCCCCGTAAAACCTGCCCTCGGCACACGTCCGGTTCCGCCGAGGCTCCTGTTGATGTTCTCATCTGTAACAGATGCAACGTGAGCACGGTATCGGGCCCTACAGCCACTGCAGCGCCCCATCGAGTAAAGGCACACGTAGTGACTGAAAACCACTGGCAGACCAAGCCGCCGGAAATTCTCAACCGCGCGCACGAGACGGTGATGAGGACCGCATGTCTCCCCAGGCCAGCCCAACACACACAGCTCGGCGGACCGCCTCGAAGATCCAGCCTCCTCGGACACATCGCTACATGCTGGTGCGGGCATCTGGCTCGGTTTGGCGGTTTCTCACCGGCCTCACGATCTGAACGCGGCAGGCGGATGCACCTCTTACACCGACAGGAACGGGCTCGCGCTCCCGTGCCCCTCAGCTGCACGGCAGTGTCGCCCACACCAAGATCAATGCACACCCGTGCACAACCACGCGAAAACTCCCGGGGAACGCCCAGGTCAACCGGGCGCACCGCCCCAAACGCCAAACGACCCCTACCCGGGGAAAATCCCAGGTCAGGGCCGTAAAAGCAGACGAGTCGGGCTGTACGCCGGGTTCTGTCGCCCGGTCACCTCGCGGTGGCCGGGGAGACGGCCATCCATCTAGGGCCGGCGTTGCCACCGGCCTCGTGCGGTCTACCCGCGGACTCGGGCGGGCAGCCCTCGAACGTCCGCGCAGGGCGCTTTTCACGGCGCCCCTCTTGACCTTGCTCCAGGTGGGGTTTACCTAGCCGCCTGAGTCACCTCAGGCGCTGGTGGTCTCTTACACCACCGTTTCACCCTTACCCGGCGCCGAAGCGCCGGGCGGTCTGTTTTCTGTGGCACTGTCCCGCGGGTCACCCCGGGTGGCCGTTAGCCACCACCTTGCCCTGTGGAGCCCGGACGTTCCTCGGGGGGTTCCGGAGAATCCCACGCGGCCGTCCGCCCGGCTCGTCTGCCGTGCCGTCCATGATACCCGGCGTGCGCCATGGGCTCCCCCGCCGTCGTCCCGGGGGGGCGCCGCCTTGACCCCTCCGTAGCGTCAACGTTTCTACTGGGGCCATGAGGATCGGAGAGCTCGCCGCGACCGTCGGTGTCACCCCGCGCGCCATCAGGCACTATCACCATCTCGGGCTGCTGCCCGAACCCGAACGTCTGGGCAACGGGTATCGCGCGTACGGGCTGCGGCACGCGGTCGAGCTGGCCCGGATCCGGCGGCTGACCGAGCTGGGGCTCGGCCTCGGGGAGGTGCGGGACGTGCTGGCCGACGACGCGGGGCGTGAGCTGGCCGAGGTGCTGGCCGAGCTGGATGCCGACCTGGCACGGCAGGAGGCCGCGATCCGTGAGCGCAGGGCCAGGCTGCGGGAGTTGCTGGCCCGGGCCGAGCGGGGGCTGCTGCCCGCCGAAGGGACGGTCTCGCCCGAACTGGCCGACCTGCTGGCCCAGTCGGGCGGCCTGGGCGCCGAGTCGCCGATGGCCGCGAAGGACCGGGAGATGCTTGCCCTCATCGATACGACCGCGCCGCCCGAGGCCCGCGCCCAGCTCATGGCGGCGCTGCTGCCCACGGTCACCGAGCCGGGCGCCCTGGACGCGGCCCGTGACGTGTACGCGCGGTTCGACGCGCTGGCCGACGCGGCGCCGGACGATCCGCGGGTGACCGAGGCGGCGCACGCCCTGGTCGCGTGCCTGCCGGCCGATCTGCCGGACCTCGGGGGGCCGGAGCGGAGCGGCTTTCTCGACGCCGTCCTCGCCGATGTCACCCCCGCCCAGGCCGAGGCCCTGCGGCTCGCGCTGCGCCTGGCCGCCGCGGGCGGTGCGCGGTGAAGCGGCTGGTGCGGGCGCTGGCGTGCGGGGTCATGGCCGGTGAACTCGGGCTCGTAATCTGCCTGTTGGCGGGGGTGCGGGTGCCGTGGGGCGTCGAGGCCGCCGTGCTGTTCATGGTCGCCGTCGAGGCGGGGCTGCTCGTCGTCGCCTACCGGCGCAAGGGCCGGGGTGCCCTCGACGATCTGGTGCCGGTGACCGCGCGGCGGCTGCTCGGTCACGAGCTGCGGGTGTTCGGGAGCTTCGGGCTGTGGGTGGCGCGGCGGCGGCACGGCGTGCCCGCGGGGGCCGAGGGCTTCCCGTACGCGCGGGGGCAGGCGGCGATGATGTACGCGTTCGCGTTCGTCTGTGTCGTAGAGACCTTCGGGATGTGGGCGCTGCTGCGGGACTGGCCCGTGGCGCACCGGATCGTGCTCTTCCTCGACGTCTACACCGTGGTCATGGTGCTCGGTCTGCACGCGGCGTCCGTGACCCGGCCGCACGTACTGGCCGCCGACGCGCTGCGGGTGCGCCGGGGCGCCCATGTGGATCTGTGGATACCGCTGGAGCGGATCGCGGCCGTGCGCCGGGAGAACCGGTTCACGCACACGGCGGCCGACGGCGAGCTGAACCTCGAAGTCGCCTCCCAGACCAGCCTGACCCTCGAACTGGACGCTTCCGTACGGCACTTCGGCTTTCTGGGGCGTCCTGCCGAGGTCCGTCTGGTGCGGCTGCACGCCGAGGAGCCCGACCGGCTGGCGCGGGCCCTGGAGGAGCGGCTCACGCGGGTGCGAACCGTACCCTCGCCCGTCCCGGATCTGCCTGGGTGAGGCGGACGCGCAGCCGCTCCCCCAGGGGCAGCGCGGTGGTGCCGCCCTCGATCGGGGCGACGACGGCCGGTTCGGGGAGCTGCACGGTGCCGACGGTCCGCTCCTTCTCCCGCACGTCCACCACGTAGGCGTCGAAGAGGTCACCGACGCGGTGCCGCAACAGCGCCGCCTCGACGAGGTCGACGCAGCCGCGCTCCACGGCGTTGGCCCGGCGGGTGCCGTCCGCCATCTCCTCGGGCAGCGCGGCCAGCGCCTCGACCGCCCACCCCGGCGGGTCCTGCCCGGCGCACGCGGCCAGGCACAGTTCGGACGCGTACCGGTCGACGAGGCGGCGCAGCGGGGCGGTGCAGTGGGTGTAGGGCGCGGCGACGGCGGCGTGCGTGGTCAGCGGCGGGCGCTCGCCGTCGGTGAAGGGGGTGTAGCCGGCGCCGCGCAGCAGGGTCGTGCACTCCTGGAGGAAGGCCGCGTGGTGCGGGCGGTGCGGGTCGAGGGAGCGGATGAGGTCGGAGTAGGGGAGGTGGTGCGGCCAGTCGATGCCGAGCGCCTTCGCGGTGTGGCGCAGGCGGCCGACGGCGCCGTCGGGGGCGGTCGGCAGGGTGCGCAGGATGCCGGTTCCGGCGGCGAGCATGAGGTCGGCGGCGGCCATGCCGGTGAGGAGGGAGATCTGCGCGTTCCAGGAGGAGGCGGGCAGCGGGGCGCGGTAGGCGAGTTCGTACGTGTCCTCGCGGGCGATGATCTCCTGTTCGGGGACGTGCAGGGAGATGCCGCCGCGTTCGGCCTCCAGGTGCTCGCGCAGTCGCCCGATGTCCCGCAGCAGCGCGACGGGCTCCTCGGCGCTCGCGTCGTCGATGGCCTGCTGCACGCCCGCGTAGTCGAGTTTGCCGCGGCTGCGCACCAGGGCGCGGACGACGTCGGTGCGCTGTGCGCGGCCGTCCGGGTCGAGGTCGATCGTCCACAGGACGGCCGGGCGGGTGCGGCCGGGGAGCAGGCTCGCGGCGTCCTCGCTGAGCGCGGTCGGGTGCAGCGGGACCTTCTCGTCCGGGAAGTAGAGGGTGGTGACGCGGCGGTGGGCCTCGGTGTCGAGGGCGCCGCCGGGGGTGACGAACGCGGCGACGTCGGCGATCGCGTACCGCACGCGGTAGCCGCCGCCGGGGCGCCGGGACAGGTGCATGGCCTGGTCGAGGTCGGTGGACGTGGGCGGGTCGACCGTGAAGAACGGGATCGCCGTCTCGTCGCGTGAGGGTGTCCTGGGCGGGTCCGCGGCGACGCGGGACGCCTCGGCGCGTACGTCGGGCGGGAACTCCCCGGGCACGTCCAGCTTCGTACGCAGGTCACGCAGCGCGGCACCGAGCGGCGCCTGCGGTGCGCCGGTCACGCGGAGGTGGCGGCGGGGCATACACCGAGCGTAGGGCGGGAGGGGTCCGGCGGCACGACGGCGGGGCGGCCGGGCAGGCGCGGCCGATTACCCTGGCGCGGGGCCGCACCCCTCCCCGCCGCTCAGAAGGATCAGAAGGAGAAGCACGTGCTCGTCTTGCTGCCGCCGTCCGAAGGTAAGGCCGCCTCCGGCCGGGGCGCCCCGTTGAAGCCGGAGTCGCTCTCGCTGCCGGGGCTCGCGGGGGCGCGGGCCGCGGTCCTGGACGAGCTGGTGGAGCTGTGCGCGGCCGATGAGGACAAGGCGCGCGACGTGCTCGGTCTGAGCGAGGGGCTGCGCGGCGAGGTCGCCAAGAACGCGGGGCTGCGCACGGCGGGCGCGCGGCCGGCCGGGGAGATCTATACGGGTGTCCTGTACGACGCGCTGGGCCTTGCCTCGCTCGACGCGGCGGCGAGGAAGCGGGCGGCGCGGTCGCTGCTGGTCTTCTCGGGGCTGTGGGGCGCCGTGCGGGTGACGGACCGGATTCCGTCCTACCGCTGCTCGATGGGGGTGCGGCTGCCGGGGCTCGGCGCGCTCGGCGCGTACTGGCGGGCGCCGATGGCCGAGGTGCTGCCGGAGGTGGCCGGGGACGGCCTGGTGCTGGATCTGCGGTCGGCGGCGTACGCGAGTGCGTGGAAGCCGAAGGGTGAGGTGGCGGAGCGGACGGCGACGGTGCGGGTGCTGCACGCGCCGACCCGCAAGGTCGTCAGCCATTTCAACAAGGCGACCAAGGGCCGCATCGTGCGTTCGCTGCTGACTTCGGGGGTCGCGCCCGCGTCCCCGGCGGAGCTGGTCGAGGCGTTGCGGGACCTCTCGTACGAGGTGGAGGTCGAGGAGCCCGCGAAGGCCGGGCGGGCGTGGAGTCTGGACGTCCTGGTGGACGAGGTGCACTGAGAGACGAGGCGGTTCATTGCAGCATGCGCAACGGGCTTTGCGCATGCTGCACAGCGCGGGCAGGATGTGCCCATGACCTCCTTCGCGCCCACGGGTTCCTCCGTGCTCGATCTCGCCCCCGTCGTTCCCGTCGTCGTCGTGGAGGACGTCTCCGACGCGGTGCCGCTCGCGCGGGCGCTGGTAGCGGGCGGGCTGCCCGCGATCGAGGTGACCCTGCGCACGCCCGCCGCGCTCGCCGCGATCCGGGCGATCGCCACCGAGGTGCCGGACGCGGTCGTCGGCGCGGGCACCGTGATATCCCCCGCGAACGTCGCCGACTCGGTGGCCGCCGGTGCGCGGTTCCTGGTCAGCCCCGGCTGGACGCAGACGCTGCTCGACGCGATGAAGGCGTCGGGGGTGCCGTTCCTGCCGGGGGTGTCGACGACGTCGGAGGTCGTGGCGCTGCTGGAGCGCGGCGTCACCGAGATGAAGTTCTTCCCGGCCGAGGCCGCGGGCGGCGCCGCCTATCTGAAGGCGCTCTCGGGCCCGCTGCCGCAGGCCCGCTTCTGCCCGACCGGCGGGGTCTCGCCCGCGAACGCCGCCGACTACCTGACGCTGGCCAACGTCGGCTGCGTGGGCGGCAGTTGGATGCTTCCGGCCGACGCCGTCGCCGCGAAGGACTGGGCGCGGGTGGCGACGCTGGCCCGCGAGGCGAGCCTCATCGCAGGTGCGCGGTCTCGTTGAGGCAGCGGACGCTGGCGTTGCCGTCGGCGTAGTACGCGATCGTCGTCAGGGACGCCGCCGCGAGGTCCATGCGGAACAGGGCCTCGGGCGGGGCGCCGAGCGCGAGCCGCACCAGCGTCTTGACGGGCGTGACGTGGCTGACGAGGAGAACGGTGCGGCCCCGGTAGGCGGCGGTCAGCCGGTCCCGGGCCGCGGCGACCCGCGCGGCGACCGCCGCGAAGCTCTCGCCGCCGCCGGTGGGCGCGGCGTCGGACGAGGCGAGCCAGGCGTCCATGTCGTCCGGGTGGCGTTCGCGGACCTCTTGGAACGTGAGCCCTTCCCAGGCCCCGAAGTCCGTCTCGCGCAGGCCGTCGTCGACCGTGACGCCGAGGCCGAGCCGGTCGGCCACCACCTGGGCGGTCTCCCGGCAGCGCTTCAGCGGCGACGACACGATCGCCTCGACCGTGCCGTGCTCCGCGAGGGCGTCCGCCGCGCGCCGCGCCTGGCGGCGGCCCGTCGCGGACAGCTCGGGGTCGCCGCCCCCGCTCCCGGAGAACCGTTTCTCGGGGGTGAGGGCGGTCTCGCCGTGGCGCAGCAGCACGAAGGTGGCCGGGGGGCCCAGGTCGGGCGGTCCCGCGGCCCGGGTGGCGGTGCCGCTCAGAGGCCCGACTCCGAGGTGCGGACCAGGATGCGGCGGCAGTTCTCGCAGCGGACCACGGCGTCGGGGGCGGCGGCGCGGACGTCGTTCAGCTCCGTGATGTTCAGTTCGAGACGGCAGCCCTCGCAGCGGCGCTGGAACAGCTTGGCCGCGCCGACGCCGCCCTCCTTCTCGCGCAGCTTGTCGTAGAGCTTCAGGAGATCGGCGGGGATGGAGCCCGCGACGACCTCGCGCTCCTTGGTCACCGTGGCGGCCTCGGCGTCGAGCGCGGCGGCGGCCTCGTCGCGGCGGGCCGTCGCGGCGTCGACCTTCTCCTGCACGGAGGCGAGCCGCTGGGTGAGTTCGCCGACGCGCTCCTGGGCGGACTCGCGGCGCTCCATGACCTCAAGGACGACGTCCTCCAGGTCGCCCTGGCGCTTGGCCAGCGAGGCGATCTCCCGCTGGAGGTTCTCCAGGTCCTTCGGCGACGTGACCGCGCCGGAGTCCAGGCGCTGCTGGTCGCGGTTGGCGCGCTGACGGACCTGGTCGACGTCCTGCTCGGCCTTGGTCTGCTCGCGGGCGCAGTCGCTCTCCTCCGTCGTCGCGGCGACGTGCAGGTCACGCAGTTGCGCGAGGTCCTTGGTGAGCGACTCGATCTCGGCGTGCTCGGGCAGCGACCTCTTCTTGTGCCGGAGCTGCTGGAGGCGTACGTCCAGATCCTGGACGTCGAGGAGGCGGATCTGGTCGGCGGGCGCGGCGTTCAGTTGGGGGCTCCAAAAGTAGTCAGGGGTTCGCGGTGGGACGCCGCGTGGGCGGTCCAGGGGTCGGTGACCGTACGCGAGACGTGGACGCGCAGGCCCCATCCCTCGCGGTCGGAGATCTCGTCGAGCTGGGCTGCGGCCAGCTCGCACCAGGGCCACTCGGTGGCCCAGTGCGCCGCGTCGAGCAGCGCGAGAGGTGTGTGGGCGCGGGCCTCGCTCGCCGGGTGGTGGCGCAGGTCCGCGGTGAGGAAGGCGTCGACGCCCGCGGCGCGGACGTCGTCGAAGAGGCTGTCGCCGCTGCCGCCGGAGACCGCGAGTGTACGGATCGTCGCGTCGGGGTCGCCCGCGACGCGGATGCCCTGCGCGGTGGCCGGGAGGCGCTCGGCGGCGCGGGCCGCGAGGTCGCCCAGGGTGAGGGGGTGGTCCAGCTCGCAGACGCGGCCGAGGCCCCGGCGGCCCGTGGGGTCCGAGGGGTCGGGCACGAGGGGGCGGACGACCCGGACGTCGAGCGCTCCGGCGAGCGCGTCGGAGACACCGGGGTCGGCCTTGTCGGCGTTGGTGTGCGCGACGTGCAGCGCGATGTCGTTCTTGATCAGGGTGTGGACGGCCCGGCCCTTGAAGTGGGTCGCGGCGACCGTCGTCGTGCCGCGCAGATAGAGCGGGTGGTGGGTGACCAGGAGGTCCGCGCCGAGCTTCACGGCCTCGTCGACGATCTCCTGGACCGGGTCGACGGCGAACAGGACCCGGCCGATCTCGGCGTCCGGGTCCCCGGCGACCGTGCCGACCGCGTCCCAGCCCTCGGCGAGGTCGGGCGGCCAGAGGGCGTCGAGCGCGGCGGTTACTTCAGACAGACGGGGCACGCAGACAGGTTACCTGCGCCGCGCGCCCCTCCCCCAAGCCCGGCTCCCTCCGTGCCCCCCGCCGGTCCGTGAGCACACCAAGTACTTCCCTCACAGCCGTTTCCGGCCACCGCCACCCTTTGGTGTGAAGAGGAGGGCGGCGCGCGCCCCCGGAGGTACGTACGAAAACTAGCTTCGGTCCTGCAGACGCACGGGACGGGACACCGAGAAGTCAGCGAGAAGTCAGGACGACCGGAGGCGACGGATTCCCATGACGGCCTTGGCCACCGAACCCGCGACGGCGGTACGACCGGAGCCGCCGCGGCCCGGGTGCGTGATCACCGCGGACGCGACGTACGCGGCACGGCTCGCGCACGACGGGGCGAGCCCCGGGTCCTGGTTCCCCGAGCGCTGGACCCTCGACGGGCCGGAGCCGTACGCGGTGCCGCTCCCCTCCCACCAGCCGGAGGAGCCGGGCACGGTCGTCCTGCCGCTGACCGACGGCCGGGTGCTCGTGCGGCGCGAGGGCGGCGGCCGGCACCTGTTCTCCCTGCTCTACCCGACCGGGCCCGGCACCGGGGAGGTGCCGCTCGGCTCGGTGGAGTGCGGGGCGCTGACGATGCTGCCGCCGTCGCCGGACGGGCTGCGCGCGTTCGCGCTCGCGGTGCGCGAGGAGACGACGGACGTGTGGCTGGTCGCGGGCGGCTCGTTCGGGCCCGAGCACGTGGCCGAGGTGAAGGGGCGCTGCACGGGTGGGGTGTGGCTGGATCACGCGGGCCGGCTGCTCGCGCTGGACCGGGAGCCGCCCGGGGGCGGGCCGGTGAAGACGGTGGCGGTGGATCTGGAGCGGGGCGGTGAGGCGTCGCCACTGTTGCAGATCACCGAGGACAGTACGGACCGGCTGCTCCTCGCCGATCCGGACAGCGGGCTGATCGTGGTCCGCTCGGACGCCGCGGAGCCGGGCCGGCCGCGGCTCGGCTGGGGTGTGCTCGGCAGCACGTTGCCGATCCGCTTCCCGAAGGCGCTGCGCCCGGCGGACCGCGCGATGACACCGTTCGCCGTGCAGCCGGGGCAGACGCTGATGCCGGAGGGGTGCGCGGTGGCGCTGCGCATCGACAGCACGGCCGGTCCCGCGGGTTCGCCGTGGCTCGGCGTGTGGCGTCCGGCGGAGGGCCGGCTGCATCAACTGGGCGCGCCGCGCGGGTGGTTGGCGGGGTGCGGCTTCTGGTCGCGGGAGGGCGTGCTGGCGTTGCCGTACGCGACCGAGGACGTGCCGTGCGGGCTCGCCCGGCTCCCCGCGCCGGAGCCCGCGGCGCCTCCCGAGAGCGCGCCGGACAGCGCGCCGACGCCTGCCGCGCCGCGCCCCGTGCCGTTGGCGCAGGCACCTCTCGGCGGGCGCAAGCAGGGTGGTTAGACTCCTGCGGCGGTAACCGAAGGATCTTGTACGGGGTGACGGGGTGAGTCTTCCGATGACGGGAAGCAACAGCGGGAACACGGGGACGGAGACCGTGGAGCGGACGGAGGCCGGCGCCTCCGGGCACGGCAGGCATCGCGGCGCGGTGACCATGTCCTCGGCCCACGGTGAGCAGTCCGAACCGCGCGGACGGCACCGGGGGCCGCGCGCCGACGAGGCGTAGTCCGCCCGGTTCGAGGACAGGGCCGCGGGGCGTCGGCGGGTCCTCCTGCGGGAACTGCTTCTCCTCGCGGCCGATGTCGTCGATCGGGCCGAGGATCGTCCAGCCGGATCCGAGGGGGCGGGTGGAGCGAAAGCCGTGGGCGTGCGCGTACTCCTCTGCCTCCTGCGCGGTGTCCTCCGCAGCGCGCATGATCGTGTAGCGCGAGGGATCCTCGTGGTGGAGCGGTAGAACGTGCGGCCCTCGTCCTTGGGCTGGTGGAGGATCACGCTGATGCCCCAAAGGGCGTCGTACACCTTCTGGTCGCGTGGCGGCGGCGTCGTGCAGGTGTCGGAGGGGCGGTCGGGCTCGCGGACGCAGGTCCGGTACCGGCTCCGGTCGATGCGTTCGGCGCGGGGGTGTTCCGCGACCGGCTTCCGCAGCCGGGCGTCGGCCGGGCGAAGACGTCCTCGCGGCGGTCGTACTCGTGTCGAAGCCGGTTGAGGCGCTGCCCGTCCGAGCCGCTGCCGGAGTGCGCTTCCGGGCCCGCGCGGACGGCGGCCCGCCAGGCCAGGTACCCGGCCGTCACGACGAGCAGCGTGACGACGAGGACCCGGCCCGGCGAGCGTCTTCGGGGCATCAGGTCGGCGAGGACAGAACGCGCCGTTGCGTCACGGAAGTCGGAAGTCCGGGATCGAACGGGGAAAGCCGGCAGACGGGCGGGATGGTTCCCAGGGGGCTGGAGCGACGGGGTCAGCCGTCGTGGGCGAGGCCGAGCACGTCCGTCGCGGCGAATGTCTCGCCCGGGGGGCGGTCCTTGTAGTGCGGGGTGAGCAGCGCGTCGAGTTCCTCGTAGGTGAACACGTCCTTGGCGGTGTCGAACTTCGCCCGTACCCGGGGTCGTTCGACGATCGCGACCATGCCGCCGTGCACGACGAGGAGCTGGCCGTTGACGTGCGCGGCGGCGGGTGAGGCGAGGTAGCCGACGAGCGGGGCGACGTGTTCGGGGGCGAGCGGGTCGAGGCCCTCGGCGGGTTCGGCGAACCCGGCGAAGACGTCCTCGGTCATCCTGGTGCGGGCGCGGGGGCAGATGACGTTGGTGGTGACGCCGTACTTGGCGAGGGCCAGCGCCGTGGACGTGGTCAGTCCGACGATGCCGCCCTTGGCCGCCGCGTAGTTGGGCTGGCCCGCCGACCCCGCGAGGAACGCCTCGGAGGAGGTGTTCACGATGCGGCCGAAGACGGGGCCGCCGGTCGCCTTGGCGCGTTCGCGCCAGTGGCGGGAGGCGAAGTGGGTGGTGTTGTAGTGGCCCTTGAGGTGGACGTGGATCACCGAGTCCCACTCGTCCTCGGTCATCGAGAAGATCATGCGGTCGCGGAGGATCCCGGCGTTGTTGACGAGGATGTCCAGGGAACCGTACGTATCCACGGCCAACTGGACGAGTTCGGCCGCCTGCTGATGATCGCCGACGTCGCCGCAGTGCGCGGTGGCCGCGCCGCCCTTCGCGCGGATCTCCTCCGCGACCAGCTCGGCCGGGGTGGCGTCGGACCCGCCGGTGCCGTCCCGGCCCGGCCTGCCGTAGTCGTTGACGACGACGTGTGCGCCGAGGCGGGCCAGTTCCAGCGCCTCGGCCCTGCCGAGCCCGCGCCCGGCCCCGGTCACGACGGCCGTGCGGCCCTTGAGCGGCGTAGACATGTGATGCGGCTCCTTGTCGGTTCGCCCCGGTTGAGTGGAGTTCGTCAGAGCTCGATGCACGTCCGCAGGGCGGAACCCGTCCGCATCTGGTCCAGGGCCTCGTTGATCTCCGCGAGAGGGATCCGGTGCGTGATGAGGGACTCCAGGTCGATGCGGCCCGCCCGCCACAGGGCGATGGCGCGCTCGTAGGACCGCAGCACGTCGCCGCCGCCGTACATCGAGGGCAGGATGCGCTTCTCGTCGAAGAACAGCTCGAACATGTTGAGCTGGAGGTGGTCGTCCATGGCGCCGGCACCGACGACGACGAGGGTGCCGCCGCGCCGGGTGGCCTCGTACGCGGCGCGGGCCGTGGCGGATTTGCCGACGACCTCGAAGACGTAGTCGAAGCCCTCGTCCGCCGTGATCCGCCGCTTGGCGTCGGCGAGCCCGTCGGGGTCGACCGCTTCCGTCGCGCCGAACCGCAGGGCCGCCTCGCGCCGCGACGTCACGGGGTCGACGGCGACGATCTGCGCGGCACCCTTGAGCCGGGCGCCCTGGATCGCGGAGATGCCGACGCCGCCGCAGCCGATGACGGCGACCGACGAACCGGACCGCACGTCGGCCGTGTTGATGGCCGCGCCGAGCCCGGTGGTGACGCCGCAGCCGATGAGCGCCGCGATGTCGAAGGGCACGTCGTCGGGGATCGGGACGGCGCATCCCGCGTCGACCACGACCTCCTCGGCGAACGTGCCGGTACCGGCGAAACCGAACACGTCACCGCCGGGGCGCCTGAAGTTGGGGGTGCCCGCGTTCATGAACCCGGCGAGACAGAGCTGGGTCTGTCCGCGCTTGCAGGCCGGGCAGGTGCCGCATGCCGGGAGCCAGCAGACCAGCACCCGCTGACCGGGCGTCAGATTACGCACCCCTTTGCCGACTTCCCCGACTTCGACGATCTCGCCCGCGCCCTCGTGCCCGGGGACGAACGGGGCGGGCTGCGGCAGTACGCCGTTCATGGCGGAGACGTCGGAGTGGCACAGGCCCGTCGCCCGTACCCGGATCCGGACCTTCCCCGGGCCGAAGCCGACCGCCTCGACGTCGTCGAGGACCTCGAGTTTGTCCTGGCCTGTCTCGTGCAGTACGGCTGCTCGCATGGCGTGCGGCTCCTTTGCGTGGCGAAGGTCGTTCAGCGGTGGTCGATGACGGTGTCGGCCAGGACCGGGGCCTCGTCGCGCTCCGGGGCCACCACCGTGACCCGCACCCGGTCCGGCTCCCGCCACATGCGGATGCGCAGCGTCTCGCCGGGGAAGACGATGCCGGTGAAGCGGGTGGCGTAGCGGGTGACGCGGGAGGCGTCGCCGTCGAGGAGCGTGTCGACGACGGCTTTGAGCGTCATGCCGTACGAGCACAGGCCGTGCAGGATCGGCCTGTCGAACCCGGCGAGCTTCGCGAACTCCGGGTCGGCGTGGAGCGGGTTCCAGTCGCCGGAGAGGCGGTAGAGGAGGGCCTGGTCCTCGCGGACGGGCCGGTCGACGGTGTGGTCCGGCGCGCGGGTGGGGGTCTCCGGGCGGGCGGAGGGTCCGCGCTGTCCGCCGAACCCGCCCTCGCCGCGGACGAAGATCTGCGCGTCGCTGGTCCACAACGGGCCGTCGGCGTCGGCGACTTCGGTGCGCAGGACGATGACGGCGGCCTTGGTCTTGTCGTACACGGCGGCCACCCTGGCCGTCGTACGCGCCGTCCCTTCGACGGGGATGGGGCGGTGCAGTTCGATGGTCTGGCCGCCGTGCAGGACGTGGGCGAGGTCCACGTCGATGCCGGGTGCGGCGAGGCCGCCCATCATCGCCGCTCCGGCGCCCGCGACGGTCGCGAAGCTCGGCAGGACCTGGAGCCTGGACTCCAGGGTGTAGCGCAGCTCGCCGGGGTCGGTGGCGGGGGTGCCCGCACCGAGGCCGAGATGGTAGAGCTGGACGTCCTTGTGGCCCCAGGTGATCTCGGCGGTCCGGGGCTCGGCGGCTACGGCCTTCGCGGCGTCGATGGGCATGGGGCAGGGCGCTCCTCACACAGGGCGAGCTGGTCGGGCCGGTCAAGACCTCGGTGCGGCCGTCCGCACCGTCGGCCGCACCGAGGTCGTCGCGGGCCGGTTCTAGAACCTGTTTCATTCCGCCCGGCGATCCTCATGTATAGCCAAGAGCGGAGGGCTTGGGAAGGGCACGGGCCGGGACTTCTGACGAAACGTCAGATGCGCTGCCGGGCGCCGGACATGACATTTGTACCGGCGAGGTGTGGACATGCGCATCTGCCGCCGCACGGCCCCCGGTCCGTAGCGTCGGTGCCATGACGACGAGGACAACGAGCACGACGGGACCGGCAGGGCCGACGGGCGCGACACAGGCGGCCGTGTCCTTCACGGGGGCCGTCAAGGCGTTCGGGGACGTGCGGGCGGTCGACGGGCTCGACCTGCGGATCGCGGCCGGCGAGACGGTGGCCCTGCTCGGCCGCAACGGCGCGGGCAAATCCACCACCATCGCGCTGCTGCTCGGCCTGGACGACCCGGACGAGGGGCGCGTGGAGCTGTTCGGTGCCGCGCCGCGCGACTCCGTACGGGCCGGGCGGGTCGGCGCCATGCTCCAGGAGGGCCGGGCGGTGCCCCGGGTGACCGTGGCCGAGCTGGTCGGTTTCGTGGCCGGGCGGTACCCGGCGCCCATGGACGTACGGGAGGCGCTGCGCCTCGCCGGGATCGAGGAGCTGGCCGGGCGCCGGGTCGACAAGCTGTCGGGCGGGCAGACGCAGCGGGTGCGGTTCGCCGTGGCGCTGGCCGGGAACCCGGCGCTCATCGTGCTCGACGAGCCGACCGCCGCGCTCGACGTCGAGGCGCGGCACGCGTTCTGGGCCTCGATGCGGGCCTTCGCACGGCGCGGGCACACGGTCCTGTTCTCCACGCACTACCTGGAGGAGGCGGACGCCAACGCGGACCGGATCGTCGTGATCGACCGCGGCCGGGTCGTCGCCGACGGCAGCGGCGAGGAGCTGCGCCGGGCGGGCGGCGGCAGCCTGGTCTGCTTCGACCTGGCGGGGCGCGGCTCCGAGGGGCTGGCGCTGCTGCCGGGCGTCCTGTCGGTGGAGATCCGCGGCGACCGGGCGCGGCTGCGCACCGACGACTCCGACGCGACGGTCAGGGCGCTGGCCGCGATGGACGCCGTACGGAACCTGGAGGTCGCCCCGGCCTCCCTCGACGACGCCTTCATGGCGCTGACCGCGGACCCCCGCGACCTGGAGCGTGTGTGATGTGGGATTACCTGGTACTCGAAGTGCGGCGCACCCTGCGGGACGGGAAGTTCGTGATCGGCACGATCGCGATGCCGGTGATGATGTATCTGCTGTTCACCAACATCGGTCCGGTGGACGGCAGTTGGAAGACGGCGTCCATGGTCGGCATGGCCGCGTACGGAGCGCTCGGCGCGGCCCTCAACACGGGCGCCGGGGTCGCCGAGGACAAGGCGATCGGCTGGCTGCGGCAGCTCCGGATCACCCCGATGTCGCCGCGCCAGGGCGTGCTCGGACGGGCCCTGACGGGGGCGGTGACGGTGCTGCCCGCGATCTCGGCGGTGCTGCTCGCGGGCGCCCTCGTCAACGGCGTACGGATGGACGCCTGGAAGTGGCCGGCCGTCGCGCTGCTGCTGTGGGCGGGCTCGCTGCCCTTCACGATGCTGGGCCTCGGCAACGGCTACCGGCTCACCTCGCAGGCCATGGGCGGCATCAACATGCTCTGCTACCTGGGCCTCGCGGTGATCGGTGGGCTGTGGTTCCCGGTGGAACTGTTCCCGGCCTGGCTACGGAACGTCTCGTCCTTCACGCCGACCAACCGCTTCGCGCAGCTCGGCACGGCGGTCGCCGACGGACACGCCCCTTCCCTCGCGGCCCTCGCCGTGCTCGGCTGCTGGCTGCTGGCCTTCGGCTCGTACGCCGTGGTCTCCTACCGCAGGTCCGCGCGCACGGTCTGAGACAGCACGGCCGAACGCATGACGGGGGAATCGGAAAGTGACGGGCATGTCCTGCTGGAGCAAGGTCAACGGGCGGTTCCAGGAACTGCGCGCGACGCGGGCCGAGTGGAAGGCCGAGCACGAGCGGGTGAAGGCGGAGCGCCGGGCGCGCGGCGAGCACGGCCGGCCGCCGGAGGAGCTGGGCCCGCCGCCCACCGGCTTCGCGCTGCTGCCGTGGCTGCTGATGGGCATGGGCGCCTTCTCGAACATCGTGCAGGGCAAGACCGGCAACCCGTGGCTCGGCGCCCTCGGTCTGCTGACCTTCAACTCGCTCTACATCTACGTGGTGTTCCGGGCCTTCCACCACAGGACACGCAACGCGGCGTCGACGCGGCTCGCGCTCGCCCTGATGACGGTGCTGACCTGCGCCCTGGTCGGCGGCTTCGGCGGGAGCTGGGTGGCGTTCTTCCCGCTGCTCGGGCTCGCGGCGGGGGCGATCGTCCGCGGCCCGCACCTCGGCAGGATCGGCCTGGCGCTGACCGCCCTGGCGGGGCTGGTGTCCGGCCTGAAGGAGGGCTGGGACGCGGTCGGCGTCGTGTACGGCACGTTCCTGTCGATGATGGTGACGGCGGCGATCCTCTCCCTGTCCGAGGCGGTACGGGAACTGCGGGCGGCCCGCGAGGAGTTGGCGCGGCGGGCGGTGGAGAAGGAGCGGCTGCGCTTCTCCCGCGACCTGCACGACCTGCTCGGCCACACCCTGTCGGTGATCGTGGTGAAGTCGGAGGCGGCGCGGCGGCTCGCCCCGAGCCGCCTGGACGCGGCACTGGAACAGATCTCCGACATCGAGGCGGTGGGGCGGCAGGCGCTCACCGAGATCCGCGAGGCCGTCACCGGGTACCGGGAGGGCAGCCTCGCCACCGAGCTGGACCGGGCCCGCTCGGCCCTCACCGCGGCCGGGATCGAGCCGGTCGTCCGCCAGTCGGGTCCGCCGCTCTCGGCACAGACGGAGGCGCTGCTCGGCTGGGTGGTGCGCGAGGCGGTGACGAACGCGGTGCGCCACAGCGCGGCCACCACGTGCACGATCTCGGTCGAGGGCACCGTGGAGAGGGTGCGGCTGCGGGTCGCGGACGACGGGGCGGGCGGGGCGGCGGTGACCACCCCGGGGATCGGCGGCACCGGACTCAAGGGCCTCGCCGAGCGACTCGCGACGGCCGGCGGTTCCCTGGAGGCGGAACCCGGCGCGCGCGGCGGCTTCGTGGTCCGGGCCGAACTGCCCGCCGGGGAGCCGGAGTCGTCCCTGGACGCGGCGCCGGCGGAGAGTGTCTGAGGAGGCCGGGCGGGGTGTGGCCACGTAATCTTCCCCCGTGACAGAGATGCCGCAGGACCATCGGCCGGCCAGGAGCGTACGTCTCCTGCTCGCGGAGGACCAGGGAATGATGCGGGGGGCGCTCGCGCTGCTGCTCGGTCTGGAGCCGGACATGGAGGTCGTGGCGCAGGTCGCGGCCGGTGATGTCATCGTCGACAAGGCGCTGGAGTGCCGCCCCGACGTGGCGCTCCTCGACATCGAGCTGCCCGGGCGCAGTGGTCTGGACGCCGCCGCCGATCTGCGCGACGAGGTGCCGGACTGCCGGGTGCTGATCCTGACGACGTTCGGGCGGCCCGGGTATCTGCGCCGGGCGATGGAGGCGGGCGCCGCGGGGTTCCTCGTCAAGGACGGGCCCGTGGAGGATCTGGCCGAGTCGATCCGCAAGGTGCTGCGCGGCGAGACGGTCGTCGACCCGGCGCTCGCCGCCGCCGCGCTGAGCGCGGGGCCGAACCCGTTGACGGCGCGGGAGGCGGATGTGCTGCGGGCCTCGGCGGAGGGGGCGACCGTCTCGGACGTGGCGGGGAAGCTGCACCTCTCGGAGTCGACGGTCCGCAACTACCTCTCGTCGGCGATCGGCAAGACGGGCACCCGCAATCGCACGGAGGCGTTTCGCGAGGCCCGTCAGCAGGGGTGGCTGTAGCGCCCCGCGTCGCAACGACAGGCTCTCAGTCCGCCGTGGCGCGCCGGCCCGGCATCCACACCAGCAGCACCACGACCGCCAGCACGAGGATCCCGGCTCCGCAGAGGAACGCCGCCGCGTATCCCCGGGTCAGCGCCGAGGGGTCCGCCGCGCCCGCGGAGCGGCTCGCCGCGACGGTCGACAGGATCGCGAGGCCCAGGGAGCCCCCGAGGGTGCGGCTCGTGTTGATCAGACCGGAGACGAGCCCGGCGTCCCCCGGCGCCGCCCCGGACGTCGCCAGCGACGCGAGCGGCGTCATCGCGAACCCGGCCCCGGCCATCATCACGATGCCGGGCAGCATGATCGTGGTGACGTAGGAGCCGTCCGCGGTCATGGTCGACTGCCAGCCGAATCCGGCGGCGGTGACGATCACCCCGGCCACGGCGACGTTCCGCGACCCGAATCTCGGCATCAGGCGCGGCGCGATCTTCGACCCGGCGACCACCGCGAGGGAGCTGGGCACGAGGGCCAGTCCCGCCTCGACGGGGCTGTAGCCGAGCACGTTCTGCGCGTACAGGGTCATGAAGAACCACATGGCGAAGCTGCCCATGCCGCAGACGAACATCGCCGCGTTGGCCGCCGCCACGGACCGCACCCGGAACAGGCCGAGCGGCATCAGCGGCAGACGCGTACGGGCTTCGACGGCGAGGAACCCGGCGATCAGCGCGAGCGCCACGGCCAGCGGGACCAGCGTCGCGGGGGCGCCCCAGCCCTCCGCCTCGGTCTGCACGATGGCGTAGGCGAGGGTGGCGGTACCCGCCGTCACGAGGAGGGCGCCCGGCAGGTCGAGCCGGCGTTCGCCACCGGACCTGGACTCGCGGATCCAGCGGGCGGCGGCGGCGAGGACGACGACTCCGAGGGGCACGTTGATGAGCAGGACCCAGCGCCAGTTCAGGCCCTCGGTCAGGACGCCGCCGACCAGTCCGCCGGCCGCGCCGCCGCCCGCGCCGACGGCGGTCCAGGTCGCGATGGACCGGGCCCGCGCCGCGCCTTCCGGGACGGCCGAGGTGAGGATGGTGAGGGTGGAGGGGGCGAGCACGGCGGCGCCGAGCCCCTGGACGGCCCGCGCCGCGAGGAGCTGCCAGTCGTCCTGCGCGAGGCCGCCCACGAGGGAGGCGAGGGTGAACAGGCCGAGGCCGACCAGGAACATCCGCTTGCGCCCGAAGAGGTCGCCCGCGCGTCCGCCCAGCAGCATGAACCCGGCGAACGCGATCGAGTACGCGTTCACGACCCACTGGAGTCCGGTCGCGCTCAGCCCGAGGTCGGCGCGCATGGACGGCAGGGCCACGTTCACGACGGACACGTCGAGCACGACGAGGAACTGCCCGGCACACGCCACGGCCACCACGAGCCAGGCGGGCGGCGCGGGCGTACGGGCGCGGAGGCCCGCGCGGGGCGGGGTCTCGGTATCGGTGTCCATGTCGGTGGCGGTGTCGGATGAGGTCTGCGGCATGAGTGTCATGGTCGCAGCCCATCGGCACCCCGTACATCAGAATTTAGGTGCACGGGACATGGGGCGGAGGTCATACGCCTCGGGACCTAGGTCCCGGACGACACCAGCGTGACGACCGCCGCGCCGCCGAGGCCGATGTTGTGGGCGAGACCGATCCGGGCCCCGGGCACCTGACGGGCCTGGGCCTCGCCGCGCAACTGCCAGGTCAGTTCGGCCAGTTGGGCGATGCCGGTGGCGCCGAGCGGGTGGCCCTTCGAGATGAGGCCGCCGGAGGGGTTCACGACCCAGCGGCCACCGTACGTGGTCGCGCCCGACTCGACGAGCTTGCCGGAGTCGCCCGCCTCGCACATGCCGAGCGCCTCGTACGTCAGGAGTTCATTGACCGAGAAGCAGTCGTGGAGCTCGATGACGTCGACGTCCTCGATGCCGAGCCCCGCCTTCGCGTACACCTGGCGCGCCGCCTCCCGCGTCATCGGCTGCCCCACCACGTCGATGCACGAGCCCGACGCGAACGACTCCCGCGTGTCCGTCGTCATCGCCTGGGCCACGATCTCGACGGCCCGCTCCCCGAGGTCCCGTTCCGCGACGAAGCGTTCCGAGACGACGACGGCCGCCGCCGCGCCGTCGGAGGTCGGTGAGCACTGGAGCCGGGTCAGCGGCCGGTGGATCGTCTTCGCGGCGAGGACCTCGTCGACCGTGTACGCGTCCTGGAACTGCGCGTACGGATTGTGGACCGAGTGGCGGTGGTTCTTCGCGCCGACCGCCGCGAGCTGCGCCTCGGTCGTGCCGTACCTCTCCATGTGCTCGCGCGCCGCGTCGCCGAAGATCTGGGCGGTGGGCGGGGTCGCCTCGAAGCCGTGCCGGGCGGCCATGATGCCGTAGTGCCGGGCGACGGGTGAGGTGGCGAAGTCCCCGCCGTCGGCGCCGCCGCCGAGCGCGCCGCGCCTCATCTTCTCGAAGCCGAGCGCGAGGACGCAGTCGCTCGCCCCGCCCTCCACGAACTGCCGCGCCAGCATCAGCGCGGTCGAACCGGTCGCGCAGTTGTTGTTGACGTTGTAGACGGGGACGCCGGTCAACCCCAGTTCGTAGGCGGCTCGTTGCCCCGCCGTGGAGGTCTGGAAGCAGTAGCCGACGGGGACCTGCTGGACGTCCGCGTAGGTGATGCCCGCGTCGGCGAGCGCCGCGACCCCCGCCTCCTTCGCCATGTCCCAGTACTGCCGGTCGCCGCTCTCGGGCTTCTCGAACCTGGTCATGCCGACGCCGACGATGTACGACCTCATGACGGACCGCCTCCTGCCGGTAGCTGACGAGGCGTCAGATACTGGCAGGAGGGAGCACCGAACGGAAGGCCGTCAGCGGAAGGCCGCGTGGCCCGTCAGCGCCTGGCCGAGGGCGAGGGTGTGCATCTCGGTGGTGCCTTCGTACGTCAGCACGGACTCCAGGTTGTTGGCGTGGCGGATCACCGGGTATTCGAGGGAGATGCCGTTGGCGCCGAGGATCGTGCGGGCGGTGCGGCAGATCTCGATGGCCTCGCGGACGTTGTTCAGCTTGCCGAAGCTGATCTGCGCCGGGTGGACGCCTGCGGGCGAGTCCTTGAGGGCGGAGAGGTGGAGGGCGGTCAGCGTCGCCTTGTGCAGTTCCAGCGCCATGTCGACCAGCTTCTGCTGCGTGAGCTGGAACGCGGCGATCGGCTTGCCGAACTGCTCGCGCTGCACGGCGTAGTCGCGCGCCGCCCGCCACGCCGAACGGGCCGCGCCCGTCACGCCCCAGACGATGCCGTAGCGCGCCTCGTTGAGGCAGGTCAGCGGGGCGCCGACGCCCCGCGCGGCCGGCAGTTGGGCGGCGGCGGGCAGGCGGACGCCGTCCAGGACCAACTCGCTCGTCACCGACGCCCGCAGCGACATCTTGTGCTTGATGAGCGGCGCCGAGAAGCCGGGGGTGGAGGTGGGCACGACGAAGCCGCGGACCCCCTCCTCCGTCTGGGCCCAGACGACGGCGACGGCCGCCACCGAACCGTTGGTGATCCACATTTTGCGGCCGTCGAGCACCCAGTCGTCGCCGTCCCTGCGGGCCCGCGTCGTCATCGACGCGGGATCCGAGCCGTGGTCGGGCTCGGTCAGGCCGAAGCAGCCGATGGCCTCGCCCGCGGCCATCCTCGGCAGCCACTCCTGCTTCTGCTCCTCGGAGCCGAAGCGGTGGATGGCGAACATGGCCAGGGAGCCCTGGACCGAGACGAACGAGCGCAGCCCCGAGTCGGTGGCCTCCAGCTCGCGGCAGGCGATGCCGTACGCGCGGGCCGACATGCCCGCGCAGCCGTACCCCTCCAAGTGCATGCCGAGCAGGCCCATCGCGCCGAACTCCCGGGCGAGACCGGGCAGATCCGGCAGTTCGCCGGACTCGAACCAGTCGGCGATGTGCGGCTCGACCTTGTCGTCGAGGAACTGGCGGACGGTGTCGCGCACGTCCCGCTCCTCGTCGGTCAGGAGGGCTTCGAGGTTCAGCGGGTCGACGGGGTCGAGGGCGGCGAACGGCATGGGGCTCAGGCTCCTTGAGGGTGGTCTTCCAGGGGGTTCGGTCGGACGGGTTCAGGACTCGGGCGCGTCCAGGAGACGGTCGATCTCCGCCTTCCCGTACCCGAGTTCGGCGAGTATGTCGCGGCTCTGCTCGCCCAGCGTGGGCGGGGCGCTGCGCACGGGCGGGCGGGCGCCGCCGAAGGAGACGGGGAACGCGACCTGGCGGAGCGGGCCCACCACCGGGTGGTCGACCTCCCGCACCATGCCGAGCGCGGCGGTCTGCGGGCAGGCGTACACCTCGTCGAGGGTGCGGATGGCGGCGACGGGGACGCCGAGCGGCTTCAGCAGGGCGATCCAGTGCGCGACCGGCTCGTCGACCAGGACCGCCTGGAGTTTGGCGTTGAGGGCGTCGCGGTGCGTGACCCGGTCGCGGTTGGTGGCGAAGCGGGGGTCGTCCGCCCACCGCGGGTGGCCGAGGGCGCCGGCCAGGCGGCGGAACAGGGCGTCGTTGCCGACGGCAATCACGAAGTGGCCGTCGGCGGCCGGGTACGCCTGGTACGGGACGAGGCTCGGGTGGCCCGAGCCGAGGCGGGTGGGGCGCTCGCCGGTGGCGAAGTAGCCGGTGGCCCAGTTGATGTGCAGGGCGAGCTGCGACTCGTAGAGGGACGTCGTGACGTACTGGCCGCGGCCCGTGCGTTCGCGTTCGACGAGGGCCGCGGTGACGCCGACGAGGCCGAAGAGGGCGGCGCCCAGGTCACCCATCGCGTAACCGGCCTTGACCGGAGGGCCGTCCGGTTCGCCGGTGAGCGACATGAGCCCGGCACTTGCCTGGGCCACCATGTCGTAGCCGGGCTCGTCGCGCAGGGGTCCGGTGTCGCCGAACGCCGAGATGTGCAGGACGACCAGGCGCGGGTAGCGGGCACTCAGCTCGCGGTGGTCGAAGAGGCGGGCGAGGGAGGAGCCGGGGCGGAAGTTCTCGACCAGCACGTCCGCGTCGGCGAGCATCCGGTGCACGGCCTCCTGGCCGCCGGGCGACTTCAGGTCGAGGGTCACCGACCGTTTGCCGCGGTTGGCCGCGAGGTAGTACGTGGCGTCGGGGCCGTTGAAGGGCGGGCCCCAGGAGCGGGTGGGGTCGCCGCCCTCGGGGTGTTCGACCTTGATGACGTCGGCGCCGAGGTCGGCGAGGGACATGGTGACGTAGGGGCCCGCGAGGATCTTGGAGAGGTCGACGACCTTCATGCCGTCCAGCGGCGCCGGGGTCGTCTCGGGCTCGGGCACGGTCGTTCTCCTGGGGTTCGGCGGGCGGAACGCGTCCACCTTCCGTCACTTCGCCGACCTGGTCCAGGGCAGGGTGGGCCAGGAAGTACGGGCGCGGAGTACATGTAAACAAAAGGTCAAGAAATGACCTCGTACGACGATCGTCGGAATAGTCGCCCGAGGAAACAGGTTCGGCTTACACGCAACCTGCCCGCACGCCGACGCACGCGCGCCCACCGCCGTACGCGCACCCTCGCCGTCCCCGAGACCGCCTTCCGGAGGCCCTTCTCCATGTCCCAGCCGACGACCACCACGCGCCGAACCGGCGGTGTCGTCCCCGTCCTCGCCTTCGCCGGCATCGTCGTAGCGGTCATGCAGACGCTGCTCGTGCCGGTGATCAAGGACCTGCCCGAGCTGCTGAGCACCGCGCCCTCCAACGCCACCTGGGTCATGACCGCGACCCTGCTCGCCGGCGCCGTGGCCACCCCGATCATGGGCCGCCTCGGCGACCTCGCGGGCAAGCGCAGGATGCTGCTCACCAGCCTCGCCGTCATGGTCGTGGGCTCGCTGATCTGCGGCTTCACCGATCAGCTCGTCGTGATGATCGCGGGCCGCGCCCTTCAGGGCTTCGCCATGGGCGCCATCCCGCTCGGCATCGGCCTGATGCGCGACATGCTGCCGCCGGAGAAGCTCGGCTCGGCCATGGCGCTGATGTCCTCCTCCATCGGTGTCGGCGGCGGCCTCGCGCTGCCGCTGGCCGCGCTCGTCGCCCAGCACGCCGACTGGCACGCCCTGTTCTTCGGCGCCGCCGCACTCGGCGTCGTCTCGATCGTCCTCACGCTCGTCTTCGTCCCCGAGAGCCCGCTGCGCGCCAAGGGCACCTTCGACGTCGCGGGCGCCATCGGCCTCTCGCTCGGCCTGGTCCTCTTCCTCCTGCCGATCACCAAGGGCAGCGACTGGGGCTGGAGCAGCGGCACCACGCTCGGCCTGTTCGCCGCCGCGCTCGTCGTGCTCGTCGCCTGGGGCGTGATGGAGCTGCGCCTGAAGGCGCCGCTGGTCGACCTGCGCACCACCGCCCGCCGCGAGGTGCTGCTCACCAACCTCGCCTCGATCATGGTCGGTGTCGCGTTCTACGCGATCTCCCTGGTCCTGCCGCAGTTGCTCCAGTTGCCGTCCGCCACCGGCTACGGCCTCGGCCAGTCGATGGTCGTCGCCGGTCTGTGCGTGGCGCCGCTCGGCCTGACCATGATGTTCACGGCCCCGGTCTACGCGCGCCTCTCCGCCCGCTTCGGCCCGAAGGTCACCCTGATCCTCGGCATGCTGATCATCGCGATCGGCTACGGCTCCGGGCTCGGCCTGATGAGCGCCGCCTGGCAGACCATCGTCATCTCGGTGGTCGTGGGCGCCGGTATCGGGCTCGCCTACTCCTCGCTGCCCGCGCTGATCATCGGCGCGGTCGACGCCTCCGAGACGGGCGCCGCCAACGGCCTCAACACCCTGATGCGCTCCATCGGCACATCGGTGTCGTCGGCCGTCATCGGCATGGTCCTCGCCAACACCGCGGACCACGTGGGCGGCGCCGCGATCCCCACGATGCACGGCTTCCGCGTCTCCTTCCTCATCGCCACGGGCGCCGTCGCCGTCGGCGTCCTGCTCGCCCTCTTCCTGCCGGGGCGCCGCGCGGCCACCGTGCGCCAGCAGGTGCAGCTCCGCGCCAGCAGCGAGGAGGACGCCAACCTGGCCCGCGCCGACGAGGCCCTCGCCGCCTTCCGCGGCCAGGTCCTGGACCCGGCGGGCCTGCCCGTCGCCCACGCCAAGGTGACGCTGATCGACCGGCGCGGCCGGCAGGCGGGCGCCGCGCTCACCGACGCCGAGGGCCGCTACGCGCTCGCGGTGCCCTCCGGCGGCTCGTACGTCCTCGCGGCCACGGCCCACGGCCACGCCCCGCGCGCCTCGGCCGCCACGCACCACGGCGAGGACCGGCCGGTCGACGTGGACCTGGCTCTCGAAGCGGTCGCCGAGACGGTCAGGTAACGACGGCGAAGGGGCTGCGGGCAGCCCGGGTCGAGGACGCGCCGCGCACCCCGCGCGGCGCGTCCCGTCGTTCGCGGGGGCCGGGCTGCCGACCGGGCCGCGCGCCGCGTACGGCAGCATGAGGCCATGACCAGCACTCCGAGCACGCAGCACCCCAGCATCTCCCCGGCCCCCGACGTCCTCGCCGCCTTCGAGAACGCCAAGGGGTTCATGCCGCTCGGGGAGGGGCTCGCGCTGTACGCCGCCGCGGTCGAGGCCGCGACGCTCGGCCTGCCGCTCCTGGAGGTCGGCACCTACTGCGGCCGGTCCACGATCCTGCTCGCCGACGCCGCCCGCGCCGCCGGGGTCCCGGCGCTCACCGTCGACCACCACCGGGGCAGCGAGGAGCAGCAGCCCGGCTGGGAGTTCCACGACCCGGAGACCGTCGACCCGGTGGTCGGGCTCATGGACACGCTCCCCACCTTCCGGCGCACGCTGCACGCGGCGGGCCTCGAGGAGCACGTCATCGCGCTGGTCGGGCGCTCCCCGCAGGTGGCGCGGGCCTGGGGCGGCGAGCTCGGGCTCGTCTTCGTCGACGGCGGCCACACCGACGAGCACGCGAACGCCGACTACGAGGGCTGGGCCCCGCACGTCGCCGACGGCGGGCTGCTCGCCATCCACGACGTCTTCCCCGTCAAGCACGACGAGTGGACGGGACAGGCCCCGTACCGCGTGTACCTCCGGGCACTGGAGTCCGGCGCGTTCACCGAGGTCTCGGAACACGACTCGCTGCGCGTCCTGCGCCGAACGGGCGCGGGGATCTGAGGGCACCGTTAGGGTCGGAGCGTGTCCTACGCAGGTCCGGAACCGGACGACTTCGATGACTTCTACCGCGACGACGACCCGCGGGGCCGCGGCGGGCGCCGGTTCCGTGCCCGCCCGGTGCTGGTCACCTTCGCCGCGCTCGTACCGACGGCGCTCGCGGGGTGGCTGGTGTGGCAGGTCGTGAGCGGCCCGGACGGCAGCGAACCGCCCAAGGTGCTCCCGGCGCCCGCGCAGTCCTCGTCGGCGTCCTCGCCCGCTTCGCCGTCGGACTCGGACGCGAAGGCGCCGAGCCCGTCGCCCGCGAGGTCCACCGCGTCCCCGACGAGGCCGCCCGCCACGCCGAAGGCGCCCACGAAACCGGCGGGCGGCGGCTCGGGACCCCTCAAGGGCAAGGTCGTCGTCATCGACCCGGGTCACAATCCGGGTAACTTTCAGCACCCGGCCGATATCAATCGCACGGTGAACGTCGGCAACGGCACCAAGGAGTGCGACACCACCGGCACCTCCACCGACGGCGGTTACACCGAGGCCCAGTTCACCCTCGACGTGTCGCGCCGCCTGCGCGCCCTGCTCCAACAGCAGGGCGCCACCGTGCTGTTGACGCAGAACGGCGACCGGGCCTTCGGCCCCTGCGTCACCGAGCGCGCCGCGATCGGCAACCAGGCCGGGGCGGACGCCGCGATCTCCGTCCATGCGGACGGTTCCGCCGTCGGCAACCGCGGCTTCCATGTGATCCTTCCCGCATCCGTGCACGCGGGCGCCGCGGACACCCGCCCGATCGTCGCCTCCTCGCGTGACCTCGGCGAGCGGGTCGCGGGCAAGTTCCTCGGGGTCACGGGCGAGCCCCCGTCGAACTACATCGGCGGCGGCACCGGCCTGGACACCCGCAGTGACCTGGGTGGACTCAATCTGTCGCGGGTACCCAAGGTGTTCGTGGAGTGCGGCAACATGAGGGACGCGCAGGACGCGGCCCGGCTGACCTCCGGGGCGTGGCGACAGAAGGCGGCACAGGGCCTGTCCGAGGGAATCGTGAGTTTCCTGCGCGGGTAGCTGTCACCCTGTGGATCTCGGCAGACACCTACAGGACACGGACGATAGTGTCCTCCGTACGATGAGGGGCCACCCCCGCGCTGGCGCCGCCACCTCCTCCGACGACGAGACGACTGACGAAGGACCATGAAGTGAATATCCGCTCCCTCACTCGAGGCGACGGCGTGGTGATCGGAGCAGCGGTGTTGCTGTTCATCGCCTCGTTCCTCGATATCTATTCGTTGGACAACGCACCTGACAGCATCGAGATCCCCAATGCCTGGGGCAGCGGTCCACTGTTGATGAGCGTGGTCCTCGCGGGCATCATCGGTGCGGTTCTCATCGTCGTCGCCCGGGGCCTGCCCCAGCCGCGCAAGCTGGCGGGCCTGGACCTCGGCCAGTTCGGCGTCGCGTGCGCCGTGCTCGCCGCGTGGGCGGCGCTCGGCAACATCTTCGACCCGTCCGGTGGCGCCAACAACTTCGGTGGCGGCGGTGACAGCGCCGACGCCGGTATCGGCGCGATCCTCGCCCTGGTCGCCACCCTGGTCATGGCCGCCGCCGCGCTCGCCACTCCGCTGGTCCCGGCGCTGAAGGCGCCGCTCGTCGGCGCCCCGCGCCCGCAGCAGCCGACGCCCTACGGTCAGCCGCAGGGCGCCTACGGCTACCCGGGCGCCCAGCAGCCCGGCCAGCCCGGCCCCGGCCAGCCCTACGGCGCGCAGCCGGGTCAGCCCGGTCCCGGCCAGCCGTACGGTGCGCAGCAGGGTCAGCCGCAGCAGGCCGCGGCTCCGGCCTCGGGGTCCTCGCAGGCCGGTCAGCCCGCGGCGGACTTCTCGCCGTTCTGGTTCGCCGTGCCGGTGCCGCGTCCGCTGTACGCGGAGGACGGCTCGCCGACGCCGATCGCCGAACTGGCGCCCGGCACCTGGTACCTGGCCGTCGAGCAGCGCGGCCCCGGCCTCGTCGCCCAGACGCAGGACGGCCGTCGCGGCGTCCTCCAGGACACCACGGGCATTCAGCGCGGCTGATCCCCGGCGGTCCTCGAAGGCCCCCCGCCCGTCTTTCGGGTGGGGGGTCTTTCGCGTACAGTCGCCCGGCGGACGTGACTGACAGCACGTCAGACGACGGGGGGGCGCGCATGCGGCTCGGACTCGCACTCGGCTACTGGGGGCGCGGACCCGACCCCGGCCACCTCGAACTCGTACGCGCCGCCGAGGAGTTGGGCTACGACTCGGTGTGGACGTCGGAGTCCTGGGGCAGTGACGCCTTCACCCCGCTGACCTGGTTCGCCGCGCACACGAGCCGCATCCGGCTCGGGACGGCCATCGCGCAGATGGCGGCCCGCTCCCCCACCACGACCGCGATGCACGCCCTCACCCTGGACCATCTCTCCGGTGGGCGGATGCTGCTGGGCCTCGGCCTGTCCGGGCCGCAGGTCGTGGAGGGCTGGTACGGGCGGCCGTTCCCCCGCTCCCCGCTCACGGCGACCCGCGAGTACGTGGACGTCGTGCGGCAGGTGCTGCGCCGCGAGGGGCCCGTCGAGGTCGACGGGCGCTTCCACGCGCACCCCTACCGTGGCGCGGACGGCACCGGGCTCGGCAAGCCGCTCAAGCCGATCACCCATCCCCTGCGCGCCGACCTGCCGGTCCTGCTGGGCGCCGAGGGGCCGAAGAACATCGCGCAGACGACGCGGATCGCGGACGGCTGGCTGCCGCTGTACTGGTCGCCGACCAGGACGGACGCGTACGAGGCGGCGCTGAGCGACGTGCCCGACGGGTTCATGGTCGCGCCGATGGCCCGGGCGAAGGTCTGCGACGACGTCGCCGAGGGGCTGCTGCCCGTCAAGGCCATGCTCGGGTTCTACATCGGCGGCATGGGGCACAGCACCCGCAACTTCCACGCCGACCTCATGGCCCGGATGGGGTACGAGGCTCAGGCCCGGCGCGTCCAGGAGCTGTTCGCCGAGGGGCGGCGCGAGGAGGCGGTGCTCGCGGTGCCGGACGCGTTCGCCGACGAGATCTCGCTCGTGGGGCCGCGCCGGCGTATCGCCGAACGCCTGGAGCTGTGGCGCAAGGGCCCGGTGACGGACCTGCTGCTCCTGTCACCGGACCCTGAGACCCTGCGTGTCCTCGCCGAGCTGAACTCCTAGCGCGATTCCCGGAAGTCCTGAACTCTTACGAACCCTTGGTGAGTTCGGAGGTCGAGGGCACCTTGTCCTTGACCTCGGCGCCCGCGTCCTTGCCCGCGCCCTTGACCTTGTTGATGATGTCGTCGAAGGACGAGGCGACCGAGTCCGTGCCCTCGCCCTTGCGCAGCTTGGCGGGCAGGTCCTTGAGCGCGTCGATGCCCGTGGTGAGCGGGGCGATCGCCTTGGAGAGCGTGGGGTCGCCCTCGGCGTTCTTCTTCGCGGCCTTCAGCCGGTTGTAGGTGAGCGCGCCCGCGAGGCCCGCCTTGACGAGCGCGAACTTGCGTCCGTCGGCACCCTTCTTGAACTTGCCCGCCTTCCACGGCTTGACGATCCACTGGTAGGTGGCACCGGCCGCGACACCCGCGTTGGCCACGAACCGGGTCTTGGCGAGCTTCTGCCGCTCGGCCGTCGAGGAGCTGCTGGGGTCGGCGGTCGTGTTCTTGTCGTCACCGCCGCACGCGGTGGTGCCGGCCAGCAGGGTGCCGCACATGAGGACGGCCACGATCAGGCGTCGGAAGGGAAGGGAAGAGTCGAGCACCTCGGGTACCTCCGGGGCGGGGCGGGGGGGGGCTGCACTCCTGGCAGCCTCACCCGGCTCCACGGGCTGTGCCACCCGGGCGAGCCCGTCCGTGTTTCCCCCCGGAATTCGGGGACATCCGAAGCCTATGTCTGCGAACCGGAACTACCGAGGCACCAGCGAAGCAGGCCGGGTTGTCATGATCATTGCAGACATCCTGGCCCTGATCCTGGGACTGTGGATCCTGATGTACCTGCTGGACGCGAACCGGGGCAACGACCTGGTGCAGTTCGTCCACGACGCGGCGAGCTGGCTGGCCGGCTGGTCGCACGACCTGTTCACCTTCGACGAGGCATGGGCGCGCGTCGTCTGCGGCTACGGCCTCGCGGCGGTCGTCTACCTGTTCATCGGCCACGCGGTCGCGAACCGGCTGCGCCGCCACTGATCCGGGGCTGATCCAGGGCTACGCGCAGCAGTCCGGGGCCACGCCCGACGGGAGCAGGTCGCCGCCGAACACCTGGCAGGTCGCCTCGTCCCCGCCGAGGGCCGCCACGGCGAGCAGGACGGACCCGGCCGTCCATGTCGTGAGCTCCTCGGGCCACACGGCCCGGTCCTCGAAGACGTACCCGGTCCAGTAGAGGCCGGTCCGCGGATCCCGCAGGTGCTGGATGTCCTGAAGGATCGTCAGCGCGCGGTCGGACTCGCCCACCGCCCACAGGGCGAGGGCGAGTTCGGCGCTCTCCCCACCGGTCACCCACGGGTTCGGCACGACGCAGCGCACGCCGAACCCGGGCACGACGAACCGGTCCCAGTCCCGCTCGATCCGCGCCTTCGCCTCGGCCCCGCGCAGGGCGCCGCCGAGCACCGGGTAGTACCAGTCCATGGAGTAGCGGTCCTTGTCGAGGAACCGCTCGGGGTGACGGCCGATCGCGTGCCGCAGCGCGCCGACGGCCAGCTCCCAGTCCGGCTGCGGTTCCTCACGCTGCTCGGCGATGGCGAGCGCGCACCTGAGGGCGTGGTGGATCGACGAACTCCCGGTCAGCAGGGCGTCGCTGACGGGCGTGCCGTCGGCGTCGCGCTTCCAGCCGATCTGGCCGCCGGGCTGCTGGAGCCGCAGGACGAACTCGATCGCCGCGCACACCACGGGCCACATGCGGTCCAGGAACGCGTCGTCGCCGGTGGAGAGGTAGTGGTGCCAGACGCCGACGGCCACGTAGGCGACGAAGTTGGTCTCGCGGCCCCGGTCGGTGATGTCGCCGGGGTCGCCGTCGTGGTAGGCGGCGTACCAGGAGCCGTCCTCGTTCTGGTGGCGGGCGAGCCAGTCGTAGGCGCGCGCCGCGGCCTCGTGCTCGCCGGCGACGTCGAGCGCCATGGCTGTCTCGGTGTGGTCCCACGGGTCGAGGTGGTGGTGGCGGAACCACGGGATGGCGCCGTCGGGACGCTGCACGGCGAGCAGCCCGCGCACCGTGTGCGCGACCTGATCGGCCGTCAGTACGCCGTCGAGTACGAGGAGTTCGGTCCGTTCAGGACTGCTCACGCAGCGGCCCCGCTGGCCCTGGTCGGCAGGTGCGGCTTGGTGGCGTAGGCGACGAAGCTCTTGCCGACGACGGGGTTGAGCAACTGCTCGGCGACGCGGGTCAGGGCGGGCTTCTTCATGATGTCCCAGACCAGGAGCTTGTGGTACGCCTTCACCGGCAGCGCCTTGTCGTTGTCGACGCCGAACGCGCACTTGAGCCACCAGTACGGGGAGTGCAGCGCGTGCGCGTGGTGCGTGCCGTACGGCTTCAGTCCGGCCTCCCGCATCTTGCCGAGGAGTTCGTCGGCCTTGTAGATGCGGATGTGGCCGCCCTCGACCTCGTGGTACGCGTCGGACAGCGCCCAGCACACCTTCTCCGGGCCGTAGCGCGGCACGGTGACGGCGATGCGTCCGCCGGGCTTGAGGACGCGCACCATCTCGGCGAGCACGCCCTTGTCGTCGGGGATGTGCTCCATGACCTCGCTGATGATGACGACGTCGAACGACTCGTCGGGGAAGGGGAGCTGGAGCGCGTCGCCCTCCATCGCGGTGGCCGTGGCGCCCGCCGGGGCCTCGCCTGCCTCCTTCATGGCGGCGAACCACTTGGCGACCTCGGCGATCTCTTCCTTGTTCTGGTCGAGCGCGACGACCTGCGCCCCGCGCCGGTAGCACTCGAAGGCGTGCCGTCCGGCTCCGCACCCGAGGTCGAGGACGCGATCACCCGCGGCGAGCGGGAAGCGGGTGAAGTCGACGGTCAGCACGTGGCCCTGCTTTCCTGAGGAGTTGTCTGGTGAGGTCGTACGCGGACGCCGGGGGCCGCGTCGATGGCCGCGCGGTACAGCTCCGCGGTGCCCTGGGCGGCCCGCGCCCAGGTGAACCGCGCCAGCACGCGGGCGCGGCCGGCGGCGCCGAGGCGGGCGCGCAGGGCGGGGTCGCCGAGCAGCCGGGTCAGGGCGGCGGCCAGCGCGCCCGGGTCGCCGGTGGGCACCGCGAGGCAGGTCTCGCCGTCGGGGCCCGCGACCTCGGGGATCGCGCCGCCGGTGGTGGCGACGAGCGGGGTGGCGGTGGCCATGGCCTCGGCGGCGGGCAGCGAGAACCCCTCGTAGAGGGAGGGCACGCAGGCGACCTGCGCGGAGCGGACGAGGTCCACCAGTTCGCGGTCGCTGATGCCCTTGACGAACCGGACGGCGTCCTGGAGCCCGTAACTCTCGATGGCCTGGGCGACGGGGCCGTCCTCGGCGCGCTTGCCGACGACGACGAGATGCGCCTCGGGCTGCTCGGCCCGCACCTTGGCGAGCGCCTCGACGAGGAAGACGAGCCCCTTGAGGGGGACGTCGGCGCTGGAGGTGGTGACGATTCGGCCGGGGACCTCGGGGACGGCCGGGTCCGGCGAGAAGAGGTCGGTGTCGGCGCCGATGTGGACGACGCTGATGCGGCTCTCGGGGACGCCGAGGTGCTGGACGATCTCGTCGCGCGAGGTGCCGGAGACGGTGAGCACGGACGGCAGGCGGCGCGCGACGCGTTTCTGCATACGGGTGAACGCGTACCAGCGGCGTACCGACATCCGGCGGCGCCAGTGCGCGGCGGCGTCCAGTTCGAGCCGCCGGTCGACGGTGATGGGGTGGTGGATCGTGGTGACCAGCGGGGCGCCGAGGGCGGCGGGGCCGCCGAGCAGCCCGTAGCCGAGGGTCTGGTTGTCGTGGACGACGTCGAACTCGCCGCGCCGGGCCCGCAGGTGCCGCCGGGCGCGCAGGGAGAACGTCAGCGGCTCGGGAAAGCCGCCGGTCCACATGGTGGCGACCTCCAGCGCGTCGATCCAGTCGCGGTACTCCTCGCGCCCCGGCGTGCGGAAGGGGTCGGGGCTGCGGTACAGGTCGAGGCTGGGCAGCTCGGTGAGCAGGGGCCCGGCGGGGCCGCCGCCGTCGAGGACCTCGTCGAGCACGGGGTAGGGCTGGGCGCCGATCACCTCGACGCGGTGGCCGAGCCTGGCCAGCTCACGGGAGAGATGCCGCACGTACACGCCCTGTCCCCCGCAGAACGGATTGCCCTTGTACGTGAGGAGAGCGATGCGCAACGACTCCGCGGTCACTCCAGGCCACCCTTCTCCCTGCTTGCCCGTGGACACTGGACACTACGTGGGGACGCTAATCTAGAACAAGTTTCAGACTTGATCGTTCAATGAGCACCGAATCTACCGGCAGGTAGCCAGGCTGTGACCGGCGGATCGGGTGATTCACGCCACGGCCGGGACCACGGGACACGGAAGCGAACTGATGACAGCTCCGGACGCCAGAAGCTCCGCGCAGGGTGCCCCCGCCCTCACCGAGCGGCAGGAGGCGCGGCGCCGCCGCATCCTGCACGCGAGCGCCCAGCTCGCGGCCCGCGGCGGCTTCGACGCGGTGCAGATGCGCGAGGTCGCCGAGTCGTCCCAGGTGGCTCTCGGCACGCTGTACCGGTACTTCCCGAGCAAGGTCCACCTGTTGGTGGCGACCATGCAGGACCAGTTGCAGCACATGCACACCACGGTCCGCAAGCGTCCGCCGTCCTCGGACTCCCCGGCCGAGCGGGTCGCGGAGACGCTGATCCGGGCCTTCCGGGCGTTGCAGCGCGAGCCGCACCTGGCCGACGCGATGGTCCGCGCCCTGACGTTCGCGGACCGCAGCGTCAGCCCCGAGGTCGACCAGGTCTCCCGGCAGACCACGGCGATCATCCTGGACGCGATGGAGCTCGACGACCCGACGCCCGCACAGCTCTCGGCGGTCCGCGTCATCGAGCACACCTGGCACTCGGCGCTCATCACCTGGCTGTCGGGCCGGGCCTCGATCGCCCAGGTGAAGATCGACATCGAGACCGTCTGCCGGCTCATCGACCTGACCGATCCCGGTCACGACTGACACCTCGGCGGCCTTGGCCAGTTCTGCTCATCCCCAACGGGGAACCCGCCGGTTGAATTGTTCACGCGCTGGGCGGAGCAGCCGGAACGGCCGGTTTTGAGGGGGCAGAAGTGACCCGGGTACTTCTTGTGCACGATTCCTGTCTGATGCGTTCGGCGCTGGCCGAACGCCTCGACAAGGAACCGGATCTGATGGTGCATCACACACCATGGCGCACCGCGCCCAGTAGAGCGAAGGCGCTCGGACCGCAGATCTGCGTGGTCGATCTGGACTGCGACATGCCGTACGGGATACCGCCATTGGGAGAGTTACGGTGCCCGCTGGTGGTGCTCGCCTCCACCAGCAGGCCGGGGCTGCTGCGCCGGGCCGTGGAGGCGCAGGCGCTCGGCTACGTCGACAAGGACAGCCCGGTGGAGCGGCTCCTCGCCGGGATCAGGCAGGCGGCCAAGGGGCAGCGGTACGTGGACGACTCGCTGGGCTTCGGATTCCTGAGGGCCTCTCAGAACCCGCTCACTTTACGGGAGTTAGGGGTGTTGTCGCTGGCCGCGGAGGGCGCCTCGGTCTCCGAGATCGCGCGCAGCCTGCATCTGTCCAACGGCACGGTGCGCAACTACATGGCCGCCATCACCCGCAAGATCGGCGCCCGCAACAGGATCGACGCCATCCGGATCTCCCAGGGCGAGGGCTGGCTGTGACGGGGCGGGCGCGTCCCACGCGCCCGCCAGGTCCCGGTAGAGCGGGGAGAGCGCGAGCAGTTCCCCGTGGCTGCCGCAGGCCGTGCGCGGGCCGTCCAGGACCAGGATGCGGTCGGCGCGGTGCGCGGAGCTGATCCGGTGGGCGATCACCACCAGGGTGCCCCCCGGGCGGGCGGCGAACGCCCGCTCGGCGCGCTCCTCGGCCGCCGGGTCGAGATGACAGGTGGCCTCGTCGAGCAGGGCCAGGGGGGCGGTCGAGAGGTAGGCGCGGGTCAGTGCGACGAGCTGCCGCTCCCCTGCCGACAGGGCCGCCGGGTCCAGCGGGGCGTCGAGGCCGCCGAGCCGGGCGAGCAGCGTGTCGAGGCCGGTCGCGGCGGCGGCCCGGTCGAGCTCGGCGTCGGGCACCGGGTCCTGGCGCAGATAGCCGAGGTTGTCGCGCAGGGTGGCGCTGAAGACGTACGCCTCCTGCGGGATCAGCACCCGCGTTGCAGCCGCCTGCCGGGAACGTGCGGGCAGTCCGCACACCCGGATCTCGCCCGCGCCGGGCACGAGGAGTCCCGCGGCGAGCCCGGCCAGGGTGGACTTGCCGATGCCGCTGGGGCCGACCACGGCGAGGTGGCCGCCCCGGGGGACGGTGAGGGAGAGGCCGTCGAGGACCGGTTCGGCGCCGGGCCCGTAGGCGAAGGTCAGGGCGGACACGTCCAGGGCCGGTGCGGAGGGTTCTGGCGGGGCGTACACGGACTCGTCCGCCGGTGGCGTCCCCCGGCCCGTCTCGGCGGTCAGCCTGCGCAGGACGACGACCAGGCGCGAGCCGCCCGCGCCCAGGCCGTGGACCAGGTTCTGGAGGGCGGGCAGCAGGGACTGGCTGACGTAGGCGAGGGAGCCGACCAGGGCGCCCGCGCTCACCCCGCGGTCCAGGGTCCACGGCGCCGTCACCAGGAGCAGCAGCAGCGGGAGTTGGCCGCCGATGCCGAGGGCGAGCACCCGGGGCACCGCCCACCACGCCAGGGTGCGCGAGGCGCGGTACTGGTGGTCGATGAGTGTGTCGGCGCCGCGTGCCGTCGGCTCCTCCGCGCCCGCCGCCGTGACGTCCCTGAGGCCCGCGCAGACGAGGGCGAGGCGGGCCGAGACGGTCTCGTCGGCGATCAGGAACGCCTCCTGCCCGCGGGAGAGCGGGCGCAGCGTGCCGAGGAACAGGGCGAGCCCGGCGACGAGCGGCGGCGCGACCACGAGCAGCAGCACGGGGGCGAGCGAGAACAGGCCGATCAGGGCGCCGGCGGCGGTGAAGACGAAGGAGCGCGACACCATGATCAGGCCGGCGAAGGTGTCGCGGGCGATCTCCACCTGCTGGGTGAGGCGCGACACCGCTCCCCCGTCGCCGTCCCGCACGCCCCGCTCGACGACCCGCCGCACGAGAAGGTCCCGCAACGGCTCGACGAGCCCGGCCACCGCCCCGTAGACGCGGGCCGTGCCGAGGGCTCCGGCGCCGACGCCGAGGACGGCCACGCCGAGCCAGAGCAGCCCGATGTCCCGGCGTCCGGCGAGGAAGCCGTCGTCGAGGGCGCGGGCGAGGGCCAGGCCGAGCAGGAAGGTCTGCCCCGTCTCCAGGACGGACCAGGCGACGAGCCGGGCGACGGTGGTGCGGCGCCGCAGCAGGAAGCGCAGGCCCCGGCGGTACGTGCCCGGGCGCCGCACGGGGGCCGTGGTCACGCCGCCCCACCGCCCACGGCCTCGGTCTCGGCGCCGCCGCTGTCGCCCGCGAACACCGCCCGGTAATCGGGGTCGCGCCACAGCCGTGCGTGCGGGCCGAGCGCGCGGACGCGTCCACCGTCGAGCCAGGCGACCGTGGAGGCGCGGGCGGCGGTCGTGGCGCGGTGGGCGACGACGAGGCGGGTGGTGCCGGGGGCGTGTCGCAGCAGGGCGGCGGCGATCTCCCGTTCGGTGATCGTGTCGAGGCTGGACAGGGCGTCGTCGAGGACGAGCAGCCGACCGCCGTGCGCGAACGCCCGTGCCAGACCCAGACGTTGGGCCTCGCCGCCGGAGAGGGGGGCGTCGGCGCAGGCGGTGGCGTATCCCTCGGGGAGGCGGCGCACGAAGCCGTCGGCGTGGGCGGCCTCGGCGGCGCGCAGGACCCGTTCCGGGGCGGCATCGGCGGGGCCGAGGCCGATCGTGTCGGCCAGGGTGTCGCCCAGCAGGGTGGGTCGTTCGAAGGCGTAGCCGATCGCGGCGCGGAGTTCGGCGCGGCTCAGTTCGGGCAGCGGGGTGCCGTCGAGGAGGACGGTGCCGTCGTCCGGGTCGGCGAGGCGTCCCGCGATCGCGGCGAGCAGGGATTTGCCCGCGCCGGACACGCCGACCACGGCGAGCGTCTCCCCCGCGGGGACGGTCAGGTCGACGCGGTCGAGGACGGTGCGGCCGTCGCGGCGCGCGGTGACGCCGCGCAGTTCGAGGCGGCCTCCGCCGTCCGGGACACGGGCCTTCCCGTACGGGGGCACGGGCTCGCCCAGGACGTCACCGAGGCGTTGCCCCGCGGCCCGGGTGCGGACCAGGGCCGAGATGTCGCCGACGAGCAGGCCGACGCCGGTGGCGAGGACGGCGTAGCGGGACGCGGCCAGCAACTCTCCGACGGACAGCCGGTGGCGGAGGAGGAGCAGCCCCGCGGTCGCGATCACCGCGATCTGGAGCATGGGGGCGAGGGCCACCGCGCCCGCGCTCGCCCTGCCCTGTACGCGCCACAACCGCATGCCCTGGTGGGCGAGTTCGGGCAGGGGCTCCAGGACACGGGTGGTCTCCCGGTCCGCGGTGCGGGCGGCGGCGATGGTGCGGGCCCCGCCGATCGCCTCGGTGAGCCGGGTCGCGAGGGAGCCCTGGGCGTTCAGGTAGGCGGTGACGCAGTCGGAGGAGGCGCGGGCGAAGGTACGCAGGAGCAGGGCGAGCGCGGGCGCTCCGGCGAGGAACGCGGCGACGAGCCAGGGGTCGATGACGCCGAGCGCGACGAGGGCGCCGACGGGCAGGGCGAGTGTGGCGGCGAGGGCGGCGACGGTCGCGGGGGCGGGCCCGGCCTGCGCGGTGCCGCCGACGAGCCGCGCGACGAGGTCGCCCGCGGGAAACCGTGTGGTGGCGCCGGGTCCGACGGCGAGGACGTGGCGGACGAGGCCCCGGCGCAGCCAGGCCGTGGTGCGGGCGTTGGTGGTGCCGGTGAGGACGTCGACGCAGCAGTCGAGGAGGGTGAGGCCGCCGAGCAGGGCGGCGGTGGTCAGCAGCCAGCGGCCGGTGTCACCGTGGCCGGGGCCGCCCGGCCCGCTCGCATGCGCGGCGAGCAGGGCGTCGACGGTGCGGCCGAGCACATAGGGGAGCAGCAGGCCCACGCCCGCCGAGGCGACGGTGAGCAGGCACAGGGTCAGGCAGCGGCCGGCGCTGTGCCGGGTCGCGGTGCGCAGGAGGGCGTCGCCCGACGTCTTCACGGGGCCTCGCATCCGGGTCGCGCCCAGGGGGGGCGGGGACGGGGACGGGGCCGCCCGAGGGCGGCCCCGCCGTTCATCGGTACCGCACCGCCTTCAGCGGCGCGCAAGGACCGTCACAGACAAAGGATGGTGCTGTTCGAGCTGTGCTTGTCGCAGAGCAGCAGGCTCGCGTTGCTGCCACCGCCACCGCCGCCGGTCATCTCGTCGGCTTCCAGGCTCTGAAGGTCGAGAAGTGCCATGGTGTTTCCTTTCGTCGAGGTCTGTCTCCGTGGGGACGGGATGGTGCGGTTGTGTCACGACTCCGCTGCCGGAGCCGGGTTCGGTGGCCGCCGCAAGGGCGGGAGGAACGGCAGGTGGGCGCCGCGTTCCGGGTCCAGGGCCGCGCCGAGCGCCAGCAGGCACCCCGCCGTTCCGGAGCCGAGGTCCATGGACAGGCGCATCATCTGGTGTCCCGGGAAGGCGAGTTGGTCCTTGTAGGGCATCGACAGCCAGCCCAGGGCGTCGACCTGCGCGGCGAGCCGCGCGTCGGTGGCGCCGGGCGCCGTGGTGCGGGCGAGGTGCAGGATCATTCCGGCGCGGCCCTCGAACAGACCGGGCTGGACGTAGAAGCGGGAGGTCGCCGCGGTGACGACGGACTGCCTGACCCGCTCGATGTCGCGCCCGCCCAGCTCCGCGCCCGGGGCGAGCCGCAGGTAGTCGTCGAGGACCATGCCGATGCCCGCGCTGCCGTCACCCAGGTACGGCATGGTGCGCCAGCCCTCGTCGACCTGGAGACCGCCGTCGGAGGCGATCCGGCACCGGTCGAGATCCAGGTCGAGGGCCTGCCCGGCGAGTTCGAGGTGTTCCCCGGAGCCGGTCCGCTCGTACAGGCGCAGCAGGAGCAGGGCGGGTCCGGTCAGGCCGCGCAGGAGTCCGGCCCGCCGCTTGGAGGTGGACGCGCGGTCCGTGGCGCGTACGTGGGTGATGCGGTCGGCGACGAGGGCCGCGGCCTCCAGGGCACGGTCGGCGAGGTCGCTCTCGCCGGTGGTGCGGGCGAGGTGGTCGAGGACCAGGCCGACCCCGGCGAGGCCGCTGTCGAGTTCGCCGGTGAGCCGCTGCCACTTCTCGCTCAGCAGGCGGTCGACCAGATCGAGGGCGCGTTCCCGGTGGCCGAGCCGGTCCAGGACATAGGCGACCCCGGCGATGCCGTCGTAGAGGCCGAGGGCGGTGCCGGGCGGCACCGGGTCGGTGTGGTCGAGGAGCCAGCGCTCGCCCTGCTCGTAGCGGTCGGCGCCGGTCTCGGCGAAGGCGTGCAGGACCCCGGCGGCGCCGTGGGCGAGGCCGAGGCCGCCGCCGGTGGCGAACTGGGCGACGTCGCCGGGGAAGAGCCGGTCGTCGCGGTCGGGGGTGGCCGAGGCCAGGACGGCGGCGACCATGGAGTCGCGGCTGCGCGGCCAGTCGGCGGGTTCCACGGGCGGGGTCGTGCCGGTCGCTCCCCTCGCCGCGACCGGCACGTCGGGGATCCCGCGGGTGATCTCGGCGACGGCCTCGTCCAGGAACTCCCGTGGCACGGTGGGGAATTCGGCGGCGATGATCCCGGCCAGGTGGGCCGCCTTGCGCCGGTCCACGACGAACAGGGTCGTCACGGGCAGGAACAGGGCGATCCGCAGGCATGCGAGGGCGTAGCGGTCGATGTCGGTGCCGGTGCGGTCGAACGGCGCCCAGAAGCCGGGGTGGGCCAGCATCTGGCCGCCCTCCTCCTCGACGCGGGTGGCGGCCTCGAAGTCGATGAGGGTGACGGTCTCCTCGTCGCCCTCGGCGGAGCCGACCATGATGTTGAACAGGTGCAGGTCGTTGAAGACGATGCCGCGTTCGTGGACGGCGGCGACCGCCTTCTCGACGGCGGCGTTGATGCGCAGCACCCAGGCCGCGTAGTCGGCGACGGCCGCCGGGTCGGGGTCGGGTGCGAGCAGCGGGTGACGCTCGGCGAAGAAGGCGTTGAGGGGGCGTCCCGCCACGTGGTCCATGACCAGGAAGCGGTGGTCGCCGATGAGGAACCAGTCGCGTACCTCGGGGGCGACGCCGAGCCCGGACAGGCGTTCCAGGGCGGCCTTCTCGCGTTCCAGGCGGGCGATGGCGTCGGCCCCGTCGGCGGCCAGGCCGGCGTGCGGGCGGCCCTCCTTGAGGACGACGGTGCGGCCGTCGCGGGTGTCGACACCGCGGTAGACGCCGCCTCCGTTGGAGAAGTGCAGGGCCTTCTCGAAGCGGTAGGGCAGGTCGGTGACGGTCGTGGCGTTGCGGGCGTCGACGTGAGGTTTGAGGAAGTCCGGCAGGGGAACCCAGTCGGGGACCTGGAAGGCCGGGTCCCGTTTGTCGGGCACCAGGCGGCCCTCGCCGTCCTCGATGGCGGTGACGAGTGCGCCGCGTTCATTCGCGACGAGTCGGCGGGAAAAGGCGCCGTACCGCACATAGAGCGGTCCTTCGCCCCAGCGGAGGTCGGTGAGAATGTACGGGCCGTCGAGGCCGCGCAGCAGTTCTCCCAACTCCTCAAGTATTCGGTGACATCGTTCCTCGTCGGCCGGGTAGATGGTGACGAACTTCCCGCTCGTGTCCCGGCTCGCGTATTTCGCGTTCCGCAGATGAAGAAGGTGCGGTGCCGGGACGAATTTGAAGGGGATGCCGCGCGGTACGCAGTAGTCCCAGACGACGGAGGCGACCTTCTCCGCGTTCTCCCGGGTGGCGGTCGCGTGTATCTTCCAGCCTTGTCCGGGGCCCAGGCGGGGTGTGCCGTCGTCGTCGAGCGGGGTCAGGTTCAGCCATTCCCCGTTGGTGTCGCTGCGCCATCCGTCCGGGACGGGGCGGCGTGCCGTGTCGAACTCGGGCAGGGCCCGCGCTTTCCCGTCGGCGGAGATCCGCTCGGGTGTCTCGTAGAAATACGGATCGGCAAGGGCGTAGACCTCGTACCGCTTGTCCATGGCGTAGGTCGCCCTCCTCGACATCCCGTTGTCGGACGGCAACGAGATTCGCATGCGGCCAAGAGGGCGGACAGTCACAACTGTCATCAGAAAACAGTGCGGAACGCACGAGGAAAGTAATGTTCGCCTTGTTCGAGTTCACGCTTTCGACATGTTCGCCCGCTTGCGTCCACGAGCGGAACGGGGCCGCCGCCGCGGTCGGCGGCGGTCCCCGCTGGTCATTCCTCGGGCGGGAAGACCGGCTCGCCGCCGTCGGCCAGGGTGATCGCGATGGCCTCGACGGGGCAGCCCTCGGCCGCCGCGAGGACGTTCTCGTTCGCGTCCGTCTCCGGGTCCTCGGGGTGGGACTGCCGGGCCGTGTCGAGGCGGAACGCGCCGGGTGCGTGATGCAGGCACATGCCCGACCCGATGCAGACGCCCCGGTCGACCTCCACGTGCCACCGGTCGCCCATGCTCAGCTCTCCCCGGGTGCGTAGCCGGCGGGCAGGTGGATCATCTTGTGCTCCAGGTACGCGCTGTATCCCTCGGGCCCGAACTCCCGTCCCAGGCCGCTGTTCTTGTAGCCGCCGAAGGGGCCGAGCATGTCGAGGCTGAAGGTGTTCACGTTGTACGTGCCCGTGCGCACCTGCCGGGCGATGTCCACGCCGTGTGCGACGTCGGCGGTCCACACGCTGCCGCTGAGCCCGTAGTCGGAGTCGTTCGCGATCCGTACGGCCTCGCTCTCGTCGCCGTAGGGGAGGAGGCAGATGACCGGGCCGAAGATCTCCTCGCGGGCGACGCGCATGCCGTTGTGGACGTCGCCGAAGAGGGTCGGCTCGACGTACCAGCCGTGTTCGAGCCCTGCCGCGGTGGGCGCGCCGCCCCCGGTCAGCACCTTGGCGCCCTCCTCCTGGCCGATGCGGATGTAGTCGAGGTTGCGCTGCTGCTGGCGCCGGGCGACGAGCGGGCCGACCTGGGTCGCCGGGTCCAGCGGGTCGCCGACGACGAGTGCGGCGGCGGCGGCCGTGAACGCCTCGGCGAACTCGTCGTAGCGGGAGCGGGGCAGCAGGATGCGGGTCTGGGCGACGCAGGCCTGCCCGTTGTTCATCCAGGCGGCGGGCACGACGCCCGCGACGGTCGACTCGACGTCGGCGTCGGGCAGGACCACGGCGGCCGACTTGCCACCCAACTCCAGCGTCACGCGCGTCAGGTGACGGGCCGCCACCTCCATGACGCGTTTGCCCGCGCCGACCGATCCGGTGAAGGAGATCTTGTCGATGCCCGGATGCCCGACCAGGTACTCGCTCACCTCGCGGCCGGCGGGAAGGATGGAGAGCACCCCCTCGGGCAGCCCGGCCTCCTTGGCGATCTCGCCGAGGACGTACGCGTCGAGGGGTGACTCCGGTGACGGCTTGAGGACGACGGTGCAGCCGGCGAGGAGAGCTGGGGCGAGCTTGGCCGCGGCCACGAACTGGGGCACGTTCCACGGCACGACGGCCGCGACGACCCCCACCGGCTCGCGCCGCACCAGCAGCTTCCCGAGCGCGCCGTCACGGGTCTCCTCGTGGGTGAAGCCGCGGGCGACGTTGATCGCGCAGTCCCACACCATCATCGCGCCGAGGGCCTGGGCGAGCACCGACCACGAGTAGGGGGAGCCGTTCTCCTGGGAGATGATCCGCGCGATCTCCTCGTGGCGCGCGGCGACGGCGTCCTTGATGCGGCCGACGACGGTGATCCGCTCGTCGAGGCTCATCCGCGGCCAGGGGCCCTCGTCGAAGGCCCGGCGGGCGGCGGCGACGGCGCGGTCCACGTCGGCGGGCGCGGCGTGCGGCACCCGTCCGAAGACCTCGCCGGTGTGCGGGGAGACGACCTCGATGACGTCCTTGCCGAGGGGATCGGTCAGCTCCCCGCCGATGAACAGTTGTCCGTGTTCCACGAGCTCGGTCATGGCGACTTCCGCTTCCGTGACGGTTTCTGACGATGTATCAGAACTGATACCAGTCCCGGTGGTGATGCGGAAGGGTGACGGCGGCGGCCGGGAAGGTCGGCTCGGGCGACCATTGAAACAAGTTCTACATGTTCCATTAGAGTGACCGGAGTTCGGCGCGCGGGACAGGCGCTCCGGCGGCGGAGAGGCGAGCCCATGGCAGAGACGTCGGAGACGGCAGCGGCGACGCGGGTGACCGACCACGGCGGAGGCGTCCACAGCATCCGCGTGCCCATCCCCGACAACCCGCTCGGCCACACCCTCATCCACCTCCTGGACACCGACGCGGGACCGGTCCTCATCGACACCGGCTGGGACGACCCCACCTCCTGGACCGCGCTGACCTCCGGCCTCGCCGCCTGCGGCACCGCGGTCACCGACCTCACCGGCGTCCTCATCACCCACCACCACCCCGACCACCACGGCCTCTCGGCGAAGGTCCGCGAGGCGTCCGGGGCGTGGATCGCCATGCACGAGGCCGACGCGGCGGTGGTGCGCCGCACCCGCGAGAGCCCGCCCGCGCGCTGGTACGCGTACATGGCCGCCAAACTGCTCGCGGCCGGGGCGCCCGAGGAGCACGTCGCGCCGCTGCTCGCTGCGGCGGAGGCGGGCCGCCCGCGCCGCCTGCCCGGGCTCGACGCGGCCCTGCCCGACCGCACCGTCACCCCCGGCGACCTCCTCGACCTGCCGGGCCGCAGGCTCCGCGCGATCTGGACCCCCGGCCACACCCCCGGCCACCTCTGCCTGCACCTGGAGGAGGACCACCCCGCGGGCCTGCCCGGCAACGGCCGCCTCTTCTCCGGCGACCACGTACTGCCCGGCATCACCCCGCACATCGGCCTCTACGAGGACCCGGCCGTCGAGGAGGGCTCCACCGACCCGCTCGGCGACTACCTCGACTCCTTGGAACGCGTCGGCCGTCTCGCCCCCGCCGAAGTGCTCCCCGCCCATCAGCATCCCTTCACCGACGCGCCCGGCCGCGTACGGGAGTTGCTGGAGCACCACGAGTCCCGCCTCACCGACCTGCACGCCCTGCTGGCCACCCCGCTCACGCCCTGGCAGCTCGCCGAGCGCATGGAGTGGAACCGCCCCTGGGCCGACATCCCCTACGGCTCACGCACCATCGCGGTCTCCGAGGCGGAGGCGCACCTGCGCAGACTGGTGAAGCTGGGCCGGGCGGAGGCGGTGGCGGGCAGCGATCCGGTGGCGTACGCGGCGGTTTCCTGACGTAGCCAGCGGGCCCCTGACCGGGGGCGGATCTTTGCCGCGCGTGGATGGTCGGCGCGAGGCCGCAGGCGTAGGGTCTGGCCCTCAAGGGCTCATGTGAGCTGGAACGACAAGGGGGCGGCCGCCGATGGCGCCGGACGAGGCTGTGGTCGGCTGTACGGGGGAACTGGTCGTCGGCACGCGTGGGGCCGGTGGGCCGGGTGAGGTGCTGGTGCGGATCAGGGGCGGCACGGAGACGTTCATCGCGTACTCCGACGAGCCGCTGACGCGGGGCGTGACCGTGCTGGTCACGGAGTCCCTCGGGCACCGGCAGGTCACCGTCATGGCGTGGGGCGACCCCCTGATCGGCGACCTGGGCGGCACCCGCTAAGGAGACTTCAGGCATGTTCGGATATCGCGTTCCCGCACCCGACGAGGCGATGCTGATCTCGGGCGGCAGGCGGGGACTTGGGGGAGCGCCGTTCCGCGTCGTCACCGGGCACGGGAAGTTCGTCCTGCCCGTGTTCCGCAAGACCCGTTTCCTCTCCCTCGCCATGAGCGAGGCGGAGGTGGTGGAGAAGTGCGTGACCCGGCAGGGCATAGCCCTGACCGTGCGCGCCGTCATCGCCTTCAAGGTCGGCAACGACCAGGAGTCGATCGTCAACGCCGGTCAGCGCTTCCTCTCCGACCAGGACCAGATGTCGGTCCTCACCGGGCGGATCTTCGCCGGTCACCTGCGGTCCATCATCGGTTCGATGACCGTCGAGGAGATCGTCACCGAACGGCAGAAACTCGCCACCGAGGTGCTCGACACGTCGAAGGCCGAGATGGCCAAGATCGGCCTGCACGTCGACTCGCTCCAGATCCAGTCCATCGACGACGGCAGCACCGGGTACATCGAGGCCATGTCGCAGCCGCACAAGGCCAACATCCGGCGAGCCGCGCAGATCGCCCAGGCGCAGGCCACGCAGGCGTCCGCGGAGGCGGAGCAGGCAGCCGCCCGCAAACAGGCCGAGTTCGCGCGGCAGACCGCGATCGTGCAGGCCGAGTACAGCGCCGAGGTGGACCGCGCCAAGGCGCAGGCCGAGCAGGCCGGGCCGCTCGCGCTGGCCCGCGCCCAGCAGGAAGTGCTGGCCGCGCAGACCGAACTCGCGCTCAAGCGGGCCGAGTTGCGGGAGAAGCAGCTCATCGCCGAGATCGTGAAACCGGCCCAGGCGGACGCGGAGCGCATCCGGGTCCTCGCGCTGGCCGAGGCCGAGCGCATGAAGATCCAGGCGGAGGCCGCGGCCTCCTACGACCGGGTCGCGCTCGACCGCATGCTCATCGACCAGCTCCCCCAGATCGTGAAGGAGGCGTCCGCGGGCCTCGCCGGGGCCAACGTGAACGTCCTCAACGGCGCGGACGGCCTCGGCGAGATCGCGGCCGGTCTCGTCGGGCAGGGCCTGACGATCCTCGACTCGGTCCGCAAGAACCTGAGCGGCCAGGAGGGCACGGCGGCGCCGGGCGCGGTGATGGAACGCTATCTGGGCGAGCGGGCGCCCCGCACGGACGACGACGGCCCGGTCGACGTCCGCTGACACCTTCGCCGGGGCGGGGCGGGCGTTGTGTCCGGGGTGACCTTGTCGACGCGGGTTGGGGGTCCTCCCCGGGGGCTCGGGGCGGATGCGGAGCCCCTCGCCGGGGGGGCGCGCGTCCTCCCCGGGGGCTCGGGGCGGATGCGGAGCCCTCGCCGTGGGGCGCGCGTCCTCCCGGCAAGCGCGGGTGCGTCGTGGTTGCTCGCGCCGTGGTGGCGCGGCCGTCCGGGCAAGCGCGGGTGCGTCGTGGTTGCTCGCGCCGTTCCCCGCGCCCCTCGCCGGGGCGCTGCCGTCCGCGTAGGCGCGGGTGCGTCGTGGTTGCTCGCGCCGTTCCCCGCGCCCCTCGCCGGGCCGCTGCCTTCCGCATGGGCGCGGGTGCGTCGTGGTTGCTCGCGCCGTTCCCCGCGCCCCTCGCCGGGGCGCGGCCGTCCACGTAGGCACGGGTGCATCGTGGTTGCTCGCGCCGTTCCCCGCGCCCCTCACCGGGGCGCGGCCGTCCGGGCAAGCGCGGGTGCGTCGTGGTTGCTCGCGCCGTTCCCCGCGCCCCTCGCCGGGGCGCTGCCGTCCGCATAGGCGCGGGTGCGTCGTGGGTGCTCGCGCCGTTCCCCGCGGCCCTCGCGGGGGCGTCGGTGGTCCGGGGGGCTGTCCGCGGCCCTGGTCGAGCAGGGGTTTCCCTCCCTCTTGGGGGGAATCGGGTGGCCGGTACAGTAGGTAGGTCGTCATATGCGCGTGCGAGGGGAAGCCGGTGCGAGTCCGGCGCTGATCCCTTCCCCGATCCGTACAGCCGGAATGTCTCGGGCGCATCATGATCGGCTCAGGACCGTCGAGGCATACGGAACCGGAGCCGCCCGGTGCCTGTGCGTGCCGTGCCGCCCGGGTCCCCCGCAGGGAGAGGCACCCGCCCCACCATGAAGATTCGCCGCACCGCCGCGCTCGTCGCCGCGACCGTCGTGATCGGCGCCGTGAGCGCGCAGGCCGCGGTCGCGGACGGCGCCTCTCCCTCCCCCTCGCCGAAGGTCGTCCTGCCGTCCGGTCTCTACGGCACGTCCGACCCCACCTACGACGGCGTGTGGCGGCAGTCGCTCGCCCTCGTCGCGCAGGACACGGTCGGGGTGAAGCCGGCGGAGAAGGCCGTCACGTGGCTCGCGGGCCAGCAGTGCGAGAACGGCGGCTTCGCGGCGTTCCGTGCCCGGCCGGGCACGGCGTGCGACGCCAAGACGACCCTCGACAGCAACAGCACCGCAGCCGCCGTACAGGCCCTGGTCGCGGTCGGCGGCCGGAAGGCCCAGGTCAGCAAGGGCGTCGACTGGCTGAGGAAGAACCAGAACGACGACGGCGGCTGGGGCTACAACCCCGGCGGCGCCAGCGACGCCAACTCCACCTCCGTCGTGCTGGGCGCGCTCGCCGCCGCGGGCGAGAAGCCCGCCGACGTGACGTCGGGTGCCGGCAAGTCCGGCCTGGACGCGCTCGCCTCCCTCGCCCTGCCCTGCTCGGACGACAGGAACGGCGGCGCCCTCGCCTACCAGCCCGACAAGAAGGGCAAGCTGGCGGCGAACGCCGACGCCACCGCGGCGGGTGTCCTCGGCGCGCTCGGCACCGGATTCGCGCCCGGCAAGGGCGAGGCCCCCGACGCGTACACCTGTGAGGACGGCAAGGCGCCCGAGGACCTCGCGCACAACGGCGCGGTCCACCTCCAGAACCAGCTCTCCACCCATCTGTACCTGAAGTCCCAGCTCGCCGGCGCCGAGGACCAGCCCGACTACGGCAACACCGCCGACGCGGTCACCGCCGTCGCCGCGGCCGAGGGCGTCAAGTACACGAAGGACCCGTACGCCTGGCTGGAGAAGAACGCCAAGAGCTGGGCCGCGCAGTCCGGGCCCGCGGCCTACGCCCAGCTCATCTTCGCCGCGCACGCCACCGGCAACGACCCGCGCGACTTCGGCGGCACCGACCTGGTGAGCGCCCTCGGCAAGACCGGCCCGGCGCCCGCCTCCGCACAGTCCGACGACGGCCGGGAGAAGACGGACAAGGACGACAAGAGCGACGGGGGCGGCTTCGGCACCTGGTGGATCGTGGGCGTCATGTTCATCGCCGCCGTCGGCGCCGGATTCCTGATCAGCGGCCGCAAGAAGCAGCAGCCGTGACCCGCGGGGGGACGGCCGGGCTCGTCCTCGGCCTGCTGCTCGCGCTGCTCGCCCTCACGGCCGCCCCGGCGCAGGCCGTCGGCTACCGGTACTGGTCGTTCTGGGAACGGGACGGCGGCTCCTGGACGTACGCCTCGATGGGCCCTTCCGGGACCACCCCGTCCGACGGGGACGTGCAGGGCTTCCGGTTCGCGGTGAGCGCGGACTCCGAGGACGCCGTCCGGCCGCGCGGCACCACCGACTTCGCCGCCATCTGCGCGGGCACCCCGGCGAAGGACGGCGACAAGCGCGTCGCCCTCGTCGTCGACTTCGGCACGGCGGGCGACGCGCCCGGCGGCGAGACCCCGCCGAAGCCCCGCACGGCCTGCGCGCGGGTCGGCGAGGACGCGACCACGGCCGACGCGCTCGCCTCCGTCGCCAAGCCCCTGCGCTACGACAGCAACGCGCTGCTGTGCGCCGTCTCCGGATACCCGCGGTCCGGCTGCGGCGAGCAGGTGACCGAGGACGCCGCGAAGGCCGGGAAGCCGGCGGACGCCGCCGCCCACGAGCCGTCCCGTTCCGGCCCGTCCGTCGGGGTCGTCGCCGGTGTCGCCGTCGTCGCCGCGCTCGGCGTCGGCGCGATCTGGCAGGCCAAGCGCCGCCGCGGCTGACGCGATGACCGGCCGTACGCTACGGGCCCCGCGGGCCCACCGTTCCAACGCCGTGCACCCCGGCGCCTGGTGGATCTGGGCGCTCGGCCTCGGCACCGCGGCGTCGCGCACCACGAACCCGCTGCTGCTGGCCCTGCTCGTCGGCGTCGCCGGGTACGTGGTGGCGGCGCGGCGCACCGAGGCGCCGTGGGCGCGTTCGTACGGGGCGTTCGTGAAGCTGGGGCTCACGGTCATCGGGATCCGTCTGGTCTTCGCGACGGTGCTGGGATCGCCGATCCCGGGGACGCATCTGCTCCTCACGCTGCCCGAGGTGCCGCTGCCGGACTGGGCGCAGGGTGTGCGGATCGGCGGCGAGGTCACCCTTGAGGGGCTGGCCTTCGCCCTCTACGACGGTCTGAAGCTGGCCACGCTCCTGATCTGCGTGGGCGCGGCGAACGCGCTCGCCTCCCCCTCCCGCCTGCTGAAGTCCCTCCCGGGCGCCCTGTACGAGGCGGGTGTCGCGGTGGTCGTGGCGATGACGTTCGCGCCGAACCTGATCGCCGACGTACGCCGGCTGCGCGCGGCCCGGCGGCTGCGGGGCCGCCCGGACAAGGGCATGCGCGGGCTGCTCCAGGTGGGGCTACCGGTCCTTGAGGGCGCCCTGGAGCGTTCGGTGTCGCTCGCGGCGGCGATGGACGCGCGGGGCTACGGCCGCACGGCCCAGGTCCCCGCGGCCGTCCGCCGGGCCACCGCCGCGTTCACCCTGGGCGGTCTGATCGGGGTGTGCGCGGGGACGTACGGGCTGCTCGCCGCGTCCGGCGCGGGCTACGGTCTGCCGCTCCTGCTCGCCGGGGCCGCCTCGGCGCTCGTGGGCCTGTGGCTGGGCGGGCGCCGCTCGGTGCGCACCCGTTACCGGCCCGACGTCTGGGGCGTACGGGCGTGGCTGATCGCGGCGTCGGGGGCGGCGGTCGCCGCGGTCATGATCTGGACGGGCGCGCGGGACCCGGCGGCGCTGCAACCCCAGGTGGTCCCGCTGACGGCCCCCGCCCTGCCGCTGTGGCCCGCGGCGGGTGTCCTGCTCGGTCTGCTCCCCGCCTTCGTGGCCCCCGCCCCGCACCCCTTGCCCGCTCAGCCGCCGGAGGCAGCGCAGTGATCCGCTTCGAGAACGTCTCCGTCCGCTACGACGGCGCCCCGCACCCCACCCTCACCGGTGTCGACCTCACGGTGCCCGAGGGCGAGTTGATGCTTCTCGCGGGCCCGTCCGGGGTCGGCAAGTCGACGTTGCTCGGGGCGGTGAGCGGGCTGGTGCCGCACTTCACCGGGGGGACGCTCACCGGCCGGGTCACGGTCGCGGGCCGTGACACCCGCACGCACAAGCCGCGGGAACTGGCCGATGTCGTCGGCACGGTGGGCCAGGACCCGCTCGCCCACTTCGTCACGGACACCGTGGAGGACGAACTCGCGTACGGCATGGAGTCGTTGGGGCTGACGCCGCCGGTGATGCGGCGCCGGGTCGAGGAGATCCTGGACCTGCTCGGCCTGGCCGCGCTCCGCGACCGGCCGACCTCGACGCTCTCGGGCGGCCAGCAGCAGCGGGTGGCGATCGGTTCGGTCCTCACCACCCACCCGCGGGTCCTGGTCCTGGACGAGCCGACGTCCGCGCTCGACCCGGCCGCCGCGGAGGAGGTCCTCGCCGTCCTCCAGCGCCTGGTCCACGATCTGGGCACCACCGTCCTGCTGGCCGAACACCGTCTGGAGCGCGTCGTCCAGTACGCGGACCAGGTCGCCCTGCTGCCCGCGCCCGGGGAGCCGCTGCGGGTCGGGAAACCGGCTGAGGTGATGGCCGACTCCCCCGTCTGTCCGCCCGTGGTCGGCCTGGGGCGGCTGGCGGGCTGGGACCCGCTGCCCCTGACCGTGCGGGACGCCCGGCGCGCGGCGGCGGACCTGCGGACCCGGCTCGCTCCCCTCGACGAGCCCGCCGCGCCGCACGCCCCCGGGGGCGAGGTGCTCGCCGCCACCCGCGGGCTCGGGGTGCGGCGCGGCCGGGTGGAGGCGCTGCGCCACGTGGACCTCGACCTGGCGAAGGGGGAGATCGTCGCGCTCATGGGACGCAACGGCGCGGGCAAGTCCACGCTCCTCTCCGCCCTGGTCGGGATGGTCGGGCCCAGCACGGGGACGGTGACGGTCGGTGGCGCGCGCCCGCACCGGACGGCGCCCCGCGACCTGCTCCGCAAGGTGGGCCTGGTCCCGCAGGAGCCCAGGGACCTGCTCTGCGCGGACACCGTGGCGGCCGAGTGCGCGGCGGCGGACAAGGACGCGGCGGCACCACCCGGCACCTGCCGGGCCCTGCTCACCAGGCTCCTGCCCGGCATCGCGCAGGACACCCACCCCCGGGACCTCTCCGAGGGCCAGCGCCTCACCCTCGCCCTGGCGATCGTGCTGACGGCGGCCCCTCCCCTGCTGCTCCTGGACGAGCCGACGCGGGGCCTCGACTACGCGGCGAAGTCCCGCCTCGTCACGATCCTGCGCGGCCTGGCCGCCGACGGGCACGCGATCGTCATGGCGACGCACGACGTGGAACTGGCGGCGGAGCTGACGCACCGGGTGGCGATCCTCGCGGACGGCGAGATCGTCGCGGACGGCCCCACCCCCGAGATCGTCACGTCGTCCCCGTCCTTCGCCCCGCAGGTGGCGAAGGTCCTGGCCCCTCAGCGGTGGCTCACGGTCGGCCAGGTCGAACGGGCGCTCGCATGAGGGACCGGACGCGCATCCCTCGGCCGGGCGCGGAGCGCCGGGTGAACCCCGTCCGCCTCGGTCCGCGCTCCGTCGTCGCCCTGCTCCTGGTGAGCGCCGTCGGGGTCGTGGCCATCGGGTGGCCCCTGATCACCGGCCCCGGCTCCCAGGTGAACGCGCACGCGCAGGACGCGCCCTGGCTGTTCGCGGGGCTGCTCGTCCTGCTCGTCGCCGTGGTCGCCGCCACGGTCTCCGAGTCCGGCATGGGCCCCAAGGCGGTGGCGATGCTCGGGGTGCTCGCGGCGGCGGGCGCGGCCCTGCGCCCCATCGGCGCGGGCACGGCCGGGATCGAGCCGATGTTCTTCCTCATGGTGCTCAGCGGCCGGGTCCTCGGCCCGGGGTTCGGGTTCGTCCTGGGTTCGCTCAGCATGTTCGCCTCGGCGCTGCTCACCGGCGGGGTCGGGCCCTGGATGCCGTTCCAGATGCTGTCCATGGGCTGGTTCACGATGGGCGCGGGTCTGCTGCCCGGCCCGCACGCCCTGCGCGGCCTTCCCGAGCGCGCGATGCTCGCCGGGTACGGGTTCCTCGCCGCGTTCGCGTACGGCACGCTCATGAATCTGGCCGGCTGGCCCTTCATGAACGCGCTCGCCTCGTCGGTCGCGTACCAGCCGGACGCCTCGCTCCACGACAATCTGGCCCGCTTCGTCGCGTACTGCCTGGCGACGTCCCTCGGCTGGGACCTGGGCCGGGCGGCGCTCACGCTCGTCCTGACGCTGACGGTCGGCGGCGCCGTCCTGAAGGCGCTGCGCCGCGCCACCCGGAAGGCCGCCTTCGAGGCCCCGGCCGCCTTCGAGCCCGTCCGCCCTGACTAGGACAACCCCGCGAACCATTGCACGACCTCCGGTGCCGCCTCCTTGAGGCTGCCGAAGTGGTCCACCGATCCTTGGTCGAGCACCGGTGCCCGCACCCCCGCCGCCCGCAACCGGGCCGCGCAGCTCCGCGCGTTGCCGATGGGCACATCGGTGTCGCCCGTGGCCGCGTACAGCCGCACCGGGACGTCCGGCTTCCAGGCGCACGCGCCGTCGTTGGCCTTCAGGATCTCCGCCAGTGTTCCGGTCGGGTGCTGCATCCGCGCGTAGAAGCCGGGGGTGAGCAGCTCCCGCAGGGTCGCGGGGAGCGCCTTGAACACGTCCTCCTCGGTGTGGTCGCCGTCGAAGAGTGCCTCGACCCGGTCCGCGTAGGGCGCGCGGAAGACGTCGTGCGGGTCCTTGTAGAGGGGGTGCAGGCGGTTCTGGGCGACGAGGAAGTAGGAGACGTAGAAGATGCCGCTGGCGTCGTTGACGCGGCCGTCGAAGAGGCCGGGGAACTCGACGCCGGGGCCGTCGTAGGGCCCGCTGACCGGGGCGAGGGCGCGCAGCCTGAAGTGCCGGTCGGCGCCGGACTCCAGGGCGTGGCCGAGGGCCATGGCGACCTGGCCGCCCTGGGAGAAGCCGGTCGCGTACACGTCGCCGGTGAGCGGGCGGCCGAGCCGGTCGGCGGCGTGCCGGGCGGCGCGCAGCATGTCGAGCGAGGCGGTCACGGACGAGGCCGTGTCCATGTACGGGTGGGTGCCGGGGCCCTTGCCGAGGCCGAGGTAGTCGGGGGCGGCGACGGCCCTGCCCGCGGAGGCGTTGAGGTAGGAGGGGATGCGTCCGAAGTCGTCGCCGACGGAGGGCGCGTAGCCCCGGTGGACCATCGTGCCGTGGGTGTCGGAGACGAGGTCGGGGCGGTGGGCGCCGCCGGTCGGCAGGGTGAGCAGGCCGGTGGCGGTGGTGGGCCGGCCGGTCGCGTCGGGGGTCCGGTAGGTGAGCCGGTAGGCGGTCACTCCGTGCCGGACGCCGCTCGCGTCCACCTGGCGCTCGGTGAGCCAGCGGGTGACGGCGGCCCGGTCGAGGACGGCGACGCGGGTGACGGAGAGGAGTGTGCCGCGCTGGTCGTGGGCGGCGGGCGCGGAGGCCGCGGCGGGCCGGTCGAGGGCGACGGCGGCGGGGGCGGCGAGTCCTCCGGCGAGAAGCAGGGCGACGGCCGCGGCGACCCCTGTGCGCCGCGCCGAAGTCCCCCTGCGGGTCGGTGAGTTGTACGTGTTTTGGCTCATGCCATGACGCTATGGACCGGGCCGCCGCACCGACATCCGGGCCGCCCCCGGACAGGGGGTGGACACAGGACCACCCGGAGGCCCCGGCTCGCCATAGGGCCTGTCCTAGAGCCGCTGGATGATGGTCCCGGTGGCGAGCGCCCCGCCCGCGCACATGGTGATGAGTGCGAACTCCTTGTCCCTGCGCTCCAGTTCGTGCAGGGCGGTGGTGATGAGGCGGGCTCCGGTGGCGCCCACGGGGTGGCCGAGGGCGATGGCCCCGCCGTTGACGTTGACCTTCTCCAGGTCCTGCTCGAAGACCTGCGCCCAGCTCAGCACGACGGAGGCGAAGGCCTCGTTGATCTCGACGATGTCGATGTCCTTGAGCGACATGCCCGCCTTGCCGAGGACGGCTCGCGTCGCGTCCACGGGTCCGTCCAGGTGGTAGTGCGGGTCGGCGCCGACGAGCGCCTGCGCCACGATCCGCGCCCGGGGCTTGAGTTTCAGCGCCCGCGCCATCCGTTTGGACGCCCACAACAGGGCGGCGGCGCCGTCGGATATCTGGGAGGAGTTGCCGGCGGTGTGGACGGCGGTCGGCATCACGGGTTTCAGGCCCGCGAGGGCTTCCATGGTGGTGTCGCGCAGCCCCTCGTCGCGGTCGACGAGGCGCCACATGCCCTGCCCGGCGGCCTGCTCCTGTTCGGTGGTGGGGACCTGGACGGCGAACGTCTCCCGCTTGAAGCGTTCCTCGGCCCAGGCCGCGGCGGCCCTCTCCTGCGAGATGAGGCCGAGGGAGTCGACGTTCTCCCGGGTCAGCTCCCGCCTGCGGGCGATGCGTTCGGCGGCCTCGAACTGGTTGGGGAGGTCCACATGGGACTCGTCGGGGAACGGTTTGCCCGGGCCGTGCTTGGACCCGGAGCCGAGCGGTACGCGCGACATGGCCTCGACGCCGCAGGAGATCCCCACGTCGATGACGCCGGCCGCGATCATGTTGGCGGTCATGTGCGAGGCCTGCTGCGAGGAGCCGCACTGGCAGTCGACGGTCGTGGCGGCGGTCTCGTAGGGCAGGCCCATGGTGAGCCAGGCGGTGCGTGCGGGGTTCATGGACTGCTCGCCCGCGTGCGTGACCGTGCCGCCGACGATCTGCTCGACGCAGTCCGCGTGGATGCCGGTGCGGCCGAGGAGTTCGCGGTACGTCTCCCCCAGCAGGTACGCGGGATGGAGGTTGGCCAGCGCGCCCCCGCGCTTGCCGATCGGCGTACGTACGGCTTCGACGATGACGGGTTCGGCTGCCATGGCGGTCGTCCTCTCGCGCTTCCCGGACCAGCAGGACCAGAACCGGCTCACGCACCGCACGGGAAACTAGAACGCGTACCAGTTCTCCGTGCAGTGTCGAGGCGATTACCCCGGGTACGCAAGGGGCGTGCAAGCACCGCGCGCGGAACGGACACGCCCGCGACCCTTGCCACTTCTAGAACGCGTTACTACCTTTCGAGCCACAACTGACGGACTGTCAGAACACTCGGGAGTGACCCATGCCGTGCCCCGCGCTGCCCGACGGGTTCGACTTCACCGACCCCGATCTGCTGCAAAGCCGTGTGCCCCACCCGGAGTTCGCCTCGCTCCGGCAGGCCGAACCGGTCCGCTGGATCGCCCAGGAACCCGGCATCTCCGGCTTCGACGACGCGGGCTACTGGGCGGTGACCCGGCACGCCGACGTCAGGTACGTCTCCACCCACCCGGAGCTGTACTCCTCGAACCTCAACACCGCCGTGATCCGCTTCAACTCCTCGATCGAGCGCGACCAGATCGAGGCCCAGAAGATGATCATGCTGAACATGGACCCGCCCGAACACACGCGCGTACGCCAGATCGTGCAGCGCGGCTTCACGCCGCGCGCCATCCGCTCCCTGGAGGACGCCCTGCGCTCGCGCGCCCGTGACATCGTCGCCACCGCCCGGAGCCGGGCCGACGCCGACGGCTCGTTCGACTTCGTCAGCGAGGTGGCCGTCGAACTGCCCCTCCAGGCCATCGCCGAACTCATCGGCATCGCGCAGGACGACCGCTCCCGGGTCTTCGACTGGTCCAACAAGATGGTGGCCTACGACGATCCCGAGTACGCGATCACCGAGGAGATCGGCGCCGAGGCGGCCATGGAGATCGTCGGGTACGCCATGAACCTCGCCGCCGAGCGCAAGCAGTGCCCGGCCAGGGACATCGTCAGCCAGTTGGTGGCCGCGGAGGACGAGGGCAACCTCTCCTCGGACGAGTTCGGCTTCTTCGTGATCCTGCTCGCCGTCGCCGGGAACGAGACGACCCGCAACGCGATCACCCACGGCATGCACGCCTTCCTGACCCACCCCGACCAGTGGGAGCTGTACAAGCGCGACCGCCCCGGCACCACCGCGGAGGAGATCGTGCGCTGGGCGACACCCGTCGTCTCCTTCCAGCGCACCGCCGTCCAGGACACCGAGCTGGGCGGCCGGAAGATCGCCGCGGGCGACCGCGTCGGCCTCTTCTACTCCTCCGCCAACCACGACCCCGAGGCCTTCGAGGACCCCGACACCTTCGACATCACCCGCGACCCCAACCCGCACCTCGGATTCGGCGGCGGCGGACCGCACTTCTGCCTCGGCAAGTCCCTCGCCGTCCTGGAGATCGACCTCATCTTCCAGGCGATCGCCGACGCCATGCCCGGCCTGCGCCTCGCGGGCGAACCGCGCAGGCTGCGCGCGGCCTGGCTCAACGGGGTGAAGGAGCTCCAGGTGACCACGGGCGCCCACCAGTGACCGGTTCCGGTCCCTGAGTGAACATTTCCGTTGCGTCCTGCGTCTTCGTCCGTGGAACATGCCCACGCCCACGACTCGCAACGGAACGGACCGGTACCCGTGGTCACCGTCGACCTGCCCCTGGGACGCAGCCCAGCACGCCGACGCCCCGTCCTGGCCGAGCACCACCGCGTGGCCCTGCTCGCCACCGCGCCCACCCTGCCCCTCTACGTCGTGTGGGCGCTGTTCCTTGCGACCGGGGGCGGGGATCTCGCGGCCCAGCAGGCCTGGGCCAGGTTCGCCGCCGATCACGGCGCGTCGGCGTACAACCTGTTCTGGTACGGCGGCATGCACACCGCCAACTACTCGCTGATCTCGCCGTACCTGATGGCGGAGCTCGGCGTGCGGCCGGTGACGGTGGCATCGGGCCTCGTGGCGGCCTGGCTCGGGGCCGTCCTCGTCGTGCGGACGGGGATCAGCCGTCCGCTGGCCCCGGCCGTCCTGCTCTCCCTGGCGCTGTGGTGCAACGTGGCGTCGGGCCGTACGACGTTCGCGCTCGGTGTCGCGTTCGGGCTCGGCGCCTGCGTGGTGCTGCGCGGCGCGCGCGGACCGGTCGTCGCGCGGACCGGCGCGGCGGTGTGCGGGGCGCTCGCCACGATGGCCTCGCCGGTGGCCGGGCTCTTCCTCGCCGTCCTCGGGGCCGGGTATCTGTGCGCCCGTGACCGGTGGCGGGCGGCGGTGCTGCTCGTGCCGCCCGCACTCGTGGTGGGCACGACGACGCTGCTCTTCCCGTTCAAGGGCGAGCAGTTGATGCCGCTGAACCGGGTCTGGCTGCCGGTCCTGTTCGCGCTGACGCTGGTGGTGGCGGGCCCGCGGCGCTGGCGGGTGGCCCGCTGGGCGGCGGTGGTCTACGGGGCCGGCACCGTCCTCACGTACCTCGTCCCCTCCCCCATCGGCACCAACGTGGAGCGCCTGGCCGAACTCGTCGCGCCCGCCGCCCTGTTGGCGGCGGTCCGCGCGCCGGGGCTCACCCGGCGGAAGGTGGCCGCCCTCGTGACCGCGCTGGTCGTGTCGTCCGCGTGGGTGGTGCAGAAGACGGCCGACGACCTGGTGGTGTCGACACACATACCGACCTGGGCGGCAAAGACCCACGGTGTCGTACGCGAGCTGGAGCGGCTGGGCGCGGACCGTACCCGCGTCGAGGTGATCCCGGCGCGCAACCACCGGGAGGCGACCCGGCTCGCCCCGTACGTGAACATGGCGCGCGGCTGGAACCGGCAGCTCGACATCGAGCGCGGGCGGCTGTTCTACGACGGCACCTTCTCGGCGAGGACGTACCGGGCGTGGCTGGACCGGTGGGCGGTCGGCTTCGTCGTCCTCCCGGAGGGCAAGCCGGACGGGTTCGCCGAACAGGAGGCCGCGCTCGTGCGGTCGGGGCCCGCCTATCTGGAGCGGGTGTGGCGCGACCGCAACTGGCAGGTGTTCCGGGTGCGGGACGCGGTGCCGCTGGTGTCCGCGCCCGCCTCGGTCGTCAGCTCGGACGGGGCGCGGGTCACGGTCCGCTTCCGGCGCGCGGGATCGGCCACGCTGCGGGTCGCGTACTCGCCCTGGCTCAAGTCCGAGGGCGGCTGCCTGACGGTACGCAGACAGGGCGAGTTCACGGAGCTGACGGCGCCCGCGCCCGGCACCTACCGGATCGGCTCCGGCTGGGAGCCCCCGGCGTCACCGGGTGCCTCAGGCGCCGGGTGCCCCGCACGGTGACGATGTCTGCGAAGGGGCCGGGTCCGGGGTGGTGGACGGGGTGGGCGAGGCCGTCGGCGACGCGGAGTCGGACGGGCAGCCGGACGGGGTGCCCGGGTCCGTCGGCTCCCCGCCGGGCGGCGTCTGCGTCGTCGGCGGGTCGGTGGGCGGCGGTGTCGTCGGCGGGTCGGTGGGCGAGGGCGTCGGCGACCCGGAGTCGGAGGGGCCGGGGGTCGGGCTCGGCGCGGCGGTAGGCCTAGGAGGCGTACCGGGGCGGGGGCCGCTCTTCGTCGGGCTGGGCCCGGGGGCGGGCCCGATGACGATGCCGCCGCCACCGCCGCCGGCTTCCTCGTGGCCCACGGGCCGCGTGGCCGGGGTCCTGGAGCCCGCCCCCGGACTGTCCGGGACCACGCCTCGGCCGTCCGGCACGGTGTGCACGCCCTCCCGGTAGAACACCAGCCAGTACAGGACGAGCCGGAGGTAGTCCTGGGAGTAGTTGTAGCTGAGGATCGCCCGCTCCATGCCGCTCGTGGTGCCCAGGTCGCGGTCGCCCGCGCACAGGTAGCGCCCGGCGGCGAGGGCGGCGTCGAAGATGTTGCCGGGGTCGGAGCGGCCGTCGCCGTTGCCGTCGGCGCCCCAGCGGCGCCAGGTCCCCGGCAGGAACTGCATCGGTCCGACGGCCCGGTCGTAGACGGGGTCGCCGTCCCAGGCGCCGCCCTCGGTGTCCCGGATCAGGGCGAAGCCGTCGCCGTTCAGGGCGGGCCCGGTGATGCGGTGGCGGGTCGTGCCGTGCGCGTCGACGTCGCCGCCGCGGGCCTGCCCCGACTCGACCTTGCCGATCGCGGCGAGCAGGTGCCACGGCAGACGGCAGCCGGGGTCGGTGCGGGCCATGGTGGACTCGGCGCGGCGGTAGGCGGCGAGGACGGTCGCCGGGATGCCGGACTGGGCGCCGAGCTGCTGCGCCGGGTACGTCATGTTCGGGATCTGCGGGCTCTCCAGGGGCGGCAGTTCCGTGTGGTACGAGTCGTCGCCCTGGGAGTGGACGCGGGGCAGCGGCCGGGTGGTGGCGGCGACGGGATCACCGGCCGGGACCGCCTTGTCGGTCAACTCCTGGACGACTCCGGGCGCTTGGGACGCGGTCAGCAGCGCGGTCGCGGCGACGGCCACGGCGGTGCCGCGCAGACGGCGGCGCAGTCGGGTACGCGGGGTTCGCATGGGGCCCTTTCTGTCCGTTCGGTCCGGTACGGCTCAGCCGCCGCCGAAGGTGTCGATGGCCGAGATCAGCCAGCGGCCGTCGCGGTGGACGAGGTCGACGGCGAGCATCGCGCCCGCGTAGTTCGCGGCGTCCTTCGCCTTGGCCGCGGTGCTGGTGCTGCTCTGGTCGGCGAAGACGAGGACACGGGCGCGGTCGCCGTCGATCCGCTCGACGGCGCTGTCGGTGACCGTGGTGGTCACCACGGTCTTCTCCTTCTCCGCCTGGGCGAGCACCGGCGCCAGCAGGGTCCGGTGCTGGGCGACGGCCTTGCCGGTGAGGTAGGTGGCGGCGGCCTTCCGCGCCGCCCCGGGGTCGGCGTGGTCGTAGGAGAACAGCGCGTTCACGGCGCGGCCCGCCTGCCCCTTGACCTCGCTGGTGCGGGCGGCGTCGGTGAGGGCGGTGTTGCTCGTGGCCGCGTCGTCCTTCAGGCCGCGCGTCTCGGCGTACGCCCAGCCGGCGAAGGCGCCCAGGAGAAGGGTGAGGAGGCAGAGGACGGCGAGGAGGGCGCGGCCCTCGCGCCGCGGGCGGGGCACGGCGGGCTCGGTGACGCGTGCGGGGGCCGGGGCGGGCCTGGAGGCGGCTGCGGGTGTGGATACGGGTGCGGGTGCGGGTGCCGGTCTTTGCGCCTGGGCCAGGCGGCGTTGCCGGTTGAGGTGGTGGCGGGTCGTCGTCGACATGCCTCGGTCCTTTCCGGTCAGTCGGTGGTCGCGGTGGAGCCGACCGGCGCCTGACCGAGGGCACTGAGTTTCCAGCGGCCGTCGGTGCGGGTGAGCTCGCCGAGCATGCGGCTGTCCTTGTCGGTGGCCTTCTGACCGGAGGCCCGTACGGTGACGCGCAGGGCGACCATGACGCGGGCGCGGCCCGCGCGCTCGTCCAGCTCGGTCACCGCGCCGGACAGGACCTTGGCGGTGCTGACGGTCTTGGCGCCCCGCACCTGCTTGGTGAACTCCGCGCGTCCCTTGACGAGTTGGCTGTGCAGGTCACCGGTGGTGGAGGTCTCCCAGAGATCGAGACCCGGCTCCAGCCTCCGGTGGTCGAGGGTGTTGAGGTTCTGCACGGCCTGCTCCCCCGCCTCCAGGGCGTCGTCGCGGGTGGCGGCGTACGCGGCGGTGGAGTCGTGGGCGGCCCCGTACCAGGACCAGCCGGCCCACACGGCGATACCGCCCGCGAGGAGGGTGAGCGCCAGCGCGGCGAGGAGCAGCGGCTGCGTGAGCCGGGACATGCGCGCCCCTTTCAGTGAGGTGATGCGGCGGTCATCGGGCCTTGATGTCGACGATCCGCCAGACGTCGTCGTGCAACCGGGCGGTGACGGAGAGCTGGGCGGCGGAGGTCGTGGGCTTCTTCGCGCCGGGCCGTCGCGCGGTCTGGTCGAGGAAGACGAGCAGATGCGCCGTGTCGCCGCGCAGGCTGACGGTGCCGACGCGTACGGCCTGGGTGGTGAGGGTGACGTGCTGGCTGCGGACGTTCTTCCTTACCTGGGCGAAGAGCCGGGTGTACTGCCGTGCGGCCTGCCCCGACAGGACGGTGCGGGCCGACCGCTCGGTGGCGTCGGTGCCGTCCGGCGTGTACGAGAACACCTTGGCGAGGGCGCTGCTCACGTCCCCGTTGAGCCGGGTGGTCGCCTCGGCGTCCGTCAGCGCGTGGTTCGCGGCGGCGGGTGCGTGGCGCAGCTCGTGGGCCTCGTGGAGGAACACGCCGCCGGTGACGCCCAGGAGGACGGCGCCCGCCGCGAGCCAGGTCCCGCCGCGCCGCGCCCACCGGAAGCGCGCCGGTGCGGCACCAGGCTCCTCGGCGCTCTCCGTCTCCGCGGCCCGCGGCACCTCTTCCGTCACCTGGGTCATCCGGTCACCTCCGACACCGGTACCGCGTTGAGCGCCTTCACCTTCCACGTGCCGTCGGCGGCCCGGACCAGGGCCGCTTCCAGGCGTTTGCGGTCCGTCGACGGCGATCCCACGCCCTTCGGGGTCGTCTCCACGCGGACCGTGGCGATGAGCTTGGCCGTACCGGACCGGTCGTCGAGCGCGGTGACCGCCGCGTCCGTGACGACGCCGCGCGCGGACGCCCCCGCGGCCGGGGTGAGCCCCCCGAGCCGGGTGCGGAGCGGGCCCGAGGTGACGGTCTTCCACGTGCTCACCCCGGCCCGGGCGCGCGCCGCCGTCGACGCGTCCAGGGAGGTCAGTGTCGCGACGGCCGCGCGTCCTTCGGTGAGCGCCGCGTCCCGCGCCCGCCCGTACGCGAGGTCGTCGTCGCCCCGCGCCTGCGCGTACGACCAGGCCCCCGTCCCGCACAGGGCGAGCGCCGCGGTGAGCCCCGCCCCCGCGAGGGCCCGGCGCAGGGCGGTCCGGCGCCTCATGAACCGTCCCCCGTACGGGAGTCGACGCCGAGGAGGTCCGACATGCCGGATGCCGAGGACGCCGCCCCCGACTCCGGGACCGAGGGCAGCGACAGCGCCCCGGGCCGGGCCGGTTCCGGGACCGGGCCGCCCCGCGGCGCGTGCGCCGAGCCGCGTACACCGATGCCGCTCGACGCCGGTGCCGTGCAGTGCGCGCCGGTGTTGAGGGCGGGCGCCGGGCTGAGGTCCGTACCGAGGCGGTACTGCGTACCGGAGTATCCGGCCGTGCAGGGCAGGGGCTTGAAGAAGGTGACCGCCATGCCGAGGTTGACCTTCTTTCCGTCGACGGCCGTGGCCCCCGCGGCGACGGCCTGCGGGAGTTTCACGAGAAGTTCCTCGGTGCCGCGCTGGCGGGTGACGGCGACCTCGGAGGTGGTGAGGAGGTTGGCGAGGACGACGCCGAGCTCCGGGTTCATGTCCCGCAGGACGCCGCTGAGCTGGGTGGCGGCCTCCGGCGCCGTCATGACGAGGCGGCGCAGGTCCGTGTCGGAGTCCTTCAGGGTCGCCGCGAGGTCCTTCGCCCCGGACGCGAAGTCCTTGATCGCCTGGCCCTCCTCGGCCTGGGTGCGCAGCACGATCTCGCCGTCGGTGATGAGTTTCGTGGTGCGGGGCAGGGCCCGGTCGGCGGCCTGGACGAACTCGGAGCCGTTGTCCATGAGGATCTGGAGGTCCTGGCCGCGCCCCTCGAAGGCCTTGCCGAACTCGTCGACCACCGTGCGCAGCGAGTCGAGCGGCACCGACGTCGTCAGGTCGTCGACGCTCGCGAGGACGTCGGTGACCGGCCGCGGGACGCTCGTGGCGGTCGGGTCGATGCGGGCCCCGTCGGCGAGGTAGGGGCCGCCCGTGCGGTCGGGGCGCAGGTCGATGTACTGCTCGCCGACCGCCGACAGGCTCGCCACGACGGCCTTGGCGTCGTCGGGGATGCGGGGCGCGGACTTTTTGATGCGCAAGGAGGCCTCGACCCCCTCCGGGGTGAGTCCGATGTCGCCGACGCGTCCGACCGAGACGCCCCGGTAGGTGACGTCCGAGTGGGTGAACAGCCCTCCTGTGCGCGGGAGTTGGACCTTGACCGTGTAATAGTCGGCGGCTCCCACGTACCGGCCGAGGTCGGCGTAGCGGATGCCGAGGAAGGCGAGGACGAGGACGGCGATGACGAGGAAGGCGAGGTTCTTGAGCCGGACGGCGAGGGTGATCACCGGGTACCTCCGCTCGACGGCAGGGGCAGCAGTGACGGCTTGCGCGCGCTGCCCTTCTTCTTCGCGGTTCCGTCCTGCGCGGTCGCGGAGGGGGTCGGTGACGGGGAGGGTGAGGCCTCGGTCAGCGGTGGGATCAGGGTCGTACCGGGCGCGGCCGTGAGGTCGAGGTACGCGTTGAGGTAGTCGCCCTTGATGCCGCGCAGCACCTCGTCGGTGAACGGGTAGGTGAGCAGCACCTGGAGCGAGTCGGGGAGGTCCTTGCCGGAGTCGGCGAGGGCTTTGACCGTGGGCGCGATCGCCTTGAGGTCGGCGACCATGTCGGCCTTGCCGGTGTCGATGGTGTCGACGGCGACGTCCTTGAGCCGGTCGAGGGAGCGCAGCATCGTCATCAGCGAACCGCGTTGGTCCTTCAGGGTCTTGAGGCCGGGCGAGAGGTCGGTCAGCACGGTCCCGACGTCCTCCTTGCGGTGCGCGAGGGTGGCGGAGAGGCGGTTGACGCCGTCGAGTGCGGCGGTGATGTCCCCGCGGTGGTCGTCGAGGTCGGTGACGAGGGTGTCGACGCGGCGCAGGGTGGAGCGGACCTCGCTCTCGCGTCCGCCGAGTGCGGAGTTGAGTTCGGTGGTGATGGTCTTGAGCTGGTTGACGCCGCCGCCGTTGAGCAGCAGCGACAGGGCGCCGAAGACCTCTTCGACCTCGGAGTTGCGGCCGGTGCGGGTCAGCGGGATGCGGCCTCCGTCGCCCAGTGACCCGGTGCCGTCCTTCGGCGGGACGAGCTGGACGTACTTCTCGCCGAGCAGGCTGGACTGTTCGAGCCGGGCGCCGGTGGCGGCCGGCAGGTGCACGTCGCCGTTGAGCCGCATGGTCACGCGCGCGTTCCAACTGCCCTTGCCGGGCAGGGAGATGTCGGTGACGCGGCCCACGGCGACGTCGTTGACCTTGACCGCGGACTGCGGGACGAGGCTCAGGACGTCCTTCATGTCGGCGGTGATCGTGTACGGGTGCGAGCCGAGGTCGGCGCCGCCGGGCAGCGGCAGGTCCTCGACGCCGCCGAACGACGGGGTCGGCACGGTGATGACGCCGAGGGTCAGCAGGAAGGCCGTCGTGATGGCGAGCGCGCCCGCGGCCGCCGCGCCCGCGCGGACTCCGACGCGTGTCACCGGTCACCGCCGACCGCGGGCAGGGGCAGGAGCGGGCCGCCCATGCTCAGCTCGTTGAGGTCGGCCCGGCCCTGCAAGGAGCGGGTCTTCGGGTCGTACGCGCCCACGACGTTGCCCGCGGCGAGCGGCGCGACGTCCAGGGCCTCGGCCAGCGAGGCCCGTTGGTCGACGAGGGTCTGGGTGAGGGGCACCAGCCGTGCGACGTTCTTCTTCAGCTCGCCCCGGTTGTCCTCGATGAACGTCTTGACCTGGCCGAGGGCGGCGCCGAGTTCCTTGAGGGCTCCGGCGAGGTCGTCCTTGTTGTCGGCGAAGTAGCTCGTGACGTCGTCGAGGTTCTCCTGCGCGGTGCGCACCCCGCTGTCCTTCTCCTTCAGCATCGTGGTGAAGGACTGGAGCCTGCTGAGGGTGGTGAACAGGTCGTCGCTGCTGCCGTTGAGGGTCCTCGCGGCCTTGCCGAACTGCTCGATGCTGTCGCCCATCGCCGTCCCGTTGCCCTTGAGGTTCTTCGCGCCGGTGTCGAGCAGCCCGGACAGGGCGCCCTCGGCATTGGCGCCGCCGGGCCCGAGCGCCTTGCTCAGCTCGGTGACGCTGTCGTAGAGCTGGTCGATCTCGACGGGGGTGCGGTTGCGGGACGCGGGCAGTGTCGCCCCGTCGCGCAGGGCGGGGCCCGCCGTGTAGGCGGGGGTGAGCTGGACGTAGCGGTCGGCGACGACACTCGGGGCGACGGCGACCGCCCGCGCCCCGGCCGGCACCTTCACCCCGTCGTCGATGTCGAGGGTCACCCGCACCCGCGTACCCTCGGGCCGCACGGAGTCGACCCGGCCCACCCGCACGCCGAGGACGCGCAGGTCGGACCCGGCGTAGATGCCGACGGCCCGGTCGAAGTAGGCGGTGACGCGGGTGCCGCCGGAGTCGGTGGCGCGGGCGCCGACGACCCCGGCGGCGATCAGCAGGGCGAGCGCGGTGGCGCCCACGAGGAGCTTGCGGCGCGCGGTCATCGTCGCCATGTCAGTCACCGGCCTTCACGTCGTACGTCCCGTTCTTCGGCGGCATGCAGGAGGTCTTGGGCAGGGAGGACGCGGGCAGGTAGGTGCGGGGCACGACGCCGCACAGGTAGCTGTCGAACCAGCGGCCGTTGCCGAGGGTGTTGCCGATGAGCCGGTAGTAGGGGCCGACGAGCGCGAGGGTCTTGTCGAGCTTGCCCTGGTTCTTCTCCAGGACGTCGGTGACCCGGCCGAGGGCCTTGAGGGTCGGTTCGAGCTGCTTCTCGTTGTCGTCGACGAGCCCGCCGAGTTCCCGGCCGAGCGCCTCGCTGCCGCTGAGCAGCGCCTTGATGGCGGTGCGCCGCTTCTTCAGTTCGCCGAGCAGGGAGCCGCCGTCCTCGATGAGCGTCTCGAAGCTCGACTTCTTCGTCTGGAGCGTCTTCGTCAGCTTCTTGCTGCCCGCGAGGAGCTGCGCGAGTTCGGTGTCGCGGGACGACACGGTCCTCGACAGGGCGGACAGGCCCTTCACGGCCGCTCTCACGTCGGGCGGTGAGTCCTTGAAGGTGTCGGAGATCGTCTCGAAGCTCGCGGCGAGCTGCTTGGTGTCGAGGTCGTCGATGGTGCCGCTGAGGTCCTCGAAGGCCTGGGTGACGTCGTAGGGCGAGGTGGTGCGCGTCACCGGGATACGGGTGCCCGGGTTCTGCCGGGCGCCGCCGACCGGGTCGAGGGCGACGTACTTCTCGCCGAGCAGCGTCTTGATGGCGATGGCGGCGGTCGTCCGGTCGCCGATCCACGTACTGTCGTCCTCGACCTCGAAGGAGACCTTCACCTTGTCGCCGTCGAGGGCGACGCCCGTGACCTCGCCGACCTTCACACCGGCGATCCGTACCTCGTCGCCGTCGCCGAGCCCGGCGGCCTCGGTGAAGTCGGCGGTGTACGTGGTGCCGCCACCGACGACGGGCAGGCTGTCCGCGTTGACCGCGGCGAGCCCGAGGAGCGCGAGCACCACCAGGCCGACGAGGGCGACGGCGACGGGGTTGCGCTCCTTGACGGGCTTGAGCCGGGGCCTTCGCAGGGCCGGGGTCCGCATCACTGGCACCTCGTTTCGGTGACGGTGATGCCGGTGGGCGGCTTCGAGCCGTCGGACATCTTCACGCCGCCGACCTTCGCCTCGCAGAGGTACAGGTTGAACCAGGACCCGTACGAGGACAGGCGGGACAGGGCGGTCAGCTTGGCGGGGGTCTTGTCGAGGAAGTTCTGGATCTGCGGGATGCCGTCGCCGAGGGAGGTGGACAGGCGGCCCAGTTGGTGGATGTCGTCCTTGAGGGGTTTGCGGGTGTCCTTGAGGAATCCGGCGGTGACGGTCGTGAGGTCGCCCATCGCCTCGACGGCGTCGCCGAGCGGTTCGCGGTCCTCGTTGAAGCCTGAGACGAGTTCCTGGAGGGTGGTGACGAGGTCGTCGAACTGGTCCTCGCGGTCGTTGATGGTGGTCAGGACGTCCGTGAGGTTGCCGACGACCTCGCCGATCACCTTGTCCTTGGCGGCGACGGTCGTCGAGAGCGAGCCGACGTGCTCGATGAGGCTGTCGACGGTGCCGCCCTCGCCCTGGAGGACCTTCACGATGGACCCGGCGAGATCGTTGACGTCGCGCGGGGACAGGCCCTCGAACAGCGGCTTGAACCCGTTGAAGAGGAGGGTCAGGTCGAGGGCGGGCGTGGTGCGGTCGAGCGGGATGGTGGCGCCGGGGGTGAGTTCCCCGGTCCCGGTGCCGGTGCCGCGCTCCAGGGACACGTACCGCTGGCCGACCATGTTGAGGTACTTCACGGCGGCCGTGGTGGTGGGCGGCAGGCGCCGGTCGTGGCCGACGGTGAAGGTGACCTGGGCGGTGCGCCGGTCGACGACGCGCACATCGGTGACCTCGCCGACCTTGACGCCCGAGATCCGTACGCCGTCGCCGTCGACGAGCCCGGTGACATCGGTGAACAGCGCCTTGTACGTGGTCGCGTCGGTCCCCACCCCGGTATTGGCGATGCTCAGGCCGAGCACGGTGGTGGCCAGCGCGGTGACGACGACGAAGATCAGGGACTTGACGAGCGGCCCGGCGAGCGACTTCCGCCTGATGTGCTTGAACTCCTTTCGCTCCACGCTCACTTGAGCTTCACCTCCGTCCCCCGGTAGAGGGGCCCGGCGAGCAGGCTCGACCAGTCGGGCAGGTCGTCGGGCGAGGCCTTGGCGCCGGGCGCGATCAGCTCGTTCACCAGGTCGTTCTCCTGCGGCGAGTTGGCGGGCCCGAGGTCCTGCTGGGCGGAGGCGGAGGAGGTGGCGGAGACGGGCGCCCGGGCGGTCCCGGCGCCGAGGTACGGCACGGGGTAGCAGTGCGGCCCGCCCCCGGAACCGTACGAGGGCGTGTCGCGCCCTGCGGTGTAACTGCCTCTGGACGGCATGGTGGTGACGTCGACGTGCAGTCCGGGCTTGTCCGTCCCCTTGCCGAGGACCTTGTCCATGCGCGGTACGAAATCGGCGAGGGTGCGCAGGGTGCACGGGAAGGACGAGGAGTACTCGGCGAGCAGTTCGAGGGTGGGCCGCGAGGTGGCGGAGAGGCGGATGATGTTGTCCTGGTTGGACCGCAGGAAGGCGTCGAGGTCCTCGGCGGCCCGGGTGGTGTTGCCGTAGGCGCCGGCGAGGTCGCTCTCCTTCTCGGCGAGCGTGCCGCTGGTGGTGGTGAAGTCGGTGAGCGCGTCGATGATGCCGGGCGCGGCGTCGGCGTAGACGTGGGAGACCTTGACGAGCTGCTTCAGGTCCTCGTTCAGGGTCGGCAGGTTCGGGTTGAACTTGCGCAGGTGGGCGTCGAGTTGGGTCAGCGTGTCGCCGATCCTGGCCCCGCGCCCCTCCAGCGCCTGCGACACGGCGGACAGGGTCGAGGAGAGCTTCTGCGGCTGCACGGCGGTCAGCATGGGCAGTACGTCGTCGAGGACCTGTTGGAGTTCGATGGCGTTGGCGGACCGGTCCTGCGGGATGGTGGCCCCGGCCGCCAGCGTCCGCGTACTGGGCTCCTCCGGTGGGACGAGGGCGACGTAGCGCTCGCCGAACAGGGTCGTCGGCAGCATCTGCGCGCGGACGTCGTCGGGGATGGAGTCGAGGGCGCCGGGTTCGAGGGCGAGGGTGAGACGGGCCCCGGCGGGGGTGGCGTCGATCTCCCTGACCTCGCCGACGACGACGCCCCGCAGCTTCACCTCGGCGCCGAGGTGCATCTCGTTGCCGACGCTGCCGGTCTCGACGACGATGTCGTCGGAGGCGACGAAGTCCTTGTTGTAGACGGCGACGGCCAGCCAGATGAGCAGGGCGGGCACGACGAGGAACGCGACCCCGGCGAGCCTGCGGCGGACGGTCTCCGTGCTGATCCTCGTCACCCCGCCACCTTCACGGTCGTGGTCGCGCCCCACAGGGCCAGCGACAGGAAGAAGTCGGTGACGGAGATGAGCACGATGGCGTTGCGCACGGACCGGCCGACGGCGACCCCCACACCGGCCGGTCCGCCCGTGGCCCGGTATCCGTAGTAGCAGTGGGCGACGATCACCATGACGCTGAAGATGAGCACTTTCAGCACGGACAGCAGCACGTCGGTCGGTGACAGGAAGAGATGGAAGTAGTGGTCGTACGTACCTTGCGACTGCCCGTTGAAGACGACGGTGACCAGGCGCGAGGCGAGGTAGGAGGAGAGCAGCCCGATCGCGTAGAGCGGGACGATGGCGACGACGCCGGCGATGATGCGGGTGGTGACGAGGTACGGCATGGACCGCACGCCCATTCCCTCCAGGGCGTCGACCTCCTCGTTGATCCGCATGGCACCGAGCTGGGCGGTGAACCCGGCGCCGACGGTGGCGGAGAGCGCGAGGCCCGCGACGAGCGGGGCGATCTCGCGGGTGTTGAAGTACGCGGAGACGAAGCCGGTGAAGGCGGCGGTGCCGATCTGGTCGAGGGCGGCGTACCCCTGGAGGCCCACCACGGTCCCGGTCGCGGCGGTCATGGCGATCATCACGCCGATGGTGCCGCCGATGACGCCGAGCCCGCCGGAGCCGAAGGCCACCTCGGCGAGCAGCCGCTGCACCTCTTTCGTGTACCGGACCAGGGTGCGTGGTATCCACAGCAGCGCCCGCGCGTAGAACAGGAGTTGGTCGCCACCGCGGTCGAGCCAGACGAGGGGGGAGGTCATGGCGGGTTCAGCCTCCCTTCGGCGGAACGATCTGGAGGTAGATGCCGGTCATCACCATGTTCACGACGAAGAGCAGGATGAAGGTGATGACGACGGACTGGTTGACGGCGTCCCCGACGCCCTTGGGTCCGCCGCGCGGGTTGAGTCCCCGGTACGCGGCGACGATCCCGGCGATGAACCCGAAGATGAGCGCCTTCAGCTCGCTGATGTAGAGGTCGGGGAGCTGGGCGAGCGCGGAGAAGCTCTGGAGGTAGGCGCCGGGGGTGCCGTGTTGCAGGACGACGTTGAAGAAGTAGCCGCCGAGGGTGCCGACGACGGAGACCATGCCGTTCAGCAGGAGCGCGACGGTCATGGTGGCCAGCACGCGCGGCACGACGAGCCGCTGCACCGGTGACACGCCCATGACGGTCATCGCGTCCAGCTCCTCGCGGATCTTGCGGGAGCCGAGGTCGGCGCAGATGGCGGAGCCGCCCGCGCCCGCGATCAGCAGGGCGACGATGAGGGGGCTCGCCTGCTGGATGACGGCGAGCACGCTGGCGCCACCGGTGAAGGACTGCGCCCCCAACTGCTGGGTGAGCGAGCCGACTTGCAGGGCGATGACCGCGCCGAACGGGATCGAGACGAGCGCCGCGGGCAGGATGGTGACGCTCGCGATGAACCAGAACTGCTCGATGAACTCCCGGAACTGGAACGGCCGCCGAAACGTGTCCCGCGCGACCTCCAGAGCGAGCGCGAACAACTTGCCGGTCTGACGGAGCGGGCCGAGGAGGGGGGTGGGGGTGCGGGGGGCGGCGCGTCCGCCTTCGTCGACGACGGGCGGCGCGGACGGCCGAGAGTCGACACTCATACGATCACCACCGCGCCATCCCCAGCCCCTCCAGCGATCGAGAAGCGGGGTCCGTCATTTGCAGCCCCTCCGACGCTTGAGGAGCGACCTCCGCCACACCCAGCCCCTCCAGCGATCGAGAAGCGGGGTCCGTCATTTGGAGCCCCTCCGGCGATTGAGGAGCGGGGGCCGGGGCGGAGCCCCTGGGGCGCACGACAGCGCAGGGCCCCCGTCACGCGACACCGCCGGAGGCCATCGCCTCGGAGCCGTACGTCGCCAAGATCGCCGCCCGCGCCGACTCCGGCAACGTGTCGAGCATCCCGAGCACCCGAGCCCGGCGCCGAGCAACGGCGGCCCGCTCCCCCAGCCCCGGCGACGGCTGAAGCTGCGGCACAAGCGCCCGCGGCTCGACAACCGCCCGACCGCCGGAGGCCTCCGCGGCGAGCGTCGCCGCGTCCTTCTCCTCCGACATCCCGATGGGCCCCGCCTTGCTGGCGGTGAGGAACTGCGCCACGACCGGCTCCCGGCTGGTCAGCAGCACCTCGCGCGGCCCGAACGTCACCAGGTTGCGCCGGAACAGCATCCCCATGTTGTCCGGCACGGTCGCCGCGATGTCGAGGTTGTGGGTGACGATGAGCATCGTCGCGTCGATCTGCGTGTTCAGGTCGATGAGCAACTGGGAGATGAAGGCCGTGCGCACGGGGTCGAGGCCCGAGTCGGGCTCGTCGCAGAGGATGATCTGCGGGTCGAGGACGAGCGCCCGCGCGAGCCCGGCACGCTTGCGCATGCCGCCGCTGATCTCCCCGGGCAGCTTCCCCTCGGCACCGAGCAGGCCGACGACCTCGATCCGCTCCATGACGATGCGGCGGATCTCGGACTCCTTCTTCCTGGTGTGCTCGCGCAGCGGGAAGGCGATGTTGTCGAAGAGGTTCATCGAGCCGAACAGGGCGCCGTCCTGGAACATCAGCCCGAACAGCTTCCGGGCCTCCATGATGTCCCGCTCCGGGCTGCGCGCCATGTCGACACCGTCGACGAGGACGCGGCCCCGCTCGGGCTTGAGCAGGCCGATCAACGACTTGAGGAAGACGGTCTTGCCGGTGCCCGACGGGCCGAGCATGACGCTCACCTCACCGGCGGGCAGGGTGAGGCTGACGTCCTGCCAGATCCTCTGCCGGCTGAAGGACTTGGTGAGTCCCTCGACCTTCACTTCGATTCCCATCGCTTCTCACCTTCAGCGAGCGAACTCGGCAGCGCACGGTAATTCGCTTCGTACGCGCCGGACAAGATCTCGGAACGGCCGCCCCGAAACTTTCTGTGAACTTGTCATCCGGTGACAAGAGACCGGTTCTCTCCTGTCCGACGATGAGTGAAATCACTTCGAGGCGGGGCCCCGCCCCACCGGGGGTACGGCGGAAAGTCGGGGCCCCTCCCCGGTGACACCGGCCGTCAGGAGGATTCCGACCGGGTCTCCTGCAACTCCTGGCCGACGGGGGGCGTCGGCGAGGAGGGGTGGAACTTTTTTCGACGTTACGGCCGAGTAACCTTGCCTAGCAATACCGCTTCGCGAATTTCCAGGACCCGATTCAGGACGGGGAGCCGGTTTATCACTCGGCGACAAGACGGCCGCCGTGTCACTTGACCGCCGAGTGCCAGTACCGGGAGAAGACCTTGCCCTGTTCGGGCGCGGCGGCGCCCGGGTCGTTGAGGGTGCCGAGGTAGGTGGAGGTGCTGTTGAGGGTGAGGCGGTTGCTGCCCGAGGCGGCGGGGAGCCCGGACTTGAGGTTGACGGCCCAGTTGAAGGCGCCGAGCCCGAGGGGACCGCAGCCGCTGGCGCCCGGCGCGGCGAAGGTGAGGTCCTGCTGGGTCGCGCCGGTCAGCGCGAGCCGGCCGAACGGCCCGGCCGGGTCGGGTGTCCCGTCGGAGGCGGCGCTGTCCGCGCCGATGGCGGGTGCCGCGGCGTTCTGCGGACGCAGGACGACGGGGGCGGACTTGGTGCCGATGTAGCAGTTGCCGCCGATGAGCGGGTTCTGGAGGTGGATGCGGACCGGGATCGAGATGATCGGCTGCCCCTCCGAGACACCGGCGAGCAATTGGAAGTCGGAGGGTGTGCCCACGGATTCGACCGTGGCGACGACCCGGTTGAGCGAGGCGTCGGTGATCTTCCCGCAGACGGCGCTGACGACGGGGATGTCGCTCGGGCACATCAGCCCGAGCAGTCCGCCCGGCAGGTTGGCGGGGTCGGCCACGAGCGCGCCGTCCGACGGCGCGACCACCGTGTTGGTGCCGTCGGAGTGGGTGATGATGCCTGCCTGGAGGTCGGTCTTCCCCGTCGGGACGACCGAGGTGCCGATCTTGATGACGCCGCTGGACGAGCTGGAGGAGATGCATGTCGCCTGGTCGTCGATGCCGTCGGCGGCCAGCATGGCGGCGTTGTCGACCGGGCAGCGGTTGAACGGGGCCCAGTTCCCGTTCAGCTGGGTGCCGGCCGCGGAGGACGTGCCGATGGAGGCGATGGTGGCCAGGGCCGCCGTCGCGCCGAGCACGGACATACGTCTGAGAGTGGCCATGCCGGTTCTCCCTTCTCGTAGGGGAATGCGAGCCCGGACGTTACTCACGGGAAACCTTCCGCACAATGGGCCTTGCTGACAGTTCTTCCACTACTCGCGCGTTTAGCAGGAAGTGAGCATTCACGGCGCCCGGATGCGCACCGGGTGAGTATTTCTCGCGGCGCGCCGCAAAGTCGTCACTCACGGACAAGGAAAGTGGCGCGATCTGTACTCGGAGAGACAAGAAAAACTGCGCATTCTGATCCTTCCGAGGAACCTCGGACTTTCTTATTGCGGCTTCCGGTTACTGGCTCGTAACGTCCGTCTGGAAGGCGACGAGGGTCGGTCCGCGGGCCGATTCCTCGTGGCTTGCTGAAGTTGCGACACGGTCGCGTCACCGCGAAGCGGTCACGCTCCCCTCAATTCATCCTCGTTCACGCGGAGGAACCACTGTGCGCAGATTCGCCCGTAACACCGCCATCGCCGCCGCCGCGCTCGCCTCGGCCGTCGGCCTCTCGATCTCCTCGGCCTCGGCGACGGCTCTGGCCACGTACACGGTCACGCCCGGCGGGGCGTTCACGGCCAACGCCACCAATCCCAAGCTGACGGTGGGCACCACCACGCTGAACTGTGCCTCGTCGCAGGCGAAGGGCACGCTGAAGTCGGGTTCCGGCCTGGCCGGCGCCCAGCTCGGCTCCATCACCAGCCTGACCTTCGCCGGTTGCACGGTCGTCGGCATCCCGTTCACGGTCTCCAGCGCCGCGTCGACCTCCACGCCCTTCTACATCAACGCCACGGGCACGACGGCGAACCACATCGACGGCAACATCAGCAACATCAAGGCGACCATCACCGGCACCGGCTGCAACGCGACCTTCGCGGGCACCACCAACGGCTGGTACGAGAACACCACGAAGACCCTGCACGTGACCGGTGGCGGCTCCCTCGCCGCGCAGTCGGGCGCCAGTTGCCTCGGCCTGATCACCGCGGGCGCGCACGCCGACTTCGTGGCCAACTACGTACTGACCGGCCAGCAGACGATCACCTCCCCGTGACCGTGTGACACCGCTCAGCCCGCCGTCGGGTCCCCACCCGGCGGCGGGCGAGCACGTGTTTGCGGGGAGAGGCCGGCACCGGGTGGGAGAGGGCATGACTTCAGGAGGCGAGGACCGGATGGAAGCGCTCGGAAGGCGGACCGGGCTCCGCGCGCGGCGCTCGGTACGGGTGGCGTCGGTCGCCTCGGCCGCGCTGGTGGCCGGGGTGTTGTCCGGTTCCGGCTCGCGGGCCGACGAACAGCCCGCTCCGTCGGTGGAGTTGGCGTACGAGTGCAGCCTGCCCGCGGCAGCGGGTCCGCAGGCCACGGCGGCGCCGGTGAGGTCGGCCGCCACGGTGAAGGTGACCACGCGGTTGCCGACCACCGCTGTCGCGGGACGTCCGATCCAGCCGGGCCCCGTCCAGGTGGAGGCCGTGCTGTCGCGTGCCGGGCTCGCCGATCTCCTTCCCGCCGGGGCCGACGTGACGAGCGAGGCGTCCCTCGGCGTCCAGGTCCGGCGGGCCGACAAGAAGGAGGAGAAGGCGGACACGACCTGGGCCGGTCTGAGCGGCCGGGCCACGGTGCCCGCCGAGGGCGACGACCTGGTCCTGCCGCACACGGGCGAGGTCCCGACCATCACGGTCGAGGCGGCCGGGGATCTCGAACTGATCGCCCGTGATCTCACCCTGACGGTGACCCCGGCGTCCGGCACCCCCGTCACGGCTCTCTGCTCACCGGCCGACGGCGATGATCCGCTGCTGGCGCGGGTGGCCGTCCCCGGGGCCACCGAGACCGAACCGGAGGACACCCCCTCCTCGCAGGCACCGGGTGACAAGGACGGCGGGGACGGCGAGGACGCCCCCGACGGGGTCACCGTGACCCCGAGGGCGGAGCCTGAGCCGGCCGCCACGACCTGCCCCGCCGAGAGGCCCAAGGGCGAACTCGATGTCAGCCAGACACCCAAGCCGCCCGCCGCGATGGAGGTGAGCGTGTACCCGGGCTTCGGGGCGTGCGCCTACGCGATCGGCCTCGCCGGTGTGCGCAAGCAGGACGGCTCGATGATCGTCAACGATCCGAAGGGTTCGCCGGGCCTGATGAACGTGGCCGCGAACATCCAGGCGGGCAGCACCTTCTGGCCCGGGACCGACGACATCTTCCGGCGCTTCGACTCGCTGGGCGAACTCAGCCTGCCCGACGCCGAGTCGACGTTCCTGAGCTTCGGCTTCACTCCCGTGTCGGCGAAGGTCTCCTTCGAGAACACGCCCATCACCATCTCCACCGGGGACCAGCACAGCTACGGGGACCCCAAGTCGTACGCGGTGGCCACCTTCTTCCAGAGCTTGCGCATCCACGACGTCAAGGTGAACGGGACCCCTCTCGACGTCGGCCCCGACTGCCGCACCGCGAAGCGCTTCCGGGTGACGCTGCGGGCCAACGTCGGTGACGGCGGCGGTTACTCCAACGTTCTCTTCGGCGGCATCCTCTCCGGCAAGGTCGACATTCCCGCCTTCTCCGGCTGCGGGACGGGGGGCGAGGACCTCGATCCGCTGTTCACCGCGGCGATCAGCGGCCCGGACAACCTGATCACCATGAACCAGGCGCCGGTCTGCGCACCGGAGCTGTCCTTCGGCTGCCCCCCGGTCATGCCCACCTTCCCCCCGTCGAAGGTGGTCCTCCCCTGAGAACCCGGCACATCTCGGCCACATCCCGCACCACGCGATCAATCCCTGCGCAACTGATGTACAACCCACAGTAGTTGTTCTAACTTCATAGGCCCCATTGGTACGCACCCACCCGGCGCTCGGACGATCGAGGAAAGCGGCCATGCCCCTGCCCGCGCACACGACGGATGTCGAGGACCCCATGGGGCCGCTGCCCCGGGAGTTCGCCCGCATCATGCGTCCCGAACTCCCCGGTCTGATCAAGGAGATCGGGGTGGAGGTCACGCGTGCGTTCCCGGAGTACGCCGCCCTGCTGAGCGGCCCGAACGAGGCGGCGATCCGGCAGGGCGTCGAGCAGAGCCTGAAGGCCTTCGTGGACCGGGTCGCCGACCCCAAGGCGTCCACCGCGACCCGTGACGAACTGCTGCGCACGTTCGGCCGCGTGGAGGCGTACGAGGGCCGGGACCTCAACACGCTCCAGGGCGCCTACCGCCTCGGCGCCCGGGTCGCCCTGCGCCGCGCGAAGGACCTGGGCCGCCGCTTCGACCTCTCCCCCGGTCTCCTGCTGGCCTTCGCCGAGGCCCTCTTCGCCTACGTCGGCGAGCTGGAGGAGCTGTCGCACGAGGGGTACATGGAGGTGCAGTCGCGGGCGGGCGCGGCGGGGGAGGTCCTGCGAAGACGCTTACTCCACCTGCTGCTCGCCGGTACGCCGTTGACGCACACCACCATCAACAGCCTCTGCGAGCAGACCGGTTGGCCGCTGCCCGCCGAGGTGACCGTCATCGCCTTACGGGCCCCCGCCGAGCACGTCCAGGCGGGTCTGGCCATGGACGTCCTCGCGGATCTGAGCGCACCGCAACCGCACCTGCTGATCCCCGGCCCGCTCACCCCGGAGCGCCGCGCCATGCTCGCGGCGGTCGCCCCCGGCAGCTCGTACGCCATCGGCCTGACCATGCCCACCGAGCAGGCCGCCGACTCGCTGCGCTGGGCGCGGCGGGTGCTCCAGCTCGTGGACGACGGGATCGTGCCCGACACCCAGGTCATCGAGGCCGGTGACCATCTGATGACGCTGTGGCTGCTCTCCGATCCGGCCCTGGTCACCCAGCTCGCCGCGCGCGAACTCGCCCCGCTCGACAAGGCGTCCGGCGCACGCCGCGCCCGTCTCGTGGAGACGCTGCACGCCTGGCTGACGACGCGCGGCACCGCGCACGAGGTCGGCAGCATGCTGAACGTGCACGCCCAGACCGTCCGCTACCGCCTGCGCAATCTGGACGCGCACTACGGCGACTGGCTGGAGGACCCGGATCACCGCTTCGCCCTGGAGGCGGCGCTGCGCGCCCTGCACCTCCAGGGCAGGGGTCACGCGGAGTAGACCCGGACGAAGGCGCCGAACGCCTCCGGGGAGAACGTGAGGACCGGTCCCGTCTCGTCCTTGGAGTCCCGTACGGCGACGCCGGCACAGGGCGTTTCGGCGACCTCCACGCAGTCGCCGCCCTGGTCACTGCTGTACGTGGACTTCTGCCAGGCGAGCGCGCCGACGGGAGCGCACTCGACGCAAGAGCCGCCCTGGTCGCCGCTGTAGGAGGACGTGCGCCAGGCGAGCGGTCCGAGCGGCGCGCACTCCACGCAAGAGCCGCCCTGGTCACTGCTGTAACTGGACTTACGCCACTGGATGTTCGTCGACTTCGGCATAGTGCTCCTCCATCACGTACCGGATCAGCTCCGCCGAGTCCCGCACCGACAGGGCAGCGGCTTGCAGGTGATCGTAACGGAGTGAGCAGTCCTTGACGGTGGCCGGATTGGCCGTCGGATGCCCCTGCCCGTACCCCTCGGTGTAGACGATGGCCGGGTCGGAGGGAAAGCGGAACAGGTCAAACGGGCCGGTCATGCCCGCGTGCGGGCCCGTCGGGAACGGCAGTACCTGCACATTGACCCGCGGATCGTTCTCGTAGGACAGCAGGCGCTCGAACTGGCCCCGCATCACCGCCCGTTCGCCGACGCCCATGTCCTGGTACAGCACCGCCTCGCCGAGGACCAGCCACACCACCGGCGGCTCCTCCTTCTCCAGGATGCGCTGCCGGGCGAGCCGGACCTCCGTGCGGTCGTCGAGGTGCTCCTGGTCGAGTGCGCCGAGCACGGCCCGCGCGTACTCCCGCGTCTGGAGCAGCCCGTGCACCAGATGCGTGTGGAAGGCGCAGATCTCGACGGCCCGCGCCTCCAGCTCGGCCACCTGCTGGAACCAGGCGGGCAGTTGGGAGCGCAGCACGAGCCCCACGAGCCGCGAGAAGAAGCCGTCCGTGCCGAGCCCGGCGTCCAGGCGCTCGCTGAACTCCGGCGTCGGCAGCTTGCGGGCCGTCTCGATCTGGCCCACCAGGGACCCCGTGTAGTTGAGGATCGCCCCCAGCTTGTCCTGGGTCAGGCCCGCGGCCTCCCGGTGCCGACGCAGTTCGAAGCCGTAGTAGTCGAGCGGTGAGGCGCTCGGGTCGAGGACGGTGACGTTGGACATGCAGCCCCCTCAGGTCGGCTGCACAGCGTAATCAACTCGCTACGCTCGCACCCGGCTTACGGTCGGAATCCACCTGTGCGGGTGGTTGTTCCGCCGTTCTCACGCGAGGGCCCTGAAGAGCGTAGGTGATGAGGAAGCCGAGTCCGACGACGGTCGCGCCGCCCACCGCGTCGAGGATCCAGTGGTTCCCGGTGGCGACGATCGCGGAGACCGTGCACAGCGGATGGATCAGCCCGAGCGCCTTAACCCACCACCTTCTCGCCAGGACCACGACGACGATGCCGCACCACAGGGACCAGCCGAAGTGCAGCGAGGGCATCGCCGCGTACTGGTTGGTGAGTTCGGTGAGCGTGCCGTAGTCGGGCTTGGAGAAGTCCTGGGCGCCGTGGACCGTGTCGATGAAGCCGAGCCCCGGCATGAGGCGCGGCGGCGCCAGCGGGTACGCCCAGAAGCCGATCAGGGCGAGCAGCGTGGCGAAGCCGAGGGCGGAGCGGGCCCAGCGGTACTCGGCGGGGCGGCGCACGTACATGAGCGCGAGCAGGCTCAGCGGCACCACGAAGTGGAACGACGTGTAGTAGAAGTTGAAGAACTCCTTCAGCCAGGTGGCGTGGTGGAAGACCGTGTGGTTGACCCAGTGTTCGAGGTCGATGTGCAGGAACTTCTCGATCGAGTGGATCTGCCGCCCGTGGTGCTCGGCGGTGGCCCGGCCGCCGGAGATCGTGCCGCCGGTCGCGGCGAGCCGGACCTGCTGGTACGCGGAGTAGCCGACGCGGATGAGGAGCAGTTCCAGGATGAGGTTCGGGCGGGTCAGGACGCGGCGCCAGACAGGGACGAGCGGCACCCACGCCCAGCGGGCGGGCACCGGCTCGGCGTAGTCCGTCGGGAGCGGGCTTCGGTAGAGCGGTGACGTGCGCGGCAGGAAGGGGACGACGCAGGCGGCGGCGAGGGCCGCGATCAGCACCACGTTGTCCCGGACCGGCTCCATGACCGGCATGTTCGGCAGCATCATCTTCGACGGCAGGGTCAGCGCGAGGACGACGAGGACCGGCCACATGTAGCGGTCGGAGGCGCGCTTGCCGACGCGGCCGACGACCGCGAGCAGCACCCACAGGAGCTGGTGCTGCCAGGTCGTCGGCGAGACGGCGACCGCGACACAGCCGGTGATGGCGACGGCGAGCAGGAGCTGCCCGTCGCGCGCGTACGTGACGGCGCGGCGCACCCCGAGCACGGCGACGGCGGCGCCGAGGACGAGGAACAGCAGTTCTTCGAGCGGCCCCTCCAGGCCGAAGCGGAGCAGCATGCCGTGCAGCGACTGGTTGGCGCCCGCGGCCGGGTCGGTGGCCAGGCCCGCGCCCGCCAGGTGGTGCACCCAGTACGTCCACGAGTCGTGCGGCATCGCCGCCCAGGCGAGACAGGTCGCGGCGACGAAGGTGACGCCCGAGGAGAGCGCCGCGCGTCTGCGGCCGGTGAACCAGAGCAGCGGCACGAACAGCAGCACCGTCGGCTGGAGGGCGGCGGCCACGCCGATGAGCACGCCGGACGTCTTCTCGCCGCGTACGGCGAAGCAGCCGAGCAGGACGAGGAGGACCGGGAGGATGCTGGTCTGCCCGAGCGTGAACGCGTTGCGCACGGGCAGGGACAGCATGAGCAGGCTGATCGCGACCGGCGCCGCGAACAGGGACGTACGCCGGGAGACGGGCTGCGGCAGGGCGCGCGCGGCGACCAGACCGAGCGCGACGACGAGGGCGAGCGAGCCGAAGGTCCAGCCCCAGCCGAGCGCCTGCTCGGCGGCGCGGGAGAGCGGTTTGAGGACGAGGCCGGCGAAGGGCGTGCCGGTGAACCGGTCGGGCGCGTCGTACAGGGAGCCCTTGACGTGGAGGACCCCGTTCGGCCCGATCCAGGTCTCCAGATCGGTCAGGCGCTCACCGCGCGGCGTGCTCAGGACGGCGACGAGCTGACGTACGGCGAGTATGGCGGCGATCAGCCACAGGCCGACGCGCACGGCGCTCATCCGCCCTGTCGTCGGCCCCGCCGGTCCCGTCGCCGGTGCTGTCACCGGGTGCTCCACATTCGCCACGCGCTCCTGACCTCCCGCCCCTGTCGGCTCCCGGAGGAAGCCTCATGTCGTCCTGGTCGTCCCTAGTTGTCCCTAGAGGTTCGCACCGCCCCCGGTATGAGACGCACGCAACCCCCACTTCACCTGTCTGTCCACCCGGTTTTGACCGGAAGACGGCGCTGTGAGGCCACTTCGTTGTGCGGGAAACAGGCCCGGTTCCGCGACAAAGATCACAAAATCGTTCGCCGACGCCGCGCGATCCTCGTCGCATTTTCGCAGGCGGGAAGGGATTTTCGCACCGTACGCAGCAGTTTCCGTACAGTGCGTCACTTTCGCGAACGCACCTATGGTCCATATGAGGCCGTTCCCCGTGGACGGCCTCTGCCCTTGGCCCCCACGAAAGGCAGGCGAGCGGATCCTTGGCCAGCGCCACGTCCATCGCAGTCAGTACCGGCAAAGTCTCCGCGCCCGTGCGGAACCGCACGTCGTCCGACGTCACCGTCACCGACCCGTCGCTGGTCAAGCGCGCGGTCAAGGCGGCGGCACTCGGCAACGCGATGGAGTGGTTCGACTTCGGTGTCTACGGCTACCTGACCGCGACGCTCGGCCACGTCTTCTTCCCGACGGCGTCGAGCACGGCCCAGGTGCTGTCCACGCTCGGCACGTTCGCCGCCGCGTTCCTCGTTCGGCCGATCGGCGGCGCCTTCTTCGGCCCGCTCGGCGACCGCATCGGCCGTCAGCGCGTCCTCGCCATCACCATGATCATGATGGCGGCGGGCACGTTCGCGATCGGCCTGATCCCGTCGTACGCCACCATCGGCGTGTGGGCGCCCGTGCTGCTGATCGTGGCACGCATGCTCCAGGGGTTCTCGACGGGGGGTGAGTACGGCGGCGCCTGCACGTTCATCGCCGAGTACGCGCCCGACAAGCGGCGCGGCTTCTTCGGCTCGTTCCTGGAGTTCGGCACGCTCATCGGCTACGTGGCGGGCGCGGGCCTCGCGACGGCCCTGACGACCCTCCTGTCCAACGGCGACCTGTACGGCTGGGGCTGGCGCCTGCCGTTCCTGATCGCAGGTCCGATCGGCCTGGTCGGCCTGTACGTCCGGATGAAGCTGGAGGAGACCCCGGCGTTCCAGAAGCTGGCGGAGGAGGCGGAGAGCGCGCAGAAGGCGCGCCCCAAGCCGAAGCTGAAGGACATGTTCGTCGGCAACGGCAACGCCATGGCGATCTGCGTCGCCCTCGTCCTCGTCTTCAACGTCACCGACTACATGCTCCTCTCCTACATGCCCACGTTCCTGAGCGAGGAGCTGGGCTACGACGCCACGCACGGCACGCTCATCCTCATCGCCGTGATGCTGCTGATGATGTGCGTCCAGATCCCGATGGGCCGGGCCAACGACCGCTACGGCCACCGCGTCGTCATCGGCGCGGCCTGCGCCGGCTTCGTGGTCCTCTCCGTCCCCGCGGTGCTGCTGATCCGCGCGGGCTCCACCTGGGCCATCACCCTCGGCCTCGCCGCCCTCGGCCTGCTCCTGGTGGGCTTCACGTCGTCGATGCCCTCGGCGCTGCCCGCCCTCTTCCCGACGAAGGTCCGCTACGGCTCCCTGTCCGTCGGCTTCAACCTCTCCGTCTCCCTCTTCGGCGGCACCACCCCGCTCGTCGCGGCGGCCCTCATCGCGGCCACCGGCAACCTGATGATCCCGGCCTACTACATGATGGCCGCGGCACTCATCGGCGGCATCGCGGCATGGCGCATGCGCGAATCGGCGGGCCGCCCCCTCCCCGGCTCACCCCCGGCGATCTGACACCGGCCGGGCCTAGGCTGACGGCCATGACCTCTCACCCAGAGTCTCAGCCCGGCCCCGCCGCCACGGTCGACGCCTACCTCAGCGGTCTGCTCGCCCCCGCCGACGAGGCGCTGGCCGCCGCCCTCGCGGACAGCGAGGCCGCGGGCCTGCCCAGCATCAGCGTCTCCGCCACCAACGGAAAACTGCTGCACCTGATCGCCCGCATCCAGGGGGCCCGCCGCATCCTGGAGATCGGCACGCTCGGCGGCTACAGCACCATCTGGCTGGCCCGCGCCCTGCCCGCCGACGGCACCTTGATCACCCTGGAGTACAGCCCGCACCACGCCGAGGTGGCCCGCGCCAACATCGCCCGCGCCGGCCTGGACAAGGTGGTCGAGGTCCGGGTCGGCGCCGCCCTCGACTCGCTGCCCCTGCTCGCCGAGGAGGGCGGCACCTTCGACCTGGTCTTCATCGACGCGGACAAGGTCAACAACCCGAACTACCTGGACTGGGCGGTGCGGCTGACGCGCCCCGGCAGCGTGATCGTCGTCGACAACGTCGTCAGGTCGGGCCGCGTCGTCGACCCCGCCGACACCGACCCGAACGTCACCGGCACCCGCGCCGCGCTCCAACTCCTCGCCGACCACCCGCAGTTGGACGCGACGGCGATCCAGACGGTGGGCGCCAAGGGCTACGACGGCTTCGCCCTGGCCTACGTACAGGGCTGAGCGCTACGGCTCCTGGTAGAACCCCACGTTCACGCTGCGCGGCCCGCCCCGGTCGAGGACGACGACCTCACCGGAGCCGCCGCGCGGCAACCGCGCCGCCCCGCCGTACGCGAGCGGCAGACCCGGGCCCCGCTCGCCCCCGGACCGCACCCGCACCTCCGCGGCCGGATCGCCCTGGGACCCGCGCAGCCAGCAGACGCTCCACTCCCCCTCGGGCCCGCACCGGAACTCCAGATGCACCCGCGACACGAACAGCCAGTCCTGCGGTGTGACGAGCCCGCACACACGCTCGTCCCGCCCCACCCGCAGCACGGCCCCCGGCTCACTGGGCGCCTCGGCCATCGACATCCCGGCCGTGGCCCCCTCGTCACCACCCGCCACGGTGGCCATGGTCAGTTCGAGCACCGCACTCCCCCGACGTCCGTCTTCTCGTAGGGGCCGCATCCTAGTGTCCCGGTGTCCTGTCGCGGGGGCGCTGTGCGGCAGGATGAACCCATGAGCATCGTCAAGATCAACGTTCTGACCGTCCCGGCCGAACAGCGCGAGGTCCTGGAGAAGCGGTTCTCCTCCCGCGCGAGCGCGGTCGAGAACTCCGACGGCTTCGAGTGGTTCGAGCTCCTGCGCCCCGTCGAGGGCACCGACGACTACCTGGTCTACACGCGCTGGCGTGACGAGGAGTCCTTCCAGGCGTGGATGGAGGGCCCGATGAAGGCCGCGCACCAGGGCGGCGGCGACCGCCCGAAGCCCGCCTCGACCGGCTCCTCGCTGTGGTCCTTCGAGGTCGTGCAGCAGGCGGCGCCGAAGACCGCGTAGAGACGGTCAGGAATGAAGAAGCCCCGGCGGCCGGGCCGGACCTAGCGTGAGGTGCATGACCTCCCTCGCATCCGTCACCCTCCAGGTGGACGACACCACGGCCGCCGACCGCTTCTACTCCGCCGCCTTCGGCCTCGGCGGCCCCCATCTGCTGCTGCGGCCCTCCGAGGCCCCGACATCCGGCTTCCGCGGGTTCACGCTGTCGCTGACCGTCTCCCAGCCCGCCGACGTCGACGCGTTCGTCGGCGCGGCGGTCGAGGCGGGCGCCACCACGCTGAAGCCGGCCTCGAAGTCGCTCTGGGGGTACGGCGGCGTCGTCCGCGCCCCGGACGGGACGATCTGGAAGGTCGCCACCTCGGCGAAGAAGAACAGCGGCCCCGCCACCCGGGACATCGACGCGCTCGTGCTGCTGCTCGGCGTCGAGGACGTGAAGGCGAGCAAGCAGTTCTACGTCGGGCAGGGCCTGCTGGTGGGCAAGAGCTTCGGCGGCAAGTACGTCGAGTTCGACGCCGGGACCGGGCCCCTCAAGCTGGCGTTGTACAAGCGTGCCGCCCTGGCCAAGGATGCCGGTGTTCCCGCCGACGGTGCCGGTGCGCACCGGATCGTGCTGGGCGGCACCGCCGGGTCGTTCACCGACCCCGACGGTTTCGCCTGGGAAGCGGCGTCCTTGGCCAGGACGGGCGAGTAGCGGACCGGGATCAGAGGCTGAGCAGCCGCTCCGCCGTCTCCCGGTAGTCGCGCAGGGCGAGACGGAGCTGCTCCGTGTCCTCCTTCGAGTCCTGCCACGTCGTGCGCAGGGCGCTGCGGCGGCCCGCGAGGCTCTCGGTGAGGCGCGTCGTCAGGTCCTCCAGGACGTGGTCGGCCTCCTCGACGGAGGCCCGGGGCTCGTCCACGAAGGCGGCGACGGCGTGCCGCAGCCGTCCTTCCAGGTCCTCACGGGCCTCGTGCGCGACCAGGTCCGAGCGGGCACCGTGGGCCGGTCCTTCGAGGTCGTGGCGCGGCTCGAAGTGGGAGTCGCGGTGCGGGGCGCGGTGGTCGTCCCGGTGGCGGCCGACGCCCTCGTCCGGGCCGGGCCCGGCGAGCGGGTCGCCGCCGAGCGGGGCGCCCGCGCCGGGAACCTGGTTCCCTGGCTCGTGGCGGGGATCGCGCGTGCCGGGCGCCGTCCGGTCGCGCGGCGGGGTCTCCCCCGCGAGCGGACCTTGCTGCCGGTCCGGTGCCGTACCGTCCTGTCGCGTGCGGTTGATGTCGGTCATCCTCTACTCAACTCCCCTTGGCCAGGCGCCCCTTGAGGGGGCTCGTCCGCTCGTGCCGCGTCGTGCCGTCGTCCGCCGTACGGTCCCTCTCGTCCGTCCGGTCCCGGTGTGCGACATGGCCGCCCGTACCGATCAGGTCGTCGAACAGGGCGCGCGCCTCGACCATCGCGGCGCGCAGCTTCTCCGTGCCGGCCGTGCCGTCCGCGTGGTGGACGCGCCGGTAACCGTGCACGTGCGGGCCGTGGTGCACGGAGAGCGCCTCGACCTGCTCCTCGTAGCGGCTGCCGTCGGGGAAGCCGCGCTCCTTCGCGAGGTCGGCGATGAGCAGGTCGGCCTCGGCGACCGCTTCCGCGGGCGACTCGACGAACCGCTCCTGGGCGGCGGCCCAGCGTGCCTGGTACCGCTCGCGGGCGGCGGGCTCCAGTTCGCGGGTGCGCAGCGAGCCGTGTCGCCGCACCCGCTCCGTCAGTTCCCGTTCGGCGGCCTTGGTGTCGCCGTCGTGCCGGGCGACGACCCGCTCGTACTCGGGGCCGAAGCGGCGCTTGAGGCCGCGTCCCCCACGGGGCTTGGTCCGTGCGGCGAACACGCCCGCCGCGACGACGACCACGACCCCCACCACGATCAAAGCGATGATCACGCCTGTGGACATGGGTGTCTTCCCGACCTTCCCGGTATCGTCGAACTTGGGTCAACCGTGCTTACCGTGAACCGGGTTGCCCGCCCCGCCCGCCTCAAACAGTGCGGGCCGCCCGCGGCGGCCGACCGGGGAAATCCGGTTGCGGCGTCCGGCCCCACCGGCCCCACAATGCGAGGTGCGCAACTCCTGGACCATCGCCCCCGAGCCGTACGGCTCCCCCGTCGCCGCCGCCCTGTGGCGTGCGTACTACACGGAGGTGAGCGACCGCTGGTACCTGCTGCACGAGGGGCGCGTCACCGAGCCGGCGGAGCTGGAGCGCGGGATCGCGGCCGAGTCCGGCGCCGAACTCGCGCCGCCGGGCGGCCGGTTGCTCGTCGGGTGGTACGACGGTGAGCCCGCCGGGAGCGCCGGGGTGCGGCTGGTGGACGCGGGCACGGCGGAGCTGACCCGGGTCTTCGTCGTCGAGGAGCTGCGCGGCAAGGGCGGGGCGCCGCTGCTCGTGGCGGCGGCCGAGGATGCGGCGCGGGCCCTGGGCGCCGTGCGCGTCCGCCTCGACACGCGGAGCGACCTGGTCGAGGCGCGCGCCCTGTACGCGCGGCTCGGCTACGAGGAGACCGGGCCGCACAACGACGACCCGTACGCCGAGCACTGGTTCGGCAAGCGGCTGGACTGAGACCCGGGCGGCGTCAGGCGGCGAGTCGCTGGCGTGCGTCGCGTCCGTCGTGCGGTCGTTCCGCGTCCGAGCCGCACAGCTCCGCGTTGAGGTCGCGGACCAACTGGTGCAGGTCCGTGGGGCGTTCGGGGGTCCACCAGTCGCCGAGCAGTTCGGCGAGGGAGTCCTCGCGGGCCTTGCCGAGGCGGGCGGCGACCGCGCGGCCCTCGTCGGTGAGGACCAGGTCGAGGCCCTCCCGTACGGCGAGGCGCCGCTCCTCCACCTGCCGGGCCGCCTCGATGATCACCGGCAGGGGTACGGCGCTGCGTTCGGCGAGGACTGCGGGCTCGGCCCAGCCGTACCGGTTGACGCGCAGGACGAGCCAACTGGCCGCCGGTAGCAGGTCGTAGCCGGCCCGCGCGGTGATCTTCTCGTAGATCTCGCGCCGCCCCTCGCGCGTCCCGAGCGTCGACAGGGCCCGCGCCGCCTCGTCGTAGGAGGAGCGCTCCACGGGGTTGGAGGCGAGCGTCTGGGTCGTGTCGGGGGCGGTGACGGAGGCGCGCAGCTTGTCCTCGCGCAGGAACCAGGAGAGGACGAAGGCGAGCAGGGCGACGGGGACGGCGTAGAGGAAGACGTCGGTGATGGAGGTGGCGTAGGCGTGCAGCACCGGCTGGCGCAGCGCGGGCGGGAGGTCGCCGATGCCGCGCGGGTCGGCCTTGAGCGAGTCCGGGCCGACCCCGGCCGGTGCCTGCCGCCCGGCCAGGGCCGAACTCAGCTTGGTGGCGAGCCGGTTGGCGAAGACGGTGCCGAAGATCGCGACGCCGAAGGAGGCGCCGATGGAGCGGAAGAAGGTGGCGCCCGAGGTGGCGACGCCCAGGTCCTCGTAGGGCACCGCGTTCTGCACGATGAGCACGAGCACCTGCATGACGAGGCCGAGTCCGAGGCCGAAGACGAAGAAGCAGGCGCTCATCGCGGCGGTCGAGCTGGTCTCGTCGAGGTTGTGCAGCAGGAGCAGGCCGATCGTGGTGACGGCGGTGCCCGCGACGGGGAAGACCTTCCAGCGGCCGGTGCGGCTGACGATCTGCCCGGAGGCGGTGGAGGAGAGCAGCAGGCCGATGACCATGGGCAGCATGTGCACACCCGACATGGTGGGTGAGACGCCCTGGACGACCTGGAGGAACGTCGGCAGGTAGGTCATCGCGCCGAACATGGCGAAGCCGACGACGAAGCTGATGACGGCGGCGAGGGTGAAGGTGCGGACCCGGAAGAGTCGCATCGGCAGCACCGGTTCGGCCGCCCGGAGCTCGACGCGTACGAAGACCGCGGCGAGCACGACGCCCAGCACCGCGAGGCCGATGATCTGCGGCGAGCCCCAGCCCCAGGTCGTGCCGCCCAGCGAGGCGACGAGGACGAGGCAGGTGGCGACGGCCGCGATGAGGAAGGTGCCGAGGTAGTCGATGCGGTGCTTTCGCGCGTGCGCCGGGATGTGCAGGGCGGCGGCGATGACGACGAGCGCGACGACGCCGACGGGCAGGTTGACGTAGAAGACCCAGCGCCAGCTCAGATGCTCGGTGAACAGGCCCCCGAGCAGCGGTCCGAGCACGCTCGTCGCCCCGAAGACGGCGCCGAACAGGCCCTGGTACTTGCCGCGTTCGCGCGGTGACACCAGGTCGCCGACGATCGCCATGGACAGCACCATGAGCCCGCCGCCGCCGAGGCCCTGGAGGGCGCGGAAGCCGATGAGCTGGGGCATGTTCTGCGCCATGCCGCACAGCGCCGAGCCGATCAGGAAGATGACGATGGCGAGCTGGAACAGCTTCTTGCGGCCGTACTGGTCGCCGAGTTTGCCCCACAGGGGCGTCGCGGCGGTCGCGGCGAGCATGTAGGCGGTGACGACCCAGGAGAGGTGTTCGAGTCCGCCCAGGTCGCTGACGATGGTCGGCAGCGCCGTGGAGACGATGGTCTGGTCGAGTGCGGCGAGCAGCATGCCGAGCAGCAGCGCCCCGATGGAGACGAGTACGCCGCTGGTCCTGGCCTGCTCGCCGGGTCGGCCCCGATGTGCCCGGGAGCTGCCGCCCCGGCCCGCCGCGCCGATGTCCTGGCTGCTCATGGCCACCTCCGAAGGCACCCCGGGCCGGTCGCGCCGGGGGCTTGGTACTTCCCATCGTGGTGGGTGCGGCGCGGTTTGGCCTGTTGAGTGCCGGTCGAGTTCGCCGCGGCCCTGCGGGCGGGGCCCGGGGTCTGCATAATGCGCTTCAGTTCTCGGGGAGGGGAACCACACATGAGTGGTGAGGTGCGCACGTGTCCGGAGTGCGGGGCGGCGGCGGGGCCGGACGGCGGCGCGGCCTGCGGCTGCGAGGCGGAGGGTTTCGGTCCGCTCCGCGTCCGCCCCTACGTCACCCTCACCGAGCCCTCCCAGCCCCCTCCGCCGCGCGTCCCGGACCCGTACGCGCACCCGCCGCTGCCGCCGGAGCGGCGGCCGTCCGCCGGTGCGGGCCACGACCAGGGAGACGGGAGCCCCGGGGATCCGCCGCGCCGCACCCCGGTGCTGCTGCTGGCCGCGGTCGCGGGTGTCCTGAGCGTGGCGGCGCTGGTGACGGTCCTGATCTCGTCGGGTGACGACGGCACGCCCACCTCCACGCGGGGTGCCGCGGCCCCGCTGTCCACGGCCTCGGCGCCGCCGCGGCCGACCCAGGGGTCGTCGTCGCCGTCGGGGCGTGCGTCACCGCCCGTGTCGCCGTCGGCGCCCGGCTCGGTCTCGGCCGCCGCGCCCCCGGCCCCCACCCGTACGGCGTCCCCGACGCGCTCGGCGCCGAGCGCGTCCGCCTCCTCGTCGCCCTCCTCGGCGTCCCCGACACCCTCCGCGTCCCAGCAGCACACCCGCCCTCCGCGCGAGACGGTCCTGCGCCGGGGCGACCAGGGCCCGGAGGTGGCCGAACTCCAGTACCGGTTGCACGAGTTGAGCCTCTACCCGGATCACCCGGACGGCACCTTCGACGGCCGCACGGAGTACGCCGTACGCGCCTACCAGATGAATCGCGGCATCCAGGAGGACGCCCCGGGCACGTACGGCCCGGCGACGCGCCGGGCGCTGGAGGCGCAGACGCGCCGGGGCGGCGACGGGTGGCAGCGGTGACGGTCCGGGGTCACCAGCCCCGAGCGCCTGTCTTCGAACCCCCGCCGAGGTGACCGGGCCGCCGGGTGCTCACCCGATGTGCAGCAGGATCTCCCCGTCGGCCCCGGCCTCGACCCGTACGGCCGTCAGATCGGGCACGTGGACGGTGGGCCCGTGCGCCCCCGCGCGCGGCCCGACCCCGACCACCCGCATCCCCGCGGCGAGCCCGGCCGCGATCCCCGCGCCCGAGTCCTCGAACACGACGCAGTCCGCCGGGTCGACGCCCAGCTCGGCGGCGCCCTTCAGGAACCCCTCAGGGTCCGGCTTGCTGGCGCCCACGCTCTCGGCCGTCACGCGCACCGCCGGGTAGGGCAGCGCGGCGGCGGCCATCCGGCCGGTGGACAGCGCCACGTCCGCCGAGGTGACCAGGGCGTGCGGGAGCCCGGCGGAGAGAAGCGCGGCCAGGAACGCGGCGGCCCCGGGGACGGGTACGACCCCGTCCATGTCGGCGGTCTCGGCGGCGAGCATGCGGGCGTTGTCGGCGTGGTTCTCCGCCATGGGGCGCTCGGGCAGCAGCAGGGCCATCGAGGCGTGCCCCTGCCGCCCGTGCACGACGCCCATGACCTCGTCGCCGTCGAGGCCGTGGTCGGCGGCCCAGCGCCGCCAGATCCGTTCCACGACGGCGTCGGAGTTGACGAGCGTGCCGTCCATGTCGAGCAGGAGGGCGCGCGCGGAGAGAACGGTGGGCGTGGCCGTCATCGGCAGGCTCCAGAGAACGAAGGGGACAAGGCGGCCCCGCCCACCGGTCAGGGTTCGCGGGCGGGGACCACTTTGTTCCTTCACGGTACAAAACAAACCCGGGTGATCGCCACCCGGGTCCCCGCCGAACCGACGGACTCGCGCCCGCACCCTTGTCCCGCACACCAACTTGACGCGACCCTGTCACCAGCCGCACACCCGGCCGAAACCCCCGCCCCCCACGATGGCCGCACGCGGACCCCGCCCGGCCGACACCCCCACACCGCAAGGGAGTTCACATGCCCAGCCGCTACGCGCGTCACCCCCGCACCAGGACCGCCGCCGCCACCCTCACCGCGACCCTGGCCGCGCTCACCTCCCTGACCCTCCTCGGCGCCCCGCCCGCCCAGGCCGCCCCGCCCACCCCGGTCACCGCCGCCACGGCCCGCACCTACCTCGCGGAGCTGACGGTCAAGGCCGAGGGCTCCTCCGACGGCTACAGCCGCGACAAGTTCCCGCACTGGATCACCCAGTCCGGCACCTGCAACACCCGCGAGGTGGTCCTCAAGCGCGACGGCAAGAACGTGACGACCGGCTCCGACTGCGCCGCCTCGTCCGGCAGTTGGTACTCGGAGTACGACGGCGCCACCTGGACCGCCCCGGCCGACGTCGACATCGACCACGTGGTGCCCCTGTCCGAGGCGTGGAAGTCCGGCGCCAGTACGTGGACGACGGCCCGGCGCCAGTCCTTCGCCAACGACCTCACGCGGCCCCAGCTCATAGCCGTCACCGACAACGTCAACCAGTCCAAGGGCGACCAGGACCCGGCCGAGTGGATGCCGCCGCGCACCGCGTACGCCTGCACGTACCTGCGGATGTACGTCCAGGTGAAGCACTACTACGACCTGTCGGTGGACTCGGCGGAGAAGTCGGCGATCCAGTCGAGGCTGAGCGCCTGCTGACGCACCCCACCCCGCTCCCTCCCGGCGCCCGGATCCATACCGTACGGTCCGACGGGGCATACGGCCCCGAAGCAGGACGAGCGGAGGAGACAACGTGGCGAGGCTGCGCCTGGGACCGCTGTTGAGGTACGTGGACGAGGAGGCGGCGACGGTCTGGGTCGAGGCGAGCCGGCCCTGTACCGCCGAGGTGCGCTGCGCCGACGGCGCGTCGGGCAGCGCGCCGACCTTCCAGATCGACGGCCACCACTACGCGCTCGTCCCGGTCACCGGCCTGACCCCGGGCACCGCGACGGCGTACGAGGTGGCCCTGGACGGCGTCACGGTCTGGCCGGAGCCCGACTCCCGCTTCCCGGCCAGCACCATCCACGCCCCGGCGTACACCGAGGGGAAGACCGTCCGCGTCACCTTCGGCTCCTGCCGCTGGGCCGCGCCGCCCGCCGACGAGCACGACCCCGTGGGCCCCGACGCCCTCGACACGCTCGCCGCCCGGCTCGCCGCCGACCCGACGGCCGAGCGCCCCGACGTCCTCGTCCTCCTCGGCGACCAGGTGTACGCGGACGAGACGTCACCGGCGACGCGGGAGTGGCTGGCCCGCCGCCGCGACCTGACGGAGCCGCCCGGCACCCAGGTCGCGGACTACCAGGAGTACACGCACCTCTATTACGAGTCCTGGCTCGACCCGGAGATCCGCTGGCTGCTCTCCACGGTGCCCAGTTGCATGCTCTTCGACGACCACGACGTGATCGATGACTGGAACACCAGCGCGGCCTGGCTGCGGGAGATGCGCGAGACGCCCTGGTGGCGCGAGCGCATCCTCAGCGGCCTCATGTCGTACTGGGTGCACCAGCACATAGGCAACCTGCACCCGTCGGAACTGGCCGCCGACCCCGTGTACGCGGCGGTGCGCGCGACGCCCGACGGCACGGACGCCCTGCGCGAGTTCGCCGCGCGGGCCGACGCCGATCCGACCTGCGCCCGCTGGAGCTACCGCCGCGACTTCGGCCGCGTACGCCTGCTGATGATCGACACCCGGGCGGCCCGCGTCCTCGACGAACAGAACAGGGCGATGCTCGACCCGGACGAGGAGCGGTGGGTGCGCGACCAGGCCCTGGAAGGACAGGATTCCGCACCCGGCGCCTACGACCACCTCCTCGTCGGCTCGTCGCTGCCCTGGCTGCTCCCCCACCTCATCCACGACGCCGAGGGCTGGAACGCGGCGATGGCCAAGGGCGTACGCGGGGCCCGCTGGGCGCGGTTCGGCGAGAAACTGCGCAGGCGCGCCGATCTGGAGCACTGGGCGGCGTTCCCCACGTCGTTCGACGCGCTCACGGATCTGGTCGCCGAGGCGGGCACGGGCCCCGCCGCGCCCGCGACCGTCTCGGTCCTCGGCGGCGACGTGCACCACGCCTACATCGCCGAACCGACCTGGACCACGGGCGACCCCGCCCCCACCGCCCGCGTCCTGCAACTGACCTGCTCGCCCGTCCACAACACCATCCCGCGCTACATGCGCTTCGGCTTCCGCTTCGGCTGGAGCCGCACGGGACGGTTCATCGGCCGCCGCCTGGCCCGGCACGCGCGCGCCGCGGCGCCCCGCGTCAACTGGCGCAGGACCGGCGGCCCCTGGTTCGGAAACCACCTGATGACGCTCACCCTGCGCGGTCGCACGGCGGACCTCTCGCTCGACCGGGCCGACGCCCGGCGCGGCCTGGTCCGCGCGGACCACCGGACGATCACCTGAGCCGGGAAAGACCCCGAACCGGAAGATGACCATGGCTGAATGTTGAACTTGCAAGCACTGATTAGGTGCACCTAACCTGTGGACCTCCCAAGCCGATGGAGGGGCGACGGCGGCAGCGCCGGTGCCCCTCCATCGGCACATCGGTTACGTCCCCGACCGACCAAGGAGACCCCCACCATGACTGGACGTCTCAACAGCGCCCAGCCCCACGCCATCGGCTTGTTCCGCATAGTCGTCGGCCTGCTCTTCGCCTGCCACGGCGCCGCCTCGCTCTTCGGCGTCCTCGGCGGCAGCTCCGTCGAGGCCGGCACCTGGCCCGGCTGGTACGCGGCCGTCATCCAGCTCGTCGGCGGCGGCCTGGTCCTGCTCGGCCTCGGCACCCGCGCCGCGGCGCTCGTCTCGTCCGGGTCGATGGCCTACGCGTACTTCAAGGTCCACCAGCCCGAGGCCCTGTGGCCGCTCCAGAACGGCGGCGAGGGTGCCGCGATGTTCTGCTGGGCGATGCTGCTGCTCGTCTTCACCGGCTCGGGCGCGTTCGGCCTCGACCGGCTGTTCGCCGGGCGCGGCGAGCAGGCAGGACAGACGCGACCGGAGCACGCCACGGCCGCGGCCTGACCGCACATGGGCGCCCGCCCTCCCACCGGAGGACGGGCGCCCGTTCACGTCGGGACAGGCGCTCAGGGCAGCGACTCGAACGGCACCGTGAAGCAGGCCACGCGCGCCCCCGCCCCGCCCGGCGCGTCATGGATCACGACCGACTCCGCCTCGCCGGCCCGCAGGCCCCACGCCTTGCGCACCTTGACACTCGCCGCCCCGGCCGTGTCGGTGGTGAAATCGAGCCACACCTCGTTCTGGGCGTTCGCCAGTTTCGGGTCCACCACGTGCTGGTAGTGCCCGCCCGCCGCCGCGGGGTCGGCGCCGCACGCCTTCTGGTGCACATGCGCGCCGTAGGCGTGCCCGGCGACGAGACCCCGGACGCTCAGCCCCACGGTCATGCCGTTCGCGTCGCCGCGCTGGGACACCGTGATCGACGCCGCCGCGGGCACCAGCTTCATGTCGTACGTCACCGCGGGCGACGGCAGGAACGCCGTGGGGGGCGAGAAGGTCGCGTCGGCCTTCACCCAGTAGCCGTTCACACCGCCGCCGGGCCCACCGCCCCCTGCCGCCAGCACGGCCGCCGCGAGAGCGCCGGTCACCATTCCTGCCACCATCGCCAGTCCTCCGGTCTCCTCGGTACTGGGTCGTTCGTACGCGACAAGGCCGCCCGGCGCAGCCCGGAACGGTGCACTCGGGTGAACGTGACATGGGGAACATCTGTGCCCCTTGCGTCCTACGAGCCACACTCCGGGCGTACGCTGTAGAGCTGTCATACAGCCGCTCCCGCCTGGAGGAACGGTCCGGGGGAACATCCGTACGGGAGTTGGCCAGCAGTGTGGGAGAGCGTGGGGTCACTGACCGGAAGCCCATGGATCTACGTGATCGTGGCGCTCTCCGTGCTCTTCGACGTCTTCGTGCCGGTCCTGCCCAGCGGGGTCCTGGTGATCACCGCGGCCACCGCCGCCGCGGCCGGTTCGGGCGCGGCCACGGGCGCGGTCCCGCACGGCGTTCCCGACCTCCTCGCCCTGACGCTCAGCGCCGCGACCGCCTCCGTCCTCGGTGACCTCGTCGCATACCGCCTCGCCTGGCGCGGCGGCGCCCGCCTGGACCGCGCCATCGCCCGCTCCCGGCGCCTGACGACCGCGCAGGAACGTCTCGGCGGAGCGCTGGCCCGCTCCAGCGGCGGCCTGCTCGTGATCATCGCCAGGTTCGCACCCGCGGGCCGCTCGGTCGTCTCCTTCGCGGCCGGTACGGCGCACCGCAGGGTCCGCGAGTTCCTGCCCTGGTCCGCCCTGGCGGGCGTGGCCTGGGCGCTCTACAGCGTGGCGCTCGGCTACTTCGGGGCGCAGTGGCTCGGCGCGAGCTGGCTCTCCACCATCGTCTCGCTCCTCGCCCTGGTCGGCGCGGGCCTGGTGGCGGTGTACGTGATGCGCCGCCCGGCCCCCGAGTCTCAGGAAGCCTGAGCCCGGGCGGTCCCGCCCCGCACCTCGATGCCGTCGAGGAGGGCGGCGGTGGCGCGGGCGATCTCGTCCACGGCCCGCTCGAACACCTCCTGGTTGTGCGCGGCCGGCGCCCGGAACCCGGACACCTTCCGTACGTACTGGAGGGCTGCGGCCCTGATCTCCTCCTCGGTGGCTTCTTCCGGGAGGACGGGCGGGCGAAGGGTCTTGATGCTGCGGCACATACGTACAGTCTGCCGCCGCCCCGCCCCCCACCGCCGCCCAACGGCTCGATCACACGTTCGCGTGAACTACCCCGAGTCGCTCGCACCTTGAATTCGAACAGACGTACCATTGAGGGGTGGCAGCGACCGATGATTCCGACTCGATTTTCCTAGCGACCTCCGCGCCGGCCAAGAGGAGCTGCACCAGATCCGGGCCGAACTCCTGGCCCTGCTCAAGCGGCTCCCCTGGTCGGTCGCGCCCCTCGACGCGATCGACGACACCCAGGGCTGGCGCAAACTGGAACGCCCCGCCTCCCCCGGCTGGACGGAGGACGAACAGGCGGAGGTCGAGAAACTCCGCAGGCGCGAGCTGGAGCTGGCCGTCTTCGTGACGTGCCACCGCTACTGGTCGAAGCTGTCGGGCCCCGACGCCGTACGCGCACGGGCCCGCCTCAAGCACGTCCACAAGAACGACGAAGGCCCCCAGGCGATCGCCTGAGGACCTGGGGACCTGCGAGGTACTTATTTCGAACCTCGCCGAGACCCGCCGAGGGGGACATGGGGACTCCATGTGGATTCCGCCCCGCTTCGATCACGCAACGGCCCGGAGTCCACTTCCCTCGCCGCCCTCCCTCGTCAGAGCCGTACGCACACCCTCCTGCGCATACTCGCTCTCGTGGGTGTAGATCCAGGTGACCTTCCCTCCGCGCGTCTGACCGAGGAACGCCTGCGTGTCCACCTCCGCCACACCCGCATGACGCAGGCGGCTCGCGACGTCGTGCCGGTACTCGTACAGCCGCGGCCACCACTCAGTGCGCCCCGTCTCGGGATCGGTCACCCTGCGCGCCACACCGGCCTGCTCGGTCGCCTTCTTCCAGGGACGCGGAACATCACGCCGGATGGCGTCTGCATCTGCGGACCGTGGACGAAGCCCGCTACCCCTCGGTGCGGGTCCTTCTTCACCGCAGCATCCTGCGGGAACGGACGGGCAGGACGGCGTGGACGGCCGGGACGGGGCTGACGGGGCCGACGGAGCGACTCGGTGCCCGGACGGCTACTCATGGCAGGCCCCGGAGGGTGCCCCTGACGCTCCGGTGCGCCGCCGTGCGGGCGCGCCGCCGCCTGAGCAGCCGGATCCGTCGGACGATACGCACCCGCTCGCGGCGGCCCTGAACCCGACCAGACGCCAGTACGTATGAACGTGGCCTCCAGCGCCTGCGAGGGCAGTGGGGGCCGTTTCGTCATGCCCGCTCGGCCAGCTCCCGCGCGGCGGCCAGCGCTGCATCCCACGGGTAGGCCTTCGGCTTCCCAGATCCGGCCGGATTCGGGGTGAACCCACCCTCCCCATACAGCACCGTGACTCCCTGCTCGCGCAGTTCGGTGATGCTCCGGCCCAACGCCCGGTGCTGCGCGTAGGCCGCGTTCACGCACGGCATCGCCACAGTGGGGATGCCCTTGCCGATCCCCTCGGCCACGACACCCACGACGAAATTTGCGGTGAGCCCTACCGCCCACGAGTTGAGCGAGTTGAAGGTGACCGGCGCGAACATGATGACGTCCGCCTTCGGCCAGGCGTCCGCCTCACCCGGCAGCTTGTACTCGCTCCGCACTGGATGCCCGGTCAACGCCGCGAGCCCGTCGAGGCTCTCGTCGAGCCAACGCGCCGCGGTCGGCGTCAACCCGAGGCAGACGTCCCACCCCTCGGCCTGCGCCGACTCGATGACCTTGGCGATGTCGAAGACCGGCGGAGCGGCCGACCCGAACAGATACAGGGTGCGTGAGGACATGACCTCATCCCACCCCGGACGGTTGATCACACGCAACCGCCCCCCATCCAGGAGGAACGAGGGCGATCGCCGGTCCAGCGCCACGGAGCGCGGGTACCGTTCCAAGTGGTGAGCCAGGAACGGAGTTCCAGTATGCCCAGAGACGACCACGCCGGCACCCGTATCGCACACCACCGCAAGCTCGCCGGGTACACGCAAGCAGGCTTTGCCCTGATCATTCCGTACTCGTACAGCCATCTCCACAAGGTCGAGAGCGGCCACAAGAGTCCCTCGCAGGAGTTCATCGCGGCGTGCGCCAAAGCCCTGCACATCGACGTCACGGCCCTGACAGGACAGCCGTACATGACCGAGTTGCAGGAGGATCGACTCGCCGAGTTGATCCGCCCGATCCGCGAGTCCCTTGATCTCTATGACCTCGGTGCGGATCCCGCCGTCATCTCGCGGCGACCGGAGGAACTGATCGATGCTGCGGACCAGTTGTGTCAGCGTGTGCGGGAGACCCAGCTCAACACGGCCGCCCGCGCACTTCCACGACTGATTACAGAGCTGACATCGACCGCCTACGTCAACCCGACCACCGAGGGATGGCGAGCCCTGGCCAGTGCCTACCGCACCGCCCACGACGTGGCCGTGAAGCTCGGCTTCGTCGACCTGTCGACCATCGCCCTGGACCGCATGGACTGGGCCGCACAGCGCGCCTCGGACCCGCTCCTGGCCGCAGTCCGCCAGTACATGAGAGGCCTGGTCTACTTCCGCGAGGGCGAGCACACGATCGGCCTGCGTCTCGTCGCAGCCGGTCATAGAGTGCTCGGCCAGGCAGACCGCGACCGCGAAGCGTTGGCCGTCGCTGGACAGTTGCACCTGGGTGCCACGGTCATCGCGGCCAGGGCGCACGACAAGACCACCGTGGAGACACACCTGTCCGAGGCCCGGGACATCGCGCGCCGGACCGGAGACGCATCCGAGGTGCACTGGCTGTCCTTCGGACCGGCGAACGTGGCCGCGCACCAGGTATCCGCGCTCGGCGAACTACGCGAGTGGGGGCAAGCGGTGGAGAAGGCGCGCAAGGTGAAGCTGCCCAAGTCCTGGGCGGCGTCACGTCGCGCGCACTTCTTCATCGACCGAGCGCGGTCCGAGATGGAGACCGGCCGCTCGGAGGCCGCCTTGAAGTCGCTGGTCAAGGCCCGCGAGATCGCACCGCAGCAGACGCGTTACCACCCGGCCGCACGCGAGACGATCCAAGGCCTTGTGCATCACCAGCGCCGCACTCCGGAGACGCTCAGCCACATGGCTGCGTGGGTCGGGCTGTGATTGTCCCCGACTGTCCCTGAAGAGGGACAGTTGTGGCCCCTGCCGGTCGTCACTCTGGTCTCAGTACCTGATCAGCGCCGACGGCAGGGAGCACACCGTGAATACGCAGACGCCACAGGCAGAGACTCGGGTCCGGCGTGCTGCGTTACTGCAAGCAGCGTTCTCCGCCATCCGCGACCGGCCCGAGACTGCGACGCGTGACGAGCTGAACCTTGCGCTCCGTGCCGAGTTCCGGGTGTTGCTGCCCATCGTGCAGACGCAGATGGAGGCCATCACCCCTCGGACCCGCGACTGGTACGCCCGCGACATGGCCATACACGCGGCAAACGAGGAGCTGGCCAGGGGGCTCAGTCCGAGCCCGTTGGCCGCGTACCTGACGCTCGCCGAGCTTGGCCGGCGCCTGCACGTGCTTGACGTGCTCGCAGGCGGTGGGTCGTGATCCGCCAGTCCGCAGCCGCGTTCGTGCCCATTCCGGGGGTCTGCTTCATCCGTAAGCCAGGCGCGACCATGCGCTGCACGCTGCCGACGGGGCATGACGGCGACCACTTGAACGTGTACGCGGGCACCACGAACAGCGCGGGCATCCGTCCCGGTGCGACCTGGCCGCGCCGCTCAGGCGAGTCACAGGCCGATTGAGACTCCCGCCGCCTCCTCCCTTGTCCCGTTGCTGGCGGCGGGTAGCAGTCGCACTTCACAGCGACTGCGCCCGGTTCGGTACCTCGGCTCAGGACCCGAGCCGGAAGGGGGCGGCCCCGCCACCACGGGGTCGCCTCGCAGACTCCCGCGCCTTCCGGTGCGGGCGGGCGGCGGCGTAACGCGCAAGGAGCGCCGCCGCCCAACTCACACGAGGTCGCGGAGTGGAACGCCGAGCCCATCGGCGATGGAGATCAGGGTGTCAAGGACGGGGCTCTGGTGGCCCCGCCCGATGCGGTTGATCGCCTGCCGGTCAAGGCCAGCGCGCTCGGCGAGGCCTCCTGGGTGAGGTTCGCGTGCATGCATACGGCTCGGATGCGTTCGCCGATGGCTCGCTGGCGGCGAGGACTCGGGGAGACGGCGGAGCGGGTGGCACCCGGTCAATGCTGGCTGCCCCAAGAACGACTGTCTGTAGCGTCAACCGTACATTTTTTGATCACTGTTCGGCCAGGCCTGCAAGGCCCATGCGAATGCAACGCAGGTTCGAGTGAATGCGCGTCCGAAATTAAGGCGCTCGGGGCAACCGGCATACATCGCGCATATGACACACGCCCGAGCATAGACGGCCCACACCGCGAGGTGGGGGCTCGCGCCCCTCAAGATGTATGCGTCCGTCGGGGGGGGGGACGCCCCGCTCTAATTCAGTCAGAGCCGACGCCCCGCCCCCGGACCCCCGGGTGGGGCGTCTACCCCCGGGGGCCACGGCCTGGGGGCGAGGCCTCCCCGCCACGGCACCCCCGGATGTCGACGAGCGCGCATCCGGCACGCGCAGGGAGACACACCAGCCCTCGTCGGACAGCGACCGTACGTACTGTCTCGCCGCGATCGACCCTCGAACAAGTGGTACGCGAGCAAGATCGCGTGGCGTTGTGGACTTCATGGGGACTTCGATCACAGGAAGGGCCCTCCGGTGATCTCACCGGAGGGCCCTTGACCTGCTATTCAGTACCGTGGGCGCGGACGGTTTCGAACCGCCGACATCCTGCTTGTAAGGCAGGCGCTCTACCCCTGAGCTACGCACCCGGGATCCCGGGCTCTCGCGACCGGGACGAGCCGACAGCCTACCTTGCCGGTGCCCGTGCACCGCAAACCCGTAAGCGCCCCGGGCCGCGGCGGGGGTTAACCCCACCTGCGATCCGGTGGCCGGCCGCATCCCGGGCGCCGCCGCGCCGCCGTAGGTTCAGGGCGTGCCGGCCGCCGGTCCGGCGCCGCGACAGCGTTCGTAGCAGGGGGAGTTCACCATGACCGTCCGCCAGACCCGCACCGCCCGTGCCGTTCGCGGGGTGGCCGCCGTGGCGGCCGTGGCCGCTGTCGCCGCCACGGCCACGGCGTGCGGCGCCGACGCCGCCGACGACGACCACCCCGACCACCGCTCCTTCGCCCTGCACGGTGCCACGCTGACCGTCGACTCGGACGACTCGGCCCTCGAACTGGTCCCGGGCAGCGGCGACCGGGTGCGGGTCACCCGCTGGTTCCAGGGCTCCACCGTCATCGGCTCCGACCCCAGGGTGACGTGGACGTGGCAGGGCGACGAGGACCGGCTGACGTTGCGGCTGCACTGCGGCGGCTTCGTCGCCGACTGCTCGGCCCGGCACCGCGTCGAGGTGCCGCGCGGCACCGCCGTCGTGGTCCGCAGCGACGACGGCAGCGTACGGGCGAGCGGTTTCCGCGAAGGGCTCGACATCACGACGCGGGACGGGTCGGTGCACGTGAAGGACGTCTCGGGGCCGCTGCGCCTGCGCGGCGACGACGGTTCGCTGCACGCGTCCGGTGTGGACGCGCGCCAGGTCTCCGTCCGCACCAAGGACGGCGGCGCGCACATCACCCTGCGCACGGTCCCCGACCGCGTCGACGCGACCAGCGACGACGGCTCCCTGACCTTCACGCTCCCGGACACCGCCCGGTACCGGGTGACCACGCGCACCGACGACGGTGGCGTCGACGTGTCCGTCCCCCGCGACGCCCACAGCACGCACCGCGTCTCGGCCCGCAGCCAGGACGGAAAAGTCACCCTGCGAACGGCGAACTGACCGGCCCGTGTATTCGTCCTTCACCGGTGGGAGAATGGACACCGGTCAGGGCTGATGACGGCACGGGCAGCACGGGAGTGGTTGGTGACGACGGCGACGAACGAGGGCCCCGAAGGGGCGAGCCCAGCCACGGCTGAGCCGCGCGCGGTACGCGGACTCGGCCGGGCGGACGCCCGCCCGGCCGCCCACCGTCGTCGCGGCCGTCCCGTGCGCGATCTGCTGACCCTCACGCTGCTGCCCCTGCCCGTGCTCGCGGCGGCGATGAGCACCGCCTTCGCCGGCGGCGGTACGCGGAAGTGGTTCGGCGGCCGTGCCGAGTCCCAGCGCGCGGAGGCGCAGGCGGCCAAGGACGCCGCCGCCGCCGCGTTCTACGAACTGGACACCGCCCAGCGGGACCTGCGCATCTCGATAGAGACCATCACCGCGGTCGACGACTCCCCCGCGGCCCGCCGCGCCGTCGGCGACTTCGAGCAACTCGGCGCGCGCATCGACGAGGTCAGCGGCCAGTACATCACCGCCGTCGACGCCCACGACCTCGACCGTGACGACCTGGAGGCGAGCGTCGCGTCCCGCGCCCGTGCCGATCTGACGCAGGCCAAGGACCAACTGACGCGCACCAAGCAGGACCTGGACAGGTTCGCGCGGGGGCTCGGCCCGCTGCTCGGCAAGGCCGAGACGCAGCTCGCCCGCCTCGCCCCGTCCGTGGAGCGCGCCCGCCAGGCACTCCTCGCGGCGACGACCGCCCTGGACGCGGTCCGGCGGTCGGGGCTGAAGGCCGACGACCTCGCGGGCCGACTCGCCGCCCTCGGCCCCGAGCTGACCAAGCTCAACCAGGGCGCGGGGCAGCACGGCGTACCGGAGACGCTGGAGCGCGCGGAGCGGGTCGCGCGGGACGCGGAGTCGGTGCGGGCGGAGGCCGAGCGCCTGCCCGAGCGGGCCGCCGAGATCGACCGGCGCCTGGTCTCGCTGCGCACGCGCGCGCAGGCCCTGACGACCCGCGCGGGCCAGGTCGAGCCGGTCCTCAGCGAGCTGCGGCGCCGGTTCACCGCGCCGTGCTGGCAGGACCTCCAGGGCGTACCGGAACTGGCCGCGGAGAACGTGCGGCAGGCCGAGACCAAGCTCGCCGAGGCCCGCGCGGCGCGGGACGCCCAGCGCTGGCCCGACGCCACGGCGCTGCTCTCCACGGTCCGCGCCCTGCTGAATGCGACGGACGAGTCGGTCTCCGCCGCCGCCGACCGGCTGCACCGGCTGAACGCGGTGGCCGAGGACCCGCAGCAGGAGATCGACCGCACCCGGTTCGCGATCCGGGACGCCCAGCGCCTGGCGATGGCGGGCCGCAGCACGCCCGACCCGCGCCACGCCCGTCCTCTCGACGACTCGGTGGCGCGTCTGGACCGTGCCGTCGCGGGTCTGGAGGGCCGCCACCCCGACTACTGGCACTTCCTCACCGAGACGGAGGGCGTGCGGCAGACGGTGGGCCGGGTCGTGGCACAGATCCGCGAGGAGCGCGGCGGGGCCTGACCGGCGGGCCCACGGCCGCCGCCCGCCGAAGTCGCCGTGGGCGTCCGGGAGATGCGCCCCGTAACCTTGTCCCATGCCTCGCTACGAATACCGCTGCCGCACCTGCGGCGACACGTTCGAACTCAGCCGCCCCATGGCGGAGTCCGCGTCCCCGGCGACCTGCCCCGCGGGCCACCCGGACACGGTGAAACTCCTGTCGACGGTGGCGGTGACGGGCGGCGCGACGACCGCCTCGGCCCCGGCGCCCGCGGCGGGCGGTGGAGGAGGCGGCGGTTGCTGCGGGGGCGGCTGCTGCGGCTAGCCTCCGTCGTCCCGTCGCGCGGGCGGCGTCACAGCGCGCCCAGGAACCCCCTCAGCACCGCCTCTCCCGCCGTGACCCCGCGCTCGGCGAGCACCGTCACCCCGGGCGCGGTCCAGCCCGCGTCCGCCAGCTCACCGTGGCCGGGGCGCCAGCCCCGGTCCACGACGTTCAGCAGGTCCGCGTCCAGCAGGGAGTCCCCGGCGCCCAGGGTCAGCGTGGCCCCGGTCCGCCGGGCGACCTCCTCGACCGCCGCGCCCTTGGTCAACGGCTTCGGGACGGCGTACACCTTCCGGCCCTGGAGCGACACGCTCCAGCCGACCCCGTCCGCCCACTCCCCGAGCTCCTTGACCCAGTCCGGCGGCAACAACTGCCGGTCCACCACGAGGTACGCGAACAGGTCCTCGGCGACCCGCTCCTTCAGCAGCCACGCCGGATCGGCGGTCGCGACCATCCGCTCCCGCACCTCGCGCAGCGGAGCGCACTGCGCGTCGAGCCGCGTGGCGACGGCGGCGCTCCACTCCGGGTCCGACACCCCGTCGATCAGCAGGTGCCCGCCGTTGGCGCAGATCGCGTAGCGCGGCGCGGGACCGGGCAGGCGCACCCGCCCGTACTGCTCCCGGGTACGCGTGGTCGTCGGTACGAACACCGCCCGCGTCGCCACCTCCGTGAGCAGCGCCGCCGCGTCCTCGGTGACGTACGACAGGGGTCTGCCCTCGTACACCTCGACGCACAGCAGGCGCGGTGCCCGCGCGTCGGGCATGGTCAGGGCGAGGGCCCCGGCCGAGTAGATGAGCGTGCGGTCGAGATCGCTGGCGACGACCGTCACGGCACCGGGATGTGTCACTGCGCCGCCACCGCTCTGCCGTCCCCACCGGTCGCTCCGCGGGTGAACCGCGGGTGGATCAACCCGACGCAGGTGTAGGGGAGTTCGGCCACTTCCTCCACCGGCACCCCGCGCTGTTCGGCGAGCAGACGCACATGGTCGAGATCGGTGCCCGCGCCGGCCCGCGCCAGGATCTTCCACGGCACGCGCCGCAGCAGCACCCGCGTCGTCTCGCCGACCCCTGGCTTGACCAGGTTCACATCGTGGATGCCGTACTCCTCGCTGATCCGCTCGACGGCGGCCCAGCCCTCCCACGTCGGCGAACGATCCGCCCCGAGCAGTTCCTTGACGTCCGCGTCGACCGCGTCCCCGGCCGCCTCGAACCGTCCTTCGACCACGTCCAGGAAGTGCCGCGACACATCCGAACCGGCCAGTTCGGAGTAGAACTTGGCGCCGTGGAAGTCATCGGGGCCGACGAGGTCGGACCGCAGCACGGTGCGCGAGACAAGCCCGGAGACCGTGGAGTTGAGGCAGGCCGAGGGGATGAGGAAGTCCTCGCGCGTCCCGTACGTGCGCACGCACGACCCGGGGTCGGCGAGCACGGCGATCTCCGGGTCGAACCCGTCGAACTCCGCGACCGCGGCGGCCAGTTCACGCGTGATGGCGCCCTTGCCCGTCCACCCGTCGACGAAGACGACGTCCGCCGGGTCGTGGTGCGCGGCGAGCCAGCGCAGCGTGTTCGCGTCGATGCCCCGGCCGCGCACGATGGAGACCGCGTAGTGCGGCAGCTCAAGGCCGTGCCGCCACTTGGCCCAGCGCCGCATCAGCACGCCGACCGGCGTCCCCGCGCGCGCGAGGGAGACCAGGACCGGGCGCGGCGAGCGCTCGGCGAGGACCGTCTCGGTGACCACGCCGACCGCCCGCGCGATCCGGTCGGCCGAGGTGTCGAGCGCGGCGTGGAACAACTCCTGGTACTGCGCGCTCGGTTGGTACTCGACCGGCAGCGACTCGGCGTAGTGCGCGCCCCCGCTCTGGATGGCCTCCTCGCGCTCCTCGGTCGGCGCCTCCAGCGTCACGTCCGAGAGGTCCTGCAACAGCCAGCCGACCTCGTCGGGCGCGTACGAGGAGAAGGCGGGGCCGCGCAGCGGCTCGGGCAACGACATGGAGGGCCTTTCCTGAGGGACGTACGACGGGAGCACGACCACGACCACGCGCGCCGCGTGCTCGGCGACCCGCTCCAACAGACCGCCGGGGGCGGCGAGTTCGGCGCTGTCGCCGACGGAGTCGAGGACGACGACGACCGTGTCGAAGCCGCCGCCCGCCACGTTGTACGCGTACCGCTCACCGGGTCCGTCGGCAGGTGCGTCGTGCGCGGGGAAGACGAGGCGGGTGCGGATCGCGTAGCCCGGGTCGTCGACGGCGAGGACGGGCGAGCGGGTCGTGGTGGAGTACGCGACGTCGGCGCCGGTCGCCTCCAGGGCGGTGGCGAGGCGCAGCGGCGCGTACATCAACTCCTCGTTGCCCAGGACGAGTACGCGTCCGCTGACGTGCGGCGCGAGCCGTTCGGCGAGGCCGGGCAGGGCCGCTTCGAGGCGGGCGCGGTGCGCCGGGGTGAAGCCGTGCCGTCCGCCGTCCGGCACCTCGCGCGGCCAGCCGAGGTCGCCGACCCGGACGATCTCGCCACGCTCACGCCCGGCAGCGGGGACGCCGGCCGCCTCGTGCGCGGCGACGAGCGCCTGCCCCTTCTCCAGGACCCCGTCCGGCAGCCGCACGGTGCCGCGCGCCCTGACGACGAGGTCGATCCGGGCCCCCACCTCCCGCGCGAACGCGTCGAGGCGGCCCTGGTCGCCGGGTGAGCGCATGTCGACGAGCGCGACGATGACGTAGCGGTCGCGGGCGTGCAGTGCGTGCAGCGCGCGGATGGTGTTCAGAACCGTGTTGCCCGTGGAGAACTCGTCGTCGACCAGGACCAACGGGCCGTCGCCCGCGAGCAGCGCGGGGTCCTCGGGCAGCAGCAGATGGGAGGTGGCGTGCGAGTGGGACTCCTCGAAACCGCCCGCTCCCGCCACGCCCTCGACGGGGCGTCGCGTGGAGTGCAGGTACGGGGCGAGGGCGAGGCCGTCGGCGACCGAGTGGCCGAGGCCCGTCGCGGTCTCGGCGTACCCCAGGACGACGGCCCGCGCCGCCGCCTCCTCACCCAGCAACTCCCGCACGCGGACGCCCAGTTCGCGTCCCGTGTCCCAGACCACCGAGGGGCGCTGCGGCACGTGCTTGCCCAGCACGTTCGACACCAGCAGGTGCGCTCGCTTGGGGTTGCGCCGCAGGGCGAGCCCCAGGAGCCCGGTCAGCTCCCGGTCCCCGGCCAGTTCGACCCCGAGCCGCTCGGCGACCCATGTACCCGACCACACCACGTCGTTGTTCTCGTCTCTCGTCGTTCCGGTCATGCGGGCAGCCCGGCCGTCAGCAGTTCCACGAAGCCGACGTCCTCGCGGGCCACACCGAACGCCTCCGCCCGCCGCAGCGTCCGCTCGGCCCAGGCCCGGTGCGGCTTCACCTCGTTCATCTTGTTCGTGTACGCGGACCTGAGGACCCCGCCGCCGCCCCGCTCGGGCCGCAGGATGTCGCGGGCGTCGCTGTACTCCTCGTGGCTGACGACGGACAGCGCGTGCACGGGCAGCACGTGCGAGGGGTGGATGCAGGTCTTGCCGAGCAGGCCGTTGGCCCGGTCCAGCTCGATCTCGCGCAGCAGTCCGTCCATGTCGTGCCGGATCAGCGCCTCCCGCAGCGGTTCGGCGCCCTCCTCCAGGAAGGGGCTGCGGCGGAGCTGCGGCTTGAACATCCGCTCCTGGTGGCGGAAGTACTCCCAGACGGGCCCGGTCACCGTGAAACCGGTGCCGTCGGCCCGGCCCAGCAGGTTGACCACGTCGCCTATGACGGAGGCGACGATCTGCACGTCGTACGCGGTCATGTCCGGCGGCCTGCGCAGCCCGTACGCGGAACAGAAGTCGGTGACGCCGAGCCGCAGCGCGAGGACACGGTCGCGGTACTTGTCGACGGTGCGGGAGATCCCGGCGAGGGTGTCGGCGCGGGTCTCCAGGTGCAGCAGCTCGGGCGACTCCAGGACGGGCATGGCGAAAAGTCGACGCCCGGTGACGGCCTCTGCGGCGGTCAGCGCCTCCAGGAACGGGACTCCCCGCTCCTCCGTGAACTTGGGCAGGACGAATCCGGACAGCAGCTCGACGGAGGGTCCGAGGCGGTGCACGAGGTCGGTGATCTGCTCCGGGGCCCGTACGCGGACGAAGAGCAGCGGCACCTCGGCCCCGCGCGCGGAGAGGTCGGCGAACTGACGGACCAGGTTGTCCTCGGCGTCGCTCACCTCGGAGTCCTGGATGGAGTCCTCCAGGCACAGCACCATGGAGACGACTCCGCGGCGGGCCTGCTTGAGCACGTCGTCCGCGAGGCACGGCCGGGTCGCGGGGCTGTAGAGGGTGGCCCCCAGCGCCGCGGCGAGCATGCGGGGCGCGGAGTCCGAGCCGAACGGCTGCGGCTCCTGATGGAACAGGCGCTCCCGCACCTCAGGGGCGATGTGCCCGAAATGACGCATAAATCTCCCCTGTGCTGCGAGGCCGTCCGGCATGATGTGGCCGGTAATAGTACGTACAAACCTGTGTCAAAAGTTCCCGCGGGCAATGAAATCCTGGTAACCCGTGGATGTCGGGAGGCGCGTTCCGTCCCTCGTGCCCGGGGCACGATCCCCCTGGCTCCCCGTACCCCGCGTTGTCCCGGCCCACCGCGGGAAGGCAGGATGACCGCATGACGCACGCGATGCTCAAGGGGGCGAACGTCCCGCTCGACGCCACGGCGGTACGCGCCGTGCTCCGCTGGACCCCGGGACAGGGCGTGCCCGCGGTGGACGCCTCCGCGCTGCTGCTCGGAGCCGACGGCAAGGTCCGCTCCGACGAGGACTTCGTCTTCTACAACCAGCCCCGGCACCCCTCGGGGAAGGTCTGGCGGCTCGGCCAGAAGCGCGTCGCCGAGGGCATGACGGACACCCTCCAGGCGGACCTGGGCGGCATGCCGCAGGAGATCACCCGGGTCCTCTTCACGGCCTCCGCCGACGAGGTCGCGTTCGAGCACGTGCAGGCGCTGTGCCTGCTCGTCCACGACGCCGCGTCCGACGGCGCCGAACCGATCGCGCAGTTCGACATCAAGCCGGAGACCGGCGCCGAGACCGCGCTGATCTGCGGCGAGCTGTACCGGCGCGGCGACGGCTGGCGGCTGCGCGCGGTCGGCGAGGGCTATTCGAACGGCCTGATCGGCCTCGCCACGGACTTCGGCATCTCGGTCGACGAATCGGCCGGGGCGGAGCAACCCGCCCCGACGTCGCCCGCCCCGGCCCCGGCGCCCGCGGCCCCGTCGTTCCCGCTGCCGCCCCAGCAACCGCCGTCGTACGGCTATCCCGCGCAGCCCGCGACGCAGCCCGCCCCGCCGTCCCAGCCCGCGTACGGCTATCCGCAGCCGGTGGCGGCGACGGCGTACCCGGATCCGGCGTTCCGGCTGCCGCCGCAGGGGCCGCAGTTCATCCGCTGAGCTACCGGCCGCTCACCTTGGACTTGTAGCCCCGGCCCCACTGGAGCCCCCAGCCGTACAGGCGGTCCAGCTCGGCCTGGAACCCGTACACGAACTTCACCTCGCGCCGCACCACCAGGTCGCCCTTGACGTTCTCGATGGAGACGACGGCGCAGGAGCGGGCCTGCGGTGCGCGCTCGTCCAGGCTGATCTCGATGCGCGGACCGTTGCTCGGGTACAGCGTCACGATCGCGTGCGTACGGTCGAACGCCGGGGTCTGGTCGTAGATGTAGACGAAGATCAGCAGCCGCTTGATGGCCTCGCGGTGGTCGAGATTGACGTAGATGGTCTCCCCGGACGCCGAGCCGAACCGGTCGTCCCCGCTGAGCTTCACGTACGGCGGCTCGTTGAGCGCGCCGAAGAAACCGCCGAGCGGCTGTACGACGCCCTTCTCGCCGTCCATCAGCTCGTACAGGCAGCCGAGGTCCAGGTCGACGTTGACCATGGACTCGGTGTGCGCCTGGACGACGTCCGGTTTGAACATGCTGAAGGGATGCCGCAGCAGGCTGTGCTTCTCGAACCCGCCGATGTCCGAGGTCCGCATCCGCCAGGACAGGTTGACCCGCAGATTGCCGGTGGCCGCGCCCTGCTTGGAGAGCGAGACGACCGGATGTCGCTTGGTGAGTTCGATGGCGTTGGTCGCCGCGCTGCCCGAATCGAACTCGAACTGCGCGGAGCGCCCGCGCCACAGTGTGTCCCAGAAGGACATGCCGCCCCCAAATACCGTTCCCGTACTGCCCGTCCCCGCCCGATCATGCCCGTCTTCGCCGAACGGGGCGGCCGCGGGAGGCTCTGCCTCGTACGACCGCCCCGTTCAGAGGGTTCCAGGAATGGACCCCGGATCAAACACCGGGCTCCGGGTTCGGCTCAGACTCCGGAGGAGACCTCGCTCTTGTCCGTGCTTCCCGCGGTGCCCCCCTCGGCCGCGATCCGCTTGTTGCGGCGCACGGAGGAGAAGAACGACCAGGCGATCAGGACGACACCGATGAGGCCCGTGATGATCTCGTTGATCTCGTAGCGGATGGTGACGAGCAGGATCACGGCAAGGGCGCCGATCGCGTAGTGCGCGCCGTGCTCCAGGTACACGTAGTCGTCGAGGGTGCCCTGGCGGACCAGGTAGACGGTGAGCGACCTGACGTACATGGCGCCGATGCCGAGGCCGAGCGCCATGATGACGATGTCGTTGGTGATGGCGAAGGCGCCGATCACGCCGTCGAAGGAGAACGACGCGTCCAGGACCTCCAGGTAGAGGAACATGAAGAACGCGGCCTGACCGGCCAGCACGACGGCCGACTTCGGCTTGCCCTCACGGGCGGCCTTCTCCTCGGCCTCTTGCTCGCGCTCCTCCTCTTCCTCAAGACGGTTCTCGAAGAAGCTGGAGAGCCCGCCGACCACGAGATACGTGATGAGACCCGCGACGCCCGAGATGAGCACGGTGGACTGCTTGTCCGCGTGCACGCCGCCGTGCTGGTGCGCGTGGGTGGCCAGGGTCAGGGCGCAGACGAGGAGCACGATCAGCGCGATGCAGACCGACAGCATGTCGACCTTGCCGAGCTTGGCGAGCGGACGCTCCAGCCAGCCGAGCCACTTGATGTCCCGGTCCTCGAAGATGAAGTCCAGGAAGATCATCAACAGGAACATGCCACCGAACGCGGCGATGGACGGGTGCGCGTCGGTGACGAGCTGCTGATAGCGGTTCGGCTGGTTGAAGGCGAGGTCGACGGCCTCGACCGGCCCCATCTTGGCGCTGATCGCCACGATCACGACCGGGAAGACGAGGCGCATGCCGAACACCGCGATGAGCACGCCGACCGTCAGGAAGATCTTCTGCCAGAAGGCATTCATCTTCTTCAGGATCCCGGCGTTGACCACCGCGTTGTCGAAGGAGAGCGAGATCTCCATGATCGCGAGGATCGCGACGAGACCGAGCGCCGTCCATCCGTCGTAGAAGACCGCGGCGATCAATCCGAGCACGGTGATCGCGAACGACCAGCCGAAGGTTTTCAGGACCACTGACTACCCCATCGTGTGTACGGGTTTCCCCGTGCTGGTTGTACGGGGCTCCCCCGCTCCGTGCACGGCTTTAGCAACGCTTTATGAAACGTTGACTCCGAAGTCTAGAGCGATGCCACGCAGTCCGGACGCGTACCCCTGACCGACCGCACGGAACTTCCACTCCCCGCCGTACCGGTACAGCTCTCCGAAGATCATCGCGGTCTCGGTCGAGGCGTCCTCGGAGAGGTCGTACCGGGCGAGCTCCTGGCCGTCCGCCTGGTTCACCACGCGGATGAACGCGTTGCTGACCTGACCGAAGGTCTGTCCTCTGTTGTCCGCGTCATGGATCGACACCGGGAAGATGATCTTGTCGCAGGTGGCCGGCACCTTGGAGAGGTCGACGAGAAGCGACTCGTCGTCACCCTCGCCCTCACCCGTCAGGTTGTCCCCGGTGTGCTCGACCGAACCGTCGGGGCTCTTGAGCTGGTTGTAGAAGATGAACCACTCGTCACCCATGACCCGGCCGCCGCTGCACAGCAGCGCGCTGGCGTCCAGGTCGAAGTCGGCACCGGTGGTGGAACGCGCGTCCCAGCCGAGTCCGACGAGGACCTGTGTGAGGTTGGGTGCGGCCTTGGAGAGGGAGACATTGCCTCCCTTGGCGAGCGTGACGCCCATGATCGTGATCCTCCCCGCAGGTAAGGCGTTGCTGTGTCGAGCGCGTCCGGCGCCGCACTGAAGGAGTGCGGCGCCGGACGGGTGCTCGTGGTGCGACGTCTCGGCTCAGACGTTGACGCCGAAGTCCTGCGCGATGCCGCGCAGACCCGAGGCGTAGCCCTGGCCGACGGCGCGGAACTTCCACTCCGCCCCGTTCCGGTACAGCTCACCGAAGACCATGGCGGTCTCCGTCGAGGCGTCCTCGGAGAGGTCGTAGCGGGCGATCTCGGCGCCGCCCGTCTGGTTCACGACGCGGATGAACGCGTTGCGCACCTGGCCGAAGGACTGCTGACGGTTCTCGGCGTCGTAGATCGAGACCGGGAACACGATCTTGTCGACGTCGGCCGGGACCGCCGCGAGGTCGACCTTGACCTGCTCGTCGTCGCCCTCGCCCTCACCGGTGGTGTTGTCCCCGGTGTGCTCGACCGAGCCGTCCGCGCTCTTCAGGTTGTTGAAGAACACGAAGTCCTGGTCGTTGCGGACCTTGCCCTGCGCGTTGACGAGAATGGCGCTGGCGTCGAGGTCGAAGTCCGTACCGGTGGTGGTGCGGACATCCCAACCGAGGCCCACGACGACCGCCGTGAGGCCAGGGGCCTCCTTGCTCAGCGATACGTTGCCGCCCTTGCTGAGGCTGACTCCCACGAGTCCTCCCTATGGTCTGTAGGGGCGGGGAGCCCCGTAGTGCGTCTGGTATCGGATCAACGTATGGATCCTAGTGAGGGGTTCCCGCCCCCGGCGAGGCTTCCTACCGGGTGTCGTCGCCGGGAATCCCGCGGAATCCCTAGAGAGCGTCGAGCGCCTTGGCGTACTCGTTCAGGTCGCGCGCGTCCGGCAGCCCGTTGACGACGGTCCAGCGGACCACGCCCTCCTTGTCGATGATGAAGGTGCCGCGCACCGCGCAACCCTTCTCCTCGTCGAAGACGCCGTAGGCGCGCGAGACCTCGCCGTGCGGCCAGAAGTCGCTCAGCAGCGGGTACTCAAGGCCCTCCTGCTCGGCGAAGACCCGCAGGGAGAACGGGGAGTCGTTGGAGACGGCGAGCAGTTGCACGTCGTCGTTGACGAACTTGGGCAGCTCGTCGCGGAGGGCACACAGCTCGCCGGTGCAGACCCCGGTGAAAGCGAACGGGTAGAACAGCAGCACCACGTTCTTCTCACCGCGGAAGTCCGACAGCTTGACGGTCTCCCCGTGCTGATTCCTGAGTTCGAACTCCGGAGCCTTGGTTCCGGCCTCGATCGCCATGGTGAAGCTTCCCTTCGATAGGGCTGTTCGGGTGGCTTCACCCTAGTTGGCGCCGGGAAAGGCTCGCCCACCGCCATGCGGGGACACGCGGCCCGCGCGTATGCGTGAGGCCCTGCGGGCGCGCTCGCACGCCCGCAGGGCCTCACCTGGGGTATCCCGGTCCGCCGGGAGGCGGCTTACCGCTTCTTGGCGGCCGTCTTGGGCGTCACCAGCCTGCTCCCGGTCCAGTCCTTGCCCACGCTGACGCCCTTGGTCTGCGAGAGCCCGGCGGTGGTGGCGGCCTCACCGATCTCACTCGGCTCGACGTAACCCTCCCGCCCGGTCTTCGGCGTCAGGAGCAGGATGTAACCGCCGTCTTCGATGTACGTGGTGGTGTCCACCAGCGCATCAGTAAGGTCCCCGTCGTCCTCACGGAACCAGAGCACCACGGCATCAGCCACGTCGTCATAGTCCTCGTCGACGAGCTCTGTGGTGGTTGTGGCCTCGATGGCCTCACGGAGCTCCTGATCGACGTCCTCGTCGTAGCCGATCTCCTGGACCACCATGTCGGTCTGGAAACCCAGCCTCACGGCAAGGTTCGTCTCCGCGTGGTCCGCGGTCGCGCTCACGGATTGCCTCCTGATCATGTTTACGAAGTTGTCTGCAGCATCGCGCACGCGCGAAGCGTTGGCCGTAGTCCACACGTGCGCGACGGATCGCGCAAGTACCCGGCCGTCGAGACCGCCGAAACGGTGACGTTCCAGGCCGTGCCACCACAACTCCTGTCAAGGATTCCCGCAGGCCGGTGATGTACGCCACAGCATTCTGCCGGGTTTGCCCGCCCTGCCCCCACGCCGAGCGTGATCAGGGCCGAACGGCCCCACGGAACACCTGATCGTAATGGGCGCAAGGTCGCGAATTGTTCACGGCCACCCCAGGGGCTCGCTCCGCGCCCGCGTTTTACCTCTCGGTAGAGATGACGATTCCGATTCCGAGGTACACGATGGACAACGGCGTACCCGGCGGCGCACCCGTCAGGGGCACAGAGGCATCACCGACAGTGAAGGAACAGCGTGGCTTCCGGATCCGATCGCAACCCGATCATCATTGGCGGTCTTCCCAGTCAGGTCCCGGACTTCGATCCAGAAGAGACCCAGGAGTGGCTCGACTCCCTTGACGCGGCAGTCGACGAGCGCGGCCGCGAGCGAGCCCGCTATCTGATGCTCCGCCTGATCGAGCGGGCCCGCGAGAAGCGTGTGGCCGTGCCCGAGATGCGCAGCACGGACTACATCAACACGATCGCCACCAAGGACGAGCCGTTCTTCCCCGGCAACGAGGAGATCGAGCGCAAGGTCCTCAACGCCACGCGGTGGAACGCCGCGGTGATGGTCTCCCGCGCCCAACGCCCCGGTATCGGCGTCGGCGGACACATCGCCACGTTCGCCTCCTCGGCCTCGCTGTACGACGTGGGCTTCAACCACTTCTTCCGCGGCAAGGACGAGGGCGACGGCGGAGACCAGATCTTCTTCCAGGGCCACGCCTCGCCCGGCATCTACGCCCGCGCGTATCTCCTGGACCGCCTCACCGAGGACCAGCTCGACGCCTTCCGTCAGGAGAAGTCGAAGGCGCCTCACGGCCTGTCCTCGTACCCGCACCCGCGGCTCATGCCGGACTTCTGGGAGTTCCCCACCGTCTCCATGGGGCTCGGCCCGCTCGGCGCGATCTTCCAGGCCCGGATGAACCGCTACATGGAGGCCCGTGGCATCGCGGACACCTCCAAGTCGCATGTGTGGGCCTTCCTCGGCGACGGCGAGATGGACGAGCCCGAGTCCCTGGGCCAGCTCTCCATCGCGGCGCGTGAGGGCCTCGACAACCTCACCTTTGTCGTCAACTGCAACCTCCAGCGCCTCGACGGACCGGTCCGCGGCAACGGAAAGATCATCCAGGAGCTGGAGTCCCAGTTCCGCGGTGCCGGGTGGAACGTCATCAAGCTCGTCTGGGACCGCAGTTGGGACCCGCTGCTCGCCCAGGACCGCGACGGCGTCCTGGTGAACAAGCTGAACACCACGCCCGACGGCCAGTTCCAGACCTACGCCACCGAGCCCGGCTCGTACATCCGCCGGCACTTCTTCGGCGACGACCACCGGCTGCGCGCCATGGTCGAGAACATGACCGACGACCAGATCCTCCACCTGGGCCGCGGCGGTCACGACCACAAGAAGATCTTCGCCGCGTTCACGGCGGCCAAGGAGCACAAGGGCCAGCCGACGGTCATCCTCGCCCAGACCGTCAAGGGCTGGACCCTCGGCCCGAACTTCGAGGGCCGCAACGCCACGCACCAGATGAAGAAGCTGACGGTCGACGACCTGAAGGGCTTCCGCGACCGGCTCCACATCCCGATCACGGACGCCCAGCTCGAGGGCGGCGCCCCGCCGTACTACCACCCGGGCCGCGACTCCGAAGAGATCCAGTACATGCACGACCGCCGCCGCGCGCTCGGCGGCTATGTCCCGACCCGCGTCGTCCGCGCGAAACCGCTCCAGCTCCCGGACGACAAGGCGTATGCGACCGTGAAGAAGGGATCCGGTCAGCAGTCGATCGCCACCACCATGGCGTTCGTCCGGCTCCTGAAGGACCTCATGCGGGACAAGGAGATCGGCAAGCGCTTCGTGCTGATCGCGCCCGACGAGTACCGCACCTTCGGGATGGACTCCTTCTTCCCGAGCGCGAAGATCTACAACCCGCTCGGCCAGCAGTACGAGTCCGTGGACCGCGAACTCCTCCTCGCCTACAAGGAGTCCCCGACCGGCCAGATGCTCCACGACGGCATCTCGGAGGCCGGTTGCACGGCGTCCCTGATCGCCGCCGGTTCCGCTTACGCAACACATGGCGAACCCCTCGTCCCGGTCTACGTCTTCTACTCGATGTTCGGTTTCCAGCGCACCGGCGACCAGTTCTGGCAGATGGCCGACCAGTTGGCACGCGGCTTCGTTCTCGGTGCGACCGCGGGCCGCACCACACTGACCGGCGAGGGCCTCCAGCACGCCGACGGCCACTCCCAGCTACTGGCCTCGACGAACCCCGGCTGCGTCGCCTACGACCCGGCGTACGCCTACGAGATCGCGCACATCGTCAAGGACGGCCTGCGCCGCATGTACGGCCCCACGGCCGACGGCAAGCCCGGCGAGGACGTCTTCTACTACCTCACCGTCTACAACGAGCCGATCCAGCACCCCGCGGAGCCGGCCGACGTCGACGTCGAGGGCATCCTCAAGGGCATCCACCGCATCAGCACCGGCACCTCGGGCACGATCCCCGCACAGATCATGGCCTCGGGCGTCGCCGTCCCCTGGGCGCTCGAAGCCCAGCAGATCCTCGCCCAGGAGTGGAACGTACGGGCCGACGTCTGGTCCGCCACCTCCTGGAACGAACTGCGCCGCGAAGCGGTGGACGTCGAGCGCCACAACCTCCTGCACCCCGAGGAGGAGCAGCGCACGCCCTACGTCACGCGGAAGCTGTCCGGCGCGCAAGGCCCCTTCGTCGCCGTCTCCGACTGGATGCGGTCCGTGCCCGACCAGATCGCCCGCTGGGTGCCCGGCACCTACCAGTCGCTCGGCGCCGACGGCTTCGGCTTCGCCGACACCCGGGGTGCCGCGCGCCGCTTCTTCCACATCGACGCGCAGTCGATCGTGGTCGCGGTCCTCACGGAACTGGCCCGCGACGGCAAGGTCGACCGCTCGGTCCTCAAGCAGGCCATCGACCGCTACCAGTTGCTGGACGTCACTGCTGCGGATCCTGGTGCGGCGGGGGGCGACGCGTAGGGGGTGGCGGGTAGCGGGTAGCGGATTGCTTGGGGGCTCGGGTTCGGGTTTCGAGCCTGGGTCTGGGGTTCGGGTTCGGGTCCGGGCTTCGGGTCCGGGCTTTGAACTCGGGTCCGGGGTTCGGACTTCGGGTCCGGGCTTTGAGCTCGGGTCCGGGGTTCGGGCTCGGGTCCGGGCTTCGGGTTCGGGTCGGAGCTTCGGGTCCGGGCTTTGAGTTCGGGTCTGGGCTTCCGGCTCGGGTTCGGGGTTCGGGCTCGGGTCCGAGCTTCCGGTTCGGGTCGGAGCTTCGGGTCCGGGCTTCCGGCTCGGGTCCGGGGTTCGGACTTCGGGTCCGGGCTTTGAGTTCGGGTCCGGGGTTCGGGCTCGGGACCGGGCTTGCGGCTCAGGCTCCGAGGTTCGGGCGGTTGCCAAGGTGTGGGCGGTAGGACTCAGGTTTCGGCGCTCCTCCGCCCCGGGCTCACGGCGAGAGGTCGAGCCGCGTTCGGCGTTCGGGAAGCGAGACCGCGTCGGGAGGCGGAGGTCTCCTGGGCGTTCGGGCCTCCTGGGCGATCCCACCAGGTCCGCATACCGTCGTGCGGGCTTCTCGGCGACGGCCCCGGGGAGGACCCGGGGCCGCGTCGAGTCGACCGCGAAAGGCGGTCAGTCGGTCCTGTTCGGACTCAGAACAGTCCGCCCACCGGTGAGCCGGACATCGAGGCCAGCCAGACGATCGCGAGCAGCGTGTCGATCGCGCCGAGAACGACGGCTATCAGTGCCGGCACCGATTGCGTACCGGTCCAGCGTCGGCCCATGGCCAGCCAGCCGCAGACGACGGCGACCGGTCCCAGCACGATCTGCAGGACGGAGAAACCGGCGATCGCGCTGACGAGTCCGATGATCCCGAGCGTCGCGCGGTCCGGCCCGCTCCGCGATCCTGTGCGGCCGCGTGAGCGGGGGTGTTTGCGCGTGGTGTGACCGAAGCCCGCCATCATCACTCCTCGAGTTCGTCCAGACTCGGGCGATGAATCGGGTACCCCGTCTGCCTCGGTCTACCACCGGCGCCCCCGCTCGTTCATCTCTCCCACACCTTGAACGCCCGTGCCCGGTAGGGTGATTCGGGCTCCCACGTACCGCTTCCCGGGTACGTCTGGAACTCCCCGGTCTCCCCACATTTCGCGGACTGGTAGGTGGTGACGGGACGACCGGTGCGGTTCGCGATGGACGCCACGCTGCTCCCCTCCGGCAGCGCGACGCAGCTCTCGATGTCGATCCCGGCCAACTCGTAGGTCTGCCGGTGTCCTTTGAACCCGGTCTTGTCCCACAGACACAGCTCCCCCGCCGCGCAGGCGCCGAGCGTCGGTGGCGCCGCCGCGGCGAGGCCGGGTGTGAGGGCCATCGCGGCGAGCGCGGTCGCGGCGACGATGACGCTCACGGGCATGGACAGGAACATGGGTTTGGGCCTGGGTCCCGGCCTGGACTTGGCCGCGGGCAGCGGCGTGGGTGTGGGTGGTGTGAGCATGGTCGTACGCATGTGTGTGAACCCCCGTGTCGTGTCGACCAGTTGCGTTCGCGACTGATCGCTTGTCACACACTCTGGCCCGGAGGATCCGGTTCCGGGAAGGGCTGCTGATCAGCGTCACCCGGATAAGCGAAAGCCCCCGGATAGTTCCCGGGGGCTTCCCTCACACGAGCGGTTTCAGCACGGTGTGCGCGGCTGAGGAGGGTGCCGGATTCAGCCGTTGAGCTGGGCTTCGGCACGAAGTCCGTTCGCGCGTCAGATGTGTGCGGCGCCCGCTCCCGCCGCATCCGCGTTGGCGCCGCGCTTGGTCAGCATCGCGACGAGCACCGCGACGACCGCCACCCCCGAGGCCACCAGGCAGGCCAGACTCATGCCGGAGATGAAGGTGTCGTGCGCGACGCCCGTGATCTTCTCGGCGAGCGCCGCCGGCGTACCGGGCGGCACCGGGGCGGCACCGACCTGCACGGCCTCGGATGCCTGGTCCAACTGGTTCGCGGAGAGCGGCGGGAGCTTGGCGTCCGCCCAGTTGCCCGCGAGGTCGTTGTCGACCTTCGACGCCATGACGGCGCCGAGGACGGCGGTGCCGAGGCTGCCACCGATCTGCATGGCGGCCTGCTGGAGGCCGCCGGCGACGCCGGACAGCTCCATCGGCGCGTTGCCCACGATGACCTCGGTGGCGCCCACCATGACGGGCGCGAGACCGAGGCCGAGCAGTCCGAACCAGACGGACATGATGCCGCTGCCGGTGCCCGCCTCCAGCGTGGACATGCCGTACATGGCGATGGCCGTGCACGCCATACCGCCCGCCAGCGGGATGCGCGGGCCGACCTTCGTGATCATCGCGCCCGCCAGCGGTGAGGCGACGATCATCATGCCGGTCAGCGGCAGCAGGTGCAGACCGCTGTCGATCGGGCTCATGCCGTGCACGTTCTGGAGGTAGAAGGTGACGAAGAAGAGGCCACCCATGAAAGCGATGGCCATGAGCACCATCAGCACCACACCGGCCGACAGCGGCACGGAGCGGAACAAGCCCAGCGGGATGAGCGGTTCGGCGACGCGGGTCTCCCAGAGTGCGAACAGTGCGAAACAGAGCACTGCCGCGGCCAGGAACGCCCACGTCAGACCGTCGCCCCAGCCCCATGACGGCGCCTTGATGAGGGCCCAGACCAAGCAGAACATCGCGCCGGACAACAGAACGATGCCGGGGATGTCGAAGGATCGCGGCGCGTTCTTGGCGCGGTGGTCCAGGAGGATGACGAGCCCGAGGACGAGTGCGAGGACACCCACAGGAACGTTGATGAAGAAGACGGACTGCCAGCTCACGTGCTCCACGAGCACGCCGCCGAGGATGGGGCCGCCCGCCGTCGAGGCGCCGATCACCATGCCCCAGATGCCGATCGCCATGTTCAGCTTCTCGGCGGGGAAGGTGGCGCGCAGCAGGCCGAGCGCGGCGGGCATGAGCAGCGCGCCGAACAGGCCCTGGAACACGCGGAACGTGACGACGAGCGCGATGCTGTCGGACAGGCCGATAGCCCCTGAGGCCGCGGCGAAACCGACCACGCCGATGAGGAAGGTCTGTCGGTGCCCGAAGCGGTCGCCGAGCTTGCCCGCGGTGATGAGGGTGACCGCGAGGGCGAGGAAGTAGCCGTTGGTGATCCACTGGACGTCGGCGAAGCTCGCGTCGAGGTCCTTCTGAATGGCCGGGTTGGCGATGGCGACGATGGTCCCGTCGAGGGCGACCATCATCACGCCTATCGCGACGGAGAAGAGCGTCAGCCAGGGGTGGCCGCGCAGCCCCTTGGCCGGTGCCGGGACGGGGTCGGGCTCCGGAACCCGGTCCGTCTTGTCGACAGTGGTCTGACTAGTCATACCTTGAGGCTAGTGACAGTCCCTGACAGTTGACAAAGCATTTCAGTAGTCGGTGGCTGTCAGGTCCCTCACACTACGATGGGCTGCGCAAACAGCCAGAAAGAGGACCATGGCGACGCGATTGAACCTGCGTGAACTCAAGAAGCAGCGCACCCGAGACGCCTTGCTGCGCTCCGCGCTCGAACTCTTCACGTCCCAGGGTTTCGACCGCACCACGGTCGATGAGATCGCCGAGGCCTGCGAGGTCTCTCAGCGCACCTTCTTCCGTTACTTCGCGAACAAGGAAGAGGCCGCTTTCGCGGTGCAGGAGATGGTGGAGTCCCGTTTCGTCGCCGCGCTACGAGAACGCCCCGCCGAGGAGGGCCCGTTCGAGGCGCTGCGGCACACCGTCCTCGGTACGTGGGAGGCGCTGAGCCGCTCGGTGGAGGAGGTCATTCCGGTCGAACTCCACATGCGCACGTACCAGATGATCGAGTCGACACCGGTCCTGCTCGCCGCCCATCTGCGCCGCTCCAGCGAGCTGGAGGAAGAGATCGCGCGCGTGATCGCCGAGCGGGAGGGGCTCGATGTGGACGCCGATCCGCGGCCACGCGTGGCGGTGGCCGCGTTCAGCGGGGTGATGCGCATGACGGGTCGCCTGTGGGGTGCCGGGGAGGACGCGAGCGTCGACGCCATCCGCGCACTCACCGAGTCATATCTCGACCACCTGAAGCCGTCACTGGGCGAGCGATGGAGTCATGACGCGGTGTGAGCGACGCGGGCGCCCCCACGCGACACGGTCTGTCCACGCGCGCGTAGGGCGCCCAGCTTCCTCACAGAGCGTGAACGTCTGTCGAGCAACCGCGTTTACCATTACCCGATTAGGCTGCGGAAAACGTGATCTGCCTCACCCGTGGCACGGTGGTCCGTGTGCTTCTCCTAGGGTGTCCCGCAGTGACTTCCTTCGACTCTCCCCCACAGCTCAACGTCTGGCGCGCGCTGCTTGCGCTGGCCGTCGTGTTCATCATGTTGGCCACCACCGGATGGACCGCGGTGCGTCATCACCGGAACGAGGCATCGCCGCTCCGGGCCGCGCTCACCGCATGGGAGCACGGCAGCCTGAACGGACATGCCCTGCCCGCGCCCGACGGTTCCCCGACTCGCCTCGCACACTTCTTCGCCTCGCTCCCGCCCCACCAGCGCGGTCGCCTCGCCGCCCGTTACCCTCTCGCGGTCGGCAACATGAACGGCGCACCCGTCGAGCTGCGTTATCGCGCGAACAGACTCGCCCTGGACAAGGCCCGCAAGGTCGAGGCCAAACGCGTCCATGACATCCGGTTGTCCGAACGCGGCCACGCCGACGCCAAGCAGCGCATGAAGCGCTTCGCGCTCCTGAGCCGCCCCGACCGCAAGATCCTCGCCTTCGACCCCCTGGGCAACGGCCGGGTCGCCGAGGTCTTCGGTGACCTCGACACAGCGGAACGCGTCTCCGTGGTGGTGCCGGGCGTCGACACGAACGTGCTGACCTTCCAGCGCACCTTCCGCAAGTACTCGGCTCCGGTGGGCATGGCACGCTCGCTGTACGCAGCCGAGCGCGCGGTGAGCCCGCACATCCGTACCGCGGTCATCGCCTGGGCCGACTACACGGCCCCTGTCGGCCTGGGCGTGGACGCTGCCACGTCGATGCGCGCCGACGACGGTGCTGTCCGGCTCAACGCGACGCTGCGCGGTCTGCCCGGCCGCTCCCCCATCACCCTGTACTGCCACAGCTACGGGTCCGTGGTGTGCGGTGTGGCGGCGCGCCACCTGCCGTCGCGGGTCAGCGACATCACGGTCGCCGGCAGCCCCGGCATGCGGGCCGAGAACGCCGCGGACCTGGGCACCCACGCGCGCGTGTGGGCGACCCGAGACAGGGACGACTGGATCCAGGACGTGCCGTACATGGAGGTGGGCGGTCTCGGGCACGGCGCCGACCCCGTCTCCTCGGGCTTCGGAGCACGGGTCATCTCCTCGGCCGACGCCAAGGGGCACACCGGTTACTTCGCCCCGGGCACCGAGAGTCTCAGCAACTTCGCCGAGATCGGGACTGGCTCGTACCGATCGGTGCGGTGCGCGGACGCGGATCCGCACTGTCAGGAGGGTTTTTCCGGTAGCGCCTCCGCCTGACGCGCGTAGAAATCGGTGGAACAGTGGTCCGACGCAACAGGCGACGGAGGGGCGCGTGCCGCATACGATGAGCCGCATGGGTGACGTACTGGCCGGATTTCATGCCGCCTGGGAGTTCGAGTCCGACTCCGTGCTCATCCGCTTCGAACGGGGGATCCGCACGCCGAAGCTGTTCCAGGCGCTCGGCGAGCGCCGCATCCCGCTGGAAGCGATAGCGGCGGTGACGCTGACGCCCGGCAAGCGCGGCACTGTGGTGCTGCACGCCGTGCCGAGACCGGGCGCCGATCCGCTGATGGATGCCGCGGCGGGCCAGCTCAAGGAGGGCAGCGACCCTTACCGTCTGGTCCTGCCCGCCGAGCGGCAGACGCTCGCCGAGTACTACCTGGACGAATTGCGCGGCAGGCTGGTCGACGAGGGAGACGTCAGACCGGACAGGTATCTGGTGGCTCCGCCCGAGGCTCCGCTCCAGTTCAAGGCGTATGACGGCAAGGCGTCCTTCGACGGTGCCTCTGTGTCCTTCCGCTGGTTCTGGACGGGAGCCTCGTCCGCGAAGTGGAAGGCCGGGGACAAGACGTTCCCTGTCGCTGATCTGAGCGGGGTGGAGTGGCGTTCTCCGGAGCTGTTCGAGGGGCACTTGCGCCTTCTGCACCGTGAAGCGGCCGACGAGCAGCCGGGGCAGGCCGACCAGGACCCGGCCGCCGTGGTCTTCGGACTCGGGTACGGGCCGGTGCACGAGTCGCTGCCCTTCGCCGCCTCGGTCCTGGCCGCCGTACGGTCCACGAGTCCCGCGCCGTCGTCCGCCGGTCCCTTGCGCGCCGGATCCGCGTCCGTCGTCCGTCGCGATCCGGCGGACATCGCCGAGCGCATCCGCCACCTCGGTGAGCTGCATCAAGCGGGTCTGGTCACGGACGCGGAGTTCGCGACGAAGAAGACTGAGCTGCTCGCCGAGCTGTGACGGCCGGGCGTCCCCCGCGGGTGCTGATACCTGGGTATGAGGCGCGGTTGAGCACCCCGGTATGACGGCACGCCCTGGGGTCATTGCCTACGCTGATCGGGCGATGAGCACTCAACCGCCTCCTCCCGGCCATGCCCCCCGCCCTCCGGACGAAGAGTCCGGGCGTGGAGGGCGCCGCGCCGTGCCCCGGATTCTGGGCCGCGATTCTCGCGGTGTCGGAGCCCGACTGGTGGCGGCCGGATCCGCGCTCACGGTCGCCGTGGGCGGTGACCGCTCCGAGCCGCTGCTGGCCAAGGCGCCCAAGGCGTGGATGCGACTGCTGCCTTATCTGGTGGCGCTGAGCTTCGTCGCGGTGCTCATCCCGGTCACCACGCAGGTGCTCTCGAACGACTACGGGGTCAACGGCGGACTGGCCGGTGCCATCGGTGTCGCACAGTCCGCGCCCTTGCTTCTCGCGGTAAGCCGTCCCCTGGCCGCCTGGTACATCGTGATCGTCGCCGCCGTGCTGGGCACGATCCCGCTGTTCCACGGCGACGCGCACCACCCCTCGCCATGGACGCCCATGATCGTCGTCGGCTACGTGGTGCTGTGCATAGCCCTCGCGTTGCGGGAGAGCCGCCGCACTCTCATCCGCATCTGGCTGGTCACCGTTGTGGTCAGCATCGCCCTCGGCATGCTCCGCGACAGGTCCAGCCAGGACACGGGCGTCCTGCTCATCGTCCTGAGCGGCGGAGTGCTGCTGCTGGGAGCCCTGTTGAGAGAGCGAGGCGAGACCCGGCGCAAGCTCGTGGAGCAGGAGACGATCAGCGAGGCCGAGCGGACCCGCCGCACGCTGCTGGAGGAACGGGCCAGGATCGCCCGCGAGTTGCACGACGTCGTGGCACATCACATGTCGGTGATAACGGTGCAGGCCGACTCCGCGCCCTACCGGCTTCACGAGCTGACCGACGAGGCCCGCTCGGAGTTCGCGTCCATCGCCGCGGGCGCACGTGAGTCGCTGACCGAGATGCGGCGCCTCCTGGCCGTCCTCCGCAGCGAGGACACACAGGGCGATCTGGCACCGCAGCCCGGCATCGCGCATCTGCGACAACTGGTGGAGGCGACCATACGAGGCGGGGTGCCCGCCGAATTGTCCTATCCGGAGTTGGCCCTCGTGGCCCAACTGGCCGACGTGCCGCCTACGGTGGATCTTTCCGCGTACCGCATCGTGCAGGAGGCCCTCTCGAACGTGGTGCGGCATGCGCCGGGTGCGCGCACACAAATCTCGATCGGCCTGGACGAGGACGCCCTGCTGGTGATCGTGGTCAACGGGCCGGCCCCGGAGCCCGCCTCCCCTCTCGAGTCCACGGGCACGGGGCACGGGCTGGTGGGGATGCGTGAACGCGTACGGTTGGTCGGCGGCACGCTGGACGTGGGGCCGCTGCGTGCCGGGGGTTTCCGTGTCGCCGCCCGGCTTCCGCTGAGCGTGCCCGACTCCCCTCCGGCGTAAAGGAACTCCGCACGTATGACCATCCGCGTGATCATCGTCGACGACCAGAGCATGGTGCGGGCGGGCTTCGCCGCGCTTCTCTCCGCCCAGAGCGACATCGACGTCGTGGGTGACGCCTCGGACGGCAGACAGGGTGTCGAGGTCAGTCGGTCCACTCACCCCGACGTGGTCCTCATGGACGTGCGCATGCCCGAGATGGACGGACTGGCGGCCACACGCGAGCTGCTCGATCCGCCGCCAGGAGTGGTGCACCGCCCCAAGGTGCTCATGCTCACCACCTTCGACGTGGACGACTATGTGTACGCCGCGCTGCGCGCCGGCGCATCCGGCTTCCTGCTGAAGGACGCGCCGCCCGCCGATCTGATCTCCGCCGTGCGCGTCGTCGCGGCCGGGGAGGCGCTGCTCGCCCCGACCGTCACCAAGCGGCTCATCGAGGACTTCGCCAAGACCCGGCCGACGCGCAGGGACCGCTCCTCGCGGCTCAAGGGCCTGACACCCCGTGAGCTGGAGGTTCTGGAGCTGATCGCGCGCGGCCTCTCCAACCAGGAGATCGCCGGGAAGCTGGTCCTGGCCGAGCAGACCGTGAAGACCCATATCGGGCGCTTACTGGCGAAGTTGGGGCTGCGCGACCGGGCGCAGTTGGTGATCTTCGCCTACGAGTCCGGACTCATCACGCCCGGCGATCAGTAACTACTCATACCCGAGTACCGGTTCGCCGGACGTCTTCCAGCCCTCGGGGCGGCTGCCCTCAAGGCCCAACCCCCGTAGTGGCACCTCGTCGTGCCAGATCAGCGCGGCGGAAATGCACCACCCCCTACTGCGGTATGAGACACGGATACCCCAGTAGCAAGCGCGAGTTGGCTCCGCGGTGTGACGTGTCGACCTAAGCCGTCTCTCTACCTTCCCCTCGTCAAGCCAACGGAGGGGAGACGGGCGATGGGCCTGGGTTCTTGGAAACGACGTGGTCGCCGCACTTTGGTCGCCGCCGCACTCACGACGACGATCGCCGCGGGCACGACGGGCTGGGCATCGGGCCATGAGCAGCGTCCGCTCACCGGCCCGCCGCCGGGTACCGCGTCGTGGCGCGCGGACGACACGCTGGGGACGCCACTGCCCGACCCCGCGACCGCGAGCCCCGCGAGTATGGCTGCCTTCTTCCATGGGTTGAGCGCGAGGCAGCAGCACGAGCTGGCCGCCCGCCATCCGTCGGTCGTCGGCAACCTGGACGGCGCGCCGATCCCGCTGCGCTACGAGGCCAACGCCCGGGCGTTGCGGGCTCAGAAAGCCCGGGCCCGCGCCGACGCGCAGGACACGACACTGACCCCGCAGGCGCGGGCGACGGCACGCGCTCTGGCCGAGCGGTGCGCCGATCTCCTCGCTCCGGACCGGCGGATACTCGCCTTCGACCCGCGCGGTCGAGGTCAAGTGGCCGAAGTGCAAGGGGACGTGCGCACCGCCGCACACGTTTCGGTGATCGTTCCGGGATCCGACATCGACCTCAGTTCGTTCGACCGGACCAACGATGTGTACGGGACGCCCGCCGGCATGGCGGACTCCCTGTACGCGGCGGGGGGTGGGCGTACGGCCGTGGTGGCGTGGGTCGGTTACACCACGCCGGTCGGCCTGGGGCCGGACGCCGCCACGGGCCGTCTCGCCGAGGCGGGAGCGCCTCGCCTGGCCCGCTTCGTGCAGGGCCTCACCGCCGTCGGCACACCGGAGCCGACCGTCTTCTGCCACAGCTACGGGTCGGTGGTGTGCGGGCTCGCCGCGTCCCGGCTGCCCGCCTCGGACCTGGTGGTTCTCGGTTCTCCCGGCCTGCGCGCCGACAGCGTGTCCGATCTTCATACGCGGGCCCGTGTGTGGGCGGCGCGCAACGACAGCGACTGGATCTCCAGGGTGCCCCACGTCGAGTTGCTGGGGCTGGGGCACGGGACCGACCCCACCGACCCCGCGTTCGGAGCCCGACGGGTGCCCGCCGAGCGCGCCCAGGGCCACACCGGCTACTTCGCGCCCGGCACCGATTCGCTGCGCGCTTTCACCGACATCGCCACCGGAGCCTCCTCATGACCCTCGCTGCCCTGCGCTCCTCCACCGCCTCTGCTGTCGCCTCCATCGACCGGAGGACTCCCGCTCACCGTGACCGGGCGGTCGACGGGCTGCGCGCTCTGGCCCTGCTCGCCGTCCCGACCGGCCATTGGCTCCTCGGAGGCTTCACCCTGGACAGCCGAGGTGCCCTGCACAACGCGAGTCCGCTGTCCACGTTCGGCTTCTTCGCACCGCTGAGCTGGGTGTTGCAGATGCTCGGCGTCTTCTTCCTCGTGGGCGGATACGCGTCGGTCCTCTCCTACCGCCGGGCGCAGGAGCGGGGCGTGCCGACGGGACACTGGCTCCGTGGCCGACTGACCCGGCTCGGCCGACCGGTGCTGGGAGTGACGGCTGTCTGGGCCGCACTGATCCCGGTGCTGTACGCCCTCGGCGTGCCGGGGACGACGCTGCGGACTGGTTCCACACTGGTGATACAGCCGCTCTGGTTCGTCGGGGTCTACACGGTGATCACCGCGCTCACGCCTTGGTGCATACGAGCCTCCAACCGGCTCGGTGCCTGGGCCGCGGCACCGCTCCTGGCCTCGGTCGCCGCTGTCGACTTCCTTCGGTACGGGCCTTTCGCATCGGCGATGCCGTCCTGGTTGAGCCTGCTGAATCTGCTGCCGGGCTGGATGTTCGCCTACCAACTGGGCGTCTGCTGGAGCGAGAAGAGGCTCGGCAAGCGCGGTGCGTGGGTGCTGCTCGTCGGGGGGACAGCACTGTTCGCGGCGCTGCTGCTCGCCTTTCACTACCCGGCATCGATGGTCGGGGTACCGGGCGAGGCCAGGACCAACTCCCATCCGCCGTCGCTCCTGGTCCTCGCGCTGGCGGCCGCGCAGAGCGGCGCCGCGATACTGCTGCGGGACCGCATCGGCCGTCTGTTGCGTCGGCCCGCGCTGTGGGCTCCGGTCGTGGTGATCAACCTGTCGGCGATGACCATTCTGTGCTGGCACCAGACGGCGTTGCTCGCGGCGGCGGTCCCGGCATCCTTCGCCGGGTCGATACAGGGCCTGACCGCGGGTCCGAGCACGCTGGCCTGGATAGCGGCCCGTCTCGCGTGGCTGCCCCTGTTCGGGGTGCTGCTCGTCCTGATAGGGCGCCATGCGCGGGGCTTCGAATCGCCCTGGAAGCAGGTGAGCCGGGGGCGCCGGGCCCTGGCCGGGCTGCTCGCCGCCGCATTCGCGGTGTTCGCGCTGGGGCTGGCGTGACGGGGCCGGTCGTTCCGCGCGGCCTGGGTCGGACGGCCCGGGCGGAGGGAGCGGACCGGAACAGAGCCGGCGAAGCGGACCGGGTCCCGAGCCCACCCGCCGGGCCGTCGGGGCCACCCCGCAGACCCTGGGCGCCGCACCGCAGGCCGTGGGGGCCACTCGTCGGGCCGTGGGGCCACTCGTCAGGCGACCGTCGAGCAGGCCGTTGGCCGGGCGCTGGAGGCCGGTGGGGCTGGGCGGTCGGAGTCCCCCGTTCTCTCCGTCCGGACGACGGAGGGGCCGGGCGCAAGGTGTCGGTCGTCCCCCGCCCTCCGTCCAGGCGCCCGACGGCGGCCGGTAGCCGTGCGGAGGTCGCTGTGGTTATTCGCGGCCCGCCGAAGTGAAGGACATGTCGGCGTAGCGGTCACCGGACACCTGGGAGGCGATGGGTGCGAGAAGGGCCAGGTCTTCCTCGGTGAGGGTGATGCGGGTCGCCGCGGTGTTCTCCTCGACGCGGCTGCGCTTGCGGGTACCGGGGATGGGGACGACGGGAAGCCCGAAGAGTTCGGCCTGTCGCTGCAACCAGGCCAGGGCGATCTGGCCGGGGGAGGCCCCGTGTGCGTCCGCGACCTTGCGGACCGGTTCGAGGAGGGCCGCGTTGGCGGCGGCGTTGGCGCCGGTGAACCGGGGTTGTCGGCGGCGGAAGTCGTCCTCGGCCAGCTCCTTGTCGGCGCTGACGAAGGCACCGGTGAGGAACCCGCGTCCGAGCGGCGAGTAGGGGACGAGCGCGACACCGAGTTCGGCGGCGGCCGGCACCACCGACCGCTCGATGTCCCGGCTGAACAGCGACCATTCGGACTGCACGGCGGCGATCGGGTGGACGGTGTGAGCGGCGCGCAGTTCGTCGGCGGTGACCTCGCTGAGGCCGAGGTGCTTGACCTTGCCGGCGGTGACGAGTTCGGCCATCGCGCCGACCGTCTCCTCGATGGGCACCTCGGGGTCACGGCGGTGCATGTAGTACAGGTCGACCGAATCGACACCCAGCCGCTGGAGGCTGGAGTCGATGCAGGTCCTGATGTAGGCGGGGTGGTTGTTGATGACGCGCTTGTAAGGGGCGCTGGGATCAAGCCCGAGGGCGAACTTGGTGGCCAGGACGATCTCGTCCCGGTGTGCCTTGACGAAAGGAGCCAGAAACCGCTCGTTCTCTCCGGCGCCGTAGACGTCGGCGGTGTCGTACAAGGTGACACCGAGTTCCAGGGACCGCTCCAGGGTGGCTCGCGCCTCGTCGGTGTCGGTCGGACCGTAGGCCCAGCTCATGCCCATGCAGCCGAGGCCCTGAACGCCCACCACGGGCCCGTTGTTTCCCAACTCAACAGTGGCGATGCGCTCTTCGGCGGGGGCGCGTCCCTCGTCCGTCCGCGGCGTCGACTCCGTGCCGGTCATGCGGCTCCTGTCCTGTCCGGCGCCGGCTCGGCGCCCGCATAGAAGTTGATCTTGTGGTCGAGTACGGCCAAGGTGTCCTCGAGTTCGGCCATGCGGTTCAGGACGTCGCGGCGGGTCGCCTCCAGGAGTTCGCGGCGCTCCCCGAAGGTCTGGTCGCCGAGGCGGACGAGTTCGGCGTAGCGGACCATGTGGGCGACCGGCATGCCGGTGAGCCGCAGTTTGCCCACGAAGGCGAGCCAGTCCAGGTCGCGGTTGGTGTAGCGGCGCTGGCCGGTATGCGAGCGATCGACGTCGGGCATCAGGCCGATCCGCTCGTACCAGCGCAGGGTGTGCGCGGTCAGCCCGGTGAAGGCGACGACTTCACTGATCGTGTACCGGTCCTGGCCGGTCGGACGCGGGTGGGCGCCGGGCGCCGAGGCGCAGGCGTCGACCCTGGTACGACCGATCTCCGCTCGGTCGACCTGGGTACGACCGGCCGTGGTCGGGTTGGGTGCGGGCGGGGTCTCCATCACCGTCATGCCTCCCACGCTAGAACCTTGGAGTGCGCTCCAAGCAAGCGATCTCGGGGAATTCCCGGCGACAGCCGGGTGGCCTCCGCACTACGGTGCGGATCATGCCCCTCGTTCGCCGCGCCGTCCCCGGGGACGCCGAAGAGCTGGTCCGGCTGCGCGAGATCATGCTCGCCTCGATGAATCGCAGCGCCGCCGATACCCCCAGCACCGATGCGAGCTGGCAGCCGACCACGATCGCCGTTCTGCGTTCCCGCCTCGCCGACCCGGGGGGCGAGTTGGCGGCGTTCGTCATCGACGCCCCGGCGGAGGCGGGGCGTCTCGCGGCCTGCGCGACGGGAGCGATCCACCGCGGGCTGGGTGCCCCGGGCAACCCCTCCGGCACCTCCGGGCACGTCTTCAACGTGTGCACCGACCCGGAGTACCGGCGCAAGGGCTACTCGCGCGCCTGCATGGAGGCGCTTCTGGGGTGGTACCGGGAGCGCGGCGTGCGACGGATCGATCTGCACGCGACGGATCAGGGGGAGCCGCTGTACACGTCGCTCGGGTTCACCCGCACCCCCTCACCCGCGATGAGGCTGACGCTTTAGGCTCGTACGTATGCAGAGCCTCGCGTTGATCGAGAACTGGCCGGTCCCGACCGCCGCCGCAGCCGTCGTCCGGGCGGACGGCACGGTGCTGGGCACGCACGGCCCCACGGCCCACCGTTTCCCGCTGGCCTCGGTCACCAAGCCGCTCGCGGCCTACGCGGCACTCGTCGCGTACGAGGAAGGGGCGATTGAGCTCGACGATCCGGCCGGCCCCGAGGGATCGACGGTGCGGCATCTGCTGGCGCACACCAGTGGGCTCGCCTTCGACGAGCACAGGACGACCTCGGCGCCGGGGACACGGCGGTTGTACTCGAACGCGGGCTTCGAGGCGCTCGGGGACCACATCGAGAAGGCGACGGACATCCCGTTCGCCGAGTATCTGCGGCAGGCCGTGCTCGAACCCCTCGGGATGACGGCGACCACGCTCGACGGCTCGCCCGCGAAGGACGGAGTGTCGACGGTGGAGGACCTGGTGCGGTTCGCCGCGGAGGTACAGGCGCCGCGGCTGCTCGATCCGCGGACCGTGGCCGAGGCGATGACGGTGCAGTACCCGGGGACGAAGGGGGTGCTGCCGGGTTACGGGCACCAGAACCCGAACGACTGGGGGCTCGGCTTCGAGGTCCGGGACCACAAGTCGCCGCATTGGACGGGCAGTTCCTCGTCGCCGCGAACGTTCGGGCACTTCGGGCAGTCCGGCACGTTCCTGTGGATCGACCCGGCCGCCGGGGTGGCGTGTGTCGCCCTTACGGACCGGGCGTTCGGGCCCTGGGCGGCCGAGGTGTGGCCGCCGTTCACCGACGCGGTCCTCGCCGAACTCTGACGCGGCCCACCCGGGCCGGACCGGACCCGCGCCCCCTCCTCCGCCCCCCGCTCCCTCGCTCCCCCCGCTCCCCCGCTCTGCCCACATTCAGCCGCCCGTCTACCTCAGCTCCCCCCTCCCCCTCTTCTCCCCCATCTCCCTCATCTCCCAGATCAACAGGTGCGCCTCCTCGGTCGCCAGCGCCTCGGGCCCTGTCGGCTCGGTGATCCGGGCGGCGTCGCCCTGCCGCAACCGCGTGTTCCCGAGCCGGACTTCGCCGTGCACGACGTGGAGGTAGACGTACGGGGCTGTGGGCAGTTCCGTCCGTTCGCCCTCGGCCAGACGCCGGACATGGAGCATCGCGCCGGCCGCGGGGACGTCGTAGGGCGTCGAGTCGGCGATGCCGTGCACCACTTCGTACGCGGGGTCGCCGCCCGGGTCGCGCGGGGCCAGCCACATCTGGATGAAGGTGAGGGGGTCGGTCCCGTCGTTGCGTTCGACGTGGCGGACGCCGCCGCCGGAGCTGAGGTGCTGGACGTCGCCGGGCCGCACGACGGACGCATGGCCGGTGGAGTCGCGGTGGGTGAGTTCGCCGGAGACGACCCAGGTGACGATCTCGGTGTGGCTGTGGGGGTGTTCGTCGAAGCCCGCGCCGGGAGCGAGGCGTTCCTCGTTGCAGGCGAGGATCGCGCCGAAGCGCAGGTTGTCCGGGTCGTAGTGCGGGCCGAAGGAGAAGGCGTGGAAGGACTGGATCCCCGCGCCGGGTTCGCCTCCGGGATAGCGGTCGCCGGAGCGACGTACATCAATCACGCGTTACACGGTAGTCCCCGGGCACGCGCGGTGCGGCGGCCTTGGCGCAGCCCTGGTTTCCGGCCGTCCGCGGCGGTCGCCCCGGACCCTCCACTCCGCTGAGGCGTCCCGGTAAGGCAGTCTTGTCCCCGTGCCCCAATCGGAATCAGCGCAGACTTCAGCGAACGAATCAGCGGACCGCCGTCCGGGCGCCCGTGCGGATCCCCACCCGCACTCGGCGACCCTGAAGCGCCTGGAGAAGTCCTCCGGGGCGCTTGCCGCGCAGGCGATCACGCGCATGGACGAGACGCTGTCCTGGTACCGGGCCATGCCACCGGAGAACCGGTCGTGGATCGGGCTCGTGGCGCAGGCGGGTATCGCCGCGTTCACCGAGTGGTTCCGGCGCCCGGACACCCCGCAGGCCATCTCGACGGACGTGTTCGGGACGGCGCCGCGGGAACTGACCCGGGCGATCACGTTGCGCCAGACCGTGGAGATGGTGCGCACGACGATCGAGGTCATGGAGTCGGCCATCGACGAGGTGGCCGCGCCCGGCGACGAGAGCGTGCTGCGCGAGGCGCTGCTCGTGTATGCGAGGGAGATCGCGTTCGCGACCGCCCAGGTGTACGCGCAGGCGGCGGAGGCGCGGGGTGCGTGGGACGCGCGCCTGGAGTCGCTCGTGGTGAACGCGGTGCTCTCCGGGGAGGCCGACGAGGGAGCGATCAGCCGGGCGGCGGCGCTGGGCTGGAACTCGCCCGAGCATGTGTGCGTGGTCCTCGGCACGGCTCCCGACGGCGACAGCGAGCTGACCGTCGAGGCGATCCGGCGGGCGTCGCGCCACGCCAAGCTCCAGGTGCTGACCGGGGTGCTCGGGGCCCGGCTCGTGGTGATCGCGGGCGGCAGCGACAATCCGCTGGCGGTGGCGAAGTCGCTGATCGGGCCGTTCGCGGCGGGGGCCGTGGTCGCCGGTCCCGTGGTGCCCGACCTGCTGGCCGCCACCCGGTCCGCCCAGGCCGCGGCCGCCGGACTCAAGGCGTGCGGTGCCTGGCAGGACGCTCCCAGGCCGGTGCTGGCGGACGATCTGCTTCCGGAGCGCGCGATCGCGGGAGACCCCTCCGCGCGGGAGCAGTTGGTGGAGGAGATCTACAGACCGCTGGAGGAAGCGGGCTCGGCTCTTCTGGAGACGCTCAGCGTCTATCTGGAGCAGGCGAGCAGCTTGGAGGGCGCGGCGCGGATGCTCTTCGTGCACCCCAACACCGTCCGCTACCGGCTCCGACGTGTGACGGACGTCACCGGCTGGTCGCCGTCGGACGTCCGCTCGGCGTTCACGCTGCGCATCGCGCTCATCCTGGGGCGCTTGGCCGACGCCGATCCTCAGTCATAGGCTTTTGTCGGGGGTCTACAATTCCCCCTTCGGTTCTTCGTCCCTGTCCCCACGGGCGGCCCGACCCTTCCACAAGAGAGAGTGTGAGAGTGCTCGTACTCGTCGCTCCCGGCCAAGGCGCTCAGACGCCCGGCTTCCTGACTCCCTGGCTCGACCTTCCCGGCGCGGCCGACCGCCTCGCCGCCTGGTCCGACGCCATCGGACTCGACCTTGCCCACTACGGCACGCAGGCCGACGCGGACGCGATCCGTGACACGGCCGTGGCCCAGCCGCTCCTTGTCGCGGCCGGGCTTCTGTCGGCGTCGGCCCTCGGCGATGTCACGCCGGGCGCGGTGGCGGGGCACAGTGTCGGTGAGATCACCGCGGCCGCGTTCGCCGGGGTGCTCGACGACACCGCCGCTCTGCGCCTCGTGCGCGGGCGCGGACTGGCCATGGCCGAGGCCGCCGCGGTCACGCGGACCGGCATGTCGGCGCTGCTCGGCGGTGACCCCGAGGTCACCGTGGCACACCTGGAGAAGCTGGGCCTGACCCCGGCGAACGTGAACGGGGCGGGACAGATCGTGGCCGCCGGCACGCTCGAGGAGCTGGCCGCGCTGGAGGCCGACAAGCCCGAGGGGGTGCGTCGCGTGGTGCCGTTGAAGGTGGCGGGCGCGTTCCACACCCGGCACATGGGCCCGGCGGTGGCGAAGCTGGAGGAGGCGGCGAAGGGACTGGCCCCGGCCGACCCCACGGTCGCGTACGTCTCGAACAAGGACGGCAAGACGGTCGCGACCGGAGCCGAGGTGCTCTCCCGCCTGGTCGGGCAGGTCGCGAACCCGGTCCGCTGGGATCTGTGCATGGAGACGTTCAAGGAGCTCGGCGTGACCGCGCTCGTCGAGGTGTGCCCGGGCGGCACCCTCACCGGCCTCGCCAAGCGCGCGCTGCCCGGAGTGAAGACCCTCGCCCTGAAGACCCCCGACGACCTCGACGCGGCCCGCGCCCTGATCGCCGAAGCCTCCCACGCAACGGCCTGACAAGGAGACCGAGCAGCATGTCGAAGATCAAGCCCAGCAAGGGTGCCCCGTACGCGCGCATCCTCGGCGTCGGCGGTTACCGGCCGACGCGGGTCGTGCCGAACGAGGTGATCCTCGAGAAGATCGACTCGTCCGACGAGTGGATCCGTTCGCGTTCCGGTATCTCCACCCGTCACTGGGCGAACGACGAAGAGACCGTCGCGATGATGTCCGTCGACGCGTCCGGCAAGGCCATCGCCGACGCGGGCATCCGGCCCGAGCAGATCGGCGCCGTGGTCGTGTCGACGGTGTCGCACTTCGCGCAGACGCCGGCCATCGCCACGGAGATCGCGGACAAGCTGGGCACGCAGAAGGCCGCCGCGTTCGACATCTCCGCCGGCTGTGCCGGGTTCGGCTACGGGCTGACCCTGGCCAAGGGCATGATCGTCGAGGGCAGCGCGGAGTACGTGCTCGTCATCGGCGTGGAGCGGCTCTCTGACCTGACCGACCTGGAGGACCGGGCGACGGCCTTCCTGTTCGGTGACGGTGCGGGCGCCGTGGTCGTCGGTCCGTCCGACGAGCCCGCGATCGGCCCCACGGTGTGGGGTTCCGAGGGCGACAAGGCCGGGACGATCAAGCAGACCGTGCCGTGGGACCAGTTCAGGATCGGCGACGTGTCGCAGTTGCCCCTGGACTCCGAGGGCAACGTCAAGTTTCCTGCGATCACGCAGGAGGGCCAGGCGGTGTTCCGCTGGGCCGTGTTCGAGATGGCGAAGGTCGCCCAGCAGGCGCTGGACGCGGCCGGGATCAGCCCGGACGACCTGGATGTCTTCATTCCGCACCAGGCCAACGAGCGGATCATCGACTCGATGGTGAAGACTCTGAAACTGCCGGAGCATGTCACGGTCGCCCGCGACGTGCGCACCACCGGCAACACCTCGGCCGCCTCGATTCCGCTCGCGATGGAGCGGCTTCTGGCGACCGGCGAGGCGAAGAGCGGCGACACCGCGCTCGTCATCGGCTTCGGGGCGGGTCTCGTGTACGCCGCCACGGTCGTTACCCTCCCCTAGGCATCCCGTCCGGATCACCTGGTCCGTACGGTCGTCACCCCCTGCCGCTGCCGCGGCGGGCGCCACACGCTGGATACACACCGAAGGAGCGCCACAATGGCCGCCACCAAGGAAGAGATCGTCGCCGGTCTCGCCGAGATCGTGAACGAGATCGCCGGGATCCCCGTCGAGGACGTCGAGACGGACAAGTCCTTCACCGACGACCTGGACGTCGACTCGCTGTCCATGGTCGAGGTCGTCGTCGCCGCCGAAGAGCGCTTCGACGTCAAGATCCCGGACGACGATGTCAAGAACCTCAAGACCGTCGGCGACGCCACGAACTACATCCTCGAGCACCAGGCCTGAGCCACCGGCTCCAGACCGTAGGTCAGTCGCTCCGCCACCCGGCGGTGGCGCCGCTGAATCCCTCGCATCCGTTGGAGAAAGAATTCCTGTGAGCTCGACCAATCGCACCGTGGTCGTCACCGGTATCGGCGCAACCTCACCGCTGGGTGGCGACGCGACAACCACCTGGGAGGGTCTGGTCGCCGGACGTTCCGGTGTCAAGCCCCTCGACCAGGAGTGGGCCGCCGAGCAGGCGGTCCGTATCGCGGCACCGGCAGCCGTGGACCCGAGCGAGGTCATCCCTCGCCCGCAGGCCCGCAAGCTGGACCGCTCCGCGCAGTTCGCGTTGATCGCCGCCAAGGAAGCCTGGGCCGACGCCGGTTTCACCGACAAGGCGGGCGACGACCCGTCCATCGACCCCGACCGTCTGGGCGCCGTCATCGCGTCCGGTATCGGTGGCGTGACCACGCTCCTCGACCAGTACGACGTGCTGAAGGAGAAGGGCGTCCGCCGCGTCTCCCCGCACACCGTCCCCATGCTGATGCCCAACGGCCCGTCGGCCAACGTGGGCCTCGCCGTGAACGCCCGGGCGGGCGTGCACACCCCGGTCTCCGCCTGTGCGTCGGGCGCCGAGGCCATCGGCTACGGCATCGAGATGATCCGCACCGGCCGCGCCGACGTCGTCGTCTGCGGTGGCACCGAGGCGGCCATCCACCCGCTGCCCATCGCCGCGTTCGGCAACATGATGGCGATGTCGAAGAACAACGACGACCCGCAGGGTGCCTCGCGCCCCTACGACACCGCCCGGGACGGCTTCGTCCTCGGTGAGGGCGCCGGCGTCGTCGTCCTGGAGTCGGCCGAGCACGCCGCCGCGCGCGGCGCCCGCGTCTACGCGGAGGCGCTCGGCCAGGGCATCTCCGCCGACGGCCACGACATCGTGCAGCCGGAGCCGGAGGGCCGCGGTATCGCGCAGGCCCTGCGCAACCTGCTGGACAACACCGACCTGGACCCGGCCGAGGTCGTGCACGTGAACGCGCACGCGACGTCGACCCCGGCCGGGGACGTGGCCGAGCTGAAGGCGCTGCGCCTGGTGTTCGGCGACGACGCCGACCACATCGCCGTCTCCGCGACGAAGTCCATGACCGGGCACCTGCTCGGTGGCGCCGGTGGCGTCGAGACCGTGGCGTCGGTGCTGGCCCTGTACCACCGGGTGGCTCCGCCGACGATCAACGTGGAGAACCTGGACCCCGAGGCGGAGGCGTCCGCGGACATCGTCCGCAACGAGGCGCGCAAGCTGCCCGTCGAGGGCAACATCATCGCGCTGAACGACTCGTTCGGCTTCGGTGGGCACAACGTGGTGCTGGCGTTCCGTTCCGTCTGACGCCTCACGAGCGAACGTGCGTGTGGGCCCGCCCGGGATGTCCCGGGCGGGCCCACACGGCTCGGGGCGTCACACCACTTGGTGGAGCCAGCGGACCGGGGCGCCTTCCCCGGCGTAGCGGAACGGCTCCAGTTCGTCGTCCCAGGGCTTGCCGAGGAGCTTGGCGACCTCGGACTCCAGGTCACTCTCGCCGCCGACGGAGCGGGCGAGGGCGGCGCGCAGCCGGTCCTCCGGGATGAGGATGTCCCCGTGGATCCCGGTGACGGCGTGGAAGATGCCGAGTTCGGGGGTGGCGCTGTAGCGCTCGCCCTCGGCGCTGGCGCAGGGTTCGGCCGTCACCTCGAAGCGGAGCAGTTGCCAGCCGCGGAGCGCGGAGGCCAGTTTGGCGGCCGTGCCCGCCTCGCCCCGCCAGGAGAACTCGGATCTCCAGGTGCCGGGCGCCGCGGGCTGCCTGATCCAGTCGAGGCTGACGCGAACGCCTAGGACGCCCGCGACCGCCCATTCGACGTGCGGGCACAGCGCGCGCGGCGCGGAGTGCACGTACAGAACTCCACGTGTCGTCACCGGACCTCCAGTGTGGGTCGAGGGTCGCCTTCCCAGCGGCCTCGCGCCCGTGCCGAGCCTTCTTCCCTCTGTGCCCGGATCGAAAAGGTCCAGACAAAAAGGGACACATCTGACGTGTTGTAATTTAGCGGAACCGGTACAGCGGGGTCCCACCGGGTCGACCGGGGACCCCGGGGCGAGGCTATCGCGCAGCGGTACAAGGAGTGTGACGTACTGTCGGTCCTGGGGTGCGCAAACGTCGACCTTTCACCCGGCGGGGCGCAACCCCGGCCTCGCGTACGGCGGCGACGGCCGTTCACAGACGAGCTCGATCCGGGAGGGGACCACAGGATGCGGAAGCGAGACCGCCGGTCGTCCACCCGCCGGGCCGCCGTCGCCGCGGTGACGGCGGCCGTGCTCGGTGGCGCGGCACTCACCGCGTGCGACGCCTCCGGTGGCAACTCCCCGGGTCCTACGGGCTCCACGGCCGTGCGGCCGTCGCCGAGGCCCACTCCGACATGGGACACGAGCCCGCGTTCCATGGCCGCGGTGGGTGACTCGATCACACGCGGGTTCGACGCGTGCAGTGTGCTGACGGACTGCCCCGAGGTGTCGTGGGCGACGGGTTCGGACGCGCGGGTCAAGAGCCTGGCCGTACGGCTGCTCGGCAAGAGCCGTGCCGGGACGCACAGTTGGAACTACGCGCGGACCGGGGCGCGGATGGCCGATCTGCCGGGACAGATGCGGCGGGCGGGCGCGGGCGGGCCGGAGCTGGTGACGGTGATGGCCGGGGCGAACGACGCGTGCCGGCCGACGGTCGGCGCGATGACGCCGGTGGCCGCTTTCCGGGCCGATTTCGAGGAGGCGCTGCGGCAGTTGCGGCGGGCGGCCCCGAAGACGCAGGTGTACGTGATGAGCGTGCCGGACCTGAAGCGGCTCTGGTCCGAGGGGCGGACCAATGCGCTGGGCAAGCAGGTGTGGAAGCTGGGGATCTGCTCGTCGATGCTGGCCGACCCGGATGCCATGGGCAGTGCCGCGACGCGGCGGCGCGAGGCGGTGCAGGAGCGCGTCGAGGCGTACAACGAGGTGCTGAAGGACGTGTGCGCGAAGGACCGGCGGTGCCGGTCGGACGGCGGTGCGGTGTTCGAGTACCGGTTCGGGGAGAACCAGTTGAGCCCCTGGGACTGGTTCCATCCCAGCAGGGACGGGCAGGCGCGGCTCGCGGCGCTGGCCTATCGCGGGGTGACGGCGAAGGAACCGCTCGGCTGAGCGGACGGGCGGCGGGCGTAGGGTCTCGATCATGCACAGCGAACTCTTCGACGCCCTTCCCGACGGCACCGACGTCCACCGCTGGACCCTGGAACGGGACGGGGTGCGGGTACGCGTCCTGACGTACGGGGGCATCCTCCAATCGGTCGAGGTGCCCGACCGCGAGGGGGGCAGGGACACGGTCGTGCTCGGCTTCCCCGACCTGGGCGCGTACCTCTCGCACCCGGAGCCGTACCTGGGCGCGCTGGTGGGGCGGTACGCGAACCGGATCGCGGGCGGGCGGTTCCCGCTCGACGACCGGACGTACCACCTCGCGCGGAACAACGGGGCGAACTCGTTGCACGGCGGGGAGCGCGGTTTCGACAAGCGGGTGTGGGACGCGGAGGCGGTCGGGGAGCATGCGGTGCGGCTGACCCGTGTCTCCCCGCACGGCGAGGAGGGGTTCCCCGGCCGTCTCGAGGTCTCGGCGACGTACGCGCTTGCCGAGGGTGGCGCCCTGCGTCTCTCCTACGAGGCGGTGACCGACGCCCCGACGGTCGTGAACCTCACCAATCACAGTTACTGGAACCTGGGCGGGGCGGGCTCGGGGAACGCGGTGGGCGGTCACGAGCTGCGGATCGACGCCGGGCGGATGAGCGCCGTGGACGACGCGTTGATCCCGGTGGGCGAGCCGGTGGAGGTCGCGGGGACCCGCTTCGACTTCCGGGAGAGCCGGAAGGTCGACGCCGGGTACGACCACAACTACGTCCTCGACAAGGGCGTCACCACGGCCGCCGTGGACGTCGCCGAGCTGCACGACCCGGCGACGGGCCGGGTGCTGACCGTCGCCACGACCGAGCCGGGGATGCAGCTCTACACCGCGGACGGGTTCGACGGAACGCTGCCGTTCGCGCCGGGTGACGGGATCGCGCTGGAGACGCAGCACTTCCCGGACTCGCCGAACCGGCCCGACTTCCCGTCCACCGTGCTGCGGCCCGGCGAGGTGTACCGCTCGCAGACGGTGTACGGGTTCGGGGTGCGCCGGTAGACCGGCGGGGCGCGGCGTCAGGCGACGAGCGTCTCGCTGACGCGGCCGTCGGTGAGCGAGCGGCCGGCGGTCAGCAGGTAGGTGCCCGGCCGGTGTGCCCAGGCGCCCGCCTCCTCGTCCCAGGTCTCGAAGGCGCGGCGCGACAGTTCGACGACCGCCTCGACGGTCTCGCCGGGGGCGGCCGTGACGCTCGCGAAACCGGCCAGCCAGCGGGCCGGCCGGGTCGCGTCCGGTTCGCTCGGGGACAGGTAGAGCTGGACGACCTCGCGGCCGGGGCGGGGGCCGGTGTTGCGGACGCGGACCGTGGCGGTGGTGCCGGTCACGTCGATCGACTCGTACGTCCAGTCGGTGTAGCCGAGGCCGTGCCCGAAGGGGTACGAGGGAGTGGCCCCGGCCTTGTCCCAGGCGCGGTAGCCGATGAACACGCCCTCGGTGTAGATAAGTCGGCCGTCGGTCGGGGTGACCTCGGTGACCGGGGCCGCGTCGAGCGGGCCCCAGGTGGTGGGGAGCCGGCCGCCCGGTTCCTCGGTGCCGAGGAGGACGTCGGCGAGCGCGTCGCCGCCTTCCTGGCCGGGGAACCAACTGAGCAGCACGGCGGCGACGTCCTCGCGCCACGGGAGTTCCACCGGGGAGCCGGAGTTGACGACCACGACGGTGTGCGGGTTGGCGGCGGCGACGGCGCGCACCAGGTCGTCCTGGCGGCCGGGCAGGCGCAGGTCGGTGCGGTCGAAGCCCTCGGACTCGACGCGTTCGGTGGTGGCGACCACGACGACGGCGACCTCGGCGTCCCGCGCGGCCTCGACCGCTTCGGCGATGAGGGTGTCCGCGTCGCGACGGGGTTCGAGGTGGGTGAGGCTGAACATCACCGCGGGCAGTGGCAGGGCGAGGGGCGCGCCCAGGGGGTGGAGCAGGGAGACATCGACGGGTTCGCCCTCGGTGAGCGTGACCTTGCCGCGCTCCAGCGGGGCGCCGAAGAACGCCTCGAAGGGGTCGGACTCGTCGCCCATCTCCTGGACGCCGTCGTAGAGGACGGTGCCGTCGACGGTGAGGGTGAAGGCGCCGAGGCCGCGGGTGCCGAAGGCGTGGTCGCCGCTGACGCGCGGGGTGAAGGTGCCCTTGATCTCGATGCTGTGCAGCGTCTCGTGGGTGACACCGGCGGGCAGGTCGTCGCCGATCCACTGGAGCTGGCCGCTGGGCAGTGAGCCCTCGCCGATGACCGTGCCGTCGGCGTCGCGGCAGACGGCGCGCAGCTCGAACCCCTGCTCGGCGGCGGCGAGTTCGTCGCTCGGGTCGGCGCCGACGGCGTAGGTGACGGAGTCCGCGACGGCGCGCAGGCCGTCGAGCGGGGAGACGACGTGGTCGGGGAAGACGGTGGCGGAGCCGCCGCCGAGGATGCGGGCGTCGCGGGCGGCGGCGCCGATGAGGGCGATCCTGGTGTCCCCGCGCAGGGGCAGGACACCGGAGTTGCGGACGAGGACGAAGGCGCGGCGGGCGATCTCGCGGGCCAGGGCGACGCCGTCGATCTCTGCCGGTGCCTCGCGGACGGCCGGTTCTGCGCCGTCGAGGGCGCCGACGCGGGCGGCGAGGCGCAGTACGCGGCGCACGGCGTCGTCGACCTCGGACTCCTCGGCCTCGCCGGCCCGTACGGCTGCGGCGAGCGCGGGTCCGTACACGGTCTGCGGTCCCGGCATGGCGATGTCGAGGCCGCCCCGCAGGGCGCCGGTGGTGGAGCGGGCGGCCAGCCAGTCGGAGACGTTGAAGCCGTCGAAGCCCCATTCGCCGCGCAGGACCTCGTTCACGAGGTGGTGGTGCTCGGTCATCGTCGTGCCGTTGACCGTGTTGTAGGCGGTCATGATGCCCCAGGGGCGGGCGTCCGCGACGATGGTCTCGAAGGGGGCCAGGTACAGCTCGCGCAGGGCGCGGGCGGGGACGAGGTTGTCGACGGTGAAGCGGTCGGTCTCGGCGTCGTTGGCGACGAAGTGCTTGACCGTGGTGCCGACGCCGCCGGACTGTACGCCCTGGACGTAGCCGGTGCCGATGGCGCCGGTGAGGTACGGGTCCTCGCTGTACGCCTCGAAGTGGCGGCCACCGAGCGGGGAGCGGTGCAGGTTCACGGTCGGCGCGAGCAGCACGTGGACGCCCTTGCGGCGGGCCTCCTGGGCGAGGAGCGCGCCTGCCCGGCGGGCGAGCGCGGGGTCCCAGGTGGCGGCGAGCGCCGTCGGGGACGGCAGGGCGACGGAGGGGTCGGCGGCGGTCGAGCGCACTCCGCGCACCCCGATCGGGCCGTCGGACATGACCAGGGAGCGCAGGCCGATCGCGGGGATCGCGGGCAGCGACCACATGTCCTGTCCGGCGAGCAGGCGCGCCTTGGTGTCGAGGTCGAGCTTGCCGAGTGCGGCCTCGATCACCGCCTCGCGGGCCGTGGCCCCGTCGTCGCCGTCGAAACCGTCTGCCTGGGTCGCCATGCCGGCCCTCCTCGTCGAGGTCATCATGTGTGCGCGTGTACCGAGCACGTCCATCCTGCACCCGGCCGCCCGGAGCGAGGCGCGACGGGCCGCGATCCTGGGTGGGGTACGACGCGATGCGGCCCGGCGCGGGTGCGGCGCGCCGGGTACGGGGAGCGGCTGCCGAACGGGCGCACGCCGGAGCGGGCCCCGGGAGGACCGAGAGCCCGCCCGCGGACCTACTGGTTCCAGTGCACCGCGAGGGCCTTGCTCAGCGCGCAGACGACGGCGAAGAGGAGCGCCCAGACGTACGCGCCCGAGAGCGCGAGGGCCACGACGCCCGCGCCGAACCAGACGGTCTCGAAGGCCACGCGGGTCGCCCCGCGCGTGGTGTGGCGTGCCTTCGGGGAGCCGAAGAGGGCCCAGGTGGTGATCATGGCTGCGAGGCCGAGCAGGCCGTAGAGCCAGGCCAGCGGCGCCGCCACGTCGCGGGTGAAGCCGTAGGCGCCCACCGCGCCCAGGGCGAGGAGTTCGATGGCGAACAGGACGCCGAGGTTCGCCGTCTTCATGCCGTCGTCCCTTGCGGGGACTGGTCCGCCCCGTCGCTGTGGGAGGCCGGGCGCGGGTGGTCCGCGGACGGTTCCGGCGCGTCCTCGCCCTCCATGTCACGCACCATGAGCGTCGCCCCCGCCACCGCGCCCGGCATCAGGAACACCGCCACCACCGGGACCAGGAACGCCACCGCGAGCGGCGCTCCGAAGCCCCACGCCAGGCCTTTGCGCGAGCGCAACAGGGTGAGGCGGTCGCGGAGCCCGACGCCTCGGCGTTGCAGGGCCACCGCTGTCAGCTCCTCCGTGAGGAAGAAGCCGGTGACGAGGAAGCCGAGGACCGGGATGACCGTCTGGCCGACGAAGGGGAGGAAGCCGAGCGCGAAGAGCAGGAGGCCCCACAGGGCGGCCCGGACGAGGATGCGCAGGCTGTCGCGGGCCGAGATCCACAGCTCGCGCCAGAGCGGCAGGCCGGACTCCGGGGCGTGGCCGCCCTCGGCGATGTCGACCTGCTCGGAGAGGGACTCGTAGAAGGGCTGGCCGATGAGGAGGGTCACGGCCGTGAAGGTGAGGACCGCGAGCAGCAGGGCGAGGGCGAAGAGGACGGCTGTCAGCAGGCCGCGGAAGAGGCCGCCCCACGGGGACGACCAGTCGTCGGCGAAGGGGGTCGCCCAGCCGACGGCGTCGGCGCCCCAGACGGCGAGGCAGACCAGCGCCGCCGCGTACAGGACGAGGGTGATGAGGCCGGGCAGCAGGCTCCAGCCGAACTGTTTGCCGTGCTGGGCAACCCAGCGCTGCCCCTTCATCAGATAGCCGAAGCCCGCCCCGAGATCACGCATGGCGCAAACCTTACGGGACGGGCCGGGGCCGCTTTACGGTCAGACCGAGAGCGTGACCGTGATGTTGCCGCGGGTCGCCTTGGAGTACGGGCAGACCTGGTGGGCCTTCTCGATCAGGGACGTGGCGGTGGCCGTGTCCGTGTTCGGGATGGCCGCCGAGATGTCGACGATCAGGCCGAAGCCCTCGTCGTTCTTGCCGATGCCGACCTTGGCGGTGACGGTCGAGCCGGTGATGTCGATGCCCTCCTGGCGGGCGACGACGGCGAGCGCGCCCTGGAAGCAGGCGCTGTAACCGGCCGCGAACAGTTGCTCCGGGTTCGTGCCGGCACCCGAACCGCCCTGCTCCTTGGGCGGGTTGACGACGACGTCGAGCTTGCCGTCGTCGGTGGAGACGCGACCGTCGCGGCCGTTCTCCGCGGTGGCTACGGCGGTGTAGACGACGTCGGACTGCGTGATGGCCATACCCGTACTCCTCTATTCCAGTATCCGGAAACTTACATCCGTTAGATGGAAACAGCGTAGCGAATGCCGGCCGTGACGAAAGTGGCCCCCGTCACAGAGGACGAGGGCCGCTTCACGGGAAGGCCGGATGTCAGAGCTTGACGACCATCTTCCCGGTGTTGTCGCCGCGCAGGACGCCGAGGAACGCCTCCAGGTTGTTCTCGATGCCCTCGACGACCGTCTCGCGGTACTTGAGCTCGCCGGAGCGGACCCAGGCGCCGACCTCCTGCACGAACTGCGGCTGGAGGTCGTAGTGGTCGCCGACGAGGAAGCCCTCGATGCGGCCGCGGGTCTGGATGAGGCGGGAGAGGTTGCGCGGGCCGGGGGCCGGCTCGGTGTTGTTGTAGACGGAGATCGCGCCGCAGATGGCGATGCGCCCGTCGCGGTTCAGGCGAGCGATGGCGGCCTCCAGGTGGTCGCCGCCGACGTTGTCGAAGTAGGTGTCGATGCCGTCGGGGGCCGCCTCCTTCAGCAGCTCGTGGACGTTGCCCGACTTGTAGTTGAAGGCCGCGTCGAAGCCGTACTCGTCGAGGAGCAGCTTGACCTTCTCGTCCGAGCCGGCCGAACCGATGACCCGCGAGGCACCCTTGAGCTTGGCGATCTGGCCGACCTGGCCGCCGACCGCGCCGGCCGCGCCCGAGACGAAGACGCTGTCGCCCTCCTTGAAGGAGAGCGTGCGCAGCAGACCCGCGTACGCGGTGAGGCCCGTCATGCCGAGCACACCGAGGTACGTCGACAGGGGCGCGGCCTCGGGATCGACCTTCACGGCCTGCTTCGCGTCGAACGTCGCGTACTCGCGCCAGCCGAGGAAGTGCAGGACGTGGTCGCCGACCGCGACACCCTCGTCGTTCGAGGCGATGACCACGCCGACGGCACCGGCCTGCATGGCCTTGCCCAGCTCGTACGGGGCCACGTACGACTTCGCGGCGCTCATCCGGCCGCGCATGTACGGGTCGACCGACACATAGAGGTTCTTGACCAGGACCTGGCCGGGGCCGGGCTCGGCCACGGGGGCCTCACGGAGCTCGAAGTCGGAGGGCTCGGGCCAGCCGACGGGGCGGCTGAGCAGGGCCCACTCGCGGCCGGTGGCGGGGATCTGGGGGGTGTCGGCGGGCATGCGCGGATCCTTCGTCGCAGGGGCAGGTATTTCAGTACGTGAAACAACCATGCTCCTGAATATTTCAGGATGTCAAGTAACTGGGTACCCTGAATGACATGACCAGTACCCGTGTCCGCCAAACGGACCCGCTCACGCTCGAAGTGGTCGAGCTGATCGGCGCCGTCGTCGCGCGCTATCACCAGGAGTACGAGGAGGCGGCCGCGCGGCACGGACTGACCGGGGCGCAGGCGCGCGTACTGAGCCTGCTGGCGCTCGAACCGCTGCCGATGCGGCAGATCGCGCAGCGGCTGAAGTGCGAGCCGTCGAACATCACGGGGATCGTGGACCGCCTGGAGGCGCGGGGGCTCGTGGAGCGGCGTCCCTCACCGGGCGACCGGCGGGTGAAGGTGGCGGCGCCCACGGAGGAGGGGGCGCGCGTGGCGCTGAGTCTGCGGGACTCGCTCGACTTCGCGCGTGAGCCGCTGGCCGGTCTCGAACGGGATCAGCGGCTCGCGCTGCGGGACATGTTGCGGACGATGGTCGGGGCGGAGTGACTTCGCGGCCCCTTCGCCGGGGACCGTAGGCCGCGGGGTCTCAGGTGCACCACCACAGGAAGCGGTCGCACGTCTTCGTCGGGGTCGGCTCGGGGGCCGGGGACGCCGACGCCGGGGGCGCGGTCGTGCCGCTCGGGGTGGCCGTCCGAGTCGGCTGTGAGGTCGACGGGGGGACTGTGGGCGAACCGGCCCCGGGTGAGGGGGAGTTGTCCGGCGACCCGCTCGCGTCCCCCTTGCCTTCGCTTCCGTCGGCGCTCTCGGCGTCCGTCGACGGGGAGCCACTGCTCCGGGATGCGCTCGGTGACGCCGAGGCGGACGCGCCGGGCGAGGCGGAGGCCCGGGCCGCGGCGCCGGAGGGCGAGGGAGCTCCGGCCTCGACGGCGGTGTCGTCCGCCTGCGCCACGGCATCGGTGGTGTCCGGTGCGGCCTGGGCGTCGCCGCCCTTGGCGGACTCGGCGCCGAGTTCCGCGAGGCTGAGGCCGCCCGCCGCGAGGGCGAGGCCCGCCGTCGCGAGGAGGATGCGTCCGCGGCGCCTGCGGTGCGCCCGGCGCGGGCGGCGCCTGCTGCGCGGGCGGACGGGGGCGCCGTCGTCGGCGGCGTCCGGCTCGTCGGCCGCCTCGCGCGCGCCCACCGCCTCGGCGTAGGCCCGCACCGCGTCGGCGGAGGTGCCGCAGCCCGGGCAGGCCAGCGCCCCGTTGAGGTGCCTGCGGCACGGGTGGCAGTAGTCCATGACCTAGGGAGGCTAGGCGCCCGGCAGGTAACGGAAAAAGCCGGTGCTGTGAAACTTCTGTGCGGAACTGCGCGTTCCGAGGGTGCCGCGCCGACAGGAAGCCCGCGAACCTCTGCGCAGACCATTGACACCCCGGCCGGGCCGTCCTTACTGTCACGCCAGCATTTCGAACGAGTGACGAAATATCGAACGGCACAGGGGGCAACTGCCTTGCGCATCACGGGAATCAGCACGCATGTGGTCGGGACGCCGTGGCGGAACCTGACCTACGTCCAGGTGCACACCGACGAGGGGATCACCGGCGTCGGCGAGACCCGCATGCTGGGCCACACCGACGCGCTCATCGGCTACTTGAACGAGGCGTTGGCCAATCACATTGTGGGGTCGGACCCGTTCGCCGTCGAGGATCTCGTACGGCGGATGAAGTACGGCGACTACGGGCGGGCCGGCGAGATCGTCATGTCCGGCATCGCCGTCGTCGAGATGGCCTGCTGGGACATCAAGGGCAAGGCGCTCGGTGTCCCGGTCTGGCAACTGCTCGGCGGGAAGGTCACCGACAAGGTCAAGGCGTACGCCAACGGGTGGTACACCACCGAGCGCACACCGGAGGCGTACCACAAGGCCGCGCAGGCGGTCATGGAGCGCGGGTACAAGGCGCTGAAGATCGACCCGTTCGGGACCGGGCACTACGAGCTCGACCACGAACAGTCGCTGTACGCGGTGTCGTTGATCGAGGCCGTGCGCGACGCCATCGGGCCCGACGCCGAACTGATGCTGGAGATGCACGGGCGCTTCTCCCCCGCCACCGCGATCCGGCTCGCGAACGAACTGGCGCCGTTCAAGCCCGCGTGGCTGGAGGAGCCGGTGCCGCCGGAGAACCTCAAGGCGCTGGAGAAGGTCGCCGCGAAGGTGGAGATCCCGATGGCGACGGGTGAGCGGATCCACGACCGGATCGAGTTCCGGGAGCTGTTCGAGAGCCAGGCCGTCGACATCATCCAGCCCGACGTCGGCCACATCGGCGGCATCTGGGAGACCCGCAAGCTGGCCGCCACCGCCGAGACCCACTACATCCTGGTGGCGCCGCACAACGTGGGCGGTCCCGTGCTGACCGCGGCCTCGCTCCAGGTCGGGTTCACCTCTCCCAACTTCAAGATCCTGGAGCACTTCAACGACTTCGCCGACGCCGAGATCAAGAAGGTCGTCAAGGGCGCGCCGAAGGTCGTCGACGGGTACTTCGAGCTGTCGCACGAGCCCGGCCTCGGTGTCGAGCTCGACGTCGACGCGGCGGCCGAGTTCCCGCAGCAGCAGGCCCGGTTCGACCTGTGGGCCGAGGGCTGGGAGAAGCGCGCGCCCAAGGCGTCCAAGTGACCTCCGCCGTCGTCGTCGAGGCTCCGGGCGAGCACCGGATCGTGGCGCACGAACCGGTCGCGCCGGGGCCCGGCGAGGCGCGGGTGCGGGTGCACGCCGTGGGGATCTGCGGCAGCGACCGCGAGGTCTACCAGGGCAACCGGCCCGAGGGGTACGTCCGTTACCCGCTGACGCCCGGGCACGAGTGGTCCGGCGTCGTGGACGCCGTGGGCGACGGGGTGCCGGGCGGGCTCGTCGGGCGCAAGGTCGTCGGCGAGGGCTTCCGGAACTGTCAGGTGTGCGACCGGTGCCATGCCGGTGAGACCACGCTGTGCACCGCCGGGTACGAGGAGACCGGGTTCACGCGACCGGGGGCGATGGCGGCGACGCTGACGCTGCCGGCGCGGCTGCTGCACGTGCTGCCGGACGACGCCGATCTGACGGCCGCGGCGCTCCTGGAACCCGCGGCCTGTATCGCCGCCGCCGCGATCAAGGCGGAGGCGCTGCCCGGGCAGCGGGTGGCCGTGGTCGGGACCGGCACGCTCGGCATGTTCGCCGTGCAGTTCCTCGCGGCGAACTCGCCCTCGGAGCTGCTCGTGGTCGGGACCCGGGACGAACGGGCCGCGCTCTCCCGGCAGTTCGGCGCCACGGACTTCCGGCTGCGGGACTCACCGCTGCCGGACGACTTCGACGTGGTGATCGAGACCGCGGGGTCGGCCTCGGCCGCGCGGACCGCCGCGTCGCTGCTGCGGCGGGGCGGGCGGCTCGTGCTCACCGGCATTCCGGCGGCGGGGGCCGAGGGGCTCGATCCGACGGACCTGGTGGTGCGGCAGTTGGAGGTGCGGACCGTGTTCGGGGCCGCGCCGGACGCGTGGGCCCATGCGGTGCGGGTGTTCGGGGCGGGGCTGCTCGACCCGATGCCGCTCGTGACGCACGAGCTCCCGCTGGACCGGTTCGCCGAGGCCATCGAGCTGGTCGGGGCCGGAGATCCGAAGGTGGGCAAGGTGCTGCTACGGCCTTGACCGGAACGCGGCCGGATCACCGTCCGGCCACGCGACGGAACGTGGGGGGGCGCGATGCACGGGCGGAACCGAAGGGTCGGGCGGGGCGGGCGCCCGGCCCGGAGCCAGGGCGCGCCGGCCGCGACGGGCGGGAGACGAGCCGGACGTACCGGAGGCACACCCCGGCGCCTCCCGCGCGCACCCCGCGCGCCCCGCGCACGCGACCATCACCGGCACGCCGCACCCGCCCTCCGGCACCGGCACCCGACAGGTGCCCGCTCCCCGTGCCCCACCCCGCTCCACTCCGACCCCAGTACGAGATATCGAACGACACGACGCCCCCCGGCGTACGGACGCAAAGGACTAGCGTGACCGACTCACCCCGCCGACCCGGCGAACACGTCCTCTCCTCGCTCGGGCTGAACGCCCCCGACCTCGACCCGGCGGACACCTCCCCGCACACGTTCCCGGACGGGGGGTCCTGGCGGGTCGAGATCCCCTCCGTCGAGGGGCCCGAGGCCGTCGGGGTCGTCCTCAAGGAGGCCTCCCGGCTCGATGTGCCGATCCACCGGATCAGCCAGGGCAGCGGCGTCTGGATGCTGCGGGACGCCGAGATCGTCGAGATGGTCGAGGCGACCGCCGAACGCGACATCGAGCTGTGCCTGTTCACCGGGCCGCGCGGCACATGGGACACCGGCGCCTCCGTGCGCAGCGACTCGCGCGGCGCGGGGCTGCGGGCCCGCGGGCACGACGCCGTCGCCGGATGCGTCGAGGACGCCGTGCGGGCCACGGAGTTGGGGGTCAAGTGCCTGCTCGTCGCCGACGAGGGCGTGCTGTGGACGCTGCACCGGGCGCGTGTCCAGGGGCTCATCCCGGCCGACACGACGCTGAAGGTGTCCGCGCTGATCGGGCCCGTGAACCCGGCCGCGTACGCCGTCTACGAGCAGCTCGGCGCCGACTCGCTGAACGTGCCGAGCGATCTGACGCTCGCGCACCTCACCGAGATCCGGCGGGTCTCGGGCGCGCCCATGGACATGTACGTCGAGGCACCGGACGACCTCGGCGGATATGTCCGGATGTACGAGATCGCCGAACTGGTCCGCCGCGGCGCCCCGTTGTACCTGAAGTTCGGGCTGGCGAAGGCGCCTGCCATCTATCCGTACGGCGCCCACCTGCGGGACGTCACCCTCGACACCGCCCGGGAGCGGGTGCGTCGCGGGCGGCTCGCGCTCGACCTGCTGGAGCGGCACGGGGCCGGTGCCGGGATGTCGCCGCTGGGCTCCCGGCTGCCCGGTGATCTCCGGCGCTTCGACACGGCCCAATAACGTTCCGGAAACACAACTTCCCAGATTCAGACAAGGCCGCGCAGAATCCGACGCATCTTTACTCGGTCAACCTCCGCTCCAACCAAGCGACTTCGCTCCGCCGACCGAGCTCTGCACTCACACATCAAGGATGATGACCATGCGAAACCGCCGAGCCGCTCTCGCAGCGATAGCCGCCACCGCCTCCCTCGCCCTGACCCTGACCGCCTGCGGGCAGGACAGCGAGGGCGGCGCGGAAGAGGGCAAGAAGAGTGCGGAGGGATCCACTGTCGGCATCGCGATGCCGACGAAGTCCTCCGAGCGCTGGATCGCCGACGGCAACAACGTCGTCAAGTCGCTGAAGGCCAAGGGGTACAAGACCAAGCTGGTCTTCGGTGAGGACGACCCGGACCAGCAGGTCTCGCAGATCGAGAACATGATCACGCAGGGCGTCTCCGCGCTGATCATCGCCGCGATCGACAACAAGTCGCTCAACTCGGTGCTCCAGCAGGCCGCCGACGCGAACATCCCGGTCATCTCCTACGACCGGCTCATCCTCGACACCAAGAACGTCAGCTACTACGCCACCTTCGACAACGAGAAGGTCGGCAGGCTCCAGGCCACCTCCCTGGTCGACAAGCTGGGACTGAGCAAGGGCGAGAAGGGCCCGTTCAACATCGAGCTGTTCGCCGGCTCCAACGACGACAACAACACGCGGTACTTCTTCGGCGGCGCGATGAAGGTGCTCCAGCCCTACATCGACAAGAAGCAGCTCGTCGTCAAGTCCGGCCAGACCAAGCTCAACCAGGTCACCACGTTGCGCTGGGACGGCGCCACCGCCCAGAAGCGCATGGACGACCTCCTGACCTCGACGTACAAGGGCAGCAACCGGGTGGACGCGGTGCTCTCCCCGTACGACGGCATCTCGATCGGCATCCTGTCCGCCCTGAAGTCGGACGGCTACGGCTCCAAGTCCAAGCCGCTGCCGCCCATCTCCGGGCAGGACGCCGAGGTCGCCTCGGTGAAGTCGATCATCTCGGGCCAGCAGTACTCGACCGTGTACAAGGACCTCCGCAAGCTCGCCGCGGTCGCCTCGACGATGGTCGACGACGTGCTGCACGACAAGAAGCCCGAGGTCAACGACGTCAAGAGCTATGACAACGGTGCCAAGGTCGTTCCCTCGTACCTGCTCAACCCGGTCCTGGTCACCAAGGACAACTACGAGAAGGAACTCGTCGACAGCGGCTACTACACCAAGGCCGACCTGGGCCAGTGAGCAGCTCTGTCCGAACACGAACCACTAGCTGAAGGGCACGACCATGGCGGGACCCGTCCTGGAAATGCGCTCGATCGTCAAGACCTTTCCCGGTGTCAAAGCGCTCTCGGACGTCACGCTGACGGTGCGTCAGGGCGAGGTCCACGCCATCTGCGGCGAGAACGGTGCCGGGAAGTCCACCTTGATGAAGGTGCTCTCCGGTCTGCATCCGCACGGAAGTTACGAGGGGGAGATCCTCTTCGAGGGGGAACCCTGCCACTTCAAGGACATCAACGCGTCCGAGAAGCGGGGCATCGTCATCATCCACCAGGAGCTGGCGCTGGTCCCCTACCTGTCGATCGCCGAGAACATGTTCCTCGGCAATGAGCACGCCACGCGCGGGCTGATCGACTGGCGGGAGACGCTGCGCCACGCCACCCGGCAGCTTCGCCGGGTGGGCCTGGAGGAGAACCCCAACACCCGCATCGCCGACATCGGGGTCGGCAAGCAGCAGCTCGTGGAGATCGCCAAGGCGCTCGCCAAGGACGTGAAGCTGCTGATCCTGGACGAGCCGACCGCGTCGCTGAACGACGAGGACTCCGGCAAACTCCTCGACCTGATCCTTGAGTTGAAGGACCAGGGCATCACCTCCATCATCATCTCCCACAAGCTCAACGAGATCCGCCGCGTCGCCGACTCCGTGACGATCCTGCGCGACGGCCGCACCATCGAGACCCTCGACGTGCACGCCGCGGAGACCACCGAGGACCGGATCATCTCCGGGATGGTCGGCCGCGACCTGGAGAACCGCTTCCCCACGCGCACCCCGCACACGCCCGAGAAGGGGGCGGCGCCGGCCCTGGAGATCCGCAACTGGACCGTGCACCACCCCCTGGACCGTGAGCGCAAGGTCGTCGACGACGTCTCCCTGCACGTACGGCGCGGGGAGATCGTCGGGATCGCCGGCCTGATGGGCGCGGGCCGCACCGAACTCGCGATGAACGTCTTCGGGCGGACCTACGGCCGGTACGCGGCCGGCACCGTGCTCAAGGACGGCGCCGAGATCCGCACCAAGACGGTCGCGGAGGCCGTCGGGCACGGCATCGCCTACGCGACCGAGGACCGCAAGCACTACGGCCTCAACCTCCTCGACACCATCAACCGCAACATCTCCCTCGCGGCGCTGCACAAGGTCTCCAAGCGGGGCGTGGTCGACGAGCACGGGGAGCGGCAGGTCGCCGAGGAGTACCGCACGTCGATGAACATCAAGGCCCCCACGGTCTTCGAACCGGCGGGGAAGCTGTCGGGCGGCAACCAGCAGAAGGTCGTCCTCAGCAAGTGGATCTTCGCGGGTCCCGAGGTGCTGATCCTCGACGAGCCGACCCGCGGGATCGACGTCGGTGCCAAGTACGAGATCTACACGGTCATCGACAAGCTCGCGGCCGAGGGCAAGGCGGTGGTGTTCATCTCCTCCGAGCTGCCCGAGCTGCTGGGGATGTGCGACCGCATCTACACGATGAGCGCGGGACGGCTGACCGGTGAGGTCACCCGCGCGGAGGCGACGCAGGAGTCCCTGATGCGCCTGATGACCAAGGACAAGAACGGGACAGAAGAGGTAACGCGATGAGCACGGACGTGATGGACAAGTCCCCGGCCCCCGCGCCGCCGGGCAAGAGCGGGGCCACTGCCGAGAGCGGGCTGCTGCGTCTCGTGCTCGACGGGATGCGCCGCAACATGCGCCAGTACGGCATGCTGCTCGCGCTCGGCCTGCTGGTGGTCGTCTTCGCCGTCTGGACCAACGGCGACCTGATCCTGCCGCGCAACGTCTCCAACCTGGTACTCCAGAACAGCTACATCCTGATCCTCGCCATCGGCATGATGCTGGTCATCATCGCCGGTCACATCGATCTGTCGGTGGGGTCGCTGACCGCCTTCGTCGGGTCGACGGCCGCCGTCCTCATGGTCAGCCATGACGTGCCCTGGCCGGTCGCGGCGGTGATCTGCCTCGCGATGGGCGGCGCCGCGGGCTGCGTCCAGGGCTGGCTGATCGCGTACGGCGGCATACCGTCGTTCATCGTGACCCTCGCGGGCATGCTGGTGTGGCGCGGTCTCACCGAGATCCTGCTGAAGGGCCAGACCCTCGGCCCGTTCCCCGAGGGCCTGGGCAAGCTGGGCAACGGCTTCCTGCCCGAGGTCGGGCCGGACACCAACTACCACAACCTCACCCTGCTGCTCGGCGTCGTGCTCGCCGCGGCCGTCATCGTGCAGGAGCTGCGGGACCGGCGCCGCCAGCAGGAGTTCGCCCTCGACGTGCCGCCGTTCAACCTGTTCGTGCTGAAGCTGATCGCGATCGTCGCCGCCATCGCCGTGGTGACGATGCTGCTCGCCAGCTACAAGGGCGCCCCGGTCGTCCTGCTCATCCTCGGTGTCCTGGTCGTCGGCTACGGCTACCTGATGCGCAACTCGATCTTCGGCCGGCACATCTACGCCATCGGCGGCAACCTCCCGGCGGCGAAGCTCTCCGGCGTGAAGGACAAGAAGGTCTCCTTCTACGTCTTCCTCAACATGGGCGTGCTCGCGGCCCTGGCCGGTCTGGTCGTGGCCGCCCGGCTGAACGCGGCCTCGCCGAAGGCGGGCCTCAACTTCGAGCTGGAGGCCATCGCCGCCTCGTTCATCGGCGGCGCCTCCATGAGCGGCGGTGTCGGCACCGTCCTCGGCGCGATCATCGGTGGTCTCGTCCTCGGTGTGCTGAACAACGGCATGAACCTGCTCGGTGTCGGCTCCGACTGGCAGTCGGTGATCAAGGGCCTGGCCCTGCTCGCCGCGGTCGGCTTCGACGTCTGGAACAAGCGCCGCGCCGGTTCGTGACAGCTCCCGTACGTCGTCAAGAGTCGCACTTCGCACGTCATCAGGCAGTACTCCCCGCTTAGGAGCGTCAGATGGACACGAGCAGACGAACGGTTCTCGCCGCGGCAGCCGCCGCGGGCGTCGCCGCCACCACCGCGGTCGGCGGCACGGCCCAGGCCGCGTCGGGAAAGAAGCCGGTGAAGGAGCCCTTCGGGAAACTCGCCGACGGTACGCGGATCCACCGCTGGTCCCTGGCCAACGGCGGGACCCGCCTGAAGGTCCTCTCCTACGGCGGCATCGTCCAGTCGCTGGAGATACCGGACCGCCGCGGCCGGTACGTGAACGTCTCCCTCGGCTACGACACCATCGAGGACTACGTCGCGGGCACCACGTTCTTCGGCGCCACCATCGGCCGCTACGGGAACCGCATCGCGGGCGGCCGTTTCACCCTGGACGGCACGACGTACCAGCTCTCCGTGAACGACGGGGACAACTCGCTGCACGGCGGCGCGAAGGGCTTCAACACGCGGGTGTGGGACGTGGAGCCGTTCACGTCCGGCTCCGACGTGGGCCTCCACCTGCACTACACGTCCGTCGACGGCGAGATGGGCTACCCCGGCACGCTCAAGGTGCGGGTCACCTACACCCTCACCGCGCGCGGCGACTGGCGCATCGACTACACGGCGACGACGGACAAGGCGACCGTCGTGAACCTCACCAACCACACCTATTACAACCTCGCCGGTGAGGGCAGCGGCGGCATCTACGACCACGAGCTGACCCTCGCCGCGTCCCGGTACACGCCCACCGACGCGGGCCTCATCCCCACCGGCGAGCTGGCGAAGGTCGCGGGCACCCCGTTCGACTTCCGTTCCGGCAAGGCCATCGGCGACGACATCCGGGACGGGCACCCGCAGCTCGTCACGGCGAAGGGCTTCGACCACAACTGGGTGCTCGACAAGGGCGTCACGCGGCAGCCGGTGCACTTCGCGACCCTGCGCGACCCGCGCTCGGGCCGCACCCTGAAGATCGCCACGGACCAGCCCGGGGTGCAGTTCTACTCGGGCAACTTCCTCGACGGCACGCTCGTCGGCCCGTCCGGCCGCACCTACCGGCAGGGCGACGGCCTGTGCCTGGAGACGCAGCACTTCCCGGACTCGCCGAACCAGCCGGCCTTCCCCTCGACGGTGCTGCGGCCCGGCCAGACGTACCGCACGACGACGGTCCACTCCTTCAGCGCCTGACCCACCGCTCCGCCCGTATCCGTGGTGCGCGCCACGGATACGGGCGGAGTCATGTCCGGGACCGGCCGCCGGGAATCAGCCCAGCCGGATCACGTTCCACGACAGCGGTTCGAGGGTCGCCTTCAGCGTGCCTCCGGTCAGCGTCGTGCCCGTGCCGGTGTGCGGGGTGACGCGCTCCGGCTCGGCGAGCGTGTTGCGGGCGTCCGGGTCGGCGTCGGAGAGGACCGAGTGCTCGGCCACCTCGCTCAACTCCAGTCCGTGCAGCGCCACTTCGAGCGGAAGCGGCTCGGTCTGGCTGCGGTTGACCGCGAAGACCGTCACCGTGCCGTCGGCCGCGCGGACCGCCGTCGCGTGCAGCAGGTCGGCGGTGCCGTGGCGCTTCGTGTCGTAGGTCGGGCCCGACACGCGGACGTCCAGGACCTCGCCGCGGCCGTACTTCGCGGCCTGCGCGAAGGGGTAGAACGTCGTCTGGCGCCAGGCCGGGCCGCCGGGCTCGGTCATGATCGGGGCGATGACGTTGACGAGCTGGGCCAGGCAGGCGACCGTGACCCGGTCCGCGTGGCGCAGCAGGGCGATGAGGAGCGAGCCGAAGACGACCGCGTCGGTGACCGAGTAGACGTCCTCCAGGAGGCGGGGAGCCTCCGGCCAGTCGAGCGCGGAGACCTCGGCGTCGGTGCGGGACATGTACCAGACGTTCCACTCGTCGAAGGAGAGGTTGATCTTCTTCTTCGACTTGAGGCGGGCGCCGATGTGGTCGCAGGTCGCGACGACGTTCTCGATGAACGACTCCATGTCGACCGCCGAGGCGAGGAAGGAGTCCCGGTCGCCGTCGTGCTCCTCGTAGTAGGCGTGCAGCGAGATGTGGTCGACCAGGTCGTACGTCTCGGCCAGCACCTTCGCCTCCCATTCGGCGAAGGTCTCCATGGACTGGCCCGAGCTGCCGCAGGCGACCAGTTCGATGTCCTTGTCGATCTGGCGCATCGCGCGCGCCGTCTCCGCGGCGATCCGCCCGTACTCCTCGGCCGTCTTGTGGCCGGTCTGCCAGGGGCCGTCCATCTCGTTGCCCAGGCACCAGAGCCTGATGCCGAAGGGGTCCTTGTCGCCGTGGGCGATCCGCAGGTCGGAGAGGGCCGTGCCCTGGGGGTGGTTGGCGTACTCCTGGAGTTCGATGGCCTCGGCGACGCCGCGTGTGCCGAGGTTGACGGCCATCATCGGCTCGGCCTGCGGGCCGATCTTCTTCAGGAACGCGATGTACTCGGAGAGGCCGAAGCGGTTCGACTCCGTCGTGCGCCAGGCCAGGTCGAGGCGGTGCGGGCGGTCCTCGACGGGGCCGACGGAGTCCTCCCACTTGTATCCGGAGACGAAGTTGCCGCCCGGGTAGCGGATCGCCGTCACCCCGAGCTCCCGTACGAGGTCGAGGACGTCGGTGCGCAGACCCGCCTCGTCCGCCGCCGGGTGGTCCGGCTCGAAGATGCCGGTGTAGACGCAGCGGCCCAGGTGTTCCACGAAGGAGCCGAAGAGGCGGGGGTTGACCTCGCCGACGGTGAAGGCGGGGTCGAGGGTGAAGCGTGCGGTGCTCATGGTTCCCTTTCCTTGAGGAGGCCTGTCAGAGGCCGGGCCAGCCGTCCCGGCCCCACTTCAGCTCGTTCAGGCCCAATGTGGGGGTGCCGGCGTTGTCGGCGTCGTAGTAGTGGTAGGCGAGGACGTCCCGGCCCTTGTCGCGGAAGACGGACTCGCCGCCGGTGCCGGTGAACCGGCCGTGGCCGGCCAGCAGCAGCGTGCCGCCGCCCGCCAGGAGGGGCTTGCCGTCCTTGTCGACGTACGGGCCGGTCACCGAGGTGGCCCGGCCGACGCGGATCTTGTACGTCGAGTTCACGCCCTGGCAGCAGGCGTCGTAGGAGGCAAAGAGGTAGTAGTGGCGGCCGTGCCTGACGATCGCCGGGCCCTCCACCGCGTACGGGGCGTCGGGGCGGGTCGCCAGGTGGTGGACGGTCGCGTCCGTCCTCGCCTTGCCGGTGCGCCGGTCCAGCTCGACCATGCGGATGCCGGACCAGTAGGAGCCGAACGCCATCCAGAGTCTGCCGTCGGCGCGGACGACCGCCGGGTCGATGGCGTTCCAGGTGTCCGTGGTCTCGGAGGCGAAGGCCTTGCCGTGGTCGGTCCAGGTGCCGGGGAGGCCGGAGGGGGAGGTCGCGACGCCGATCGCCGAGTGGTTGGTGCCCCAGGACGAGACGGCGTAGTAGAGCCAGTACCGGCCGGAGCGGTAGGTGATGTCGGGGGCCCAGGGGTCGCCGGTGTCGTTGTACGCGTACCACCAGCTCGGGGGCGTGGCGAAGGCGTTGCCCGCGTCGTCCCAGTGGCTGCGGTCGGTGGAGAGGCGGGCGCCGATGACGCCGCCGGTCGAGTAGGCGGCGTAGCGCCCGTCCTTCAGCTTGATGACGGTCGGGTCGTGGATGACGCGCTGACCCGTGACCGGCTGCGGGTCGGGGTAGCCCCCGCTCGCCAGGGCCGTGTGGGGCAGCAGGGCGAGGAGGGCTGCGGCGGTGAGGGCGGCGAGCGGTCTGCGCGGGGTCACTGGCCCGCCAATCCGGTGTGGGCGACGCCCGCCACGATCTGCCGCTGGAAGAAGACGAAGACGACGATGAGGGGCAGGCCCGCCATCAGGCCGCCGGCCATGAGCTGGGCCCACTGGATGCCGTAGGAGTTCATGACGGTCGCGATGCCGTTCGGCATGGTCATCAGGTCGGGGTTGTTGGTGACCATGTACGGCCACAGGAAGTTGTTCCACGACGCGATGAAGGTGAAGATGCCGACGGCCGCGAGGGAGGGGCGGGCGAGGGGCACGATGATGGTGAAGAAGATCCGCCAGCGGCCCGCGCCGTCGATGAACGCGGCTTCCTCCAGCTCCTTCGGGATGCCCTGGAAGAACTTGTAGAGGATGTAGACCATGGCGGCGGGCGCGCACTGGGGCAGGATCATGCCCCAGTAGGTGTCGACCATGCCCATCTGCTGGACGGTGGTGAACAGGGGGACGCCGAGGACGGCGGGCGAGATCATCAGGCCGGCCATCACCATGCCCATCAGGACGTTCTTGCCGCGGAACTCGGTGCGGGCGAAGCCGTACCCGGCGAGCGCGGCCACGCAGAGCACCACGGTCGTCACGCACACGGAGACGACGAGGGAGTTGACGAACCAGTTGGTGATGTTGCCGCTGTCGAGGAGCGCCTTCCACGCCTGGCCCGTCCAGTCCTTCGGCAGCCAGTGCGGCGGGACCTCGACGGCCTCGGTCTCCGACTTGAGCGAGGTGAACAGCGCCCAGGCCAGCGGTGCCAGGAAGACGAGGGAGACGGCGGCCCCCAGCAGGGTCAGGACGATCTGGCTGGGCGACCAGGGACCGCGGGCCCTCAGCCGTACGTGAGCGCCGCTCATCGCGCGCCCTCCTCTCGGTTGCGCAGCAGCCACATCCGCCCGAGGGCGACGGCCGCGATGATCACGAAGAAGATGATGGAGATGGCGGAGGCGTAGCCCACGCGGTAGCTGGTGAAGCCCTCTTCGAGCGTGTACTGCACGAAGGTGCGGGTCGATCCCTCGGGGCCCGGCAGGAAGTCCATCATCGTGACGGCCTGGTCGAAGACCTGGAGCGAGGCGAGGATCTGGAGGGCGATGACGAGCCCCGTGATGTTGCGCAGCATGGGCAGCGTGATGTGGACCATGCGGTGCCAGGCGTTGGCGCCGTCCAGTTCGGCGGCCTCGTAGAGGTGCGCGGGGATGCCCTGGAGGGCGGCGAGGTAGAGCAGGAAGCTGAAGCCGACCGTCCACCACAGGGTGGTGATGACGATGGCGAGCATGGCGTACGACGTGTCGGTCAGCCAGGGCGTCTCGATGCCGAAGACGTAGTTGATCATGCCGGTGCCGGGGTTGAACAGCCACTGCCACAGGTTGCCCGCGACGGTGGAGGGCAGCAGGAACGGCAGGAAGAAGCAGAGCCGCCACAGCCATTTCCCGCGCTCGATGTGGTGGGCGAGCATCGCGAGGAGGAAGGCGAGGACGGTGATGCAGGGCACGACGAGCAGCGTGAAGAAGGCGCTGTGGCCGAGGGAGTCCCACATGACCGGGTCGTGCAGGGCCTCGCGGTAGTTGTCGAGGCCGACGAAGCCGGGGCTGTCGCCGGAGATGTTGGCGTCGGTGAAGCTGAGGTAGATGCCGCGCAGCAGCGGCCAGATCACGAAGACGCCGAAGAGGGTGAGGAACGGGGCCACGAACCAGCCGCCGTGCTGGAAGCCCTGCTTGCGGCGGACGGTGGCGCCCGCGGCGGCGGTGCGGGCCCGTGGCGCGGCGATGACGGTCTCGGCGCTGGTCGTGGTCATGCGGTGGCACCTCCCTGCGCGGCGGTCCTGCCGTCCATCGGGTTCTTCATGGCGAGGAGCTGGGCGAGGGCGTCCTTCATGCGGCGGGCCGCGGTCTGCGGGCTGGCGGAGCCCATCGTGGAGGCGACGACGATCGGGCCGACGCGCTGGGCGAGGATGCCGGTGGAGCCGGCGAACCACACCTTCGGCTCGGTGGCCTGGTGGTCCATGGCCGTCACGTACTCGTTCTGCGGGTCGAGCTTCTTGTACGCGTCGGTGGTGAGGGTCGGTGTGTAGGCGGGGATGTGGCCGCCGGCCGCCCACTGCTGGGCGTGCTTGACGACGTAGGCGGCGAGTCGGTGTGCGGCCTCGTCGGCGGCGCCGCCGCGGTCCGCCTGGTGGGGCAGCACGAACGAGTGGGACTCGGCGTGCGTGGCCTGCTTGCCGAAGACGGGCGGGAGCGGGGTCGCGCCGTACTCCAGCTTCGCGCCGGAGAAGACCGGCACCGACCAGTTGCCCTCCCAGGTGAAGGGGGCGCCGTTGAGGAACTGTTCGCCGTCGGCGGCGCCCGCGGTCGCGTAGCCGTCGGTGACGTGCTGCCGCAGGAACTCCAGGACCTGCGTCGCCTTGTCGGTGTCGAAGGTGACCTCGGTGTCGGCGGCGTCGAAGTAGGCGCCGCCGAGCTGCGCGTAGAAGGCGACGAAGAACCACCACATGAAGTTCTGGTCGTTGGCGTGCAGACCGAGGGTCTGGAGCCCCTTCTTCGTGGCCTTCTTCGCCTTCTTCAGCAGGTCGAACCACTCACCGGTCGACGTGACGGGCACGATCCGGCCGTCGTCGCCGAGCAGGTCGGCCTTCTTCAGCACGTCCTTGCGGTAGAAGCTGAGCTGGACGTGGATGTCGAGGGGCAGGGCGTAGAGCTTGCCGTCGACGACGGCGCGCTTCCACAGCGCGGGGTTGAAGTCCGCCTCCCGTACGCCGTACTTGGCGAGCAGGTCCACGTCCCAGGGGTCGAGCAGGCGGCCCGGGGAGAACCCGGTGACCCGGCCGAGGTGCATGACACCGAGGTCCGGGGCGCGGTTCCCGGCCGCCGCCATGGCGAGCTTGGTGTAGAAGGGGCTGCCCCACTGGAGGGTGGAGTCCTTGACGTCGATGCCCGGGTTCGCCGCGCGGAAGGCGTCCAGCATCGCGATCATGTTGTACCCGTCGCCGCCGCTGAAGAGGTTCCAGTAGCGCACGCGGGTGTCGGCTCCGGAGGCGAGCGCGTCGGCCCCGGTCCCGAGCGCCGCGAAGCCGAAGCTTCCGGCGACGGTCAACCCGCCGATTCCGGCGAGGAGTTGCCTGCGACTCAGGCCAGGTCGTCCCATGCCCTGCCCTTACTGTTCGTTGTTCGAGATTTCGGCTGCTGCTCGTAACTTCGAACGGGACCGTATTTTCGAAGCGCTTCAACGTCAATGGGTCGCACCGAAAATTTCGGTGCGACCCATGGATGTCGACAAAGAAGGCGGTGGCTACCCGAAGGCCCGCTGCTCCAGACCCCGGCCCGCGTCGGGGAGGACCAGAAGTGAACCCGCGAGCGGCGCGGGCGAGTCGAGACCCACCCGGGCCGTCGAGATGTACAGGTCGGTCAGGGACCGCCCGCCGAACGCGCAGGCCGTCGGGCGCCGGACCGGCAGCGGGACGATCCGGTCCAGGGCGCCGGACGGCGTGTAGCGGCGCAGGGCCGCGCCGTCCCACAGGGCCACCCAGACACAGCCGTCGGCGTCGACCGTCAGGCCGTCGGGGTACCCTGCGCCTTCCTCGACGGTCGCGAACTCCCTTCGCCCGCCGACGTGTTCGCCGTCCACGTCGAAGACGTCGATGCGCCGCGTGGTGGTGTCGACGTAGTACATGCGCGTTCCGTCAGGGCTCCATCCCGTGCCGTTGGAGACGGTGACGTCGTCCAGGACGGTCCGCACCGAGCCGTCCGGCGCGAGACGGATCAGGTTGCCGCCGCCGGGCGTCTCGTCGTACGTCATCGAACCGGCCCACAGGGCGCCGTCGGGGGCGACGGCCGCGTCGTTCCCGCGGCGGCCGGGGACGGGCTCGCGGTGCAGCCAGGTGAAGGCACCGCCGGGCGAGTAACTGCCCACGCCGTCACGGAGGTTGACGACCAGACCGCCGTCCGCCCGCGGTTTGGCGGCGCCCACGTGCTGCTCGGTGGCCAAGACCGTGCGGCGGCCGCTGTCCGGCTCGTAGGTGTGGACGCGCGAGCCGAGGATGTCCACCCAGATCAGCCGGTGCGCGGCCGGGTCCCAGGTCGGCCCCTCCCCCAGCGTCGCGAACTCCCGCACCGCCACCTCGACGCTCATGCCGCGCCCCGGTGGCCGAGCCGCTCCGACAGGTCGGCGGCGCCCTTCGCGGCGAGCTGCGCCAGCTCGTCCTCGCGGGTGTCGCTCCAGCGGATCATCGGTACGGAGATGGAGAGCGCGGCGACGACCCGGTTGGTGCGGTCGCGGACGGGGGCGGCGACACACGAGACGTCCGTGTTCGACTCGCGGCTCTCGACGGCGATGCCGCGCCGCCGGATGTCGGCCAGGTGCGCGAGCAGGGCGTCCGGGTCCGTGATGCTGTTCTCCGTCATGCCGGGCAGCTCGACGCCGGCCGGGATGCGGGTCGCGAGCTCGGACTCGGGCAGCGAGGCGAGGAGCATCTTGCCGACGGAGGTGCAGTGCGCGGGAAGGCGGCGGCCCGCGGCGGAGACCATGCGCACGGCGTGCGTGGAGTCGACCTTGGCGATGTAGATGACGTCGGTGCCCTCCAGGATCGCCACGTGGACGGTCTCGTCGCAGGTCTCGGCGACGGTCCGGGCGACCTGCTGGCCCTCGGCGGCGAGGTCGAGCTGTTCCGCGTACCGGCTGCCGAGCTGGTAGGGGCGCACCCCGAGCCGGTAGCGGCCGGGCTGGGCGGGGACCTGCACGATGTACGAACGGGCGGCCAGCGTGGTGACCAGCTCATGGACCGTGGTGCGCGGTAGCTGTAGCTTGCGGACGATGTCGGGGGCGGACAGCGTGCCGTCCCCGTCCAGGAAGAGCTCCAGGATGTCCAGAGCCCGGGTCACGGCGGGTACGAGGCGTCCCACGACCGGCCCCCTCCTATGTTCGGTATTTCAACAGACGGTCGGTATTGCGAACATAGGCTACGCACAGCGGGGTTGGCCGGGCAATGGGGTGGGTGAAAGCGCAGGTCGGATCGGTGTCAGGGGCCCAGCTCGCCCCGGAGCCGACGGGCCCGCAGCACCAGCTCCAGTTCGAAGCGGCGGTCCGGGTCGTCGACCTCGGCGCCCCACAGCTCCCGGATCTGGCGCAGGCGGTAGCGCACGGTCTGCGGGTGGACGCCGAGCCGGGCGGCGACCTCGGGGGCGCCGCCGCGCGTCTCCAGCCAGGCGAGCAGCGTCTCGGCGAGGCGCCGGGCGTGGGTGGGCCCGCAGTGGGCGAGGGGGGCGAGGGCGCGCCGGGTGAGGTCGTCGAGGAGTTCCTCGGGCTGGAGCAGGACGAGGGCCTGGGTGTGCTCGGTGCAGTGCAGGACGCCGTCGGACGGGAGCAGGCCGCGCTCCATCAGGGCCACCGCCGCCTCGGCCCAGCGCAGCGACTTCGCGGCCCGGGGCGGGGCGACGGGCGGCCCGATCGCACCGCTCCAGCCGGACAGGGCGCGGCGCAGCAGGTCGGGGCGGCCCGCCGCGTCCGGGTCGGGGACGACGAGGCGGGGGCGTTCCGCCTCCATGTCGAGCAGCACGTCGGGGCCGACGGCGGGGGCGACGGCGTCGCGCGCGGGGCGCAGCAGCAGACCGACGGCGACCCGCTCGGGCACCGGCCAGCCGATGCGGGCGGCGCGTTCGGTGAGCGCCTTCACGGGGTCGGGCGGCGTCGCGCTGCGCCCTTCGAGCAGCAGGTCCATCAACGTCCGTTGCAGGCGCAGGCGTTCACCGGCCTGGCGGGCGGCGGCCTCGGCATAGCCGCGGACCGACTGGTCGACGAGGCCGTCCAGGTACTCGTAGCCGGATTCGGCCAGTTCGTACATGGCCGGGGGCGGGATGCGCAGGCGCTGTCCGAGGGCGGCGAGGCGGCGCCAGGCGAGTCTCACGCCGAGCCGGTACATCGCCTGGAGGGAGTCGAGGCTGCGCCCGTGCAGGCTCTGGCCGCGGCCGAACTCCTGGAAGACGGACGGGGGTTGCTGCTCGGACGTGGTGTCGGTGGAGACGTCGGTCAGGCGGCGCACGAAGCCCTCGATGGCGCGGCGGATGCCGACCAGGGCCATGGGTTCGCCGGACTCGTCGAGGACGAGTGGCAGGTGGGGGAATTCGCGGCGGATCTCGTCGAGGATGTCCTGGGCGAGCCGGGGCGCCTCGTCCATGGCGAGCGCGGCGAACTGCTTCACCTGGAGGGGCGGCACGTCGCACCAGGCGGATCGGGTGGCGGCGGGCACGGCTCAGCGCCCCTGCCCCGGCGTCTCGTACGTGACGAGCGGCGTGTTCGGCTGGTCGGGTGTCGCGTTCACCAGCGCGAGCACGCCGAAGGACGCGGCGACGGCGAGCGCCGCCCCGGTGGCCGCGCAGAGTGCGGCGGCGAGCAGTCGGTTCATCGCAGGGTCAGCCTCTCGTCCGTGCTGCGTGCGGAGTGCTGAGTCGGATCCCCACCCTGTGTGTCCCGTCAAGTCCCAAGTCTCAGCAGTGGATTGACACTCCGTCAAGAGTGCGTCTACGGTTCCCGGCCCATGACCGGCCGACCACGGGCACGCCGTGGTGCCCTTCCACCGAGGAGTGCCGGATGCGCCGTACGACATCGAGGACCCTCCCCGCGAAGACTCCTTTCGTCTGCGTGGGGCTCGGCACGTTCCTGCTCGTCCTCGCGGGCATGCTCGCCTGGTACGTGGAGCCGCGCGCCGAGCGCACCAGCACCGACGTGGACGTGACGACCGTGTTCACCGGGACGGGCAGCTATTTCGACACGGACAGGATCAGAACGGTCCGCGGCCGGCACCTGACGATCACCCGGCAGGTCCGCGGCGACGTCGCCGAGAGCGAGCGCAGCGGCCGGGCGGTGTGGGACGTGACGACGTCCGTCGACACGGACCGCACGCTCCCGGCGGCCGATCCGCACGACGCCCTCCAGTGGACCCTGGAGCGCTGGGTCACCGACCGCGCCACCAACGCCCCGGTGCACTGCTGCGGCGAGCAGCCGGTGTTCGAGGGCGAGGCGTACCTGAAGTTCCCCTTCGACGTCCGCAAGCGCACGTACACCTGGTGGGACAACACACTCGGCGCGACGGTCCCGCTCCGCTACATCGGCACGACCAAGGTGCGGGGTTACGAGGGCTACCGGTTCACCGGCACCGTCGCGCCCGCCAGGACCGGCTCACGCCTGGTGCCGGGCCGCATCGTCGGGCAGCCGCTGAAGAGTCAGGTGCTGGCCGAGGAGTGGTACGCCAACCACCGCGTCGAGCTGGTCGCGGACCGGCGCACGGGCCGCATCCTGTACGCGGCGATCGGGCCCCGCAAGACGCTGCGCGCCCCGGGCACGACGAAGGACGCGGCCGTGCTCCTGGACAGTCGGAAGATCGCGTTCACCCCGGCCACCCAGCGCGCGCAGGTCGCTCTCGCCCGGGACGACAACGACCGCCTCACCCTGCTCGGCACCACGCTGCCCATCGGGGCGGGCGTGCTGGGCGCGCTCCTGGTGGCGGCCGGGGCGGTCCTGGTCGTACGGGGCGGGCGCGGTCGACGGAGGCCCGACGGGCAGGGGCGGCCCGATCCCGATTCGTCCCCGACGACCCTGGAAACATCCACGATGTGACGGTACGTCAGATGAACTCGGGCCCAAACTTGTCACCCAAGTGAGTAGCCGCGGCGAACAGTGCGGCGAAAACTGTGCCACCCCACCTTGTGCACCGTCCCCTCTCGGCAGCCCGCCCCCTGCCGAGCCGCCCCCTCGCACGCACCCGAGACGAGTTGGAGCGCCCATGCCCCAGCACGTGCCGTCGTCGCTGCGCACCGCGTCCTCGCGCGGCGCGGGGCCCCACCCGGCCGGCTCTCCGTCGCCGCGCCGCATCGTCTTCCTCGCCCACCGCGACCTCGGCAACCCGGCCGCGGGCGGCTCCGAGCTCCTCGTCGACCGGCTGGCCGACGGGCTGACCGGCCTCGGCCACCAAGTGACGCTGCTGTGCGGCGGACCGGCCGCGTACGGCGCCTTCCGGGACTACCGCGTCGTCTCGGCGGGCGGGCAGACCGCGCACTACCTGCGCGCCCGCTCGGCCTTCGCCCGCCAGGTCGGCGACTGCGATCTGCTGGTCGAGGTCTGCAACGGCATGCCCTACCTGGCCCCGCTCTGGCACCACGGCCCCACCCTCTGCCTCGTCAACCACGTCCACACGGAGCTGTGGCGGATGCGGCTGCGCGGCCCGCTGGCGCCCGCGGCCCACGTCGGCCGAAGACTCGAACAGTGGGCGCTGTCCGGCGCCCAGCGCCGCAACCTGCTCGTCGCGGTCTCCCCGTCCACCGCCGACGCCCTGCACGCCCTGGGCGTCGACCCGGCACGCGTCCGCCTCGTCCCGAACGGCGTCGAGGAGCCAGGGCCGCGCGCGGACCGTTCGGCGGAGCCCCTGTTCCTGGCGATGGGCCGCCTTGTCGAGTACAAACGGATCGACCTGCTGCTCCGCCTGTGGGAGCGGGTGCGCCCGGTGACCGGCGGCCGGCTCGTCATCGTCGGCGACGGCCCCGAGGGCCCGCGCCTGCGCCGACTGGCGGGACCCGGCGTCGAGTTCACCGGCCACGTCTCCGAGGCCGAGAAGCACCGGCTGCTCTGCGAGGCATGGCTGCTGCTGCATCCCTCGGCCGTCGAGGGCTGGGGCCTGGTCGTCACGGAGGCGGCGGCGCGCGGCACGCCCGCGGTCGGCTTCGACGTGCCCGGCGTCCGGGACTCCGTCGAGGACGGCGTCACCGGCCTGCTGGCCCACGGGGAGTCCTCGTTCGCGGCGGCCTGGTGCACGCTCGCCCTGTCCACGCACCGCCGCGAACTGATGGGCAAGGCGGCCGAGGGACGGGCCGCAGGCTTCCGGTGGGCGCGCACGGTCCGGCAGTTCGAGGCGGTCGCGGCGGAGGCGGTGCGGGGGCACGGCCCCGGCGCGGGGACCCCCGGGGGCCGCGGGTCATGACCGCGGCCGGGTTCAGGGACCCGTCGCCCGCCCGGTCCCTCGCGCTCTTCCGGGCGTTCCTGCGCGAGCAGCGCGACCCCGGCGGGTGCTACGCGCTCCTCGCCCGGGACGCCGCCGACCAGGTCGAGGCGTACGGGAAGGTCGCGGGCAAGGTCGTCGTGGACGTGGGCGGCGGCAGCGGGCACTTCACCCGCGAGTTCCGCTCGCGCGGCGCCCACGGCATCCTCTTCGAACCGGACCCCCGGGAGCTGGGACCCGCTCCCGGGGCCGCCACGGTGGTGGCCGACGGATATCTGCTGCCGCTCGCCGACGCCTCGGCGGACGTCACGTTCTCCTCGAACGTCCTGGAGCACGTCGCCGACCGCGACACCTTCCTCAGCGAACTCGTCCGCGTCACCCGGCCCGGCGGCCTCATCTACCTCTCGTTCACCAACTGGCTCTCCCCCTGGGGCGGCCACGAGTGGGCGCCCTGGCACTACCTGGGCGCCGCCCGCGCACAGGCCCGGTACCGGCGGCGGACCGGCAGGGCGCCGAAGCACACCTTCGGCGAGAACCTCTTCGCCCACCACGTCGGCCCGACGCTGCGCCACGTCCGGGCCCGCGACGACGTGGCGCTCGTCACGGCGCGCTCCCGCTACTGGCCGTTCCTCACCGAGGCCGTCGCGCGGGTGCCGGGCGTGCGCGAGTTCGCCACCTGGAACCTCCTCCTCATCCTCAGGCGGTGCCCCCGATGACGACCATGGTCCAGGCCCCACCCGCCGCGCCGACGAGCCCGGACCCCGAGCCGGGCCCGTGCTCGCGCCGCTGGCTGCTGTCCTTCTGGGCCGTGCTGTTCGTCGCGTTCTGCGCGGTCCGTCCGGGCCGGATGACGTTCGAGACGAAGCTCGGCGTCGCCCTCGACCCGTGGCAGTTCATCGCCGATCTCGGGCAGCTCTGGCACGACCGCGCCGGGTTCGGCGGGATCGCGGACCAGTACATCGGCTACGCGTTCCCGATGCTGCCCTACTACGGGCTCGCCGACCTGCTGCGGGTGCCGGTCTGGCTGGCCGAGCGGCTGTGGCTGTCGATCGTGGTGACGGTGGCCTTCTGGGGCGCGCTGCGCCTCATGGAGCGGCTCGGCGTCGGCACCCCGCGCAGCCGCCTCCTCGGCGCGGTCGCCTACGCGCTGTGGCCCACGTTCACCATCGTCATCGGCTCGACGTCGGCGGCGGCGCTGCCGGGCGCGTTCCTGCCCTGGGTGCTGCTGCCGCTGACCGACCCGGTGACGACGCCGCGGATCTCGGCGGTCCGCTCGGCGCTCCTCGTGCCGTTCATGGGCGGCGTCAACGCGGCGGCGACCCTCGCCTCGCTGCTCCCGGTCGGCCTGTACCTCCTGTCCCGGGCGCCGTCCCCGCGCAAGCGGCGCCAGATCGCCTGGTGGTTCCCCTCGGTGGTCCTCGCGACGCTCTGGTGGACGATCCCGCTCGTCCTGCTCGGCGTGTACGGGGAGAACTTCCTGCCCTACGTGGAGAGCGCGCGGACCACGACCGACACGATGGCGGCGACGGAGACCCTGCGCGGCGCCGGCAACTGGGTCGCCTATCTGCATCTCGGTGACGCCTGGCTCCCGGCCGGCTGGACCGTGGCGACCGCCGCCGTCGTCATCGTCTGCTCGGCCCTCGCCGCGGCGCTCGGCCTCGCGGGCCTGGCCCGCCGCGATCTGCCCGAACGCCGCTGGCTGGTGCTCACCGTCATGACGGCGGCGCTCATCACCCTCGCCGGGTACGGGGGAGCGCTCGGCGCCCCCTTCCACGAGACGGTGCGGTCGTGGCTGGACGGCGGCCTCGCCCCGTTCCGCAACGTCTACAAGTTCCAGACGGGTCTCGCCCTCGCGCTGGCCCTCGGCATCGCGCACCTCGTGGGCGTCGCCACCGAACCTCGCGGCGCCCGCCCCCTGCGCGGACGCCGGTACGCCCCGCTGCTGGCCGCCGTCCTGATCCTGCCGGGCCTCGCCTGGCCCTACCTCAACGGCTCGATCCTCCAGCCCGGCTCCTTCAAGAACCTGCCCGCGTACTGGCGGACGACGGCGGACTGGCTGCACACGTACTCCCCCGACTCCCGCGCGCTCGTGGTCCCCGCCACCGCCCACGGCATCTACACCTGGGGCTCCCCCATCGACCAGCCGCTCGACGTCCTCGCGGACTCCCGCTGGGCGCAGCGCGACTACGTCCCCTTCGGCACGCCGGGCAACCGCCGCACCCTGGACGCGATCGAGCAGGCCCTCATGTCGGGCGGCCAGGTCCCGGGGCTCCAGGACTACCTGAGCCGCAGCGGCCTGTATTACGTGGTGGTCCGCAACGACCTGGACCCGGACCAGTTCGGCTACGTCCCCACGGCCACCGTCAAGCGCACGCTGAGCCAGTCCGGGTTCCACCGCGTGACCGGCTTCGGCCCGGCCGTCACGGGTGGCCGGATCGCCGAGGACACCCCGGTCCAGGTCGAGGGCCTCTACCCGCGCTCGCGGGCCGTGGAGATCTACGCGCCCGACGCCGACACCCGCCGCCCCGGGCAGGCGGGACTGCTCCCGGTCCGCTCCACGGCCGAGGTCGGCGGCGGCCCCGAGTCGATCCTGCCGCTCTCCGCCGACCCGGCCTTCCGCGACCGGCCCACGGTCCTGACCGGCGACAACCATCCCGGCATCGGAACCCCCGCGCTGCGGATCGCGGGCGACGGGCTGCGCCGCGCGGACACCCGGTTCGGCCTGGTCAACACCAACACCTCGTACCCGTACACGCCGACGGAGCGCAATAGCACGGGAGCCGAGCAGAACCCGGGCGAGAAACCGAAGCAGATCCTGCCCGGGCGCGGCCTCTCCCATCAGACCACCGCCCGCATCGACGGAGCCCATGACGTCTCCGCCTCCTCCAGCGGCAACTGGCTGCTGTACCTGCCCCAGTTCGACCCCGTGAACGCCTTCGACGGCGACCCGGACACCGCCTGGGCCGAGGGCGCACCGGACTCGGCGAAGGGCGAATGGCTGCGGATCGGCTTCTCGCGCCCCACGCCGATCCCCGCGACGCTCCAGGTGACACCGCTCCCCCAGGACGAGGTACGGGCGGCGCCCACCCGCGTCCGTATCGAGACGGACCGGGGCAGCACCACCGTCGATCTCCGGCCGAACGGCGAGCGGCAGCGTGTCAAGGCACCCGAGGGCGTCGCGCGCTGGCTGCGGGTGACGATCCTGGACACCCAGGCCGCCCGCCCCTCGCTGACCGGCGCGGGCTTCGCCGACATCGCGGTGCCCGGCGTCCGGGCGAGCCGGTCGCTGCACCTGCCCACGGACTCCCCGCGGGCCGACCGGTTCACCTTCCACCGCGCGACGGGGGACGGCACCCTCACCCTCACCGACTGGGCGCCCGCGCTCGACCGGGCCTTCACCACGACCGGCTCGTCCCGCTACACGTTCGAGGCGACGGCGACCCCGACCCCGACCACCGCCCTCGACCGGCTCCTCTACGCCGTCGCGCCCGACCAGCGGCGCGCGATCACGGCCACCGCCGACTCCACGGCCCGCCTCGGCCCCAACACCTCCGCACGCAACCTGACCGACGGGGACCTGACCACGGCCTGGGTCGCGGGCAGCGAGCCGACGATCCACCTGCGCTGGCCGGACAAACAGCCCGTCTCCACCCTCGTCCTGCCCGCCGCCGGCGGCCTGTCCACCCGCCCGGAGAAGATCGAGATCAGCTCGCCCGACGGGGCCGCCGTCGCCGGTGTGGACGAGAACGGCGTGGCCCGCTTCGACCCGATCACCACGGACCGCCTCGACATCACCGTCACCGCCACCGCACCGCTCAAGGTCCACAACCCGGTCGCCGACGAGGACCTCCAGCTCCCCGTCGGCCTGACCGAGGCCTACATCCCCACGCTCGACCAGTACCGGGTCGAACAGCCCACGCCTGAGCGGAAGTTCAGCCTCCCCTGCGGCAAGGGTCCGGCGGTCACGATCGACGGCGTCCGCCACCGCACCTCCGCGACGGGCACCCTCGCCGATCTCACCGAGCGCCGCCCGGTCTCCGTCACCCTCTGCGACACGCTCCGGCTCCCGGCGGGCCCGCACACCCTCAGGACGGGGCACGACGGTCCGCTGGCGCTCACCACCGTCACCCTCACCCGCGCGGAGGCCGCCACCGAAAGCACCGCCGGAACGACCTCCCGCGACCTCACCGTCCGGGACTGGCTCGGCGACCGGCGCGAGGTGCGGGTCGGCGCGGGCGAGGCGACTTACCTGACAACGTACGAGAACGCCAACGACGGCTGGCGGGCCAGCCTGAACGGCAAGCAACTGACCGCCCTGCGCCTGGACGGCTGGCAGCAGGCATGGCTGATCCCCGAGGGGGTCTCGGGCACGGTCAAGCTCTCCTACCAGCCCGCCACCAGCTACGACGCGGCCCTGATCACCGGTGGCGCGGCGCTGCTCACCCTCATCGGCCTGGCCCTGTGGCGGCGCCGCCCGCCGGACCTCCTGGAGGAACCCGTCGGGCCACCGCCCCCCGGTCCGGTCCTCGGCACCGTGGTGCTCACCCTCGTCGGCATCGTGATCGCGGGCCCCTGGGCGGCCCTCGTCCCGGCGCTCGCCCTGCTGTCCTGGAAACGCCACACCCTCCTCGTACCGCTGGCGTTCCTGGCGATGACGGCGGCGGGCATCACGGCGGCGACCGCGGCGGGCGGACCGGTCCGTGACACCGAGGGGGCGTTCAGCGCCCCGGCCCAGCTCTTCGCACTGCTGGCGCTGTTCGCCGCGCTGGTGACGACCCTGCCCGACCACGCCCCCCGGGCGACCGGGGAGCGGGGCACGACCCTGGACAAGGGGCAGCCATGACGACCCTCGACGCCGAGCCCACCCGCACGCCCGGCGGGGAGCGCCTGCCGTTCCCCACCGTCGACGAGATCTCCCGGCACTGCCTCCAGAACGACGAGCCGGAGACGGTCCACATCGAGGTGCACCTCTCCGGCCGCCTTGAGCCGGACCGGCTGAGCGCGGCGTTCGACCGCGCCCTGCGCGCGCACCCCCGCATCCTCATGCGCGAGGCACGCCGCCGCTGGTACACCACTCGTTACGCCTGGGAGCTGACGGACGCCCCCGACGTGTGCCCGGTCTCGTTCCCCGAGCCGGGCCCCGACGCGCTGGTCCTGGCCCGCGCCCGTTCCCTCACCAAGGCCCCGCCGCTCACCGTCGCGCCCCCGGTGCGGCTGGAGTGCGTCGCGCACCCGGAGAGCGGCGACACCGTTCTCTTCCTCACCATCAACCACACGGCGCTCGACGGCCCGGCCTGCCTCCGCGTCCTCGCCACGGCCGCGGAGTTCTACGGCGGCCGGGACAACGCGCCGCCGCCCGCACCGGCCGTCGCCCCGCGCCGCCCGGCCCCGCCCGGCCCGCCCGATCTGCCCTCCTCCTGGGCGCGCCCCGCCCGGGTGGCTCCGGGGGAGCGCGAACCCCGGCCCGGCAACGGCCTCCTCGTCTGCGAACTGGCGGTGCCGCGCCGCCCCAAGGGCGCCCCGTACACGGTGAACGACCAGCTCATGGTGGCCACGGCCCGCACGGTGACCGACTGGAACGACGAACACGGAGCACACGGCGCACACGGCGCCCGCCGCCCCCTGCGCATCACGATGCCGGTCGACGACCGCCCCCGGGACGCCTCAATGCCCATCGGCAACGGCACCCGTCTCGTCGAAGTGCCGCTCACCCCGGCCGAGTTGCGTCAGCCCCTGCCCGCGCTCCTGCGCCTCACCGCCACCCGCACCACAGCCCTCAAGGCGCTCGTGCGGCCCCAACTCGGGCACGGGGCGGCCCTGTTGACCGCGCCGTACGCACCGGTGGCCTGGCGGGCCGCCGCCACTCGCGCGCTGCGTACGGCCGCCGCCCCCTGGACCTCGACGACCCTGCTCAGCAACATCGGCCGCGTCCCGTACCCGCTGGACTTCGGCGACGGGGGCCGGGCGCACGCCGTCTGGTTCTCGGCGCCGGCCCGGATGCCGCGCGGCCTCACCGTCACCACCGCGTCCACGGCGGGCCGTCTGCACCTGGCCCTGCGCTGGTCGCGCACGCTCCTGGGCCACGGCGACGGCGCCCATCTGCGCGACCTCTTCGAGCATCACCTCCACGCGACACAGGAGGAGGCGTCATGACCGCCACGCCGCCCACCCTGACCGGCCTGCGGGACTTCTACGAGGACCCCGCCGTCCCCGTCTCCTCCGGGGCGCCCCGCACGCTGCGCCAGACCCGCACCCTGGCCGCCGCGCTCGCCGGGACCCGGCACGCCACCGTCCTGGACGTGGGGTGCGGCGACGGCAGCGCCGCGGCCGTCGCGGCCCGACTGCTGCCCGGCCACCGCCTCGTCGGCGTCGACTGGTCGCAGGACGCGCTGCGCCGCGCCGCGGGCCGCCTGCCCGACGTCGTACGGGGTGAACTGAGCGGCTACGGGCTGCCGTTCCAAGACGCCGCCGTCGACGCGGTGCTGCTGTCCGAGGTGATCGAGCACCTGGTGGACCCCGACGCAGCCCTCGACGAGCTGCACCGGGTGCTGCGCCCGGGCGGCCATCTGATGCTGTCCACCCCGAACCTGGCCGCCTGGTACAACCGGGTCCTGCTCCTCGCCGGTGTGCAGCCCGTCTTCTCCGAGGTGAGCCTGCGCGCGGTGCACGGCCGCCCCGGCACCGACGTGGTGGGCCATCTGCGCCTGTACACGCGGCGCGCGCTGCGCGAGTTCGTCGCGGCCGCCGGCTTCGACGTCGTACGGGTCACGGGGGCGCCCTTCCACGGTGTGCCCCGCTCGCTGCGGCCCCTGGACCGGCTCGCCTGCGCGGCCCCCTCGCTCGCCTCGATCCTTCTCCTGCACGCCCGAAGGATGTGACGCGCGATGCCCGCCGTGGCATGGGGAGTCGGCGCGGCGCTGCTCGCCAACACCCTCTATTCCGTCGGCTTCGTCCTGGAGAAACGTGCCCTCACGAGCCTCCCCGAGGTCAGCGTGCGCCGCCCGGCCCATCTGCTGCGCCAAGTCGTCACCAGCCCCCTGTGGCTGGCCGGCTCCATCGCCCTCGCCTCGGGGTTCGGCGCCCAACTGGCCGTCTACCGCACCCTGCCCATCGCCGCGGCGCAGGGCATCTTCGTCTCCGGCCTCGTCCTGCTGCTCCTGCTCTCCTCGCGCCTGCTCGGGGAACACACGTCGGGCCGCGAGCGGTACGCCATCGCCGCGATCCTGCTGGCCCTGCTCATGGTGGTGCTGTCCCTGCGCGACACCGGCCACGACCAGGACACGGTCGGCGGCGGCGCCCCGGCCCCGCTCATCCTCACGGTCTGCGTGCCCTCGCTCGCGGCGGGCCTGTACCTGTACGCGGCGGCCGAACGCAGAAGCCGCCACCGGCACCGGATGCCCACCACGGGCGTCGAGTACGGCGTCGCGGTGGGCCTGCTGTACGGGGTCAGCTCCCTGGCCATCAAGGGCGTCTCCGGGGTGCTCCCCGACGTCCCGGCCCTGTTCAGGTCCCCGTACCCGTATCTGCTGCTGTGCACGGGCGCGTGCGGGCTCGTCATGTCGCAGGCGGCGCTCCAGCGCTGCCGGGCCTCGCTGATCGTGCCGGTGTGCACGACGGTGACCTGCCTGTTCACGGCGGTGCTCGGGACCGCCGCGTTCGGCGAGTCGCTGCCGTCCGAGCCGCTGCGCCTCGGCCTGCGCGTGGCCGGGACCGCGCTCGCCGTCGCCGTTCTCCTGCTGATGCCCAAGCACGACACGGCCCCCGCCGCCCCACCTCCGGATCCACCCACCCCACCCCCCAGGGAGTTGCTCCCCCATGCCCCCCATGAGCCCTGACGACCCGCTGCTGCGCATCCTCGCCTGCCCCCTCGACAAGGGGCCGCTGCTGCTGCTCCCGGACGGCGCCGGGCTCTACAACCCGCGCCTGCACCGCCGCTACCCGATCGTCGACGGCATCCCGCAGCTCCTGCCGTCCTCCGGCGAACAGCTCCCCGAGGACGAGCACGAGCAGGTCCTCAAACACCTGGAGCAGGCACGGCGGGCGGCGCCGTGACCACGCTCGCCGCCCGCGTCGGCCCCTACCTCCCCGCCCGCCTGACCGCCGCGACGGCCAGGGCCCTGTACCCGCGCTTCGAGCCCGAACTGGCCCGGCTCGCCGACATGCTGCCCGCGCCGGGCGGCCGGTGCGGCACCGCGGTCGACGTCGGCGGCTGGTACGGGCCCTGGACCCACCGCCTCGCGGCCCGCGCCCGGCGCGTGGTCACCCTGGAACCGGTGCCGCATCTGGCCAGGACCCTCGCCGCCGCCGCGCCCCCGAACGTACGGGTGGTGCGCGCCGCCGCCAGCGACAGACCGGGGGCGGCGCCGCTGTGGCAGCCCCCGCACGACGCGCGCGGGGAGCGCGGCGTCTCCTCCCTGGTCCGCCGGGAGGGACTGCACGCCCCGACCCCGCACCCCGTGCCCTGCGTCACCCTCGACGAACTCGCCCTGCACGACGTCGACTTCATCAAGATCGACGTGGACGGGGCGGAGCTGCCGGTGCTGCGCGGCGCCCACACCCTGCTCTCCCGCGACCGCCCGGCCCTCTTCGTCGAGCTGGAGACGCGGATCCAGCCCATCGCCCCCGTCGTCGGCCACCTGCACGCGCGGGGCTACGCGGGCTGGGTCCTGCCCGCCGACACCTGGCTGCCCCTCACCGACTTCGACCTGCCCGCGCACCAGGACAGCACGGCGCACATCGCCTCGCAGGGGCTGCTGCGCCGCGCCCTCACCCCGGCCGGCCGCCGGCCGCGCTATGTGAACTCGGTGCTGTTCCTGCCGGACGGGCGGCTGCCGGGGCAGGTGCGCGACCATGGGAGACATGCCACGCCCCACGCCCACCGGACCCGCTGAGCCCTTCACGCCGCTCCACTTCCAGCTCGTGCTGCTGCGGCGCATGGCCGACCACAACCCGGAGCTGGTGGAGACCGCCCGCGCCGACCTCGGTGTCTCGGTGGCCGACATGCGGGAGGCGAACCGCCGCTGGCAGGCGATGCTCCACGCCCGCGGCGGCCGTTCGGCGGTCTCCCGGTACCGGTCGATCCTCGGCGCCCCGGAGCGACGGCTCACCCGCACGGTGGGCGACCTGGCCTGCGAGGCCCTGCTGTGGCCGGTCCCGCTCTGGCCCCACCTGCGCTTCGAGGTCCTGCTCTCGCCGACGGGCGCGGTCTGGAACGAGTGGCTGATCCGCGCCCCCGGCACCCCGGGCCCGTCCCTGCGCACCCTCGCCGACCTGACCCCGTGGTCCTGCACGGTCGACGAGGCGGCCCGCGCCTTCGCCCCCGCGCGCCCCCTGGAGGGCTCGGCGCCCACCCGCTGGGGCCTGGCGTTCGCCGCGCCGGACGAGATCTCGGGTGAGCCGCGCCGGGTGCGGGCGGAGTTCACCTGGGGGCTGTTGCAGCGCTGGACCGAGATCTAGACCAGGCCTCTAGGTCGCGGCTTTCACGATGGCTTCGGCGACGGCGCGCACCGACCCCGGGTGCACGCTGCCGAGGAACAGGTTCGGCTCGACCAGTTCCAGCTCCATCACGCAAGGGCGCCCGTCCGCGCCGTCCACGAGGTCGACGCGTGCGTACAGGAGCTGGTCGGAGCCGCCCGGCACGGCGGCCAACGCGGCCTGCGCGACGGCGCGTTCGGCCTCCGTGGGCTGCCACGGTTCGAGCCCGGGGTGGGCGACCTTCCGCTCGTCGTAGGCGACGCCGGGGGTGAGCACGGCGCCCTTGCGGACGGAGTGCAGGAAGGCTCCGCCGTAGAAGAGCACGGCCCGTTCACCGTTCACGTCGATCCCCGAGAGGTAGGGCTGCACCATCGCGGTCAGCCCCTCGGCGTGCATCCGGGCCAGGTGCCGCAGGGCGACGTCCCGCTCGGCCGGTGTGTAGCGGGCTGCGTACCGGGCGCCCGCGCCGGACGCCGGCTTGATCACGTACTCGCCGTCGGCGGGGAGCGCCGGGATCTGGCCGGGCGCGATGTACGAGGTCGGCACGGTGGGCACCCCCGCGCGGGCCAGGTCGCCGAGGTAGCGTTTGTCGGTGTTCCAGCGGAGCACGTCGACGGGGTTGGCGAGCCGGGTGACCGAGGCGCAGTGCGCGGCCCACTCCAGGAACTCCTCGCGCCGCCAACTGTAGTCCCAGGTGGAGCGGATGACGACGAGGTCGAACGCCGCCCAGCCGACCTCGGGGTCGTCCCAGTACGCGACGGTGACGGCGGCCCCGGACCGCTCCAGTTCCGCGGCGAGCAGCGGCAGATCGCGGTCCACACTGATGTGGGGTCCTGGTCGGCAAGTGACGAGGGCGGTGCGGGACGGCATACGGGGTTTCTCCTCCAGGGATTCCGGTCCGGAACTCGAAAAGTCGGCAGGGGAATGCGTGTGGACGCATTCCCCTGCCGACGAGAATGAATTGCACCGGATTTCTCATCCGGCCGCGGTCAGCCGCCGACGTACCAACTGAATCCGCCGTTCGCGGCGACCGCGATCATGACGATGAAGAGGATCACGTCGATGACGCCAAGGATGAGGCCCGCCTTGGCCATTCCGGCACCACCGGCGGCCTTCTGGCGCAGCGCGAGCGCGCCGAAGATGATCGCGAGCGGTCCCAGGACGAAGCTGAGGAAGAACAGCCCGACGATGCCGCAGACGAGTCCGGCTATCGCGAGGCCATTCGTCCGGGAACCGGAAGAAGCAGCAGGACGACTACCGTAGGCCGACATGGTCCACACCCCTTGCAGATCGCTTTACAGGACTTCGTTACGCACCTTCGGGTGCCCCCGAATTCCCTGCACACGCGGCCGACTTATCGAATTTAAGCGGAACGCTCGCTTCACGTCCTGTCCCGACGGCATCTCACGCACCGGAGGCGTCCGGCTCCCAGGTGAGGAGCCGCACCTCGGCCACGGAACGGACGTGCCTGCGCATCGCCGCCGCCGCGCCGCGCCCCCGCCCCGCCTCGATGGCGTCGAGGATCGCCCGGTGCTGGGCGAGCGACCGGCCGGGCCTGCGCGGCTGGCGCAGTGACTCGGTGCGGGACTCCGCGACGGGCTCGTCGATCTCCCGCATGAACGCGGCGAGGAGCGCGCTGTGCGCCGCCTCGGTCACCGCCGCGTGGAACAGCCGGTCGCCCTCGATGCCGAGCCCGCCCGCCTCGATGTCCCGCTCCATGTGGCCGAGGGCCGAGCGCAGCGCCGCCAGATCGGCGTCGGTGCGGCGCTCCGCCGCCAGTTCGGCGAGCTTGGTCTCCAGCGCCTCGCGCGCCTCCAGGACGTCCGGCAGTCGCTTCTTGCGGGCGACGAGACTCTCGACCGGCTCGACGACGACGTTCTCCAGGCTGTCGCGCACGAGGTAGGTGCCGCCGCCGTGCCGCACCTCGACCAGGCCCTGCACCTCCAGGACGACGATGGCCTGCTTCACCGAGGCGCGGCTCACCCCGAGCCGGGCCGCCAGGTCGCGTTCGGTCGGCAGCCGGTCGCCCGCGCGGAGCCCGCCCTCGGCGACGTACGTACGCAGCCGGTCGAGCACCTGCTCGTACAGGCGCGGGCGTGCCGTCATCGGCCGCAGTGCGTCGCTCATCCCCGGCCCCTTCCCGCCCCGGTCGTGTCGTGTCGTGTGCCGGGCAGCGTACGTCCTTGACCTGGGCGGGTACCAGGCGGCACGCTCGGATTGGCTCAGCCACCGAACCAATCCGATCTGGAGCGTGCCCGTGTCCCGACTCCTGCCGGCCCTGGCCGACACCCCCGACCGCCCGGCGGTGCGCTTCGGCGACCGCGCCCTGACCTACGGCGAACTCGCGGCGGCGGCCACGCCGCTCGCCTCCCGGATCTCGGGCGCGTCCCGGGTCGCACTGTGGGCCACACCGACGCTGGAGACCGCCGTCGGCGTGGTCGCGGCGCTGCTCGCGGGCGTCGCCGCCGTCCCGGTCAACCCGAGGTCGGGCGACCGCGAACTGGGCCACATCGTCGCGGACAGCGCCCCCGACGCCGTCCTGGCGGCGCCCGGGGAGCACCTGCCGCCCGCACTCGCCGCGTTGGACCGCGTCTCCATCGACGTACCGACCGCACCGGCCGGTCCCGGACGCCCCGTCGCGCTTCCCGAGGAGCCCGCGGACCCCGAGGCGCCCGCCTTCGTCGTCTACACCTCCGGCACCACGGGCCCGCCCAAGGGGGCGGTGCTGCCGCGCCGCGCCGTCTCCTCGACGCTGGACGCCCTGCGGGACGCCTGGCGGTGGACGGACCGGGACACCCTGGTGCACGGGCTGCCGCTGTTCCACGTCCACGGCCTGATCCTGGGGATCGTCGGGCCGTTGCGCCAGGGCGGCGCGGTGCGGCACCTGGGCCGCTTCGACACGCAGGGCGTGGCGCGGGAACTGGCGTCCGGGGCGACGATGCTGTTCGGCGTGCCCACGATGTACCACCGCCTCGCGGAGGCGCTGCCCACCGACCCGGCGCTCGCGAAGGCCCTCTCCTCGGCGCGGCTGCTGGTCTCCGGCTCGGCGGCGCTGCCGCTCCACGACCACGAGCGGATCGCCGCGGCCACCGGGCAGCGGGTCGTGGAGCGGTACGGCATGACGGAGACGCTGATGAACACCAGCGTGCGGGCCGACGGCCGGTCGCGGCCCGGCAGCGTCGGTGTGCCGCTGCCGGGCGTGGAGCTGCGCCTGACGGAGGACGACGGTACGACCGAGGTCGCCGCCGGTGATCCGGAGGCGGTCGGCGAGATCCAGGTGCGCGGGCCCAACCTGTTCCTTGAGTATCTGAACCGGCCCGACGCGACGGCCGCCGCGTTCGCGCCGGGCGGCTGGTTCCGCACCGGCGACATGGCCGTGCGCGACCCCGACGGCTCGGTCCGCATCATCGGCCGCAGAGCCACCGACCTGATCAAGAGCGGCGGCTACAAGATCGGCGCGGGCGAGATCGAGAACGCGCTCCTGGAACATCCCGGTGTCCGGGAGGCCGCGGTCACCGGAGCCCCCGACCCCGACCTGGGCGAGCGGGTGGTGGCCTGGATCGTCCCGGTCGACGCCCAGAACCCGCCGGGTGAAGGGGAGTTGGCCGAGCACGTCGCCGCGCGGCTGGCCCCGCACAAGCGCCCCCGCACCGTCCACCACCTCGACGCGCTGCCCCGCAACGACATGGGCAAGATCCTGAAGCGGTCCCTCCCCGATGGCTGACGGCACGGGCGCGCGCGCCGTCCTGGCCATGGTCTGCGACCCCGGCACCTTCCGCGAACTCCCGCCGCCCGCGCCACCCGAGAGCCCCGATCCCCTCGGCTGGCCGGGCTACGGGGCGGCGCGGGCGCGGGCGGCGGAGCGGACCGGCGAGACGGAGTCCGTGGTCACCGGCGTCGCGGAGATCGACGGCACGGCCGCCGTCGTCATCGCCTTCGACTTCGGCTACCTGGGCGGTTCGCTCGGCAGGGAGACGGGCGACCGGATCGAGGCGGCCCACGTCCACGCCCGCGCGCACCGCCTCCCCGTGGTCCCGCTCATCGCCACGGGCGGCAGCAGGATGCAGGAGGGCATGGTCGCGCTGACCCAACTCCAGCGTGTGGCGCGCCAGGCGGCGCTGACGCGTGCCGCGGGTCTGCCGCAGATCGCCGTGGTACGTGATCCGACGACGGGCGGCGGCTGGGCCACCCTGGGCGCGGGCGCCGACCTGACGCTCGCGCTGGCGGGGGCCCAGGTCGGCTTCGCCGGGTCCCGCGTACGCCCGCAGGACGCGGACCCGGCGGCGTACACGGCGGAGGCGCAGTTCCGGGCGGGGGCGGTCGACGCGGTCGTGGCGCCGGACGCGCTGCGCGCCGCGCTCGGCCGCCGCCTTCGTCTGCTGACCCGGCCCGCCCAGGGCCCGGCGCCCGTCCCCCGCGCCCTGGGCCGCACCGACCTGCCCGCCACCGGCTGGGAGGCGGTCCAGCGGGCCCGCTCCCCCGAACGGCCGCGCGCCCGCGCCTACCTGGACGCCTACTTCACCTTCCGGGAGGAGCTGCGGGGGGACCGTGCGGGCGGCACCGACGAGGGGATGCTCTGCGGCTTCGGCGAGCGCGAGGGGCGGACGATCGCCTACGCGGCGCAGTGCGGCACGGCCACCACCCCGGCCGGATACCGCACCGCGGCCCGGCTGCTGCGGCTCGCGGGCCGTCTCCGCGTCCCGGTGCTCACCCTGGTCGACACCCCGGGGGCCGCGAGCGGAGCGGAGGCCGAGCGGGCGGGTGCGGGAGCGGCGATCGCCGAGGTGTTCCTCGCGGTCGCCGAGGCGCCGGTGCCGGTCACCACCCTGGTCATCGGTGAGGGCGGTTCGGGCGGCGCGCTGGCGCTGGCCGCGCCCGGCAACACCTGGGTGACCCCGGACGCGTACTTCTCGGTGATCGCGCCCGACCTGGCGGCGGCGATCCTCAAGCGGCCGTCCGACCAGGCCGCGCGCACGGCCGGTGAACTGCACATCCGTCCGCAGGACTTGGTGCGACTCGGTGTCGTACGCGGGGTGGCCGGAGGGAGCACCGGGGGCACGGACAAGATCGCGTAAACGAACAAGCGAGCAGTTGTTCCCGCGAACAGGTGATCGTGGCGCCAGAAATTGCATGAGGCACGGATGACCAACGATGCTTACGGGGCGCAAGCAACGGGCTGCAGACCGTAGTTGTCGCGCACCCGGTCCATGTCCCATACAGGGCCGGGGTGTTGTCCCACACACATGCACCATCGCAAGGAGAACGCGTCACCATGAACCTGCTCACCGACATCCTCGCCGGCATCGTTCACTTCGTCGGCTGGCTGGTGTAACACCGTCGGACGCCAGAGCGGCGCCGTCTCCCCCGGTCCCACGGGGAGGCGGCGCCGTCGCGTCGTCCCGGGCCCGCGCGTCCGCCAGCAGTGCCCACAGCCGCGGCGCCACCTCCTCGCCCACCCGCAGGGCGTCGTCCGGGTCCGGGCGTCCGGAGAGCACGAACTCCTCGACGCCCGAGCGACAGTACGCGTGCAGACGGCGCGCGACCTCGTCGTGGTCGCGGCCATCGGCGGGCAGCCGCAGCGCGAAGCGCAGGGCCGGGTTCCGGCCGCGCAGCCGGGCGACGCGGGCGGCGACGACGGCCGGCGGCTCCTCCGGCTCGCTCCACAGGAGGTGGACGTCGGCGCGGCGCGCGGCGAGGTCCGCGGCGGCCTCCGACACACCGCCCAGGTAGAGCGGCACCTTGTGCTCGACGGCCGGTGCGGTCAGCCGCGCGCCCTGGACCTGGACGTGCTGGCCCTGGAAGTCGATGCGCCGCCCGTCGAGGAGGTCCCGCAGGACGGCCATGACCTCGTCGGTGCGCCCGTAGCGCTGCTCGTGCGTCAACTGCTGTCCTGGAGCGTGGCGTTCGGCCGGGCCGCCGCCCGTGACGACGTTCAGTCGCAGCCGTCCGCCGGTGAACCGCCGGAAGGCGTCCGCCTGTTGGGCGAGGAGCGTGGGGCTGACGGACCCGGCGCGGACGCCGACCAGGAACCCGATGCGCTCGGTGTGACCGGCGAGCACGGAGGCGAGGTGCCACGGGTCGGCGCTCCCGGGCCCCGCGGGCGCGAACAGCGAGGCGAAACCGGCCTGTTCGGCGGCGCGTGCGACGCGCGCGGGTCTGCCGGTGTCGGCCCGGTCCTCTCCGGTGGGCAGGAACCAGTGCAGCAACGGGCGGTTCTCGGGCATGGGCACCTCGGGCCTACGACGGGGTGGCAAGGGCGGGGGCGGCACCCCGGGCGGCCGGGAGCGGCGGGGGGTGCGAGCGGCGGAGAGTCCCCTGGCACACGGCGCGGGGACCTCGGCGGGCAGGCGGGCGGGTGAGCCGGGCGCCGACGAGCGGCGGAGCGCCTCAGCGGCCTGCCGGGCGACGGTGTGCGCAGGCCCGACAGAGCATCGTCGCGACACGCAGCAGATCCACGTGACGGCGTGAGACGAGTACGGGGGCCATGCCCGCATCCTGTCCGGGCCGGGCCCGCCGCCACAACCCGCGGTCCGCATCCCGGACGACGGCGTATCACCCCTTGACACGCCGGAGCCCGGCACGGAGTCGTTCCGAGCCGGGCCCTTCCGCGAAGCCGCCGCTCAGCGGGGCCGCGCGCTCACTTCACGCCCACCGCCCTGATGATCTCCTGGGAGACGGAACCGCCCTTGTCGTCCTTGGCCGAGGCGCGCAGCGAGATGTGTTCCGCGCCGCGCGGCACGCTCAGAGCGCCCTTCCAGGAGGCGCCGCGACCGTCGAGGGCCACCTGCTTCCAGGTCCTGCCGTCGTCGTAGGACACGTCGAGCCTGCCGCCGCCGATGGTGCCGGTGCCGGACGCGTCCTTCACGTACTGGCCGTGGAGCGCGACCGGGACGCGGGTGCCGCCGCGGACATCGCCCGCGAGGTCGGTGTCGACGTCGAAGCCGAGGTTGATCAGCGGCAGGTACGTCCACCGGTCGTCGGGTGTCGCCGCCGACCTGACCGTCCACTCGGCGTGCCCCTCGGTCGACAGCTCCCAGCGCGCGGGGTCGAGCGTGGTGTCGGTGGTGACCTTGTACGTGTGCTCGGCCGGGTCGGCGTCCCACACGTACACCCCGGAACTCTTCCTCCGGTCGACCTGCACCCCGTCCACGGAGACCGACGTGTACTGGTCCATGCCGTTCGTGTCGCCGCTCCACACGTCGCCGAAGCCGGTGTGGTCGGGCCCGGAGTCGCCCCAGCCGGGCGTGTTGAACTGGAGGGTGGAGCCGGAGCGCTGCTGCCCCCAGCCGAGACCGCTGCCCAGCCACGGGTGCCAGACCGGCTTGAACCAGTTCAGCTCCTGGTGCGTACCGCCCTTGTAGGTGGTGAGGCCGCTGCGCTGTTCCAGGTCGGTCGGGCCGGTCTGGACGGATTCGTGCCACGTCTGGCCGGGGCCGGTGGAGACGTAGTCGGTGCGCTCGGCCGGGTAGGCGATCTTCTCCAGGAAGCCGAGTCCGATCGGGAAGGTGTCGGTGATCGAGTACCGGAACTCGCCGCCGTCCTGCACCTTCACCGCGTGGAACTTCGCGTCCAGGACCGCCAGTTCGCGCTGGGCGGGCCGGTACGTCAGGGCGCCCTTCGGCACGGTGCCCTTGTGCTCGTCGGTGAGGTCGTACACCCACGGCGTGTAGCGCGTGCCGGTCATCACCAGGGTCCGCCGCGCCTTGGCGAGCGCGGCCAGCCTCGCACCGTCGGCGGCGTCGACCGAGGCGATCTGGAGCGGCCGGTCGGTGCCGCCGTCCGGCCCGAACCAGGCGCTCAGCCGGCCCGGCGCGTCATCGGTGACGAACAGCGCCTTCGCGCCCGCGTCCTGCGCTGCCTCGGCGAGTTCGGCGGGGGTGAGCGCGGCGCTCCGACGCACGAGGACGGCCTTGCCGCGCACGTTCTTGCCGGTGTAGTCGGCGGGGGCGCCGTCGCCCGCGTCGACGACGCCGAGCCGTGTGCGGCCCTCGATCAGCGAGCCGCCCGCCTGCACGGTGGCCTCGCGCACCCCGTCGACCTGGAGCACCGGCTTGCCGAGGCGCCACACGGTGCGGTACTCGAAGCTGCCCTCGGCGACCTTGTGCGTGGGTGCCGCGAAGACGCTGTCGTACAGGACGGGGAGCTGCACGGCGCTGGAGTAGGCGGCGCCGCCCGCCTCACGGTCGGCCTCCATGACGAGCTGCCGGGTCTGCGTGGTGCGTCCGACGTCGGCGGTGATCTCCTGCAACCGCCGCCCGTCGAGGGTGACCTCACGGTCGCGGTCGAGCGTGATCTCGGGGTCGGCGAGGTACCCGAGGCCGAGCGAGTCCTTGCCGTGGCTGCCGCGCACGTCGAGGTAGGACTCCAGGTGGTACGAGCCGGGCTTCAGCCTCAGCTCCAGCGTGCCGGACTCGCCGACGGTGGCGGGCACCGGGTCGACGCCCGCCGCGAGCTGCTGCACCGCCAGGTAGGCGGCGGTCGGCGCGCCGGACCGGTCCTTCACATGGACGGTCAGCGTGTACCGCTCCTCTTCCTTGACGAGCCCGAACGCCGTGTGGGCGACGGTCTTCCCGCCCGTCTCGGCGACGATCTGCCCGCCGGTGTTGCCGACGGGGGCCTTCGCGCCGTCACCGGTGACGGTGGTGGAGGCGCTGCCGTGGGCGGGGACTCTCAGTGTGCTGTCGGCGAGCGTGGCGACACCGTCGGCCGCGCCCCGCACAGCGAGGCTCAACTCCACCGCCTGGTCGGAGGTGTTGGTGTACGTGAGGGTCTTCGTCACCGCCTTGTTGTCCTCGTAGGGCCATGTGTAGGAGCCGAGGTCGGCGCTGCCGGTGGCGGTGATCCGCGCGTCGATCGCGTCGGGCACGCTCACCCGCCCGGCGCCAAGGGTGTAGACGGAGGCGTCCAGTTGCTTGCTGCTGGACATCAGGGCATCCTTGAGCTGCGCGCCCGTCCAGTCCGGGTGCCGCTGGGCGAGCAGCGCGGCGACACCGGCGACGTGCGGCGTCGCCATCGACGTACCGCTCATCTCGGTGTACGACCCGTCGCCCGCGGCCAGCGAGGAGCGTGCGGCGAGGATGTGCACGCCCGGGGCGGAGACGTCGGGCTTGAGGGCGTTGTCACCGAGGCGCGGTCCCTGGCTGGTGAAGTAGGCGGCCTGGTCGGCGGAGTCGACGGCGCCGACGGTCAGCGCGGCGTCGGCGGCGCCGGGCGAGCCGATGGAGGTGGGCGCTCCGTTGTTCCCGGCGGCGATCACGAAGAGGGCACCGGTCTCGGCGGACAGGGAGTCGACGGCGGCGGCCATCGGATCGGTGCCGTCGCTGGCCTCCTGCGAGCCGAGGCTCATGGAGACGACCTTGGCCCCGATGTCCTCGGCGGCCCACTCCATACCGGCGATGATCTGCGACTCGCTGCCGGAGCCCTCGTTGTCGAGGACCTTGCCGACGGCGAGGGTCGCGTCCGGGGCGACACCCTTCTCCTTGCCGTCGGACGCGGCACCGGAGCCGCCGACGGTCGAGGTCACGTGGGTGCCGTGCCCGTCGAGGTCGGCGACCTCCTCGCCCTCGATGAAGGACTTCGACGCGGTGACGCGCGCGGCGAGATCGGGGTGCGAGGGGTCGTATCCGGTGTCGAGGACGGCGACCTTCACACCCTTGCCGGTGAGCCCGCTCTCCCAGGCCGCCGGGGTGCCGATCTGCGCGTTGCTCTCGGCCATGTCGGCTTCGACGCGCCCGTCGAGCCACACCTTGCCGAGCCCGGCGGCGAAGCCGGTCCCCTTCGGGGCGGTCACGGTGTCCCAGAAGGTCCGTCCCTTGTCGGCGGCGAGGGCGGCGCCGCCGATGCTGGTGAGCGCCCGGGTCCGTTCGGCGCCCCTGGGGACGGCGCGGGCATTGCGGGCCGCCTTGCCGTCGTAGGTCACGATGAGGGGCGTCGCGTCGGCCTCGCCGTCCGCGAGGCCCTGCCGTATCAGCGCGCTGACGTCGAACAGACGGGCGTCGAGGGTGCCCGCGGCCAGGTAGGGCCGGGCCTCGTCGGGCACGACGCTGATGTCGCCGTGCGACACCTGCGTGCGGACGGCGCCGGTCGCGCCCTTCGCCCGGTCCACGGTGACGGTCCTCTTGCCGCCGCCGAGCTCTGTCACGGTCACCTTGTCGCCGGTCACCAGGGTCACGGTGTGCGCGGCGGTCGCGGCCCTCGTCGCCTTCGGTGCGGCCGCGGGGGCGGCCTGGGCGCCGCCGCCGGGCAGCAGCGCGAACGCGATGCCGGCCGACAGCAGGGCCGCGCCGCGTCTCGCGGCAGGTCCTCTGGTCATCGTCGCCTCTCTTCGTAGGCCTCGGATCGGGGGTCACCCGAGTGCTGTGAAGAGTCTCAAGGTGCTTGTGTTGCGGGGATGTTGACGGGCGCTGGCGGGAAGCTGCCCTGGCGCGTTCCCGCCACGGCCCCCGGCGGGACCGGCGCCCGGGCGACAGCGGCCCGGTCCGGCAACCACACCCGGCGGTACCCGGCAAGCGCGGCGGCGGCCCGCACGGGCGGGAGCGCGCGCGGTCCCGGCCCGGCCACCACACCCGGCGCTACCCGGCAAGCGCGGCGGCGGCCCGCACGGGCGGGAGCGCGCGCGGGCCCGGCCCGGCCACCACACCCGGCGGTACCCGGCAAGCGCGGCGGCGGCCCGCACGGGCGGGAGCGCGCGCGGGCCCGGAGCACGGTAGAAGACGGGCCGGTACCGACGAGCAGGCACCACCTCACCCGCCGCCTCACCGCGCGGCCATGCCCGGCCCGGGCGCCCCGGCAGGACACCGGCAGGCGGCGATCATCGAACTTCTCACCCGTCCGGAGCAGCCACGGCCGGCCTATTCCAGCGCGCGCGGCCGGGACGCCGCCCGCACGATGCGAACAGGGCCGCAGTTGCGGTCCGCCCACGGTCTGTGCTCTCGGGAGGATCCGCCATGACCGTCAGTCTGGAGCAGTTGCAGCGCTGCCACTTCGCCGTCGACCTGGGTGCCGCGCGCACCCGCGTCTACGTCAAGGGCCTCGGCCTCGTCGTCGACGAGCCGAGCGCGGCGGCGGTCAACACCCGCACCGGCGCCCTGATCGCGGTCGGCGAACCCGCGGAGAAGATGACCGGCCGCACCCCCGACCACATCCGCGTCGTACGCCCCGTCTCCGGCGGCCGGGTCATCGACATCGACATGGCCCAGCGGATGCTGCGCCACCTGCTCGGCGACAAACTCCGCCGCGCCCTGCGCCGCAAGCCCCGGCTGCGCGCGGCGGTCTGCGCCCCGCACGACGCGGACCCGCTGGCCCGGCGCGCGGCGATCGAGACGCTGGTCGGCCTCGGCGCGCGCCGCGTCGAGATGGTCGACACCCTCATCGCGGCGGCCGTCGGCTGCGGCCTGCCGGTCGAGCAGCCCGAAGCCACCATGGTCATCGTGAGCGGCGCCGCCACGACCCACATCGCGGTGCTCTCCATGGGTGCGATCGTGACGGCCGTGCGGGTCCCGGTCGGCGGTGAGGCCATCGACCAGGCGGTGGTCCAGCACCTGCGCCAGCAGCACGAGCTGATGCTTCCCTCGCAGACCGTACGGCCCTTGCAGCTCGCCCTCAGCGGCAACGGCCTCACGACGCAGGGCCCGGAGCGCACCGAGATCCACGGCCGCGACGTGGTGACGGGCCGGGCGCGCTCCGTCCACGTCGACACGGCGGCGGTCCGGGACGCGATCCACACCCCGCTGACGGCGGTGCTCGACGGCATCGGCAAGGTGCTCCGCGACTGCCCGCCCGACCTGGTCGCCGACCTCGCGGACCGCGGCATCACGATGGTCGGCGGCTCGGCCCGGCTGCCCGGCCTCGACCAGATGATGAGCGACGCGACGGGCATGCCGGTGCGCATCGCCGAGCGCCCCGACGTCTGCGCCGTGCAAGGGCTCGGCGCGATGATCGAGGGCAGGATCCAGCCGATGCGCATTCCGGACCCGCTGGAGGACTGACCGGACCGCGGCGCGACCCACGAGGACGGACACGATGGCCGAGGCAGTGCGCGACCCGGGCGCCCCCTTCGGCCTGTCCGTCCTCCTGGAGGCCGCCTTGAACGTCGGCTCGGAGCTCGAACTGCGCCCCACCCTCCAGCACCTGGTGGACAGCGCGGTCGCCCTGACCGGCGCCCGGCACGGGGTCCTCGGCGTCCTCGACCCGGGCCACGGCGGCCTGGTCGAGGCGGTGGCCACCGAGGACACGCACCCGGCGCTGCCGCCGGACGAGGACCCCGGGAAGGTCCTTCACACCCCGGACCTCCTCGCCGTCCCCATCCACGTGCGGCGGACCCTGTTCGGCCGCCTGCGCCTGACGGGAAAGCCGCCGGGCGAGCGCCCCGGCGGCTTCACCGACGACGACCTGGACCTGGTGCGCATCCTCGCCACCCAGGCGGGCATCGCCCTCGGCAACGCGCGCCTGTACGAGACCACCAGGCAGCGTGAACGCTGGATCGAGGGCGCCGCCGCGGTGACCACCGCACTGCTCACCGGCCGCCCGGGCTCCGCGCTGACGACGGTCGCGGAGCGGGCCAGGCTGCTCGCCGACGCCGCCGCCGGGGTCGTCCTCCAGCCCACCGAGGCGGGCGGCATGGAGATCGTGGCGGCGGCCACGACGGACGACCCGGGGACCCTGATCGGCACGAGGATCCTGCCCGGCAGCCCGGTCCTGGCCCAACTGCTCACCGGAGAACCGGTGTTCATCGAGGACTCGGCGACGGACCCGCGGATGACGACCGAGGTACGGTCCCGTTTCGGCCCCAGCATGATGCTGCCGCTCCAGGCCGACGGCCGTCTGATCGGCACCCTGGCCCTGCCGCGCGGCCGGGGCTCGCGCCCGTACACCTCCCTCGACCACCTCCTGGCCACCCAGTTCGCCACACAGGCGGCGCTCGCCCTGGTCCTGGCGGAGGCGCAGGCGGGGCGCGAGCGGCTCGCCGTCTTCGAGGACCGCGACCGCATCGCCCGTGACCTGCACGATCTGGTCGTCCAGCGGCTGTTCGCGACGGGCATGATGCTGGAGTCGACCCGGCGCCGCACCGATGAGACGGACGTACGGGAGACGCTGGCCGGGGCGGTGGACGAACTGGAGTCGACGATCCAGGAGGTCCGCACCACGATCTTCGCGCTCCAGCAGCCGCCGGCCGACGCCCCGACGACGTTCCGCGGCAAAGTGCTGCGGGAGACGGCGGGCGCCGCGGCGCTCCTCGGCTTCACCCCGTCGGTCCACTTCACGGGCCCGGTCGAGACGGCCCTCGGCGACCCGGTCAAGACCCGGCTCCTGGCTCATCTGCGCAAGGCCCTGGCGACGGCGTCCCGCCGCCCGGCGATCTCCCGCATCGACATCACGATCGACGCCCGCGCACCCCTGCCGGACGGCCGCCCCGGGGTACGGCTGACGGTGACGGACGACGGCACCCGGCAAGGCGGCGAAGCAGCGGCCCCGACGATGTGGCACACACCACTGTGAGACGCCCCGCGCCGACCGGATGACAAGCCGACCGGATGTCAAGAGGGCCGCCACCGTTTACGTGACGGCCAATCAAATTACGTACGCCCTGGTCGCATCGTCTCTGCGCCACGATGCCGGTCTCGTACGCCTTGACCACCTCGTCGAGGACAGCGGCGCGGTTGGTCGGTGTGTGGGGCCCGCAGCAGCAGTGTGTACGTGTGGTCGCGGGCGAGACGGATCAGGAGCAGCCGCGTCGAGAACCCGGCACCTCGTCCCCATCGCGTCCCCATCAGGACTGCATCGGGGTGAACTGAGGGCCGCCGCGTTTACGTGACGGCCCATCAGGTTACAACCACGCTGGTCAGATAGTTTCTGCACAACCAACAGGTGGTGGGGCGGGTGGGACTCGCACCCAAAAGCATGAGGCATCTCACCTGCAGCTTTCTCATTTGAACGGGCAAATCCATCCGTTTCCACCCGGCTGCATCCCGCTCGATCCCGCTTGACCGGGAGTGGTGCAGCGTTCGCTGCACCACATCCTGAAGGCCTGCGTGGAGCGCAACTCTCCGAACCGGCCCGCCCAAAAGAGCCACCTCAGTGCCGCGAGAACGGCCCGAGCTGTAAACCTCGTACCCCCCAGAACGCGTTGCCGAAGACTTCGGCCGCGGTTACCCTCCGTGACACAGACGTCAACGCTCTTCGCGGAGAAACTGCAGACGATGCTGGCCTGCTTGCCGGACTCCATCCGCAGGGTGCGGCCGTATCGCCTGCAGAATGTTGACCAATCGGGCGGGGAGAAAGTAGTCGCGATCTACCTGGGCGGCGTGGTCGGGACCATCCCCGCAGGCGCGGGGAGCAGCCGAGGGCATCGAGCGTGCTCCGCACGAGTCCGCGACCATCCCCCGCAGGCGCGGGGAGCAGTTCTTGGCCCGGGACAGTGCGGTGCGCACGTAGGGACCATCCCCGCAGGCGCGGGGAGCAGGCAGCTCAGCGCGCAGCGCATGGTCCAGCTCGGGGACCATCCCCGCAGGCGCGGGGAGCAGTCGTTCACGGGCCTTCACACGCCCGTGCAGGCGGGACTATCCCCGCAGGCGCGGTGAGCAGGTGTGACCGTCGTCGTCGAGGACACCGTCGTGGGGACCATCCCCGCAGGCGCGGGGAGCAGTTCCCGCACCCCTACGTCACCGCGCGGGTACGGGGACCATCCCCGCAGGCGCGGGGAGCAGAGCGCGCAGGACTGTTTCCGGCGTTGCGAACCGGGACCATCCCCGCAGGCGCGGGGAGCAGCGGATCGTGGGCAGCCAGCCGTTCCTGGTCGCGGGACCATTCCCGCAGGCGCGGGAAGCAGGACTTCGCGTCGAGCCCGCCGAGCGTGATCTTGGGACCATCCCCGCAGGCGCGGGGAGCAGGTGTGCGCCACGCAGCGCAGCGCGCGGGGTGGGACCATCCCCGCAGGCGCGGGGAGCAGACGGAACTTGGCCATCACGGCACCTCGGGCGGGGGACCATCCCCGCAGGCGCGGGGAGCAGGCCATCGGCCAGGAGCCCGCGATCCAGTCGAGGGGACCATCCCCGCAGGCGCGGGGAGCAGTTCTGGCCGCTGCTGAGGCCGTACGTCCGCTGAGGACCATCCCCGCAAGCGCGGGGAGCAGTTCGACCTCAGCCGCACGGTGGCGCGGGACAAGGGACCACCCCCGCAGGCGCGGGGAGCAGGTCATCGTTGCTTCCCTCCCCCGCGTCGCGCAGGGACCATCCCCGCAGGCGCGGGGAGCAGGCGTTGTGCCGGTAGGTCCCGGAGTTGTTCGCGGGACCATCCCCGCAGGCGCGGGGAGCAGCCGTCCGGGAACACTCCGTGGCCGCCGCCCCAGGGACCATCCCCGCAGGCGCGGGGAGCAGCTCGGCCGGGCCTACGCCCATCCGTGGACGATGGGACCATCCCCGCAGGCGCGGGGAGCAGGAATCGCCCCCGCGGGAGCCGTACAAGCCCAGGGGACCATCCCCGCAGGCGCGGGGAGCAGACGACCGCCTCAACGGATCGCACGTTTTGGCTGGGACCATCCCCGCAGGCGCGGGGAGCAGCCGTCGGTGCGGGATGCGGTGACGATGCCGTTGGGACCATCCCCGCAGGCGCGGGGAGCAGTTCCGGTGGACTTCTGCCAGACCGGAAAGGGCGGGACCATCCCCGCAGGCGCGGGGAGCAGGTGGTCGGCGCTCATACGGCACCACCGCGGAGGGGACCATCCCCGCAGGCGCGGGGAGCAGGGGTCAGCTTGCGCGGCGCTCGGGGTGCAGCGGGGACCATCCCCGCAGGCGCGGGGAGCAGGCCCTCGGGCATGGCCCGCATCTTGGCCCACAGGGACCATCCCCGCAGGCGCGGGGAGCAGGTAGAGGTCGCCCGCGGGCGCGGGGTGGTCTAGGGACCATCCCCGCAGGCGCGGGGAGCAGATGTCCGTCCCGCCCCGGGCATGGATCGGGCTGGGACCATCCCCGCAGGCGCGGGGAGCAGTGATTCGGTCCGCTCCAGGCGGTCATCGGATCGGGACCATCCCCGCAGGCGCGGGGAGCAGACTTCCAACTTTGTGGCCAATGTTCGGGTTAAGGGACCATCCCCGCAGGCGCGGGGAGCAGGAGCGGCTGACCATCCTGGAGGAGCGGCTGAAGGGACCATCCCCGCAGGCGCGGGGAGCAGCCATCGAGGCCGCCCACGAGCGAGCACGTGAAGGGACCATCCCCGCAGGCGCGGGGAGCAGACTGAGTGACCTGGGGGTTTTCTAACCACGACCCCTGTTTTTAAGCACTTTCTTCGACCCTGACATACACACCAGAACGAACTTTTCCGCGTTATTAGCGCCCAAAGCGCCGACGCTTGGAGGCCCTGCTCCAGCCTGTCGGCGGGACGGACTGGGGAGGTGTGCTTGTGGCCGAGGGGTTCGGAGCGGGGCGATGAATGAGGGTGAGGCCCTCGTGGTCGGTCGGGTGCCAGGCGTGGTCGTGGGTGCGGAAGGTGAAGCCCTGTTCGTTGTCGGTGGTGTGGGCGAGCAGGGCGCGGCCCTGGGCGGTGTATCGCTCGACTTCATGCCAAAGAGTGTCCCGGATGCGGGCGGAGGGGTTGCCAACGAAGACGCCTGCGGAGATTTCCAGCAGCCAGCGGGTGAGGAAGCCGCGCAGGCCGGCGGGGCAGTTGGTGAGGACGATGACGGTCACCAGAGTTCGTCTCCATAATCCTCGGTTCCGTTGCCGCCGTAGTTGATGCCAGAGGGGACTTGGTGGCCGCCGTCGCTGTGGAGGGTGACCACGTCCTGGTTGGCGCCTGAAGCAGAAGCTGCAGTACTGCTGGCGGTGTCGGGGGGTAGGAGCAGGCGTTGGATGTCGCCTACGCACCGGTCGAGCAGGGACAGTTCCGTGATGCGGTCGCGTAGGGCCCGCCGGGTGCGGGGTCCGGTGTCCTCTTCGCTTTCGGCGGCTACGTCAAACGCAAGGGGAATGCCGATCTCGGTCTTGTAGAGGTCGGCGATGTCCAATACGAAAGAGAGTTCGTGGCCGGAGTGGACAAAGCCGAGGGCCGGGCTGCAGCCCAGGGAGGTGACGACGGCGTGGGCGATGCCGTACATGCACTGGGCGGCGGCGGTGATGGCCTGATTTACAGCGTCGCCGCTGGCGAAGTCGCCGGGCGTGTAGCGGCGGCCGCGCCAGCGAAGGCCGGTGCGGGGAGCACACGATCTGCCGGGCGTAGAACAGGCCACGGTCGGGATCATCCCCGCGGGCGCGGGGCCCAGCCGGTGCGCGGGTTCCAGGCGGCCAGGGTCTTAGGATCACCCCTGCGGGCGCGGGGAACAGACGACCGGCGCGTAGCCGTGGAGCATGGCCGTCGGGAACATGCCCGCGGGTGCGGGGAGCACCGCTTCGCCCTCAGAATGGCTACAGCAAGCGGGGGAACATCCCCCGCGGGCGCGGGGAGAGTCCCGAATGCTCCCGCCAGCAATCAGCGACGTACGTCGCGCTGCTGCACTTCCTTGAGCGCTGCCGCCACCGTGGCGAAGTCGTTGTCCACGTGGAGCACCGTGTGACCGTGATGGACAGCCGTCGCACATACCAAGAGATCGATGGCTCCGGCGGCGCGGTGCTGCCCTTGCTGGGTGAGCTTGTACTGCGCGGTCTCCACCCAGCGCCACGCGCTCTTGGGAACCGACGAGAACTGACAGAGAGCATCCAGCTCTTCGGCCAACTCATCGCGGTGGGCCGGACCTGTGGCCGAGTAGAGGAACTCCGCCCTCGTGGGCTCACAGATATGGAACACGCCTGCGGCGATATGCCCTTCCCAGGGCGGCAACGCCCCTGGGGTGCGAAAGAGGTGCCACAGGGCGGAAGTGTCGAGAAGGTAGGTGATCACTCGAAGGCTGCCCGCCGGGCGCGCTTCGCGGCTGCATGCGCCGCAGCCGCAGCCTCGAACTCGCCCCGCTCACCCCGCGCGGCCAACTTTTCGGCAGCCTCCAGCCGCTTGATGCGCGCCACGTAGTCCCGCAAAGCCCCGTTGACTGTCTCTTTCTTCGTCGAGACGCCCATGAGCCGCATCGCCTCAGCCAGCGCCTCGTCATCGAGATCAACCTGGGTAACAGACATATCAGCCGCCTTTCGCCAAGAGTCCACGATGTACATAACTAAGATACATCACCAACATATCTTGCGGTGTCCATCACGCAGGAGGCAGACACAACCCGATCGCTGGGAGGCCGCAAACCAAGGACGCCACAACACTCCTGGCCGGGCACCGCAACCGAAGAGACGGGACTGTCTCGCCGGGGAACCGAGACTGCGGATGCCCGGTACAGGTGAGCCCCTTACCGGAGGGGTTATGGGACTATCCCCGCGGGTGCGGGAGATACTTTCGCTTCGTGAGGTTCGTGAGGAGGGATCGGGAATCCCTGTGGGTGCGAGGAGCAAGTAACCGTTCTGGCCGTGGGCGAGGACGAGCAAGGAACATCCCCGCGGACGCGGGGATCACTACCTGCACTACGCCGCGCTTGACCTCACCCGGGGAACATCCCCGCGGGCGCGGGGAGCACGCCCTGCTTGCGCTGTCCGAGATGCCCAAGGCGGGAACATTCCCGCGGGCGTAGGAAGCACGATTCCACCCTGGCGAGTCGCGGGAACATCCCCGCGGGCGCGGGGAGCACAGCGCGAAGCGTGATCGTGGGGACCACATCCCAGCGGGTGCGGGGAACGCGCGGCGTGTGACTCGATCGCCCGCTCCCGGTGGAACCGTCCCGCAGGTTCGGTAAGGCATCTGTAAGCAGTACTTTCGAGCGTTGATACACAACCCTTCCGCTCGTCAACTCCCCTCCTCCGCACGGAATTTCACAATCTCTGCGAACCGGTCGTCTCGCATGTCCCCTCCTGCTAGCGTCCCGTCACATGCCAGAAGATAACCGTTAAGAGTAGTGAGGCGGCGACGGAACGTGCCTGACCCAAGCGCCTTACGTGCGAGACCATTTCGGCCCAGATGGGATCCGCGAGAGGTCCCGTGCATCCCGGCGCTGACGCTGGACGACCGGCTTGTCGATGTGAGCCTGGTAGACCTGCTCCACGATGCCGACGGTCTGCGGACTGTGGAAGGCGGCACGCCGGGCGAGAAGGTGGCGGTCATCGAGTTCCTGCTGGCCATCTGCTACGCGTCCGGCACGTATCCGGAGTCGGCTGCGCAGTGGCCTGAGTGGGTGGATCAAAAGGATGCTCTCCGGCCGGCTGCCGAGTGGCTCGCCCAGCGGCCCGAAAGCGAGGTCTGGGACCTCTTCCATCCTGTCGAGCCGCTGGGGCAGAACGCCTTGCTTGCCCCCTACCTTGATGAGCACGGCGCCGGGCCAGCACAACTCGTGATCGAACGCGTCGGTGACTACAACCAGTTCTTCGACCACCACCACCTGGAGCACCCCAGCCCGCTGCCGGTCGCTGCGGCCTTCCGGGCCATGCTCACCCAGCACGTATACGGGCCGGCCGGACGCGCCAGGATCTCGGGGAAGGCGACGCTGGGTGCCACGATCACTAATCTCGCTGCTGCCCGCCTGGGCACGCGCGTCCGGGTCGTCGCGCTCGGGGACACCCTGGGTGAGACGCTGCGCCTCAACCTGGCTCCGGTCAACGGGCCGTGTGGGGAGCTGAACCGTACGTGGACCGTCGGTACGAAGCGACGGGAATTCACCTCCAAGCCCAAGGGCCGGGCGGTGGCGGGCCCGGCCGATCTGCACAGCTATCTCGGCCGGTCGATCCTGCTGCGCCCGACCCCGGACGGCGAGTCCGTGGACCGGGTGCTGCTCGGTGCGGGCGAGCTCCTGTCGCTGACGGACGAGCACATGCAGGATGCGGTGTATGCCACGCGGGCAGACGGCAGCCCCAAACCGCTGTGGGCTTCGGCGACCCGGGCCGTCTGGCGGCAGGCACACGCACTCTACGCCGCGGTGGCCGAGGCCCGCTCGCAGGCCGGCAGCAACGACGGCGGCACCTTGTACCGCAGGCTGGCGCTTTTCCCGGCCGAGGATGTGGCGCCCGAGCCCGGCCAGCAGCCCGCGCGCCGCATTGACTTGTGGGCGGTCGGGCTGGTCGCCAAGCAGACGACCGCCATCGCGTGGGTCGACGGCACGTTCCCGTTCGCCCCCGGGCTGGAAGCCCGCCTGTATCTCGCGTCCTACCGGGGGTCGGAGATCGCCGAACATGTGGCAGGCGCTTTGTACAAGGCGGCGTTCGCGGCGTGGCGCGTGGCGTACCCGAACCCCAAACCGGCCGACAAGAACGGTCAGATCGCTCGGTTCGACGCGCGCGCGCAGCACTGGGCGGCGACGCAGGAGCCGTTCGACGTGCTGATGGAGGAGACGACGCTGGGCGAGGACGTGCGGGCGCTGCTGCTCGAGTATGCGGAAACCACCGCCCTCACCGCGCGGAAGTTTCTGGCCGAATGCCTTGATCCGCTGCCCAGGAGTGCGCAGGGCGCCAGGGCCCGGGCCGCCGCACTGAGGCGGTTCGACGACGAGTTGGCTTCGCCGAAGGCTCCGGCCGAACTGAGAGGGGAGTCCGCATGACCACCAGGCCCGGCGCCGACCCGGAAGCCAGCGACAGCGCCGTCGCGCTCACGGCGTGGCTCGCCAGCCTCGTCCGCAACCACGACTACGCCAGCCTCGCCGAACTCCGGCGCCCCCGCGTCCAGCGCGAACCGCACTTCAGGGCCCTGTGGTTCAGCCCGGACGAGGCGCAGCGTGAGGTCTACGCCCAGGTCGCGTTCCTGTTCGCGGTCTACCACCAGGGGCGCTCGAAGCCCGCCTACGGCTACGGCAGTCTCGGGGAAGCGGCGCGCCGGATCGGCAGCGGGGACAGGCGCGGCCCAGAGGATCCAGGCGCTGCCCGATTGATCGACCGCATCGTCTCCAGTCGCCGCATCCCGTGGCGCCATCTGCAGCATGCCGTCGCACGCCTGCGGGCCTGCGAGCGCCAGCCTCCCTCCTGGCCTCTGCTGGTCGACGACCTCAACCGGTGGCACGACCGCAAGGCCCGGGTCCCCTACGAGTGGGGCGTGGCCTTCCACATCCCCGCGGCCCGGGCTGCCGCCGCGCGTGCCACTGCCCTGCCTGCCGCCTCCTCTCCCGAGAAGGACTCCCTTACGTGAACAGCAACTCGCCTGCCACCGGCAGCCAGTTCCTCTCCCTGCACCTGCTGGAGACCCTGGTGGCCGTGCTCCCGGTGCGTGATGAGAACGGCGCACCCAAGTCCATCGTCTACGGCGGCGCCGAACGCCACATGATCACCAGTCAGGCGCGCCGCCGGGCCGAGCGGATCCACGCCCGCGACCGCGCCAACGCCGGGCGCGGCGCCCTGGCCGGGCAGACCACCGGCATCCGCACCCGCGAGTGGGCGCTACTCACCGCACGCGAGCTCACCTCCGAACACGACTGGCAGCAGGACGAAGCGATCCGCACCGCACGCGCCGTGATCGAGGCCACCGGCCTCAAGTTCGGCGACGCAGACAAGAAGACCGTCGCCAACCTGACCCGGGTTCTGCTGTTCGCGCCGGCGGACGCCGGTACTCGCATCGCCGCCCATATCGCCGAGCACGCCGAAAGTGTGCGGACGTGGAGCGAGGAGTACCTGGCGGCGCAGGCCGCGGCGACGGCCAAGAAGAAGCGGGGCCGCAAGGACACGGTGCCAGAAGAGCCGGAGGAGGACAGCGCAGCAGAGGCGAAGCTGCCCCCGGTGCCGGCCGAGACCCGCGCCGCGGTCCTCACCGCGCTCGCCCCGCGCGACGCCATCGACATCGCCCTGTACGGGCGCTTCCTCGCCGAGATCGCGGACTCCCCCAACGTCGACGGAGCGGTCCAGAGCAGCCACGCCTTCACCGTGCACGAAGCGGAACAGGTCGACGACTTCTACGCCGCAGCCGACGACGCGAAGCTGGACCGCAAGAGAAACGCGCTGGACTTCCTCGACGCGGCCGACGACGCAGGCGCCGGAATGACCGGCTACCAGTCGCTGATCTCGGGCACGTTCTACCGCCACGCGGTACTCGACCGCAGGCGGCTGCGCCGCAACCTGCAGGCGGCCGGAATGAGCGCGCGCGAAGCGGAGGAAGTTGCGGTGGCGGCGGAGGCGGAGTTCGTCACCGCCTTCGTCGAGGCATTCCCCGAGGCGAAGCGGAACTCCACCGCCTCCACCGGCTCCCTGCCCGCCCTCGTCCTCGCCTTCGAAGGCGAGCGCCCCTACAACTACGCGACCGCCTTCCAGACTCCCATCGACGAGAGCCCGCTGGACAAGAACGGCGAAGGCCCCGCCGGGCCGGCCGCGGTCAAACGGCTGCTGAAGCACCACGCCTTCGTCTGCCAGCGCCGGCCCGACATCAGCGCCGGACGCGTGCTGACCTACGACCCGCAGATCAACGAACTCCTGAACACCCTGGACGACACCAGTGTGGCGGCCGTGAATGGCATCGAGGAGCTCACGGCGTGAGCGGGCACGTCCTACTCGTCCGCCTGGCCGCCCCCCTGCAGTCCTGGGGGGTGGCCTCCCGGTTCTCACACCGCGACACCCATCCCCGCCCCACCAAGTCCGCCGTCATCGGCCTGTGCGCCGCGGCCCTCGGCCGGGACCGCACCGAGCCGGTGGACGACCTCGCCGTCCTCACCTTCGGAGTCCGCGCCGACCACCCGGGCACCCCGGTACGCGACTACCACACCGTCGGCGCCGGCCACTTCCCGCTGCGGCCACGCGACCTCATCACCGACCACCGCCGGGCCGCCGCCCTCGCCAAAAGCATGGAAAGTGCCGAGGGAGCAGAGTTCGGCCACCACGAACTCGCCCGCTGGTACGGGGCCCCAAAGAAGATCACCCAAGATCCCGTCTCCGGCACCCTCGTCTCCGCCGAGTTGGCCCGCTCTTCGATGATCACCGAACGCTGGTATCTGTCGGACGCCGCGTTCGTCGCCGCCCTGCACCACCCCGACAGGGCACTGCTGGAGGACATCGCCCACGCCCTGGAACACCCGAAAAGGCTGCTGTGGCTCGGCCGCAAATCCTGCCCACCCTCCGGCACCCTGGCCGCGGAGATCCTGCCCGGCACCATCACCGAAGCCTTCACCGCCAAACGCCTGCTGCCCTATCCGCCGGCCAACGACACCGAGGGCCGACGCCCCTGGGCATGGATCCAGGTCCCCTCCGGCACTCGCGGCGCCCTGCAGATCAACGACCAGCCCGTCAGCTTCGACCCCGGCCGCCGCACACACGCCACCCGCTGGGAGACCCGCACCCGCATCACCATCGCACCGACCGCCACCGAATGGGACATCATCCCGTGACCAGCACCCGGGCCGCCACCGCCCGCTTCGTCGCCACCCACTCCGTCCTCTGCCTCGACGCCCGCCACCCCCTGGTCGCCAAGTCCCTGATCGACGCCCAGGAGATGCACCGGACCGTCATGAGCGGCTTCCGCGGCTGGGTCGAGGACGGCGCCCCCAACCCACGCGCCGACATGGGAGTCCTGTCCACCTGGTCCGTCGACCTCGAAGCCGCCGCCCTCGTCCTCGTCGTCCAGTCCCGCGTCCCCGGCGACTGGACACGCATACCGCGCGCGGCCTTCACCACTGCACCGCACATCATCACCGTCGACCGCACCTTCACCACCGGCGAACCCGTCCCCTTCCGCACGGTCATCAACCCCACCCGCAGCAAACCGTCAGGCAAACCCGTCTCCGAAGGCGTCCGGGGCACCCGCACCGCACACACCACACCCGAGCACGTAAAACGGTGGTTCACCCGGCGCCTACAACCCGCCGGCGAACCCAAGACAGCCCCCGACGGCGTAGCCCGCATCGGCGCCACCACCGACCCCGCCACCCTTGGAATCCGCATGCTGCCGACCATCTCCAGCGCCCACCGCAACAAACCCGTTCGGATCGGCCGAGCCGAGATCCGCGGCACCCTCACCGTCACCGACCCCAACACCCTCGTCGAAGCCCTGGCCAACGGCCTCGGCCACGCCCGCGCCTACAGTTGCGGTCTCATCCTCACCCGCTGAACCCCAGCAACACCGACAACAGGCCCCGTCACGTGCGGGCACACCACGGCCTGGTTGAGGACGCGTGCGGCGGGCCGCGCTTGCGGTGGGCCGGGCCCGCGGCCCGGCGGCCATCCCCGCACACGCGGGAGGGAAAAGACGCAGTGCTCCTAACGGGAGCCATTCCCGCACATCCGCGGAAGGGCTGACGGGGGCCGAGGCTACGCCTGGCGGCCCCGCCAGGACCAGCCCGAAGCACCTCACCGGCCGCCACGGCGCCGCATCAAAATGCTCAGGGTCGCCCGGGCATCACGCCGGCGCTCCGGAGTGCGGAACAGGACAGACGAAGCCGCCACCGTCACCACCGCCGCACAGTAGGCGAACGCAGTGACAGCGGAAAGGCCAACACCCGCCCGGAAAACGGGCTCGACAACACTCAACAGCACGGACATCCAAGTCCCCCTCGGGATCAGCAGCCAGAGGTCCTCTCCCCCGGCGCGGTCCCACAGATATCCACCTATCCGAGGGCATTCAGCAGACTTCACACGGCCGGAAAACCTGCATAGAACCTCGTCAGGGGGCAGATGAAAATGCGTTCAGCGAACTCTTCCGCAGACGACGAAACCGGCGGTGACAGGCAGACACCGACGTTCATGAGCGATCTGAAGACGCTGTACCAGGCCGCGGGTGGCGGCAGCAGCCTCAACTACACGATTCTGGTCCGCGAGGCCGCGGGCTCCGGATACACCGTGGGCAAGTCCAGTCTCACGGCCTGGATGAACACGGACCCTTCGAAGGCGTACCCCCCGACCGAAGAGCGCCACGTCGAGTACGTCCTGAAGAAGCTCATCCCCGACCTGCAGGCACGAGCCGTTCGCCGTTCGCCGTGCTTCGCCTCGATCCAGGAGGGGCCTTGGGCCGCCCGGCTAGGAGCCGCACAGAGAGGCAGTCAGAGCGGCCAAGGGGGCCGCGGAAGCCGGGTTGGCGCAGCCTCAAAGGGCCGTCTGCTGTGCGGTGCCTCCCAGGTCCTGCTGGATGTCCTGCCCGTCGACTTCGTGGGACGCGAGGAGGAACTGGACAGCCTGGAGCACTTCGTCACGGCTCCGCAAGGCTCCCCCAACTACCTGTGGTGGCAGGCCGGGCCCTGGGCCGGGAAGACGGCGCTGCTGTCCTGGTTTGCCGCCCGCTGCCGGCCCGCCGGAGTCGACGTCGCGCACTACTTCATCGCCGGCCGTCTGGGCACCGACCGCCGTGACGGCTTCGTCCGCACCGTCAGTAACCAGCTGGCTGCCGCGGCCGAAGGCAAGCGGCATCCGCCCATCGACCTGCAGCAACCGAACCTCGGCCCGCTCTACGAAGCAGCAGCCCAGGCCTGCGCCGCGCGTCATCGCCGTCTCATCCTCATCGTCGACGGACTCGACGAAGATGCCGATGCCGGTTCCGACTCGGCTGGTATCGCCGGGCTCCTGCCCAAGGACCCGCCCGCCGGGATGCGCGTCATCGTCGCCGGACGGCCCCACCCGCACGTGCCCCAGAAGTTGGCGACGGATCACCCCCTGCGCGACCCTGCCGTCGTCCGGCCACTGGCCGACTCCCCCGCCGCGCGCATCATCCGCGATGCCGCCCTGACCGAGTTACGGACTCTGCTGACTGACCCCGTCGGACAACACCTGCTGGGCCTGCTGGTCACGGCGCGCGGCGCCCTCACCGGCGCGGACCTCGCCGAACTCGCCGAGGTCACCCCTTTGGAGGTGCGCGACAAACTCTCCGGTGTCACCGGCCGTTCCCTGGCCCCCACCCGCACCGATCTGCTGTCCCTGGACGTGCGCACCGAGGCAGAAGCGGACGCGGGACGCCAGACCTTCGTGCTCGCCCACCAAGAACTCCATGTCGCCGCGTATGAGGCACTCGGCCGGCCGTTCCGTGCCGGCTGTGTCACCGCCCTGCACAACTGGGCCCGCCAGTTCGAGGACGAGGGCTGGCCTGAGGACACCCCGAACTACCTGCTCACCGGTTACGCCCGTCTCCTGCAGGCGGAGGGCGACACCGAACGGCTCACCGCCCTGGCTCTCGACGCGCGCCGCCAGCTTTTGCTTGTTGAGCGCGCCGGGGCGGATGTCGCCCTGCGCCACCTTGACTGGGCCGCATCAGCCCAGCCGAACCCCGCACTGGCGCTGGGCACGACTGCGGCGCTCGCCGCCTCCCGGGACATGCTGCTGCCCCACGTGCGACCGCTGGCCCCGGCGGTGGCGCAGACCATCGCCCGGCTCGGCGACGCCCCCCGGGCCCGCGCCCTGACCAGTGCTGCCGGGCTCGCCGCCGACAAGGCGCTGAACCTGGCCGGCGTGGCACGCGTCCTGCACACCACAGGCGACACCCAAGCGGCTGTCACCGCCCGGGAAGCAGCCACGTGGGCACAGCACGCCCTGCGCGAGGCGGGCCGATTCGGCGCCGACGTCGACGAGGCGGAAGGCGCCGCCGGGCACGCGGCTCTCGCCCTGCTGGAAACAGCCCTGGCGAACGACGGTGGTACACGCGAAGGAAGCATGCCTCGCCGACGGCCGGCAGAGTACTGGAACGAGCCCGCCGCCCCGGGCCGGGCTGCACGCGAAGACCGCGAGCGCCAGGCCCTTCTCGAGGAAGGCCTGGCGCTGCTGCGCTACACCCGCGGGACGGGAACAGCCCGCCTGGAAGCCTGGGCGCAGGCCGCCCGCCTCCTGGCAGCGGACCACCCCGAGCGGGCCGCCGAACTCCTGAACACCCTGGAAGAACAAGCCGAAGACCTCGCTTGCGAGGAGCCAACCGAAACAGACGCCGCAATCTGCGCGATCCAGCTCTGGCACACAGCAGCCGGTGCGGCCCCCGACCGCGCAGGCCGCCTCACCGACCGCATCCTGGCCCACGCGCACGAGGTCTTCACCGACGCGCCCACCCTGGAAAACGTCTCCGCCCTCGCGCTCGCCGCCCGCTATGCCGCGCGCCTTCGGCCCGAGCCGGCTGCACGCCTGGTGAGCACCGCCTGCCGCCACCTCGAACACGTCCTGGGCCCGACCGCAGCCCCCCTGACGCCATCTGACGCCTTCCACCTCGAAGTCGGCTTCCCCCACACCCCCGCCCTCCTCGCCGAGGCGCTCCACGCCGTCGGCGCACCGCCCGAGCAGAGCACCCGCGTACGGCACCTCGCCGACCGCCACCTGCCGGCGGAGCCGCACGAGCACGCGGAGCACCCCACCCCGGCCGGGGAGAGGTATCCTGCGGAAGCCATCGAGCTCACCGAGGAGGCCTACCGCCTGGCCGAGACGGCCCGCGGTGACGAGGCCGAGCAGCGGCTGGAGCAGGCGCTGGCGCTCATGCCCGCCAGCATCCCCGGCGGCGGCCGCAGCCCCCTCTGGCTCCCCGACCTGGCAGCCGCCCTCGTCCGCACCGACCCCGACACAAACACCCAGCCCCTCACCGACCTGGCCCAGCACCCCACCGACCGGGCCCGCATCCACGCCGCTCTCGCCCTGGCCTACAGCGACACCCACCAGCCCGCCCTCGCACGCCGCCACGCCCACCAAGCCGCCCACGCCGCCACCAACAGCCCCAACTGGCCGCACGCGGCACAGGCACTGGCCGGCGCCGGCGAGGCACAGGCCGCCATCCGCCTCATCGGACAACACCCACGCTCCCGCGGCGCCGCCGCACGAGCTGCCTGGCGCACCACCGACCGCGCAGCACGCATCACCGTCGCCACGGAACTCGCCCCCCACGCCCCCGAACAGGCCGAGACCCTGCTCCTGCCCCTCCTCGAACGCCTCCACGCCGCCAGCCGCACCATCCGCAGCACCGGCCTGCTCTCCTCACTGGCCGAACTCCTGCCCGCCGCAGACCACCTACCAACAGCCCCCAGACAGCTCCTTGAGACGCTGCTGGAACAAGCCCGCGACCAGACCTCCCGCCACAGCCCCCACTCCTGGCTCCCCGAAGACGTCCTCGTCCACGCACTCCTGCGCCTCAAAGCCGGCGACCACCCCGACCTGCAACTGACCTGGCTGACCCGCGACCTCGCCAGCCGCGGACCCGAACACTTCCCCACCCCCGCCCTCGCCGTCCTCCACGCAACCCTCGGCGACCCCCACACCGCCCTCCACACAGCACAACAACCCACCAACCCGCTCCAACGCGCCCTGGCCCTCACCGCAGTCGCAGCCCACCACGCCCGCCTCCCCCTCCGCCCCCACCCCACCACCGACCCCACCGGACACAGCCACTACACGCGCGCCATTCAGCACCTGGCACACACCGCCACAACCCTGCCCCCCGACCACCAAGCCGCCGCCCAAGCCCTCCACCACGTCCTGACCAGCCCCGCCTGGCACCACGCCATCCACCCCCTGCACAAACTCTCCCCCGAAACACTCACCACCATCCGCAACATCACCATCACCCACCTCCACACACCACCCACACAACCCAACTGAACCGAGAAGCGAAGTCGACGCCACACACCCTTACGCATTCGCGGAGATGGTCCCGACGCCCGGGCCCTGCAGGTGCTCCTCGGAGAATCCCTGTCCACGCCCATGGCACCCGCTCTGAACGACCTGCTTCCCTCACGCGTGAGAATGGTCCCGATACCCGCCCCGGCGGCATCGCCGCCGCAGTCTGTTCCCCGCACGCGCGGGGATGGTCCCGCCCCGGACGTGTTCGGCTGGATTCGCGGGTGCTGCTCCCCGCACCCGCGGGGATGGTCCCCCGATCACCCCCGGACCGTGGCATGCGTTCCCCTGCTCCCCGCACACGCGGGAATGGTCCTGCCGAATTCGAAGCCGCGGCGTTCGGCACCGACTGCTCCCCGCACCCGCGGGGATGGTCCCTGCCAACAACACGGTGGAGTACTCGTTGAAGGTCTGCTCCCCACCCCCCGGGGATGGTCCCGTGCCGCCGACGACGGCGAAGAGGTTCCAGGTCTGCTCCCCACACGCGCGGGGATGGTCCCACGCCGTGCGAGGGCACCACCATCCGGGACTGCTGCTCCCCGCACCCGCGGGGATGGCCCCGCGTCCGCGGCATGCTCCTTTGGTGTCGGCGTCTGCTCCCGCACGCGCGGGAATGGCCCCCCGCCGCATGAGCTGCGGACTTGGGGCGCTCCCTGCCCCCCGCACGCGCGTGGATGGCCCCACCTGGGTGCCGTTGTTGGAGATGGCGCGCGGCTACTTCCGCACGCGCGGGGATGGCCCCCCCCGACGCCCCATGCACGAAACAATCGCCGACTGCTCCCCGCACGCACGGGGATGGTCCCACCATGGCCGACGCCATGTTCGACGCTGGGAACTGCTCCCCGCACCCGCGGGGATGGCCCCCGACAGGGAGACGACCGTTCGACCGGTCGCCGCTGCTCCCCGCACCCGCGGGAATGGCCCCGCTGCGGTACAGCTCCACCGCGCCCTCCCAACCTGCTCCCCGCACGCGCGGGGATGGTCCCGGGCCATGGTCCGACCGGCTCGGCCTCCAGGCGTGCTCCCCGCATCCGCGGTGATGTTCCCGACTACCGGCAGTTCGTCACCCGCGTCGCCGAGTGCTCCCCGCGCATGCGGGAATGGTCCCTTCGGCCTGACCTTCACCGCGCTCGCCGCGCCCTGCTCCCCGCACGCACGAGGATGGTCCCGTCAGACCGTCGTCGGTCGTGTACCCCACCGGCTGCTCCGCGCATCCGCGGGGATGGCCCCTCGGCAAGCCGCTCCTCAACCTTGAGGTGCTGCTGTCCGCACCTGCGGGGATGGCCCCTGGCCCCGCAGCGCTCTGCCACGTAGGCTTCCCTGCTCCCCGCACACGCGGGGATGGTCCCTGCGGGTCCGGGGCGAGAAGGCTCTGCGCCATCTGCTCCCCGCCCCCGCGGGGATGGTCCCCCGATCCCGAAGATTCGCGCCATGGGTGGTCCCTGCTCCCCGCACCCGCGGGGATAGTCCCCGGCAGACCGTCCACGACGACGTGGCGGGGCTGCTGCTCCCCGCACGCGCGGGGGATGGTCCCTTCATCGCGACGATGGCGGCGGCGATCGAGAGCTGCTCCCTGCATGCGCGGGATGGTCCCACGACACGGTTCCTCGACGTCTACTCTCAGGGCTGCTCCGCCGCACGCGGGGAGTTGGTCTCGTCGGCGGCCCGGCCTCGCTCGTGCTCCCCGCACGCGCGGGGATGGTCCCGCTGGGTGGCGCGGTGAGCAGCTCGTCATCGCCTGCTCCCCGCACACGCAGGGATGGCCCCCGGCAGCCACGCTGAATGGGGCGTTGGCACCCTACTCCCCGTGCGGGAATGATCCTGGGTCGTTCTCGGCGTAGACGAACGTCACATGTTGCTCCCTGCACGCGGGGGGATGGTCCCCCATCGAGATCCTTGCCGAACACCTTGGTGAGCTGCTCCCTGCACGCGCGGGGATGGTCTTACCCGCCGTTTCGTGTCGGACCCAGCCGCTACCTGCTCCCCGCACGCGCGGGGATGGTCCCTCGCTGGGGGTCTCGGCCCCGGCGGCACGGACCTGCTCCCGCACACGCGGGGATGGTCCCTCCATCGGGTGCGTCGGCCTCTGGCAGATCAACTGCTCCCCGTGCACGCGGGGATGGCCCCAGCCACAGGCCGCGGGGATACTCTCCGAGGATCTGCTTGCCGCACTCGCGGGGATGGTCCCCTGGCCGCCCGGGTGCCGTCACGGGGCTGACGCTGCTCCCCGCACCCGCGGGGATGATCCCTTATGACGCTGGATGCCGAACTGCCGTGGATCTGCTCCCCGCGCGGGGATGGTCCCGGCCGTCACCCAGACGGTGACTTCCGCGGCACCTGCTCCCCCGCACGCGCGGGGATGGCCCCGCGGCCGCCGTCGCCCTGTACGAGAACCTGCCCCCGGCCCCCGCACGCGCGGGGATGATCCCGAGGGCGGCGTGACCATTACCCCGTCCATCGACTGCTCCCGCACGCGCGGGGATGGTCCCACCACCTTCTCCGGCGAGGCGAACAGCATGTCCTGCTTCCCCGCACGCGCGGGGATGGTCCCTGCTCGGCGGGATGGGTGGCCCCGTTGGTGAGCTGCTCCCCGCACGCGCGGGGATGGTCCCAACTTCGGCCGCATGGTCAAGGGGGTCCCGATCTGCTCCCCGCACGCGCGGGGGATGGTCCCCTCATCGACCGCTACGACGCCATGAACGACAACTGCTCCCCGCGCCCGCGGGGATGGTCCCACCCCGCAGTTAGAGCGACCTTCACCATGATCCTGCTCCCCGCGCCCGCGGGGATGGTCCCTCCACGCCCAGCAGCTCGTAGGTGACCGGCTCCTGCTCCCCGCGCCCGCGGGGATGGTCCCGAGGTTGATCACGCTGTGATCCATCGTCGGGTCTGCTCCCCGCACCCGCGGGGATGGTCCCCCCGTCCGACGGGACCGTGGGCAAGGTGAACCCTGCTCCCCGCACCCGCGGGGATGGTCCCCCGAAGCTGGAGCGCCTTTCCCGACTCTCCGGCTGCTCCCCGCACCCGCGGGGATGGTCCCGCCTCGATGTGCGGACGGGCCCGGCCGGTGAGCTGCTCCCCGCACCCGCGGGGATGGTCCCCACCAGCCCACCGTCGACGGCAAGCCCAACATCTGCTCCCCGCACCCGCGGGGATGGTCCCCGCCCTGGTCATCGACACCCAGGACCCGGAGTCTGCTCCCCGCATCCGCGGGGATGGTCCCTTCGTATTCGTCAAGGCGACCGAGGGAACGTCCTGCTCCCCGCACCCATAGACAAACACGCGGAGCTCCTGGCGGACACGGGTGATCTTGGTCTGAAACCCGGCTGCCAAGAACTTCGTCCTTGAGCAGGGCTGGCCAACTCACGGCCAGGAACGCCAGCTTGGCAACGGCTCGCTGGATGCACCGGTCATGTGGCTCGACCTGGATCAACGTCATGCGCGAATGGACGGCTGACTCCATCGCGGAGGCGAAGGCCGACGGCCGGGCCCTACCGCCAAAGCCGAAGCCGAAGCCGAAGCGCTACCGGGCGACGTGCCAGCACCTTGGGCAGGCGATCGAAGAGAGTCCCGACGACGAGTAGATGTGTCAGCCGAGGACTGCCGTGCAGTCTCAGCCCATCGCATCGATTTCATTCAAGGCCACAGCATCCGCACGCGACCACTGCCCACTCGTAGAGCCTGTGACTATGCAGCGGCCTGCGTCATCTGCGGCCGGCTCCCCAGGGTCTGCCCGAGCGCCCGGTCGACCGAGATCCAGATGACCACCCGCTCAGGGTCCGGGGCGGGCGTGCGACCATATCGCGCTCCGTAGCGGACAACCGCATCCTGCACGGTGGCGTCATCCCTGCGCACCTGCGCCACGCCTTCGAGTGTGGCCCAACGGCCACCGTCAACTCTGCCCCGTACGAGAGCCACCAGTCCGCCACATCACCGTGTAAGAGGGGTCGCCGCTGAGCCGTTCGTTGGTCCTGACGTAAGCCATATGAAGGAGACTACGACGAGTCGGTGCAGCGTTCGTGCAGCGAAGGGTAGTGTCCGACTAGCCTCGAAATGGCGTTTCCGCAGGTCACGACGTTTCTGCAATGGTGGGGCGGGTGGGACTCGAACCCACGGCCGACGGATTATGAGTCCGCTGCTCTAACCGGCTGAGCTACCGCCCCGTACGGCGTGCCGCGCACAAGTGTGCGCGCCTTCTGCCGCAGCATAGCCGCTCATACGATCTCCTGCCTCGAATGGTCCGGCTCTGCACGACCATGAGGACTCCGCGGGCGCGCACACGGTTCCACCAGGCACGCAACCCGTACGAAAAAGCCCTCCGGAGGGTTCTCCGAAGGGCTTGTTCCGTGGCTCTCCCGACTGGACTCGAACCAGTAACCTGCCGGTTAACAGCCGGCTGCTCTGCCAATTGAGCTACAGGAGATCGAGCTCCCCCGACTGGACTCGAACCAGTAACCTGCCGGTTAACAGCCGGCTGCTCTGCCAATTGAGCTACAGGGGAATGCTTCATCTGCTTCGAACGCACCTACCTGGGTACTTGCCAGGCGGCGGGCGCTCGCTGCGACACATACATTAGCGCAAGCAGGGGGGTGCTCCGCCAATCGGTATCCCCTCAGTGATCACGACTAGCTACGGAAGGGTGGCCGCCATGCGCTACCGGCTCACATTCATCGCCGGTCTGGCCCTCGGTTACGTGCTGGGCACGCGCGCCGGGCGCGAGAGGTACGAGAAGCTGAAGAAGACCGCCCGTGAGGTCGCCCAGAACCCCGCCGTGCGCAACACCGCGGAGTCGGCGGCGCAGCAGACGCGGACCTACGCGGGCAAGGCGTTCCAGACGGTGAGCGAGAAGGTCGAGCACAAGGTGCCGGAGTCGGTGGCCGGCCGGGTCCGTTCGCTGCGGGAGCGCGGCGGCACGGGCGAGAGCGACGACTGGGGCACCAGCAACACCTGACGGGGCCCGCCGCGCGCGGCGGAGCGGAAGCCGCGGTACGGGAGTGTCCGGCGGTGCGGCAGAATTTCTGTCATGGGGATAGTCGCCGGGCTGGACAGTTCGCCCGATTTCACGCGCATTGTGGTTTGTGACTCCGACACCGGGGCTGTGCTGCGGCAGGGCTACGCGCCGCATCCGCTGGACCCGGTGGAGGGTGGCGGGCGCCCCTCCGACGTCGACCCACAGGCCTGGCTGCTGTCGCTGGGCGAGGCCGCGGGCGGCGGGCTGCTCGAAGGCGTGCAGGCCATCGGGGTCTCCGCGCAGCAGAACGCGCTGGTGCCGCTCGACCATCATGGCAACACGGTGCGTCCCGCGCTGGTCGGCGGCGACAAGCGGGCGCAGGCCGCCGCCGCGGAGCTGATCGACCGGCTCGGCTCGCGCGAGGCGTGGGCCGACGCCGTCGGATGCGTGCCGCAGGCGGCCCAGCCCGTGGCCAAGCTGCGCTGGCTCGCGCGCACCGAACCGGAGAACGCCCAGCGCGTGGCGCTTCTCATGCAGGCTCACGACTGGCTCGTGTGGCAGCTCCTGGGGCGGCCCGCGCGGCGGACGACGGACCGGGGCGGCGCCTCGGGCACCGGGTACTGGTCCGCCGCCACCGGTTCCTGGCGGCCCGACCTCGTGGAGCTGGCCCTCGGGCGCCAGGCGATGCTGCCCGAGGTGCTCGGTCCGGGCGACGCGGCCGGGACGACCCCCGAGGGCCTGATCATCTCGGCCGGGACCGGCGAGACCATGGCCGCCGCCTTCGGGCTCGGGATGCGGGCCGGGGACGCCGTGGTCTCCCTCGGCGCCTCGGGGTCCGTGATGGCCGTGCACCATGAGGCGCTCGTCGACTCCAGTGGCGCCATCACCTCGCTCGCCGACGCGACGGGGCTGCACCTGCCGGTCGTGCATACGTCGAACGCCGTGCGCGTCCTGCGCGGAACCGCCGAGATGCTGGGGCTCGACGGCGGCCTCGAAGAACTGTCCGAGCTGGCCATGAAGTCGACGCCGGGCGCCCACGGACTCGTACTCCTGCCGTATCTGGAGGGCGAGAAGACGCCGAATCTGCCGCACACCGCCGGGACGCTGAGCGGGCTGCGCCGGGAGTCGATGCGGCCCGAGCACCTGGCGCGGGCCGCGTTCGAGGGCATGGTGTGCGGTCTCGCCGACGCCATGGACGTACTGCGCGGGCGGGGTGTGGAGATCCGGCGGGTCTTCCTGCTCGGCGCCGCCGCCGAGCTGCACACCGTGCAGGCCGTGGCCCCGATGCTGTTCGGCACGCAGGTCGTGGTCCCGCAGCCCGCGGACTACGCGGCGATCGGCGCGGCGCGGCAGGCCGCGTGGGCGCTGAACGGGCAGTTGCCGCAGTGGCAGGGCGCTGCCGCGCAGGTCTTCGAGCCGGGCGAGGAGGCGGCCGTGGGCCAGGCGGTGCGCCAGCAGTACCGGGCCGTGCGCGAGCAGATCCACCCCGGGGCATTCTCGTAGGGAGCAGCCTGTCTTTGGGTGTTCTTGGGTTAATCGGTTGAGGTAACACCGGTGGAGTGTCGGACGATGTGGGTCCATGCGTCCTCAAGACCGCCGACACCGAGAGACCGAGCGTGCTCATACGACTTCTGCGGACCTATCTCGCTCCGTACAAGAAACCCATCGGGCTGCTGGTGCTGCTCCAGTTCCTGCAGACCTGTGCCTCGCTGTACCTGCCCACCCTGAACGCGGACATCATCGACAACGGTGTCGTCAACGGCGACACCGGCTACATCCTCGAGTTCGGCGCCCTGATGCTCGGCATCACGGTCGTCCAGGTCGTCTGCAACACCGGCGCCGTGTACTTCGGCGCCCGGACCGCCGCCGCTCTCGGGCGTGATGTGCGCGGCACCGTCTTCGACCGTGTGCAGTCCTTCTCGGCGCGGGAGGTCGGCCAGTTCGGGGCGCCCTCGCTGATCACCCGGACCACGAACGACGTGCAGCAGGTCCAGATGCTGGCGCTGCTCTCCTTCACGCTCATGGTGTCGGCGCCGATCATGTGCGTCGGCGGTGTCGTCATGGCTCTCGGGCTCGACGTGCCGCTGTCGGGCGTGCTCCTCGCCGTGCTGCCCGTCATGGCGATCGTGCTGTCGCTGATCATCCGCAGGATGCGGCCGCTGTTCCGGTCCATGCAGGTCAAGCTGGACACCGTGAACCGGGTGCTGCGTGAGCAGATCACCGGCAACCGCGTCATCCGCGCCTTCGTCCGCGACGACTTCGAGAAGGGTCGGTTCGGTGAGGCGAACCGCGATCTGACGGAGACGTCGCTCGCGACCGGGCGGATCATGGCACTGATGTTCCCGTTCGTCATGACGATCGTGAACGTCGCCTCGATCGCCGTCGTCTGGTTCGGCGCCCACCGTATCGACGGCGGGGCCATGCAGATCGGCGACCTGACGGCCTTCCTCGCGTACCTCATGCAGATCGTGATGAGCGTGATGATGGCCACCTTCATGTTCATGCAGGTGCCGCGCGCGGAGGTGTGCGCCGAGCGCATCCAGGAAGTGCTCGACACCGAGTCGAGCGTCGTGCCGCCGGCCCCCGAGGCGTCCGTACGCGCACTGCGGCGCCACGGACATCTGGAGATCCGCGGCGCCGACTTCGGCTACCCGGGCGCCGAGGAGCCGGTGCTGCGCGGTGTCGACCTCGTCGCGCGGCCCGGGGAGACCACGGCGATCATCGGCTCGACGGGCAGCGGCAAGTCGACGCTGCTCGGGCTCGTGCCGCGGCTGTACGACACCACCGCCGGTGTCGTGTACGTCGACGGGGAGGACGTCCGCGAGATCGATCCCGAGCTCATGGCGCGGACCGTGGGGCTCGTGCCGCAGAAGCCGTACCTCTTCTCCGGGACGGTCGCGTCGAACCTGCGCTACGGGCGTCCCGAGGCGAGCGACGAGGAGCTGTGGCACGCGCTGGAGGTGGCGCAGGCCAAGGAGTTCGTCAGCAAGCTGGAGGGCGGGCTCGAAGCGCCTGTCGCGCAGGGCGGGACGAACGTCTCCGGTGGTCAGCGCCAGCGCCTGGCCATCGCGCGCACCCTGGTGCAGCGGCCGGAGATCTATCTGTTCGACGACTCCTTCTCGGCGCTCGACTACGCCACCGACGCCGCGCTGCGCCGGGCGCTCGGCGCCGAGACGGCGGAGGCGACCGTGGTGATCGTCGCCCAGCGGGTGTCGACGATCCGCGACGCGGACCGGATCATCGTCCTCGACGAGGGCCGGGTCGTCGGAGAGGGCCGCCATCACGAACTGATGGCCGACAACGAGACCTACCGGGAGATCGTTCTCTCCCAGCTCACGGAAGCGGAGGCCGCCTGATGAGCGGGCCGATGGCGGCGCGGATGGCGGCCGGTGCGCCCGGTTCGCGGTCGATGGATTTCAAAGGGTCGGGCAAGCGGCTGCTGAAGCGGATGGCGGCGCACCGCTCGGCGGTGTTCGCGGTGCTCGGCGCGGTCATGGTCAGCGTCGGGCTCTCGGTCGTCGGGCCGAAGATCCTCGGCCATGCCACCGACCTGTTGTTCGGCGGGATCATCGGCGGGCGGCTGCCTGCCGGGCAGACCAAGGAACAGGTCATCGAGGGCCTGCGGGCCAAGGGCGACGGCGGCATGGCCGACATGCTCGGCAGCGTCGACTTCACCCCCGGCCAGGGCGTGGACTTCGACGCGATCGGACGGGTGCTGCTGATCGCGCTCGCGGTGTTCGCGGTGGCGGGCCTCGCGATGATGCTCGGCACCCGCCTCGCCAACCGGGTCATCAACCTCGCGGTCTCCCAGCTCCGCAAGGAGATGCAGGGCAAGCTGGCGCGGCTGCCGCTGTCGTACTACGACCGGCAGAAGCGCGGCGAGGTGCTGAGCCGGGCCACCAACGACATCGACAACATCGGGCAGACGCTCCAGCAGACGATGGGGCAGATGCTCAACTCGCTGCTGACCATCGTCGGTGTCCTCGCGATGATGTTCTGGATCTCCTGGCTGCTCGCGCTGGTCGCGCTGGTGACGGTGCCGTTGTCGGTGGTCGTCGCGGCGAAGGTCGGCAAGCGTTCGCAGCCGCAGTTCGTGCAGCAGTGGCGGACCACCGGCAAGCTGAACGCGCACATCGAGGAGATGTACACCGGCCACAACCTGGTGAAGGTGTTCGGGCGGCAGAAGGAGTCGGCGGAGCAGTTCGCCGAGCAGAACGAGGCGCTGTACGAGGCGTCGTTCAAGGCGCAGTTCAACAGCGGCATCATGCAGCCGCTGATGTTCTTCATCTCGAACCTGAACTATGTGCTGGTGGCCGTGGTCGGCGGGTTGCGGGTGGCGTCCGGGTCGCTGTCCATCGGCGACGTGCAGGCGTTCATCCAGTACTCGCGGCAGTTCTCGATGCCGCTGACGCAGGTCGCGTCGATGGCGAACCTGGTGCAGTCGGGGGTCGCCTCGGCCGAGCGCATCTTCGAACTGCTCGATGCCGAGGAGCAGTCGGCGGACCCCGTGCCCGGGCAGAAGCCGGCCGACCTGCGCGGGCACGTCGAGTTCGAGCACGTCGCCTTCCGCTACGAGAAGGACAAGCCGCTCATCGAGGACCTGTCGCTCACCGCGGAGCCGGGCCACACGGTCGCGATCGTCGGGCCGACGGGCGCGGGCAAGACCACGCTCGTCAACCTGCTCCTGCGGTTCTACGAGGTCACCGGCGGGCGGATCACGCTCGACGGGGTCGACATCGCGACGATGGAGCGCGACGAGCTGCGGACCGGGATCGGCATGGTGCTCCAGGACACCTGGCTGTTCGGCGGGACCATCGCGGACAACATCGCCTACGGCGCCGCGAAGGACGTCAACCGCGAGGAGGTCGAGGCCGCGGCGAAGGCCGCGCACGCGGACCGGTTCATCCGCACGCTGCCCGACGGTTACGACACCGTGATCGACGACGAGGGCACCGGGGTCAGCGCCGGTGAGAAGCAGCTCATCACCATCGCGCGGGCCTTCCTGTCCGACCCGGTGATCCTGGTGCTCGACGAGGCGACCAGCTCCGTCGACACCCGTACCGAGGTGCTGATCCAGAAGGCCATGGCGCGGCTCGCGGCGGGGCGGACCTCGTTCGTCATCGCGCACCGCCTCTCGACGATCCGCGATGCCGACACGATCCTGGTCATGGAGGACGGTGCCATCGTGGAGCAGGGCTCGCACGACGACCTGGTCGACGCCGGTGGGGCGTACCAGCGTCTGTACGAGGCCCAGTTCGCGCAGGCGGTGGCCGAGGTCGACTAGGCCGACCACCTCGACCAGGTCGCCTAGTCGAGGTAGCCCCGGAGCTGGTCCGCGAAGGCGTGGTCCCTGAGCTTGTTCAGGGTCTTCGACTCGATCTGGCGGATCCGCTCGCGGGTGACGCCGAAGATGCGGCCGATCTCCTCCAGCGTGCGGGGTCGGCCGTCGGCGAGGCCGTAGCGGAGCTGGACCACCTTGCGCTCGCGCTCGCCGAGGGTGGAGAGCACGGCCTCCAGGTGTTCCCTGAGCAGGAGGAACGCCGCCGATTCGACGGGGCTCGTCGCGTCGCCGTCCTCGATGAGGTCGCCGAGCGCGACGTCGTCCTCCTCGCCGACCGGGGCGTGCAGCGAGACCGGCTCCTGGGCGAGCCGCAGGACCTCGCTGACGCGCTCGTGCGGAAGGTCCAGGTGGGCCCCCACCTCCTGCGGGGTCGGCTCGTAGCCGCGCTCCTGGAGCATCCGACGCTGCACCCGGACGACCCGGTTGATGAGTTCGACGACGTGGACGGGGACGCGGATGGTGCGGGCCTGGTCGGCGAGGGCGCGGCTCATGGCCTGCCGGATCCACCAGGTCGCGTACGTGGAGAACTTGTAGCCGCGGGCGTAGTCGAACTTCTCGACCGCCCTGATGAGGCCCAGGTTTCCTTCCTGGACCAGGTCGAGCATGGTCAGGCCGCGGCCCACGTACCGCTTGGCCACCGACACCACCAGGCGCAGGTTCGCCTCGATCAGGCGGCGCTTGGCCATCCGGCCCATGACGACCAACTTGTCGAGGTCGAGGGCGAGTTGGGAGTCCAGGTCGGGGGCGTGGGCCAGCTTCTCCTCGGCGAACAGACCGGCCTCGACGCGGCGGGCCAGGTCCACCTCCTCGACCGCGGTGAGCAGCGGGATGCGGCCGATCTCGCGCAGGTACTGGCGGAACAGGTCGGAGGACGGGCTGCCGGTGTCCGTGCGGGCACCGCGCACCGGCTCGGGCGGCTCGACCGTCTCGCGTGGCTCGGGTTCGTCCGGCGTCTCGGCCGCGGTGGCCGCCTCGGGGTGGTGCGCCGCGCGGCTCTGCGGCGGCACCGTGGGAAGAGCCTCGCCGTCGGTGGAACCTCCGGGATCGGCGAGGGCCTGCGCTGTGCTGTCGCTCTGACTGAGGGTCTGGGTCTGCACGGGGGCGACCTCCAAGGTGATCGCTGCTGAGACGTGCGGCAGGGGGGCGGGAGCGGCGGCCGCGCCGCTGTCCGTCCCGTACGCGATGAGCGGAACCGCGGGGGTGTCGGACCCGGTGTCCGGGTTCCGGCCGCGCTCCGAGGACTCAGGCACCGCAACCCAGTGTGGAGTACGACACAGTGCCGCCACGAGGGGCGTGCGTTGACTTTTTGAGTCCGGTGCGTGACCGCACGGTTACCGTGCTGGAGGAGCTCCCCGCCCCGAGGGGGTCGACCGGGGACCGGCGCGGAGGTCAGAGTGCGTCCGCGCCGTGCTCGCGCAGCGCCTGGTCGTACTGCTGGAGTACCCACAACTCGTTCTGCACGGACGCCAGTTGAGCCGGGTCGCCGCCGGAGCCGAGGCGGGTGAAGGTGCCCTGGACGTCGCGGATGCGGCGCTCGACGGCCCGTCTGCGCACAGTGACGAGCTGTTCGCCCGCGTACGCCTCGTCGACGGTCTTGCGGTGGATGGCCTCGACGGCCAGCTCGGTCACCATGGCGCGCACCGCGTCGTCCGGCGCCGCGTCGCGCACCCGGACGAGGTAGGCGTGCGGGTCACCCAGGCCTTGCTCGGCGCCGCCCGCCTCCATGATCGCCTGGCGCACGGCGGCGTAGGGGGCGGCCGTGAACTCGTCGATCCCGTACGCGTCGAAGGCCGGGGAGACCAGGTGCGGGTGCTGGAGGGCAAGTTTCAGCAGCTCGCGCTCGGTGGCGTAGACCGGGTTGCGCAGGGTGAGCGCGGGGCCGCCGAAGGCGCGGGCGGGCGCGGCGGCCTCGGGCAGCGGGCGGCCCCGGCCCGCGGCGGGGGCGGGGCCCTTGCCGCCGCGGTCCCTGGCCCAGCGGGCGAGTTGGGCGACGCGCTTGACGACGAACTGGGTGTCGAGGATGCCGAGCATGCCGGCGAGCTGGACGGCGACCTCGTGCTGCGAGGCGCTGTTCTTGATGCGGGCGACGATCGGCGCGGCCTCGTCGAGGGCGGCGGCGCGGCCCGCGGGGGTCTCCAGGTCGTAGCGCGAGACGATCTGGCGCAGCGCGAACTCGAAGAGCGGCGTACGCGGCTCGACCAGCTCGGCGACCGCCTCGTCCCCCTTGGCGAGGCGCAGGTCGCACGGGTCCATGTTGTCCGGCGCGATGGCGATGTAGGTCTCGGCGGCGAACTTCTGGTCGTCCTCGAAGGCGCGCAGGGCCGCCTTCTGGCCCGCCGCGTCACCGTCGAAGGTGAAGATCACGCGGGCCGATCCGTTGTCCATGAGGAGGCGGCGCAGGATCTTGATGTGGTCGCCGCCGAACGCGGTGCCGCAGGTCGCGATGGCGGTGGTGATCCCGGCCAGGTGGCAGGCCATGACGTCCGTGTAGCCCTCGACCACGACGGCGCGGGAGGTCTTGGCGATCTCCTTCTTCGCGAGGTCGATGCCGTACAGGACCTGGGACTTCTTGTAGATCGGCGTATCGGGCGTGTTCAGGTACTTCGGCCCGTTGTCGTCGTCGCGCAGGCGGCGGGCGCCGAAGCCGACGACGTCGCCGCCGATGTCGCGGATCGGCCACATGAGGCGCCCGCGGAACCGGTCGATGGGGCCGCGCCGCCCGTCCTGGGAGAGGCCGGACTGGATGAGTTCCTTGTCGCTGAAGCCCTTGCCGCGCAGGAAGCGGGTCAGGTGGTCCCAGCCGGCCGGGCTGTAGCCGACGCCGAAGTGGGCGGCGGCGGCCTGGTCGAAGCCGCGTTCGGCGAGGAACGTGCGGCCGATCTCCGCTTCGGGGGATTCGAGCTGTTCGGCGTAGAACTGGGCGGCCACCTTGTGCGCCTCGACCAGGCGGATGCGCTCGCCGCGCTGGTGGGAGGGGTTGTAGCCGCCCTCTTCGTAGCGCAGGGTGATGCCGGCCTGGGCGGCCAGCCGCTCCACCGCCTCGGAGAACGTGAGGTGGTCGACCTTCATCACGAACGTGATGGTGTCGCCGCCCTCCTGGCAGCCGAAGCAGTGGAAGAACCCCTTGCTCGGGCTGACCTGGAAGGACGGCGACTTCTCGTCGTGGAAGGGGCACAGGCCCTTCAGGTTGCCGCCGCCCGCGTTGCGCAGTTGCAGGTACTCGGAGACCACGGCGTCGATCGGGACCGCGTCCCGAACAGCCTTCACGTCCTCGTCGTTGATCCTGCCTGCCACGCGGCAAGTCTACGGTGGCCCACCGACACTCCCGTCACTCCTCCAGGAGCTCGCCGAGCGGGACGGCCGGATCCGAGAGCCGCTCGGTGCCGGGCCGCGCCCCCGAGCGGATCAGCCGCTGGATCTGGTCCGTGACGTCCCACACGTTCACGTTCATCCCGGCGAGGACCTGCCCGTCCTTCAGCCAGAAGGCGATGAACTCGCGCTTGCCCACATTGCCGCGGAGCACCACCTGGTCGTAGCTGCCGGGGGGCGCCCAGCCCGAGTACTCCAGGCCCAGGTCGTACTGGTCGGAGAAGAAGTAGGGCACGCGGTCGTAGGTGATGTCCTTGCCGAGCATGGCGCGGGCCGCCGCCGGGCCGCCGTTCAGCGCGTTGGCCCAGTGCTCGACGCGCAGGCTGCCGAGGGCGGGTGAGAACAGCGGGTGCCGCAGGGCGGCGACGTCCCCCGCGGCGTAGATGTCGGGGTCGCAGGTGCGCAGCGACTCGTCGACGGCGATGCCGCCGCCGTGCTCCCGGCCGGCCAGGGTGAGCCCGGCGGCCTCGGCGAGTCCGGTGCGCGGGGCTGCGCCGATCGCGGCGAGCACGTCGTGTGCCGGGTGCTCCTCGCCGTCGTCGGTGTGGGCGGCGAGGACCATGCCGTCCTGGCCCGAGATCTCGGTGAGCCGGGCGCCGAAGTGGAAGCGGACGCCGTGGTCGCTGTGGAGCTCGGTGAAGATCTGGCCGACCTCGGGGCCGAGCACCGCGTACAGGGGTGTCGTCTCCGGCTCGACGACGGTGACCTCCGCGCCGTACTGGCGGGCTGCGGCGGCGATCTCCAGGCCGATCCAGCCGGCGCCCGCGACGACCAGGTGGCCGTTGTCGCGGCCGAGCGCGGCCAGCACGTTCTTCAGGCGGTCGGCGTGGGCCAGGCGGCGCAGGTGGTGGACGCCGACGAGGTCGGTGCCGGGGATGTCGAGGCGGCGCGGTTCGGCGCCGGTGGCCAGCAGGAGCTTGTCGTAGCTGATGGTGGTGGAGTCGCCGAGCCGCACCGTCCGCGCGGCCCGGTCGATCGCGGTCACCGTCTGGCCGAGGTGCAGCTCGATGTCGTTGCTCGCGTACCAGGCCGGTTCGTGGACGAAGACGCTGTCCCGTTCCTCCTTGCCCTGGAGGTAGCCCTTCGACAAGGGCGGGCGCTCGTACGGGTGGTCCCGTTCGTCACCGATGAGGATCACCCGCCCGGTGAAGCCCTCCGCGCGGAACGTCTCGGCGGCCTTGGCGCCGGCGAGCCCTCCTCCGACGATGACGAACGTCTGGTCCGCGTCGACCACTTGATGCCTCCTCGTTGCGCTGCCGTCATATGCGAGCGTCCCGCACGCAGCGTGATGGGGGAAGGGGGCATGGCCCGAACAGGGCACCTTTTCCCTGCTTCTTCCCCGCTTCTCCCCTGCGTGTCGGGGGTCTGTCGTCACGCCGAGTGGTCGGCCGAGAGGTGTGCGTGCAGGGAACGGGCCGAGGCGTCGGTCAGGGAGGCGATCTGGTCGACGATGACGCGCTTCCTCGTACGGTCGTCGGGCGCGTCGTCGAACAGGGCGCGGAACTGGGGGTCGAGGCCGTCCGGGGCGCGGGCCGTCAGCGCCTGCGCCAGCTCCGCCACGACGATCCGCTGGTCGGCACGGAGCCGCTCCTGCTGCGGGCGCTGCATCACGTACCGGTCGGCGACGGCCTTGAGGACGGCGCACTCCAGGCGGGCGGACCGCGGGACGACGAGTTCCGCCGCGTAGCGGGTGAGGGGCCCGGCGCCGTACCGGGCGCGGGTCGCGGTCTCCGCGGCCAGGCAGAAACGGCCGATGAGCTGGCTGGTGGCGTCCTTGAGGCGGGCCTGGGCGACGGCTGTGCCGTCGTAGCCGTGCGGCCACCACGGCTGGTCGAGGAGACGGTCGAGGGCGGCGGCGAGTTCGGCCGGATCGGTGTCCGCGGGCACGTATCTGCCGACGGCGACGGTGAAGACGTCGGCGCGCTCGGGTTCGGCGTGCAGCACGTTGGGGTCCAGGTGCCCGGCGTGCAGGCCGTCCTCCAGATCGTGCACCGAGTACGCGACGTCGTCGGACCAGTCCATCACCTGCGCCTCGAAGCAGGTGCGGCGCTCGGGCGCCTCTTTCCTGACCCAGTCGAAGACGGGCCGGTCGTCCTCGTAGACCCCGAACTTCGTGGAGGCCGGGTCGCTCGGGTGCTCGCCGCGCGGCCAGGGGTACTTGGTGGCGGCGTCGAGGGCGGCCCGGGTCAGGTTGAGTCCCACGCTGACCAGGTCGCCGCTCTCCCGCGACCGCACGAACCGCTTCGGCTCGATGCGGGTGAGGAGCCGCAACGACTGCGCGTTCCCCTCGAACCCGCCGCAGTCCTGCGCCACTTCGTTGAGCGCCTGCTCCCCGTTGTGCCCGAACGGCGGGTGCCCCATGTCGTGCGCGAGGCAGGCCGTCTCCACGAGATCGGGGTCGCAGCCGAGCGCCGCGCCCAGTTCGCGCCCCACCTGGGCGCATTCCAGGGAGTGCGTGAGGCGGGTGCGGGGGCTGGCGTCCCAGTGCCGGCTGCGGGTGCCGGGGGTGACGACCTGCGTCTTGCCGGCGAGCCTGCGCAGCGCGGAGGAGTGCAGGACGCGGGCCCGGTCACGCTGGAACGCGGTGCGGCCGGGACGCTTGTCGGGCTCGGGGGCCCAGCGCTCGACGTCCGCGTCGTCGTACGTGCCGGAGCCTTCGTCCGTGGTGTTCATGCACCGACACTAAAGCCAGGCACCGACAAAAGGGGCGCGGCGGGTGGGGTCAGGCGGACGCCAGGTGCCGGCCGGTCGCGGCCGGGGTGAGCAGGGCGCTGTCGTAGCGGTGCAGGGCGAGGCGGGCGAGTGCCGGGTGGGCGCCGAGCGGGGCGGCGACGATGCCGGGCCCGTCGGTGAACGCCGCCGCCGACTCGGTGGCGAACCGGCCCGGTGCCGTGAAGTACGAGGCGAGCGCCGTTTGGTGGCGGCCCCGGGCGGCGAGGGCGCGGACCGCGGTGGCGACGTCGGGGCCGGAGCCGGAGGCGTAGGCGGGGACGACCGGGACGCCGAGGCGCAGGGCGAGGTGGGCGGCGGCGCGGCGGGTGTCGACGGCGGCCTCCGGATCGCGGGACCCGGACGCGGCGAGCACGACCCCGGCGCGCCGCCGTGCACGCTCGCTGAGCGGTCCGGGCCAGCCCGCCTCCCGCAGCCGCTCGTGCAGGACGTCGACGAGGAGGGGGTGCGGGCCGAGCGGGTCGGCGACGCGGGTGAGCAGGTGCGGGGCGGCCTCGGCGGCGCGGGGCAGGTCCTGCTTGACGTGGTAGCCGCGGGACAGCAGCAGCGGTACGAGGACGGCCCGGCCGCCCTGCTCCAGCGCGGCCAGGACGTCGGACAGGAGCGGTTCGTTCAGCTCGATGTGCGCGAGCCGGACGGTCAGTCCCGGGCGCTGTTCCCGGATCCGCTCGACGAGTTCGCCGACGGTGGCCAGGGCGCGCGGGTCGCGGCTGCCGTGCGCCACGAGGACGAGCGCCGGTCCTGTCCGGAGGACGGGCCTGGCCACGTGGCCGAGCCGGCTGCCGAGCTGTTCGCTGATCATGGTGAAGAGTCCCGCCGTGCTTGCCGTGTCGTCGAGGTGTGCCGACTCGTCCGTCATGGAGCGATCCTGCCGGGCGGGGATTGCCGACCCGTTGCGCCGGGATGACGACTCGTTGCGGACGCTTCACGAGGCGGTCCCGGCGTGAGTGAGGGGGCGGGTGGGGGTGGTGTGCGTCGAACCGTCCGCCCGGTTCCGGCGTCCTTTCCCTGCGTGAGCACGCCGCCTCACCGTCTGTCGTCCGCCGGGGGTCCTCATGCGCCTGTCCCGTCCGCGCCCGCTTCGGCTTCCGCGTACCCGCCGGGGCCGCCGGCGCGCGGTGCAGGGGGTCATGGCGGCCTGTGTGCTGGCGCTGCTGCCCGCGACGTGGCTGTTCGTGTCGACCGGGGACCGGCTGCGTCCGGTGGCCGACGTGCCGCGCACCGACGTGGCGGTGGTGTTCGGGGCGGGGCTGTGGCAGGGGGAGCCCTCCCCGTACCTGGCGCACCGCCTCGACGCGGCGGCCGGTCTGTACCGCGCGGGGCGGGTCCGCGCGGTGCTGGTCACCGGGGACAACAGCCGCACCGACTACGACGAGCCGGACGCCATGCGCACCTACCTGACCCGGCACGGCGTACCGGGCCGTGCCGTGGTGAGCGACTATGCCGGGTTCGACACCTGGGACTCGTGCGTGCGCGCCCGGAAGATCTTCGGGGTGGACCGGGCGGTCCTGATCAGCCAGGGCTTCCACATCCGGCGGGCGGTGGCCCTGTGCGAGGCGGCCGGCGTGTCGTCGTACGGGGTCGGGGTGGCCGAGCGGCACGACGTGACCTGGTACGCGGGCGGGGCCCGGGAGGTGCTGGCGGCGGGCAAGGCGGCGCTCGACGCGCTGGTCCGGCCAGACCCGCGTTTCCTGGGCGCGCGCGAGGACGGCGTGCGCCGGGCGCTGGAAGGGCCCCGCTGACCTCACAGCCGCCGCCCGGGCACTGCGAGATGTGCGTACCGCCCGCGTAACCACGCCCGTCCGCGCCGCGTAACAGAAGCCGCGCACCCTTGCGGTCATGCACGCACACTCCCTGCCCTCGGTGTCTTCGGCGCCCACGCCCACGCACTGCCCGTACTGCGCCCTCCAGTGCGGGATGACGCTCACGCCGGACGCGTCGGCCGAGGGCGTGGCGGTCACGGGCCGGGCGGAGTTCCCCGTCAACCGGGGGGCGTTGTGCGGCAAGGGGCAGAGCGCGGCGGCTGTCCTCTCCTCGGGGGCCCGGCTGACCACCCCGCTGATCCGGTCGGCCGCCGGTGACCTGGAGCCGGCCACCTGGGAGGCGGCCCTGGACGCGATCGCCGGGGGCCTGGCCCGCACCCGCGACGACCACGGCGCGGACGCCTGCGCGATCTTCGGCGGCGGCGGACTCACCAACGAGAAGGCGTACGCGCTGGGCAAGTTCGCCCGCACGGTGCTGCGCACGTCGCAGATCGACTACAACGGGCGGTTCTGCATGTCGTCGGCGGCGGCAGCGGGCCAGAAGGCGTTCGGCCTCGACCGGGGCCTGCCCTTCCCCCTGGAGGACATCCCGCGCACGGGCTGCGTCATCCTGGTCGGCTCGAACCTGGCCGAGACGATGCCGCCCGCGCTGCGCTACCTGACGGAGCTGAAGGAGCGCGGCGGCAAGCTGATCGTCATCGACCCCCGGCGCACCCGCACCGCCGACCAGGCCGACCTGCACCTGGCGCCGCGCCCCGGCACCGACCTGGCCCTCGCGCTCGGCATGCTGCACCTGGTGGTCGCGGAGGGCCGGGTCGACGAGGAGTACGTACGCGACCGCACCCGGGGGTGGGAGACCGCGCGGGCCGCGGTGATGGCGCACTGGCCGGAGTACGTGGAGCGGGTCACGGGCGTGCCGCTGCCCCAGCTCCGGGAGGCGGTGCGGCTGTTCACCGAGCCCGAGCACGCCATGGTGCTCACGGCCCGCGGACCCGAGCAGCAGTCCAAGGGCACGGACACGGTGGGCGCCTGGATCAACCTGGCCCTGGCCACCGGCCGCCCCGGGCGGCCCCTGTCCGGCTACGGCTGCCTGACCGGCCAGGGCAACGGACAGGGTGGCCGTGAACACGGCCAGAAGGCGGACCAGCTCCCCGGCTACCGCAAGCTGACGGACCCGGCGGCCCGCGCCCACGTCGCCGGGGTCTGGGGGGTGGACCCGGACTCGCTCCCCGGCCCGGGACGCTCGGCCTACGAACTCCTGGACGCGCTCGGCGGGGACATCCGCTCCCTGCTGCTCATGGGGTCGAACCCGGTGGTGTCGGCGCCCCGCGCCGCGCACGTGGAGGAGCGGCTGCGCTCGCTCGACTTCCTGGCGGTGGCGGACGTCGTCCTGTCCGAGACGGCCGAACTCGCCGACGTGGTGCTGCCGGTGATGCAGTGGGCGGAGGAGACGGGGACGACGACGAGCCTCGAAGGCCGCGTCCTGCTGCGCCGCCGGGCGCTCGCCCCGCCGCCGGGGGTCCGCTCCGACCTCGACGTGCTGCGCGACCTGACGACGCGTCTCGCGCCCGAGCTGGAGAAGGGCTTCCCCACCGACCCGGAGGAGGTCTTCGACGAGCTCCGCCGCGCCTCGGCCGGTGGCCCCGCCGACTACGCGGGCATCTCCTACCCCCGTCTCGCCCGGGACGAGGCCCTGCACTGGCCCTGCCCCGGCACCGACCACCCGGGCACGCCCCGCCTCTTCCTCGACCGGTTCGAGACGCAGGACGGCAGGGCCCGCTTCGTCCCGGTGGCGCACCGGCCCGCGGCCGAGGAGCCCGACACGGAGTACCCGCTGTACCTGACGACGGGCCGAGTCGTGGCGCAGTACCAGTCGGGGGCGCAGACCCGCCGCGTCGCCGAGCTGAACAAGGCGGCCCCGGGCCCGTTCGTGGAGCTGCACCCGCGCCTGGCCGCACGGCTGGGCATCGCGGAGGGCGACGCCGTCACGGTCACCTCGCGGCGCGGTGCGGCCGAGGCACCGGCCCGGATCACCGCCACGATCCGCCCGGACACGGTGTTCATGCCGTTCCACTGGCCCGGCCGGGGCCGCGCCAACACCTTGACCAACCCGGCCCTCGATCCGACGTCACGGATGCCGGAGTTCAAGGTGTGCGCGGTGCGACTGGCCCGCGCGACCGCGGGGTAGCCGGCGTTCACCCGCCCGGCGGCCCCCCGCGACCATCTCCCCGCAACCTATTCTGACCTGCACGAATGTTGTCGACGGAGCGTCAGGAACCGTCGTATCGGCAGGCGTGCCGATGCGGGAGGGACTTATCTCGTGCTTGCAGGACGCACCCGGCGTCCGCGAAGGAGCGAGCACGATGCGCACAGGCCGATCCCTGACCGCCGCCGCGTTCACCGTGGCAGCCACCGGCTTCGCGGCGGTGCCCGCCCTCGCGGCACAGGGCGGCCTCGAGGTGTACCCGGCGACGGCGGCCCCGGGCGCCACGGTCACCCTGACCACCACCGCCTGCGGCGCCCGGGGCACCGCTTCCGTCGACGCGGGGGCGGTCGGTCCCGGTCCCTTCACGCTGGCGCCGGTCCAGGACTCCGCGCGGGCCGGGGGCCGGTTCGCGGTGCCGGTGTCGGCGCAGCCGGGGACGTACGAGATCGTCGCCCGCTGTTCCGGCGGCGCCCGGGTGACGGGCGATCTGATCGTGTCGTTCGCGCAGGCGGGCGCGACGGGTCCGCGGATGCCGCGGGGCCTCGTGCGGTCGGGGCTCGGGGGCGCGCTCGGCCCGGACCCCGTACAGATCGCGGCGGGGGTGGCGGCGCTGGCTGCCGCCGCGGCGTGCGGGACGTGGCTGTTGCACCGCAGGGCGCGGGGCGGCGGGCTCTGACCGGCGTGCGGAGCACCGCCACGACCGCGCCCGCCAATCTGGCCGTAGGGGCGTTCACGCTGCTCGCCCTGGGCCTGGGTGCCTGGCTGCTGGCCAGCGGCTCCGAGGGGCGCCCGCCGCCGCAGCCGTCCGCCGCCCAGGCCCGTCCGGGCACGGGCCGCGGCGCAGCGGAGGCGGCGCCGATGGCCCCTGCGCCGCCGGACCGCATCCGCATCCCGTCACTGCGGGTGGACGCGCCCCTGACGGGGCTCGGTCTGGCACGGAACGGCAGCCTGGACGTGCCGCCGCCGGAGCGGAAGAACCTGGCCGGCTGGTACGAGGACGGGACCAGGCCGGGTGAGCGGGGCACGGCGGTGGTCGCGGGCCACGTGGACAACGCGGTCGGCCCGGCCGTCTTCTACGACCTGGGGTCCCTGCGGCGGGGCCGGACCGTCGAGATCGACCGGCGGGACGGTTCGGTGGCGGTGTTCACGGTCGACGCCGTGCGGGTGTACCCGGCGAAGGGCTTCCCGGACGAGCGGGTGTACGGGGCGGCGCCGCGGGCGGAGCTGCGGGTGATCACGTGCGGGGGGCCGTACTCGCGGCGGACCGGGTACCAGGGCAACGTGGTGGTGTTCGCACACCTGACGGGCGCCCGCTGAGGCGCCCTGGCGGGGCCCGGCCGCGACGAGCGGCGCTCAGGCCACCCACTGCTCATAGGCCATCTTCAGGACGAGCGCGCAGACCACGGTGAGCAGGACGATCCGCACGAACCCCGCTCCCCGCTTCAAGGCGGTACGCGCGCCCACCATCCCGCCCGCCAGGTTGAAGACGGCCATGAGTGCGGCGAGCTGCCAGTAGACGGTGCCCTTGAGGGAGAACATCGCGAGGGCGCCCGCGTTGGTGCAGCAGTTGACGATCTTCGCGGTGGCGGAGGCCGTGACGAGGTCGAGGTGGAGGAGGGCGGTGAGGGCGAGGACCAGGAACGTGCCCGTGCCGGGGCCGATGAGACCGTCGTAGAAGCCGATGCCGAGGCCCGCGAAGCCGATCGCGGCGAGGACCCGGCGCGGTGCGACGGGCTCCGCCGCCGGGGCCGTGCCGAAGGAGGGCCGGAAGATCACGAAGGCGCCGACGGCGACGAGCACCACCATCACGATCGGTTTGAGGACCTCCGTGCTCAGGCCCGCGGCGAGCAGCGCCCCGCCCGTCGAGCCCGCGAGGGCGGCGACGCCGATGCGGACGGCCAGCCGCACGTCGACGGGTGCCTTGCGGGCGTAGGTGACGGCGGCGCCGGTGGTGCCGACGAGGGCGACGGCCTTGTTGGTGCCGAGCGCGTACCCGGCCGGGGCGGTGTTCGGCAGGCCGAGCAGCAGCGCGGGCAGCAGGAGGAGGCCGCCGCCGCCCACCACCGCGTCGACCCAACCGGCCGCGAGCGCGGCCAGGCACAGCACGACGACGGAGGTCAGGGAGATGTCAGGCATGTACACGACCCTATGGACGGGATACGTGTGCCGTCCACGGATGCCGGAAAGGTTGAGGCTCCCCTGAGCTTGCCGCGGGCCGCGCGCCCTCACAGCGGCCCCCGCCCCTCGCTGAGCCCACCGTTCCCCCCGGGAAACCGACGGGACGCCACCGAGAAACACCCGCCCCGCAGGCTACGAGACATGAATCGTGTCGTCGTCATCGGAACCGGCCTGGCCGGCACCCACCTCGCCCGCCGCCTGGGCGAGCGGGCGGTGCTGATCGGGGAGGAGCCGCATGCCCCGTACAACCGGGTGCTGCTCGCCGAGGTCCTGGCCGGCAGCTACGGCCCCGATGTCATCGAACTGCCCGCCACCCCGGGGACACGGCTGCGCACCCGGGCCGTCCGCCTCGACCGCGCCCGGCGCGTGGTGCAGTGCGAGGACGGGGCCGAGGTGGCGTACGACACACTGGTCCTGGCCACCGGGTCGAACCCGGTGCTGCCGCCGCTGCGCGGCCTGTTCGAGCCCGGGGCGACCGAACTGCCCGGCGGCGTCCACGCGTTCCGCACGATGGACGACTGCCTGGCGCTGTCCCGGGCCGTGCGGGAGGAGGGCGGCACCCGCGCGGTCGTCGTGGGAGGCGGCCTCCTGGGCGTCTCGGCGGCCCGCGCGCTCGCCCGGCGCGGCGCCCAGGTGGTGCTCGTGCAGCAGGCCGAGCGGCTGATGGAGCGTCAGCTCGACCCCGGCTCCTCCGCGCTGGTGCACCGGCACCTCACCTCGCTCGGCGTCGAGATCCACACCGAGTGCCGGGTGCGGGCCGTCGGCGTCGTCGACGGGCGCGTACGCCGCGTGGAACTGCACGACGGATACGTGCTCGGCACCGATGTCACGGTCCTCGCCTGCGGCGCACGGCCCAGGACGGGCCTCGCGGGCGCGGCCGGCCTGGACGTGCGCAAGGGCATCGTCGTCGACGACGAGCTGCGCACCAGCGACCCGCACATCCACGCGATCGGCGACTGCGCCCAGCACGACGGCACGGTCTACGGTCTCGCCACCCCGGCCATGGACCAGGCCGACGCCCTGGCCGACCTGCTCACCGCGGAGGGGACCACGGGCCCCACGCGGAAGTACACCGGAACCCGCGTCCTGACCCGGCTCACGCTGCCGCACACGGCGGACCCGCTCGACCTCGCCGCGTTCGGCGAGACGGAACCGCTGCCCGGGGACGACGTCGTCCAGCTCGCGGACGCGACACGCGGCACCTACCGCAGGGTCGTCGTGCGCGGCGACCGGCTGGTCGGCGGGGTGCTGGTCGGCGCCCTCGGCGGTGTCGGCGCGCTGGCGCACGCCTGGGAGTCCGACGAAGCGCTGCCCGCCGACGACGGCGCGCCGCTGCTCCACCTGCTCACCAACGACGGAGGCCACTGACATGGCGACCTCAGCCCCCACTCTCGTCCTCGTCGGCCACGGCATGGTCGGCCAGCGCTTCCTCGAAGCGGCGGCCGAGCGCGGCCTCACGCAGACGCACCGTGTGGTCGTCCTGTGCGAGGAGCCCCGGCCCGCCTACGACCGCGTCCACCTCACCTCGTACTTCTCGGGCACGACACCCGAGGAGCTGTCCATGACGGACCCGGAGTTCATCGAGAAGCACGGCATCGAGCTGCACCTCGGCGACCCGGCCGTGACCGTCGACCGCGCCGCCCGCACCGTGACCGCCCGCTCGGGCCTCACGGTCGGCTACGACGCGCTGGTGCTGGCCACGGGCTCGTACCCGTTCGTGCCGCCGGTCCCCGGCAAGGACGCGACGGGCTGCTTCGTGTACCGCACGATCGAGGACCTGTACGCGATCGAGGAGTACGCGAAGAACCACGCGACCGTCGGCGCCGTCGTCGGCGGCGGCCTGCTCGGCCTGGAGGCGGCGGGCGCGCTCCAGGGTCTCGGCCTGACGACCCACATCGTGGAGTTCGCGCCCCGCCTGATGCCCGTCCAGGTCGACGAGGGCGGCGGCGCGGCGCTGCTGCGAACCATCACCGACATGGGCCTGTCCGTCCACACCGGGGTCGGCACGCAGGAGATCGTGGCCGATCCGGAGCGCGGCGACGCGGTGTCGGGCATGAAGCTGTCGGACGGCTCGGAGCTCGCGACCGACCTCGTCGTCTTCTCGGCGGGTGTCAGGCCGCGCGACCAGCTCGCCCGCGACATGGGCCTGACGGTGGGCGAGCGCGGCGGTGTCGCCGTCGACGAGCACTGCCGCACCAGCGACCCGGCGGTCTTCGCGATCGGTGAGTGCGCGCTGGCCGCCGACGGCCGGGTGTACGGCCTGGTGGCGCCCGGCTACGAGATGGCTGTCACGGCCGCCGCCGCCATCGCCGAGGAGGAGTCCGCCGGGTTCGACGGCGCCGACCTCTCCACCAAGCTGAAGCTGCTCGGCGTCGACGTGGCCTCCTTCGGCGACGCCCACGGCACGGCCGAGGGCTGCCTCGACGTCGTCTACTCCGACTCGCGTTCGGGCACATACAAGAAGCTGGTCATCGGCAGTGAGGGCGAGCTGCTCGGCGGCATCCTCGTCGGCGACGCCGAGGCGTACGGGACGCTGCGCGCGCTGACCGGCACCGTGCCGCCGCTCGCCCCGGAGCAACTGGTGCTGCCCGCGGGCGCGGGCGCCCCGGCGCAGCTCGGCCCGGAGGCGCTGCCCGCCGACGCCGTCATCTGCTCGTGCCACAACGTCACCAAGGGCGAGATCTGCGAGCACACCTCGCTGCCCGAGGTGAAGAAGTGCACCAAGGCCGGTACGGGCTGCGGCAGTTGCGTCAAGCTCATCGGTCAGCTCCTGCCGAAGTCCGGTGACGAGGGGCTGTGCGGCTGCTTCGGGCTCACCCGCCAGGAGCTGTACGAGATCGTGCGCGTCAAGCGGATCACGACGTACGCGCGGCTGCTCGACGAGCACGGGCGCGAGGAGGCGCGCGGCGGTGAGGGCTGCGAGGTCTGCAAGCCGACCGTCGGCTCCATCATCGCCTCGCTGGCCCCGACGATCGGAGCGGACGGCTACGTCCTGGAGGGCGAGCAGTCGGCGCTCCAGGACACCAACGACCACTTCCTCGCCAACCTCCAGAAGAACGGCTCGTACTCGGTCGTGCCGCGTATCCCGGGCGGCGAGATCACCCCGGAGAAGCTCATCGTGATCGGCGAGGTCGCCCGGGACTTCAACCTGTACACGAAGATCACGGGTGGTCAGCGCATCGACCTCTTCGGGGCGCGCGTCGACCAACTGCCCCTGATCTGGGCGCGTCTGGTGGACGCAGGCTTCGAGTCCGGGCACGCGTACGGCAAGTCGCTGCGCACCGTGAAGTCGTGCGTAGGGCAGACGTGGTGCCGCTACGGCGTGCAGGACTCGGTGCGCATGGCGATCGATCTGGAGCTGCGCTACCGCGGTCTGCGGGCACCCCACAAGCTGAAGTCGGCGGTCTCCGGGTGCGCCCGCGAGTGCGCCGAGGCCCAGTCGAAGGACTTCGGCGTCATCGCCACCGCCAACGGCTGGAACCTGTACGTGGGCGGCAACGGCGGCATGACGCCCCGTCACGCCGACCTGCTGGCACAGGACTTGAGCGACGCCGAGCTGATCCGGCTGATCGACCGGTTCCTGATGTTCTACATCCGCACCGCCGACCGGCTGGAGCGCACGGCGGCCTGGATCGACCGGATCGACGGCGGCCTCGACCACGTGCGGGACGTCGTCGTGCGCGACTCGCTCGGCCTCTGCGACGAGCTGGAGGCCCTGATGGCGGCGCACGTCGCGCACTACCGCGACGAGTGGTCCGAGACCATCGAGGACCCGGAGCGCCTGGCCCGCTTCGTCTCCTTCGTCAACGCCCCCGACACCCCCGACCCGACGGTCCGCTTCGTCCCCGAGCGCGACCAGATCAAGCCCGAACTCCCGCTGATCCCCCTGGAAGGACTGGCTGTCCGATGACTATGACGACGATCGCCCCCGAGAAGGCTTCCCTCCTGGTCCAACTCGCCGTGGACGGCGACTGGTTCACGGTCTGCGGCCTGGAGCGCCTGACCCCGGGGCGCGGGGTGGGGGCCCTGCTCCCGGACGGCCGGCAGGCGGCGGTCTTCCTCGACCGCGCGGGCCGCTTGTACGCGGTGGACAACACGGACCCGTTCACCGGGGCGGCGGTGCTCTCACGCGGGCTGCTCGGTTCGGCGCAGGGCCGCCCGTTCGTGGCGTCCCCCCTGCTGAAGCAGCGTTTCGACCTGGAGACAGGGCGCTGCCTCGACGACGAGACGGTCACGATCGGGGTCCACGAGGTGCGGGCCGCCTAGGAACGATATTGACCGAGCGTTCTGGAACGACGTAGATTCACCGCGTGGCCAGGACCAAGGAATTCGATCCGGACACCGCGCTGCAAGCAGCCCTGGAGCTGTTCCACCGGCGCGGTTACGAGGCGACCTCGATGGCGGACCTCGTGGACCACCTCGGCATCGGGCGCGCCAGCATCTACGCGACGTTCGGCAACAAGCACGAGCTGTACCTCAAGGCGCTCGACCGCTACACCGACTCCGCCGACCTCCAGGTCCTCGCCGAGCTGTCGGCCGGCGGGCCCGCGCTGCCCGCCGTGCGCGCGCTGGTCCGCCGGTTCGCCGCCGAGGCGTCCGCGGACGACCGGCGCCTGCTCGGCTGCCTCGTCACGAACACCGCGACGGAGTTGGGCCCGCACGACGCGCAGGCCGCCCGCCGGGTGGAGCGGAGCTGGGAGCAGATCGAGACCGTCCTGCACAGCGCGCTCCTGCGGGCCCGCGCCCAGGGCGAGCTGCCGGCCGACCGCGACCCGCGCGCCCTCGCCCGCCTCCTGCTCGTCCTCATGCAGGGCATCCGCGTGGTCGGCAAGGCCTCGCGGGACACCGCGCGCGTCCGGGACGCGGCGGAACAGGCGCTGACCCTGCTGGACTGACCGACCACCCCGGGCCGGGGTCTCGGCACGCACGCCCAGACACTTCGGCATGCCCAGATATTGAACCGTTCGTTCAAAAAAGCCGCGCGAACAAGGAGCCTCCATGCCCTCCCCCGCCCCCGTCCCCGCCCCGTCCCCCTCCCCCGTACGTCAACGCTTCACCGGCCAGACGGCCCTCGTCACCGGCGCCGGCTCCGGCCTGGGCCGGGCCGTCGCGCTCGCTCTCGCCGCCGAGGGCGCGCGGGTGGTCGCCGCCGGGCGCACGGCCGCCACCCTGGAGGAGACCGTCGCGCTCGTCGCGGCGGCGGGCGGCACCGCGCTCGCCCACGTGGCCGACGTGTCCCGCGCCGAGGACGCCGAGGCCGCCGTGCGGGCGGCGGTCGACCGGTTCGGCTCGCTCGACGTCGCCGTCAACGCGGCCGGCATCCTGCGCGGCGCGGGCACGCCCGTCGGCGATCTCTCCCCGGACGACTGGCACGCGCTGCTCGACACCAACGTCACGGGCGTCCTGCACTGCCTCCGGGCGGAGATCGCGCAGATGCGCGGCCAGGCCGACGGCGGCGCCGTCGTCAACGTCTCCTCGAACCTCGGCCCCCACAAGTCCCTCGCGGGCCTGACCGGTTACGCCGTCTCGAAGGCGGCCGTCTCCGCGCTGACCCGCGGCGCCGCCCTCGACCACATCGCCGAGGGCGTACGGATCAACGCGGTCAGCCCGGGCCCCGTCGCCACCACCATGTCGCTGCGGCCCGGCGAGAGCCCGGCCGAGCGGGCCGTGCGCATGAAGGACGAATCGCCGCTGGGCCGTGTCTCGACGACCGAGGAGGCCGCCGCGGCCGTGCTGTACCTGGCCTCCGCCGACGCGGCCTCGGTGGTCGGCGCGGACCTGGTCGTCGACGGCGGGGCGTCGGCCTGAGCCGGGAAGGCCCCCGCCGCCTCACCTCCCGCGGAAGGGGGCTCAGCCCTTGAGGCCGCCGTACTCCACGCCGGTCAACTGCTCCGACGCCACCCACAGCCGCTCCCCCGCCACGTCGTTGCGGGCCCACGACGCGCGCCAGGACCGGGCGGGCGCCCCGCGCCACATGAGCACCCGCGGCCCGTAGAAGTCGTCGGGGCGCACCTCCGGGGCGGTCGCCGCGTACAGCGTGGGCAGCGCCCCCGCCTCGGCGGACTGCGCGAAGACCCGGTTGCCCACCTCGACGAAGCGCTCGGCGCCCTTGCGCCCCTCCATCCGGACGCCGCGCGTCTGCAACGACGTGGCCGCGTACCCGGGGTGCGCGGCGACGGCCACGAGGGGGGCGCCGACGGTGGCGGCGCGCCGCGCCAGTTCGTGCACGAACAGCAGGTTGGCGGTCTTGGAGCGGCCGTACGCCACCCAACGCCGGTACCGCTTCTCGCTGTTGAGGTCGCCGATGTCGATGTTGGCGAGGGCGTGCAGTCCGCTGGCGACGGAGACGACGCGGGCGGCGGGCGCGGCGAGCAGACCGGGCAGCAGCAGTCCGGTCAGCGCGAAGTGGCCGAGGTGGTTGACGCCGAACTGCGTCTCGAACCCGTCGGCCGTGTGCCCGAACGGCAGCGCCATGACCCCGGCGTTGTTGACGAGCAGATCGAGGCGCCGACCCTGGCGGCCGGCCGCGAAGGCGCGTACGGAGTCGAGGCTGCCGAGGTCCAGGGGCTCGAACTCGGCCTGCGCGCGCGGCACTTCGGAGCGGAGGCGGGCGAGGGCGGCCTCCCCCCGTTCCGCGCTGCGGCAGGCGAGCACGGTGTGGGCGCCCGCGCGGGCCAGTTCGCGGGCGGTGACGTAGCCGATGCCGCTGTTGGCGCCGGTGACCACGGCCGTGCGGCCGCTCAGGTCGGGGATGTCGCTGACGTTCCAGCCGCTCATGGCTGTGCTCCCTGGACGCGGTCGGTCATGGCGGCGGGCTGGTCCCACCGCGGATCCGGATGGCTCGCCCGCCAGTAAAGTGACCGGCCAGGTTCCGCTCAACCCCGCCTCGGCGGGAGCACGCCGGGAGGGCGGCACCCCCCGCACAGGGGCGCCGCCCTCCCGCTTTCGTACCGGAGCCACCGCGGATCGGTGAGGGTCGGGGACCTACGGCGGCTCCGGGGTCCGAGGCGCCTACCGGTGGTCGCTGCCCGCCGACGTGGAGGCGGCGCGGCCCGCTTCGAGACGGGCGACCGGGATACGGAACGGCGAGCAGGAGACGTAGTCGAGGCCGACCTCGTGGAAGAAGTGGACCGACTCCGGGTCGCCGCCGTGCTCACCGCAGACGCCGAGCTTCAGGTCGGGGCGCGTGGCCCGGCCCGCCTCGACGGCGCTCCGCACCAGGGAGCCCACGCCGTCCTTGTCGATCGTCTCGAACGGCGACACCCCGAAGATGCCCTTCTCCAGGTACGCGGTGAAGAACGAGGCCTCGACGTCGTCGCGGCTGAAGCCCCAGACGGTCTGCGTCAGGTCGTTCGTGCCGAAAGAGAAGAACTGCGCGGCCTCGGCGATCTGTCCCGCCGTGAGGGCGGCGCGGGGCAGCTCGATCATGGTGCCGATGGCGAGCCCCAGCCGGACGCCGGTCTGCTCCTGGACCTCGGCGATGACCCGGTCTGCCTCCTCGCGGACGATCTCCAGCTCCTGCACGGTGCCGACCAGCGGAATCATGATCTCGGCACGCGGGTCGCCCTTGGCGTTCTTGCGCGCGGCGGCGGCTTCGGCGATGGCGCGCACCTGCATGGCGAACAGGCCGGGGATGACCAGGCCGAGGCGGACGCCGCGCAGACCGAGCATCGGGTTCTGCTCGTGCAGCCGGTGCACGGCCTGGAGGAGACGCAGGTCGTTCTCGTTCTTGTCCTGGCGGGACTCGGCGAGTGCGACGCGCACCGACAGTTCGGTGATGTCGGGCAGGAACTCGTGCAGCGGCGGGTCGAGCAGGCGGACGGTGACCGGCAGGCCGTCCATCGCCTCGAACAGCTCGATGAAGTCCTGCTTCTGGAGCGGCAGGAGCTGCTTGAGGGACTCCTCGCGCTCGGCGTCGGTGTCGGCGAGGATCAGCTTCTCGACCATCTCGCGGCGCTCGCCGAGGAACATGTGCTCGGTGCGGCACAGGCCGATGCCCTGGGCGCCGAACCGGCGGGCGCGCAGGGCGTCCTCGGCGTTGTCGGCGTTGGCCCGTACGCGCAGGCGGCGTACCCGGTCCGCGTAGGCCATGATCCGGTGGACGGCGCCGACCAGTTCGTCGGCGTCGTCGGCGCCGGCGTGCATGCGGCCCTCGAAGTACTCGACCACCGGGGACGGCACGACGGGCACCTCGCCGAGGTACACCTTGCCGGTGGAGCCGTCGATGGAGATCGTGTCACCCTCCTCGACCACCACGTCGCCGACGGTCAGCCGCCGCCGCTTGGTGTCGACGTCGAGCTCCTCGGCGCCGCAGACACAGGTCTTGCCCATGCCGCGCGCGACGACGGCCGCGTGCGAGGTCTTGCCGCCGCGCGAGGTCAGGATGCCCTCGGCGGCGATCATGCCGTCGAGGTCGTCGGGGTTGGTCTCGCGGCGGACCAGGATGACCTTCTCGCCGGAGCGCGACCACTTGATCGCGGTGTACGTGTCGAAGACGGCCTTGCCGACGGCGGCGCCCGGCGACGCGGCGATGCCGCGGCCCAACTGCTCGACCTTCGCGTCCTCGTCGAACTTCGGGAACATCAACTGGGCGAGCTGGGCGCCGGTGACGCGTTGCAGGGCCTCGGCCTCGTCGATCAGGCCCTGGTCGACGAGCTGGGTCGCGATGCGGAAGGCGGCGCCCGCGGTCCGCTTGCCGACGCGGGTCTGGAGCATCCACAACTGGCCGCGTTCGATGGTGAACTCGATGTCGCAGAGATCCTTGTAGTGGTTCTCCAGGGTCGCCATGATCTGCATGAGCTGGTCGTACGACGTCTTGTCGATCTGCTCCAGGTCGGCGAGCGGCACCGTGTTGCGGATACCGGCGACGACGTCCTCGCCCTGCGCGTTCTGGAGGTAGTCGCCGTAGACGCCCTGGTGGCCCGAGGCCGGGTCGCGGGTGAAGGCGACACCGGTGCCCGAGTCGGGTCCGAGGTTGCCGAAGACCATGGAACAGACGTTGACGGCGGTGCCGAGGTCGTGCGGGATGCGCTCCTGGCGGCGGTAGAGCTTGGCCCGGTCGGTGTTCCAGGAGTCGAAGACCGCGTGGATGGCGAGGTCCATCTGCTCGCGCGGGTCCTGCGGGAAGTCGCGCCCGGCCTCGGTCTTGACGATCTTCTTGAAGCGGGCGACGAGCTTCTTCAGGTCGGCCGCGTCGAGGTCGGTGTCGACCGTGACCTTCTTGGCCTGCTTGGCCTTCTCCAGGGCGTCCTCGAAGAGGTCGCCGTCGACGTCGAGCACGGTCTTGCCGAACATCTGGATGAGGCGGCGGTAGGAGTCCCAGGCGAACCGCTCGTCGCCGGCCTGCTGGGCGAGGCCCTGCACGGACTTGTCGGAGAGGCCGATGTTGAGGACGGTGTCCATCATGCCGGGCATGGAGAACTTCGCGCCCGAACGGACCGACACCAGAAGAGGGTTGTCCGGCTGGCCGAGCTTCTTGCCCATCTTCTTCTCAAGGGCGTCGAGGTGCGCACCGACCTCGTCACGCAGTGCCACCGGCTCCTCGCCGCTGTCGAGGTAGACCTTGCACGCCTCGGTGGTGATGGTGAAGCCGGGAGGGACGGGAAGACCCAGGTTGGTCATCTCGGCGAGGTTGGCGCCCTTGCCACCGAGAAGGTCCTTGAGGTCCTTGTTCCCTTCGGTGAAGTCGTAGACGAACTTCGCGCCTTGATCGGCTACCTGAGGATCTTTGTTTTCCGACACGGGCTCGACTCCTCGAGGCTCGGTGGCTGCCCTGACGGCGAGGAACATACCCAGATCCAAGGCTCCTGGGTACGTCCACTTTGCCGTCATGCGGACGTAACCGCCCGTCGGCCAGGAGATCGAAAGTGACCGACGGGTAGGAGCGGTGACCCACATGTGTTCACTTCCTGAAGCATCAACCCCCGTAGACCCGCAGTATCGCTCACATGAGCAGCCTCCGCTCGCATGTGCGTTCAGGTCGTAAATGATCGAGCAGTGGCACTGAGTGCCACGTCTTGAGGAAGTGCACCCACTCATAAATCGCTCATCTGAGCGCCAGAGCTATCAGGGGTGGCGAGAATCACGCCGCGCGCGCCGGGTCCCGGACGGTCCGATGTCACCATGCGGACAGGGTGGCCGGACGAAACAGGCCTGTCATACTTCCCGCAGGCCGTCCGCCGCCCGACCGGCAGTCCCGGGAGACCATGTGGAGCACACCCCCGAGCGGTCCCGGGCCTTCGTCCCCGCCATGCGGGCCAAGCTCCTGCGGGACCGCGCCGTCCGCGTCCTCGACACGAACTGGACGGGCGCCTCCACCGTCCCCTCGCGCACCCTGTACCCGCACCAGTGGTCGTGGGACTCCGCGTTCATCGCCATCGGCCTGCGCCACGTCTCGCCGCCGCGCGCCCAACAGGAACTGGAGACACTGCTGAGCGCCCAGTGGGGCGACGGCCGCGTCCCGCACATCGTCTTCAACCCGGCCGTCGAGCCGGCCGCGTACTTCCCGAGCCCCGACTTCTGGCGCTCCAGCACCGCCGGCCTCGCCGCCGGGGCGCCGTCCACCGTGCAGACGTCGGGCATCGTGCAGCCGCCCGTGCACGCGCTCGCCGCCTGGCTGGTGCACCGCGCGGACCCGGAGCTCTCCCGCTCCCGCGGCTTCCTGCCGCGCCTCTTCCCCAAGCTCGCCGCCTGGCACGACTACCTGCTGCGCCGCCGCGACCTGCACGGCGCGGGCCTCGTCCCCGTCGTCCACCCCTGGGAGCAGGGCATGGACAACAGCCCCTGCTGGGACGCCCCGCTGAGCCGGGTGACGCCCGCTCCCCCGGGCACGTTCCGCCGTGCCGACCTGGCGCACAGCGCGGCGGACGACCGGCCGACGGACACCGACTACGGGCGGTACGTGCGGCTCGCCGCCGACTACCGGGACGGCGCCTACGCCGACGGGCCGGGCGAGTTCGCCGTCGAAGACCCGTCCTTCAACGCCCTGCTGGCCGCGTCCGAGCACGCGTTGGCGCAGATCGCCGCGGAGACCGGGGTGGCCGGGGCGGCGTGGCACACCCGCGCCGAGCGGCTGACGGCGGCCCTCGTGCGGCGGCTGTTCGATCCGGCGGCGGGCATGTTCTTCTGCCGTGACCTGCGCGACGGCGCCCTCGTGCCCGAGTTCGGCGTCTCGGGGCTGATCCCGCTGATCCTGCCCACGCTGCCGCGCGAGGTGGCGGCGGCGCTGGTGCGCACCGCGCACGGCCCGCACTTCGGGCTCGGCGGCGCGGTGCGGCTCGTCCCCAGCCACGACCTGCGGGGAGCCGCCTTCGACCCGCGCCGGTACTGGCGCGGCCCCGCCTGGTTCAACACCAACTGGCTCGTGGAGCGCGGGCTGCGGCAGCACGGGGAGCACGCGCGGGCGGCGCGGCTGCGGGCGGCGCTGCTCGATACGGCCGGGGCCACGGACTTCGCCGAGTACGTCGATCCGTACACGGGCGCGGGGTACGGGGCGCGCGGGTTCGGCTGGACGGCGGCGCTGACGCTCGACCTGCTGAGCGGCGCCCGGCACGAGGACGCGCCGGAGGCGGTGCCTCAGCCGCCGGACGTGTCGAGTTCCGCGTCCTCGGAGAGCCCCGCGCAGTCGTAGGGGTCCCGCAGCCAGCCGTCCGGCAGCACCACCCGGTTGTTGCCCGACGTGCGGCCACGGGGCCCGTCCGCGCCGTCGGGCCACTCCTGGTCCAGGTCCAACTCGTCGAGGCCGCCGCGCAGTTCGGCGAGGGAGGAGGTGATCGCGAGGCGCTTGCGCATCTCGGAGCCGACCGCGAAGCCCTTCAGGTACCAGGCCACGTGCTTGCGGAAGTCGATGACGCCGCGCGCCTCGTCGCCGATCCACTCGCCGAGCAGCGTCGCGTGCCGCACCATCGCGTCGGCGACGACCCGCAGCGTGGGACGGGCCCGCTCGGGCCTGCCCTCGAACGCCGCGACCAGGTCGGCGAAGAGCCACGGCCGGCCGAGGCAGCCCCGGCCCACGACGACGCCGTCGCAGCCGGTCTCGCGGACCATGCGCAGCGCGTCGTCCGCCGACCAGATGTCGCCGTTGCCGAGCACGGGGATCTCGGGGACGTGCTCCTTGAGCCGGGCGATGGCGTCCCAGTCGGCCGTGCCGCCGTAGTGCTGGGCGGCGGTGCGCCCGTGCAGGGCGATCGCCGTCACCCCTTCCTCGACGGCGATCCGGCCGGCGTCGAGGAACGTGATGTGGTCGTCGTCGATGCCCTTGCGCATCTTCATCGTGACCGGCAGGTTCCCCGCCCCGGACACGGCCTCGCGCAGGATCGCCCGCAGCAGGGGGCGCTTGTAGGGGAGCGCGGAGCCGCCGCCCTTGCGCGTGACCTTCGGGACGGGGCAGCCGAAGTTCAGGTCGATGTGGTCGGCGAGGTCCTCCTCCGCGATCATGCGGACTGCCTTGCCGACGGTGGCCGGGTCGACCCCGTACAACTGGATCGAGCGGGGCTTCTCGCTCGCGTCGAAGTGGATCAGTTGCATGGTCTTCTCGTTGCGCTCGACCAGCGCCCGCGTCGTGATCATCTCGCTGACGAAGAGCCCCTTGCCGCCGGAGAACTCGCGGCACAGGGTGCGGAACGGCGCGTTCGTGATCCCCGCCATGGGTGCGAGGACCACGGGCGGGACGACGGTGTGCGGTCCGATGGTGAGGGGCGTGGTCGAAGCGGTCATGCCCCCATTGTCGCGTACGCCGAACGGGGGTCCGTACGGGTCAGACCCCGGCGGCGAGGCTCCCCAGGCGCTCCAGGCGCTCCTCGGTCTCGTCGTCCGCGGGCACGTAGGCGACGACGCGGTACGCGCCGGTCTCCGGCGACAGCCACATGTGGCGGTGCTCCAGACGCAGCAGGCCGATCTCCGGGTCCGGGTGCAGATAGCGCTTGACGTGCGAGACCATCGGCGCGACCTCGCGCCGCTCCCACAGCTCGCGGAACTCGGGCGAGGCCGCGAGGAGCGCGTCGACGGGCGCCTTCCAGGCGGCGTCGCCGATGTGCCCGGCCATCGCCTTGCGGTACTTGGCGATGATCTCGGGCAGCATCGCGTCGCGGTCGAGCAGCCGCACGCGCCAGCGGTCGTTCATGAACATCAGCCACAGGGCGTTGGGGTGCTCCGGGTCGAGTTCGGTGGGGTCGCCGAAGACGTCGGCGTAGGCGCGGTTCCAGGCGAGGATGTCGTAGCGGGCGCTCTTGAGGGCGGCCGGATAGGGCTCCAGGCGCTTCAGCAGGCGCAGGACGGTCGGGGTGACGGCCGGGCGGACGGTCTCGGCGCGCGGATCGGCGGTCCCGGCGAGGGCGAAGGCGTGGGCCCGCTCGGTGGGGTCCATGAGCAGCGCCCGGGCGATGGCGTCGAGGACGCCGGCGGAGACGTTGATGGCGCGGCCCTGTTCCAGCCACGTGTACCAGGTGATGCCGACGGAGGCGAGGTGGGCGACCTCCTCGCGGCGCAGCCCGGGGGTGCGGCGGCGGGCGGTGCCCGGCAGGCCGACCTGGTCCGGGGTGATGCGCTCGCGGCGGCTGCGCAGGAACGCGGCCAGTTCGGTGCGGCGCGCCTCGGCCCTCGGCACGGTCGGCGTTCCAGCGGTCATGCGTCCAGCATGCCCGTGCCCGCATCCTGGTGCCAGGTACTGCCTGTAACACGATAGGGAGACTCTGGTACCGGCCTGGGCGGGCGACGACGCTGGGGCCATGACCTCACGTGCCCGTCCCCTCACCTCTCCGGTTACCGTCGAAAGCATGTCCGACGCACCTTCGTCCCTGACGCACCGCAGGCGCCTGCTCGTCCTGGCGATCTGCTGCATGAGCCTGCTGATCGTCAGCCTCGACAACACCGTCCTGAACGTGGCGCTGCCCTCGATGGCCAGGGACTTCGGCGCCAGCCTCTCGGGCATGCAGTGGACGATCGACGCCTACACCCTGGTCCTCGCCGCGCTCCTGATGCTGGCCGGCTCGACCGCCGACCGGATCGGGCGGCGCAAGGTGTTCAAGGCCGGGCTCATCGTGTTCACGGCCGCCTCGGTGGCCTGCTCGCTCGCGCCGAACCTGGAGACCCTCGTCGCGTTCCGCACGATGCAGGCCGTCGGCGGCTCGATGCTCAACCCCGTCGCGATGTCGATCATCACCAACACCTTCACCGACCCGCGCGAGCGGGCCCGCGCCATCGGGGTGTGGGGCGGCGTCGTCGGCATCTCCATGGCCGCGGGCCCGCTGGTGGGCGGTCTGCTCGTGGACTCGGTCGGCTGGCGCTCGATCTTCTGGGTCAACCTGCCCGTCGGCCTCGCCGCGCTCCTGCTCACCGTCCGCTACGTCCCCGAGTCCCGCGCCCCCAAGGCCCGCCGCCCCGACCCGGTCGGCCAGCTGCTGGTCATCGCCCTGCTCGGCTCACTGACCTACGCGATCATCGAGGCGCCGTCGGCGGGCTGGACGTCGGTGCGGATCATCGCCTGCGCGGCGGTCGCGGTCGCCGCGCTCGCCGGCCTCCTGCGGTACGAGCCGCGCCGCACCGATCCCCTCATCGACCTGCGGTTCTTCCGCTCCGCGCCGTTCAGCGGTGCCACCCTCATCGCGATCTGCGGGTTCGCCGCGCTCGGTGGCTTCCTGCTGCTGTCGACGCTCTACCTCCAGAACGTACGCGGCCTGGACGCGCTGCACGCGGGTCTGTGGATGCTGCCGATGGCGGCGATGACGCTGGTCTGCGCGCCGCTGTCCGGACGGCTCGTCGGCGCGCGGGGACCGCGGCTGCCGCTGCTCGTCGCGGGCGTCATGATGACGGCGAGCGGCGTCCTGTTCGCCGCGTTCGACGCCGAGACGTCGGACGGGACGCTGTTCCTCGGCTACGTCCTGTTCGGCATCGGCTTCGGCTTCGTCAACGCGCCCATCACCAACACCGCCGTCTCCGGCATGCCGCGCGCCCAGGCCGGTGTCGCGGCGGCCGTCGCCTCCACCAGCCGCCAGATCGGCCAGACCCTCGGTGTCGCCGTCATCGGCGCCGTCCTCGCCTCGGGCATCGCCGATTCCGGTTACGCGCACGCCTTCGTCGGCGCCGGCCGCCCCTGCTGGTGGATCATCGCGGGGTGCGGACTCGCGGTGCTCCTGCTGGGCGCGCTGAGCAGCGGCCGGTGGGCCAGGGAGACGGCGCGGCGGACCGCGGAGCGGCTGGCGGAGCCAGAGGACGCGGCGGCGGCGCGGGCGTCCACCGGGTCATGACGGGGCCGGGCTCCCGACGCGGGCGCGCCCGAGCGCCAGCTCCTGGAGCCGGTCGAGGCGCGCGCGGGTCGTCTCGTCCGCCGGGGTGTACGTCACCAGGCGCGCCCCGCCGCCCCGGCCCAGCCACAGGTCGGTGTGGACGACGGCGAGCGGGCCGACGTAGGCGTTGTCGAAGTGCTTGAGTTTGCTGGGCAGCGACTGCACCACCTCGTGCCGCTCCCACACCTCGCGGAACTCGGCGGACTCGTCCAGGAGCCGCTTCAGGACCGTCTTCCAGGCGGGCTCGGCGAGATGGTCGGCCATGCCCGCGCGGAACTTGGCGGCCATGATGCGCAGCACGTCGTCGAGGTGGACGATCGAGGACCGCCACCGTTCGTTGGTGAACGCGAGGAACATGCAGTTGCGGTCCTCGGGCGGGATGTCGTCGAGGTCGCACAGGAGCAGCCCGTAGGTGCGGTTGTGGGCGAGGATGTCGTAGCGGCTGTTCTGCACACAGGCGGGCAGCGGCTCCAACTGCGTGAGCATCTGCCGCAGTTCGGGCGTCAGCGTGGCGCAGCTCGCGGCCGGTGTCGGGTCGATCGCGCCGGCCAGTGCGAACAGGTGGGCGCGCTCGCTCGCGTCGAGGCGCAGGGCGCGGGCCAGCGCGTCGAGGACCTGCGCCGAGACCTGGATGTCGCGGCCCTGCTCCAGCCATGTGTACCAGGTGACGCCGACCGCGGAGAGCTGCGCGACCTCCTCGCGGCGCAGGCCCGGGGTGCGACGGCGCCGCCCGCGCGGCAGGCCCACGTCCTCGGGCATGATGCGCTCGCGGCGGCTGCGCAGGAACCCGGCCAGCTCGTGCCGCCGGATCTCGGTGGGCCGCGCCTCCTGCTGCATCGTGGTCATCCCCCCAGCCTGCACCGGCGCCGCCCGGGCGGCCATCCTGTTTCCGGGTAGAGCTTCTACCAGGATAAGAAGACTCTGGTACCAGCCTGGTGGGCGGGCCAGGCTCGACGCCATGACCACCCACACGCAGTCCCCGCCGGTCGCGCCCGCCGCGGCGCCCGGTTTCTCGCTCAGCTCTCCGGGTCTGTTCACCGTGCTGCTCGGCGCGGCCCTGCCGCTCATCGACTTCTTCATCGTCAACGTCGCCCTGCCCACCATCGACCGCGACCTCGCGGCGAGCGAGCCGGTCCTCGAACTCGTCGTCGCCGGATACGGCATCGCGTACGCCGTGCTGCTCGTCCTGGGCGGCCGGCTCGGCGATCAGCTCGGGCGCCGCCGGCTGTTCCTCGCCGGTATGGCGGCCTTCGGCCTCACCTCGCTGGCCTGCGGTCTCGCCCCGACGGCCGGGACGCTGGTCGCGGCGCGGGTCGCGCAGGGCGCGGCGGCGGCCCTGATGCTGCCGCAGGTGCTCGCCACGATCCAGGCGACGACGGCCGGGCAGCGCCGGGCGAAGGCGATGAGCATGTACGGGGCGACGGCGGGTCTGTCGATGGTGGCGGGGCAGGTCCTGGGCGGCGTACTCGTCTCGGCCGACCTGTTCGGCTCCGGCTGGCGCTCGGTGTTCCTGGTCAACGTGCCGGTGGTCGTCGTGGCCCTCGTTCTCGCGGCGCGCGCGGTCCCCGAGACCCGCTCGGCGCGCCCCGAACCGGTCGACGCGCCCGGTACCGTGCTGCTCGCCCTCGCCCTGATCGCGCTGCTCGCGCCGCTGACCGAGGGCCGGGCGGCGGGCTGGCCGCTGTGGACGTGGCTGTCGCTGGCCGCCTTCCCGTTCCTCGGGTACGCCTTCTACGCGGTGGAGCGCCGGGTGGACCGGGCGGGCGGTACGCCGCTGATCCCGCCGTCCCTGTTCCGGCTCGTCCCCCTGCGCCGGGGTCTCGCGCTCGTGCTGCCGTTCTCCGTGGGGTTCAGCGGGTTCATGTTCGTGATCGCGGTGGCGTTGCAGCAGGGCGAGCGGTTGAGCGCGACCGCGGCGGGCCTGGCCCTCGCCCCGATGGCGGCGGTCTTCTTCGCGGTGTCGCTCGCCGGTCCGCGCCTGGTGGCCCGCTGGGGCACGCGCGTCGTCACGGCGGGCGGCCTGGTGCAGGCGGCGGGGGTGGCGCTGATCGCGCTCGCGGCCTGGCGGACCTGGCCGGGGCTCGGGGTGCTCCAGATGCTGCCGGGCGCGGCGCTGGCCGGCGCCGGGCAGGCGCTCCAGCTCCCCATCCTCTTCCGGATCATCCTGTCCGAGGTGCCCGCGGCGCGGGCCGGGGTCGGCGGCGGCGTGATGACGACGATCCAGCAGGCGGCCCTCGCCCTCGGCGTGGCCACGCTCGGCACGCTGTTCCTCTCCCTGGCGCCCACGCTCGGCATACGGGACGCCCTGGTGACGACGCTGCTCGTGCAGCTCGGGTTGATCGCGCTGACCGTGGCACTGAGCCTGCGACTGCCCAGGGCGGTCAGGTAACAGGTGACAGATAACAGGTGACAGGTAACAGATGACAGATATTGAAATCTGTCATCCGTCATGCGAAGGTGGGAGCACCCCGACCCCCAAGGAGTTCCCATGAGCACCGCCCTCCCCACCCGTACCCTCGGCACGACCGGCCCCCGCGTCTCCGCGCTCGGCCTCGGCTGCATGGGGATGTCCGCGTTGTACGGCGAGGCCGACCGCGCCGAGTCGATCGCCACCGTCCACGCCGCGCTCGACGCCGGGGTGACGCTCCTCGACACCGGGGACTTCTACGGGATGGGCCACAACGAGATGCTGATCGGCGAAGCCCTGCGCACGGCCCCGGCCGCCTCCCGCGAGGCGGCGCTGACCAGCGTCAAGTTCGGCGCGCTCCGCGACCCGGACGGCGGCTGGAGCGGCTACGACGGCCGGCCCGCCGCCGTGCGGAACTTCGCGGCGTACAGCCTCCAGCGCCTCGGCGTCGACCACATCGACGTCTACCGGATCGCCCGCGTCGACCCCGACGTGCCGATCGAGGAGACGGTCGGCGCCATCGCCGAACTGGTCGAGCAAGGGCACGTCCGCCACATCGGCCTGTCCGAGGTGGGCGCGGAGACGATCCGCCGGGCCGCCGCGACCGCCCCGATCTCCGACCTCCAGATCGAGTACTCCCTCATCTCCCGCGGCATCGAGGAGTCGATCCTGCCGACCACCCGCGAACTGGGCATCGGCGTCACCGCGTACGGCGTCCTGTCGCGCGGCCTGATCTCCGGCCACTTCACCCAGGACCGCACGCTCGCCGCGAACGACTTCCGCGGCATGAGCCCCCGCTTCCAGGGCGAGAACCTGCGCCACAACCTCGACCTCGTGGAGCGGCTTCGCAAGATCGCCGAGCAGAAGGGCGTGAGCGTCGCACAAATCGCCATCGCCTGGGTGCTGGCCCAGGGCGCCCGGCACGACGACATCGTGCCGCTCGTCGGCGCCCGCACCCGCGCCCGCCTGACCGAGGCGCTCGGCGCCCTCGACGTCGCCCTCGACCCCGCCGACCTCGCCGCGATCGAGGAGGCCGTCCCCGCCGGCGCCGCGGCCGGCGAGCGCTACCCGGCGGCCCAGATGGCACACCTCGACAGCGAGCACTGAGACCGGCCCGGTACGGTCACTGACATGGCACCGACCACCGAGACCCTGACCCCCGAGCGCATCCTCGCCGCGACCGAGGAGGTGCTGCGCCGGCACGGCGCCGCCAAGGCCACCGTGGTCGACGTGGCGCGCGCGCTCGGGGTGAGCCACGGCTCGGTGTACCGGCACTTCCGCACCAAGGCGGAGCTGCGCGGGGCGGTCACCGAGCGCTGGCTGGAGCGCACGACCGGCGTCCTCGCCGAGGTCGTCGCGGGCCGGGAGGAGCCCGGGGCCAAGCTGCGGCACTGGCTGGCGGCCCTGTTCGAGGCGAAGCAGCACAAGGCGGGCGACGACCCCGAGCTGTTCGCCACGTACACGGTCCTGGTGGGCGAGAGCAGCGACGTGGTCGACGCCCATCTCGCCGAGCTCCTGCGCCAGGTCGCCGCGATCGTGCGCGAGGGCGTGGAGCGGGGCGAGTTCCTGACGTCCGACGTGACCGCGACGGCCCGCGCCGTCCTCCAGGCCACCGCCCACTTCCACGACCCGGTGTACGCCGCCGAGTGGTCGCTGCCGGGCAGCCAGGAGGCGTTCGAGGCGGTCGTGGACCTGGTGATGCGCGGCCTCGCGGCGCGCTGAGCTTGTCTTCGAACCCCCGCCGGGTCAGTCGCCGCCCGGATCGACGGTCGCCTGGTGTTCCCGTTCCAGGTGCTCCTGCGCCTTGAGCCACGGCAGGAACTGCGCCGACCGCCGCCATCCGCACGTCTCGCACGTCAACTGCCGCTGGAGCCCGGACTTCTCGACCCGTACGACGTGACCGCGGCCGTGCTGGTCCCAGCGGCTCACCTTGCTCCGCGTCATCTGCGGCATCTCGCCTCCCCGGCTTCGAGGGCAGTGTGCAGCAAAAGGCCCCGGCCCGCCGACGAAACGGCGGACCGGGGCTCTCGCGTTCGAAGACAGGCCCTTACGTCAGCAGCCGATCAGGCGGGCGGCCAGGTAGCCCTCGATCTGGTCGAGGGAGACGCGCTCCTGCTTCATGGTGTCGCGCTCGCGCACCGTCACCGCGTTGTCCTCCAGGGTGTCGAAGTCGACGGTGACGCAGAACGGCGTGCCGATCTCGTCCTGGCGGCGGTAGCGTCGGCCGATGGCACCGGCGTCGTCGAAGTCGATGTTCCAGTGCTGGCGCAGCGCCTGGGCGAGCCCCTTGGCCTTCGGGGACAGCTCGGGGTTGCGGGACAGCGGGAGCACCGCGACCTTCACCGGGGCGATGCGCGGGTCGAAGCGCATGACCGTGCGCTTCTCCATCTTGCCCTTGGCGTTGGGCGCCTCGTCCTCGAAGTAGGAGTCGAGCATGAAGGCGAGCATGGTGCGGCCGACACCGGCCGCGGGCTCGATGACGTACGGCGTGTAGCGCTCGCCCTTCTCCTGGTCGAAGTAGGAGAGGTCCTGGCCGGAGGCCTTGGAGTGTGCGGACAGGTCGTAGTCCGTGCGGTTGGCGACGCCCTCCAGCTCGCCCCACTCACTGCCCCCGAAGCGGAAGCGGTACTCGATGTCGGCGGTGCGCTTCGAGTAGTGAGAGAGCTTCTCCTTCGGGTGCTCGAACCAGCGCATGTTCTCCTCGCGCAGGCCCAGGCCGGTGTACCAGTTCCAGCGCTGCTCCATCCAGTACTCCTGCCACTTCTCGTCCTCGCCCGGCTTGACGAAGAACTCCATCTCCATCTGCTCGAACTCGCGGGTGCGGAAGATGAAGTTGCCGGGCGTGATCTCGTTGCGGAAGCTCTTGCCCATCTGGGCGATGCCGAACGGCGGCTTGCGGCGCGAAGTCGTCTGGACCTGGCTGAAGTTGGTGAAGATGCCCTGCGCGGTCTCGGGACGCAGGTAGGCGACGGAGCCGCTGTCCTGGGTCGGGCCGAGGTGCGTGGAGAGCAGTCCGGAGAACTGCTTGGGCTCGGTGAACGTGCCCTTGTTGCCGCAGTTGGGGCAGGTGAGGTCGGCGAGGCCGTTCTCGGGCGCGCGACCCTTCTTCTCCTCGTACGCCTCCTCCAGGTGGTCCGCGCGGTAGCGCTTGTGGCAGGAGGTGCACTCGGTCAGCGGGTCGGTGAACGTGGCGACGTGGCCCGACGCCTGCCAGACCTCCGTGGCCAGGATCACGGAGGAGTCGATACCGACGACGTCCTCGCGCGAAGTGACCATGTAGCGCCACCACTGGCGCTTGAGGTTCTCCTTCAGCTCCACACCCAGCGGACCGTAGTCCCAGGCAGCGCGCTGACCACCGTAGATCTCGCTGCAGGGGTAGACGAAGCCACGGCGCTTGCTGAGGCTGACGATGGTGTCGATCTTGTCGGCGGCCACGGTGCTCTCTTCATTACGACGACGATGAAGCACGCTGGATACGCGCTCCGGGAGCGAATGCCTCAGGTTACCGGCGGGCCCACCCCCGCGACCAAATCGGTTCCGGGTACAGAGCGGGACCGAGCGTGACGAAGGCCGTGACGAAAGCCTTGTTGACAATCGTTTCCAGTTTTGTTGAAAATGACTGTCATGAACGTACGCCCGGCCCGTCGCCCCCGCCGCCTCATACCCACCGTCGCCGTCACCGCCGCCACGGCGCTCGGTCTCGTCGGACTGTCCGCCTGCTCCTCGTCGGACGCGGCGGACGGCAAGAACGGCGGGAAGCTCGACGTCGTCGCGTCGTTCTACCCGATGCAGTACCTCGCGGAGCAGATCGGCGGCGCCCACGTCCAGGTCCGCAACCTCACCGAGCCGGGCCAGGAGCCGCACGATCTCGAGGTCAGCGCCCAGCAGCGCGGTCAGATCGAGGAGTCCGACGTCGCCCTCTACCTCAAGGGCCTCCAGCCCGCCGTCGACGAGGCCATCGACCAGTCCGGCACGAGGACGAAGATCGACGCGGCGTCCCTGACCAGTCTGGAGAAGCACGGCGACGAGGTCGGCGGGCACGGCGACGACCACGAACACGGCGACGAGCACGGGCACGACCACGACAGCGAGGGCGCCGACCCGCACATCTGGCTCGACCCGGTGAAGTACGCCGAGGTCGCCCGGGGTGTCGGCAAGGCCCTTGAGAAGGCCGACCCGGACCACGCGGCGGACTACAAGAAGAACACCGCCGCCCTGGTGAAGAAGCTGGACGGTCTCGACGCCGAGTTCCGGGACGGCCTGAAGAACACCGGCTCCAAGGTCTTCATCACCACGCACGCCGCCTTCGGCTACCTCGCCGAGCGCTACGGCCTCACCGAGGAGGCCATCAGCGGCCTCGACCCGGAGAGCGAGCCCAGCGCCGCCCGCGTCAAGGACCTCCAGACGATGGCGAAGGCCGACGGCGTCACCACCGTCTTCTACGAGACCCTCGTCAGCGACAAGACGGCCAGGACCCTCGCGAACGACACGAAGCTGCGCACGGACGTGCTCGACCCGATCGAGGGCATCACCGACAAGTCCAGGGGCACGGACTACCTCCAGGTCATGAAGTCGAACCTGGCGGCGCTCAAGAAGGCACTCGACGCCAAGTGACGTACGAGACAAGAGACTTGAAGGGCGGCTCCGAGATGAGCGACCCCACGCAACCCGTCATCGCCCTGCGCAGGGTGTCGGCCGAGCTGGGCTCACGCCCGGTGCTGCGCGGCATCGACCTGACCGTGGGCCGCGGCGAGGTCGTCGCCCTGCTCGGTGCCAACGGCTCGGGCAAGTCGACCGCCGTGCGCAGCATCATCGGCCAAGTGCCGCTCACCGGCGGCGAGATCGAGCTGTTCGGCGCCCCGCGCCGCCGCTTCAGGCAGTGGGCGCGCGTCGGCTACGTACCGCAGCGCACGACCGCGGCGGGCGGCGTGCCCGCGACGGTCGCCGAGGTCGTCTCCTCAGGAAGGCTCTCCCGGGCCCGCTTCGGCGTCCTGCGGGCGGCCGACCGGGACGCGGTGCGCCGCGCCCTGGAGCTGGTCGGACTCGCCGACCGCGCCAAGGACTCGGTCAACGCCCTCTCCGGCGGCCAGCACCAGCGGGTGCTCATCGCCCGTGCCCTGGCCGCCGAACCCGAGCTGCTGATCATGGACGAGCCGATGGCGGGCGTCGACCTGGCCAGCCAGGAAATCCTCGCCGCGACCCTGCGCGAGCAGGTCGCGCAGGGCGCCTCCGTCCTCCTCGTCCTGCACGAACTCGGCCCGCTGGAGCCGCTGATCGACCGCGCGGTGGTACTGCGCGACGGCTGCGTCCTGCACGACGGGCCGCCCCCCAAGGCCGTCGGGCAGCACGCCCTGCCGGGCCACGACCACGTCCACCCGCATGCCGCGGCGGACGCCGAACCGCTCCGCACAGGTCTGTTGAGCTGAGGAGCAGAAGACGACCATGGACTTCCTCGACTACGCCTTCATGCAGCGGGCTCTGCTCGCCGCCGTCCTCATCGGCGTCACCGCCCCGGCCATCGGCATCTACCTGGTCCAGCGCCGCCAGGCCCTCATGGGCGACGGCATCGGCCACGTGGCGATGACCGGTGTCGGCCTCGGCTTCCTTTTCTCGATGTCCCCGGTGTGGACCGCGATGCTCGTCTCCGTCCTCGGCGCGCTCCTCATGGAGCTGATCCGCTGGTACGGCAAGACCCGCGGCGACATCGCGCTCGCCATGCTGTTCTACGGCGGCATGGCCGCGGGCGTGATGTTCATCAACCTGGCCCCGGGCGGCTCGACCGCCAACCTCACCTCGTACCTCTTCGGCTCGCTCACCACGGTGTCGCAGGAGGACGTCGTCACGATCTGCCTGCTCGCCGCCTTCGTGGTCCTGGTGACGGTGGGGCTGCGCCGGCAACTGTTCGCGGTCAGCCAGGACGAGGAGTTCGCGCGGGTCACGGGCCTGCCGGTGCGCGCCCTCAACCTGCTGATCGCGGTCACCGCGGCGGTCACGGTGACGGTCGCGATGCGCGTCGTCGGCCTGCTCCTGGTGTCGGCGCTGATGGTCGTCCCGGTGGCGGCGGCCCAGCAACTGACCCGCAGCTTCAAGGCCACGTTCGCCATCGCGGTCGCCATCGGCGTCGTGGTGACGCTCGGCGGCACCGTCACCTCGTACTACCAGGACGTGCCGCCCGGAGCGACGATCGTGCTCCTGACCATCGGCGTCTTCATCGCCCTGACGCTGCTGGCCACCCCGCTGGCCAGGCGCCGGGCCCGGGCGGCGGCGGCCTCGGCCCCGGTCGACCCGGCGGAGTGCTCGATCCCGGGTCAGGCCCCCGCCGAAGTCTGACCCGCTCCTGGCGCCGCCTGGCACAATGGCGGCCGTACGTACGTGGCAGGGATGTGAGGAGAAACCCGTGGCAGCCCCGGTTCGAGGCAGGTCGACCCGCCAGCGCGCGGCCGTGGCTGCGGCGCTCGACGAGGTGGACGAGTTCCGCAGCGCCCAGGAGCTGCACGACGTCCTCAAGCACAAGGGCGACTCGGTCGGCCTGACCACGGTCTACCGCACCCTCCAGTCCCTCGCCGACGCCGGCGAGGTCGACGTCCTGCGCACCTCGGAGGGCGAGGCGGTGTACCGGCGGTGCTCCTCCGGCGACCACCATCACCACCTGGTCTGCCGGATGTGCGGCAAGGCCGTCGAGGTCGAGGGCCCCGCGGTGGAGAAGTGGGCGGAGGCCATCGCCTCCGAGCACGGGTATGTGAACGTGGCGCACACGGTGGAGATCTTCGGCACCTGCGCGGAGTGCTCCGCGGGTTGACCGGTTCCGCGTCTCCTCGCCGGCTGCCGCCCGGTGGGGGCTGGTCGCGCGGTTCCCCGCGCCCCTGGCGGGGCGCGGGCGCAGCTCGCGTCTACCCCTCCGCCTCCAGTCGCAGCAGCACCTCGTTCGGGGTCGCACCGCCGAAGCGGCGGTCGCGGGAGGCGTACTCCACGCACGCGCGCCACAGGTCCCGCCGGTCGAAGTCCGGCCACAGCACGTCCTGGAAGACCATCTCGGCGTAAGCGCTCTGCCAGAGAAGGTAGTTGGAGGTGCGCTGCTCGCCGCTGGGCCGCAGGAACAGGTCGACGTCCGGCATGTCCGGGTAGTACAGGTACTTGGCGAAGGTCTTCTCGCCGATCTTCGACGGGTCGAGGCGCCCGGCCCTCACGTCCTCGGCGATGGCCTGCGCGGCGTCGGCGATCTCGGCCCGGCCGCCGTAGTTCATGCAGAAGTACAGGGTCAGCCGGTCGTTGTCCTTGGTCTGCTCCTGGGAGATCTCCAGCTCCTTGGCGACCGACTTCCACAGCTTGGGCATGCGCCCGACCCAGCGCACCCGGATGCCCAGCTCGTCGAGCTGGTCGCGGGTCTTGCGGATGAAGTCCCGGTTGAAGTTCATGAGGAAGCGGACCTCGTCGGGCGACCGCTTCCAGTTCTCCGTCGAGAACGCGTACAGCGAGATGGCGCCCACCCCCATCTCGACGGCGCCCTGGAGGACGTCGAGGACGCGCTCGGCGCCGACCTTGTGGCCCTCCGTGCGGGGCAGCCCGCGCTCCTTGGCCCACCGTCCGTTGCCGTCCATGACGATGGCGACGTGTTTCGGCACCAGTTCGCCCGGGATCTTCGGCGGTCGCGCGCCCGAAGGGTGCGGTTCGGGCGTGCTGTACTCACGGCGGGACCGTCCGAGGATTCCGCGACGTGCCATGTTCCGGCCTCTCCCCTAGCTCAGTTGCAGCTTCTAGCTCTCGCTAGCTTTTCTCTACGTAGCGCAAGGAACGCAGTCCGCGCTCCAGGTGCCAGTGCAGGTAGGCCGACACCAGGCCGCTGCCCTCCCGCACGAAGCGTGCCTCGCTCGCGTCGGCCGTCTCCCAGTCGCCGGTCAGCAGCGCGCCGAGCAGGGTGAGGGCCTGCGGTGAGGGTACGACGCTGCCCGGTACCCGGCAGTCGACGCAGACCGAGCCGCCCGCGCCGACCGAGAAGAACCGGTTGGGACCGGGCATTCCGCACTTCGCGCAGTCGCCGAAGGTGGGCGCGTACCCGTTGACGGCGAGGGAGCGGAGCAGGAACGCGTCGAGGATGAGGTGCGCCTCGTGCTCGCCGCGGGAGAGGGTCCGCAGGGCGCCGACGAGCAGCAGGTACTGCTGTACGGCCGGTTCGCCCTCGTGGTCGGTGAACCGCTCCGCCGTCTCCAGCATGGCGGTGCCGGCGGTGTAGCGGGCGTAGTCGGTGACGATGCCGCTGCCGTACGCGGCGATGGTCTCGCTCTGCGTGCACAGCGGCAGGCCGCGCCCGACCAGTTCACTGTTGCGGGCGAAGAACTGCACGTCGACGTGGGAGAACGGCTCCAGCCGCGCCCCGAACTTGGACTTGGTGCGGCGTACGCCGCGGGCCACGGCGCGGACCCGGCCGTGGCCGCGCGTGAGGAGGGTGATGATGCGGTCGGCCTCGCCGAGTTTCTGGGTCCGCAGGACGATCCCGTCGTCGCGGAAGAGACTCATCGCACACCCCCACGGGCGGCGGCGTCGTCTTCACGGAGCAGGGTCATGCACCCATTGTGCCCTTCGCCGCGCGCGGGCCGGCGCGCGCGGCCCCGACCCGCGGCGGGAGCCGCCGGGCCCCTCAGGGGACCTCGCCGCGGCTCCTCCTGTTCGCGTACGCCGTGGCCGCGCGCAGCCGCTCCGTCGTGGTCGCCTCCCGCACCATGTCGGGCACGCAGTCCCACTCCCGTCCGCCGCCGAAGGGGCGCAGTTGCACGTACGGGCCCTCGTGCCCCATCACGCGTCCCACCCGGCCGGTGCTCATGTCGACCGCGTAGGAACCGATCGCTGGCTTCATCGGGTGGTGCTCCTGTCGGGTAGTGCGTCCTGCCGCGCGGGAGACGGGGCGGCCGGGCGGGCCGCCGCGTCAACCGGACAACGCCGGGTTCGACCGATGGACACGGGGCGTCCGCGGGGCGGGGGCTCCCGGTCGGCGCTCCGGCGTCGTGCGTGCGCTCTTGACCGGCCTTCCGGGGCCTCTTATGGTCGCGTCGCTACCAAGACGTAGGACGTTGGATCTCCAAGGTCCCGGCGCCGCCGCGCCGGGCCGTTCCCGCACGGAGTCACCGAAGTCATGGAGGCACCATGAGCGACCACGCCGCGACCGGCCGCCGTTCCTTCCTCAAGCACACCGGCGCCCTGGGAGCGGCAGCCGCCGTCTCCGCGTCGCTGGCCGCCTGCTCGTCGGGGCCGAAGTCCACCAACGACACGGACGGCGACGGCGAGGGCGGCTCGTCGTCCCTGACGGCCGTCATCGGTTACGGCAACGACGGGAGCTGGGACCCGACCCAGACGGCGTCCGCGTTCGCGATGGCCGCCAACCAGCACCTGTACGAAGGGCTCGTCGACACCGACCCCATCACCCGCGCCCCCTACGCGGCGCTGGCCGACAAGGTGCCGGACGCCGCCCAGCTCAAGGGCACCACCTGGCGGTTCACCCTGCGCCAGGGCGCGAAGTGGCACGACGGGCAGCCGGTGACCGCCGACGACGTGGTCTTCGTCTTCGACCGCATCCTCGACCCGGGGACCCAGACGCTCGCCAAGGGGTTCTTCGAGAGCTGGCTGAAGGAGGCCAGGAAGGTCGGCGACTCCTCGGTGGAGCTGATTCTCAAGTTCCCCTTCCCCGAGGGGATCGCCCGGCTGACCCTCGCCAAGATCATGCCCAAGCACGTGTTCTCGCGGCCCGGCGCGTGGGACGAGGCGATGAAGGGCAAGGCCGTCGGCTCGGGACCGTACCGGCAGCTCTCGCACCAGCCGAAGACGAACACCACCTTCGCCGCGTTCGACGACTACAACGGCCCCCGCAAGCCCGCCTTCAGGAAGATGAACTGGCTGACCATCGTCGACGCCGCGCCGCGCGTCGCCAAGATCTCCGGGGGCAGCGCCGACGCGCAGATCTCCGACAACATCCCGTACGCCAACATCCAGCGCCTGCGGCAGGACGGGCTCACCGTCGAGGGCGGGGCCGGGATGAACAACCTGTTCCTGATGTTCAACACGGCCCACGAGCCGTTCGACGACGTGGCGGTGCGGCAGGCGCTGCACTACGCGATCGACAAGAAGAAGATGATCGAGGTAGCGCTCAAGGGCCACGGCACGGCGGCGAGTTCGTTCCTCGACGAGGGCAACCCGACCCACCGCCGCGCGAGGACCGTCTACGACCACGACCCGGAGAAGGCCAGGCGGCTGCTGAAGGAGGCGGGGGTCAGCGGCCTCGCCGTCGACCTCACGGCCGTGAACGTGTCGTGGATCGTCGACTGCCTGCCGACCATCAAGGCGTCGTGGGACGCGATCGGCGTGCGGACGACCCTCGATCCGCAGGAGACGACGGCCGTCTTCACGAAGCTGGACCAGAAGAAGGACTACCAAGTGGTGGCCGCCGCCTCGAACCCGAACCAGTTCGGCCTCGACGCCGACCTGATCATGCACTACAACTACGGCCCGTCCAACCTGTGGATGGGCTACGCCCGCTGGGCCGACGACCCCACCGCCAAACAGCTCTTCCGGCAGATGGACCGGGCCACCCGGGAACCCGACCCGGCCAGGAAGAAGACGATGATCCAGGACTACCTCGACATCGTCGCCGAGCAGGCCGTCATCTACCCCGTCGTCCACAACGAGCTGATGACCGCGTGGGACGCGCGGAAGATCACCGGGATACGGGCCCAGCCCTACCCGGGGATCAACGTCCTCAAGGCCCACCCCGCGTAGGAAGCAATCCCAGCAAGGGAGTTCGCGCCCGTGGCCGTGATCGCCAGAATCCTCGCCAGGCGGCTCGTGCTGCTCGTTCCGCTGCTTCTCGGCATCGTCCTGTTCGTCTTCGTCGTGATGCGCTTCGCCGACATCGACCCGGCGTCCGCGTACTTCCAGGGCGCCAACCCGACCCCGGAGCAACTGCACGACTTCCGCGAACGCAACGGCCTGCTCGACCCGATGCCGCTGCGCTACCTCCACTTCGTCGGTGACCTGCTCCACGGCGACATGGGCATCAGCGTGCTGACCCGGCAGCCGGTCGTCGAGCAGATCACCACGGCGCTGCCGCTCACCCTCCAGTTGACGTTCCTCGGGCTCGGTGTCGCCGTGGTCGTCTCGCTGACCCTCGGCATCAGCGCGGCCGTCCACCGCGACCGGACCTGGGACCAGGTCGTCCGCGTCCTCTCGCTGACCGGCGTCGCGGCGCCCGGCTTCTGGCTGGCGCTCCTGATGATCCAGTACCTCGCGGTGGACCTGGGCTGGTTCCCGACCGGCGGCTACGTCAATCCGGCCGACTCGCTCACCGGCTGGCTCAGATCCATGACGCTGCCCGCGCTCGCCCTGTCGCTGCCGGTGGCCGCTCAGCTCACCCGGATCGTACGGACCGCCGTCGTGGAGGAACTCGACAAGGACTACGTGCGCACGGCCGTCGGCAGCGGACTGCCGCCCCTCGTCGTGGTCGGCCGCAACGTCCTGCGCAACGCCCTGATCAACCCGCTCACCGTGCTCGGTCTGCGCGTGGGCTATCTGCTGGGCGGAGCGGTGGTCGTCGAGACGATCTTCTCGCTGCCCGGGATGGGGAAGCTGATGATCGACGCGGTGAAGAACGGGGACCCGGCGGTGGTCCAGGGCGTCGTCCTGACCACGGCCGTCGGGTTCGTCGTCGTCAACCTGGCGATCGACGTGCTGTACCTGCTGGTCAACCCCCGGCTGCGGGGCGGCTCATGAGGAACTGGCCGGTCCGGATCTCCCTCGGCGTCCTCACGGTCGTCGTCCTCATGGCCGTGTTCGCCCCGCTGCTCGCACCGCACGACCCCCTCGACCAGCAGCCGCAGGTGGACGGCACGGGCCACCCCTCCGCCGGGCACTGGATGGGGCAGGACAGTCTCGGCCGCGACATCCTCAGCCGGCTGATGTACGGGGCGCGCTGGTCCCTGGCGATCGGGCTGGGGGCGACGCTGCTGGCGCTCGCCGCGGGCGCGATCGTCGGCGCGGTCGCCGCGACCTCCCGCAAGGCCGTCGACGAGACGCTCATGCGCTGCCTCGACGTCGTCATGGCGTTCCCCGGCATCGCCCTCGCGGCCGTCCTCGTCACCGTGTTCGGCGGCGGTGTCCCGGTGCTGATCTGCGCGCTCGCGTTCCTGTTCACACCGCCGATCGCCCGGGTCGTCCGCGCCAACGTCCTCGACCAGTACGGCGAGGACTACGTCACGGCCGAGCAGGTCATCGGGGCCCGCACCCCGCACATCGTGCTCCGGCACGTCGCCGTCAACTGCGCGGCCCCCGTCCTCGTCTTCTGCACCGTGCAGGTCGCGGAGGCCATCGTCTTCGAGGCGTCCCTGTCCTTCATCGGCGCGGGCGTGCGCCCCCCAGCCCCGTCCTGGGGCAGCGTCATCGCCGACGGCAAGAACATGGTGCTGATCGGCGGCTGGTGGGCGACCGTCTTCCCCGGCCTGCTGATGCTGTTCACCGTGCTGTCCCTGAACGTCCTCAGCGAAGGCGTCTCCGACGCGTGGGCGGCGCCCACCGCGCGGGACGTGCCCGCGAAGGAGCCGGACCGACTGGAGGCCGCGGCGCCCGGCACCGGCCAGGTCCTCGAACTGCCCGGGCTCACCGAGGCGGCGGCCCGGCTGCGCTCCCGCGCCCGGCCCCTGCCCGACCGGCCACCGGTCCTCTCCGTACGCGACCTCGCCATCGGCTTCGAGGGGCGGCACGGCGGGGTCGACATCGTCGACGGCATCGGCTTCGACGTGCGCCCCGGCGAAGTGCTCGGCCTGGTCGGCGAGTCCGGCTGCGGCAAGTCGCTGACCGCGCTGACCGTGATGGGCCTGCACCCCGCGGGGGCCCGCGTCCGCGGTCACGTCACCTTCGACGGCCGTGAGCTGACCGGCCTGCCGATGAGCGCGCGGCGCCGTCTCCTCGGCCACGACATGGCGATGATCTACCAGGACGCGCTGTCCTCCCTCAACCCGGCGATGACCGTACGGGCCCAGCTCAGACAGGTCGTCCGGCGCGGCGGCCGGCGCTCCCCCGCCGCACTGCTCGAACGCGTCGGCCTCGACCCGGACCGCACCCTGCGCAGCTATCCGCACGAGCTGTCCGGGGGCCAGCGCCAGCGCGTCCTCATCGCCATGGCGCTGTCCAGGGAACCGAAGCTGATCATCGCCGACGAGCCGACGACGGCGCTGGACGTCACCGTGCAGGCGCAGGTCGTCGAACTGCTGCTGCGGCTACGTGCCGAGCTGGGCTTCGCGCTCGTCCTCGTCTCGCACGACCTGGCCCTGGTCGCCGACGTCACGGACCGCGTCGTCGTCATGTACGGCGGTCAGATCGTGGAGACGGGCGTGACGGCCGACCTGGTCGAGGCCCCGCGACACCACTACACGCGCGGCCTGCTGGGCGCGGTGCTGTCCCTGGAGACGTCGGCCCAGCGCCTCACCCAGATCCGGGGCGTCGTCCCCTCCCCGGCCGACTTCCCGCCGGGCTGCCGCTTCGCGGACCGCTGCCCGCTGGCGTCACGGATGTGCCGGGAGACGGCCCCCCGGCTGACGGGCCCCCGCACCCACACGGCCGCCTGCCACCATCCGGCGGCGCTCGTGCCCGCCGCCCGTCGCACGCCGCAGGAGCCGACATGACGACGCCCCTGGTGGAGCTGCGGAACGTGCACGTCGTGCACCGGGCCCGCTCGGGCGGCCTCTTCACCCGCGACCACGTGTACGCCCTCACCGGCGCCGAGCTGGCCGTCGCCCCGGGCGAGACGGTCGGCGTCGTCGGCGAGTCGGGCTGCGGCAAGTCGACCCTCGCCAAGGTGCTCGTCGGGGTGGAGCGCCCGACCGCCGGTTCCGTGCGGCACCGCGGCACCGACCTGTGGACCATGGGCCCCGCCGAGCGCCGCGCCGTGCTCGGCGGAGGCGTCGGCATGATCTTCCAGGACCCGTCGACGGCCCTGAACCGGCGGCTGACCGTACGCCGCATCGTCCGCGACCCGATGGACGTGCACCGGCGCGGCACCCCAGCCGAGCGTCAGGCGCGGGTGACCGAGCTGCTGGGCCTGGTCGGGCTGCCGAAGGCGCTGGCCGACGTGCTCCCGGGCCAGCTCTCCGGAGGGCAGCGGCAGCGGGTCGCGATCGCGCGGGCACTGGCACTGGAGCCGGACCTCGTGGTGGCCGACGAGCCGACGAGCGCCCTGGACGTGTCGGTGCGCGCCCAGATCCTCAACCTCCTCCTCGACCTCAAGGAGCGGCTGGGTCTCGCCCTGGTCTTCGTCTCCCACGACATCCGGACGGTGCGCCGGATGAGCGACCGGGTGATCACCATGTATCTGGGCCGGATCGTGGAGGAGACCCCGGCCGCCGACGTGCTGACCCGGGCCCGGCACCCCTACACGCGGGCCCTGTTCTCGGCGACGCCGGGGCTGCTCGACCCGATCGACCCGATCCCGCTGCACGGCCCGGTGCCGTCGGCCACGCGTCCGCCGTCGGGCTGCCCGTTCCGTACGCGGTGCTGGCGGGCGGACGTCACGTGCGCGGCGTCGATGCCGGAGCCCGAGGGGGCCGGGGGCCATGTCTTCCGCTGCCACCACCCCGTGGACGAGGACCGGTCCACGCACGACCTCGTCCAGGAGGTGCCCTGACGGTCCGCGCTCAGGGCGCGGAGAAGGCAGAGAAGTCGATCTCCGCCGCCGGCGTCACGCGGATGTGCCGGTCGGGGAAGTCGAGGTGCCGGTAGATCTCGTTGTGGTGGGCGATCGAGAGGTCGGCCGGGGCGAAGTCCGTCGTCGGCGGGCGCACGGACGTCGTGTGTCCGTCCGCCACGAGCACCAGGTCGTAGCCGCGGCTGAGGGCCTGGCGGGCGGTCGTCTCGACGCAGTTCTCGGTAGCGAACCCGGTGACCAGCAGCTCCGTCACGCCCAGTCCCCGCAAGGCCGCGTCGAGTTCGGTCCGCAGGAACGCGTCCGCCGTCGACTTGGTCACCGTCGACTCGTCGGACGAGGGGACGAGTTCGGGCACGACGGGACCGGCGCCGCCCTGCTGGACCGTGACGACGGGGACGCCCGCCGCCCGCGCCCGGGAGCGCAGTGCCGCGATGACGCCGATGGTCTCGGCGGGGCGGTGCATGATCGGCAGCATGTCGTGCTGCATGTCGATGACGAGCAGGGCGGGCCGGTGCGAAGGAAGGGACACGCCCCGATTATCAGCTCGGCGTGCGGGCGGCGACCGCCAGCAGCCGGTTCACCTCGTCCGTGCACATCGTCAGGGCGGCGCCCACCGTGCCGAGCACGTCCCGTTCGGCCGCCGAGTACGGTCCGTCGGCCAGGGCGATCCGCGCGCCGTGCAGCAGGATCGACTCCCGTCCGGCCGGGGCGAGGTGCTGGGCGAGCGGGTCGAGGGCCTCGTGCAGCTCTATGGCGAGCCCGGTCCCGGTCCCGCAGTGCTCCGGCAGGCGGCCGGTGTCCATCATCAACGCCTCGACCAGCGCGGCCAGTTGCACCTCGGAGCAGTCGTCGAAGCCGGCCCCGCGCAGGGTGCCCACGGCGCATTCGAGGGACGTACGGGAGGAGGAGCCGCCCGCCGAGAGCACCGCGAGGACCACCGTGTGCACGGCGTCGCGCAGCATCCCGGAGAAACGATGCGTCGTCGGGTGGTCGAGCGCGTCCATGCCGAACCGGCCCTCGCAGGCGGCGCAGCGGACGACGGGCCCGGTCTCGCCGCGCGGCACCACCGGCACGCCGAGCACGGTGAAGCGGCGCCGGCCCGTGCACCGCTGGTAGTTGCGGTCGCCGCCGCAGCCGGGGCAGAAGAACTCCCCGTCGCCCACGGCGCTCCATGTGGTGTGCACGCCCAGGACCCGCGAGATCCCGGTCCGTCGCATACGTCCCCAATTCGGCAGCACGTCGCACACCTCCGTAACGGCACCGCAACATCGCGGCGTTGGCGTGATGTTAGCCACATTGTTGATGCGGCGTCAGTACCTTGGTCACGCCCAGGTCACGGCAGGGCCCCGTGATGGCCGAGACGCGACGCGGCCCCGCACACCCACAAAAGGTGTACGGGGCCGCGGAAGTGCAGCTCAGCCGGGTCAGCGGGCCGCCCGGTTGACCGCGGAGACGACCGCCTTCAGCGAGGCACGTGTCGTATTCGCGTCGATGCCGATTCCCCACAGGACCTTGTCGCCGATCGCGACCTCGATGTACGAGGCGGCGACGGCGGAGGCGCCCTCGCTCATCGTGTGCTCCTGGTAGTCCAGCAGGCGGGCGTCGATGCCGATGCCCTGGAGCGCGTGGAAGAACGCGGAGATCGGACCGTTGCCGGTGCCGACCAGGACCTGCTCGACGCCGTCGACCTCGGCCTCGACCGTCAGGGTGTCGACGCCGTCGGTGTCGGTGGTCGTCTGGCCCGCCTTGACCTGGATACGGCCCCAGGGGTTCTCGGGGTTGGGCAGGTACTCGTCCCGGAAGACGTTCCAGATGTCCTTGGGCGTGACCTCGCCGCCCTCGGCGTCCGTCTTGACCTGGATGACCTTGGAGAACTCGACCTGCATCCGGCGCGGCAGGTCCAGGTTGTGGTCGTTCTTCAGGACGTAGGCGATACCGCCCTTGCCGGACTGCGAGTTGACGCGGATGACGGCCTCGTAGGAGCGGCCGACGTCCTTCGGGTCGATCGGCAGGTACGGGACGGCCCACTCGATGTCGTCGACGGTCTTGCCGGCCTTCGCGGCGCGGTTCTCCATCGCCTCGAAGCCCTTCTTGATGGCGTCCTGGTGGGAGCCGGAGAAGGCGGTGTAGACCAGATCGCCCGCGTAGGGGTGGCGCGGGTGGACCTCCATCTGCGTGCAGTACTCGGCGGTGCGACGGATCTCGTCGATCTCCGAGAAGTCGATCTGCGGGTCGACGCCCTGCGAGAAGAGGTTCATGCCCAGCGTCACCAGGTCGACGTTGCCGGTGCGCTCGCCCTGGCCGAACAGGCAGCCCTCGATGCGGTCGGCCCCCGCCATGATCGCCAGTTCGGCGGCGGCGACGGCCGTGCCCCGGTCGTTGTGCGGGTGGACGGAGAGGCACACGTACTCGCGGCGCGTCAGGTTGCGGGACATCCACTCGAAACGGTCCGCGTGCGTGGAGGGGGTCGAACGCTCCACCGTGGCGGGCAGGTTGAGGATGATCTCGCGGTCCGGCCCCGGCTGCCACTCGTCGCAGACGGCCTCGCAGACCTCCAGGGCGAAGTCCAGCTCGGTGTCGGTGAAGATCTCGGGGCTGTACTGGTAGCCGAAGACCGTCTCGGGGCCCAGCAGCTTCTCCGCGTACTCCATGACCAGGCGCGTGCCGTCGACGGCGATCTGCTTGACCGCGTCCTTGGAGCCGCGGAAGACGACCTCGCGCCAGACGGGCGCGGTGGCGTTGTACAGGTGGACCGTGGCGCGCTTGGCGCCGACCAGGGACTCCACGGTCCGCGCGATCAGCTCCTCACGCGCCTGCGTCAGTACGGAGATCGTCACGTCGTCCGGGATCGCGTCCGGGTCCTCGATGATCGACCGTACGAAGTCGAAGTCCGTCTGCCCCGACGAGGGGAAGCCGACCTCGATCTCCTTGTAGCCCATCCTGACCAGCAGGTCGAACATCTCGCGCTTGCGGGCCGGGGACATCGGGTCGATCAGCGCCTGGTTGCCGTCGCGCAGGTCGGTGGAGAGCCAGCGGGGCGCGACCGTGATCCGGTTGTCCGGCCAGGTGCGGTCGGCGATGTCCACCTGCTCGTACTGGCCGTACTTGTGGATCGGCATCGACGTGGGGCGCTGGAAGTTCGGCATGATGCGGGGGCTCCTCGGAGGTGGCCGGTAAGGCGGCCGACGGCGCAACGCCAAACTCCGCGGGGAGGGGGTCGGCCTCGACTACAGGCCCTCGCCGCGGCAGCTAAGGAGAAGCAGCCCGTATCGCATGATGCATCGCACTGTAGCCGAGTCCCCTGAGCCGTGGAGGGCCGTATCAGTATGCGGGACCGGCGACAGGTAACGGGTAAGGGGTGATCAATACCTCTATTTCACTAATCATGGTGGCAGGTAGTGACAGCGGCATGACGCAGTGCCACATTGCCTGGCATGACCACCACGCAAACGGGGAACCCGAGCGGGTTCGAGCCCGTGTTCTGCACCATCGTGCCGCCCCACGTCCTCGACAAGGTCGCTCAGGCCGAGGACTCCGCGATCGCCGCCAAGGCCCGCAAGAGCCTGGAGCGGGACGCCTTCGAGCGCACCCACCGCCGGATGACGACCGTCATCGGCGCCCCCTCCGTCGCCCCGCCGCCCGGCGCCACGGACCAGAAGCCGCACCGCACCATCTACGACGCCCGGCACCGCACGGAGCTGCCGGGCCGCAAGGTCCGCGGCGAGGGCGACAAGCCCGGCAAGGACGCGACCGTCAACCGCGCGTACGCGGGCCTCGGCGCCACCTTCGAGCTGTACCTGGAGAAGTTCGCCCGCCTGTCCATCGACGGCGGGGGCCTGCCGCTGAACGCGACGGTGCACTACTCCGAGGACTACAACAACGCCTTCTGGAACGGCGAGCAGATGGTGTTCGGCGACGGTGACGGCGAGATCTTCCTCGACTTCACCCTCCCCGTCGACGTCATCGGCCACGAGCTGACCCACGGCGTGACGCAGTACACGGCGAACCTGACGTACTTCGGGCAGCCCGGCGCCCTGAACGAGTCGATGTCGGACGTCTTCGGCTCGCTCATCAAGCAGTACACGCTCGGCCAGACCTCCGCCGAGGCCGACTGGCTGATCGGCGCGGGCCTGCTCGCACCGCGCGTCACCGGTGTCGCCCTGCGCTCCATGAAGGCCCCGGGCACGGCCTACGACGACGACGTGCTCGGCAAGGACCCGCAACCCGCCGACATGGCCCACTTCGTGAAGACCGGCCGGGACAACGGCGGCGTCCACATCAACTCCGGCATCCCCAACCACGCCTTCTACATCCTCGCCGAGACGCTCGGCGGGCACGCGTGGGAGCGGGCCGGGCGGATCTGGTACGACACCCTCACCGGCGGCGAACTCGCGCAGGACGCCCTCTTCACCGACTTCGCGAAGCTGACGGTGAAGGCCGCGCAGGCCAGGTTCGGCGGCGGCGAGGAGTACCAGGCCGTACTGAAGGCCTGGGAGCAGGTCGGAGTGCCGACCACCTGACCGGGACGCCCGGAAGGGAGTAGACAGGGACCCATGCGTATTCACGTCACACGCACGGGCGGGTTCGCCGGCATCGACCGGCACGCGGAGGTCGACACGACAGGTCGTGCCGACGCCCATGAGTGGCATGCCCTGGCGGAGAAAGCGGTCGCCGCGGGCCGGGGCACGCCACCCATCGGGGTACCCGACGGCTTCAGCTACACCATCACCGTGGACGGGAAGAGCGTGTACTGCGCGGACCCCCGGCTCACCGAGGAACAGCGCAGGCTCATCACACGCGTCCTGAAGGAAGGGGCGTGACGGGGGCCCGGCGAAAAGGGGTCGGCGGATCGACCGCCCTCGCGTAACGTCCGCCCCCATGACCGCTGTCGACGCCTCCTCCGCCCTCCTCGGCCGCATCGAGCGGTACTACGACGCCGTGCCGCGCGGCACCGCTCGCGTCGAGGAGTACGGCTCGCTCACGCTGTTCGTCCGCGAGGGCCCGGGCTGGCCGTACTACGCGCGGCCCGCGCTGCGCCCCGACGCCCCGCCGCCGAACGCCTCCGACGTACGGGACGTCCGCGCGCGGCAGAGGGAGTTGGGCGCGCCCGAGGCGTTCGAGTGGGTCGCGGAGACGACACCGGGGATGCGGGCGGCCGTCGAGGCGGCCGGGCTGCGGGTCAGCGAGCACCCGTTGATGGCGCGGGACGCGTCGGCTCCGACGCCCGCACCGCACCCCCTGGTCCGGGTCCTGGACGCCGACGACCCCTTCCTGGCCGGGGCGCTGGCGCTGCCGCACGTGGCGTTCGCGCACCCCGGGACCGCGGTGGGCCGGGCGGGCGCCGCCGAACTCACCGCGGAGATCACGGCGCGGGCCGCGGACGGCACCGTACCGGAGTACCAGGACCGGATCAGATCGGGCCGTACGGTCCTCGCGGCGGCCGTCGAGGACGGGGTGGTCGTCTGTTCCGGCATGCATCTGCCCGTCGGCGACGTCACGGAGGTCGCCGGGGTCGGCACGCTGCCCGCGGCGCGGCGGCGGGGGCTCGGCCTCGCGGTGACGGGGGCGCTGGTCACCGACGCCGTGGCCGCCGGCGTCTCCACGGTGTTCCTGTCGGCCGGGGACGACGATGTCGCCCGGGTCTACGCGCGGCTGGGGTTCCGCCCGGTGGGGACGGCTCTCATCGCGAGCCCGGCCGCGGACGAACGCTAGAAGCCGAGCTTGCGGAGCTGGCGCGGGTCGCGCTGCCAGTCCTTGGCGACCTTCACGTGCAGGTCGAGGTAGACCGGCGTGCCGAGCAGCGCCTCGATCTGCTTGCGGGACTTGATGCCGACGTCCTTGAGGCGCTTGCCCTTCGGGCCGATGATGATGCCCTTCTGGCTGGGGCGCTCGATGTAGACGAAGGCGTGGATGTCCAGGAGCGGCTTGTCGGCGGGGCGGTCCTCGCGCGGCAGCATCTCCTCCACGACGACGGCGATGGAGTGCGGCAGCTCGTCCCGGACGCCTTCGAGCGCGGCCTCGCGGATCAGCTCCGCGACCATGACCTGCTCGGGCTCGTCGGTGAGGTCGCCCTCGGGGTAGAGCGCGGGGCCCTCGGGGAGCAGCGGCACGATGAGATCGGCGAGCAGGCCGATCTGCTGGTCGCCGACGGCGGAGACCGGGATGATCTCGGCCCACTCGAAGCCGAGTTCCTTGCCGAGCTGGTCGATGGCGATGAGCTGTTCGGCGAGGGCCTTGCTGTCGACGAGGTCGGTCTTGGTGACAATCGCGATCTTCGGCGTCTTCTTGATGGACGCGAGTTCCTTGGCGATGAACCGGTCGCCGGGGCCGAGCTTCTCGTTCGCGGGCAGGCAGAAGCCGATGACGTCGACCTCGGCCCAGGTGGTGCGGACCACGTCGTTGAGGCGCTCGCCGAGCAGGGTGCGCGGCTTGTGCAGGCCCGGGGTGTCGACCAGGATGAGCTGGGCGTCGGGCCGGTGCACGATGCCCCGCACGGTGTGCCGCGTGGTCTGCGGCTGGTCGGCGGTGATCGCCACCTTCTTGCCGACCAGAGCGTTCGTCAGGGTGGACTTGCCCGTGTTGGGGCGGCCGACGAAGCAGGCGAAGCCGGCGCGGTGGGCGGATCCGGCGGCGGGGGTGTGAACGCTCATGGCGCCCATTGTCCCTGATCCGGGAGGCCCCCGAGCACCGTGAGGTTCCGGTAACCCCTCGGCAACACGAAACACGGCGGAAACGCGGGGGTACGAATTCGGAAACCCGGACCGGTGACGCTGATGCCCATGCCTGCCACGACCTCCCCCCTCGCGGCCCCCGCCCTGGACACCGGCGACACCGCCTGGCTGCTGGCCGCCACCGCCCTCGTCCTGCTGATGACGCCCGGTCTCGCCCTGTTCTACGGCGGCATGGTGCGCTCCAAGAGCGTCCTCAACATGCTGATGATGAGTTTCGTCTCGATCGCCCTGGTGACGGTGGTGTGGCTGGTGGCGGGATACTCGCTCGCCTTCGGCGACGACTCCTTCGCGGGTCTGATCGGCGGCCTGGACCACGTGGGCATGGCGGGGATCGGCCCGCGGTCGCTCACCGGCACGGTCCCCACGTTCCTCTTCACCACCTTCCAGCTCACCTTCGCGATCATCACGGCGGCGCTGATCAGCGGTGCCGTCGCGGACCGCACGAAGTTCGGCGCGTGGCTCGTCTTCGTCCCCGTGTGGGCGCTGCTCGTATACGTTCCCGTGGCGCACTGGGTCTGGGGCCCCGGCGGCTGGATCGCCCACCACCTGGGCGCCCTGGACTTCGCGGGCGGCCTGGTCGTGGAGATCGCCTCCGGCGCGTCGGGTCTCGCCCTGTGCCTGGTCCTCGGCCCGCGGGTCGGCTTCAAGAAGGACGCGATGCGCCCGCACAACCTGCCGATGGTGGTCATGGGCGCGGGTCTGCTCTGGTTCGGCTGGCTCGGCTTCAACGGCGGTTCGGCCCTCGGCGCGAACGGGCTGGCAGCGGCCTCCCTGTTCAACACGCTGATCGCGGGCTGCACGGGACTGCTCGGCTGGCTGTTCGTGGAGCAGCGGCGCGACGGGCACCCGACGACGTTCGGCGCCGCTTCGGGCGCCGTGGCGGGGCTTGTCGCGATCACACCGGCCTGCGGTGTCGTGGGGGTGGTCGGCGCGGCGGTGGTCGGGCTCGCGGCCGGTGTCGTCTGCTCGTACGCCGTCGCCTGGAAGTTCAGGTTCGACTACGACGACTCGCTGGACGTCGTCGGGGTGCACTTCGTCGGCGGCGTCGTCGGCACGCTCCTGATCGGCCTGTTCGCCACGTCGGCGATGACCGGGTCCGCCGCGAAGCAGGGGCTGTTCTACGGGGGCGGCTTCGGGCAGCTCGGGAAGCAGGCGCTGGCGGTGGCGGTCGTGGCCGCGTACACGTTCCTCGTGACGTACGGGATCGGAAAGGTCATCGACAAGGTGCTGGGCTTCCGGGCGTCGCCCGAGGAGGAGTTGACGGGCCTGGACCAGACGGTGCACGCGGAGAGTGCGTACGATCACGGCGTCCTGGGCGCCACGGTCCACCCGGCGCCCGCCCCCGTCGCCCGAAAGGTCGCGCCATGAAGCTGATCACCGCGGTCGTCAAGCCCTACCGCCTCGACGAGGTCAAGACGGCGCTCCAGGAACTGGGCGTGCACGGCCTGACGGTGACGGAGGCCAGCGGCTACGGGCGGCAGCGCGGCCACACCGAGGTGTACCGGGGCGCCGAGTACCAGGTCGATCTCGTGCCCAAGGTGCGGATCGAGGTCGTCGTCGGCGACGCGGACGCGGAACCGGCGATGGAGGCCATCGTCCGCGCCGCCCGCACCGGGAAGATCGGCGACGGCAAGGTGTGGGCGGTGCCGGTGGACGACGTGGTGCGGGTCCGGACGGGCGAACGCGGCCCGGACGCGGTCTGAGCGGTTCTAGAGCCTGGCGCCGCAGTGCGGCCAGGCGCTCGTGCCCTGCGCGGCCAGCACCTTGTTCGCGACGGCGATCTGCTCGCTCCTGGACGCGAGGTGGGCGTTGGGGGCGTACTGCTTGCCGCCGTACGCGGCCCAGGTGGACGGCGTGAACTGAAGGCCGCCGTAGAAGCCGTTGCCGGTGTTGGCCGACCAGTTGCCGCCCGCCTCGCACTGGGCGACCGCGTCCCAGCCGCTCGTCGCGGAGGTGGAGCCCGCCGCGGAGGCGGAGCCGGTGCCCGCGATCACCATGACGCCCGCGGCGCCGGTGAGAAGACCGGCGGCGGCGAGACGGCGGACCCGGGGCGTGCGCGCGCCGGTGTCGTGGGGAGCGGTCGCGCGGTCGGCGGTCAGGTGGTCGGCGGTCTTGCTGGCGGAGGAGAACACGTAGGACACCTTCGTTCGGGAGCAAGGACAGCCGCGCGGCGCTCCCATGACGGGACGCGGTCGAGCGCGATCAGCGCCGGGCGACTGATCCACCATGACCCACGCAACGGGCCCCGACCCAGGGGGCGTAGGCCACTCGGACGGGACGTGCGTCCCCTCTTCCGCCCGCCGCCGCGCCGGGTCCCGGGCCCCGGGCCGAAGGTCCCGCCGCCTTCGCGCGAGTACTGCTTCACGCCTTCGGCGGCCACTCGTCCGGCCGAGGCGAAGGCCCCGGCCGGACCACGGTGTGACTGTCCTCACAGTCGGGCGCACCGGGCGCGTGCGGCGCGGTTTCAGCCCGCCTCGACGACCGCCCGCACCGTCCCGTCGGCCGCCGCGAGGAACACCGGGGTGCCCGCGCCGCCCAGGTCCCGTACGGCGGCCAGGTCCTCCGCGGGCAGCGCCTCCGCCGCGGAGACGACGGCCGCCGCCTCCAGCGACCGCGCGCCGGACGCCACGGCCATGGCGACGGCCGTCCGCAGCGCGCTCAGCCTCAGGGAGTCCAGGGCGACGGTGCCCGCGACGTACGTACGCCCGGTCTCGTCGCGCACGGCCGCGCCCTCGGGCACGCCGTTGCGGGCCCGCGCGGAACGGGCCAGGGTGACGATCTTGCGGTCCTCGGGGCCGAGGTCGGTGCTCTCAGTCATGGGGCGAGCATAAGAGCCGCGCCGCAGCGGTTCGTCAGCGCCTCAGGGCCGGTCGAGCCGGAGCCGCTCGGCGCGCGGCAGACCCGCCACGACCAGGTCGTAGGAGTCCTCGACGAGTTCCCGGACGAAGCGGTCGGGGAGCCCGCCCACGCGCACGGTGTTCCAGTGCCGCTTGTTCATGTGCCAGCCGGGCACGATGACGCCCTCGTACTCCTCGCGCAGCCGCACCGCGTCCTCGGGGTCGCACTTGAGGTTGACGGTCAGGGGCCGCCCGTCGAGGGAGCTGAGCGCGAACATCTTGCCGAGCACCTTGAAGACGGAGATCTCCGGGTTGAACGGGAAGTCCTCCACCGCCGCGTTGAACGACAGGCACAGAGCGCGCAGCTCCTCCGGTGTCATCCGGCCTTCGCCTCCTGTGCCGGTTCGACCGGCTCCACAAGCACCGTCACGATCTTGTTCCGGCGGCCGGCCGCGGCCTCCGCGGTGAGCCGCAGCCGACGCCCGTCCGGCAGGGTCACCGCCGACGAGGCCCCGGCGATCGGCACCCGCCCGAGAGCCTTGGCGAGGAGCCCGCCGACGGTCTCCACGTCCTCGTCGTCGTACTCCTCGATGCCGTACAGCTCGCCGAGGTCGCCGATGTCGAGCCGCGCGGTGATCCGGAAGCGGTCGTCGCCGAGCTCCTCCACGGGCGGCAGCTCGCGGTCGTACTCGTCGGTGATCTCGCCGACGATCTCCTCCAGGATGTCCTCGATCGTGACGATGCCCGCCGTCCCGCCGTACTCGTCGATGACGACGGCCACGTGGTTGCGCATCTGCTGCATCTCGCGCAGCAGATCACCGGCGTTCTTGGTGTCCGGCACGAACGTGGCGGGCCGCATGGCCGACGACACCAGCTCGGCCTCGGAGTCCCGGTTGATGTGGGTCTTGCGGACGAGGTCCTTCAGATACACGATCCCCACGACGTCGTCCTCGCTCTCGCCGACGACCGGGATCCGCGAGAACCCGGACCTGAGCGCGAGCGTGAGGGCCTGCCGGATGGTCTTGTACCGCTCGATGACGACGAGGTCGGTGCGGGGCACCATGACCTCGCGCACGAGGGTGTCCCCGAGCTCGAAGACGGAGTGCACCATGCGGCGCTCCTCGTCCTCGATGAGGGACTCCTTCTCGGCGAGGTCGACCATGGCGCGCAGCTCGGCCTCGGAGGCGAACGGCCCGCGCCGGAACCCCTTGCCCGGGGTCAGGGCGTTGCCGATGAGGATGAGCAGCGGCGGGATCGGCCCCATGATCCGGGCCAGCGGCAGCAGTACGTACGAGGCGGCCGTGGCGGTGTTCAGCGGGTGCTGGCGTCCGATGGTGCGCGGCGAGACCCCCACCGCCACGTAGGAGACGAGCACCATCACGCCGATGGCGACGAGCAGCGCCTGCCACGTGGCGGCGAACTCCTCCAGGCACGCGTACGTGACCAGGGCGGCGGCGGCCATCTCACAGGCGACGCGCACCAGCAGCGCCACGTTCAGATAGCGGGTCGGGTCGGCGGCGACCTGGGCGAGCTTGGCGCTGCCGCGCCGCCCGGACCTGACGGCCTCCTCGGCACGGAAGCTGGACGTCCGGGCGATACCGGCCTCGGCGCACGCGGCGAGCCAGGCGACGACGACCAGGGCGACGGCGCCGGCGATCAGCGAAGGACTCATGACACGGTGGGCGCCGGGGACGGCCCGCTCAGCCCCTTCTCCGCACGCCACCCGTCGACGATGGCCGCCTGGAGCCCGAACATCTCGGCCTTCTCGTCGGGCTCCTCGTGGTCGTACCCCAGCAGGTGCAGCACGCCGTGGACGGTGAGCAATTGGAGCTCCTCGTCCATGGAGTGCTGCGTGGGCGCGTCCGCGCCCTGCTGGGTCGCGACCTCGGGGCAGAGCACGATGTCCCCGAGGAGGCCCTGCGGCGGCTCGTCGTCGTCCTTCGTCGGCGGGCGCAGCTCGTCCATGGGGAACGACATGACGTCCGTCGGTCCCGGCAGGTCCATCCACTGGACGTGCAGTTGCTCCATGGCGGCGGCGTCCACGACGATCACCGACAGCTCGGAGAGCGGGTGGATGCGCATGCGCGCGAGCGCGTAGCGGGCGATGTCGAGGATCGCCTGCTCGTCGACCTCGGTTCCGGACTCGTTGTTGACGTCGATCGACATGGCGCTCTCGTACTACTTTCCTTGGGTCCCTCTGGGACGGCCCTTGTGGGAGCCGTTCTCCGTACCGTTCTCGGTGTCGTACTTCTCGTACGCGTCGACGATACGGCCGACCAGCTTGTGCCGGACGACATCCTGGGACGACAGCCGCGAGAAGTGCACGTCGTCGAGGCCTTCGAGGATGTCCTGCACCTGCCGCAACCCGCTCTTCGTGCCGTTCGGCAGGTCGACCTGGGTCACGTCACCGGTAATGACGATCTTCGAGTCGAAGCCGAGCCGGGTCAGGAACATCTTCATCTGCTCGGGGCTCGTGTTCTGCGCCTCGTCGAGGATGATGAAGGCGTCATTCAACGTTCTGCCCCTCATGTAAGCCAGCGGCGCCACCTCGATCGTCCCGGCGGCCATCAGCCGTGGGATGGAATCGGGGTCGAGCATGTCGTGCAGGGCGTCGTACAGGGGGCGCAGATAGGGGTCGATCTTCTCGTACAACGTCCCCGGCAGGAACCCGAGCCGCTCGCCCGCCTCGACCGCGGGCCGGGTCAGGATGATGCGGTTGACCTGCTTGGACTGGAGCGCCTGCACGGCCTTGGCCATGGCCAGATAGGTCTTGCCGGTACCGGCGGGCCCGATCCCGAAGACGATGGTGTGCTTGTCGATCGCGTCGACGTACCGCTTCTGGTTCAGCGTCTTGGGGCGGATCGTGCGCCCGCGCGACGACAGGATGTTCTGCGTGAGCACCTGGGCCGGGGTCTCCGTGCCGTCGCCCTCCCCGTTCTGCGTCGCCTTGAGCATGGCGATGGAGCGCTCCACGGCGTCCTCTGTCATCGGTGCCCCTGTCCTCAGAACCAGCATCATCTCGTCGAACAGGCGCTGGACGAGGGCGACTTCCCTCGGCTCCCCGGTCGCGCTGATCTCATTGCCCCGGACATGGATATCGGCCTCCGGGAAGGCCGCCTCGATCACACGCAACAGGGCGTCACCGGAGCCGAGGACCTCGACCATGGGGTGCTTGGCCGGAACGGTGAACTGCGCACGTGCCTGTTCCTGCCCTGCGCTGCGGGCGCTGGATGGTGTCTGCGTCATGGGCGGGCTCTGAGGGCCGCATTCTCCTTGTGACAGCCGGTGTCTGACGCCTTCCAGCGTACGACGCCCCGCTGACATCCCCGAAGTGTTTTCGCGCCGCCTCCTCACCCCGGGGCTCCGCCCCGCACCCCGCTCCTCAATCAGACGCACACCGGACGACCACCCTCCCTTCCGGCGGTTCAGAGAGAGCCGCCCCCGAAGCCGATCGTCGGTACGGCCCGTCGCAAGGGCCAGGGGCGCGCGGCCTCCGGCAGCAGTGGCTCCAGGAAGGCGTATCGCTCCAGCGCCGCGGGATCCTGCTGCCCGCGCTCCTCGTACGCGTGGATCTGCCGCCACCACGCCGCGACCTCCGACCACCCGGGCGCCGACAACGACCCGCCGAACTCCTGCACGGACAGCGCCGCCGTGAGCCCCGCGAACGCCAGCCGGTCGGCGAGCGGCCATCCCGCGAGCGTGCCGGTCACGAACCCGGCCACGAAGACGTCCCCCGCGCCGGTCGGGTCGAGCGCCGCCACCTCGATGGCCGGCACGGACGCGGTCTCCCCGGTCCGCCCGTCCACGGCGTACGCCCCCTCCGCCCCCAAGGTCACCACGGCCAGCGGCACGTACTCCGTGAGGGCGTGCGCCGCCGCCCGCGGGCACGACGTACGGGTGTACCGCATGGCTTCCTCGGCGTTGGGCAGGAACGCCTCGCACTGCGTGAGGTCCCCGAGCGCGGCGAGGTCCCATCGTCCGGTCTCGTCCCAGCCGACGTCGGCGAAGATGCGGGTCCCCTGACGCGCCGCCTCGCCGACCCAGGGCGCCTCCACGCCGGGGGCGAGCGAGGCCACGGCGGCCCGCGCGGGTGGCGGGCAGCGGGGCGCGGGCTCCTGCGGCGGCGGCTCGTGCCCGTGGCTCACCATGGTGCGTTCGCCTTCGTACGCCATGGAGACGGTGACGGGCGAGTGCCAGCCGGGGACGGTCCGCGAGTGGCTCAGGTCGATGCCCTCGCCGCGCGCCAGCGTGTCCCAGCAGTACGCGCCGTAGTGGTCGTCACCGAAGGCGGCGGCCAGCGATGTGCGAAGGCCGAGCCGGGCGAGCGCCGCCGCCATGTTGGCGACGCCGCCGGGGCTCGATCCCATGCCGCGGGCCCACGACTCGGTGCCGCGCACGGGCGCGCTGTCGAGCCCGGTGAAGACGATGTCGAGGAAGACGGTGCCGGTGAGGTAGACGTCGCAGGCCGGGTCCCCGGGCGCGCGGAGCGCCGCGAGAGGGTCCGTGTGGGCCGGTTCGGTGGGGGCCGGTTCGGGGTGGGTCACGTCCTTCTCCCTCAGTGGTACGGGTCCGGACAGTGTGCATGAGCGGGGCCCGTACCACGGAGGTTGCCATCAGTCGTTCACGTGGCGGCGGCCTCAGGCCCGGCGATCACCGGCGCGCGCCCGATGGCGGCGAGGCCGACGGGGCCGACGAGGCCGCCCTCGGTGGAGCCGGTGGCGTCCTCGATGCGGACCCGAGCGGCTCCGGTCGTGGGCAGGAGGGGGCGCGAGTGGGGCGGTGGGGGCGGTGGGGGTGGTCACCAGCGCGGTACGGACGGTGTGACCCAGTCGGGGTCCAGGACCCGCATGGCGGCGGCGTCGTCGCGGTCGCGCAGGGCGGCGTAGTCGTCGTCGAGCCAGCGCCGGTGCAGCGCCGCCAGCTTGTCGCGGTCGAGGGTGACGCCGAGGCCGGGCGCGTCGGGGACGGCGACCCGTCCGCCGTCGAACGTCAGCCGCTCGGTGAGCACGTCCTCGGACTGCCACGGGTAGTGGGAGTCGCAGGCGTGGTGCAGGTTGGGCACGGTGGACGCGACGTGTGTCATGGCGGCGAGGCTGATGCCCAGGTGGGTGTTGGAGTGCATGGAGATGCCGACGCCGAAGGTGCGGCAGAGCGCGGCGAGTCGCTGCGTGTTGCGCAGGCCGCCCCAGTAGTGGTGGTCGGAGAGGACGACCTGGACGGCGCCGGTCGTGAACGCCTCGGGTATCTCGGCGAAGGTGGTCACGCACATGTTGGTGGCGAGCGGGACACCGGTCCTGGCGGCGACCTCGGCCATGGCGGGGGTGCCGAGCGCCGGGTCCTCCAGGTACTCCAGTACGTCACCGAGTTCGGCGGCGACCTTGAGCGAGGTCTCCACGGACCAGGCGCCGTTGGGGTCCAGGCGCAGGGGTTTGCCGGGGAAGGCCTCGGCGAGCGCGCGGATCGCCGCGATCTCCTCGTCCGGCGCGAAGCAGCCGCCCTTGAGCTTGAAGGACTCGAAGCCGTGGCGCTCGTGGAAGAGGCGGGCCTGCGCGACGACCCCGGCGGGGTCGAGCGCGGCGCCCCAGTCGTCCTGCTCGGCGGCGACGCCCTCGGGGTGGGCGCCGTACTTGTAGAAGAGGTAGGCGCTGTATTCGACGGAGTCGCGGAGCTTGCCGCCGAGCAGGGCGTGGACGGGCAGGCCGAGCGCTTTGCCGAGGGCGTCGAGGCAGGCCACCTCGAAGCCGGAGACGACGGACAGGCGGAGTTTGTCGGCGGTCTGGACGCCGCGCAGGCCGCCGACGTCGACCTGGTTCCGGATGCGTGTGTCGTCGACGGAGACCTGGTCGGCGATGGTGAACAGGCCGTTCAGGTCCGAGACGTGACGGCCCTTCAGCTTCTCCGCGAAGGGGCGGGCGAGTTCCAGGTACTTGGCGTCGCCGTAGGTCTCGCCGACGCCGGTGACGCCGTCGGCGGTGACCACCTCGACGATGAGCCGGGGCGTGTACGGCTGGTGCACGCCCTGGGTGTTCAGCAGGGGCGGGTCGGCGACGAGGATCGGGGTGAGGCGCACCTCGGCGATGGTCAGATCGGTCACTGCTGTCACTACCGTCTCCGTACGTAGATGCCATCCACAGATGTAGATGGAGGTTAGATACGCGGACGAAGACCGTCAATGCCCCCGCGACGCCCCGCTTACGATCTCCCCATGCCGGACCAGCACCCAGAGCAGCAGAGCGCGCCGCCCCGCGACGGCGTCCGCGAGGTGAAGTCGGCGGCCCGCACCGTCGACCTGCTCGAAGTGCTGGCAGCCCGCGGCGACCGCCCGGCCCGCCTCCAGGAGCTCGCCGACGAACTGGCCGTGCCGCGCAGCTCCATGTACGCGCTGCTCCAGACGCTCGTCGCGCGCGGCTGGGTCCGCACCGACGCCACCGGCTCCCTCTACGGCATCGGCATCCACGCCCTGCTGACCGGCACCAGCTATCTCGACACCGACCCGTACGTACGGACCGCGCGCCCGCACCTCGACGAGGCGTCCGAGGCGCTGGGCGAGACGATCCACCTGGGCCGCCTCGACGGCTTCGACGTGGCCTACCTGGCGACCCGTGAGTCGCACGAGTACCTGCGCACGATCAGCAGGGTCGGCCGCCGGCTGCCCGCGCACGTCGGCGCCCTCGGCAAGGCGCTGCTCGCGGAGCGCCCCGACGCGCAGCTCCCGCCCGGCCCCTATCCCCGGATCACCGGCAACACGCACACCACCCGCGAAGCGCTCGCCGCCGATCTCGCGCTGACCCGCGCCCGCGGCTACGCGATCGACCGCGAGGAGGGCGTCACCGGCATCGTCGGCTTCGGTTTCGCCCTGCGCTACGCGGCCCCGGCACACGACGCGGTGAGCTGTTCGGTGCCGGTCGCGCGGCTGACCGCGGAGCACGAGGAGCGGATCGTGGCGGTGCTGCGGGAGACCCGCGCGCGCATCGAGACGGCCGCCCGCCGAGGCCCCGCGGGCACCCCCGACTGGCGCTGATCCGGCGCCGAAACGCACCACGGCTACCCGGCCGAGGAACCCCCAAACCGGATGTGCCGCAGGTCACATGGCCCTGGCTTCTGTGGGGACCCCGCGGCTTGATACAAATTGGCCGCGCCCCGACGTCCCCGGTTCGGTCCCGTTCGCAAAGACGTCGCGCCCCCAACCCCCTTTCCTCACCACCCCCTTGCCCAAAACAGCGTCCAAGGCCGGGGGTCCGTCTTCAGGAACGCCCGTGTCTTCGCGCACCCCGCGGCCCGCGCTCACCGCCCTCTTCACGGCCGGTTACCTCGCCGCCTATCTGCTTCCCACGCTCGTCGGCCGGCTCGCCGACAGCCTGCGGCTTTCCCCCACCCAGGCCGGTCTGGCCGGCAGCGCGCTCCTGTTGAGCTCGGCCACCGCCGGCTTCAGTCTCGCGGCCCGCGTCGAACGGCTCGGCCCCCGTAAGGCCGCCCGCGCCGGGCTCCTCCTCGCCGCCGTCGGCTACGGCACGGCGGCGCTGTCCTCCTCCGTCCCCCTGGTCGTCGCGGGTGCGATGATCGGCGGCTTCGGCTCGGGCACGGCGACCGCCGTCGCCGCCACCGGGATCGCCGCCCAGAAGGACCCGCACCGCGCGTCCACCCTCGGTCTGCTCAGCGTCTCGGCGCTCGCGGGCGCCCTCTATCTGACGATCCCCCGCCTCAGCCCGTCGGGGCACGCCCTGCCGTTCGCCGCGCTCGCCGTCACCGCGCTCGCCGTCTGGCCCGCCACGCGCCGGTTCGCCGACCCGGCGGGGCCCGACAACAGTCCCGCGCGGGCCGCCTCGGCTCTCAAGACGCCGCTGCCCCACGCCCGTTCGGGCGCGGCCCTGGCCGCGGTCATCGTCGTCTGGTCGATGGCGCAGAACTCCCTGTGGGGCGTCAGCAGCAGCATCGGCACGGTCCAGGCCGGGCTCAGCGAGGTCACTGTAGGCAGCGTGTTCGCGGTGGCGCTCGGCGCGGGTCTGCTCGGTGTGATCGGCGCGGGCGCGCTCGGCACCCGCGTGGACCGCGCCCTGCCGATCGGCGCGGGCACGGCGGCCATCGCCTGCTGCATCGCGCTCAGCGCCCGCGCCGACGGTCTCGGCACCTTCGCGTCGGGCGAGATCGCCTGGAACACCCTCTACCCGGTGGTGCTCTCCTACCTGCTGGGCCTCGCCGCCTCCCTCGACCCGCGCGGTCGCTGGGCGGTCCTGGTCGGCTCGGCATCCTCGCTCGGCACAGCCTGCGGCCCGCTGGTCGGCAGCTCGCTCGCGCAGGGCGTCGGCTACCCGGCGATGGGCGCGGCGCTGGCCACCACGCTGCTCCTGCTCGCGGTGCCGCTGACCGCGGTGGCCCTGCACACCGGGGGCCGCCCGCTCTTCGCGGGTGCGGCGCGGCGCCGCAGCGGCGCCCCCGTCGGCGCGATCGTGCCGCCGTCGGGCCTGCTGGAGCAGCCGGTCGTGGAGATCTTCCCGCTTGAGGTGCCCGCCGTCGCCGCGGAGGCGTTCACGACGGCGGGCCCGGACGGGGTTCAGCCCGAGATGTCGTCCAGCGGGTACGCCTCGACCTCGGCGAGGTAGCGGGCGCGCCGCGCCTCGTCCTCCTCGCTGCCGTCGAGGAACGACGCCACGAACGAGTTGCGGGCGAGCTCCCGCAGCCGTTCGTGGTCCACGGCCAGCGCCTCGTGCACGGCGTGGAACGTGTCGCCCGCGTAGCCGCCGAAGTAGGCCGGGTCGTCGGAGTTGACGGTGCAGAGCAGCCCGGCGTCCATCATGGCGACGAGCGGGTGCTCCTCCAGTACGTCGATGGCGCGCAGCCGCACGTTCGACAGCGGGCAGAGCGTCAGCGGGATCCGGTCGCGGACGAGGCGCGCGACGAGTTCCGGGTCCTCCATCGAGCGCAGCCCGTGGTCGACGCGCTCGACGCCGAGGATGTCCAGCACCTCCCAGACATACGACGGGTCGCCCTCCTCGCCCGCGTGCGCGACCTTGCGAAGGCCGAGCGCGCCCGCGGCCTCGTAGACGTCGCGGAACTTCGAGGCGGGGTTGCCGACCTCGGCCGAGTCGAGCCCGACGCCCACGATGTGGTCCAGGTAGGGCTTCGCGGCCTCCAGCGTCTCCATCGCCGACTCGGCGGACAGGTCGCGCAGGAAGCACATGATGAGCTTGGTGGAGACGCCGTGCCGCTCCTCGCTGCGCGCGAGCGCTCGCCCGAGGCCCTCGATCACGGTGCCGATGTCGACACCGCGCGCCGTGTGGGCCTGCGGGTCGAAGAAGATCTCGGCGTGCCGCACGCCCTGCTCGGCGGCGCGGGCCAGGTAGGCGTCGGCGAGCGCCTCGAAGTCGTCCTGTGTGACGAGGACGGCCATGAGCTCGTAGTACAGGTTCAGGAAGGACTGGAGGTCGTCGAAGAGGTACGCCTTGCGCAGCGCCTCGGTGTCGGCGTACGGCAGGGTGATGCCGTTGCGGTCGGCGAGAGCGAAGGCCAGCTCGGGTTCGAGGGTGCCTTCGATGTGCAGGTGCAGCTCGGCCTTGGGGATGCGAGCGAGTGGTGCGAGGGACATCAGAGCATCGTACGCAGCGTGCGGGGCGTCAGCGGCGTTTGGGCACCGGCACGCGGTCGAGGTCGCGGGCGACCGTCAGCTCGCCCTCGAATCCGGCGGCCCGCGCCTGTCGCGCGAACTCCTCCGGGTCGCCGTAGCGCTGGCTGAAGTGGGTGAGCACGAGGTGGCGCACGTCCCCGTCGCGGGCGACACGCGCGGCCTGCCCGGCGGTCAGGTGCCCGTGGTCGGCGGCGAGTTGCCGGTCCTCGTCCAGGAACGTCGACTCGATGACGAGCAGATCGCAGCCCTCGGCCAGTTCGGTCACCCCTGCGCACAACCGGGTGTCCATGACGAACGCGACACGCTGCCCGCGCCGCACCTCGCTGACGTCGTCGAGGGTGACCCCGCCGATCCTGCCCTCGCGCTGGAGCCGGCCCACATCGGGCCCGGCGATGCCGTGCGCGGCGAGCCGTTCGGGCAGCATGCGGCGCCCGTCCGGCTCGACGAGGCGGTATCCGTACGACTCCACGGGGTGCGAGAGCCTGCGCGCCTCCAGGCGGTAGGCGGGCGTGTCGGCGAGCACCGCACCCTCCCCGGCGACCGGCTCCTCGGCGATGTCGACGGTCTCCCGGTAGGCGGTGGCGTACCGCAGCCGGTCGAAGAACCGCTGCCCGGACGCCGGGTAGTGGGCGGTCACCGGATGCGGTACGCGGTCCAGGTTGATGCGCTGGACGACACCGGCGAGCCCGAGGGAGTGGTCGCCGTGGAAGTGGGTGACGCAGATCCGGTTGAGGTCGTGCGCGGCGACCCCTGCGCGCAGCATCTGGCGCTGGGTGCCCTCGCCGGGGTCGAAGAGGATGCCTTCGGCGTCCCAGCGCAGCAGGTAGCCGTTGTGGTTGCGGTGGCGCGTCGGCACCTGGCTCGCGGTGCCGAGCACGACGAATTCACGGACGGACACGCCGGGTCAGCCGGGGGGCCACTGGAGGCCGCGGCCCCCGAGGACGTGCAGGTGGGCGTGGAAGACGGTCTGGCCCGCGCCGCTGCCCGTGTTGAACACCAGGCGGTAGCTGTCCAGCTTCTCCTCGGCGGCGATCTCGCCGGCCTCGCGCAGCACGTCCGCGGCGATCTCCGGTTCGGCGGCGGCCAGGGAGGCGGCGTCCGGGTGGTGGACGCGCGGGATGACCAGGATGTGGGTGGGCGCCTGCGGGTTGATGTCCCGGAACGCGACCGTGGTCGGGGTCTCGCGGACGAGGGTGGCGGGCACGTCCCCCGCGACGATCTTGCAGAACAGGCAGTCGGCCTGCGGTTCGCCGGTCACGTCGGGTCTCCTTTGCGGGGGCGTCTTCCGTACGGCGGCATCGTATCGATCAACCCCGCGGGCGGGGTACCGGCGGGCGCCGGTACCCCGGCCTCCGGTGCTACGGCAGCACCGGTGGCACCTTCGCCGGGTTCTCGTCCAGCGCGGCCAGCGCGATCCGTACCGCCTCGTCCAGTTGCGGGTCCCGGCCCGCGGCCGCGTCCTGGGGCGTGGCCACCACCTCCACGTCGGGGTCGACGCCGTGGTTCTCCAGCCCCCAGCCGTGCCCCTCCATCCAGGTCGCGTACTTCGGCTGCGTCACCAGCGTCCCGTCCACGAGGCGGTAGCGGCTGTCGATCCCGATGACGCCGCCCCAGGTGCGGACGCCCACCACGGGTCCGATGCCGAGCGCCTTGATCGCCGCGTTGACGATGTCGCCGTCGGACCCGGAGAACTCGTCGGCGACGGCGACGACGGGGCCCCGCGGCGCGTCCATCGGGTAGCTGAACGGGCGGCTGCCGCGCGGGACGTCCCAGCCGACGACGCGCCGCGCCAGTTTCTCGACGACGAGCTGCGAGGTGTGTCCGCCGCGGTTCTCGCGGACGTCCACGATCAGGCCCTCGCGGGCGACCTCCGTGGCCAGGTCGCGGTGGATCTGCGCCCAGCCGGGCGCCTGCATGTCGGGGACGTGGAGATAGCCGAGCCGGCCGCCCGACCTCTCGTGGACGTACGCGCGCCGGTCCGCGACCCAGGCGTGGTAGCGCAGCGGCTCCTCGTCGGCGACCGGCACCACGACCACGTGCCGCGGCTCGCCGCCCCCGGCGGGCGAGACGGTCAGCTCGACCGGCTTGTCGGCGGTGCCGACGAGCAGCGGCCCCGGCCCGGTCACCGGGTCGACGGGCCGCCCGCCCACCGCCACGATCGCGTCCCCGGCGCGTACCGCGACGCCCGGTGCGGTGAGCGGGGAGCGGGCGCGCGGGTCGGACGTCTCCGAGGGCAGGATGCGGTCGACGCGCCATCGCGGCGTTCCGTGGGGGCCGTCCTCGTGGCGGGAGATGTCGGCGCCGAGCAGGCCCTGGCGGCGTGCGGGGGCGCCGCCCCGGCCGGCGGGGACGACGTAGGCGTGGGAGGTGCCGAGTTCGCCCTGCACCTCCCAGAGCAGGTCGACGAGGTCGTCGTGGGTGGTGACGCGGTCGAGCAGCGGCCGGTAGCGCTCCAGGACGCCGGTCCAGTCGACGCCGTTCATGTCGGGGCGCCAGAAGTTGTCGCGCATGAGGCGGCCGGTCTCGTCGTACATCTGCCGCCACTCGGCGGCCGGGTCGACGCGCTGGCTGACGCGGGCCAGGTCGACGGTGATGTTGGTGTCGCTGTCGTCGTCGTGGGCCGGGCGCCGGTCGCTCGGTACGACCTTCAGCACCTCGCCGGTCCACAGCAGGACCCGCTTGCCGTCGCCGGTGACCTCGAAGTGACCGGCATCGGCGCCGAGTTCCTCCAGGCGCTGCTGGGCGAGGTCGTAGCGTTCGAGCCGGGTCTTCGGCTCGGGGTCGTTGCGGTCGGCCCGTGCGTCGCCGAGGACGCCGCGCACCGGGTGCCGCAGCCACAGCACGCCGTCCTTGGCGGCCCGCAGCGTCGAGTACCGGGCGGCCTCGACGGGAAAGGGCACGATGCGGTCGGCGAGCCCTTCCAGGTCGACGCGGGTGGCGGGTGTGCCCTCGCTGTCGGGTGTCTCGGCGCCGGGGGCGTCCGCCGGTTCGAAGGGCCGCCCGTGCCGCTGCGGCCCGAAGGGTGACGGGGTCGTCGCGGCCAGGACGAGCAGATGCGGGCGTGCGCCGCTGACGAACGCCAGGTCGAAGGCGTGCTCGTCGTAGACGGGGTCGAAGGAGCGGGCCGACAGGAACGCCAGGTGCTTGCCGTCGAGGGTGAACGCGGGCGCGTAGTCCCGGAAGCGCAGCGGGGTCGCCTCGGTGACGGCGAGGTCGGCGGTGTTGGCGAGCTTGAGCTGCCGCAGCCCGTGCGGGCCGGGGTGCGACCAGGCGAGCCACGCCGAGTCGGGCGAGAAGGTGAGTCCGCTCGCTTGCCCGTCCTCGCTGCTGTCCACTTCGCGTACGTCGCCGCTGTCCCGTTCGACGAGCAGGACCCGGCCGTCGTGCGAGGCGACGGCGACCCGGCCGCCGTCCGGCGCGACGGTGAGCCCGAGCACCCGGCCGAGCCGTCCGGCGCCGAGCCGGCGGGGTGTGCCGCCGGGCACGGCCCCGGTGGCGGGGGCGAACTCCAGCGCGTCATCGCCCTCGGCGTCGGTCGCCCACACGACGTGTTCCTCACCGTCGACGCGGAACGTGTGCGGGAGCCTGGCCCGTACGCCGGGCTCGGCGGCGAGCGCGCGGGCGGGTCCCGCGCGGTGGGTCACCCAGTGCACGGCGCCGCGCACGGCGATCGCGCTGCCGCGGCCGGTGTGGTCGGGCGAGGCGGCCCCGAACCAGTGCGCGGCGTGGAGGGGCCACGGCCGCAATTGGGTGCGCGGCCCGCCGAGCCGTACGTCCAGGGGGCGCGGTCCGGCTGTCTCCAGGTCGTCGACGACGTGGAGTTCACCGGCGCTCGCGTACACGACGCGGGTTCCGTCGGTGGCGGCGTGCCGGGCGTAGAACGCGTCCTCGACCGGTGTGTGCCGGCGCAGTCCCGCCCCGTCGGCGCGGGACGAGTAAAGCGCCCCGACCCCCTCGTGGTCGGAGAGGAACGCGATCCGCTGCCCCACCCACAGCGGGCACTCGATGTTGCCGTCGAGGTCTTCGTGCAGCCGGACGAAGTCGCCGTCGCCGTCCCGGTCGATCCACAGCTTCCCCGCCGTGCCGCCCCGGTACCGCTTCCACCAGGCGGCCTCCCGTCCCATCGGCGCGGACAGCAGCAGCACCGCGGCGTCCGGCCCGTGCGCGACGCCGCCGACGGGCCCGTAGGGCAGGAGTTCGGCGGGGCCGCCGTCGAGCGGCAGGGCCCAGGCCCAGCTCCGGCGCAGCGTGGCCTGGCCGTGGGTGCTGGTGGCGAGGACCCGCCCGTCGGGTGTCCAGCCGCGGACGGTGGTGGTCCAGCTCCCCCAGTACGTCAGCCGGTCGGCGGCCCCGCCGTCGAGCGGGGCGACATGCACCTCGGGGGCGCCGTCGCGCCGTGACGTCCAGGCGACGGTCGAGCCGTCCGGGGAGATCCGTGGGTGGCTGACGGGTACGTTGTCGGCACTGACGCGCCAGGCTCGGCCGCCGTCGAGGGGTGCGGCCCACACGTCGTCCTCGGCGGTGAAGACCACCGAGTCGCCGTGCGGGTGCGGGAACCGGAGGTAGGCAGGGTTCGTCACCCCGTCCACCTTAAATTCGCGGCGTGCCGCGCGTCAGCCCTCGCGTCATTTCCCCTCGAAGCAGGAGCAGTTGGGGTCGGGTTCGCGGACGGTGACGGTCTCGGTCACGGTGCGGGTGGCGCCGGGCTGCGGTTCCTGGTGCGCGGGTTCCTCGGGCGGGGGCGCGGGCGGGTACGTGGTGGTGTTCGTCGCCGCGCAGTTGCCGAGGACCTGGACGCGGAACCAGACCTTGTTGTCGACCCGGGCGATCACGTCGCCGCGCACGCACTTGTCGGGCACGACCCCGTACACCTGCCCCTTGACGGTGATGTCCTTGCCGTCCTTGGTCTTGCCCCGGCAGTCCACGCTCACCTCGCTGGGTGAGGAGCTGCTGGGCGTGGAGCTTGTGCTGTAGGTGCCGGTGCAGCTCAGCCAGGCGACCTCGGCGTGGGTCCGGGTCAGCTCCTGGGTGGCCTGGCTGTCGGTGGTGGCGGCGACCGTGACCGTGTTCAGCTCGCCGTCGACCGGCTGGCACGCGACCGCGCCGGTGACCACGAGGGCCGCGACACCGCCCGCTGCCAGCACCCGCGAGGTGCGCGACCTTCGCAATTGCCTGCTGATCCGTCGCAATTCCCCCATGCCCGGCAGGATGCCACTCTCTTCACCGGCCCGGTAGAGCGCTTGCGGCCAGAGTGTCAGCCCCAGCGGCCGGTGCGGCCCAGCAGCAGGGCCACCGCCGCCGTCCCCGCCGTCGACGTCCGCAGCACGCTGCGCCCGAGCCGGAACGCCCGGGCCCCGGCCGCCTCGAACACCTCCAGCTCCTGCGGTGACACCCCGCCCTCGGGCCCGACGACCAGCACGATCTCCCCGCTCGTGGGGAGCTTCGCGGAGGCCAGGGCGGCGCTGGGCGCGTCACGGTCCTCGTGCAGCACCACGGCGAGGTCCGCCGCGGCGAGCAGCGCCGCGACCTCCTTCGTGGACGCCGCCTGCGCGATCTCGGGGAAGCGGACCCGGCGCGACTGCTTGCCCGCCTCGCGCGCGGTGGCCCGCCACTTGGCCAGGGCCTTGGTGCCGCGCTCACCGCGCCACTGCGTGATGCACCGCGCGGCGGCCCACGGCACGATCGCGTCGACGCCCGTCTCGGTCATGGTCTCCACGGCGAGTTCACCGCGATCGCCCTTGGGCAGGGCCTGCACCACGGTGATCCGGGGCTGCTCGGGCTCCTCGACGCGGGCCGGTCCGGCCTCGACGACCAGCCGGTCCTTGCCCTCGGCCGCGGTGACGACCGCCTCGCTCCACGCCCCGCGCCCGTCCGTCAGCACCAGGGCCTCCCCGGCCCGCAGCCGCTTCACGGAGACGGCGTGCCGCCCCTCGGCCCCGTCCAGGACGTAGGTGCGGTCGTCCGGCACCGGGCCGTCGACCACGAACACCGGCGCGGTCACGCGGCACCGCCCTGGGCGAGCGCGGCCTTGGCGGCGAGGAGTTCGGCGGCGAGGACCTCGACGAGCTGCCCGGCCGGCAGCTCCCGGGCGAGCCGGTGCCCCTGCCCCGCCCACAACGCCATGGCCTGCGGATCACCGGCCTTGGCGGCGGCCTTGCGGATCGGCGACGTCATGTGGTGCACCTCCGGGTACGCGGCGGGCGCGTACGGCCCGTGCTCGCGCATGAAGCGGTTGACGAGCCCGCGCGCGGGCCGCCCCGAGAAGGCCCGGGTCAGCTCCGTCCGGGTGAACAGCGGATCGGTCATGGCCTGTTTGTGCGGTGCGGGCGCGCCCGACTCGGGTGTCACGAGGAACGCCGTGCCGAGCTGGGCGAGATCGGCCCCGGCGGCGAGCACGGCGGCGATCTGGGCGCCCCGCATGATCCCGCCCGCCGCGATGATGGGCAGCTCCACCGCTTCCCGTACCTGGGCGATCAGCGCGAGGAGGCCGACGCCGCTGCCGTCGGCCTCGGGGTTGTCGCGGTGCGTGCCCTGGTGGCCGCCGGCCTCGATGCCCTGGACGCAGACGGCGTCGGCGCCGGAGCGCCGGGCGGCGAGCGCCTCCTCCACGGTCGTCACGGTGACGGCGGTGCGGGTGCCCACGCCGCGCAGCGCCTCGGTCACCTCGCGCGTGGGGCAGCCGAAGGTGAAGGAGACCAGGGGGACCGGGTCGTCGAGAAGGATGGCGAGCTTGGCGTCGTACCCGTCGTCGCGTCCGCTGTCGGGGTCGCCGAGCCGCGTCTGGTACCACCCGGCCTCACCGGCGAGCTGATGGCGGTAGACGTCGACCGCGGCCGGGTCCGCGTGCTCGGGCTGCGGCATGAACAGGTTGACGCCGAACGGCCGCCCGGTCAGCCCCCGCACCTGCTTGATCTCCTGGTACATCCCGTCGGCCGTCTTGTACCCGGCGGCGAGGAACCCGAGCCCGCCCGACTCGGACACGGCGGCCACGAGTTCGGGGCAGGACGCGCCCCCCGCCATGGGGGCCTGCACGATCGGACAGGGGCAGAGATCGGTCACCGCGGAGGACATACCGGCATCGTGCCACGGAGTCCCCGGACGACCGAATCGCCGCGAAGGGGCCCGGGAAGACCCCGGACCCCTTCGCGGCGACCTACGGGCTCACCGCCCGTTGAACGCGTCCTTCAGCCGTGAGAACAGGCCCTGCTGGCCGGGCTGGAACTGCCCCGTGGGCCGCTCCTCCCCGCGCAGCTTCGCCAGCTCCCGCAACAGCCGCTCCTGCTCGGGGTCGAGCTTCTGCGGCGTCAGCACCTCGACGTGCACGATGAGGTCGCCGCGACCGCCGCCGCGCAGGTGCGTGATGCCGCGCCCGTGCAGCGGGACCGACTGCCCGGACTGGGTGCCGGGCCGGATGTCGACCTCCTCCATGCCGTCGAGCGTCTCCAGCGGCACCTTCGTGCCGAGGGACGCCGCCGTCATCGGGATGGTCACGGTGCAGTGCAGGTCGTCGCCGCGCCGCTGGAAGACGGGGTGCGGCAGCTCGTGGATCTCCACGTACAGGTCACCGGCGGGGCCGCCGCCGGGGCCGACCTCACCCTCGCCCGCGAGCTGGATCCGCGTCCCGTTGTCCACACCGGCCGGGATCTTCACCGTCAGTGTGCGCCGCGACCGGATGCGGCCGTCACCGGCGCACTCGGGGCACGGCGTCGGCACGACGGTGCCGAAGCCCTGGCACTGCGGGCACGGCCGGCTCGTCATGACCTGGCCGAGGAAGGACCGGGTGACCTGCGAGACCTCACCGCGCCCGCGACACATGTCGCAGGTCTGCGCGGAGGTCCCTGGGGCCGCGCCCTCGCCGCTGCACGTCGTGCAGACGACGGCCGTGTCGACCTGGATGTCCTTGGTGGTGCCGAAGGCGGCCTCGTCCAGCTCGATCTCCAGCCGGATCATGGCGTCCTGGCCGCGGCGCGTACGCGACCGGGGGCCACGCTGCGACGCGGTCCCGAAGAACGCGTCCATGATGTCCGAGAAGTTCCCGAAGCCACCGGCTCCGAAGCCGCCCGCGCCGCCCCCGCCGGAACCCGAGAGGGGGTCACCGCCGAGGTCGTAGACCTGCTTCTTCTGCGGGTCGGAGAGCACCTCGTAGGCGGCGTTGATCTCCTTGAACCGCTCCTGCGTCTTCGGGTCCGGATTCACGTCCGGGTGAAGCTCACGGGCCAGCCTGCGGAAGGCCTTCTTGATCTCGTCCTGGGAAGCGTCGCGGCGCACGCCGAGTACGGCGTAGTAGTCCGTGGCCACTTACGACTCCGCCAGGATCTGTCCGACGTAACGTGCCACTGCGCGTACTGCTCCCATCGTTCCCGGGTAATCCATGCGGGTCGGTCCGACCACGCCGAGCTTGGCGACTGCCTCGCCGCCCGAACCGTAGCCGACCGACACGACGGACGTGGAGTTGAGTCCCTCGTGGGCGTTCTCGTGACCGATCCGTACGGCCATGCCCGAATCACCCACCTCACCAAGCAACTTGAGGAGCACGACCTGCTCCTCAAGGGCCTCGAGGACGGGCCGGATGGTGAGGGGAAAGTCATGCCCGAAGCGGGTGAGATTGGCGGTTCCGCCGATCATCAGCCGCTCCTCGGTCTCCTCGACGAGCGTCTCCAGAAGGGTGGAGAGCACCGTCGAGACCGTGCCGCGATCCTCCGTCTCGAAGGCCTCCGGCAGGTCCTGCACCAACTGCGGTACGTCGGTGAACCGGCGCCCCGCCACGCGCGCGTTGAGCCGCGCCCGCAGGTCGGCCAGGGACGCCTCACCGAACGGCGCCGGACAGTCGATCATCCGCTGCTCGACGCGCCCGGTGTCCGTGATCAGGACGAGCATGAGCCGGGCGGGCGCGAGCGCGAGCAGTTCGACATGGCGCACGGTCGACCGCGTGAGGGACGGGTACTGGACGACCGCGACCTGCCGTGTGAGCTGCGCGAGCAGCCGCACGGTACGTCCGACGACGTCGTCGAGGTCGACGGCGCCCTCCAGGAAGTTCTGGATGGCGCGCCGCTCGGGCGCGGTCATCGGCTTCACCGCGGTGAGCTTGTCGACGAAGAGGCGGTACCCCTTGTCGGTGGGGATGCGCCCGGCACTGGTGTGCGGCTGGGCGATGAACCCCTCGTCCTCCAGGGCAGCCATGTCGTTGCGCACCGTCGCCGGTGAGACGCCCAGGCTGTGCCGCTCGGTCAGCGCCTTGGAACCGACCGGCTCCTCGGTGCCGACGTAGTCCTGGACGATGGCGCGCAGCACTTCGAGCCTGCGTTCACTGAGCATCGGCGCACACCTCCAGCAACTGTCCCGCTGCGATCGATCTTTCTCGTTTTGGCACTCGCTGCGCGCGAGTGCCAATCGTCCCCGGCTCAGTGTACGGCCGGTGGGTACGGACCCGGCAAGGCCGCTAGCGTCAGCCCCATGAAAAGCGGGACGAACGCGCGGAGCTCGGCGGGTATCGACTGGAAGTCGGCGTTTTGGGAGGAGCTGGCGCCCCGGGTGGGGCGGGTGCGGCTGCCCGGCTGGGACTGCACGACGGGGCTCGTCGTGGGCGAGGACGCCGCCCTGCTGATCGACACGGGATCCTCACTTCGGGAGGGCGTCCGGCTGCGGCAGGACACCCGTCGCCTCCTGGGCGCGCACGGACGTGTGACGCACGTCGCACTCACCCATCCGCACTTCGACCACGTCTTCGGGACGGCGGCGTTCGCCGGCGTCGAGAGCTACGGGGCCGCGGGCATCGACACCGTGTTCGCGCAGGGCGCCGACGCGCTCCGCGCCGACGCCGTGCGGCACGGCCTCGACCCCGATCTGGCGGCCGAGGCGGCGGACCTCCTCGTCGTCCCGCGCCATCGCGTCTGCGGCGAGCGCACGCTGGACCTGGGCGGCGGCGTCCAGGTGCTGCTCGCCAACGTCGGGCCCGCCCACAGCGGCCACGACCTCGCGGTCCTGGTCTCCGAACCCTCCCCGGGCCCGGAGATCGTCTTCTGCGGCGACCTGGTCGAGGAATCGGGCGAACCCCAGGCGGGACCGGACGCGGCCGGGCGGCGGTGGCCCGCGGCGCTCGACCGGCTGCTCTCCCTCGGCGGCGAGGACGCCTGTTACGTACCGGGGCACGGTTCGACGGTGAATGCGGAGTTCGTCCGCGAGCAACGCGCCACACTGGCGGCCCGCTTCGGCGTGTCGTAGGACCGGCGAGGACGCTTCTCCTATCGTCAGCCGAATGCGCCAGTACACCCCCGACCTCACTCCCCCCTGGAAGCGGAACAAGCCCGCGCCCGAGATCCCGGCCGAGCCGGACCTCGTCGTGGAGGAGGTCAGCACGGGCTTCTGCGGCGCGGTCGTCCGCGTCGAGAAGACGGCGCAGGGCCCGACGGTGACCCTGGAGGACCGCTTCGGCAAGCACCGCGCGTTCCCGATGGAGCCGCGCGGCTTCCTGCTGGAGGGCAAGGTCGTCACGCTGGTACGCCCCGCCACCGGCGGCCCGGTGCGCCCCACCCGCACGGCGTCCGGCTCCCTCGCGGTCCCCGGCGCCCGCGCCCGGGTCGCGCGCGCGGGCCGCATCTACGTGGAGGGCAAGCACGACGCGCAGCTCATCGAGCGGGTCTGGGGCGACGACCTGCGCATCGAGGGTGTGGCGGTGGAGTTCCTTGAGGGTGTCGACGACCTCCCGGCGATCGTGGCGGAGTTCGCCCCGGGCCCCGACGCGCGGCTCGGCGTCCTGGTCGACCATCTGGTCCCGGGTACGAAGGAGTGGCGCATCGCGCAGTCGGTGACGAGCGAGCACGCGCTGGTGGTCGGCCACCCGTACATCGACATCTGGGAGGCGGTGAAGCCGTCCTCGCTCGGCATCGAGTCCTGGCCCCGCGTCCCGCACGGCCAGGACTGGAAGACGGGCGTGTGCCGCGCCCTCGGCTGGCGCGTGGCCAACACCGGCGAGGCGTGGCAGCACATCCTGTCCCGGGTCCACTCCTACCGCGACCTGGAGCCCGAACTCCTGGGCAGGGTCGAGGAGCTGATCGACTTCGTGACGACCCCGGAAGCCTGAGCCCCGAGAAGGACCGCCCCGCCAGGGCCGCGGGGAACCGCGCGAGCAACCACCCACGACCCGCGCGCCGGGACGGGACCGTACCCCCTACGGCGCTGCGGCGGCGGCTCCCCTCAGTCGACCAGGTCCCGGACGACCCCGTCGGCCAGCAACCGCCCCCGCAGGGTCAACACGGCCCGCCCCTCGGCGAACGGCCCAGCCTCCAGCAACCCGTCCCCGACCGCCTTCCGCGCAGCAGCGAGCCCGGCGGGCCGGAGCAACGACAACGGACACCCCTCCCGGAGCCGCAGCTCCAACAGGATCCGCTCGACCCGCCGGTCCTCGTCGGCCAGCACCTCACGCCCCGCCCCGGGTGACGTCCCGGCCGCCAGCGCGGCGGCGTACGCCCCGGGGTGCTTCACGTTCCACCAGCGCACCCCGCCGACGTGGGAGTGGGCTCCGGGCCCTGCGCCCCACCAGTCGGCCCCGCGCCAGTACAGCTCGTTGTGCAGGCAGCGGGCCGCCTCGGACGTCGCCCAGTTCGACACCTCGTACCAGTCGAACCCGGCCGCCGCCATCGCCTCGTCGGCGATCAGATACCGGTCGGCGTGCACGTCGTCGTCGGTCATCGGCACCTCGCCGCGCCGGATCCGCCGGGCGAGCTGCGTGCCCTCCTCGACGATCAGCGCGTACGCGGAGATGTGGTCCGGGCCCGCGGCGAGGGCGGCGTCCAGCGAGGCCCGCCAGTCGTCGTCGCTCTCGCCGGGCGTGCCGTAGATCAGGTCCAGGTTGACGTGCTCGAACCCGGCCGCCCGCGCCTCGGCGACGCACGCCTCGGGGCGTCCGGGCGTGTGCGTACGGTCGAGGATCTTGAGCACGTGCTGCCGGGCGCTCTGCATGCCGAACGAGACCCGGTTGAAGCCGCCGGCCCGCAGCTCCGCCAGATAGGCCGGGTCGACGGACTCCGGGTTCGCCTCGGTGGTCACCTCCGCGTCGTCCGCGAGCCCGAACTCGTCCCGGACCGCCGCCAGCATCGCCACGAGGTCGGAGGCGGCCAGCAGCGTGGGCGTACCGCCGCCGACGAACACGGTCCGCACCGGCCGCGGGTCGTCCCCGAGCACCTTGCGCGCGAGCCGGATCTCCTCGACGAGGGTCCGCGCGTAGTTGTCCCGGGAGGCGAGCACGCCGCCGGAGCCGCGCAGCTCGGTCGCCGTGTACGTGTTGAAGTCGCAGTAGCCGCAGCGCGTGGCGCAGTACGGGACGTGCAGATAGAAACCGAGGGGCCGGTCGGCGGCGCCGGCGAGCGCGGAGGCGGGCAGCGCCCCGTCGTCGGGGACGGGCTCGCCGTCGGGGAGTGCGGAAGGCATGCCCCCATTGTCCCGCCTGCCGAACCGTCACAGCGCCTGGAGGACCAGGAGCGCCAGATCGTCGTCCGGCGGAGCGTCCGCGAAGGCGTGCACCAGACGCCGGATGCGCTCGGCGAGCAACTGCGCGGTCAGTCCCGCGCACCCGGCGAGGGCCTGCGCGAGGCCGTCCCCGTCGTCGAACTGGCGGTGGCCGCAGCGCCGCTCGGTCACGCCGTCCGTGACACACAGCAGGGTGTCGCCGGTCAGCAGCTCGAACGTCTCGCTCGTGTAGTCCGGGTCGTCGACGACGCCGAGCAGCACCTGCGGTGAGGCGGCCGTGGCGACCTCGCCGCCGGGGCGCATCAACAGCGGCAGCGGATGCCCCGCGGAGGCGAGGGTGCAGACGACCCCGACCCCGTTGTCGGCCGGTGTCAGTTCGCCGTAGAGGAGGGAGAGGAAGCGGGAGCTGGAACCTTCCGGCGGGATGCCCTGGCCGCCGGCCGCGGCGAGAGCGCGGGCGGCGGCGTCGGCGGCCTCGGTGGCGTCGTCGAGCAGCAGCCGGTTGAGCCGGTCCAGGACCTGGGCGACGGGGTACCCCTCGCGGGCGAGGAGCCGCAGCCAGGGCCGGACGAGTCCGATCACGACGGCGGCCTCGGGCCCCTTGCCCTGGATGTCGCCGAGCGCGAAGCACCAGCGGCCGTCCCCGGCGGGGAAGACGTCGTAGAAGTCGCCGCCGGGGCCGCCCGCCTCCTTGGGCTCGTAGACGAGGGCGCTGCGCATGCCGGGGATCTCGGCGATGGAGGTGGGCAGCAGGCCGCGCTGGAGGATGCGGCTGATGGTGGCCTGTCGGGTGAAGCGGCGGGCCGCGCTGACGGCGAGGGCGACCCGGCGGCTGAAGTCCTCCACGAGCCCGGTGATCTCGTCGGGGAAGCGGAGCAGGTTGGCGCGGCCGATGAGCAGGACGCCGAGGCTGCGCCCGCCGACCATGAGCCGGTAGGCGAGGGCGGAGCCGCTCTGGTCGGATCCTGTGCCACCGCGGGACTCGAAGGGCCAGGGCATGGGGACGGGCGCGGTGCGGGCGGCATCGGGCAGGCGCGGTGGTTCCTTCTCCAGAATGCGCCGTAGTTCCTCGGTGCGGTTCTCGTGGGAGTGCCAGACGCGGGCGAGCCGGGGCGCGGGCATGGGGTCGGCGCCGCCCCGCAGATCGTGGTCGGCGGTGCCGGGCAGGCCGCGGCCCTCCTCGTCGTAGAACCAGATCGCGCACCAGTCGGCGAGCCGGGGCACGAGGAGCTGGCCGACGATCGCGGCGACCATGTCCTCGTCGAGCTGTCCCGCGAGGAGGTCGGAGGCCTCGGCGAGGAAGGAGAGGGCGCCGCGGTTGACCCACTCCCGGTCGTCCGACAGGCGCCCGGTGTCGGACGGGAGGAGCTCGGAGGCGCGCAGGCCGCGCTCGAGGGCGCGTACGGCGGAGTGCACGGCCGGGTCGCTCCCGACGTCCTCCAGGGCGTCCGGGACCAGCCGGGCCCACACCGTCTTGACGCCGGGCCGGTAGGTGATGCCCCACGCCTCGGCCAGCGATGCGACGAGCTGGAGGCCGCGGCCGAACTCCCGGGTCTCGGCGGAGCCGAAGTTCTGGTGGCTGCGCACGGGGCGGGCCGGGTGGTGGTCGGTGACCTCGACGACGAGCCCGGCGGGGGCGCCGTGGGCGGTCGCCTCGTCCAGGCGGCACAGCAGGTCCACGCTGGTCCCGGCGTGGACCACGGCGTTGGTGACGAGTTCGCTCAGGACGACGACCGCGTCGCCGGCCAGCCGCTCGCCGAGCCCGGCGGCGGCGGGCAGGGCCCGGTGGGTCCAGTCGGCGAGGGCCGCCTCGAGGAAGCGGCGGGCGGCCGCGGGCGCGAGGGGGTTGCCCGGCAGCGACGTGCGCACCAGGACCGGTCCCTCGTACGGATGGTCCGCTACGTCCCCGTCGCTGAAGGTGGTTTCCCGCTGGGTAGGAATGGACCCCACGTTCGGCTCCTGAGCAGTTCGGGCAAAGACGCCTCAGTCGACACGAACAGAGTGACAGACTGACCACGCTCATAAGCATCGAGTTACCGAAGCGGGCCGCAATGAGTGAGAACAATGCTATGCGTATGCATCGGAACGGGCTTGAGGGCGACGTGATCCGGCCTCCTGATCTCCGTCCCTTGCTGGCCGCTCTCTCGGCCGCCCGCGACGGCAACTTCACCCGCCTCCCCGACGGCGGGGAAGGCATGGTCGGCGAGCTGGTCGCCGTCTTCAACCAGCTCATCGACCGGAGTGTGCACTACAGCGCGGAGCTCACCCGGGTGCGCCGGGAGATCGTCCGGCACGGCCGGCTCGACGAGCGCCTGGAGGCGAGTCCGGGCCAGGGGGCGTGGGCCACCCGCATCCACGACGTGAACACGATCATCGGCGCCCTGGTCGCCCCGGCGGCCAACGCCACGCGCGTGCTCGACGCGGTGGCGGGCGGCGACCTGACGCAACGCGTCGACCTGCACGACGGCAACCGGCAGCTCCGGGGCGATCTGCGCCGTCTCGGCCGCGCCGTCAACAAGATGGTGGATCAACTGTCCCTCTTCACGGGGGAGGTGACCCGGGTGGCCCGCGAGGTCGGCACGGAGGGCCGGCTCGGTGGCCGTGCGAAGGTGCAGGGTCTGTCGGGCAGTTGGCGGGACGTGACCGAGGCGGTCAACACGATGGCGTCCCGGCTGACGGCCCAGGTGCGGGACATCGCGCTGGTGACGACGGCGGTGGCGCGGGGCGACCTGACCCGTACGGTCACGATCGAGGCGACGGGCGAACTGCTCGAACTGAAGCTGACCGTGAACACGATGGTGGACCAGCTCTCCGCCTTCGCCGACGAGGTCACCCGCGTCGCCCGCGAGGTCGGCACCGAAGGGCAGCTCGGCGGACGCGCCCAGGTCCGCGGCGTCTCCGGCGTCTGGAAGGACCTCACCGACAACGTCAACTTCATGGCGTCGAACCTGACCTCGCAGGTCCGCAACATCGCGCAGGTCACCACCGCGGTGGCCAACGGCGACCTGAGCCAGAAGATCACGGTCGACGCGCAGGGCGAGATCCTGGAACTCAAGTCGACGATCAACACGATGGTCGACCAGCTCTCCGCCTTCGCCGACGAGGTCACCCGCGTCGCCCGCGAGGTCGGCACCGAGGGGCAGCTCGGCGGACGCGCCCAGGTCCGCGGCGTCTCCGGCGTCTGGAAGGACCTCACCGACAACGTCAACTTCATGGCGGACAACCTGACCTCGCAGGTCCGCAACATCGCCCTGGTCTCCACGGCGGTGGCCCAGGGCGACCTGGGCAAGAAGATCACGGTCGAGGCGAAGGGCGAGATCCTGGAGCTCAAGTCGACGATCAACACGATGGTCGACCAGCTCTCCGCCTTCGCCGACGAGGTCACCCGCGTCGCCCGCGAGGTCGGCACCGAAGGGAACCTGGGCGGTCAGGCCCAGGTCCGCGGCGTCGCCGGCGTGTGGAACGACCTCACGGCGAACGTGAACTTCATGGCGTCGAACCTGACCTCGCAGGTCCGCAACATCGCCCAGGTCACCACCGCGGTGGCGCAGGGCGACCTCTCCAAGAAGATCTCGGTCGACGCGCGCGGCGAGATCCTGGAGCTGAAGGACACCGTCAACACGATGGTGGAGCAGTTGCGCGGCTTCGCCGACGAGGTGACGCGCGTGGCCCGCGAGGTCGGCACCGACGGGCGGCTCGGCGGTCGCGCGACGGTGCACGGCGTCTCCGGCGTCTGGAAGGACCTCACCGACAACGTCAACTACATGGCGGACAACCTGACCTCGCAGGTCCGCAACATCGCGCAGGTCGCCACGGCGGTGGCGCAGGGTGACCTCTCCAAGAAGATCGACGTCGACGCGCGCGGCGAGATCCTGGAGCTGAAGACGACCATCAACACGATGGTGGACACCCTGTCCTCCTTCTCCTCCGAGGTCACCCGCGTGGCCCGCGAGGTCGGCTCGGAGGGCCGGCTCGGCGGCCAGGCGCGCGTCGAGGGCGTCTACGGCACCTGGAAGCGCCTGACGACGAACGTGAACGAGCTGGCGTCGAACCTGACCACGCAGGTCCGCGCCATCGCCGAGGTGGCGTCCGCGGTGACCCAGGGCGACATGTCGCGCTCCATCGCGGTGGAGACGCAGGGCGAGGTCGCCGAGTTGAAGGACAACATCAACCTGATGGTGGCCAACCTCCGCGAGACGACCCGCGCGAAGGACTGGCTGGAGTCGAACCTGGCGCGGCTCGCGGCGCTGATGCAGGGCCACCGGGACCTGATGGAGGTCGCGGACCTGATCCTGCGCGAGCTGACCCCGCTGGTGAACGCGCAGTACGGCGCCTTCTTCCTGGCCGAGCCGGACGAGGGCGACACCCCGATCCGTACGTCCATCCCGACCAAGGGGCTCGCCTACATCGCGGGGTACGGATCGGCGGCGGCGCTGGTCGTGGACACCGGGGGGATGCCGGTCCACGGACTCGTACGGCAGGCGGCACTGGAGAAGAAGCGCATCCTGGTGGAGGAGGCACCGCCGGACTACATCAAGATCAACAGTGGTCTGGGGGAAGCGGCCCCGGCCTCCGTCGTCATCATCCCGATCCTCTTCGAGGACAAGCTGCTCGGCGTCATCGAGCTGGCGTCCTTCTCCCGCTTCTCCGATGTCCACCTGGCCTTCTTCGACCAGTTCGTGAACACGATCGGCGTCGCGATCAACACCATCATCGCCAACTCCCGCACCGAGTCCCTGCTCGGCGAGTCCCAGCGCCTGGCGACGCAGTTGCAGGAGCGATCGGACGAACTCCAGCGTCAGCAGGCCGAGTTGCAGCGCTCGAACGCCGAGCTGGAGGAGAAGGCGGCCCTGTTGGCGACCAGCTCCCAGTACAAGTCGGAGTTCCTGGCCAACATGTCGCACGAGCTGCGTACCCCGCTCAACTCCCTGCTCATCCTGGCGCGGTTGCTCTCCGACAACCCGGACGGCCACCTCAACGACCAGGAGGTCCAGTTCGCGACGACCATCCACCGCTCCGGCTCGGACCTGCTCCAGCTCATCAACGACATCCTCGACCTGTCGAAGATCGAGGCCGGCCGGATGGACGTACGCCCCAAGAAGCTGCCCCTCATCAAGCTGCTCGACTACGTGCACGCCACGTTCCGCCCCATCACCCTCGACCGCGGGCTCGCCTTCGAGGTGGCGGTCGGCGAGGACGTGCCGCGCGAGGTCTTCTCCGACGAGCAGCGTCTCCAGCAGATCCTGCGCAACCTCCTGTCGAACGCGATCAAGTTCACGGCGAACGGCAAGGTCGAGCTGCGGGTCAAGCGGATCAAGGACCCGGAGCGCCAGTTCGTGCGCGAGAGCGAGGACCTGATCGCCTTCGCCGTCTCCGACACGGGCATCGGCATCGCCCGCGACAAGCTGCCCGTCATCTTCGAGGCGTTCCAGCAGGCCGACGGCACCACCAACCGCAAGTACGGCGGCACGGGCCTCGGTCTCTCCATCAGCCGGGAGATCGCCGGTCTGCTCGGCGGCCGGATCATCGCCGAGAGCGAACCGGGCGAGGGTTCCACGTTCACGCTGTACGTTCCTGTGGTCCATCCCGGGCACGAGCCGGTGGCCGACACCCCGGAGGCCGATCCGGCGCCGCTGCCCCCCGCGCGCATCCCCGCGCAGGTGGACGACTCCGCGGACTCGTACACGATCCACGAGCAGGAGGACAACTGGCCGGCGCCGACGAAGCTGGAGCGGTGGAAGACCGGCCTCGCGGGCGAGGTGCTGCCGGGGCGCCGCGTGCTCATCGTCGACGACGACATCCGTAACGTCTTCGCGCTCACCCATGTGCTCGGCCGCGTCGGCATGCCCGTCCTCTACGCGGAGAACGGGCGGGAGGGCATCGAGACCCTGGAGCGCAACCCGGACATCGAGCTCGTCCTGATGGACATCATGATGCCCGAGATGGACGGCTACGAGACGATCTCCGTCATCCGCGGGACCACCCGGTGGGCGGGACTGCCCATCGTGGCCCTCACCGCGAAGGCCATGCCCGGCGACCGCGAGAAATCGATCGCCAAGGGCGCCAACGACTACGTTCCCAAACCGGTGGACGTCGACCAGTTGCTGACTGTCGTGTGCGCTCTCCTGGCCCCTGAGGGCGCCGACACGGGCGAACCCACCGCTCCGCCGAGGCAGGAGAGCGGGAACGAACCCGCCGTCCCGCCGACGATCGAATGAGGGACCCGCATCATGACCACTGCACCTCAGGCTTCGGACGCTCGGGCGAGCATCCTCCTGGTCGATGACATGGAAGACAATCTGGTCGCGCTCGAAGCCGTCCTCGGATCGCTCAACGAACCGCTGGTCAAGGCCCGCTCGGGCGAGGAGGCGATGAAGGCGCTGCTGCGCCGCCGCTTCGCCGTCGTCCTGCTCGACATCCGGATGCCGGGCATGGACGGCTTCGAGACGGCGACGAACATCAAGCGCCTGGACCAGACGAAGGACGTCCCGATCATCTTCCTCACGGGCACGGACTCCGACGCCGGGTACGCCTTCCGCGGTTACGCGACGGGCGCGGCCGACTACCTGACCAAGCCGTTCGACCCCTGGGTGCTGCGGGCGAAGGTCACGGTCTTCCTGGATCTGCACCGCAAGACCCAGCAGTTGGAGCATCTGCTGGCCCGCGAGCAGAAGCAGTTCGAGGCGCTGACGTCCCGGATGACCTCGATCGAGCACCAGTTGTCGGAGGCCTCCGACCCCGACGTCCGGGAACTGCGCCACCACCTGACGCGGATGGAGGAGACCCTGCGCACGATGAGGCGCCCCTGACCGGGGCGCCCCGCGCGTGCTCAGCCCTCGCGGGTCCCGGCGTACATCTCGTCGAGCAGCTCCTTGTACTCCCTTTCGACGACGGGCCGCTTCAGCTTCAGGCTCGGCGTCAGCTCGCCGTGCTCCACGTCGAGGTCGCGCGGCAGCAGCTTGAACTTCTTGATGGTCTGCCAGCGCTGGAGGCCCTCGTTCAGCTCGCGTACGTAGCCCTCGATGAGCTGCACGGTCGCGGGGGCGGCGACGACGTCCGCGTAGGACCTGCCGCTGAGCCCGTTCTCCTTGGCCCACTCCAGGATGGCAGGCTCGTCGAGCGCGATGAGCGCGGTGCAGAAGTTCCGGTCGGCGCCGTGCACCAGGATGTTGGACACGTACGGGCAGACGGCCTTGAACTGGCCCTCGACCTCGGCCGGCGCGATGTACTTGCCGCCCGACGTCTTGATGAGGTCCTTCTTGCGGTCGGTGATCCGCAGATAGCCGTCGACGGACAGCTCGCCGATGTCGCCGGTGTGGAACCAGCCGTCGCTCTCCAGCACCTCGGCGGTCTTGTCGGGCAGCCGGTGGTAGCCCTCCATGATGCCGGGGCCGCGCAGCAGGATCTCCCCGTCGTCCGCGATCCGCACCTCGGTGCCGGGCAGCGGCTTGCCGACGGTGCCGGTCCGGTACGCCTCACCCGGGTTGACGAAGGACGCGGCCGACGACTCGGTCAGCCCGTACCCCTCCAGGATGTGCACGCCCGCGCCGGCGAAGAAGTAGCCGATCTCGGGGGCGAGCGCCGCGGAGCCGGAGACACAGGCGCGCAGCCGCCCGCCGAACGCCTCGCGCAGCTTGCTGTAGACGAGCGCGTCGGCGACCTTGTGCTTCGAGGCGAGCCCGAACGGCACGGAGGCGACACCCGTACGGCGGAAGTTGTCCTGGCTGACCTTCGCGTACTCGCGGGCGACACCGACCGCCCACCGGAAGATCTTGTACTTGGCGTTGCCACCGGCCCGGGCCTTGGCCGCGACCCCGTTGTAGACCTTCTCGAAGATGCGCGGCACGGCCGCCATGTACGTCGGCTGCACGATCGGCAGATTCTCGATGATCTTGTCGACCCGGCCGTCGACCGCCGTCACGTGCCCGACCTCGATCTGGCCGCTGGTCAGCACCTTGCCGAAGACGTGCGCGAGCGGCAGCCACAGGTACTGCACGTCCTCGCTGGTGATCAGCCCGGTCGCGACGGTCGCCTTGGCCATGTACGACCAGTTGTCGTGCGGCAGCCGGACGCCCTTGGGCCGGCCGGTCGTCCCGGACGTGTAGATGAGGGTGGCGAGCTGGTCCTTGGCGATCGCCGCGACCCGCTCGGTGACGACGTCCGGGTTCTTCTCCAGGTACGCGGCGCCGCGCGCCTCCAGCTCCGCCAGGGTGAGCAGCCAGCCGTCGGGGTCGGCGGCGTCGGGCTCGACCCCGGTCGCGTCGATCACCACGACGTGCCTCAGCTCGGGCAGCTCGGCCCGCTTCTCCCGCGCCTTGGCGAGCTGCGCGGCGTCCTCGGCGACCAGCACCTTCGACTCGGAGTCGGCGAGGATGAACGCGGACTCCTCGGCGTTGGTCTGCGGGTAGATGGTCGTCGTCGCCGCGCCCGCGCACATGATGCCGAGGTCGGCGAGGATCCACTCGACCCGCGTCGAGGAGGCGAGCGCCACCCGCTCCTCGGGCCGCAGACCCAGCTCGACGAGGCCGGCGGCGATGGCGTGGACCCGCTCGGCGGCCTGGGCCCAGCTCAGGGACTTCCAGTCGTCGGGGCCCGCGCCGGAGGGGCTGGGCACCGGATAGCGGTAGGCCTCGGCATCCGGTGTGGCCGCCACGCGCTCGAGGAAGAGGGTCGCCACGGAGGGCGGCCGGTTCTCGATCAGGGTCTGTGTGTCGCTCACGACGTCCTCCGGGGCCCGCGACTGTTGAAACGCGGCTTGTTTAACTGGCGAGTAACCATTGAGCAGTGATCAGCGTAAGGGGCGCTCGCCCGCCGCGTAAGAGGCTCCGGCCGTGAACTTCCCCCGGGTGGTCCCAGCGGCCCCGGCGCACACAGGGCCCACACAAAAGCGGTGGACCCGCCGCGTGTGTGCGCGCCGGAGCCACCGCTTCCGTGGTGTCACGATGATCGCTCAGGGCCTGATCACAGGCCCGGGGCGTTACTTCTTGCCCTTGCCGCCACCGTTGTCGTCGCTGGAGAGCACGGCGATGAAGGCTTCCTGCGGCACCTCGACGGAGCCGACCATCTTCATCCGCTTCTTGCCCTCCTTCTGCTTCTCCAGCAGCTTCCGCTTACGGGAGATGTCACCGCCGTAGCACTTGGCGAGGACGTCCTTGCGGATGGCGCGGATGGTCTCGCGGGCGATGACCCGGGAACCGATCGCGGCCTGGATCGGCACCTCGAAGGCCTGGCGCGGGATGAGCTCGCGCAGCTTGGCGACGAGCCGCACACCGTACGCGTACGCGGCGTCCTTGTGCGTGATCGCCGAGAAGGCGTCCACCTTGTCGCCGTGCAGCAGGATGTCGACCTTGACCAAGCTGGAGGTCTGCTCGCCCGTGGGCTCGTAGTCCAGCGAGGCGTAGCCGCGCGTCTTGGACTTCAACTGGTCGAAGAAGTCGAAGACGATCTCGGCGAGCGGCAGCGTGTAGCGGATCTCGACGCGGTCCTCGGAGAGGTAGTCCATGCCGAGCAGCACACCGCGCCGCGTCTGGCACAGCTCCATGATGGCGCCGATGAACTCGCTCGGGGCCAGCACGGTGGCGCGCACGACCGGCTCGTAGACCTCGCCGATCTTGCCCTCGGGGAACTCGCTCGGGTTGGTGACGGTGTGCTCGCTGCCGTCCTCCATCACCACCCGGTAGACGACGTTCGGCGCGGTCGCGATCAGGTCGAGCCCGAACTCGCGCTCCAGGCGCTCGCGGATCACGTCCAGGTGCAGCAGCCCGAGGAAGCCGACGCGGAAGCCGAAGCCGAGCGCGGCCGAGGTCTCCGGCTCGTAGACCAGGGCGGCGTCGTTGAGCTGGAGCTTGTCGAGGGCGTCGCGCAGCTCCGGGTAGTCGGAGCCGTCGAGCGGGTACAGACCGGAGAAGACCATCGGCTTCGGGTCCTTGTAACCGCCGAGCGCCTCCGTGGCGCCCTTGTTCAGGCTGGTGATCGTGTCACCGACCTTGGACTGGCGGACGTCCTTCACACCGGTGATCAGATAGCCGACCTCGCCGACGCCGAGGCCGTCGGCCGCCAGCATCTCGGGCGAGTTGGTGCCGATCTCCAGGAGTTCGTGGGTGGCGCCGGTCGACATCATCCGGATCCGCTCACGCTTGTTGAGCTGGCCGTCGATGACACGGATGTACGTGACCACACCGCGGTACGAGTCGTAGACCGAGTCGAAGATCATCGCGCGGGCGGGGGCGTCGGCGACGCCGACCGGCGCGGGGATCTCGGCGACGACCTTGTCGAGCAGCGCCTCGACGCCCATGCCGGTCTTCGCGGAGACCTTGAGGACGTCGTCGGGGTCGCAGCCGATGAGGTTCGCCAGCTCCTCGGAGAACTTCTCGGGCTGGGCCGCCGGCAAGTCGATCTTGTTGAGCACCGGGATGATCTTGAGGTCGTTCTCCATCGCCAGGTACAGGTTGGCGAGGGTCTGGGCCTCGATGCCCTGGGCGGCGTCGACGAGCAGGACGGTGCCCTCGCACGCGGCGAGCGAGCGCGAGACCTCGTACGTGAAGTCCACGTGGCCCGGGGTGTCGATCATGTTGAGGATGTGGGTACTGCCCTGGTCCGGGCCCTCGGTGGGGGCCCAGGGCAGTCGCACCGCCTGGGACTTGATCGTGATGCCGCGCTCGCGCTCGATGTCCATGCGGTCGAGGTACTGAGCGCGCATCTGCCGCTGCTCGACCACCCCGGTCAACTGGAGCATCCGGTCGGCGAGCGTGGACTTGCCGTGGTCGATGTGCGCGATGATGCAGAAATTGCGGAGCAGCGCCGGGTCGGTACGGCTCGGCTCGGGCACATTGTTAGGGATCGCGGGCACGCAGGGTCCTGTCTCTTGAGGCGCCTTATGCCTCGGGTCGGATCGATACGTAGCTTCCATGGTCCCACGGCCGTGGTACTGGCACCGGTTTGGGCCGCCGGGAGTACGGCTGGTACCGTGGGCGGCTGTGCCTCATGCCCTCTCAGCAGGAGACACACACTCAGTGAAAATCATCGGTACGGGACCTTCACCGGCCCCGTGCCTGAACCTGCAAAGGCTCATTTCGTGGCGAACATCAAGTCCCAGATCAAGCGGATCAAGACCAACGAGAAGGCTCGGCTGCGCAACAAGTCCGTCAAGTCTTCCCTGAAGACCGCGGTCCGCAAGGCCCGCGAGGCCGCTGCCGCGGGTGACATCGAGAAGGCCACCGAGTACCAGCGCGCTGCCGCGCGTCAGCTCGACAAGGCCGTCTCGAAGGGTGTCATCCACAAGAACCAGGCCGCCAACAAGAAGTCGGCGCTTGCTTCCAAGGTCGCCGCGCTCAAGGGCTGACCCTTTTCTTTCTTCCCGGACGTCGAGTCCGGGAGCTGATCCGACTGACGCCGGAAGGACCCGGGCGGGCCCTCTCTCATCCGCCCCCGACCGGCACCCCGAGCCCGCACGCGACTGCGTTCGCCACGCGGGTGTGGGCTCACCACCAGCTTGATCCGAAGCCCCGCCCCCCTGTTCAGGGGGCGGGGCTTCGGCATATGTGCGGGGGAGGGCGGGCGTACGGGGTACAGGTGTGCGGGTGTCTTCGGCGTTCCTACGCCCGGCCCCGTGAACGCGCGGCCCTCGCGATCGTGACCACCGCCTTCTCCAGCGCGTACTCCGGGTCGTCCCCGCCGCCCTTCACCCCGGCGTCGGCCTCGGCCACGGCGCGCAGGGCCACGGAGACGCCGTCCGGCGTCCAGCCGCGCATCTGCTGCCGCACCCGGTCGATCTTCCAGGGCGGCATCCCGAGCTCCCGCGCCAGGTCAGCGGGGCGACCGCCGCGCGCGGAGGACAGCTTGCCGATGGCCCGGACGCCCTGCGCCAGCGCGCTGGTGATCAGCACGGGCGCGACCCCGGTCGAGAGCGACCACCGCAGGGCCTCCAGCGCTTCGGCGGCCCGGCCCTCCACCGCCCGGTCGGCCACGGTGAAGCTGGACGCCTCGGCCCGGCCCGTGTAGTACCGCCCGACGACGGCCTCGTCGATCGTCCCCTCGATGTCGGCCACGAGCTGGGTCACGGCCGACGCCAGCTCCCGCAGGTCGCTGCCGATGGAGTCGACGAGCGCCTGGCACGCCTCTGGCGTCGCGGACCGCCCCAGCGTGCGGAACTCCCCGCGCACGAACGCCAGCCGGTCCGCCGGCTTGGTCATCTTCGGGCAGGCGACCTCGCGGGCACCGGCCTTGCGCGCCGCGTCGAGCAGCCCCTTGCCCTTGACGCCCCCGGCGTGCAGCAGCACGAGGGTGATCTCCTCGGCGGGCGAGCCGAGGTACGCCTTCACGTCCTTGACGGTGTCCGCCGACAGGTCGTGCGCGTTGCGTACGACCACGACCTTGCGCTCGGCGAACAGCGACGGGCTCGTCAACTCGGCGAGCGTGCCGGGCTGCACCTGGTCGGAGCTGAGATCGCGCACGTCGGTGTCCGGGTCGGCGGCGCGGGCGGCCGACACGACCTCCCGCACCGCGCGGTCGAGCAGCAGGTCCTCCTGGCCCACCGCGAGGGTGAGCGGGGCGAGCGGATCGTCGTTTGCAGTCTTCCTGGCCATCGCGGTCAAGCATCCCACGGCCCACTGACAACCCTGCCGGCCAGGAGAGGTAAGGACGAAAGCCGTCCTCAGGGCTCCTCCCGCCAGCCGTCCCAGCCGGCCGCGAACTCGTCCAGCTCGGTCGGATCGAGCCGACCCCGCCGGCCAGGAGAGGGAAGGACGGAAGCGGTGCTCAGGACTCCTCCCGCCAGCCGTCCCAACCGGCCGCGAACTCGTCCAGCTCCCCCGGGTCGAGCCGACCCCGCAGGTCAGGGAAGGACGAAAGCCGTCCTCAGGGCTCCTCCCGCCAGCCGTCCCAACCGGCCGCGAACTCGTCCAGCTCCCCCGGATCGAGCCGACCCCGCGGGTCCTCGACCACGACCAGCCACTGCGCGTCCTCGGCGTCGTCCTCACCGGCCAGCGCGTCCCGGACGAGCTGCGGCTCATCGGCCACGCCGAAACGCTCCCCCAGCGCCTCGGCGGCCTCCTCCGCGGCGTCACGGTCGGGCAGCACCAGTACGTGTCTCACATCGCTCACGCCCTCATTTTCCGCCATGCGCCCCCTGCCGCCGTACGCGCCTCGGCTCCTGGGCTGAGCTGTCGTACGCGCGCCTCAGCTCTTGGGCGTGAGCTGCACGTCGAGGTCGATCTTGACGCTGGAGCCGACGACGGCGATGCCCCGTGCGAGCATCGTCTGCCAACTGACCGTGAAGTCGTCGCGGTGCAACTCCGCGGTGGCGCGGCAGGCGACCCGGGCCTCGCCCTCCATCCCGTTGCCGAGCCCCAGGTACTCCGCGTCGAGAGTGACCGTCCGCGTCACCCCGTGCAGCGAGAGCGCCCCGGTGACCGCCCAGCGGCTGCCGCCCCGGTGCGCGAAGCGTTCGCCGTAGAACTCCAGCGTCGGGAACCGGGCGACGTCCAGGAAGTCCGCCGACCGCAGGTGGTCGTCGCGCATCCGCACGTTCGTGTCGATGGACCCGGCGTCGATGACGACGTGTATCGCGGACTCCTCGATGCGGTCGGCCACCCGCAGCGCGCCCGCGAAGGTGTTGAACCGGCCGTGGATCCGCGCGAGCCCGATGTGTCGTGCCGTGAACGCGATCGAGGAGTGCGTCGGCTCGATCTCCCAGTCGCCCGGCGCGGGCAACTGCGGCGGCTGGGCGACCTGGAGCGTGACGTCGCCGAGTGCGGCGTGCCCCTTCTCCGTGACCGTGACGCCGCCGTGGAACGGGGCGTACCCCTCCGCCGAGACGGCCAGCCGGTAGTCGCCTGCGGGTACGGTCGTCATGAACGACCCGAACGGGTCGGTCCCCCCGGTGACGACCTTGCGCCCCATCGCGTCGCTCACCGCCAGCTCCGCGTCCCGTACCGGCTCGTCGACGGGGTCCAGGATCCGGCAGCTCACCACCCCCGCATGGGGCGGCAGCGTCACCGCCGCCAGCGGATGTGCCCGTTGAACCCGGTTCGTGCGGTTTCCCAGCCAGCGGCCGAACATGACCTACCCACCCCAGTGCGCCTTGACATCGACGACGGTGATTCGTTGCCGATTGAACGAAGTGGTATTCGATCACCTATGCGGCTTTCGGGGCAACACGGGCCCAGAGCCGTCCCCCTGCCGGGCGCGACGCTCTCGGCGGCGTCAGCCCTCACTCCGCGCCACCCCCAACCCCTGACCGCTGTCCTTGGCGCCCTCGCCGCTTACGACCGCGATCGCCCCGCCCCGGTCCGTCCGCAGCACGGCCGCGCCGCGCGCCCGCAACGTCGCCACCGTGCGCGGCGCCGGGTGCCCGTACGGGTTGTCGGCCCCGCAGGAGATCAACGCGATCCTGGGCGCGACCCGGCGCAACAGCTCCGGATCCTGGTACGCCGAGCCGTGATGCGCGACCTTGAGCACGTCGACCGGGGGCAGCCGGGCCCCTTCGCCGGTCCGCAACAAGGCCCGCTGCGCCGCCGGTTCGAGATCTCCGAGCAGCAGCATGGTCAGCCCCGCGGTGTGCACGAGCAGGCTGACGCTCGCGTCGTTCGGGCCGTCCGGTACCGACATCGGCCGCGTCGGCCACAGCACCTCCCAGCCGAGCGGCCCCGCGCGCCGACGCTCCCCCGCCGCCGCCCTGACCACCGGGACCCCGCGCTCGGCGGCCAGTCGCCGGACGAACGCCGCCTGGTCCACCGGCTCCTCGAACCCGGTCGTCTCGATCATCCCGACGGAACGCCCCCGCAGCACCCCGGCGAGGCCCGCCACATGGTCCGCGTGGAAGTGCGTGAGCAGCAGCAGCGGCACCTCGGTGATGCCGAGGGTGCGCAGACACCGGTCCACGAGCAACGGATCGGGTCCGGCGTCCACCACGACCCCTGCCCCGTCCCCCGCCGCGAGCACCAGCGCGTCGCCCTGCCCGACGTCGCACATGACCAGCCGCCAGCCCGGCGGCGGCCACCCCGTGATGACCCGGGTCAGCGGCGGCGGCCGTACCACCACGAGGAACAGCAGCAGCACGCAGGCCGCCACGGCCCAGGGCGATCTGAGCACCCTGCGCCCCACCAGCACGGCCACCACCGTGCCGAGTGCGAGCAGCACCGCGCCGCGCCAGTCGCCGGGCCAGTCCACGCCGCTGCCGGGCAGTGCCGCCCCGGTCCGCGCGATGTCCGCGATCCACCCCGCGGGCCAACCGGCGCACCAGGCGAGGAACTCGGCCACCGGCATCGCCACCGGCGCCGTCGCGAGAGCGGCGAACCCCAGCACCGTCGCCGGTGCCACGGCGAACTCCGCGAGCAGATTGCAGGGCACCGCCACCAGGCTCACCCGCGAGGCCAGCACGGCGACGACGGGCGCGCACACGGCCTGCGCGGCCCCGGCGGCCCCCAGCGCCTCGGCGAGCCGCACCGGGACACCGCGTCGCCGCAGTCCGGCACTCCAGCGCGGGGCCAGCGTCAGCAGGGCGCCGGTGGCGAGCACCGACAGCAGGAAGCCGTAACTCCGCGCCAGCCACGGGTCGTACAGGACGAGCAGCAGCACCGCTGTGGCCAGCGCCGGGATCAGCGACCTGCGGCGCCCCGTCGCGATGGCCAGCAGGGCGATCACCCCGCACGACGCCGCCCGCAACACGCTCGGCTCGGGCCTGCACAGCACGACGAACCCGAGCGTGAGCGCCCCGCCCAGCAGCGCCGTCGCCCTGAGCGACAACCCGACCCTGGGCGCGAGTCCGCGCCGCTCGATTCTGTGCGCGATGCCCGGCGGGCCGATCAAGAGCGCCAGCAGAATGGTGAAGTTGGCTCCGCTGACCGCCATCAAATGGAGCAGGTCGGTGTCCTGGAACGCCGCGTGCAACTCCGGTGTGACTCGCGCCGTGTCGCCGACCACCAGGCCCGGCAACAGCGCCCGCGCGTCCCCCGGCAGACCGTCCGTCGCCTCGCGCAGCCCGGCCCGCAGCGCCCCGGCCAGCCGCTGCGGCCCGCTCGGACCCGCCGTCAGACGTGGTCGCTCGCTCCGTTCGACGCGCAACACCGCGGCGATCGGGTCCCCCTCCCTCAGCGGCGGCGAGAGCCCGCCCCCGACCTGGAGCCGGGTGGTCGGCAGCAGGGACAGCCACGGGCTGCCGCGCGCCTCCGCGACCACCAGAACCGGTGCGCGGGTCCGCGAGACCGTCCCGTCCGGCGCCGTCACCCGTACGACATCCGCCTCGATGAGCACGGCAGCCGGTGCCGTGTGATCCCCCGTGACCCGGGGCCGGGTGACCCGCGGATCGGCGGTGACCTCCAACTCGGCGCTCACCCGCGCGTGCTGCCCGGCGAGTACGGGCACGGGCCCCCTGCGCAGATCGGCCCCGTGGAACCCGGCGGAGGCCGCCGCCGCGCCGACACAGAGCAACAGCACCGCGGCGGACGGACCTCGCCAGGAGGGGGCCGGGCGCGCAGCCTCCTGCCTCTGCGTCTGCCCCTGCTCAGGGACCCGCCTCGGAGCCCGCCCCCGCTCCGGGACCCGCCTCCCCGCCAGCAGCGCCAGCCCCGTGACCGAGCAGACCACCGCCACGGCCGCCGCCCAGCTCGTCGGCGCCATCAGCGTGGCGGTCGCTGTCAGCCACGCCGCCAGGGCGGGCGGCACCATCCGTAGGTCCAGCGGCTCCTCCTGGCGCGGGTTCGCCTCGCCGAGTCGGCCGGGCGGGGCCGACGGTGCGGGACTCATGGCCGCACCAGGTCGTGCAGGTCTTCGAAGCGGCGGTCGCCGATCCCGTCGACCTCGCGCAGTTCGTCGACGGAGCGGAAGCCGCCGTGTTCCGTGCGGTAGTCCAGGATGTGCTGGGCCAGCACCGGGCCGACGCCCGGGAGGGTGTCGAGCTGTTCCGGCGTGGCCGTGTTCAGGCCGATCGGTCCCGCGGCCGGAGTCCCCGCGGGGCCGGTCGGTGGCGCGGCTGCGGGGGCCGCCGGCGCGCCGACCAGGATCTGTTCGCCGTCGGTCAGGAGCCGCGCCCTGTTGAGCCCCGCCATGTCCGCGCCGGGGCGGACCCCACCGGCCGCCCGCAACGCGTCCGCCACCCGTGCCCCGGCAGGGAGCCGCCGCACGCCGGGCCTGCGCACCTTCCCGCCGACGTCCACGACGATCGGGGCACCGCGCGGCGCCCCCGGCCCCGCCCCCGTTCCGGCCTCCGGCGCTTCCGAGGAGAACGGAACACCGGACGGCGCTCCCCTTTCCGGCGCCACGGCGCGGACCGTTTCCGGCGCCTTCACCGGCTGCGTACGGCCCGTCCAGAAATGCTGTGCCGCGAAGAGCGCCGCCACACCGAGGACGACGAGCAGCGCCAGCGCGCCGCGACGCTCGATCCCGCACCGCGTCCGGACCCACAGCGGCAACCGGTCACGCACGGCGAGCCCGGCCCGCTCCCGCCACGGCTGCCCCGGTTCCCGATCGGCCTCACGCCCGCGATCGAGCCCGGACTCGGGCTCGGGCTCGGGCACAGGCGCCCATGAAGGCGCCGCACGCGGCGGCGCGAACAACGCCTGCGCGCGCAACCGCGTCCGCTCCGCCGCGAGCTGCCTGCGTCGCGTACGCCGACGGACGACTTGCCGGTGTCGGGTGCGGCTGTCGGACCCGGGGGCGCGCCCCGGCCCACTGGCTGCCTGTGCTGTTCGGGACAGTGATCGAAGTGCCATGTCACGAGACGGTAGACAGCCCGCGACGCACCGGTGGATCTTGGTCAATTCCCGGGGACAACCCCGCAGTTGTGGATAACTCGGTCACCCACTCCCGCCTCACGGCTCCCGCCCCGCAGGCTCCCGCCCCGGTTCGCCCACCCCTAGGACCGGGGCGACACCACAGCCCCCACCAGTCCGGGCCCGGTATGCGCCCCGATCACCGCCCCGACCTCGCTCACATGCAGCTCCCCGAGGCCCGGCACACGCTCCCGCAGCCATCCGGCCAGCGCCTCCGCCCGCTCGGGCGCCGCCAGGTGGTGCACGGCGATGTCGACCTGCCCGCGGCCCGCGTGCTCGGCGACGATCTCCTGCAACCGCGCGATCGCCTTCGACGCCGTCCGGACCTTCTCCATGAGCTCGATGCGGCCACCGTCCAACTGCAGCAGCGGCTTGACGGCGAGCGCGGAGCCGAACAGCGCCTGCGCCGCGCCGATCCGCCCGCCGCGGCGCAGATAGTCCAGCGTGTCGACGTAGAAGTAGGCGGAGGTGCCCGCGGCCCGCTTCTCCGCCGCCGTCACCGCCTCGTCGACGGCACAACCGGCGTCGGCCGCCTCCGCCGCGGCGAGCGCGCAGAAACCGAGGGCCATCGCCACCATCCCGGTGTCCACGACCCGCACCGGGACCGGCGCCTGGCGCGCGGCCAGGACCGCGGCGTCGTACGTCCCGGAGAACTCGGCGGACAGGTGCAGCGAGACGATGCCGGTGGCGCCGGACTCGGCGACCTTGCGGTAGGTCTCGGCGAACAGTTCGGGGCTGGGTCTCGACGTCGTCACCGAGCGGCGCTTGCGCAGCGCCTCGGCGACCGAGCGGGCGGAGATCTCCGTACCCTCCTCCAGCGCCCGATCGCCCAGGACCACGGTCAGTGGGACGGCCGTGATGCCGTGGTCCTCCATCGTCCGCTGCGGCAGGTAGGCCGTTGAATCGGTGACGATCGCGACATGGCGGGACATGCACCGGAGGTTACCCGCCGTCGCCCGCAAGCGGCAGTGCGGCCCCCACAGGCCGTCCGAGGGAGCTCAGCGGTCGCTCAGGTCGTGCTCTCGGGGCGGGGCTTCTTCTGCCACGCGTACACCGGCCGCACCCCGGGCGGTGTGATCGCGGGCCGCGCGGGCTCCTGGACCGGGCCCGTGCCCTCGGCGGCGGGCGGAGCGGTCGGTGCGGCGTCCGGTGTCGTCCAGTGGCGCAACGCCCCGGCCTCCAGGTCGATCTGCGCGCTGAGCGCGTCCAGGTCGTCGCCCGCGAAGCGGTCGGCCCGGTCCCGGGCCGCGTGCCGCAAGGCGTCGGCGGACGCCGTGATCTGTTCCGTACGCGCCTTCATCTGCGGCAGCAGGCTCCGCACGTGCGCCTTGTCGGGTTCGCTCTCCAGGCGCTTGAGTTCGTCGTCCAGCTCGTGCCCGTGCGCGCTCAGGCGCTGGAAGAGGCCGAGGGACTCCTTGAGCGAGGGGTCGTCGCTCACGCGCGCGTGCAGGGAGTCCTGGGTGGCCCGCATGGACGTGCGCAGCTTGAGCCGCAGGTGCGCCAGCTCGCTCGCCGTGCCGGGCTGCGCGAAGGACCTGGCCCGCAGGGTGGTGTCCTCCACCGCCCGCCGGGCCTGCCCGACCGTGCGGTCCACGCCGCGCTTGGCCGCGCCGACCACCTTCACCGTCGCGTACGCACCGAGCACGACGCACAAGATGAAGATCAGCGCCACGATCACGAGCACAGCTTCCACGGCGCTCCTCCGATTCGGTCGATTCGTGCGTCGGCCCGTTGTCCGTCGTCCCGCCTCTCCACCGTAAACGGAGCGGGCAGGCCGGAGGTTCCATCGGAACCCCCAACCTGCCCGTAGGGAACAACCCCGAGTGCGCTACGCAGGCACGATGTTCACCAGCTTGGGTGCCCGCACGATGACCTTGCGGATACCGGCGCCGTCGAGCGCCGCGACGACCCTCTCGTCGCCCAGGGCCACCTTCTCCAGCTCCTCGTCCGAGATGGACGGGGAGACCTCCAGGCGCGCCCTGACCTTGCCCTTGATCTGGACGACGCAGGTCACGGTCTCGTCGACGACGTACTGCGGGTCGGCGACCGGGAAGTCCTGGTGGACGACCGAGTCGGTGCGGCCCAGCTTGCGCCACAGCTCCTCGGCGACGTGCGGGGCCAGCGGCGCGACCAGCAGCACCAGGCGCTCGGCCACCGAACGCGGCAGCGCGGCGCCCGCGTACGACTTGACCAGGTGGTTGTTCAGCTCGGTGACCTTGGCGATGGCGGTGTTGAAGCGCATGCCCTCCAGGTCGCCGCGGACGCCGTCGATCGCCTTGTGCAGGGCGCGCAGGGTGGCCACGTCGATGTCCGCCTCGGGGACGTCGACCACGGTGACCTCGCCGGTCGCCTCGTCGACGATGTTGCGCCACAGGCGCTGGAGCAGGCGGAACTGGCCGACCACCGCGCGCGTGTCCCACGGCCGCGACACGTCCAGGGGGCCCATCGCCATCTCGTAGAGGCGCAGCGTGTCCGCGCCGTACTCGGCGCAGATCTCGTCGGGCGTGACCGCGTTCTTCAGGGACTTGCCCATCTTGCCCAGCAGGCGCGTGACCTTCTCGCCCTCGAAGTAGTAGGCGCCGTCGCGCTCCTCCACCTCGGCCGCCGGTACGGCGATCCCGCGCGCGTCCCGGTAGACGTAGGCCTGGATCATGCCCTGGTTGAACAGCTTGTGGAACGGCTCGGCGGACGAGATGTGGCCCAGGTCGAACAGCACCTTCGACCAGAAGCGCGCGTACAGCAGGTGCAGCACGGCGTGCTCCGCGCCGCCCACGTACAGGTCGACGCCGCCGGTGGGCATGGAGTCGCGGGGGCCCATCCAGTACTGCTCGATGTCCGGGTCGACCAGCTTCTCGCTGTTGTGCGGGTCCAGGTAGCGCAGCTCGTACCAGCAGGAGCCCGCCCAGTTGGGCATGGTGTTGGTCTCGCGGCGGAACTTTCGCGGGCCCTTGCCGTCGCCCAGGTCCAGGGTGACATTGACCCAGTCCTCGTTGCGCGACAGCGGCGTCTCGGGCTGGGTGTCGGCGTCGTCCGGGTCGAACGTGCGCGGGCTGTAGTCCTCGACCTCGGGCAGTTCCAGCGGCAGCATCGACTCGGGCAGCGCGTGGGCGACGCCGTCCTCGTCGTAGACGATCGGGAAGGGCTCGCCCCAGTAGCGCTGCCGGCTGAACAGCCAGTCGCGCAGCCGGAAGTTCACGGTGCCGTGGCCGACGCCCTCGCGCTCCAGCCACTCGGTCATCCGCGCCTTGGCGTCGGCGACACCGAGGCCGTCCAGGCTGATGGCCTCGCTCGTGGAGTTGACCAGCTTCGCCTCGTACGCGACGAACGCGTCCTCCCAGGTGGCGGGGTCGGTGCCGCGGTCGTCCGACGGTTCGACGACGCAGCGCATCGGCAGTTCGAAGGCGCGGGCGAAGGCGAAGTCGCGGGTGTCGTGCGCGGGGACGGCCATGATCGCGCCGGTGCCGTAGCCCATCAGCACGTAGTCGGCGATGAAGACGGGGACCTGCTCGCCGCTGACCGGGTTGGTCGCGTACGTACCCGTGAAGACGCCGGTCTTGTCCTTGGCCTCCGCCTGGCGCTCGACGTCGGACTTCGCGGCGGCCTGCTTGCGGTACGCGGCGACGGCCTCGGCGGGCGTCGCGTGGCCGCCCGTCCACACGTCGTGGGTGCCCTCGGGCCAGGCGGCCGGGACGATCCGGTCGACCATCTCGTGCTCGGGCGCCAGCACCATGTAGGTGGCGCCGAACAGGGTGTCCTGGCGGGTCGAGAAGACGGTGATGGCGCCCTCGGCGCCGACCGGGAAGTCGATGCGCGCGCCCTCGGAGCGGCCGATCCAGTTGCGCTGCTGCAACTTGATCGCCTCGGGCCAGTCCAGGCCGTCCAGGTCGTCGAGCAGGCGGTCGGCGTAGGCGGTGATGCGCATGTTCCACTGGCGCAGCTTCGCCTTGAAGACGGGGAAGTTTCCGCGCTCGGAGCGACCGTCGGCGGTGACCTCCTCGTTGGCGAGGACGGTGCCGAGGCCCGGCGCCCAGTTGACGGGCGCGTCGGAGGCGTACGCCAGGCGGTAGCCGCTCAGGACGTCGGCCCGCTCGGCCTCGCTCAGCTCGGCCCAGGAACGGCCGCCGTCGACGGCGCGCTCACCGGACTCGAACTGGGCGACCAGGTCCGCGATCGGGCGGGCCTTGTGCAGCTCGTCGTCGTACCAGGAGTTGAAGATCTGCAGGAAGATCCACTGCGTCCACTTGTAGTACTCCGGGTCGATCGTGGCGAACGACCGGCGCTTGTCGTGGCCGAGACCCAGGCGGCGCAGTTGCGCCTTCATGTTCTCCATGTTGGCCTCGGTCGACGTGCGCGGGTGGGTGCCCGTCTGCACGGCGTACTGCTCGGCCGGCAGGCCGAACGCGTCGAAGCCCAGGGTGTGCAGCACGTTGTGCCCGGTCATGCGCTGGAAGCGCGCGTAGACGTCCGTGGCGATGTAGCCCAGCGGGTGGCCGACGTGCAGGCCCGCCCCCGAGGGGTACGGGAACATGTCCATGACGAACTTCTTGGGCCGGGCGGCGACCTCCGGGTCGCCGGCCAGGTCACCGGTGGGGTTGGGCGCCTCGTAGGTGCCGTGGGCGTCCCAGAAGTCCTGCCAGCGTGCCTCGATGTCGGCGGCCATGGCCGCCGTGTAGCGGTGCGGCGCGACCGCCGCCTCGGAAGCGGCGGCGGTGTTCGTCTCGCTCATGATCCTCAAAGCTCCATCGATCGTCTCTGCCGGCGGCCAGTGCTCGGAAATGAAAAAGCCCCTCGCACAGGAGGGGATGCCGCGCCGATTCCGACCACACGCGCAAAGGCGGGTCGGGACTGATCAGCGCGGCTCACTAAGCAGAAGGCATACGGCACGCATGGCGTCAGGGTACCGCAGCCCTCACGGGGGTCGCGACGGGCTTCCCCGCCGCCCGACCTATGGCCAACGGTTACTCCGCGTACCGGCCGCTATCGGGGCAACGCACATACCGGCCCACCTCTAGATAACGACGAGATAACTCAAACCTCGTACTGGCTGGTATGCGCCGACCTACAGTGCGGGCTGTGGGTCCACTGTGCCGAACCATTCGGAGTCGCCCCCATGAACCCCCGAACCCCTCACACTTCGAACTCTCCACGTTCACTTCGGAGTTCACGCCCCACCGGTCACAACCGCCGCGCGAGAACGGGGGTGATGAGCGCGGCGGTCCTGCTGCTCATACCCTTGGTCGTGGTCACAGGGAGCGACGCTTTCCGGGCGGCGCTCGACTTCACCACGGGCGTGCTCTGCCTGGTCTCCCTCACGGCGTCCGTCGCATGGGGCCTGGTCGCGTCGGACCGGCTGTTCCTGACCTCCAGGCAGCGTTTGCTCGCCCAGGGCGTCCACCGCGCCACCGCGGTCGCCTCGCTCGGCTTCCTGCTGCTCCACGTCAGCGTGAAGGTGGCGCTGGCCCACGTGTCGCTCATCGAGGCGCTGGTCCCCTTCGGGACGGGCGTCACCGGCAGCAGCGGGCTGATCGGCCTCGGCGTGCTCGCCGGGCTCCTCATGGTGGCCACCGGCGTCACGGGCGCCCTGCGCAGCTCCATGGCCTCCCCGGCCGGCCTCGCCGCGCGCTGGCGGGCGACGCACATGCTGGCCTACCCGGCATGGTGCACGGCCCTGCTGCACGGCCTGTACGCGGGACGGCCACCCAAGACGTACGTGGTGGTCCTGTACTGCCTGTGCCTGCTCGCGGTCGCCGGGGCGGTGGGCCTGCGGGCGGCGCCCCGGTCGGTCAAACGCAAGGTCGCCGCCCGCGTCCTCGCCTTCCTGGACCGGGGCCCGCGCCCGCCCCGTGACCTCGCCCGGGAGGCGCCCGAGCAGCCGCTGCCGGTCACAAAGGCCCCGCGCCGCTCCTCACCGGCCCCGGCCGGAGTCGGCTTCGCGGCCGCCTACCGCGCCGTCTCCTCGCCCTCCTACGCCGACCCACCCCCGCGGCCCGCCCCCGCACCGCCCGCATACGGCCAGGCCGCCTCTCCGCAGGCCGCCTACGCGCCGCCCTCGTACGCCCAGCCCTCCTACGGTGAGCCCTCCTACGAGGAGCCCGCCCAGCGCTGGCCAGCCCCGTCGCCGCCGCCCCCGGCCGAGGCCCCCCACTCGTCCTACGGCCCGACCTACGACACGCCTTACGGCGGCGTCCCCACGGCGGGCCCCGCATCACCCACCGAACCGCTCCCCGGCCCCTTCCAGGCCCCTTCGTCGGGTGAGCCCTGGACCACGCCCTACGGAGGCACGCAGTGAACACGGCGCTGCCCGACGTCCCCGAGGTCCGCGTCGTCGGCCTCCCCCAGCTCACCTCGGGGTTCGACCTCGTGGAGCGACTCGACCTCGACATGCACCTCAAGGTGCACGGCCCGCTGGAACCCATGGCGGGCGAATCGCTCGCACGGCTGGCCCAGGCGGTGTCGCTGCGCGGCCGGGGCGGCGCCGGGTTCCCCTTCGCCAAGAAGCTGCGCGCGGTCGCCGAGTCGGCGATCCGGCGCGGGGTACGCCCCGTGGTCGTCGTCAACGGCAGCGAGGACGAGCCCGCCTGCCGCAAGGACACCGTGCTGATCAACCGGGCGCCCCACCTGATCCTCGACGGCGCCCTCCTGGTCGCCGAGGCGCTCGGCGCGCGCACCCTGGTCGTGGGCGTGACCCGCGACTCCACGGAGGCCTCCATGCAGGCGGCCCTCGCCGAACGGGGCCTGACCAACCGGCGGAACTCCCCGCTACGCGCGCGCGTGCAGCGCAATCCGGTACGCATGGTCACCGGCGAGTCCTCCGCCCTGATCCGCTCGGCCGACGGGGGCCCGCCGATGCCGCCGGGCCGCAAGGTGCGGGCGTCCGACACCGGGGTGGGCGGCGCTCCTACGCTCCTGTCGAACGCGGAGACGTTCGCCCAGCTCGCCGTCGCCGCCCGCACGGGACCGGAGCGCTACTGCCGCACCGGCCTGCACGACGAGCCGGGCACCGTCCTGCTGACGCTCTCCGGCGCCGTCACGCGCCCCATGGTCCTGGAGGTGCCCTCCGGCGTCCCCCTGCGCTACGTCCTCCAGCTCGCGGGCGCTCCCCCGCTCCCCCAGGGCGTCCTCACCGGCGGCTACCACGGCAAGTGGCTGGACGGGGTCGGCGCGCAGGACGCCATCGTCTCCCGGGCCTCCCTGGAGGCGTGCGGCGGCGCTCTGGGGGCGGGCGCGATCCTGCCGATCGGCCCGGAGACCTGCCCGCTCGGCGAGTCCCTGAAGGTGGCGCAGTGGCTCGCCTCGGAGAGCGCGGGCCAGTGCGGGCCCTGCTACCTGGGCCTGCCCGCGGCGGCGCGCGGCCTGGAGGACGTCCTGAACGGCGGCGGGCCCACCGCCCTGGAGGCGCTGCGCGAGGTGACCCGGGCGGTGAAGCGGCGCGGGGCGTGCAAGCACCCCGACGGTTCGGCGGCGTTCATCGAGTCGACGATCTCCGCGTTCACGGACGACCTGGCGGCGCACGTCCTGGGCGCCGGGTGCGGCCGCCCGGTCCGCGGGGTGCTGCCGCTGCACGCGGAGGCACCGGCGACCGCGGCGCCCAGCGGCAAGCGGCTCGCCGTCGACTGGACCCTCTGCCAGGGCCACGGGCTGTGCGCGGACATCGTGCCGGAGCTGATCCAGCTCGGCCCGGACGGCTTCCCGGCGGTCGCCGACGCGGCGGTGCCGCGCTACTCGGAGGCGAACTCCGTCCGCGCCGTGCGGCGCTGTCCCGCGCTGGCCCTGCGCCTGGAGGAGGACGCGGCGGCGCTGCCGGCCAGGCCCGTGCTCCCGCCCGCGCTCCCTCCGGGCCGCAGCCGCACCCGCAGGTAGCCGAAAGCCGGGTGCCGGAACAGACGAAAGCGGGCCATCCGATCGGATGGCCCGCTTTCAACTCTTGTGGAGCTAAGGAGAATTGAACTCCTGACCTCCTGCATGCCATGCAGGCGCTCTACCAACTGAGCTATAGCCCCTTGCAACGCTCCGCCCGGTCTCCCTGTCGGTTTCCCGGGCGGCGACGCCAACATTACACGGTCACCCAGGTGCTCCACCAAATCGTTTCCCGTCTGACCCGCTCTGGGCGGAAAAAGGCGGGATACCGCGTCAGGCCGTGGCGAACGAGTAGAACCGTTTGAGGGTGCAGTGCTCGTCGAGGAGGCGGCCGTAGATCGGTTCGCCCTCCAGCTCCCGGTACGTCTCGATCGGGTCGCCTTTTATGATCAGTGCCCGCGCGCACTCCTCGCACCAGTACTGGAAGTCCGGGTTGACCGGCTCCATGTCGCGCACGATGGGCGTACCGCTGCCGCACCAGTCGCACTTTCTCCTGTGTGCACCCATGTCGATCCGCTCAGCTCCAGCAGTGGCCGCAGGCCGTGCACACGTACGAGATCCCGCCGTTGTCGCCCAGCATCTGGGCGACGTGGAGGGAGCCGCAGGACGGACAGTCGAGAAGAACAGAGCGGGACGAGGACCGGGAGTCGGCGGACGGCATTGCCACGCCGAGGAGGCGGTCGGCCTCCTCGATGATGCTCAAGGGCATCGCCCACTCCCTCCCGTCGGGCCGTCTTCGTCGATCGGACGCAGCCCTCTTCCGGCCGTCCGATTCTGCCACGGCCGTGGCAATACGGTCAGCGACGCCCGCGTACCAGTCCGGATACGGCGCCCAGGAGAGCCGCTCCGGCCAGCGCGGAAGCACATATCAAGAGCGCGTCCGCGGAGTGGTACGCCCCTGAGGCCCCGGTTGTCTCAAAGCGGTGGAGGAAAAGTGCCCCGAAGGCGGCGACACCGATGAGTTGACCGAGTTGCGTCACTGTGGCGAGCAGTCCGCTGGCGTCGGCCGCCTCCTCGGGCCGCACGGTCGCCAACGCGCGCGTGAGCGTCGGGCTGAAGGCGAGCGAGAGCCCGGCGCCGATCGCGACGAACGAGGCGTAGAGCCGGAGTCCGCCGTCGCCTCCGCCGCGCAGGGCGAGGCCGGTGCCGAGCGCCCCGGCCGCCGCGAGCACGAACCCGACCGGGATCAGGGCCGGTTGCCACCGCGCGGGCCAGCGCCGCCAGGTCAGGCCGACCGCGCCGAAGGCCACGGCGGTCGGCGCGAACGTGAGCCCGGCGCGCAGCGCGCTGTAGCCGAGGCCGGTCTGAATGTGCAGGGTCAGGGCGAAGAGGTACCCGGCGTTGACGGCCATCGCCGCGAGGATCCGGAGGACGGCCAGGCCGATGCCGGGCAGGCCCAGCAGCTTGGGCGCGATCAGCGGCGCGCCGCCGCGCCGGGCCAGAGCGGCCTCGTAGGCGCAGAACAGGGCGAAGGCCAGGGCGGCCCCGGCCAGGCACAGCCAGGACCACAGCGGCCAGCCCTCCTCCTGGCCGAGCACGAGCGGCACGGTGAGCAGGCAGACGGCGCCGCCGAGCAGGACGAGTCCCGGCAGGTCGAGCGGCCGGGCTCCGGCGCCCCGGCGCCCGCCGCCGCGGGGCAGTTCGCGCCGGCCGAGGGCGAGCAGGCCCAGGCCGACGGGCACGTTGACCAGGAACACCGCGCGCCAGCCGGTGCCGAGGAGGTCCGCGCTGACCAGTACGCCGCCGAGCACCTGTCCGGCCGCGGCACCCACGGCGAGGACCGCCGCGTAGGCGCCGAGCGCCCGGGCGCGGGAGTCGCCGGTGAAGTGGCGCTGGATGAGGCTGAGGACCTGCGGGATCATCAGTGCCGACCCCGCGCCCTGCACCAGGCGGAACGCGATCAACTGGCCGCTGCTCTGCGCCAGTCCGCAGGCGAGGGAGGCCGCGGTGAACACGGCGAGTCCGCCGAGCACGGCCCGGCGATGCCCGAAGAGGTCGCCGAGGCGCGCTCCGGTGATCAGCAGTACGGCGTACGTGATCGTGTATCCGGCGATGACCAGTTGCAACGCGGCGCCGGACGCGTGGAGTTCGGTGCGCAGCGTGGGGGCGGCGACGTTCACGATGAACACGTCGAGGACGGCCATGAACTGGGCGGTCAGGACCACCGCGAGCAGGCGCCCGCGACCGGTCGTGGTGCCGTTGTCAGTGCCAGGGGCTTTACTGGATCCGGGAGTTGGGGATCGCGGACTTTCCGGGACGGTTGTCGTCATGCCTGGAGCCTGACGCCGTCCGGTTCCGGGTGACGAGAGCCCGCCGATGCTGGTACCGGCAACACCCGGCACGTGCCTTCCGGGGCGCGGGGCCCGGCGCACACGATGGGGGACGTGACGACGATGGCCACGACGGAGCACACAGCGGGACGTACGACAGGGCATCCGGCGGGGCGGGCGGCCGACCGGCGCAGGCCCGAGCTGGCCGCCTTCCTGCGCGGCCGCCGCGCCAGAGTCACGCCCCAGGACGTCGGCATGCCGCCGGGCCCGCGCAGGCGCACACCCGGGCTGCGCCGCGAGGAGGTCGCGCAGCTCTCGGGCGTCGGCGTCACCTGGTACACATGGCTGGAGCAGGGCCGCCCCATCAACGCCTCGCCCCAGGTCCTGGACGCGGTGGCGCGCACGCTGCGGCTCGACCGGCCGGAGCGGGAGCATCTGTACCAGTTGGCGGGTGTGCCGTTCGCGTCCGTGCCGGAGGCCGCCGGGCAGACGGTCGCGGCCGATGTGCAGGGCATCCTGGACGCCCTCGACCCGCTTCCGGCGGTCGTCTACAACGCGCGGTACGACCTGTTGGCCACGAACCGCGGGTACCGCCTGCTCTTCCAGGTCCCGCCGGATCTGAGGGAGCCGGGGACAGGACGGGTCGCCAATGCCATGTGGACTCTCTTCGTCACCCCGGAGGGGATGTGTCCGCTGCTGTTCCGCGAGAGCGAGCTGCCCGTGATGGTGGGGATCCTGCGCTCGGCGTACGGACGCCATGTGGGCGAGCCCGCCTGGGAGGAGTTCATCCGTGACCTGTCCGAGGCCAGTGACTACTTCGCCGAGCTGTGGCGCAGCGGGAACGTCGCGCCGCCCGGGCAGTACATCAAGACGTTCCGCCACCAGGCGCTCGGCGGCGAGCTGCGCATGGCATCGACGTCGCTGAGGATCGACAACATGCCGGAGTGCCGGATCGTCGTCTACTCACCGGTGGACGAGGAGACCCGCGCGCTCCTGGGAAAACTGCGTGCGGACAACGAAAGATCCCGCCCCTGACGGGACGGGATCTTCCTTTCCTGTGGAGCTAAGGAGAATTGAACTCCTGACCTCCTGCATGCCATGCAGGCGCTCTACCAACTGAGCTATAGCCCCTTGCCGCGTTCTTCCCTCCGGATTTTCCCCGGCGGCCCGAACAAGAAGAACTTTAGCTTGCGACCTGCCCGAAAGTGAAATCCGGTCCCCGCGGCCCGCGGGGACCCGATCAGTCGTCGTCGCCGAGGACCGGCTCCGGCAGCGTGCCCGCGTTGTGTTCGAGCAGCCGCCAGCCGCGCGCGCCCTCGCCGAGGACGGACCAGCAGCAGTTCGACAGTCCCCCCAGTCCCTCCCAGTGCGAGGACTCCAGACCCAGGAGGCGGCCGATGGTGGTGCGGATGGTGCCGCCGTGGCTCACCACGACGAGCAGGCCGTTGTCCGGCAGCTTGTCCGCGTGCCGCAGCACGACGGGGGCGGCGCGGTCGGCGACCTCGGTCTCCAGTTCACCGCCGCCGCGGCGGACCGGCTCGCCGCGCTTCCACGCGGCGTACTGCTCGCCGTACCGGGCGATGATCTCGTCGTGCGTGAGGCCCTGCCACTTACCGGCGTACGTCTCGCGCAGACCCTCGTCGTACGCGACGTCGAGGCCGGTCAGGGCGGTCAGCTCGGCGGCGGTGGCCGCGGCCCGCTTGAGGTCGGAGGCGACGACGGCGTCCGGCTTCAGCGAGGCCAGGAGCCGGGCGGCGCGGCGGGCCTGGGCGACACCGGTCTCGGTCAGCTCGATGTCCGTGGTGCCCTGGAAGCGGCGCTCCAGGTTCCACGCCGTCTGGCCGTGGCGCCACAGGATGACCCGGCGGCCCCGGTGGGAGCCACTGGTCAAAGCACCTCACCGCCGAATTCGCGGATGTCCTCCGCTTCGGCCGCGGCCTGCTCGCGCTGGTGCTCCGCGCCCTTGCCGCGGGTGGCCTTGGCGTCGGCGGGCAGCTCCAGCTCGGGGCAGTCCTTCCACAGACGCTCCAGGGCGTAGAAGACGCGCTCCTCGCTGTGCTGGACGTGGACGACGATGTCGACGTAGTCGAGCAGGATCCAGCGGGCGTCGCGGTCGCCCTCACGGCGGACCGGCTTGGTGCCGAGCTCCTTGTTCAGGCGCTCCTCGATCTCGTCGACGATCGACTTGACCTGGCGGTCGTTGGGCGCGGAGGCGAGCAGGAAGGCGTCCGTGATGGACAGCACATCGCTGACGTCGTAGGCGATGATGTCGTGCGCGAGCTTGTCCGCTGCCGCCTGGGCGGCAACGGTGATGAGCTCTAGGGAACGGTCAGTGGCGGTCACTACAAGGCTTTCCGTCGGCGGTCAGAATCCCCCGGGATATCGCTGGCGGGGGTAGCTCAAGGGTCTCACGGACCGCCGGTGGACCTCACGGTGTTCCCGGCGGCCCCGGACCGCACGGTCGCGGGGCCGCCGGGAGGGTCACTTGCCGGTGTAGTCCTGGCCGAGGACGACGGACACGTCGGCGTTGGCGGCGGCCTTGCTCTTGCGCACCGCCGAGGCCGGCAGGTTGAGCGTCTTGGCGACCTCGACGGCGTCCTGCTTGCGGGCGTCGTCGCCGTAGGTGACCTGGGACGCGGCCACCGAGGCCCCGGTGCCGCCCGAGACGAAGGTGTAGCCGCCGTTGACCAGGGCGACGCGGGCCTTCTCGGTGCGGTCCCCGTCGCCGGTGGCGTTCTTGATGGCGACGCGCAGCGAGTCGCCCTGGGCGGGGGCCTTGACGGTGCCGCCGAGGACGTCCTTCACGACGGAGTCCGAGGCCGCCTCGGAGAGGGTGCCGTTCTGCTGGACCGGCAGCAAGGCGGTCTTGTAGTCGCCCTCCTTGGCGCGGTCGGCGAGCTTGGCGAGGAAGGCGCCGAGATCCTTCTCGGTCAGCGACGGGTCGAGGATCTGGGCGAGCGTCTGCACGGTGACCGTCGCCGCCTGCGGGTCGGACGACAGTTTGCGCAGCACGCCCTGCATGACCTGCCCGAACCGCATGAGCTGGGCCGTCTCGGCCTCGCCCTTGGCGCGGTAGGTGGCGTACGCGACGGCCATCGGACCGCTGAGGGTCTGGGCCTCGCCCTTGTGGACGAGGGTGGTGCCCTTCTTGGCCGGGTCGGGCACGTCGGTGTCGGTGTCGATCTCGATGTTGCCGACGAGTTCGACGAGGTTGTTGAGGTAGGGGGTGTCGAGCCGCCAGGTGCCCTCGACGTCGGTGCCGAGCAGGGTGTCGATGGCGCCGCTCGTCCCGGAGGAACCGTCGTCGTCGACGGACTTGCCGAGGGTGGTGGCGGTGCCGTCGTCGCCGGTCAGGGCGAGGGAGTTGGGCAGCAGGACGGTGGTGCCCTGTTTCGTCGTGGTGTTGTTGACGAGGAGCGCAGACGACGTGCTGCCGCCCTTGGTGTTGTGCAGGTGGACGACGATGACGTCGCGGTTCTGCGGGCCTGTCGCGGCGGCGCCGCCCGTCTTCGCGTCGTCCTTGGAGAGGAACGGCAGCTTGTCGGCGTACCAGAGGTAGCCGACGCCGCCGACCAGGCACAGGGCGAGGACGACGACGAGGGCGACGACCCGGTTGCGGCCTCGCCGCCTGGCCTCCTCGCGCCGCTCGCTGCGCGACTCGGTGAACTTCAGCCAGTCGATGACGTCTTCGGAGTTCTCGTCCGGCTCCTCCACGAAGGAGAACTGCTCGGTGCGGTAATCCCGGTCCTGAGAGCCCTGAGAGCCCTGAGAGCCCTGAGAGCCCTGCGGGTCCGGCAGGTCCTGCTCCTGCGGCGGCGGGGCCTGCTGCGGGATGTAGGCGGTGGCCTGCTCGGTCTGCTGCTGATAGGCCTGCTGGTCCACCACCGCCTGCCCGTACGGGTCGTGGACGCCGGTGCCGTACGGATCGTAGGAGTACGCCTGCTGCTGCGGCGGAGCCGGTGGCGCCGGTGGCTGCTGCCCGGTCGCGTACGGGTCGTAGCCGTATCCGTACGCGGGACCGGCCGTGTTCTGCTCGTACGACGGCGCCTGCTGGACCTGCCGGTACACCGGCTGCCCGAACTCGTCGTAGCCGACCAGCTCATACGGATCGTCGCGCTGGTCGTAACCGTCGTAGCGGTCGTTCACCGATGCCCCTCTCGGCGGTGCAGGGTCATTCGCCTCGGTACAGCCGGCGTTTGTCGATGTAGCGGACCACACCGTCCGGCACCATGTACCAGATGGGGTCCCCCTTGGCGACCCTGTCCCGGCAGTCCGTGGACGAGATCGCGAGGGCCGGCACCTCGACGAGCGAGACACCGCCCTCGGGCAGGCCCGGGTCGGTGAGTGTGTGGCCGGGCCGGGTGACGCCGATGAAGTGTGCCAGGGAGAACAGTTCTTCGGTGTATCGCCAGGTGAGGATCTGGCCGAGGGCGTCGGCGCCCGTGATGAAGAAGAGGTCCGTCTCCGGGTTGAGCGCCCGCAGATCACGCAGCGTGTCCGTGGTGTACGTGGGGCCACCGCGGTCGAGGTCGATGCGGCTGACGGAGAACTGCGGGTTCTCGGCCGTCGCGATGACCGTCATCAGATAGCGGTCCTCGGCGGGGGACACCTTCTTGTCGCTCTTCTGCCACGGCTTTCCGGTCGGCACGAAGACCACCTCGTCGAGGTGGAACTGTGCGGCGACCTCACTGGCCGCCACCAGGTGTCCGTGGTGGATCGGGTCGAACGTTCCGCCCATGACGCCGAGGCGCCGCTTGGCGGGTGAGTCCCGCTCTCGGTCCGGGCCGCCGGCCGGGCTGTTGACCGGGCCGGTAGGCATGTCCTGCGCTCCCATGCGTGCAGAGCCTACTGGCCCGATCCGGGTGCTCCGCGCCCCGGTTCAGCGGTCGCGGTTGAAGCGGGTGACGATCCACAGCATGAGAAGCAGGATGACGAGGGCGGCACCGCCCGTCATGAGGGGGCTGATGCTCTCGTGATTGCCGCCGTGCTCGCCGCCCTCGGCAGCGAGAGTGGCCAGCTTGGCAACGGGGCTGTGGAGGCTCATCTTCAGCAGGACCTATCCGGTGTGGGATCGGGATAAAGACTTCCCGCCCATCGTAAGCGGGGGCTCTCACGGCGCTCACGCCGACTCTGCCGTACGGGCTCCGGGAGCGCTCGTACGGTCCCACGACCCGGGTCAGTCGTCGCGCTTGTAGCCGCGCAGCAGGAACCAGGCCAGGAAGACGGCGCCGAGCAGGGCGACGACCAGCACGATGCGCAACAGGTTGCCGGGGCCCTGGTCGGCCGCGGCGGCGTGGACGACGGGCCCGAGTCCGGCGGCGCCGGTGTGGTGATCCATGACGGTTCGCTCCTTCTGTGTGCTGCCCCGTCACGGTATCTCCGCCTAATGTGGATCCCACCTTGGGGGCACAACCGAGCATCATCGAACGACGTCAGCATCATCGAGTGACATCGACATGCCATCGACATGGGGGGCCGCATGCCCGACGTACCGAACGAGCAGCACGAGAACGTACCCAGCAGGCAGCGCAGGAGCTTCCCCGGGATCTCCTCGCGGGCGTACGAGCACCCGGCGGACCGCTCGGCCCTCGTGGCGCTGCGCAAGCTCACCGGCTTCGACACCGTCTTCAAGGCGCTGAGCGGCCTGCTCCCGGAGCGCAGCCTGCGCCTGCTGTTCCTGTCGGACTCCGTGCGCGTGTCGGACGAGCAGTTCACGCACCTCAACGCCATGCTGCTGGACGCCTGTCGCATCCTGGACCTGGAGAAGGTCCCGCCGATGTACGTCAATCAGGACCCGCAGCCGAACGCGATGTGCATCGGCCTCGACGAGCCGATCATCGTCGTCACCACCGGCCTGGTGGAGTTGCTGGACGAGGAGGAGATGCGGGCGGTCGTCGGCCACGAGGTGGGCCACGCGCTGTCCGGGCACTCGGTCTACCGGACGATACTGCTGTTCCTGACCAGCCTCGCGCTGCGCGTGGCGTGGATCCCGCTCGGCAACCTCGCGATCATGGCGATCGTGACGGCGCTGCGCGAGTGGTTCCGCAAGTCCGAACTGTCCGCGGACCGCGCCGGTCTGCTGGTCGGCCAGGACCTGGAGGCCTCCATGCGCGGCCTCATGAAGATCGCCGGCGGTAACCACCTGCACGAGATGAACGTGGACGCGTTCCTCAAGCAGGCCGAGGAGTACGAGGCCGGGGGCGACCTGCGCGACTCCGTCCTGAAGATCCTCAACGTGATGCCGCGCTCCCACCCGTTCACGACGGTCCGTGCGGCGGAGCTGAAGAAGTGGGCGGCGTCCCGCGACTTCCAGCGGCTGATGGACGGGCACTACCCGCGCCGCACGGAGGACAAGGAGACCTCGGTGACCGACTCGTTCCGTGAGTCGGCCGCGCACTACTCGGACCACGTCAAGAACTCCAAGGACCCGCTGATGAAGCTGGTCAGCGACATCGCGGGCGGCGCGGGCGACCTCGGCGGCCGGGTGCGGCGCGGCTTCGGCGGCTTCGGGAACGGCAACGGCGGCACCGGCGACCGCGGCCCCCAGGACACGCCCGAGAGCTGATCCCGGCGCCGGTTCCCGCGTCAGACGGACGGCTGGGCGCTCGGTGCGAGCGCGCCGCACAGCGCGGTCGCACCGCCCGTCGCGTACGGGTCGGTGCCCGCCGGGCCGTCCTTCGCGGCTGTCCGGCCCGCGAGCAGCGGACGCAGGTGCTCGGCGAGGTCGTCGGAGCAGGAGAGCGGCCCGGCCTGGACGTAGGACACGAGCAGTTCGGCCTGGTGGTTGCGCAGGTCCTCGCGGTCGAAGCGGAAGTGCAGCTCGCGGCGGACCGTGAACAGGGAGGCCCGTGCGGTGCCGGCGGCCTCCGCGGCACGCAGCGCGTACACGAACGTGTGGTCGGAGGTCACTTCGAGGGTGTCCGTGTCGGTCTCGGCGGCGTGCAGCGTGCCCTGGACGCGGATGTGGGGGTCGGCGAGCTCGGCCCGCGCCGGGTCGAAGCGGACGAGCCAGCCGGTCGCCGCGTGCCGCCCGTCGACGGCCGGCCGGTCGAAGCTCTGGTCGAACTGGTCGAGCTGGCGCGGGGCGACGAGCATGCGGACGGGCCGGACCGCTCCCCCGGTGAGCACCTCGGGGTCGAGCGAGGAGTCGACGAGGTAGTCCTTGGCGGTGCTCAGCGCGGTGACGACCTGGCTGTCGGAGAAGTGCGCGGTGCGCCGGACGTCCGGCGGCAGCGTGATGCCGTCGGCGGCGATCCGGAACCGGGCGGCCGGGCTGTGCTCGTACAGCTCGGCGGTGTCGGCGGAGCCGGGGACCGCCGCGGCCGGGGCGAGCGGGATCACGGTCATCCGCAGCGGCTCGGTGTGCCGGGCGAGGGGGGTCGTGCGGTACGGGCTGCGGACGCCCATGTAGACCGCGGTGCCGAAGGCGATGACGATGAGGACGACGAGGATGACGGCCTGGCGCGAGAGGCCGCGGCGCAGCGCGGGGGTGCGGCGCACGGCGGGCGCGTGGTCGGTGATCCGCTCCCGCGCGGAGAACTCCTGGAGGCGGGCAGCGCGGACGAACGATTCGTCGAAGACGACGGACCGGTACTCGTCCTCGCTTCCGCCGCCCCCGACGGGGCCACCTTCCGGTGGGCCCTCCGGTGGGTCTCCTGGGCCGCCCATACCTTCAGATTAGGTCCTCGAAGGCGCCGGTAAACGCCCCGGTGCGGGACAACTTCCGGCGACGGCGCGCGCGGTCGCTCAGCGGGTGCGCGGGACCGCGGAAACCGCAGGCCGGGAGTAGTCCGCGGAGGCGGAGGGCGGGCCCGACACGCCTTTCTCCAGCTCCGTCGTCGCGGGCGGTGGCACCCGCTCCTGGCGGCCCGAGGAGGCGCCCCGGTAGACGGCCGTGAAGGCGAGGGCGACCATGCCGACGCCCATGAGCAGGGCGAGCGCCCAGGCGACGGGCCTGCGCCAGCGGACCAGGAGCGAATGCTGCCCCGCCCTGCCGTCCCGCTCGAGCTCCTCCTCGTAGAGGCCGTCGGCGTCGTGGGGCACGCGGCCGAAACCGGGCACCCCGCCCAGCCCGTGACCGTCGCCGCCGTCCCCATAGAAGTCGTCGGTGCTGTCGGTGTTGTCGGTGTTGTCGGTGGCTCGGCGAGTGCGCGCTCTGCGGGACTCGGCCTCCTGGGCCTCGGCGCGCGCCTGGGCCGCGGCGAGCAGTCGCTCGACCGCGGTGGGCTCATGGACCTCGGCGGCCTTCACGAAGTCCTCGTCGAGGACCACGGAGGCGAACTCTTCGTCCCAGCCCCCGCGGTCCTGGTCGTCCTCGGGCTCCCAGCCGTCCGGGAACGGCGCGCCCCCCACGTCCTCCGGCACTCGTCCAGAGTAGACCGGAGGGGTCATTTTGGGCAGACGGTACGGGGATTCCCCCACAAGTCGCTGCTTAACGGGTGTGGCCGTCGCCCGTGACGATGTACTTGGTGCTGGTCAGTTCCGGCAGGCCCATGGGGCCCCGGGCGTGCAGCTTCTGCGTGGAGATGCCGATCTCGGCGCCGAAGCCGAACTGGCCGCCGTCGGTGAAGCGCGTGGAGGCGTTGACCGCGACGGTCGTGGAGTCCACCAGTTGAGTGAAGCGGCGCGCTGCCGCCTGCGAGGTGGTGACGATGGCCTCGGTGTGCCCGGAGGACCACAGCCGGATGTGTTCGACGGCCTTGTCGAGGTCGTCGACGACGGCGGCGGCGATGTCGTACGAGAGGTACTCGGTCTCCCAGTCCTCGTGGGTCGCCTCGACGACGGTGGCCTTGGAGCGGTCCGCGTAGGCGAGGATCCGCGGGTCGGCGTGGACGGTGACGCCCGCGTCGGCGAGCGCGTCCAGGGCGCGCGGCACGAACGCGTCGGCGATGTCCTGGTGGACGAGGAGGGTCTCGGCGGCGTTGCAGACGGAGGGGCGCTGCGCCTTGGAGTTGACGAGGATGTCGACGGCCATGTCGATGTCCGTGTCGGCGTCGACGTAGACGTGGCAGTTGCCGGTGCCCGTCTCGATGACGGGGACGATCGAGTTCTCCACGACGTTCTTGATGAGGGCGGCGCCGCCGCGCGGGATGAGGACGTCGACGAGGCCGCGGGCGCGCATCAGCTCGGTGACCGAGTCGCGGTTCTCGCCGGGGACGAGCTGGATCGCGTCGGCGGGCAGGCCGCTGCCGCCGACGGCGTCGCGGAGCACGCGCACGAGTGCGGTGTTCGAGGCGTACGCGGAGGAGCTGCCGCGCAGGAGGACGGCGTTGCCCGACTTGAGGCAGAGGGCGGCGGCGTCGACCGTCACGTTGGGCCGGGCCTCGTAGATGATGCCCACCACGCCGAGGGGGACGCGGACCTGGCGCAGGTCGATGCCGTTGGGGAGGGTGTTGCCGCGCACGACCTGGCCGACCGGGTCGGGCAGGGCGATGACGTCGCGCACGTCGGAGGCGATGGCGCGGACCCGCTCGGGGGTCAGGGTCAGCCGGTCGATGATGGACTCGCTGGTGCCGGCCTCACGGGCGCGGGCGATGTCCTCGGCGTTGGCCTCGACGATCTCCGCGGTGCGCACTTCGAGGGCGTCGGCGATCGCCGCCAGCGCGTCGTCCTTCTCCGCGCGCGGCAGCGGGGCGAGGTCGTTGGCGGCGGCGCGGGCGCGGTAGGCGGCCCGGGTCACCGGGGTCATCGAGTCGTACGGGTTGAGCGAGGGCGACGTCATGCACCGCAGCGTAACGGGGGACGGCCGGGCGTCCAGATCCTGTTCCGGGGGGTGAGACATGGTGAGACATGGCCGAAAAGAGGCAGGCGGGAACCGCCGGGCGGATCCCTGGGGTTGCCGGACGCCCCTAGAACGGGTGTACCCCTACCGGGGTCGCGGGGAGGGGGCCGTAGCCCTCCGCGATGCGGTGGTGGTAGGTCTGGCGGTCGATGACCTCCAGGCCCACGATCTCCCAGGGCGGCAGCCGGGACGTCTGGCGGTGCTCGCCCCACAGGCGCAGGGCGACGGCCGCCGCGTCGTGCAGGTCGCGGGCCTCTTCCCAGTAGCGGATCTCCGCGTGGTCGACCGCGTAGCGGCTGGTCAGCAGAAAGGGATGGTCGTGGGCGAGTTGTTCGAGGCCGCGCCTGACCTCGGCGAGGGGGGCCTCGGCGCCCGAGACGCTGAGCGTGATGTGCCACAGGCGGGGGCCCTCCTCGGCCATCGCCCCGCCGTCGGCCAGGGCGTCGCCCGCGGCCTCCTCCTCGTACGCGTCCCCGGCGGCCACGCTGGTCAGGGCTCGCTCCGCCGACCCTCGGGGCGTCGCCCCCGGGCGCGCTCGTCTCACGACGGCCTCCTTTGCGCAATGGTCGTGCGGAACTTCTCTGCGTGAACTGCCTTCATCAAGAGTTGAGCAGGACACGAGACGTCTTGGGGTGGTTTTACGGAAGGTCCCCCGCGGGTGGCAGGCTTTCGGCCGTTTCCACAACGGTTTCGAAGGCGGACGGTCGCGGATCACGCCCGGAGGAGGACCAGATCGTCCCTGTGTACGACTTCCCGTTCGTAGGCGGGTCCGAGGTCGCGGGCGAGCTCCCGGGTCGAGCGGCCGATCAGCCGGGGGATCTCCTTGGCGTCGAAGTTGACCAGGCCGCGGGCGACCGCCCGGCCGCGCACGTCCCGCAGCTCCACCGGGTCGCCCGCGCTGAACTCGCCCTCCACCGCCGCGATACCGGCGGGAAGCAGTGACGTACGCCGCTCGACCACGGCCTGTACGGCGCCGTCGTCCAGGGTGAGCGCGCCCTGCGGGGTGGACGCGTGCTGGAGCCAGAGCAGCCGGTCGGCGCTGCGCCGGCCCGTGCGGTGGAAGTAGGTGCCGGTGTCGCGGGCGGCGAGGGCGTCGGCGGCGTGGCTGGCGCTGGTGAGGACGACGGGGATACCGGCCGCGGCGGCGATGGAGGCGGCCTCGACCTTGGTGACCATGCCGCCGGTGCCGACGCCCGCCTTCCCGGCGCTGCCGATCTTGACGTGTGCGATGTCGGCGGGGCCGCGCACCTCGGCGATGCGGGAGGTGCCGGGCTTGCTGGGGTCGCCGTCGTAGAGGCCGTCCACGTCGGAGAGGAGGACGAGCAGGTCGGCGTGGACGAGGTGGGCGACGAGGGCGGCGAGCCGGTCGTTGTCGCCGAAGCGGATCTCGTCGGTGGCGACCGTGTCGTTCTCGTTGACGACCGGGAGGGCGCCCATGGCGAGGAGCTGGTCGACGGTGCGCGAGGCGTTGCGGTGGTGGCTGCGGCGGGCCATGTCGTCGCTGGTGAGGAGGATCTGGCCGACGCGGACGCCGTAGCGCGCGAAGGAGGCGGTGTAGCGGGCGACCAGGAGGCCCTGGCCGACGCTGGCGGCGGCCTGCTGGCGGGCGAGGTCCTTGGGGCGGCGGGCCAGGCCGAGCGGGGCGAGCCCGGCGGCGATGGCGCCCGAGGAGACGAGGACGATCTCCTTGTCCCCGCCGTGCTGCTTGGCCAGGACGTCCACGAGGGCGTCGACGCGGTCCGCGTCCAGGCCCCCCGCGGCCGTCGTGAGCGATGACGATCCGACCTTGACCACGATCCGGCGCGCTTCCGCCACGCCCTGCCGTGCCGTACGTGTTGCCCCTGACATGCTCCGCAATCTACGTGACGTGACCACGCGGACGCTGCCGGGTTTCGAGGGACGGACATCCGCCGAACAAACACGCGGCGTCAACCCCGGATGGGCGATTGGTCCCTCTGGTTCACGCCGTTTGCCCCTTTATTGGGTGATTGCCGTCACGGAGGATTGCTACGGGACCTCCGAAAGTCATACGGTCAGTGGTCAGCCTTTTCATCGCGTCATCACGGCATCGAGGTGGATCAGCCCCCCAACGGCCACGCGCCGTCTGATCCCCGACCGATGCCCCCGAACCCCCTCTGACCTTCTCCCGATCCCTGCCAGGAGCCCAGCCCGTGCCCTCCGCCGGACTTGCCCCGCGCCGCGTCGTGCAGCTCTCAGCGCTGCTCGCGATGCTCGCCCTCTATGTGGCCCAGCTCGTCAGCGCGTCCCTCCCCCACGTCCCCGTCTTCGTCGCCTCCAGCGCTGCCGGTCTCGCCCTCGACACGTACCTTCAGTACAAGCAGCCCGGTCTGCTGTCCCTGCTCACCAAGGTGCGTTTCGACGTCACCGTGCGACAGCTCCTGCGCGACATGCTGATCTTCGTCGGGCTGCTGCGTATCGACGGCATCGACCCGATGGGCGAGCAGGCGCCCCTGCTCTTCGCGCTCCTGGCCGTGTACGTCCTGCACTTCGGCTGCCAGGCCGCGGCGGTCCTGGTGCGCCGCACCCGTACGCTGCCGATCCTCACCCGCAACATCGACGCCTCGGCGCTGCGCCTGTCCGCGGCCCCGCCGCGCATCCTGGCCCGCCGCTCCAGCCACCGCCTGCTGACCTTCTCGATCCCGGCCACCGCGGGCCTGCTGCTCACGGCCGCGACCACGCACGCGTTCTGGGGCGGCATCGGCATCGGCCTCTCCCTCGCCCTGTTCGGCGGCGGCATGCTGTACCTGGCCACCTGGCTGCTGCCGAGGAAGCGGGCGCTGGGCGAGGCGCAGGTCATGGCGTGGCTGGACGACTGGCTGGCGCACTACAAGCCGACCGTCGCCATGTACTTCTCCGGCGGCACGACCTCCGCGTACCAGGCCAACATGTGGCTCTCCACCCTCGCCGACGTGGACGGCAAGCCGCTGATCGTGCTGCGTGAGCGGTTCATGGTGAACAAGATCGACGCCACCGACGTGCCGATCATCTGCTTCCCGAAGGTCGCCACGATGTTCTCGCTGGAGAACTCGACGCTGAAGATGATGCTGCACCCGGCGAACGCGGCGAAGACCTCGCAGGTGCTGCGCATCCCGACGATCAAGCACGCGTTCATCAACCACGGCGAGTCCGACAAGCTCTCCTCCTGCAACCCGTACGCGAAGGCGTACGACGAGGTGTGGGTGGCGGGGCCCGCGGCCCGCGACCGCTACCAGCTCGCCGACGTCGGCGTCGAGGACAAGGACGTCGTCGAGGTGGGCCGCCCGCAGCTCTCCCCCATCAAGACCTCCTCCGGCCCGGCCGACGGCCCGTACACGACCGTCCTCTACGCCCCCACCTGGGAGGGCTGGGACGGCAACCCCGGCAACACCTCCGTGATCCTGGCCGGCGAGAACATCGTGCGGCACCTGCTCGCCGACGACCGGGTGCGCCTGATCTACAAGCCGCACCCGATGACCGGTTCGCAGATCCCGGCCGCGGGCGCCGCCAACCAGCGCATCATGGCGATGATCCGCGAGGCCAACAGCCGCCGCTCGGGCGAGCGGCCGGGCCCCGAGGCCGCCGCCGAGCTGGCCCGGCGCACCGAGGCCCTGGACACGCTGACCTCCACCGCGTTTCGCACCAGCGCCGACGAGATGGAGAAGATGCTGCTCCAGGGCCGTCCGACCGCGGGCCGGCAGGCCGCCGTGGCCGAGGCGACCGCGGCCTGGGAGCAGGCGTACTGGGCGTCGTTCCCCGAGTGGGAGCACCGGATCGTCACCGAGGCGCGCCCCGCGATCTTCACCTGCTTCAACCAGGCCGACGTGCTGATCTCCGACGTCTCCTCGGTCGTCTCCGACTGGCTGGCCAGCGAGAAGCCGTACGCCGTCGCCAACACCTCGGGCCTCTCGGAGCTGGACTTCCGCTCCGGGTTCCCGACGGTGGGCGCCGCGACGATCCTGACGCCCGACGCGGAGGGCGTGCCCGGCCTGCTCGCGGCCGTGCGCGGCGAGGCCGACGACGCGCACGCCGAGGCGCGTCTCGAACTGAAGGAACACCTTCTGGGCCCCTCGGACCCGCCCTCCATCGACCGTTTCAACGCGGCCGTGCGCGCCCTGTGCGCCCGCGCCGACGAGCGCCGCGTACGGATGGCCGCGCGCGGCGACGCGGAGATCCCCGCCCAGCGCGAGGACACCGTCGAGGAGCAGGTGGCCGACGCGGTGGCGGCGGAGGCCGCCCCCGAGTCGGAGGACGCCGTCAACGCGTAGCGTCCGCGGCGCGCGAGCACGCGAAAAGGGCCCGGGAGGAGCAACCTCCCGGGCCCTTCTTCATGCGCTGTGGCCGCGGGCCACGGCTCGACGGTCCCGCCCTAGAAGGGCTTGAAGTCGTCGTACTCCTGCTCCGCCTCGTCCCGCTCCGCCTGCCGGTCGCGGCGGCGCTGGGCGGCCGGGCGGGGCGCCTCCATGCGGTGGTCCTCGCCGCGGCGGCCGAGCATCTCGGCGCCCGCCATCATGGTGGGCTCCCAGTCGAAGACGACCGCGTTGTCCTCGGGGCCGATGGCGACGCCGACGCCGCTGCGGGCGCCCGCCTTCATCAGCTCGTCCTCGACGCCGAGGCGGCTGAGACGGTCGGCGAGGTAACCGACGGCCTCGTCGTTGTTGAAGTCGGTCTGGCGCACCCAGCGCTCCGGCTTCTCGCCGCGCACCCGGAACAGGGGCTCCCCGTCGACGTCCTCGCGTACGACGCTGAACCCGGAGTCGTCCACGGCCTTCGGGCGGATGACGATACGGGTCGCCTCCTCCTTCGGCTTCGCGGCGCGCGCCCCGGCCACCAGCTCGGCCAGCGCGAACGACAGCTCCTTGAGCCCCTTGTGGGCGACGGCCGACACCTCGAAGACGCGGTAGCCGCGCGCCTCCAGGTCGGGCTTGACCATCTCGGCCAGGTCCTTGCCGTCGGGCACGTCGATCTTGTTGAGGACGACCAGGCGCGGCCGGTTCTCCAGGCCCGCGCCGTACTCGCGCAGCTCGGCCTCGATGACGTCGAGGTCGGAGACGGGGTCGCGGTCGGACTCCAGGGTCGCCGTGTCGAGGACGTGCACGAGGACCGAGCAGCGCTCGACGTGGCGCAGGAACTCCAGGCCGAGGCCCTTGCCCTGGCTGGCGCCCGGGATCAGACCGGGCACGTCGGCGATCGTGTAGACCGTCGCGCCGGCCGTGACGACGCCGAGGTTCGGGACCAGCGTCGTGAAGGGGTAGTCGGCGATCTTCGGCTTGGCGGCCGAGAGCACCGAGATGAGCGAGGACTTCCCCGCGCTCGGGTAGCCCACCAGGGCGACGTCGGCGACGGTCTTGAGCTCCAGGACGACGTCGCGCAGGTCGCCGGGGACGCCGAGGAGGGCGAAGCCGGGGGCCTTGCGGCGGGCCGAGGCGAGGGCCGCGTTGCCGAGGCCGCCCCGGCCGCCCTGGGCGGCGATGAAGGTCGTGCCCTCACCGACGAGGTCCGCGAGGACGTTGCCCTGCTTGTCCAGGACGACGGTGCCGTCGGGGACGGGCAGGATCAGGTCCTCGCCGTCCTTGCCCGAGCGGTTGCCGCCTTCGCCGGGCTTGCCCGCGGTGGCGTTGCGGTGCGGGGAGTGGTGGTAGTCGAGGAGCGTCGTCACCGACTGGTCGACGACCAGGATGACGTCGCCGCCACGGCCGCCGTTGCCGCCGTCCGGGCCGCCGAGCGGCTTGAACTTCTCACGGTGGACGGAGGCACAGCCGTGGCCCCCGCTACCCGCGGCGACATGCAGTTCGACGCGGTCCACGAAGGTGGTCATTGGTCAGTGCCTCCAGAAACTTACGGAAATTGCTGCTGCGTGCTGTAAGGGCATGCAATGAGAGCGTGCTGTATCCATTGACAACACGCGAAAGGCGGACCCGCTTCCCCAAAGGGGAAGTGAGGTCCGCCTCGCGAAAGAACTGGTCAGAACGCCTGTCAGGCGGCGACCGGAACGATGTTCACGACCTTGCGGCCACGGTGGGTACCGAACTCCACCGCGCCGGCGTCGAGCGCGAACAGCGTGTCGTCCTTGCCACGACCCACACCGTTGCCCGGGTGGAAGTGGGTGCCGCGCTGGCGGACCAGGATCTCACCGGCGTTGACGGTCTGGCCGCCGAAGCGCTTCACGCCGAGCCGCTGAGCATTGGAGTCGCGCCCGTTCCGAGTGGACGATGCGCCCTTCTTGTGTGCCATGTCTCAGTCCCTACCCTTACTTCGCAGCCGCGGGGATCTCAGTGACCTTGATCGCCGTGTACTGCTGGCGGTGGCCCTGACGACGGCGGTAACCGGTCTTGTTCTTGTAGCGAAGGATGTCGATCTTCGCGCCCTTGTGGTGGTCCACGACCTCGGCCTGGACCTTGATCCCGGCCAGGACCCACGGGTCGCTGGTCACGGACTCGCCGTCGACAACGAGCAGCGTAGAGAGCTCTACGGTGTCGCCAACCTTGGCGGTGGGAATCTTGTCAACCTCAACGATGTCGTCGACAGCAACCTTGTGCTGGCGACCACCGCTGCGCACGATGGCGTACACGCGGATCTCTCTTTCGCTCGGAACGGGACCCCCGCAGTCCAGCCGCACGAGGCGGCCTCTCCAGGCGAGCCCTGAGGGGTACGCCCGGAGGAAAAGGGTTTACGGGAGTGCGGCGTCTCTATGGACACGCCGACGGTCAAGATTACGGGTCAGCCGGGAGCAGGGTCAAACCGGCCCCTCAGGCGGGCTTCGCCTCACCGTCCTGCGGCAGGACCTTGACGCCCTTGCACAGGTTCGTGTCGTCGTTCGCCCCCGGGTACGCGACGTTCCACACGCGGGTGAAGTGGGTGCGGTAGGTGTCGTGCACCGAGTCGTCGTCGATCTTGACGTACGCCTCGTCGTTCTCGCGCAGCGCCGGGCCCGAGGCGTTCTGCGAACCGGTGAACGTGATCTTGTTGCGCGCGCCGTCGTACACGCCGTCGATCAGTACGTACTTGGTGTGGACGATGTACGGCGTCGCGAGCCTGGTGCCCGGGTGCAGCGGGTCGCGGTCGTCGTTGTAGCAGCGCGCGGGCGGGGCACCGGTGGCGTTCATCGCCTTCCAGGTGCCGGCGTCCGCGGAGGCGTACGCGATGCTGACCGTGCAGCCCGCCTTCTTCAGCGCGACCAGCTTGTCGGCGACGGCCTGCCGGGTGATCTGGAAGATCGCGGCGCGTACGACGGTGCTGCGCTTCACACCGGCGGCGTCCTTGTAGGTGCAGGAGACGTTGTTCAGCACCGAGTACAGGGTGTCCGTCGAGTTGGTCGTGCCGGCCCGCGGGAAGAAGTACGCCTTGTAGTGGCCGTTGCTGACCGTGCGGTAGTCCCAGTCCTTCCAGAGCTTGGCCGCCATGTCGTCGAAGTAGTCCGAGTAGGCCCCGTACAGGACCCGGTTGTTCGGCAACTGGAGGGCGTCGTTGAAGAACTTCGTGCTCGCGGACGGGGTCGAGTTCGACGTGGTCTGCACGACGACGTCGGTGGCGCCCCGGACGGCGGAGAACAGCCAGAACTTGTTGTGCATGATCGACTTGCCGAACGCGGGATCGCCCAGGCACGACTTGTCGGTGGGGCACAGCGTCACGAACGACGGGCTGGTCCTGCTGGTGCCGAGGGCCGCCTTGAGCTGCTCGTAGACCGGGTTGGTCGGGCGGTCCCGCACGCTGGAGGAGTCGAGCACGATCTGCACGTGCACGCCGCGGTTCTTGGCGGCCACGAGCGCGTCAGAGACGGTGGTCTCCCAGACGTGGTAGACGGCCACCTTGATGTACGAGCCGGGCAGCGCCGCGTTCGTCAGCTCGACCAGGCGCGTACGGATCGCGTACTGCTGCTGAGTGGTGCCCAGCGGGTCGTTGAAGATGGGCCCCTCGGTCCAGACGGGCACCTCGTCGGCGGTCGCGGAGCCCGCCGTGAGCCCTGCCTGGAGTCCGGCCGCCGAGAGCACGGTGGCCAGCGCCACCGCCTGGCGTCCGACCTTGGGCGGCCGAGTGGCGCGGTGCCGACCGGTACCCCTGAGGCGCGCGTGCGCCATGACATCCCTCCCCTGGCACAGCCGCCCGTATCCCCCACGTGCGCCTCTGCGTCCACTTCTACGACCTCATGAGTTTTACAGAGAGCGACGCCCCCGTACAGCGAGCGGTGCGCTGCTGTACGGGGGCGTCGTCCGCCCGGTCGCCCGGGCCGGTGCCTCAGGCCTCGTCGGCCGCGGCGGAGACGGACGGCTGGGACTGCTGCCCGGCCGCCGCGGTCTTCTTCGCGGTCGTCTTCTTGGCGGTGGTCTTCGCCGCCTTCTTGGCCGTCGTCTTCTTCGCGGCCGTCTTCTTGGCCGCGGTCTTGGTGGCGGTCTTCTTGGTGGCCGCCTTCTTCGCCGTCGCCTTCTTGGCCGTCTTACGGGCCGTCTTCTTGGCGGCGGGCGCCTCGTCCCCGGCCTCCTCGGCCGGGGCCTGGACCGGCTCGGCCTGGACCGGCTCGGCCTCCGTCGTGGCCGAGGGGACGACCACGACGGCCGTCTCCACGGGCGCGGTGGGGGCGGCGGCCTTGCGGACGGCGCGACGGCGCGGGCGGGCCGGGGCCGCGGACGGCTCGGGCGCGGCCGTCTCCGGCTCCGGCTGCTTCGGCGCCTCGGCGACGGCCGGCTCCTCGGCCTTCACCGGCTCGGTGACCGTCACCCCGGCGGCCTCCTGCGAGGACGCCTTCGGGGAACCGGCGGGCGCGGTGGCCTTACGGGTGGCCCGGCGACGCGTCCGCGGAGCGGGCGCCTCTTCCTGTACGGGCTCCGCGGGCTGTACGGGCTCGGCCTCCCGGGGGGCCTCCGCCTCGACGACCGGCTCGGGCTCGGGCGCAGGGGCGGGCTCGGGCCGCGCGGCGGGCGCCGGGGCCTCCTGGGCCACCGGCTCCTTGGGCGCACCGGTCGGGGCCGACGCGCGACGCGTGGCACGGCGGCGCGAACGGCCGCCACGGCTCGCCGCGGCCTCCGCCTCGGCGGCGCTGGAGTACAGCTCCTCGTCGGCGCTGAAGTCCGGCTCGGGCAGCGCCACGGGGGCGGCGGCCTCCGCGGCGACCTCGGCGTCGGACTCGGCGGTCTCCGCCGTCTCGGCGCCGCTGTGCGGGCCCTCGTGGTCGTGCTCGTGGCCGTGGTCCGTGCCGTTGCCGCCGCGACCGCGCTTCTTGCGCTTGCCGCCGCCACCGGCGGACGCGGGCTGCTCCATGTGGACGATCACGCCGCGCCCGTTGCAGTGCACGCAGGTCTCGGAGAAGGACTCCAGGAGGCCCTGGCCGACGCGCTTGCGGGTCATCTGGACCAGGCCGAGCGAGGTGACCTCGGCGACCTGGTGCTTGGTGCGGTCCCGGCCCAGGCATTCGAGCATCCGGCGCAGGACCAGGTCGCGGTTGGACTCCAGGACCATGTCGATGAAGTCGATGACGACGATGCCGCCGAGGTCACGCAGGCGCAGTTGGCGCACGATCTCCTCGGCCGCTTCGAGGTTGTTCCTCGTCACGGTCTCTTCGAGGTTGCCGCCCTGACCGGTGAACTTGCCGGTGTTGACGTCGATGACGACCATCGCCTCGGTCTTGTCGATCACCAGGGAGCCGCCCGAGGGCAGCCACACCTTGCGGTCGAGCGCCTTGGCGAGCTGCTCGTCGATCCGGTACGTCGCGAAGACGTCGACCTCGCTGGTCCACCGCGTCAGGCGGTCGGCCAGGTCGGGCGCCACGTGGGTGACGTAGCCGTGGATGGTCTCCCACGCCTCGTCACCGCTGACGATGACCTTGGTGAAGTCCTCGTTGAAGATGTCGCGCACGACGCGGACCGTCATGTCCGGCTCGCCGTACAGCAGGCTCGGCGACGACGTCGAGATCTGCTTGGACTTCTTCTGGATGTCCTCCCACTGGCCCTGGAGACGCTCGACGTCGCGGCGCAGCTCGTCCTCGCTCGCGCCCTCGGCGGCGGTGCGCACGATGACGCCCGCGTCCTCGGGGACGATCTTCTTGAGGATGGTCTTCAGACGCGCGCGCTCGGTGTCCGGGAGCTTGCGGCTGATGCCGGTCATCGAGCCCTCGGGCACGTAGACCAGGTAGCGGCCGGGCAGCGAGATCTGGCTGGTGAGGCGGGCGCCCTTGTGACCGATCGGGTCCTTGGTGACCTGGACGAGCACGGACTGGCCGGACTTGAGGGCGGTCTCGATGCGGCGCGGGCCGTTGGCCATGCCGAGCGCCTCGAAGTTGACCTCACCGGCGTACAGCACCGCGTTGCGGCCCTTGCCGATGTCGATGAAGGCGGCCTCCATCGACGGCAGCACGTTCTGGACCTTGCCCAGGTACACGTTGCCGACGTACGAGGTCGACTGCTCCTTGTTGACGTAGTGCTCGACGAGGACGTCGTCCTCGAGCACGCCGATCTGGGTGCGCTCGCCGTTCTGGCGGACCACCATCACGCGCTCGACGGCCTCGCGGCGCGCCAGGAACTCGGCCTCGGTGATGATCGGGACACGGCGGCGGCCCTGCTCACGGCCTTCGCGGCGGCGCTGCTTCTTGGCCTCCAGACGCGTGGAGCCCTTGATGGACTGCACCTCGTCCGAGGAGGTCGATGAGCGCTCACGCTCGACGAAACTGTCCTTCTTGCGGGGCTCGCGGACCTTGACGACCGTGCGCTCCGGGTCGTCGGACGAGGGCTGCTCGCTCTCGGGCGCGGCGTCCCCGGCGCGACGCCTGCGGCGACGGCGACGGCGGCTGCTGCTCGAACCGGACGCGCCGTTGTCGTCGCGCTCGTCGCGGTCGTCGTGCTCCTCGCGCTCGTCGTGGTCGACGGCGTGGTCGGCGTGGTCGGTGTGGTCCGCGCGCTCCTCCACGTCGTCCTCGGCCTCGTCGGTCTCCTCGGACGCGCTGTGCTCGGTGTCGGAGTCGGCGGACTCGCCGCGGCGACGGCGGCGGCCACCGCGACGGCGGCGACGGGACGGGCGGTCGCCGTTCTCGTCGTGGTCATCGGCCGACTCGTCGGGCTCGGCGGACTCCTCCGGCTCGGCCGGCTCGTCCTGACGCGCGGGCTCATCGGCCGTCGCCTCGGCCTCCGCCACCGGCTCGGTCACGGCAGGCTGCTCGTCGGCGGCGCGCTTGCGGCGGCGACGGCGCGGGGCCGGCTCCTCCTCGGCGGCGACCGGCGCGGGCGCCTGCTCGGCCTCGGCGGGCTTCTCCTCGGCGGCCTGGGCCGCGGCAGCGGCGGCGGCGCGCTCCGGCGTCTGGAACATCGGCTCGGTGAAGACGGGAGCCTGGAACACGGCGATGGAGGGCCGCTTCGGGCGGCCCGCGTCGGCGTCCGCGCCCGCGTCGGACCGGGCGGCCTTCGAGGCGGAGCGCTGGGCCCTCGGCTCGGCGAAGCCACCGGCTGCCTTGCGGGTGGCGCGGCGACGGCGACGCGGCGACGCGTCGTCGTCGGCGGCGCTGTCCGTGCTCTCGCTGCTGACCGTGCCGGCCGTGTGGTCGGCGCCGGTCTGCTGCGGCTGCGCCTCGGCGGGCGCGGCGGACGCGGCGGTCTCGGGCTCGGCGGCCTGCGGCTCCGGGGCGGCGACGGCGCGGGTGGCGCGGCGACGGTTGCGGCGCGGGGCGGCCTCCTCGGCCGGCTCCTCGGCCGCGGGCTCCTGCGGCGCGGCGACGGCCTGCGGCTCCTCGGCCACGGGGGCCTCGGCGGCGGAGGTCTCGGCGGCGGGCGCGGTGACGGTGCGGGTGGCACGGCGACGGCGGCGCGGCGCGGCCTCCTCGGCCGGCTCCTCGGCGGCGGGCTCCTGCGGCGCGGCGACGGCCTGCGGCTCCTCGGCCACGGGGGCCTCGGCAGCGGGGGCCTCGGCGGCGGGCGCGGTGACAGTGCGGGTGGCACGGCGACGGCGGCGCGGCGCGGGCGCCTCGGTCTCCGACGCGGGCTCGGCGACGGGCTCATCGGCGGAGGCGGCGGGAGCGGCGGGCTCCTCGGTGGCCTGCGGCGCGGCGGCCTGCTCGGCCTGGTCCGCGACCGGCGCGGTCACGGCGCGGGTGGCGTGGCGGCGGGAGCGGCGCGGGGCCGCGTCCTCGGCCGGCGCCTCGGCGACGGGTGCGGCGCTCTCGGCCTCGGCCTCGGCCTGGACGGTCTCGTCCTGCGCGGCGGGCGCGCCCGCGGGGGCGGAGGCGCGGCGGGTGGCGCGGCGGCGCGGGCGGGCGGCGGGCGCGGGGTCCTGCGCCGGGGCCTCGGCGGCCGAAGAAGTCTGCGGGGTCGCCGCGGTCTCGTCGGCGGCGACCGGCTCGGGCGCGGTGTCGGCGGCGGCCTTCCCGGCGGGCGGGCCCGCGGGGCGCGACGCGGCCCGGCGCCTGCGGCGCGGGGGCAGGGTGTCGCTGGGCGTGTCGCCCACGGCGGAGGTGGTGGGGTCGTTCGGTTCGATCTGCTCGGGCATGCGGGTGTGTCTCCCGTCAGGCCCCCGGGCGCCGCGCCTCATCCGGATGACCGGTGACGCCTGCGGCTCGCGCGTCTCGCGCGGTGCCGCCGGTCCGGGGCGCGGGCGCCGCACGGGGGCTCTCTGTCTGTTCTCGCCGGTTCCGGTACGCGCTGTACGTACGGCCTGGCGAAAGTCCTTGGGTGGGTGCGCTGCCCGACCCAGATGGCTCCCGAGTACGAGGGCGGCGCTACGACGACCGCCTTACGCGGAACCTTCCACGGCAGACGCCGTCGCGGCGGCAGGTTCCGCGGTCCCCGTTCGGGGGGCCTGGACTGCCTCGCGGTCGGGCGCGAGCGGGTCGGTCACCGTGCCGGTCTCTTCATCGAAAGGCCCCTGCGCCAGCCTGGTCACCGCTGCGGGGACCGGCGGCGCCAGGTCAGCCACGGCGCGGAGACCGGACAGGACGTCGTCGGGTCGAACGGCAGGCGTCACGTGCCGAACAACCAGGCGCAGTATCGCACAGGCCTTGTCGCCGGGCCTATCAGCCGTGGCTTCCGCGGCCTCCAGACTCGCGACGGCCTCGCGGGCGTCGAACGTACGGATGCCGTTCTTCGTCCGGCGCTGGACCTCCACGCTCTCGGCGGCCCGGAACGCCTCGGCGGCGCGCGCGGCCTCCTCGACGCTCACTCCGTCGAGCCTCAGCTCCCACACGGAGGCGGTGAGCCGGTCGGCCAGGCCCGGGGTGCGGGCCTCGACGGCGTCGACGATGTCGAGGCCGACGGGCATCGACTCGTCGAGCAGGTCCCTGAGCGTGTCGGGGTCGCGCGGCGCGGTGAGCGCGATCTCCAGGTACTCGGCCTCACTGCCCGTGCCGGTGGGTGCGGCATTGGCGTAGGACACCTTCGGATGCGGCGTGAACCCCGCCGAGTACGCCATCGGCACCTCGGCGCGGCGCAGCGCACGCTCGAAGGCGCGCTGGAAGTCTCGGTGGCTGGTGAACCGGAGGCGGCCGCGCTTGGTGTAGCGCAGTCGGATGCGCTGCACCGCGGGTGCGGGCGGCGGGCCTACGGGCTGTCGCTTGCCCAGTGTCCTGATCCTTCGTGAGTGCGGTCGTACTGTCATCAAGAGTACGTCTCCGCGCGGCCGGAGGTTCCCGCCGGGCTCTGACCTGCGCGCGTACGGTGTCGCGGGCACTCGGGGCGGCGCGTGTACGTTGACCCTTGGTACAGGCACGCTTCGCGTGACAACCAGCCACTACGAGGGGGATCCCCGCATGATCACGCTCACGAAGGAAGACGGCCCGGCGGACCTGGACGGAGTGACACATCTGTCCATCGGGGTGTCCTGGGACCCCACCTCCGGGAGCAGCGGCGGAGTGCTCGGCGCCCTGCGCCGCAAGCAGGGCACCGACCTCGACCTGATCGCCATCGCGATGCAGGGCGCCGACCCGGTGCGCCTCGCCGGCCTCGACTCGCTGGACCCGCTGGGCAACGGCTCGCTGGTGCACAGCGGTGACAACCAGACGGGCAAGGGCGACGGGGACGACGAGACGGTCACGGTGGAGTTCGCGCGGATCCCGCAGAACATCACGGCGATCGTGTTCGTCGCGGCCGCGTTCAAGAAGGGCAGCTCGTTCCAGAAGGCCCGCAATGTGAGCATCAAGGTGTACGACGCGACCGGCGGCAGCAGCCAGCAGGTCGCCGACATCTGGCCGAGCATGCTCAGCGCGGACAACGGCTGCGCGGTGGCCAAGGCGGTCCGCGGCGCGGGCGACGCCTGGAAGCTGGAGGTCATCAACACGACGGGCAAGATCAAGCAGGGTGACGAGATCGCCCTGATGCGGTTCGCGGTCAGCAAGTAGCGGGTACGGCGAAGGGGCGGCCGGTCGACCAGCGACCGTCCGCCCCTTCGCCGTATCCGGGTGCTACTTGACGACCGTCAGCGGCAACAGCTTCTTGCCGGTCGGGCCGACCTGGATGGACGTGTCCATCGCCGGGCAGACACCGCAGTCGAAGCACGGTGTCCAGCGGCAGTCGTCGACCTCGGTCTCGTCGAGCGAGTCCTGCCAGTCCTCCCAGAGCCAGTCCTTGTCGAGACCGGAGTCCAGGTGGTCCCAGGGCAGGACCTCCTCGTACGTGCGCTCACGCGTCGTGTACCAGTCGACATCGACGCCGTAGGCGGGCAGCGTCTTTTCCGCGCACGCCATCCAGCGGTCGTAGCTGAAGTACTCGCGCCAGCCGTCGAAGCGGCCACCGTCCTCGTAGACCGCGCGGATGACGGAGCCGATACGGCGGTCGCCGCGCGAGAGCAGGCCCTCGACGATGCCGGGCTTGCCGTCGTGGTAGCGGAAGCCGATGGAGCGGCCGTACTTCTTGTCGCCGCGGATCTTGTCGCGCAGCTTGGTGAGCCGCTCGTCGGTCTGCTCGGCGGAGAGCTGCGGCGCCCACTGGAACGGGGTGTGCGGCTTGGGCACGAATCCGCCGATGGAGACGGTGCAGCGGATGTCGTTCGAGCCGGAGACCTCGCGGCCCTTCTGGATCACGTTCATCGCCATGTCGGCGATCTGGAGGACGTCCTCGTCCGTCTCGGTCGGCAGGCCGCACATGAAGTACAGCTTCACCTGCCGCCAGCCGTTGCCGTACGCGGTGGCGACGGTCCGGATCAGGTCCTCTTCGCTGACCATCTTGTTGATGACCTTGCGCATGCGCTCACTGCCGCCCTCGGGGGCGAAGGTGAGGCCCGAGCGGCGGCCGTTGCGGGTCAGCTCGTTGGCGAGGTCGACGTTGAAGGCGTCCACGCGGGTCGAGGGGAGGGACAGGCCGATCTTGTCCTCCTCGTACCGGTCGGCGAGGCCCTTGGCGATGTCGCCGATCTCGGTGTGGTCGGCGGAGGAGAGCGAGAGCAGGCCGACCTCCTCGAACCCGGTCGCCTTCAGACCCTTCTCGACCATCTCGCCGATGCCGGTGATGCTTCGCTCCCGCACGGGGCGCGTGATCATGCCGGCCTGGCAGAAACGGCAGCCGCGGGTGCACCCGCGGAAGATCTCGACGGACATGCGCTCGTGGACCGTCTCGGCGAGCGGCACGAGCGGCTGCTTCGGGTACGGCCATTCGTCGAGGTCCATGACGGTGTGCTTGGAGACCCGCCACGGCACGCCCGACCTGTTCGGTACGACGCGGCCGATGCGCCCGTCGGGCAGGTACTCGACGTCGTAGAAGGCGGGGATGTAGACGTTGCCCGTCTTCGCGAGGCGCAGCAGCACCTCCTCGCGACCGCCGGGGCGGCCCTCGGCCTTCCACGCGCGGATGATGTCGGTCATGTCGAGGACGGCCTGCTCGCCGTCGCCGATGACCGCCGCGTCGATGAAGTCGGCGATGGGCTCCGGGTTGAACGCCGCGTGGCCGCCCGCGAGGACGATCGGGTCGTCCAGGGTGCGGTCCTTGGACTCCAGCGGGATCCCGGCGAGGTCGAGCGCGGTCAGCATGTTCGTGTAGCCGAGCTCGGTGGAGAAGCTCAGGCCGAAGACGTCGAACGCCTTGACGGGGCGGTGCGAGTCGACCGTGAACTGCGGGACCTCGTGCTCGCGCATCAGCGCTTCCAGGTCCGGCCAGACGCTGTACGTGCGCTCGGCGAGGACGCCCTCGCGCTCGTTCAGCACCTCGTAGAGGATCATGACGCCCTGGTTGGGCAGTCCGACTTCGTACGCGTCCGGGTACATCAGCGCCCAGCGGACGTCGGCTGACTCCCACGGCTTCACCGTGGAGTTGAGCTCTCCGCCGACGTACTGGATCGGCTTCTGCACATGCGGGAGCAGCGCTTCGAGCTGCGGAAAGACAGACTCGACCACTTGAGGCGCCGCGGCGGCGGCTTCGGCAGGCATAACCGTGGACCTTTGTGAGCTGACAGGGTGACCCTCAAGGCTAACCCGCCGGAAGACCCGGCTTCGCCGCTCGATCCCATACGGCCGGGAGTTCCCGTTGCGCGTCGGCCGCCGCCGCCTGCTCCTGGCCGTACAGCAGACCCCAGGCGAAGGCGGTCTCCCCGGCCGCGTGCGCCTGGATCGCCAGGTCGCGCAGCGCCTCTCGGGCGACGACGGAGTCCTGGTGCTCGCCGAGCAGCGACTGCACCTTCTTCACCCGCTTCGCGAACTTCCCGGCTTTTCCGCCGAGGGCGGGCACCGCGGTCTCGCCCGCGTACCGGGCGCGCTTGGCGGCTTTGCGGGCCTGGTGCAGGGCGTGGTCGCGCTCGGTGCCGGGCGGCAGGGAGCGGGCGTGCTCCAGGCGGGCCGCGAGGCGGGCGTGGTCCTTCAGCGCCGCCTTCGCCAGCAAGGGGGCGGCGGGGCGCCCGGCGGCGGGCTTCAGCGGCGGGTCGGCGAGCAGCGCGTCGAGCGCGTCGAGGAGGGCCAGGTAGCGCCGGCCGTCGAGCACGGCGACGGTGTGGCGGCGCGATCCGAGGCGGCGGGCCACGGCCCAGATCCGCAGCCGTCCGCGGACGGGCCCGAGCAGCAGCGTGCGCGGCAGCGCGTCGATCCGTCCGGTGAGCCGCTCGGTCAGCACCTCGCGGTCCCGGTCGATGCCCAGCTCCGCGCCGAGCCATGCGAGCTCCGCGCCGACCGCTTCCGTCGCGGCCGGGTCGAGGATCTTCTTGTACGTCTTGAACGCGCTGCGCAGCCGACGGGTCGCGACCCGCATCTGGTGCACGGCGTCGGGGAGGTCCCGGCGCACGGCGGGGTCGAGTTCGACGAGGGCGTCGCGCTGGGCACGCAGCCGGGCGAGGACGTGGTCCCCCGCGGTGACGGGGTCGCCCGCGGCGGCGGCAGGGGGCGGCGCGGCCCCTGTCTCGTCCAGGGCGCGGGCCAGCTTGGAGGAGGAGGCGGACGGCTCGACGCCTGCCTTGCGGAGCCGCTTGTCGACCTTGGCGAGGAAGGCGGGGTCGCCGCCGTCGGCCAGCTCGACCTCGATCTCGGTCCACGCGGTGCTGCCCTCGCCGCCGATCCGTTCGGCGCGCACGGCGTCCACGCACACCTCGGCGAGCAGGGTGCCGTCGGCGCCGGTCAGGTGGGTGACGTCGCGGGAGGAGAGCAGCCGGACCACGGGGACGAGTTCGGCGTCGCGGACCCGGGAGCGCACGAGCCCGGTGAGGACCCGCGGCACGTCGTCGGAGAGCGGCGCGCGGACCTCGTCGCGGGCGTCGTCGCCGACCGCGACGGGGAGTTTCAGATGCCAGCCCGCGTCGTCGCCGCCGGTGCGCCGCCGCAGTGTGATCCGGTGGGCGGCGAGCCGCCGGTCGGCCGTGTCGTAGTAGACGGCGTCGAGCTCGACGACGCCCTTGTCGACGACCTCCGCCACTCCGGGGACCTTGTGCAGGTCGGGCAGGTGGAAGTCCTCTTCCGGGGCGTCGTACTTCCGCTCGATCTCGCGCTTCGTCTCCGCCATGACTCGAATCTAGACGGCATGCGGCCCGCCCGACAGAGCGCGGGACGGACGGGCCGGGGGAGGTCTACGCCGACATGGGGCGCTGCACCCGGATCGACTGCAACAGCCCCACCGCGACCCACACGGCGAACATCGACGATCCTCCGTAGGACACGAACGGCAGCGGGAGGCCCGCCACCGGCATGATGCCGAGGGTCATCCCGATGTTCTCGAACGCCTGGAACGCGAACCAGGCGATGATCCCCGCGGCGACGATCGTGCCGTACAGCTCGGTGGTCTCCCGGGCGATGCGGCAGGCCCGCCACAGCAGCACGCCGAGCAGCAGCACGATGGCCCCGGCGCCCACGAAGCCCAGCTCCTCGCCGGCCACCGTGAACACGAAGTCCGTCTGCTGCTCGGGCACGAACTGGCCGGTGGTCTGCGAGCCGTGGAAGAGGCCCGCGCCGGACAGGCCGCCCGAACCGATCGCGATGCGCGCCTGGTTGGTGTTGTAGCCGACGCCCGCCGGGTCGAGCGCGGGGTTGGCGAAGGCGGCGAACCGGGCGATCTGGTAGTCGTCGAGCACCCCGAGCTGCCACACGGCGACGGCTCCGGCCGCGCCGACGCCGATCAGTCCGAGGATCCACCGGTTGGAGGCGCCGGAGGAGAGCAGCACGCCGAGCACGATCATCACCATGACCATGACGGAGCCGAGGTCCGGCATCAGCATGACGACCGCCATGGGGACGGCGGCGAGGCCGAGGGCCTGGAGGACGGTCCGGTGGTCGGGGTGGTCCTTGTCGCCGGCGTCGACGCGCGCGGCGAGCAGCATCGCCATGCCCAGGATGATCGTGATCTTCACGAACTCCGAGGGCTGGAGGGAGAAGCCGCCGCCAATGATGATCCAGGCGTGCGCGCCGTTGACCGTCGCGCCGAGCGGGGTGAGGACGAGCAGCACCAGGAAGACGGAGATCCCGTACAGGATCGGGACGGCGCCGCGCAGCGTCCGGTGTCCGAGCCAGATCGTCCCCACCATCAGCGCGAGGCCGATACCGGTGTTGAGCAGGTGGCGGAGGAGGAAGTAGTACGGGTCGCCCTGGTTGAGCTCGGTGCGGTTCCTGGTGGCGGAGTAGACGAGCGCGGCGCCCATCAGCGACAGGGCGAGCGCGCAGAACAGTATGGGCCAGTCGAGCCGCCGGGCCACGGAGTCGCGGGCGAGCAGCCGCGACATGGTGGAGCGCTGGGGCCCGTACCCGGAGACGGAGAAGCCATTGGTGCCGGCCATGCTGGCTCAGTCCCTCCTGCCGTACGCGGAGGCGGGCAGGGACCCCGCCAACTGCTGCTGCCCGGGCGGCACTTCCTTCTTCGGCCGGTACGGCTTGATCTCCGGCGCGTCGATCGAGCCGTCGCTCCCGATCTTCGGCAGGGCCTTCTGCGGCTCGGGCAGCAGCGCCTTCTTCAGGTCCTGCTTGCCGTTGCCGTCGAGGCCGTACAGGGCGTCGTAGATCTTGCGGACGGCCGGTCCCGAGGCACCGGAGCCCGTACCACCCTGGGAGATCGTCATGACGATGGAGTAGTCCTTGGTGTACGTCGCGAACCAGGATGTCGTCTGCTTGCCGTAGACCTCGGCCGTACCCGTCTTGGCGTGCATCGGGATCTTGTCCTGCGGCCAGTTCTGGAACCGCCAGGCGGCCGTACCGCGGGTCGCCACTCCCGCCAGTGCTTTGTCTATCTGGTCGCGGGTGGCGCGGCTCATAGGGAGCTTGCCGTTGGTCCTCGGCTGAATCTCGGAGATCTGCTTGCCGTCGGCGCTGACGACGGCCTTGCCGACCTCGGGCACGTGCAGGGTGCCGCCGTTGGAGATCGCCGCGTAGATCGACGCCATCTGGATGGGGGTGACGAGCGTGTCGCCCTGGCCGATGGAGTAGTTGACGGCGTCACCGGCGCGCATGAGGTTGCCTTCGAGGCAGTTCTCGTAGTTCAGCTTCTGGACGTAGTCGCCGTCCTTCTTGCCGGACTTGCACCAGGAGTCCTTGTTGGCCTTCCAGAACCGCTGCTTCCACTGGCGGTCGGGGACGCGGCCGGTGACCTCGTTGGGCAGGTCGATGCCGGTCTCCTTGCCGAGGCCGAACTGGTGGGCCGTCTTGTAGAACCAGTCCTGGGTGTCCTTGTTGCTCCGGAGTCCGCCGTCCTTCTTCCACTCCTTGTGGGCGAGGCCGTAGAAGACGGTGTCGCAGGAGACCTCCAGGGCGCGGCCGAGGCTGATGGACCCGTGGTCCGCCGACTCGAAGTTCTTGAAGACCTGGCCGCCGATCGAGTACGAGCTGGTGCAGGGGTAGCTCCCGTTGAACGGGTAGCCCGCCTTGACCGCCGCCGACGTCGAGATGACCTTGAAGATGGAGCCGGGGGCGGCCTGGCCCTGGATCGCCCGGTTGAGCAGCGGGTAGTTGGACTTCTTGCCGGTGAGGTCGGCGTAGTCCTTGCCGGAGATGCCGCCGACCCAGGCGTTCGGGTCGTAGGCCGGGTTGGAGGCCATGGCGACGACGCGGCCGGTCTTTGCCTCCAGGACGACGACGGCACCGGAGTCGGCCTTGTAGTTGGTCCCGGTGTTCTTGTCGAACTCCTTGCGGGCGGTCTTCATCGCCTCGTTCAGCTCGTACTCGGCGACGGACTGGACGCGTGCGTCTATCGACGTGACGACGTTCGCCCCCGGCTCGGCCTTGTCGCTGTCGGCGCGGCCGATGACGCGGCCGAGGTTGTCGACCTCGTAGCGGGTGACACCTGCCTTGCCGCGCAGCTCCTTGTCGTACGTGCGCTCCAGGCCGGAGCGGCCGACCTGGTCGGAGCGCAGGTACGGCGAGTCGGTGTCCTTGGCCTTCTCGATCTCCGCGTCGGTGACGGGTGAGAGGTAGCCGAGGACCTGCGCGGTGTTGGAGCCGCCCGGTCCCGCGTAGCGGCGTACGGCGGTGGGTTCGGCGGTGATGCCGGGGAAGTCCTCGCCGCGCTCGCGGATCTGGAGCGCCTGGCGGGGCGTGGCCTCGTCGGTGATGGGGATGGGCTGGTACGGCGATCCGTTCCAGCAGGGCTGCGGCGTCTTGGCGTCGCACAGCCGGACCTTCTCCTGCACGTCCTTGGGCTTCATGCCGAGGACGGCGGCGAGCTTGGCGAGGACCGCCTTGCCGTCGTCCTTCATCTTCATCAGGTCGGTGCGGGAGGCGGAGACGACGAGACGGGTCTCGTTGTCCGCGATGGGCACGCCTCGGGCGTCGAGGATCGAGCCGCGGGTGGCGGGCGTGACGACCTGCTGCACGTGGTTGCCGGAGGCTTCCCTGGCGTACTCGTCGCCGTTGCGGATCTGGAGGTACCAGAGGCGACCGCCGAGGGTCAGCAGGAGGGAGAGCACGAGGATCTGGAGGACGATGAGCCGGATCTGGACCCGGGGTGTCCGGCCCGTCTCGGGAATGTTGGTCACAGCCGCTTGACCCCCTTGATGCGTCCGGCGCGGGCGGCGCGCGCCTTGGCGGTCTTCATGCGCAGTCCGCCGCGCTGGTTGCCGATGCGCAGGCCGGTGCCGGCGGAGAGCCAGCCGGCGGAGACGTCGGCGGCCTTGGCGGAGCTTCCGCTCGTCTCGGCCAGTGGGTCGTGCTCCGCGCGTCTGGCGAGGGCCATCACGCCGGGTACGACGAACGGGGCGAGCAGCAGGTCGTAGAGGGCGGCGGTGAAGATGAGGCTGCCGAGGCCGACGTGGCGGGCGGCGGTGTCCCCGACGAGGGCGCCGACGCCCGCGTACAGCAGGGTGGTGCCGATGGCGGCGCCGACGACGACGACCATGGGGCCCGCGGCCGAGCGGAGCTGCCCGTTGTCCGGCTTGGCGAGGCCGGCGAGGTAGCCGATGACGCAGAGCACGAGGGCGTAGCGGCCCGCGGCGTGGTCGGCGGGGGGTGCGAGGTCGGCGAGAAGACCGGCCCCGAAGCCGACGAGGGCGCCGCCCACGTGACCGTAGACCAGGGCGAGGCCGAGGACGGTCAGGAGCAGCAGATCGGGTACGGCGCCGGGGAGTTGGAGCCGGGCGAGGACACAGACCTGGATGACGAGGGCGACGACGACGAGGCTGGTGGAGAGCAGCATCCGGTTGAAGCGCATGGTTCTTGCTCCTCCTGACTACTGCTCGTAGCCGTTGTCGGCGGTGGCGCCCGCGGGCGCGGACGGGGTGGCGGTGACGGTCACCGTCGGGGCCGGCTCGGGTTTGGCGGGCTTGGCCGGGAGGACCTCGTCGCGGGGGTCGGTGCGCGGGGGCCGCACGACGACGCCGACGATGTCGAGCCGGGTGAACCCGACGTACGGCTGGACGTAGACGGTGCGGGTGAGGTCGCCGCCGGAGGGGTCGACGCGGACGACCCTGCCGACCGGGACGCCGGGGACGAACGGCTTGTCGGCCTGCGAGCCGAAGGTGACGAGCCGGTCGCCCTTCTTCACCTTGGCCTTGCCGTTGAGGAGTTGGACGCGGAGCGGGCGGTCGCCCTGTCCCGAGGTGAAGCCGAGTTCGTCGGTCTTCTCCATCCGGGTGCCGACGGTGAAGTCGGGGTCGTTGGCGAGCAGCACCGTGGCGGTGCCGGGGCCGACGGTGGTGACGCGGCCGACGAGCCCGTCCCCGTTCAGCACCGTCATGTCGCGCTTGATGCCGTCGTCGGCGCCCGCGTCGATGGTGACGGTCCAGGAGAAGCCCTGCGCGGACCCTATGGCGATGACCTGGGCGCCCTTGATGCCGTACTGGCCGGCGCCGGCGGTCTTGAGCATGGTGTCGAGCTGGTGGATCTTGCTGCGGTTGCGGTCGTCGCTGCCGAGCTTGGCCTTCAACGCGGCGTTCTCGCGCTCCAGTTGACCGATGCGGTCGTGCCGGTTGCCGGAGTCGCGGACCGCGCTGACGGCGTTGCCGATGGGGTCGACGGCGCCGGAGACGCCGTTCTCCACCGGGCCGAAGACTTTGGCGGCTGCCTGGCGGGCACCGTCGACCGGCGAGTCCTCACCACCGCGGATGTCCACCGTGATCAGTGCGAACGCGATGGCGATCAGCAGCACCAGGAGCAGCCGGCTCTCTCGTGTGTCCCTCACGTGCGGCGGCGTGCCTTCCTCGATCGGAAATCTGGGGTATGTGTGTGCCTTGCCTCTATATCAACGATCCGCCGTACGAAGTGGCAGCCACTCGTACGGCGGACCAACCCTGAGAGGGTCGTGCCGCGCTCATCTGCGCGGCGAGGCGTCCAGCACCTGCTGGAGCGCCTCGAACTCCTCGACGCACTTGCCGGAGCCGAGCGCCACGCTGTCCAGCGGGTTCTCGGCGATGTGGATCGGCATGCCGGTCTCGCGGCGCAGTCGCTCGTCGAGGCCGCGCAGCAGGGCGCCGCCGCCGGTCAGCACGATGCCGCGGTCCATGACGTCGCCGGACAGCTCGGGCGGGCACTTGTCGAGCGTGGTCTTGACCGCGTCGACGATCGCGTTGACCGGTTCCTCGATGGCCTTGCGGACTTCCGCGGCCGAGATGACGACGGTCTTCGGCAGACCGGAGACGAGGTCGCGGCCCCGGATCTCGGTGTGCTCATCGTTGTCGAGGTCGTACGCGGAGCCGATGGTGATCTTGATCTGTTCGGCGGTGCGCTCACCGAGGAGGAGCGAGTACTCCTTCTTGATGTGCTGGATGATCGCGTTGTCCAGCTCGTCGCCCGCGACGCGGATGGACTGTGCCGTGACGATTCCGCCGAGCGAGATGACGGCGACCTCGGTGGTGCCGCCGCCGATGTCGACCACCATGTTGCCCGTGGCCTCGTGGACCGGGAGGCCGGAGCCGATGGCGGCGGCCATGGGCTCCTCGATGATGTGCACCTGGCGGGCACCGGCCTGCGAGGAGGCCTCGATGACGGCGCGGCGCTCGACTCCCGTGATGCCGGACGGTACGCAGACGACGACGCGGGGGCGGGCGAGGTAGCGCCGCTTGTGGATCTTCAGGATGAAGTAGCGGAGCATGCGCTCGGTGATCTCGAAGTCGGCGATCACACCGTCCTTCAGGGGGCGCACCGCCACGATGTTGCCCGGCGTGCGTCCGATCATCTTCTTGGCTTCGGCGCCGACCGCGAGGATGCCACCGGTGTTGGTGTTGATCGCGACCACGGACGGCTCGTTGAGCACGATCCCACGACCCCTGACGTACACCAGCGTGTTGGCGGTCCCGAGGTCGACAGCCATGTCACGGCCGATGAACGACATTGAGTTCCCCATCAGGATTCGTCTGGCCTTCCCAAGTGGAGCGTTTGATTGCTTGTCAGGTAGGCGAGAGGTGGACGCGTGTGGTGTGGAGGCTTCCATCGTAGTCTCGCCTGCACGATCACGGCGCGAGGGTCTTCGCCATTGTCAGCAGATGAACCCCCGCCCCGCTAATGGGGACGTGCCGACGGAGGGTTGCGTTCCCCCGATCGGGCCGCATATGCCAAAGAGCGGCCCAATTTCTCGGGCCGCTCCAGGTCAGTCGCACCGGACGACTGACGGGGCGTCAGAAAGAAGTTTCCGCAGGTCTCACCAGACGAGACCGGCCGGGACCGCCGCCCGCTCTCAGACCAGGTTCGGGAAGAAGATCTTCAGCTCGCGCTCGGCCGACTCCTCCGAGTCCGAGGCGTGGATCAGGTTCTCCCGGACGATGACACCGAAGTCACCGCGGATCGACCCGGGCGCGGCGGCGATCGGGTCGGTCGGACCGGCCAACTGGCGTACGCCCTCGATCACGCGCTCACCCTCGACGACCAGCGCGACGACGGGACCCGACGACATGAAGGCGACCAGCGGCTCGTAGAACGGCTTGCCCTTGTGCTCGCCGTAGTGCTGCTCCAGCGTCTCCTGGCCCAGGCTGCGCAGTTCCAGGGCGCTGATCGTCCAGCCGGCCTTGCGCTCGATACGGCCGATGATCTCGCCGATCAGGCCACGGCGGACCGCGTCGGGCTTGAGCAGGACGAGCGTGCGCTGGGTCATTTCGGCTGAACTCCTTGTGCGGCCTGTTGGTGCGGTGGGCCTGAGATTACAGGCCACGCGCCGTGCGGCTTCGGGGAGGTTGCCGGGTGACCGTCGGGTGGGGCTGGTCGCGCGGTTCCCCGCGCCCCTGAAGGCATGCGCTGCGCGCGGCCTTCCCCGATGAGATGCCGCACCCGGCGACGCGCACACGACTTACGCGGCGCTCGACTCCTGCTCCGCCCAGCGCGCCTTGGCCACATCCACCTTCCGCCCGAAATGGACCGAGGCCCACCACAGGGCGGCGAAGACAACCCCCATGAAAAACATCAGCGGCACCCAGAACCCGCTCACGATCAGCGCGATCTGGAGCGCCCAGCCCGCCTGGACACCCCCGGGACGGGACAGCACGCCGCACAGCAGCACGCTCACCACCATGGCGACCCCGCACACCGTCCACACCAGACCACTGGACAGGTCCGGGTCCTTCATCGCCACGAGCCCGGCGAAACCGATGACGAAGAACTCGCCGATCAGGGTCGAGGAACACAACGTACGCACAGCGGATCAGCCCTTCCCCAGCAGCAGCCGGGCCTCGCCGACCGTGATCACCGAACCGGTGACGAGCACGCCCCCGCCCGCGAACTCGCCCTCTTCCTCGGCGAGCGTGATCGCGGCCTCCAGCGCGTCGTCGAGCCGCGGCTCGACCTGCACGCGCTCGTCCCCGAAGACCTCCACCGCGACCGCCGCCAGTTCGTCGACGTCCATCGCCCGGTGGCTGGAGTTCCGCGTGACGACGATCTCCGCGAAGATCGGCTCGAAGGCTTCGAGCAGCCCCCGTACGTTCTTGTCGGCGCTGGCGCCGACGACACCGATCAGCCGGCTGAAGTCGAAGACCTCGCTGATCGCCTCCGCGGTGACGCGGGCGCCGGCCGGGTTGTGCGCGGCGTCCAGGACGACCGTCGGCGAGCGGCGCACGATCTCCAGGCGGCCCGGCGAGGTGACGGAGGCGAACGCCGTGCGGATCGTGTCGATGTCGAGCGGGCGCGCGTGCTGCGAGCCGATGCCGAAGAACGCCTCGACGGCGGCGAGCGCCACCGCCGCGTTGTGCGCCTGGTGCGCGCCGTGCAGCGGCAGGAAGATCTCCTCGTACTCGCCGCCGAGGCCGCGCAGCGTCACGAGCTGTCCGCCGACCGCGACCTGCCGGCCGACGACCCCGAACTCCAGGCCCTCGCGCGCGACCGTGGCGTCCTTCTCCACGGCCTTCTTGAGGATCACCTGCGCCGCGTCCACCGGCTGCTGCGCCATGATCACGGTCGCGCCCTGCTTGATGATCCCGGACTTCTCGCCCGCGATCTCGCCCGGCGTCGAGCCGAGCCGGTCCGTGTGGTCGAGGTCGATGGGCGTGATCACCGCGACCGATCCGTCGATCACGTTCGTCGCGTCCCAGCTCCCGCCCATGCCGACCTCGACGACCGCCACGTCGACGGGGGCGTCCGCGAAGGCCGCGTAGGCCATCCCGGTCAGCACCTCGAAGAAGGAGAGCCGGAACTCCTCCTTGGCGTCGACCATGTCGACGTACGGCTTGATGTCCTCGAACGTCTCGATGAAGCGCTCGTGGTCGATCGGCGCCCCGTCCAGGCTGATGCGCTCGGTGACGGACTGCACGTGCGGCGACGTGTACCGGCCGGTGCGCAGGTCGAAGGCGCCGAGCAGCGCCTCGATCATGCGGGCCGTGGACGTCTTGCCGTTGGTGCCCGTGATGTGGATGGAGGGGTACGCGCGCTGCGGCTCGCCCAGGACGTCCATGAGCGCGGCGATCCGGCCGACCGAAGGCTCCAGCTTCGTCTCGCCCCAGCGCGTGGCCAGATCGGCCTCCACGGCGCGCAGCGCCTTCTCCACCTCCGGGTCGCGCGGACGCGCGGGGATGTCGTCGCCCTGCGGCGCACCACCCCGGGCACGCAGGGTGCGGCTGCCCGCCTCGATCACCGCGAGGTCGGGGTCGCGCTCGGTCTCGGCACCCACGATCTCGTCGAAGGCGTCGGGGTCGGGGATGCCGACGGGCTCGTCGTCGCCGCTGTCGTGCGGGGGGAGGTCGCTCACGTACGCCAGTCTACGAAAGGCCCGCGACAGCACCGACGGCACCACCCATGGCAAACTTGACGATCATGGACATAGGCATTGATCTCGGCACCGCCAACACACTCCTCTACGTACGCGGTCAGGGCATCGTGCTGAACGAACCCTCCGTCGTCGCCGTCAAGGAAGGCAGCCGCACCGCGCTCGCCGTCGGCACAGAGGCGAAGGAGACCATCGGGCGCACCCCCGGGTCGATCACCGCGATCCGGCCGCTGCGCGACGGCGTCATCAGCGACTACGAGGCCGCCGAGGAGATGATCCGGCACTTCGTGCGCAAGGCCGTGCCCGGACGCAGGCCCCGTACCCGCATGGTCGTGTGCGTACCCAGCGGGGTCACGCCCGTCGAGCGGCGGGCCATCGTGCACGCGGCCCAGCGTGCGGGCGCGCGCGCCGTGCACCTGATCGAGGAACCGATGGCCGCGGCGATCGGCGCGGGGCTCCCGGTGTCCGAACCGCGCGGCTCGATGGTCGTGGACATCGGCGGCGGCACGACGGAGGTCGCCGTCATCTCGCTCGGCGGCGTGGTCACCGCGCGGTCGCTGCGGGTCGGCGGCGACCGGCTCGACACCGCCGTCACCGACCACGTGCGCAAGCGGCACGGGCTGCTCATCGGTGAACGCACCGCCGAGGACGTCAAGATCGCGATCGGCTCGGCCTGGCCCGTGCCCGGCGAGGACGCCTTCGAGATGCGGTCGTTCACCGTGCGGGGCCGCGAGAAGGTCGCGGGACTGCCCAAGACGGTCGACCTGACGGTGCAGGAGGTGCGTTCCGCGCTCGACGAGCCGGTGGAGGCGATCATCTCGGCGGTGAAGGCGACCCTCGAGGAGTGCCCGCCCGAGCTCTCCGGCGACATCATGGAGCACGGCATCGTGCTGACCGGCGGCGGCGCCCTGCTGCCCGGTCTCGATCTGCGGCTGACGTCCGCCACCGGGATCCCCGTCTTCGTGGCCGAGGACCCGCTGCACAGTGTCGCCATGGGCTGCGGCCGGTGCGTCGAGGACTTCGACGAGTTGCAGCGGGTGATGAGCGCGGCGTAGCGGAGCCGCGAAGGGGCCCGGGCCAGGGCCGTCACAGGGCCATTCGCCGTAACGTCCGGCGCGGTGACCGGACCGGCCCGCGCCCGCGGTGTACCCCTCGGACCATGTGGTACGCACACCGACCCGGCCGCCGCGCACGCCAGATCATCGGCGACGGCGCGGCCGTGCTGTGGATCGCCCTGTGGGCGGGGGCCGCGGTGTCCGCGCACCGGCTCATCACCCACGCGGCCAGGTCCGCCCGCCCGCGCATCCCGCTGCTCGGCCCCCGGATGCACGGCACCCTGCACGACGTCGCCCGGGCCGGCGACCGGCTCGCCGACAGCGGGCCCGCACCCGCGCAGAGCCTCGCGGTGCTCGCCGCCGTCGCCCTGTTCGTCGTCCCGGTCGGCCTGCTGCTCGCGCTGTGGCTGCCGCGCCGTATCCGCTGGACGCGGCAGGCCGCCGCCGCGCGCGAACTGGCCGCCACCGAGGACGGCCGCGAACTGCTCGCCCTGCGGGCCCTGGTCCGCCCCCTCGACGAACTCGCCCGCTTCACCGACGCGGGCCCCGGCCGCCTCGCCGAGGGGTGGCGGGAGGCCGACCCGGTGGTCCTGGACGCCTTGGCCGACGTCGAGCTGCGCCACCTGGGCCTGAGCACGCAGCGGTCCTGACGTACGCGGCTCACGGAGGAAGGCCCCGGAACCGATCGGTTCCGGGGCCTTGCGTCACGTAGCCGTACGGCTCACGCCTGCGGCAGCCGCTCCAACTGCGCCTGGATGCGGGCGATGTCCTCGTCCGCCTTGGCGAGGCGGGCACGGATGCCCTCGACGACCTTCTCGGGGGCCTTGCCGAGGAACTTCTCGTTGCCCAGCTTGCCCTCGGCCTGCGCCTTGTCCTTCTCGGCGGCGGCCAGGTCCTTGGCGAGGCGCTTGCGCTCGGCGGCCACGTCGATGGCGCCGGACAGGTCGAGCGCCACCTCGGCGCCGGCCACCGGCAGCGTCGCCGTCGCGTGGAACTCCTCGCCCTCCGGCTGGAGCTTCAGGAGCTGGCGGATCGCCGCCTCGTGCGGGGCGAGCGCCGTGCCGTCCAGCGTGAGCCGCGCCGGGACGCGCTGGCCCGCCTTGAGGCCCTGCTCGCCCTTGAAGCGGCGGACCTCGGTGACGACCTGCTGGAGCGTCTCGATCTCCCGCTCGGCGGCGTCGTCGCGGAAGCCGCTGTCCTTCGGCCAGTCGGCGACGACGACGGACTCGCCGCCCGTCAGCGTGGTCCACAGCGACTCGGTGACGAACGGGACGATCGGGTGGAGCAGGCGCAGCGTCACGTCCAGGACCTCGCCGAGGACCCGGCCCGACACCTTCGCCGGCTCGCCGCCCGCCATGAACGTCGTCTTCGACAGCTCGACGTACCAGTCGAAGACCTCGTCCCAGGCGTAGTGGAAGAGGGAGTCGGAGACCTTGGCGAACTGGTAGTCCTCGTAGAACGCGTCGACCTCGGCGACCGTCTTGTTGAGCCGTGACAGGATCCACCGGTCGGTGGCCGTCATCCGCTCCGGCTCGGGCAGCGGGCCCTCGACCGTCGCGCCGTTCATCAGCGCGAAGCGCGTGGCGTTCCAGATCTTGTTGGCGAAGTTGCGGGACGCCTGGACCCAGTCCTCGCCGATCGGCACGTCGGTGCCCGGGTTGGCGCCGCGCGCGAGGGTGAAGCGCAGCGCGTCGGAGCCGTACTTGTCCATCCAGTCGAGCGGGTCCACCACGTTGCCGAAGGACTTCGACATCTTCTTGCCGTTCTCGTCGCGGACGAGACCGGTCAGGGCGACGGTCTTGAAGGGGACCTCGCCGTCCATCGCGTACAGGCCGAACATCATCATCCGCACGACCCAGAAGAAGATGATGTCGTGGCCGGTGAGCAGGACGTCGGTCGAGTAGAACTTCTCCAGGTCCGGGGTCTGCTCGGGCCAGCCCAGCGTGGAGAACGGCCACAGGCCGGAGGAGAACCACGTGTCCAGGACGTCCTCGTCCTGCGTCCAGCCCTCGGCCGCGGTGCCCGGCGGCTCCTCGTCGGGGCCGACGCAGACGACCTGGCCCTCGGGCCCGTACCAGACCGGGATGCGGTGGCCCCACCACAACTGGCGCGAGATGCACCAGTCGTTGAGGTTGTCGACCCAGTCGAAGTACCGCTTCTCCATCTCCTTGGGGTGGAGCGTGACGCGGCCGTCGCGGACGGCGTCACCGGCGGCCTTGGCCAGCGTCTCGACCTTGACCCACCACTGGAGCGACAGGCGCGGCTCGATGGTGGTGCGGCAGCGCGAGCAGTGGCCGACGGAGTGGACGTACGGGCGCTTCTCGGCGACGACACGGCCCTGCTGGCGCATCGCGTCCACGATGGCGGCGCGCGCCTCGAACCGGTCGAGGCCCTGGAACGGGCCCGGGACCGTGATGACCCCGCGCTCGTCCATGATCGTCATGGTTTCGAGGTCGTGCCGCTGCCCGATGGCGAAGTCGTTCGGGTCGTGGGCGGGCGTCACCTTGACGGCGCCGGTTCCGAACTCCGGGTCGACGTGCGCGTCCGCGACCACCGGGATCGTCCGGTTCGTCAGCGGCAGCTTGATGCGCTTGCCGATGAGGTGCGCGTACCGCTCGTCGTCCGGGTGGACGGCGACCGCGGTGTCACCCAGCATCGTCTCGACGCGGGTGGTCGCGACGACGACGCTCTGGTCGCCCTCGCCGTACTTCAGCGAGACCAGCTCGCCGTCGTCGTCCTGGTAGTCCACCTCGATGTCCGAGATGGCGGTCAGGCAGCGCGGACACCAGTTGATGATGCGCTCGGCGCGGTAGATCAGCTCGTCGTCGAAGAGCCGCTTGAAGATGGTCTGGACGGCGCGCGACAGGCCCTCGTCCATCGTGAACCGCTCACGCGACCAGTCGACGCCGTCGCCGAGGCGGCGCATCTGGCCGAGGATCTTGCCGCCGTACTCGCGCTTCCACTGCCAGACGCGGTCGACGAACTCCTCGCGACCCAGGTCCTGCCGCGACTTGCCCTCCTCGGCGAGCTGCTGCTCCACCTTGTTCTGCGTCGCGATACCGGCGTGGTCCATGCCCGGCAGCCACAGCGCCTCGAACCCCTGCATGCGCTTGCGGCGCGTCAGGGCGTCCATCAGCGTGTGCTGGAACGCGTGCCCCAGGTGGAGCGAGCCCGTGACGTTCGGCGGCGGAATGACGATCGTGTACGGCTCCTTCTCGCTCTTGGCGTCAGCGGTGAAGTAGCCGCGCTCTACCCAGCGCTGATACAGCGCCCCCTCTACCTCGGCCGGCGCGTACTGGGTCGGCAGTTCGGAGGTGGGCGCTGGGTTCTGCTGCTGAGAGTTCTCGGTCACGGGGTCAGTTTAGAGGGGTCACAAGCTCGTACTGAAACCGATTCCGGGGGACCGAACCGCACGCGCGTACGTCAGGATGTCGGAAGCACATAAACCTCGGGAGGGAACCTCAGTAATGAGCCACAACCAGCCGGGCCCGTACGGGGGCCAGCCGCAGCAGCCACAGCAGCCCGGACCGTACGGCCAGCAGCCACAGCAGCCGGGTCCGTACGGCCAGCAGCCGCAGGCCCCGCAGCCCGGCTACGGGTACCCGCAGCAGGCACCGCAGCCCGGATACGGCTACCCGCAGCAGGGCCAGCCCGGCGTTCCGCCGCAGCAGCCCTACAGCCAGCCCCAGCAGCCCGGCCCGTACGGGCAGCAGCCGCAGGAGCCCTACGGCCAGTACCCGCCCGCCCCGCCGACGGGTGGCGGGAAGAAGAAGACGGGCCTGATCATCGCGGCGGTCGCCGTGGTGGCGGCCATCGGCGTCGGCGCGTACTTCGTGTTCGGCGGGGGCGGCGCCGGCGCCTCGGTGGCGGACGACGGCGCGCACAAGCTCACGACGCCGGCGACGGTGCTGACCGAGTACAAGAAGAGTTCCGAGACCTCGGACGGCTTCGACGAGCAGGACATGAAGGACGCCGAGAAGGACGGCCTGAAGAACGGCAAGCCCGTCAGCGCCGGTTACGAGGTCAAGGACGCCGCCAACCCGCTGGGCGGCAAGGTGCTCCAGTTCCAGGGCGCGTACGGCGAGGTCGACGACCCCGAGCAGCTCGTCGACGGCATGTTCGCCAAGGCGGCGGACTCCGCGGCGAAGGACGACGGCGACGGCAAGACGAAGGGTTCACTCGTCGGCAGCCCGACCGACTACAGCACCGACGACTACGTGCTGAAGTGCCAGGAAGTGAAGATCGAGAACACCGACACCTCGTCCAGCTCCGCGGGCACTCCCAAGGTGATGCACATGCCGGTCTGCATCTGGGGTGACCACAGCACGGTGGCCATGGTCATGTCGATGCAGATCTCCGATCTGATGAGTGGCAAGACGGCCGATCTCAAGGCCGCCTCGGACATCTCCTCGAAGCTCCGCCAGGAGATCCGCGTCAAGGCGTGACGCCGCGCGCACACGTCGAAGGGGCCCCGGTCGGATGTCCGACCGGGGCCCCTTCGACGCGTCGGCCGTGCCGACCGTGAAGCGACTACGCCGACTTCTGCTCCCCCGCGCCCGGGCCCCGGGAGTCGCGCGGGATCAGCGTCGGGTTCACGTTCGAGTGGACGGCCTCCGCCGTGATGACCACGCGGGCCACGTCCTTGCGGGACGGGACCTCGTACATCACCGACTGGAGGACCTCCTCCATGATGGCGCGCAGACCGCGCGCGCCGGTGCGGCGCAGGATGGCCTGGTCGGCGATGGCCTCCAGCGCCTCGCGCTCGAAGTCCAGCTCCACGCCGTCGAGTTCGAAGAGGCGCTGGTACTGCTTGACCAGCGCGTTGCGCGGCTCGATGAGGATCTGGAGCAGCGCCTCGCGGTCGAGGTTGTGCACGCTGGTGATCACGGGGAGGCGGCCGATGAACTCGGGGATCATCCCGAACTTCACCAGGTCCTCCGGCATGACCTCCTGGAACTGGTCCTTCTCCTCCAGCTCGCGCTTGGAGTGGATCGTCGCGCCGAAGCCGATGCCCTTGGCGCCGGCCCGCGACTCGATGATCTTCTCCAGACCGGCGAAGGCGCCGCCCACGATGAACAGCACGTTCGTCGTGTCGATCTGGATGAACTCCTGGTGCGGGTGCTTGCGGCCGCCCTGCGGCGGGACCGAGGCCGTGGTGCCTTCGAGGATCTTGAGCAGGGCCTGCTGGACGCCCTCGCCGGACACGTCACGCGTGATCGACGGGTTCTCCGACTTGCGGGCCACCTTGTCGATCTCGTCGATGTAGATGATGCCCGTCTCGGCCTTCTTGACGTCGTAGTCGGCGGCCTGGATGAGCTTCAGCAGGATGTTCTCGACGTCCTCGCCGACGTACCCGGCCTCCGTGAGCGCCGTCGCGTCGGCGATGGCGAACGGCACGTTCAGCATGCGGGCGAGCGTCTGGGCGAGAAGGGTCTTGCCCGAGCCGGTCGGGCCGAGGAGCAGGATGTTGGACTTCGCGAGTTCGATCGCGTCGTCGCGGCCCGCGCCCCCGCCGTTCTCCCCGGCCTGGACGCGCTTGTAGTGGTTGTACACCGCCACGGAGAGCGCCTTCTTGGCGGCCTCCTGGCCTACGACGTAGCCCTCGAGGAACTCGTAGATCTCCCGCGGCTTGGGGAGTTCCTCCCAGCGCACTTCGCTCGTCTCCGCGAGCTCTTCCTCGATGATCTCGTTGCAGAGATCAATGCACTCGTCGCAGATGTACACACCGGGACCTGCGATGAGCTTCTTGACCTGCTTCTGACTCTTTCCGCAGAACGAGCACTTGAGCAGATCGCCGCCGTCACCGATGCGTGCCACGAGGTACTTCCCCTTCGCCTGGGAGACGCCACGTTCAGCGGCTCCTGGTGCCTGTATCCGACGGTACCTTGCCGGGCCCCCCGTTCGGGCCCCCCTTGGCACGGTTCACTTCTTACGTGAACCGTGCCGGGGAGTGGCAGACGATACAACGCCTTGTCAGGCGATTGCCTCGTTGTTCATCTTGCGCGTCGAGATGATCTGGTCGACCAGGCCGTACGCGAGCGCGTCCTCGGCCGTGAGGATCTTGTCACGCTCGATGTCCTCGCTGATCTTCTCCAGCGGGGTCGTCGAGTGCTTGGCCAGCATCTCCTCGAGCTGCGTCCGCATGCGGAGGATCTCGTTGGCCGCGATCTCCAGGTCGGAGAGCTGCTCACGGCCTGTACCACCGGAGGGCTGGTGGATCAGCACACGGGCGTTGGGCAGTGCCATGCGCTTGCCCGGGGTTCCGGCGGCGAGCAGGACGGCGGCGGCCGAGGCGGCCTGGCCCATGCAGACCGTCTGGATGTCCGGCTTCACGAACTGCATCGTGTCGTAGATGGCCGTGAGGGCCGTGAACGAGCCACCGGGGCTGTTGATGTAGATGGAGATGTCACGGTCGGGGTCCATCGACTCCAGGCACAGGAGCTGCGCCATGACGTCGTTGGCTGAGGCGTCGTCGATCTGGACGCCGAGGAAGATCACGCGCTCCTCGAAGAGCTTCGCGTACGGGTCGTACTCGCGCACGCCCTGCGAGGTGCGCTCGACGAAGCGCGGGATCACGTAGCGGTTGTCGACCTGCGGGCCGGTGTACAGGCCGCTGCCGGGGATGTTGTTCATGATGGCGGTGTTCCGTCCTGGTGAGGGAGGCAGAGGGCTTGGGGCCGGTGCGCGATCGGTGCGAGCCGATCAGGCGCCGGTGCCGCCGCCGCCCGGAACACCCGTAGCGGCAGAGATGATCTCGTCGATGAGGCCGTACTCCTTGGCCTCCTCCGTGGTGAACCAGCGGTCGCGGTCACCGTCGCGGATGATCCGCTCGACGGACTGGCCGGAGTGCCGGGCCGTGATCTCGGCCATGCGCTGCTTCGTCCGCAGCAGGTACTCGGCCTGGATCTTCACGTCCGAGGCCGTACCGCCGATGCCCGCGGAGCCCTGGTGCATCAGGATGTCGGTGTGCGGCAGCGCGAAGCGCTTGCCCGCGGAGCCGCCGGTGAGCAGGAACTGGCCCATCGAGGCGGCCATGCCCATGCCGATGGTGATGACGTCGTTCGGGATGTACTGCATGGTGTCGTAGATCGCCATGCCGGCCGTCACCGAGCCACCGGGGCTGTTGATGTAGAGGTAGATGTCCTTGTCCGGGTCGGCGGCAAGGAGCAGCATCTGCGCGGTGATCTTGTTGGCGATGTCGTCGTCGACCTGCTGGCCGAGGAAGATGATCCGCTCGCCGAGCAGTCGGTTGTAGACATGGTCGCCGAGGCCACCACCGATGGACGGCTCGCCGGCGGCGGAAGGCATCAGATTCGTCACGTATCCACCTGCTCGTCTCTGACGGCCTCGTGCCGTCTCGCGTCTCTTACTGAGGCCGGGGCCCTCGCTCGGGGACTCCCCTGCCCTCGTATTCATGGACCCTAACGCGCGGCCCCCTCCGGGGAATCCCGCAGAAGGAACTGTTCGCTGTGAGCGCAGGTTGGCGCCTGTCGGGGCCCCTGCGCACCAGGGCACGACAGGCCCCCGGGAGCGCGTCCCGAGGGCCTGTCGTGTGCGACTGCGGTGAGGCTCTAGGCCTCGGTCTTCTCCTCGTCACCGGAGGTCTCCGCGGAGTCCTCCGTGGACGTCTCGGCGGCGGCCTCGGCGGCCTCCTCCTCGTCGTCCGACAGGTCGACGACCTCGCCGTTGGTGTCCTTGACGGTGGCGGCCTCGACGACCACGGCAAGGGCCTTGCCGCGAGCGACCTCGCCGACCAGCATCGGGACCTGGCCGCCTTCGACGACGGCCTGGGCGAACTGGTCCGGGGACATGTTGGAGGAAGCGGCGCGGCGCATGAGGTGCTCGGTGAGCTCCTCCTGGTTCACGTTCAGCTTCTCCTTGTTGACGAGCTCGTCGAGGACGAACTGCGTCTTGATGCCCTTGACCGCCTGCTCGCGGGTCTCGGCGTCGAACTCCTCGGCCGTCTTGCCCTGGATCTCCAGGTACTTGGCGAGGTCGAGGCCCATCTGGCCGAGCTGGTGGTGCTCCAGGTTGTGCTTGCGGGTCTGGACCTCGTCCTCGAGCAGCTTCTCGGGAACGGGGACCTCGACCAGCTCGAGCAGCTTCTCCAGGACGCGCTCCTGGGCCTGCGTGGCCTGGTCGTACTGCTTCATGTTCTCGAGGCGCTTGCGGCTGTCGGCCTTGAGCTCGTCGAGGGTGTCGAACTCGGAGGCGAGCTGGGCGAACTCGTCGTCCAGGGCCGGGAGTTCACGGGCGGCGACCTGGGTGACCTTGACGGTGACCTCGGCCTCCTTGCCCTCGGCGGAGCCGCCCTTGAGCTCGGAGGTGAACGTGGCCTCGGCCCCGGCCTCCAGGCCCTTGACGGCGTCGTCGATGCCGTCGAGGAGCTCGCCGGAACCGATGGTGTAGGAGACGCCGGACGCGACGCCGTCCTCCAGGACCTCGCCCTCGACCTTGGCCTCCAGGTCGATCGTCACGACGTCGCCGTCCTCGGCGGCGCGCTCGACCGGGGAGGTCGAGGCGAAGCGCTCACGGAGCTGCTCCACGGACTTCTCGACGTCCTCGTCGGTGACCTCGACGGCGTCGACCTCGACCTCGATGCCGGAGTAGTCCGGGATCTCGATGGTCGGGCGGACGTCGACCTCGGCGGTGAAGTTCAGCGTCTCGCCGTCCTTCAGCTCCGTGATGTCGACCTCGGGCTGGCCCAGGACATTGAGCTCCGCCTCGTTGACCGCGTCGGTGTAGAACTTCGGGAGGGCGTCGTTGACCGCCTCCTCCAGGACCGCACCGCGGCCGAACCGCTGGTCGATGATGCGGGCGGGGATCTTGCCCTTGCGGAAGCCCTTCACCGTGACCTGCTGGTTGATCTTCTTGTACGCCGCGTCGAGGCTGTCCTTGAGCTCCTCGAAGGGCACCTCAATGCTGAGCCGAACCCGGGTCGGGTTCAGGGTCTCGACGGCGCTCTTCACGGTTCGGTCTCCTTGGGGGCTGACTTTAGGGATCGTGCCCGGCTTGAGAGACACACGGGCATGCAGCTTGCATAGTAACGGCACGCCGGAGCACACCCACAACGCGATCTTGTGGTTCTGTCCGGCGAGGACGCCCGTGGAAGATCCGCGGTCGTCGTGTCGCCGCGGCAACGCTGGTCGGGGTGGCGGGATTTGAACCCACGGCCTTCCGCTCCCAAAGCGGACGCGCTACCAAGCTGCGCCACACCCCGTCGGTGCGACACGTAGGGTACATGCCCCCAGGCGGCGCGGCTGCCGCATTACGGGGGGCGTGCCGGGGCACAGGGCGGGGCGCGTCGCGAGCCCGGCGCGGACGCCGGCGCCGGGGTGTGCGTGCGGGGCCGGGGACCCGCTACGATGCCTTTCGTGCCGCGGTCAGCGACCTGTGGCGCGAGCTGTGCGGGCGTAGCTCAATGGTAGAGCCCTAGTCTTCCAAACTAGCTACGCGGGTTCGATTCCCGTCGCCCGCTCTGTACGAGGGCCTCCGGGCCGGTTCCCATGCGGGACCGGGCCGGGGGCTTTTTCGCTCCCCCGGCCTGTGGCCCGCTCGCGGGTGGTGCTCAGAACTTGATCGCGCTGATGCTGTCCGCGACGGAGTTGAGGAAGTTGTTGATCGCGGGGGCCATTCCGGTCGAGGCCAGGAAGAAGCCGAAGAGCACCGCCACCACGGCGGGTCCCGCCTTGATCGAGCCGCCTCGCATCAGCACCACGAGGACGATCGCCAACAACAGCACCACTGATAGCGAAATGGCCACACTGATCACACCCTAGGTCGGTCCGCTCTCCCGGCCCGGGGGGCCCAGCCCCGCACACCCCCCGCCAGGACCATCGTGCCACCAACGGGGCCTCCGTATGCGGCCGGTGACGCATCGTCGGCCACGCGCGCGTGGGGGCGCGGGGCCCCGACGCCCTCGGGGCGCATGATCGTCGCACGTCGGCGGGGTCGTCGGCGGGCGGGCGCGGGCTCCGGATTCGGCTTGATCGTTTCCATCGGCGCACATGCGGCCCACACCTGCCGCACGCACGTCTTTCGCATGTCACCACCGGTTTTCCGGTATTTCCCCGCGGCGCGCACACAGGAAATTCAAAGAAGTTAAGCGGCTGAATATCCGCCCTGTTGTCGGGCTCACATTCCGACGTGACGATTGCTGATCAAACGGACAATCAGTCAGTGTCGCCCGAGGGTGTTATGCGTCGCTTAAGGTGGATTAGCGGTGTGATAACGGACAGATCGGCAATTCTTTGATGTCGTACGACGTGATGAGAACTCCCGCGAATCCGGGGTAGGCGGGGGGCGATAAGGAGGGCGCGTGTCGAGAGTTTTACGAAAGCGTTCGGGCGCCACTAGGGTGCCTCAGATGTTCCCCACTGCCTTGATCGCCGCCGACGCAGTGCGGGAGGGTCCGTGACCCACCCCCTGTACCCGCACGACGCGCGTCGCACCCCGCTCCCCGCGGCCTCCGTCGCGTCGGTCCGCGACGTCGCCGCCCCGTCCCCCACCGCCGCGCCGCCCGCTCCGGCGCGGGCCCCCGCTCCGCCCGGCGCCGCCGGGCCGAAGAAGCGGGACGCGTTCTTCGACAACGCCAAGTACCTGGCCATCGTCCTCGTCGCGATGGGCCACTGCTGGGAACCCCTGACGGACGACAGCCGTACCGCCGAAGCGCTGTACATGTTCGTCTACACGTTCCACATGCCGGCGTTCATCATCGTCTCCGGCTACTTCTCCCGCGGTTTCGACATGCGGCCGGACCGGCTCAGGCGCCTGATCACCGGCGTCGCCGTGCCCTACATCCTCTTCGAGACCGCGTACACGCTCTTCAAGCGGACCGCGGGCGACGACCCCGATTACCCGTTCAGCCTGCTCGACCCGTGGTTCCTGACCTGGTTCCTGGTCGCGCTGTTCGTGTGGCGGCTCACCACTCCGCTGTGGAAGGTGCTCCGCTGGCCCGTCCCGGTCGCACTGGTCATCGCCGTGCTCGCGTCGGTCTCACCCGACATCGGTGACGACCTGGACCTTCAGCGCGTGCTCCAGTTCCTGCCGTTCTTCGTACTCGGCCTGTTCCTGAAGCCCGAGCACTTCCAGCTCGTACGGCGGCGCGAGGTGCGGATCCTGTCCGTGCCGATCGTGGCCTGCGCGCTGGTGCTGGCGTACTGGGCCGCTCCGCGGATGACGTCGGCGTGGTTCTACCACCGCGACAGCGCGCAGGAGCTGGGCGCGCCCTGGTGGGCCGGGGTCGTCATGACGCTCGCCCTGCTCGGCTGCTCCCTGGCGCTCACCGCCTGCTTCTTCGCGTGGGTGCCGGGGCGCAGGACCTGGTTCACCGTGCTCGGCGCCGGGACGCTGTACGGGTACCTGCTGCACGGGTTCCTGGCGAAGGGGTCCCGGTTCTGGGGCTGGTTCGACGCGGACTGGGTGCACGAGCCGTACGGCGAGGTCGTCGTCACGGTCGTCGCCGCAGGGGTCGTCACCCTGCTGTGCACACCGCCCGTGCGGCGGGTCTTCCGGTTCGCCATGGAGCCGACGATGGAGTGGGCCTTCAAGAAGGACGCCGCCCGGCTGGCCCGCGCGCGGAACGAGGGCTGACGTACTTCACTGGCCCGGCAGCCCGAGGAGCGCGCGCATCGTCGCGTACTTCCGGGTGAGGCGGGCCCGGGTCGCCTCGTCGAGGACGGCGAGGCGGGCCGGGTCCGCGTTGTGGGCCAGGTCGGCTTCCTTGACCAGGCGGGCGCCGGGCGTGGACAGGATGCGCTCCGCGTACGCCTGCGGGGACTCGCCCGGACGTTTCGTCATCGCGCGGACGATGGCCTTGGTCGCCTCCGGGAGCGCGGCCGAGGCCAGCCGGTCGGCGCTGAGGGCGTCGTCCTCGATGGCGTCGTGCAGCCAGGCCGCCGCGACCTGCTCGTCCGTGCCGCCCCGCGCCCGGACACCGGCGGCCACGGCGGCGAGGTGCTCCGCGTAGGGCCGGCCCGCCTTGTCCTGCTGCCCGGCGTGGGCGCGGCGGGCCAAATCCTCGATCTCCTCCAGCGTCATCATGGGGTGACTGTAGACGCGTGTCCTACGGGGTCCGTCGCATCGCCAGCCGGGCGGGCAGGGCCGTCGCCGTCAGGCCGAGGAGCAGCGCCGCGCCCGCGAAGGAGCCGTAGAGGAGCGGGGGGACGTACGGGTTCCGGCCGGTGAGGCCGTTCATCATCGGGATCAGCGTCGCGAGGGCGATGGCCGTGCCGAGGACGATGCCGGCGCCCGCGACCAGCAGCGCCTCCCAGCGGATCATGCGGAGCACCTGGCGGCGGGTGGTGCCGAGCAGGCGAAGGGTGCCGAGTTCGCGGCGGCGGTCCAGGACGGTCATGACCAGGGTGTTGACGGCGGCGACGGCCGCGAAGCCGCCGAGGACCGCGGCCATGGTGGTGTTGGCCCAGGCGTTCAGTTCGCGTTCCATGGATGGGGTGGTGGTGTAGTCGGCGCGCGCGAGGGGGGTGCCGAACGCGGCGAGGGAGCGGGCCGTGCCGCCCTTCGTCCAGAGTTCGGTGTCGTAGGGGTTCGTGACGTGCCCGGTCAAGGCCGCGCGGGGCAGGGTGACTTGGGAGAGTCCGAGGCCGCGCTCGTAGGTGGCGGAGAGGGTCGGGGACGCCTTCGTGCCGTCGGGCAGGCGCAGGGGGACGCGGTCGCCGATGCGCAGGTGTCCGGAGCGGGCGAGCGAGGCGTCCATGGCGATCGTGTCCGGGTCGGTGAGGTCGATCGCGCCCCGGGTGACGTCGAGGTCCTGGACCCGGGCGAGGTCCTTCGCCGTGCCGGTGACGGCCTGCGTGGACGCCGATTCCAGCCAGTGGTCGCCGGCGGAGCCCGCGGGGACGAGGACCGAGGTCTTCAGGAGGCCCACGGAGGCCGAGACGCCGGGGGCCTTCGCCGCCCGGGCGGCCGAGCCGGGGGCCAGGCCCGCGTCGGCCGTGACGATGTGGTCGGCCGTGATGCCCGCTTCTTGCTGGTCGGCGGCGACGTGGTCCTCGCTCGTGTGCATGAAGACCAGCACCGAGGAGAAGGCCATGGCGAGGACGATCGGGGTGATCGCGGAGGCCAGTCGGCGGGCGTTGGACCGCGAGTTGGCGGCGGCCAGCGAGGCGGAGGCGCCCGCGCCGCGCAGCGGGAGGCCGAGGAGGGCGGCGCACAGCCGGGCCACGAGCGGGCCGAGCAGCGCGACGGCGAGCATGAAGCACATGACGATGCCGAGCGCCACGTTGGCCGCGTCGTCACCGCTGAGGGAGGCGGCGAGGGCCGCGAGGACGATGCCGCCCACCGCTGCCGCGATCCCGAGCGGGGTGCGGATCCAGCCGGGGCGCAGCCGTTCGACGGACGCCTCGGCGAGGGCCTGGCCCGGTTTGATGCGGGAGGGGCGGCGGGCCGCCAGGTATCCGGCGAGGAGCCCGGTGAGGACGGCCGTGCCGACGGCGGTGAGCAGCGGGACGTAGGAGACGGAGAGCTGGACGGCGTCGGGGACCGCGCCCTTGTCCTGGAGCCGGCCGAACCACCAGCGGGCGAGCGCGATGCCGGGCAGGCAGCCGAGGGCGCCGGCGAGCGGGGCGACCAGGAGCGTCTCGGTGGCGATGGTGCGGCGGATCTGGCGCGGGGTGGTGCCGATGGCGCGCAACAGGGCGTATTCGCGGGCGCGTTGGCCGACGGAGAGGGCGACCGCGCCGGCCGCGGTGAACACGGCGACCGCGGTGGCGATGCCGCCGAAGGAGCCGCCGAGGGCGATCAGGGTCTCCTTGGCGTAGGCGAGGGCGCCGCTCTCGGCTGCGGCGCGGTCGTCGCCGGTGTGCACCTGGACCGCGGGCGTGCCCGCCAGGGCGTGCCGTACTTGTGAGGTGAGGGTGTCCGCGGTGACGCCGTCCTCGGGGAGCACGGCGATCGCGTCGACGCGGCCGGGGTGTCCGGAGGCGCCGACGGCCTCGGCGTCGGCGAGCCAGACGCCGGGGGCCCGGGTGGTGCCCGAGACGCGGTACGTGTGCGGGCCCCGCGGCGTGGTGAGGCGGACGTGGTCGCCGACCCGGGCGCCGGCCAGGACGACCTCGCCGGCGGCCGGGGCGCGGCCCGCTGTCAGCCGCTCGCCGGTGAAGGCGGTGGAGCCCCAGTTGTGGGCGCTGACGGCGGCGCCCTCGTGCTGGACGGGGAAGGTGACGTCGGCGATCGCGGTACGCGCCCCGGGGGCCGAAGCGGCCTTCGCGACGAGGGAGTCGGGGACGCGGGCGTGGTCGGGGAGCGGGACCGCGGCGTCCTCGCGATCCTCGCCGGAACCGGTGACGTAGTGCGCGCGCTGGTCGGCGGCGACGACGACGGGGGCGCCCGCGTACCGCTCGGCCGGGACCGAGGCGCGCAGGCCCGTCTCCAGGAGGATGCCGCAGGCCGCGACGATCAGGGCGGACATCATCAGGGCGACGAACGTGCCGGCGAAGGCCGCGGGCCTGAAGCGGAGCGCGGAGCGGGCGAGGCCGTTGGGGCGGAACATCAGGCGGCCACCCTCACCGGTGCGGGCGCGGTCAGGGTGCGCATGCGGGCGGCGATGCGATCGGCGCCCGCGCCCTCCAGGTGGTCGACGAGCGCGCCGTCCGCGAGGAACAGGACCTGGTCGGCGTGGGCGGCGGCCGCGGGGTCGTGCGTGACCATGACGACGGTGGCGCCCAGCCGGTCGACGGCGGAGCGCAGCAGGCCCAGGATCTCGGCCGCGGTGGTGGTGTCCAGGGCGCCGGTCGGCTCGTCGGCGAAGATCACGTCAGGGTCGGTGACGAGGGCGCGGGCGATGGCGACACGCTGTTGCTGGCCGCCGGAGAGTTCGCCGGGGCGGCGCCGCCCCTTGTCGGCGAGGCCGACCCGGGCGAGGACGTCGGCGGCCCGGCGCCGGTCGGGGCGCCGTCCTGCGAGGCGCATCGGAAGCAGCACGTTCTGCTCGACGGTGAGCGAGGGCAGCAGGTTGAAGGCCTGGAAGACGAAGCCGAGGCGGGTGCGGCGCAAGGCGGTGAGCTTGTTCTCGCTCATGCCGGTGAGGGTGGTGCCGCCGAGGGCGACCGTGCCGTCGGTGGGGCGGTCGAGGCCGGCCGCGCACTGGAGGAACGTGGACTTGCCGGAGCCGGAGGGGCCCATCACGGCGGTGAACGTGCCGCTGCGCAGGGTGAGGTCGATGCCGCGCAGCGCGTGCACGGTGGAGTTGCCCCGGCCGTAGCTGCGCCGTACTCCGCGCAGCTCGACGGCCCGGTCCCCCGTGCGGAGCGTCTCCGCCTCGTCATGCCGCTTCTTGCGCAGACCCATGGTCGCCCTTTCGTACGTCGTCGGTCACCTGGCGGTGTCGATGTCTCGAACGTACGGACAAGGGGCTGGTCGCAGCCATGAGGGCGGCTGGCGGATCGGGGGTGGGGATAACCCCCACCCGGCACTCCCGGCCCCCTCCCCCACTCCTTTGGTAAACTAACTATTGACGCTTTCTTGACGCCCCCTTTACCACCGGGGTTGTCCCGCACCAAGGAGGAACGGGCCCATCGGACACGCAGACACCTTGATCGCCATGGGGGGCGCCTTCCTCGCCGCCGCCGTCCTCGCCCGGCTCGGCGGGCGCATCGGACTCCCCACCATTCCCCTGTTCATCCTGGCCGGGATCCTGCTCGGCCCGCACACCCCGGGCGTCGTGCTCGTCGACGACCCGCACGAGCTGGAGATGCTCTCCGCGCTCGGCCTGGTGCTGCTGCTCTTCTACCTCGGCCTCGAGTTCCACCTCGACGACCTCAGGGCGGGCGGTCGCAGGATGGCCGCGGCCGGAGCGACCTACCTCGCGCTGAACGTCGGCGCCGGCCTCGGTTTCGGATTCGCCCTCGGCTGGGGCACCTCCGAGGCTCTGGTCCTCGCCGGGGTGCTCGGCATCTCCTCGTCCGCCATCGTCACCAAGGTCCTCGTCGACACCGGACGGCTCGGCAACCCCGAGACGAAACCGATCCTCGGCATCATCGTGGTCGAGGACGTCTTCCTGGCCCTGTACCTGGCCGCGCTGCAACCCATCCTGTCCGGCGCCGACTCCCTCGCCGCCGGGGTGCTCGACGGCGGCAAGGCCTTCGGGTTCCTGCTGCTGCTCGCGCTGGCCGCGCGGTTCGGTACGCGGATCATCGGCACCCTCTTCCACACACGGGACGACGAACTCCTCGTCATCTCCTTCCTCGGCGCGGCCGTCCTCGTGGCGGGCGTCTCGGAGTGGTTCGGGGTCGCCGACGCGATCGGCGCGTTCATGGTCGGTCTGATGCTCGGGTCCACCGCGTCCGGTGAGCGCATCCTCAAGCTCGTGCATCCCCTGCGGGACGCCTTCGGCGCCATCTTCTTCTTCGCGTTCGGGCTCTCCATCGACCCGGGGGACCTGCCGAGTGTCCTGTGGCCCGTACTGGCCGCCGTCGCGGTGACGCTGGTGATGAACGTGCTGGCGGGGCTCGGTGCGGCCCGGGTGTACGGCTTCGGGCCCGGGCCCGCCGCCAACATCTCCACGACGCTGCTGGCCCGGGGCGAGTTCGCGCTGATCCTGGCCACGATGGCCGCGGGGGCGGGTCTCGACGAGCGGCTGTCGCCGTTCATCGCGGGGTACGTGCTGGTGCTGGCCGTTCTCGGACCGCTCGCGGCGGGGCGCTCCGCTTGGCTGAGCCGTGTTCTGCCCGGCCGCGCCTTGAAGGGGCCGGAGCGGGTGGGGGCCGGGGTGTGACGGTTTTCGCCGTGCGGGGTGCGGTCCCCTCGCCGGGCGTGGCGCCGTCGTGGCTGGTCGCGCGGTTCCCCGCGCCCCTGAGATGCGCATTTCGTGCGCCATCTCGGAGGGTGCGCGGGCACCGGAGCCGTCGCAGAAAGGTCCCGGGCCCTAGTCCCGGCAGATCAGCAGCAGCGCCCGGTCGTCGTTGACGTCCTTGGCCACCGCCTCGATGAGGTGCCAGGCCGCGCCGCGGAAACCGCCGGGGACATAGCGGTCGGCCTCGCCGGTGAGGCGGTCTATGCCCTCGGCGATGTCCCGGTCGGAGGTCTCCACCAGGCCGTCGGTGAAGAGCATCAGGACGTCGCCGGGGCGCAGCGTGCCCTTCGTCGCGTCGAACTCGGCGCCGTCGTAGACACCGAGGAGGGGGCCCTCGGCGGCCTTCTCCTCCCAGCGGCCGGTGCCCGCGCTGAGCTGCATGCCCGGCGGATGCCCCGCCGAGTACAGCTCGTAGTCCCCGGACTCCAGGTCGAGGACGAGATGGATCGAGGTCGCGAAGCCCTCGTCCCAGTCCTGGCGGAGCAGGTAGCCGTTGGCGGCGGGGAGGAACGCGTGCGGCGGCAGGGAGCCGAGGAGGCCGCTGAAGGCGCCCGCCAGGAGCAGCGCCCGCGAGGCCGCGTCCATGCCCTTGCCGGACACGTCGGTGAGGACGACCTCCAGGGTGCGGCCGTTGTTGGTGCGGGCCGCGACCACGAAGTCCCCGGAGAACGACTGGCCGCCCGCCGGACGCAGCGCCATCTCGCGGTGCCAGCCCGGCGGCAGTTGCGGGAGCCGGCTCTGGGTACGGATCCGCTCGCGCAGGTCGAAGAGCATCGTGCCGCCGCGCCGCCAGGGCACCCCGACCCGGCTGCGGAACTGCGCCACGAGCAGGCCGAAGAAGCCGCACGCCGCGACCGTGAGGACGGTGCCGGGCGTGACGCCCGCCGCGCGCTGGGAGTAGGGGCCGAGCTGGACGGACTCCACGATCAGCGCCGCGGCGGCGGCCGCGTACAGGCCGAGGAGGCTGGCCGGGCGCAGCACCAGGCCGCCCGCGACGATCGGCAGGACGAGGACGGTGGGCGTGCACCAGACGGGATCGAGGATGGTGAAGCAGGTGATCAGCGGGACCGTGAGGAGGAGTCCGACGAGGGCGATCCAGTCCGAGCCGTCGCCTCGGAAGTAGTCGACCCCGGATTTGCGCACGGCGGTGCGGACCCGGTGCGCACGCTTTCTCATCCGGGCCGTGAACGTCTCCGCCGCCGCGCGCTGTTCGCGCGCCCGGCGCTCTCGTCGTACCGCCATCGCTCGTGGACCTTATCCATCGGGCCAGGATCTGTGCACGGGTGGTCCCACTTGTCCCCCTTTCCGGGCATGATCCGGACCGGGTGCGCCGGTCGGTGAATTGGCTCGCCCATGTCCCGGTTGCCCTGGTAGGGATGGGCTATGACGACCGACGTACGCGTGTTGCGCCAGGACGAGTGGGAGCACTGGTACGGGCGCCTGGAGCTGGCCTTCGGCGGGGTGCCCGAGTCACCGCAGGAGCGGCGGCTGTGGGAGGACCTGACGGATCTCGACCGCTCGGTGGGGGTGTGGGACGGCGCGGAGTGCGTGGGGACGGCGGGCGCCTTCCCGTTCCGGGTCTCGGTGCCGGGCGGCGCGTTCGTGGCCGCCGCGGGCGTGACGATGGTGAGCGTCGCCGCGACGCACCGCAGGCGGGGCATCCTCACGGCGATGATGCGCCGTCAGCTCGATGACGTACGGGCCTGGGGCGAGCCGCTGGCGGTACTGACGGCGTCCGAGCCGGCGATCTACGGCCGGTTCGGGTACGGCGTCGGCAGCCGGCAGTCGCGGCTGGTCATCGACTCCTCGCGGGTGCGGATCGACGCTCCGGACGGCACTGACGACGTACGGCTGCGGTTCGCCGACCCCGGCGAGGCGGCCGACCGGTGCGAGGCCGTGTATCTGCGCACGGTCGGCACGCGGCCCGGGATGCTCGCGCGCTCCCCTGGCTGGGAGCGGCTGCCGCTGCTGGACCCGCCGCAGGGGCGGGGCGGGGCGTCGCCGTTGCAGTGTGTCGTCGCGGAGCGGGACGGGGAGACGGTCGGCTTCGCCCGGTTCCACAACAAGCCGGAGTCGGAGGGGGCGGTGCCGGACGGCCGCGTCCTGGCGCGGGAGGTCACCGCGCTCGACCCGGCGGCGTACGCGGCGCTGTGGCGGTTCCTGTGCGACATCGATCTGACGTCGACGGTGGAGGCGCGCAACCGTCCTGTGGACGATCCGCTGCTCTCTCTCGTCTCCGACATCCGGCGGTGCCAGGTCCGGGTGCGGGACTCCCTGCACGTACGTCTGGTGGAGGTCGGCGCCGCCCTCGAAGCGCGTACGTATCTCACTCCCCTGGATGTCGTGCTGGAGGTGGAGGACGCCTTCTGCCCGTGGAACGCGGGGCGGTGGCGGCTGTCGGGCGACGCGAAGGGCGCCACCTGCGAGCGCACCCGGGAGCGGCCCGATCTCGCCCTGTCGGTGCGGGAGTTGGGGGCCGCGTACCTCGGTGACGTGTCGCTCGCCGAGCTGGCGGGCGCGGGGCGGGTGCGGGAGCTGCGGCAGGGCGCGCTCGCGGAGGCGACGGTGGCGTTCGGCTCACCGGTCGCCCCCTGGCTCCAGCACGGCTTCTAGGGCCTGTCTGCCCGCGTACGTGCCGGGGGCTGGCACGTCGGGCACCAGAAGAGGTTGCGGGCCGCCAGCTCCGCCGTGCGCACGGGCGTCCCGCACAGGTGGCAGAGCTGGGCGGCGCGCCGGTAGACGTAGACCTCGCCGCCGTGGTCGTCGACGCGCGGCGGGCGGTTCATCGCCTCGGGGGTGTGCTCGGGGCGGACCGTGTCGATGCGGTTGAGACGGACGCCCTCGCGCATCAGCGCCACCAAGTCGTCCCAGATAGCCGCGAGTTGGTCCCGCGTGACGTCCTTGCCGGGGGTGTACGGGTCGATGCCGTGGCGGAAGAGGACCTCGGCCCGGTAGACGTTGCCGACGCCCGCGATGACCTTCTGGTCCATCAGGAGCGCGGCGATCGACGTACGGCTGCGGGAGATCCGCGCGTACGCCTTGGCCGGGTCGTCACCGGGCCGCAGCGGGTCCGGGCCCAGGCGCTCGTGTATCGCCCGCTTCTCCGCGTCGGTGATCAGGGCGCAGGTCGTGGGGCCGCGCAGGTCCGAGTAGTACGCCTCGTTCAGCAGGCGCAGGCGGACCGTGTCGGTCGGCGGCGGGGCGGGGGCCTCGCCGAGGGTGTACTTGCCGAAGAGGCCCAGGTGGATGTGGACCCAGGCGGGGTCCTGCGGGGCGCCGAAGCCGAGGAAGAGGTGTTTGCCGTGGGCCTCGGCGCGGGTCAGTTCCTGGCCGGTGAGGAGTGCGGCGGCGTCGGAGAACTTGCCCTGCGGGCTGTCGGCCCGCGCCGTCCGGCCCGCGAAGCGTTCGGCGTGGTCCTGGGCCAGGCGGTGGATCGTGTGGCCCTCGGGCACGGGACTTCCTCTCGGGGCGGGCGCTGTTCGGCGGGGCGGGGTCAGGGAGACGGGGCTCGTCCCGCGGACCCCGCTCCTCGAACGCCGGAGGGGGTGGACGCGTCTACTGCTGCGGGTGGTGGGCCGGGATCTCGGGGAGCTCGCCGGTCTCCTCGAAGCGCGCCAGCATGTCGATGCGGCGCTGGTGGCGCTCCTCCCCGGAGTACGGGGTGCTCAGGAAGATCTCGACGAACTTGGTCGCCTCCTCCTGCGTGTGCATCCGGCCGCCGATGGAGATCACGTTCGCGTCGTTGTGCTCGCGGCCGAGCGCCGCGGTCTGCTCGCTCCAGGCGAGCGCCGCACGGACGCCCTTGACCTTGTTCGCGGCGATCTGCTCACCGTTGCCGGAGCCGCCGATCACGATGCCGAGGGAGTCCGGGTCCGCCGCCGTCTTCTCCGCGGCGCGCAGGCAGAAGGGGGGGTAGTCGTCCAGGGCGTCGTAGATGTGGGGTCCGCAGTCGACGGGCTCGTGGCCGTGGGCCGTGAGCCATTCGACCAGGTGGTTCTTGAGTTCGTAGCCGGCATGATCCGAGCCGAGGTACACGCGCATGGAACCGAGTGTGGCACGTCGGGCGCCGGGTAGCCGCGACCGGGGCACCACCCCGTCCGTCCGGCGTCCGGACGTAAGAGCCACGTAACGAAGACAACAATCCGGATTCAGGTCTTCCGTCCTGGCTCCTTCTGCGCTTTGAATGCCAGGGCTCGTACCCCGAGAACCTAAGGATCCGTTCATGACTTCGCAGTCATCCCTTGCGACGGAAGACACTCCGCCCAGCGGCCCGCAGGGCCCCGGCGGCGGTGGCGACGGCCTTCAGGCCGGTCTCAAGAACCGCCATCTTTCCATGATCGCCATTGGCGGTGTCATCGGTGCCGGTCTGTTCGTCGGGTCAGGCTCCGGTATCGCGGCGGCAGGACCGGCCATCCTGATCTCGTACGCGCTCGTCGGCGCGATGGTCGTGATGGTGATGCGCATGCTCGGTGAGATGGCCGCCGCCCGGCCGACCTCGGGCTCCTTCTCCGCCTACGCCGACCAGGCGCTCGGGCGCTGGGCCGGGTTCTCCATCGGCTGGCTGTACTGGTTCTTCTGGGTCGTGGTGCTCGCCGTGGAGGCGACCGCCGGGGCCAAGATCCTCAACGGCTGGGTGCCGGGCGTCCCGCAGTGGGGCTGGGCGCTGATCGTGATGGTCGTGCTGACCGCCGTGAACCTGGCGGCCGTCGGCTCCTACGGCGAGTTCGAGTTCTGGTTCGCGGGGATCAAGGTCGTCGCCATCGGCGCGTTCGTGATCGTCGGTCTGCTCGCCGTCTTCGGGCTGCTGCCGGGGTCGGACAACCCGGGCAGCGGCTTCGCGCATCTGACGGATTCCGGCGGATTCTTCCCCGAGGGTCCCGGCGCGATCCTCACCGGTGTCCTGATGGTCGTCTTCTCCTTCATGGGCAGCGAGATCGTCACGCTCGCCGCCGGTGAGTCCGAGGACCCGCAGAAGGCCGTCACCCGCGCCACCAACTCGGTGATCTGGCGCATCGGCATCTTCTACCTGGGCTCCATCTTCATCGTGCTGACCCTGCTGCCGTGGAACGACGCCTCGATCGTGAAGGACGGCAGCTATGTCGCCGCGCTCAACTCGATCGGCATTCCGCACGCCGGGCAGGTCATGGACGTCATCGTGCTGACGGCCGTCCTGTCGTGCCTGAACTCCGGGCTCTACACCGCCTCCCGGATGGCCTTCTCGCTCGGGCAGCGCGGGGACGCGCCGAAGGCGTTCGCGCGGACCACGTCGCGGGGTGTGCCGCGCACCGCGATCCTCGGCTCGGTCGTCTTCGGCTTCCTCGCCGTCTGGTTCAACTACCAGTGGCCGGACACCGTCTTCGACTTCCTGCTCAACTCCTCCGGCGCCGTCGCCCTGTTCGTGTGGCTCGTCATCTGCTTCACGCAGTTGAAGATGCGCGGCATCATCCTGCGCGAGCAGCCGGAGAAGCTCGTCGTGAAGATGTGGCTGTTCCCGTACCTGACGTGGGCGACGATCGCGATGATCTCGTTCGTGCTCGTGTACATGCTGACGGACGACGCCGGGCGGGAGCAGGTGCTGCTGTCGTTGCTGGTGGCCGCGTTCGTGGTCGGGTTCTCGTTCGTGCGCGAGCGGGTGCAGCGGTCCCGCTGAGCTACGAGGTGTCACTTCCGGAGGCGGGGCCCAGCACGGTGAACGTGTTCTTCACCCTCTCGTACGTCGTACGGGCCCCGTCCTCCGCCCGGGGCTGGTACCAGGTGCCGATCTGGTAGGACTGCGCGCCCTGCTCGAAGCCGAGGAGTTCCGCGTGCCAGCGCTCGCCCTTGAGCGTGAACAGGTACTCCCAGACGACGGCGGGGCGGCCCCGGAAGGTGGTGCGTTCGAGGCGGATCTTCTCGTAGTCCTGGCCCTGGTGGGCGTCGAGTTCCGCCTTCTTCCAGGTGGCGAGGAGGTCGTCCTTGGCCAGCGCCGACTGGGCCACCAGTTCCTGGGTGCCGTCCGGGGAGGTGTAGTGCACCTCGGACGCCGTCTTCACCACGCGGTTCCAGCCGCTGGGCGGCGCCCACGCGTACCCGGCCTCGCGGCGTGAGCCGGGCGGCAGCGACCGGGGTGTCGCGGGCGGGCGCGAGGTGCCCTCGACGGTGGGCGGCCGGGACGTGGCCGTCGAGGTGCCACCACGGGCCCCCGCCCCGTCCCCGGAGGAGCCGCCGCCCGGGAGGGTGAGGACGAGGGCCACGGCGACGCCCGCGGTCAGTGCCCCGCCCGCGGCGATCAGGGCGCCCCGGCGGCGGCTCGGCCGCGCGCCGGGCTCGGGCGCCGGTTCGGGCGCCGGTTCGGGCACGGTTGCGGGCGGTGGGCCGCTCGGCGCCCCCGTCAGGGTCGGTGTCGGCGGTGGGCCGGCCGGGCGGCGCAGGCCGATGTCGAGGGTCGCGGCGGCGGGGGCCGGCGGGGTGAGGGCGCGCAGGACCTCTTCGAGGTCGGGGCGGTCCTCCGGTTCCTTCGCCAGGAGACGGGCCAGGAGCGGCCCCAACCAGCCCGCCTCCGGCGGCAGTCGGGGTTCCTCGTACAGGACGGCGTGCAGGGTCGCCAGGGTCGTGTCGCGGCTGAACGGGGAACGGCCGCCGAGCGCCGCGCACAGCGTCGTCCCCAGGGACCACAGGTCGGAGGGCGGCCCCTGCGGGTGGCCGGAGATCCGCTCGGGCGCCATGTAGTCGGGCGAGCCGATGAGCATGCCGACCATGGTGAGCGCCGTGGCGTCCTGGATCGCGGCGATGCCGAAGTCGGTGAGCATGACGCGGCGCCGCCCCGACCGTTCCAGCATGACGTTGCCGGGTTTGATGTCGCGGTGCAGGACACCGCCGGCGTGCACGGGGCGCAGCGCCTCGGCGAGACCCCGGCCGATCTCGGCGACCGGTGCCACGCCGAGCGGGCCGTCCGCGACGAGGATCTGCTCCAAAGAGCGGCCGTCGACCAGTTCCATGACGATCCACAGGCGTTCGCCCTCGTCGACCACGTCGTACACGCGCACCACGTTGGGATGGTCGATCCGGGCGGTCGCGCGGGCCTCGCGCAGGGTGCGCTCGCGGCGGGTGCGGGCGTCCTCGGGGTCGAGGCCGTCAATGCGCATCTCCTTGACGGCGACGGGCCGGTCCAGCATTTCGTCGACCGCGCGCCACACGCGCCCCATGCCGCCCTGGCCTATATGTGCGTCCAAGCGGTAGCGCGCTGCCACCACTAATCCCCGTACGCCTCCGCTGACATTCCCTGGCAATCGACTGCACCCCCGAAACACATAATCGACACTTCACGCCGTCCCAGCATAGTGCGGAGAAATCTTGTGGTACCTCTTCAAGTACTGCGAATTCGGACGCGGGCGGGGATGCACGGGAAACACCTAGGGGGACGAACATGAGTTCAAGGCGTCAGGCCAAAATCGCTGCTTCACTGCTTACCGCGACGATCTCGACCGTCATGGTCCTGCCTTTCACGGCCACCGCGGACGACGGCCCAGGTCCGGGCAGCGACAAGGGCGGCAAGGCCATGAGCGCGGCGCCCTCGGGCGTGAAACTGACCACGGGGCTCTCCGAGAAGATCTCGGTCGACAACAAGACCAGGGAAACGAATGATCTCGTCGCCAGCGTGAGCAATCAGGGCAGCAAAGGAAGCGGGAAGATCAATCTCCTCGTCGTCGGTTTCGACGGAATGGTGATCAAGGATGTGCCGGGCTGCACGGCCATCGGCACGGCCGATCTGCCGAAGGGTTCGAACAGCGGATTCACCTGCGGGACAGCCGATCTGGCGGCCGGGAAATCACGGACGTACAAGATTCTCGCCACGTTCGATCTCACCAGGACCGGGAAGATCTGTCTGCCGGTGACGACCGGGGACGGGAAGAAGACGTTGTGGCAGCAGGGGCCGGTGCCGTTCGGCACGACCAGTCCCTCGCCGAACGCGCCCGTGACACCGCTGCTGCTCGGCACGGAGAACAAGCCCGCGACGCCCGCGAGCGACCAGGGCGACGATCAGGGCGACGACCGGAAGGACCTGCCGTCGACCGGTGTCGGGGACGACGTGCTGCCGCTCGGCACGGCGGGGGCCGCGCTGCTCGCCGCGGGCGCGGCGGGCCTGTGGTGGGCGACGCGCACATCGGCGGAACGCACACGGAAAAGCTGACGGCACCTGTCAGGTTTTGCGGGGACAGTACGACCCATGACACCGCGCAACGACATCTCCGTCAGCACGTCTCCCGCCGTCCTCCGGCCGGGCGACGCCGGTTACGACGACGAACTCGCCGGATTCCAGACCGGGTTCACCCACCGGCCCGACGCGATCTACGCGGCGGCCGGACCGGAGGACGTGGTGGCCGCCGTGCGCCACGCGGCGGCCGGGGGGCTCCCGGTCGGCGTCCAGGCCACCGGCCACGGCCTGCCGGGCGACGCCGAGGGCGGGGTCCTCATCAGTACGCGCCGGATGGACGAGGTCACCGTCGACCCGGTGGCCCGCACCGCGCGGGTCGGCGCCGGAGCCCGCTGGGGCGCCGTCGCCGCGGCGGCCACCGAGCACGGCCTCGCCCCGCTCAACGGGTCGGCGCCCGGCGTCGGCGTCGTCGGCTACGTCCTCGGCGGCGGGCTGCCCGTCCTGGCTAGGGAGTTCGGCTACGCCGCCGACCACGTCACCGCCGTCGACGTGGTGACCGCCGACGGCGCGTCCCGCCACGTCACCGCCGACAGCGACCCCGGCCTGTTTGGGGGTCTGCTCGGCGGCGGCGCCAACCTCGGCGTGGTGACCGCCCTGGAGATGGGTCTCGTACCGGTGACCCGGCTGTACGGCGGTTTCCTCGCGTACGACGGACGGGCCACCGACCCCGCGGACATCCTGCGCGCCTACGCGCGGTGGACGGCGACCGTCCCGGCCACGCTCACCTCGTCGCTCGCCGCGCTCGTCTACCCGGACCTGCCGATGCTGCCGCCGCATCTGCGCGGCCAGTACGTGGTCTCGGTGCGGATCGCGTCCACCGGCAGTGCCGAGGAGGGCGAGCGTCTCGTGGCGCCGCTGCGCGCCGCGCTCGGTCCCGCCGTCACGGACACCCTGCGCGAGATGCCGTACGGCGAGAGCCCGTCGATCCACAACGACCCGGAGTTCCCGCACGCCTACTACGGGGACAGTGTGTTCCTGGACGAGCTGGACGTCGCGGCCGTCACCGGACTGTTCGCGCGGTGCGGGCCCGCCGCCGACGCGATGCACGTGGTCCAGCTCAACCATCTGGGCGGCGCCCTGTCGCGGCCCGCGCCCAACGCGGTCCCCTACCGGGACGCCGGATGGCTGGTGCGGATCCTCTCGCCGCTCGACGGCTCGTCCAAGGAGGCCGCGCGGGCGCATCAGGGGCGCGCGTTCGCCGCCGTGGCCGGGCACACCCTCGGGCGTTCCCTGAACTTCGCCTTCGGCGGCGGGGACCGCCCGGAGGGGCTGTACGACGCAGGTACCCGAAAGAGGCTCGCCGATCTGAAGGCCGCGTACGACCCGGCGAACCTCTTCCGGAGGAACTACAACCTGCGCTGAAGCCCGGCCGGTCCTACTTGTCGGCCGTGTCGGCCGTGTCGGCCTTGTCGGCGAACTTCCAGGCGGTGGGCAGCGCGCCCATCGCCAGGGCCGCCTTCAGGGCGTCACCGAGCAGGAACGGGGTGAGGCCCGCCGCGATCGCCGCCGTCAGGCTCATGCCGGTGGACAGCGCCAGGTAGGGGACGCCGACCGCGTAGATGATCGCCTCGCCGAGCAGCATGATCCCGGCGGTGCGCAGCGCGGAGCGGTCCCCGCCGCGGCGGGCCAGGGACCCCATGACGGTCGCGGCGAGCAGCATGCCGAGCACGTAGCCGAACGAGGGCATCGCGTAGCCGGAGCCGCCCTCGGCGAACCACGGCAGGCCGGCCATGCCCGCGAGCGCGTACAGGGCGATCGAGAGGAAGCCGCGGCGGGCGCCGAGCGCGGTGCCGACGAGGAGCGCGGCGAAGGTCTGGCCGGTGACGGGCACCGGGGAGCCCGGCACGGGGACGGCTATCTGCGCGGCGATGCCGGTGAGGGCGGCGCCGCCGACGACCAGCGCCGCGCTCTTGGCGACCACGGCGGCCCTGGTGCGGGAGGCGGGGAGGAGGTCGGCCAGGACCTTGCCCGGACGGGCGACTGCTGCGGCGGTACTCATGGGGACTCCGGGTTCTGGGTTCTTGAGGACCGTGAGGTCGGGCAGGGTGGGACTCCGTGACGTTATCCCAGGGCGACTGAGCCGATCACGGTCACCGCTCGACAAAGGCGGGGGCCGGGAGTTGGTGGGCTCCGTACAAAGAGGCGTCTGTACACCGCGCGGGGGGTGATGCTTCTCACTGACGAGTCGGCTGTCCGGAGCCGTTTTGCGGTGTGGGGCGCCCGGCGGGGAGACTGTAGGTTCCCGCCAATCCACCTGTGAGTCCCGAGAGCCGGCTGAACCCCTATGCACGACCGCGTCCCCACCGACGAACCCCTCTCGGGCGGCCTCAAGCAGCGCCATCTGACCATGCTCGGCCTCGGCGGCGTCATCGGCGCGGGGCTGTTCGTCGGATCGGGGGCCGGGATCGCGGTCGCCGGTCCGGGGATCGTCGTCTCGTATCTGATCGCGGGCGCGCTCGCGATGTCGGTGATGCGGATGCTCGGGGAGATGTCGGCGGCGATGCCCGTGTCCGGCTCGTTCTCGGTGCACGCGGAGCGGGCGCTCGGGCGGTGGGCCGGGTTCAGCGTGGGGTGGCTGTACTGGTTCATGCTCGTGGTCGTGCTGGCCGTCGAGGCGACGGGCGCCGCGCAGATCGCGCACGGCTGGGTGCCGGGCGTGCCGCAGTGGGCGTGGGTGCTGCTGTTCATGGTGGTCTTCACGGCGACGAACCTGGCGGCCGTGAAGAACTTCGGCGAGTTCGAGTTCTGGTTCGCGACGCTCAAGGTCGGCGCGATCGTGCTCTTCCTCGTCATCGGCACGCTGGCGATCTTCGGGGTGCTGCCCGACACGGACCCGGTCGGCCTCACCCATCTCACCGGTGACGGCGGGTTCCTGCCGCGGGGCTGGCAGGGCGTCGTCTCCGGGGTACTGGCGGTCGTCTTCGCCTTCGGTGGCCTGGAGGTCGTCACGATCGCCGCGGCGGAGTCCGACGACCCGGTGCGCTCGGTGGCGCGGGCGGTGCGCAGCGCCGTGTTCCGGATCCTCTTCTTCTACGTGGGTTCGATGCTGGTGATCGTGACGGTGCTGCCCTGGACGGTGCAGAAGGCGGGCATCAGCCCGTACGTCACCGTCCTGGACTCGCTCGGTGTCCCGTCGGCGGGCCAGATCATGAACGTCGTGGTCTTCGTGGCGCTGCTGTCGGCCCTGAACGCCAACCTCTACGGCTCGTCCCGCATGGTGTTCTCGCTCGCCGAGCGCGACGAGGCGCCGAGGGCGCTCCTCAAGGTGGCCGGCGGGGTGCCGCGCCGGGCGGTGCTCGCGTCGGTGGCGTTCGGCTTCGTCTCCGTCCTGCTCAATCTGGAGTGGCCGGACACGGTCTTCCTCTACATGCTCAACTCGGTCGGCGCCGTGCTGCTGTTCGTGTGGGCGCTGATCGCGGCGTCCCAACTGCGGCTGCGGCGGCGTCTGGAGGCCGAGGCGCCCGAGCGGCTCCGCTTGAAGATGTGGGCGTTCCCGTGGCTGACCTGGGCGGCGCTGGCCGCGATGGCGGTGGTGTTCGGGCTGATGCTGGCCGACGACACGGCCCGGCCGCAGTTGCTCTGGTCGACCGGGGCGACGGCGGCGGTGCTCGTGGTCGCGGGGGTGCGCGAGGTGCGCGCGCGGCGTGCCTGATCCGTCGCCGGGGGTGTGGCCCACAGGGGACATCCGGTCTTCACGGAAGGTGGCCCATAGAGGCCATCGGAAGCCCGGTTCTTGACGGCACCTGAGCCGTCACAGAGCATCAACGTTCACAGAACGTCGACGTCCGTATCGCAACGTGTGAGCTTCGTGTCCGTATAACGGAAACGTATTCCCACTGAGCGGTGCGTCCGCTCAGACTGTGGGCCGTTTTATGTGGGCCTCACGAGGTCGACGCTCTCTTCCCGTCTCAGCTACCGAACAGGGCAAATCCATGTCTCGGACGTCCGCGCAGCCACCCATCCAGGAGACGGCCGCGTCGCCCGGCGGCCCGCCCGTCGACGCGTCGTCGCTCTCGCCCGGTCTGAAGCAGCGCCATCTTTCCATGATCGCACTCGGTGGTGTGATCGGCGCCGGCCTCTTCGTCGGCTCCGGCACCGCCATCGCTGCCGCCGGTCCCTCGATCATCCTCGCCTACGCCATATCGGGCGCCCTCGTGATGCTCGTGATGCGCATGCTCGGCGAGATGGCGGCGGCGTACCCCGCGTCCGGTTCGTTCTCGGTCCACTCGGAGCGGGCGATCGGCCCGTGGGCCGGGTTCACGGCGGGCTGGGCGTTCTGGTTCCTGCTGTGCGTGGCGGTGGGCCTGGAGGGCATCGGCGCCGCGGGCATCGTGCACGGCTGGGTGCCGGGCGTGCCGGAGTGGGCCTGGGTGGCCCTGTTCATGCTGGTGTTCACCGGCACGAACCTGGCGGCCGTGAAGAACTTCGGCGAGTTCGAGTTCTGGTTCGCGACGCTCAAGGTCGGCGCGATCGTGCTCTTCCTCGTCATCGGCGTGCTGGCCATCTGCGGCGCCCTGCCGGACGTCGACGCCCCCGGCATGTCCAACCTCACCGGCCACGGCGGCTTCATGCCCAACGGCACGGACGGCCTGATCGTCGGCCTGCTCGCCTCCGTGTTCGCGTACGGCGGTCTGGAGACGGTCACGATCGCCGCCGCGGAGTCCGAGCACCCGGTGGAGGGTGTCGCCAAGGCGGTCCGTACGGCGATGTGGCGCATCGCCCTGTTCTACGTCGGCTCGATGGCGGTCGTCGTGGTCCTCCTGCCGTGGACCGCGAAGGAGATCCCGACCAAGGGCCCCTACGTCGCGACCCTCGACCACCTGGGCATCCCGGGCGCCGGCCAGATCATGAACGTGGTCGTCCTGGTCGCGCTCCTGTCCGCCATGAACGCCAACATCTACGGCTCCTCGCGCATGGCCGGTTCGCTGGTCGCGCGCGGCATGGGGCCGAAGGCGGTCGGCCGGATCTCGGGCGGGGTGCCGCGCGTCGCCGTCCTGCTGTCGGCGTCCTTCGGCTTCGTCTGCGTCCTGCTCAGCTACTGGCGCCCGGACGACGTCTTCGCCTGGCTGCTCAACACCATCGGCGCGATCATCCTCGTCGTCTGGTTCTTCATCGCGTTCTCGCAGCTCATCCTGCGCCGCAAGCTGGAGCGCGAGGCACCGGAGAAGCTGGTCGTGAAGATGTGGGCGTACCCGTACCTGACGGTCGCGGCGCTCCTCGCGATGGTCGTCGTCTTCGTGCTGATGGCCCGTGAGCACGACACGCGCGTGCAGCTCCTCTACACGGGCGGCCTGACGCTCGTGCTCGCGATCGTCGGCTACGTGCGCCAGCGGGCGGCCGAGAAGAAGTAGCCGCGCCCCCTCGCCCGACACACCCCCCGGAGCCTTCGCTCCGGGGGTTTACTCATGCGCTCTTGCTGTTAGCCTGCACTTGCGAATAACTTGCAATAAGCAGTCGGAGGGCACGGAGAGACATGGCCACGTACACGCTTCCTGAACTTCCGTACGACTACGCGGCGCTCGAACCGGTCATCAACCCGCAGATCATCGAGCTGCATCACGACAAGCACCACGCGGCGTACGTGAAGGGCGCGAACGACACCCTCGAACAGCTCGCGGAGGCGCGCGACAAGGAGGCGTGGGGCGCCATCAACGGCCTGGAGAAGAACCTGGCCTTCCACCTCTCCGGGCACATCCTGCACAGCATCTACTGGCACAACATGAACAGCCCCAAGGACGGTGGCGGCGGCGAGCCGCTCGCCGCCGACGGGGTCGGTGACCTGGCCGACGCGATCACCGAGTCGTTCGGCTCCTTCGCCAAGTTCAAGACCCAGCTCACCAAGGCGGCGGCGACCACGCAGGGTTCCGGCTGGGGCGTCCTCGCCTACGAGCCGCTCAGCGGCCGCCTCATCGTCGAGCAGGTCTACGACCATCAGGGCAACGTCGGCCAGGGCTCCACGCCCGTCCTGGTCTTCGACGCCTGGGAGCACGCCTTCTACCTCCAGTACAAGAACCAGAAGGTCGACTTCATCGAGGCCATGTGGCAGGTCGTCAACTGGCAGGACGTGGCCAAGCGGTACGCCGCCGCGAAGGAGCGCGTGAACGCCTTGCTGCTCGCGCCCTGACCCTCTGAAGCGTCCCGCCTCGTGATCGTCTTCTCAGCCTTCGCGCGGGCGGGCGGAAGGACGACAGACCCCCGTGAGGACGTGACTCACGGGGGTCTGTCGGCTCTGTCGGCTCTGTCGGTACGACGTCAGTCGAAGATCGGGCCCTGCGTACGCGTCCGCTTGATCTCGTAGAAGCCCGGGACCGAGGCGACGAGCAGCGTGCCGTCCCACAGCTTCGCCGCCTCCTCGCCCTTGGGGGCGGGGGTGACGACCGGGCCGAAGAACGCGATCTGGTCGCCGTCCGCGCCGGGGACCGCGATGACCGGGGTGCCGACGTCCTGGCCGACCAGGTCGATGCCCTCCTTGTGGGAGGCGCGCAGCTCGGCCTCGTAGGGCGTCTTGTCCCAGTGGTCGAGGAGGGAGGCGGGCAGGCCCACCTCCTCCAGGGCGCCGGCGACGGCCTCCTTCGTGGGGCCCTCGCCGCGGTTGTGGATACGGGTGCCGAGCGCCGTGTACAGGTCACCGAGGACCTCGGCGCCGTGCTCCTGCTGCGCGGCGATGACGACGCGGACCGGGCCCCAGGCCTGGGTGCGCATCATCTCCTGGTACTCCTCGGGGAGCTCGTCCAGGCGCGGCTCGTTCAGCACGGCGAGGCTCATCAGGTGCCAGCGGACCTTGATGTCGCGGACCTTCTCGACCTCCAGGACCCAGCGCGACGTCATCCAGGCCCAGGGGCAGAGCGGGTCGAACCAGAAGTCGACGGGGGTCTTCTCGTCCACAGTGGACATAGCTCTCCTCGGAAGTCACCGGGTGGTCTCGCCTGCGGCAACGCGAGCCGCGTCGCGCGCATTCCCGGATGTCCGCCGCAGGGGGCGCGTGCGAGGATCGTAGGCGTTCGACGGGCCTCACGAGGGCCGGGAGGACGCCCTATGAGAACGTCACGAAGGAGTGCCGCCGTGCCCGGAGAGAATCTGTCCCGCGACGAGGCCCGCGAGCGGGCGGGTCTGCTGTCCGTCGAGGGGTACGACGTCGCGCTCGACCTGCGTTCGGCGGTCGGTGAGACGGCCGGCGAGGGCCCGCGCACATTCCGCTCCGTGACCACGATCCGGTTCCGGGCGAACGAGCCGGGGACCTCGACCTTCGTCGACCTGATCGCGCCGTCGGTGACGTCGGTGTCCCTGAACGGCGAGGACCTGGACCCGGCCGCCGTGTTCGACGGCAGCCGCATCCACCTGGAGGGTCTGGCCGAGGACAACGAGCTGGTGGTCGACGCCCAGTGCGCGTACTCGCGTACGGGCGAGGGCATGCACCGCTTCGTCGACCCGGAGGACGGCGAGGTCTACCTCTACACGCAGTACGAGCCCGCCGACGCGCGGCGTGTCTTCGCCAACTTCGAGCAGCCCGACCTGAAGGCGCCCTACCGGTTCAGCGCGCAGGCGCCCGAGGGCTGGACGGTCTGGTCGAACGGCGTCGGCGAACTGGCCGACGGTGTCTGGCAGTTCGCGGAGACCAAGCCGATCTCGACGTACATCACCGCCGTCGTGGCCGGCCCGTACCACTATGTGACCGACAGCTACGAGCGGGTCCTGGAGGACGGGACCAAGCTCGTCGTGCCGCTGGGCGCCATGTGCCGCAAGGGTCTCGCGCCGTACTTCGACGCCGACGACGTCTTCCTCGTCACCAAGCAGGGGCTCGACTTCTTCCACGAGCACTTCGACTACCCGTACCCCTTCGGCAAGTACGACCAGGCGTTCGTGCCCGAGTACAACCTCGGCGCCATGGAGAACCCGGGCATGGTCACGTTCCGCGAGGAGTTCATCTTCCGCGGCAAGGTCACGCAGGCGTCGTACGAGCGCCGGGCCAACGTGATCCTGCACGAGATGGCCCACATGTGGTTCGGCGACCTCGTGACCATGCGGTGGTGGGACGACCTGTGGCTGAAGGAGTCCTTCGCGGACTTCATGGGCGCCTTCTCGATGGTGGAGGCGACGCGGTTCACCAACGGGTGGATCACCTTCGCCAACAACCGCAAGTCGTGGGCGTACCGCGCCGACCAGCTCCCGAGCACGCACCCGATCACCGCCGACATCCGGGACCTGGAGGACGCGAAGCTCAACTTCGACGGCATCACCTACGCCAAGGGCGCGAGCGTCCTCAAGCAGCTCGTCGCCTACGTGGGACGGGACGCGTTCCTGGAGGGCGCGCGCCGCTACTTCAAGCGGCACGCGTACGGCAACACGCGCCTCGGTGATCTGCTGTCGGTCCTGGAGGAGACCAGCGGGCGCGACATGGCGACGTGGTCGCGGTCCTGGCTCCAGACGGCCGGCGTCAACTCCCTCACCCCGCAGACCCTGCTGAACGCCGAGGGCCGGATCACCGAGCTGGCCGTGCTCCAGGAGGCCGCCGAGTCCCACCCGGAGCTGCGTCCGCACCGCGTCGCGGTCGGCCTGTACCGGCGCACGCCCGAGGGCGCCCTCGAACGGTACGCGCGCGCCGAGGTCGATGTGGAGGGGCCGCGGACCGTGGTCGCCGAGCTGGCCGGGGCCGAGGCGCCGGAGCTGGTGCTCGTCAACGACGACGACCTGACGTACTGCAAGATCCGGTTCGACGAGACCTCCCTCGCGACGCTGCGGGACCAGCTCGGCGACCTGTCCGACCCGCTGGCCCGCGCGCTGTGCTGGACCGCGCTGTGGAACCTGACGCGGGACGCGCTCATGCCGGCCCGGGACTTCGTGGACCTGGTGCTGCGGTTCGCGGGCCGCGAGTCGGACATCGGGGTCCTCCAGATGCTGCACGCGTGGGCCCGGTCCGCGGTGACGCACTACGCGGCGCCCGAGTGGCGCGAGGAGGGCGGGCGGCTGCTCGCCGAGGGCGCGCTGCGGGAGCTGCGGATCGCCGAGCCCGGCAGCCAGCACCAGCTCACGTGGGCGCGGTTCTTCACGTCGGTCGCCTCAGGGCCTGCCGATCTGCAGTTGCTCCAGGGCCTGTTGGCAGGCACCGCGAAGATCGACGGCCTGGCGGTCGACCAGGAGCTGCGCTGGGCGTTTTTGGACACGCTCGCCGCGTACGGCGCGGCCGACGAGAGCGTGCTCGGCGCGGAGCTGGCGCGGGACGACACCGCGTCCGGCAAGCGGCACCAGGTGCGGTGTCTGGCGGCCCGGCCGTCACAGGCCGTGAAGGCGCAGGCGTGGGCGCAGGTCGTGGAGTCCGACGCGCTGTCGAACGCGCTGGTGGAGGCGGTGATCGCCGGGTTCCAGCAGCCGTCGCAGCGGGAGCTCACGGCGCCGTACGCGCAGAAGTACTTCGCGGCGATCGAGCGCGTCTGGGAGGAGCGGTCCATCCAGATCGGCATGGACGTGGTGCGGGGGCTGTTCCCCTCGCTCCAGGATTCGCCCGGGACGCTGGAGCTGACCGACGCGTGGCTGGCGGCGCACGAGGGGGCGGCTCCCGCGCTGCGGCGGCTCGTCCTGGAGGCCAGGGACGATCTGGCGCGGGCGCTGCGCGGACAGGCGTGCGACGCCGCCACGATGGGGTGACGGGGGCGGACGGGGCGGGTGTTACGGAATGTGTGGAGGACCGGCCGTAACCCCTGCGCGGCCTGGTCTTTTCGGCAGGCGGCGGACCGGACTTTAGGGCAGCCTTGTCCGGTTTTGTCGACGGGACTGTAACAGCGGTTAGCGGAGGTGTTCCGGGCGGGAATGCCCGGAACATGAACCACAACACCCCGGCTCCCCTGTCCCCCCGTCCCCTCCGCCACCTCGTCGAGTCCCAGCGGCGCGTCATGAGCGGCGCGCAGTTGAAGGCGCACGGGGTCACCGCCGCCGCGGCGCAGGAGCAGTGCCGCCCCGGCGGGCCCTGGCAGCGGGTCCTGCCCGGGGTGTTCCTGCTCCATCCGGGGCCGCCGACCGGCGAGGAGCGGTTGCACGCGGCGTTGTTGTACGCGGGCCGGCCCCGGGACGGGCGGCCCCGGACGGACGGTGTACCGGCGCAGCCCGCCGCCGGCGACGCGCACGGCGTGCCCGTCGTGCCGTACGCGGACGCCATGGTCACGGGGGCGGCGGCCCTCGCGCTGCACGGCTTCGACTCCGCTCCCCCACTGCTCTCGCTCGACCATGTCGACGTCCTCGTGCCGCGCACCCGGCGGCTGCGGTCGACGGAGTTCGCGCGGCTCGTCCGCACGACGGCCATGCCGGTGCCCGTGCAGGTGTCGGGGGTTCCGGCGGCGCCGGTGGAGCGGGCCCTCGCGGACGCGATCGGGCAGCTCTCCGACGCGGCGGCCGTACGCCGGCTGCTGACCGAGGCGGTACGCGGCGGGCACTGCGAACCCGCCTCCGTGGTAAGGGAGTTGACGCGGGCCCGGCTGCTGTCCCGGCCGCACGTGGTGGACGCCGTGGACTCGCTGCTCGCGGAGGGGCGGGCGATCGCCGAGGACCGGCTGTTCGCGATGGTGCGCGAGTACGGGCTGCCCGCCCCGCTGTGGAACGTGGACCTGCGGCTGCCCGGCGGCCCGCACCTCGGCGGTGTCGACGCGTACTGGCCCGACCACGCGGTGGCCGTGGAGCTGGACACCCGGACGCCGCGGCAGACCGATGAGGGCCTCGCGGTGTGGAGCGAGTACGCCGGTAAGCGCGAGCACCTGGAGCGGCTGGGCATCACCGTCGTGCACCTCACGCCGCGGAAGCTGCGCGAGGCGCTGGAGCAGCAGGCCGCCGTGGTGCGCACGGCGCTGATGGCCTCCGGCGACCGGGAGCCCGCGGCGTACGTCGTGGTGCTGCCCCGCTAGAGATCAGTCAGCCCTTGCGCAGGACGAGTTCGGTGTTGCGGTCGCCGGGGGTGCCGGAGAGCGTGGCGCGGGCGCCGGGGGCGTTGCGGGAGAGTTCGCGGTAGAGGGCGGCGAGGCCCGTCTGGCTGAGGTCGGTGTAGTCCGTGCGGTGCGGGGCGGACGACTCGATGAGGGTGGTGAACAGGGAGAGCGTGCCGTCGTGGTTGTCGGCGATCTCGATGATGCGCGCCAGTTGGGGGAAGTCGACGTGGGAGGCGGTGGAGATCTCCCAGTAGCCGCCGGTGCCGTGCTCACCGGGGTGGGGGGTGATGGCGTTCTTGTGGCTGTGGCCGTTGATCCAGGCGAGGACCGGGCGGTGGCGGGCGAGGAGGGCGGCGAGTTCCGTACCGCCGTGGCGCCGCTCGCCGGGGTTGCGGGGGTCCTCGCGCAGGTTGCGCATCGAGGCGCTGGTGTGGTGCGAGAAGACGATCACGTGGTCGCCGCGCTTCTCGGCCGCCGTCAACTGTGCGGCCAGCCAGCGGAGTTGGCCGGTGCCGATCGAGCCCTGGTAGTGGCCGCCGGGGTCGGTCGTGTCGAGACTGATGCCGAGGATGTCGCCCGAGACCCGGAACGCGTAGTACTGGGTGCCCTCGGCGAGGTTGGCCCGCGTGTAGCCGTGGCCGACGGGGCCCGGGCCCGTGTGGGCCGGGTCGAGGTGGGCCGCGACGTACTCGGCGGGGGTGAAGGGGGCGCGGGACTCGTCCGGGGTGACGGAGCGCATGGCGCGGGCGTGGGTGGTCAGGAGGTCTTTGAAGGCGGCGCCCTCGGGGTCGCCGCCCTGCTCCACGTTGTCCCAGATCGGCTTGGCCTCGGCGGCGGGCAGTTCCATCAGCTTGCGACCGCCCACGGCGAACTCGGCGAAGAACGGGTCGCCGGGCGCGTAGCAGCCGCCGGGCAGCGAGTCGTGGTTGCCGACGGTCGAGTACCAGGGGAGGTTCAGGCCCGGGCTGCGCACCTCGGCGAGGGCCGCTTCGAGGAAGCCGGGGATGCGGGGGAAGCCGTGGCGCCGCTTGTCGGCGTCGCGCAGGTCCGCGTCGGGGTGCCAGTAGAGCGGGAGCCCGCTGTTCTGGACGCCTTCGTAGTGGCGCGGGTCGCCGGTGTTGGGGGTGATGCGTCCGCCGCTCATCGCCGTCAGGAACCAGCCGAGCTCCGAGCGGGCGTTGTTGTCCGTGTTGTCGCCGGTCGTCATGACGAAGTGCAGCGGGGACGCGGTGACGGGGGCGCCCCGCAGCGCGTTGACCCGCTCGACAAGGGCGACCGCGCCGGCCACCGAGAGCGCTTCCTGCGGGCGCCAGGCGCTGGCCGTCTGGGAGCGCAGGTACTCGTAGCGCAGCGGGTGTTGTACGTCGACGAGGTGCAGGTCGGTGAATTGGACGAAGGCGGCGAGCGCGGCGCGGCGGACCTCGCGGCCCGCGCGGGGCGCCCGCAGGTCGGAGCGGACGACGCGCGGCCAGGCCGGTCCGTCGCCGAGGCGGCGGTAGCCGGCGCCGGTCGCGGCGGTGGCGACCGAGGCGAGGGTGGTGCCGCGTGTGTAGGGGGTGAGCGGGGCTGCGGGGCCCTCGCGGGAGGAGAGGCGGGGGGCGGGCGCGGGTCCCGCGGCGGCGGTGGAGCCGCCGGGTCCGAGGGCGTAGCCGAGACCGGCGGTCAGGGTCGCCGCGCCGGTGGCGGCGAGGAGCGTACGGCGGTCGAGTGCGGCGGCTTTGGTGACGGAGCGTGTGCGTGACATGGCGCGGTCTCCCCGAGTGCGAACGCGTCGACAGTGACCGCGGGCCGGACGGCACCGGGGGCCGGGCCGGACTTCCCGCTCGTACTGGATCGTCGGCAGCGGGGATGGCCTGGGCGTGAACGGCGACGCAACGTGCGACGCCGATCGCCGTACGTGGATCACCGCGCGGCGCCGGGGAGGGCGCCTTGTCATGTGCGAAGGGGGACGTGCCCGCCTCGCCGTCACCCCGTGTTCATCTCTCAGGGAAGGACGTGCCCGTTGGGCGGGCGCTCGCGCCACAGGCGCAGTCCGACGTCGACGAGTTCCACCCGGGGCAGGTCGGTGACGGCGGCGAGGTCGTGCCAGGCCGCCATGTCCGTGGAGCCGCCCTGCTCGTGGCGGAGGGTCCCGCCGGTGACGGTGGCCTCGTAGACCAGGCGCAGGCCGTGGAAGTCGGCGACCGAGCCGAGCTTGCGGGGGTAGCGGCGCAGGACGGAGTGGACGCCGAGGAAGGTGACGGGCTCGACGGCGTAGCCGGTCTCCTCGTCGACCTCGCGGACGACGGTGTCGTAGGGGTCCTCGCCGTGGTCCATGCCGCCGCCGGGCAGGGTCCAGCGCCTGCTGCCGTCACCGGCGACCCAGCGGGCGAGCAGGACCTGATCCTCGCGCACGCACACGGCGTACGCCGCGACCCTCAGCTCTTTGTGCATCCCCCGACGCTAACGGAGAGTTCATGATCTCCACGGAGTGTTCAAGGACCGGCAGGACTACGTCCCGGTAGCGGGCGTTCTGTCCCCCATGGCGTATGGCGGAAGTACGCCATGGCCTCATCCCGCCTCGGACAACTCTCCCCAAACCATGGTCACTTGCGTAAAGCTGAGCGGTCATCCGGCACCGAATTCCGGAGCCCTTCGAACACACCCTTGTTGTCCCACCTTCACGTACAGGGATGCTGATGACCCCCGATCCCCAGCGCGCACCCATATCCGGCGCGAGACGCGCGGCCCGCCTCGCGGCCGCCGCCGGTCTGGTGGCCGCGCTCACCGCGGCCGGGCCGATACCCATGGCCCTCGCCGCCGACGCGACCCCGGCGGACGCCACTCCGTCCGCCGACCCCGCCGTCAAGGCCGCCGGCGCGAAACTCGGCGCGCACGACGCCGAGCTCCTCGCCGACGCGAAGGCCGACGGCAAGAAGAACGTGACCTTCATGGTCGCCACCGCGCCCGGCGCCACCGAGCAGGTCGCCGCGCAGCTCGACGCCGTCAAGGGCGCCTCCGTGGGCCGCACCTACGACAAGCTCGGCTACGTCCGGGCGACCGTGCCGACGGGCCGGGCCGACGCCGCCATCGAGGCCGCCGAGAAGCTCACCTCCGTGCACGGCATCGACCTGCGCCAGGAGATCGAGCTCGACGACCCGACCCCGGCCGCGGACACCACCAAGGACGCGTCGCACAAGGCCTCCGGTGCATACAGCGGGCCCGGCAGGAACACGCCGGCCAAGAACCCGTACAACCCGTCCTTCGAGACGGGCGCCGTCGACTTCGTGCAGGACAACCCGAGGGCCGACGGCCGCGGTGTCACCATCGGCATCCTCGACTCCGGCGTCGACCTGGGCCACCCCGCGCTCCAGAAGACGACGACGGGCGAGCGCAAGATCGTCGACTGGGTCACCTCGACCGACCCGATCGTCGACAGCGACGCCACCTGGCGGCGGATGAGCACCCAGGTGGCCGGCCCGACGTTCAACGTCAACGGGCGTACGTACAAGGCCGCAGCGGGCTCGTACGGGTTCAACATCTTCTCCGAGGCGGCCACCGCCGGAGGCGACGCCAAGGGTGACGCGAACCGGGACGGCGACACCACCGACACCTGGGGCGTCCTGTACGACGCCGCCGCGGGCACGGTGACCGTCGACCTGAACAACAACGCGGACTTCACCGACGACACCCCGATGAAGCCGTACAAGGACGGCTACCAGATCGGCTGGTTCGGCACGGACGACCCGTCCACCGACGTCGTCGAGCGGCAGCCCTTCGTCGTGGAGATCCGCAAGGACGTCCCCACGGACCCGTACGGCGGCGACTGGGTCGGCAAGAAGGCCGACTTCGTCAACATCGGCGTCATCGAGTCCGAGCACGGCACGCACGTCGCGGGCATCACCGCCGCCAACGCGCTGTTCGGCAACAAGAACATGAACGGTGCCGCGCCCGGCGCCAAGCTCGTCTCCTCGCGCGCCTGCACCTGGACCGGCGGCTGCACCAACGTCGCGCTCACCGAAGGCATGATCGACCTCGTCGCCAACCGCGGCGTCGACATCGTCAACATGTCGATCGGCGGCCTGCCCGCGCTGAATGACGGCAACAACGCCCGTGCGGCGATATACACGCGCCTCATCGACACCTACGGCGTGCAGCTCGTGATCTCCGCGGGCAACTCGGGCCCCGGCGCCAACACCATCGGCGACCCCGGCCTCGCCGACAAGGTCCTCTCCGTCGGCGCCTCCATCTCCAAGGAGACCTGGGCCGCCAACTACGGCTCCCAGGTGGAGAAGGCGTACGCGATGATGCCGTTCTCCTCGCGCGGCCCGCGTGAGGACGGCGGTTTCGCGCCGGTCATCACCGCGCCCGGCGCGGCGATCAACACGACCCAGACCTGGCTGCCCGGCTCGCCGGTCGCCGAGGCGGGCTACTCGCTGCCGGCCGGCTACTCCATGCTCCAGGGCACGTCAATGGCCTCGCCGCAGGCCGCGGGCGCCTCCGCGCTGCTGCTGTCCGCCGCGAAGCGCGCCCACATCGACCTGACCCCGGCCGACCTGCGCACCGCGCTCACCTCGACCGCGAACCACATCAAGGGCGAGCAGGCGTACGCCGAGGGCTCCGGGCTCATCGACATCGAGGACGCGTGGGACGCGATCGAGGACGGGGCGAGCGCGCACACGTACACCGTGAAGGCGCCCGTCGACACCGCGATCGACGACGCGCTGAAGACGCCGGGCTTCGGCACCGGCATCTACGACCGCGAGGGCGGTCTGAAGGCCGGGCAGAAGAAGACGTACGACGTGACCATCACGCGTACGTCGGGCTCGTCCAAGCCGGTGCTGCACAAGCTGTCGCTGAAGAACAACTCCGGTGACACGTTCCGCATCGTCGGCTCCAGCCGTGTGCTGCTTCCGCTGAACAAGGCCGTCACCGTGAAGGTGCAGGCCAGGCCGGAGTCGGCCGGGCTGCGCAGCGCCGTCCTGGAAGTGGACGACCCGAAGACCGAGGGCGTCGACCAGCAGATCATGGCGACCGTCGTCGTCGCCAAGCCGCTGGCCGCGCCGTCGTACACCTTCACCGCCAAGGGCTCGGTGCAGCGCAACAGCACCACGTCCTACTTCCTGACGGTGCCCGAGGGCGCCAAGGCGCTCCAGGTGCGGATGAGCGGGCTGAAGGCCACGAGCCAGACCCGCTTCATCTCGATCCACCCCTACGGCGTCCCGGTCGACGAGACGTCGACGCCGAGCTGCTACCCGAACTACGAGAACCCGGCCAACACCTGCCGCCCGGACCTGCGTTCCTACGCGGACCCGCAGGCCGGTGTCTGGGAGATCGAGGTCGAGTCGCGCCGTACGTCGCCGCTGCTCGACAACCCGTACACGCTGGACGCCGCCGTGCTGGGTGTCTCCTTCGACCCGGCCGTGCGGACGCTGCCCGAGGCGAAGGTCGGCACGCCGGCCCGCGTCGACTGGAAGGTGACCAACACCTTCGCCGCCATCGACGGCGGGAAGCTCCAGGGCGGCCCGCTCGGCTCGTCGAAGTCGGCGCGCCCGACCATCGCGGACGGCGCCACGCAGACGTCGACGGTCGAGGTGCCCGCGGGCTCCGACAAGCTGAACGTCTCCATCGGCAACGTCTCCGACCAGGCCGCCGACCTCGACCTGACGGTCAAGAACGCGGCCGGCACCGTCGTCGCGACGTCCGCCGACGGTGACTCCGAGGAGGCCGTCAGCATCCCGAAGCCGGCCGCCGGTACCTACACGATCGAGGTGGCGGGCTACTCGGTGCCGTCCGGTTCGACCGCGTACGACTACGTCGACGTCTTCTTCTCGCCGGCCCTCGGCTCGGTGAAGGTCGACGAGGCGAAGGCCGTCAAGCTGGCCAACGGCGCCTCCACCGACGTGGCCGCCGAGGTCGTCGCCGCGGCTCCCGCGCCGCAGGGCCGTGAGTTCTTCGGCGAGGTGCGGCTGCTGAACGAGCGCGGTGTCGCCGCGGGCGTCGGCAGCGTGAAGATCGAGAAGGTCACCGAGTAAGCGCGGGTGGCTTGAGCGCGGGGGCGGTCGCCGGTGGCGACCGCCCCCGTTCATGTGTCTCACGCGTTCCGAGGCGGCCCGTCGTCGCACGGGATGGAGCGCGAGCCCGGCAGGGCCTTGAGCACCATCGCGCGCAGCGACGCGCGGTCTGCACCCATGGCCCAGTTGTCCGGCTCCCGTCCGCCCACCGGGATGGCGACCAACGGCTGGTCCCCGGTCTTCAAACGCGGGATCGCGTCGTGGTCCATCGGGAACGTGAGCGTCCTCGCCCCGCCCGTCTCCGGTTTGTAGTAGCGCGTGACGCGGAGCGTGATCCGGTCCTGGCCGGTGCCCGGCACCGGCTCCACCCGCACGACCGTGCCCTCCGCGATGGTGCGGGAGCAGGCCACGACGCCCTCCGGGGACAGTTTGGCGCCCCCGCTGCCCGGCACACCGCTGTCGGCGGCCGACTTGCTGTCCCCGGCGTCCGCCCCCATGCCACCGCTCTGCGCGACGGCCCACACCATGACGCTGACCACCGCCAGGCCGCCCGCCGCGACGAGCCCGCCGAGTGCGAGCCGCAGGGGCCTGCGGCGACGTACCGGCGCGGGCGCGGGCGGGCGCAGCGGCTCCGGGTCGCGGCGGGCCGCGAGCGCGTCGCCGAGCCCCTGGACCTGTTCGCGCAGGAGCGCGACGTCGGCCATGACGGCCGCCGCCCCGGGGTCGTCGCGGGGCAACGGCTCCCCGGTGATCGCCGACATCAGGAGCCGGTCCTCGCGTGCGTTGTCGTCCACGTCACACCACCTCCTGTTCGCGCAGCCGCGCCCGCAGCAGACGCACGGCCGTGTGCAGCCGGCTCTTGACGGTGCCCTCGGGCACGCCCAGCTCGGCCGCGATGTCCCGGACCGGCAGATCGGCGTAGAACCGCAGCACGACCACCTGCCGCTGCTGGCCGGGCAGCTCGTCGAGGCCCTGGGCCACCGCGAGGGACAGGACACGGCTGTCGGCGGCGTCCCGGGAGTCCTCCTGGCGCAGCGAGGCGAGCCGCTCCCCGAGGCGTTCCTGGCGGCGGCGCGCCCGGTGCCAGTCCATGGCGAGGTTGGAGGCGACGACCGCCGCCCACGCCGAGACGTCGCGCGGCGCGTCCTGCCCCTTCGCCGCCCGTTCCAGGAGCCGCAGCCGTACCTGCTGGACCCCGTCGGGCAGATCGGCGTACGGCACGCCGCCCAGCGACAGGACGGCCCGCACCCGGTCCTCGACCCCGCCGTCGAGCGGGTCCGGCACGTCCGGTGACCGCCCCCATGGCTTTCTGCGCAGCAATTGCCCCTCCCCTGCCCGCGTGTGCCCTACGACGCGGCAGGACGCCGGAACGTTCGACTCCGTCTGTGGCGAACCCCACGTGTCCCGTACCTCGGACAATCGATTGGACAAGGCGGCCCTGGACAGACACATCATGGACACACCCGCCCGGCCGGATGGCCGCACGCAAGCACGGAGGAACCCTGTGAAGGTCGGAATCGTCGGAGCCACCGGTCAGGTCGGCACGGTCATGCGCAAGATCCTCGTGGAGCGTGCCTTCCCGGTCGACGAGCTGCGTCTGTTCGCGTCGGCGCGCAGCGCCGGGACGGTGCTGGACGGCGTGACCGTCGAGGACGCCTCCACGGCCGACTACACGGGCCTGGACATCGTGCTGTTCTCCGCCGGTGGCGCCACCTCGAAGGTGCTCGCGGAGAAGGTCGCCTCGCAGGGCGCCGTCGTGATCGACAACTCGTCGGCCTGGCGCAAGGACCCCGAGGTCCCGCTGGTCGTCTCCGAGGTGAACCCGCACGCGATCGCGGACCGCCCCAAGGGCATCATCGCCAACCCGAACTGCACGACGATGGCCGCGATGCCGGTCCTTCGCCCGCTGCACGACGAGGCGGGCCTCGAAGCCCTGGTCGTCGCCACCTATCAGGCCGTCTCGGGCTCGGGCCTCGCCGGTGTGGCCGAGCTGCACGGGCAGGCGCAGAAGGTCGTCGCCGAGGCCGACAGGCTGACGCACGACGGCGGGGCCGTCGACTTCCCCGAGCCGAACGTCTACAAGCGGCCCATCGCGTTCAACGTGCTGCCGCTGGCGGGCTCCATCGTGGACGACGGCCTGAACGAGACGGACGAGGAGCAGAAGCTCCGCAACGAGTCCCGCAAGATCCTGGAGATCCCGGAGCTCAAGGTCTCCGGCACCTGCGTGCGCGTACCGGTCTTCTCCGGCCACTCCCTCCAGGTCAACGCCCGCTTCGCCCGCCCGATCTCCGTCGAGCGCGCCACGGAGCTGCTGGGCGGCGCGCCGGGCGTCGAGCTCTCCGACATTCCTACGCCGTTGCAGGCCGCGGGCCAGGACGCGTCGTTCGTGGGCCGTATCCGCGGTGACGAGACGGTCGAGAACGGGCTGTCGCTGTTCATCTCCAACGACAACCTCCGCAAGGGCGCTGCGCTGAACGCGGTGCAGATCGCGGAGCTGGTGGCGCAGGAGCTGTCCGCCAAGTAGGGGGCGGTCTGCCGGATTCTGGCCGTTGCCGGGTGCGCGTCTCGTCGTGGCTGGTCGCGCAGTTCCCCGCGCCCCTGGAGGCATGCGGCTCCGCCGCGGCCCCAGGGGCATGAGGCAGCGCACGAAATGCGCACCTCAGGGGCGCGGGGAACTGCGCGACCAGCCCCCACCGGCCCCGCACCCGGCCACCGTGCTCTCAGGGCCGCCGCACCTCGAAGTGCAGGCAGCCGTACTCCACGGCCCGGACGTGGACCAGGACCACGTCCGGGTCGGCGAACGCCTCGTCGAAGGCGGAGTCGAAGCCGTCCGTCGCGGCGGCGGGGATCTCCAGGAGCCGCCCGCCCGCGATGTGCCCGCGGGTGTCGTAGCGGCGCAGGGTGCGCAGCGCGCCGGCCCTGTCGAACGAGTAGCGGCCGGGGTCGGGGGCGTAGCCCGGACAGTCCTCGGCGGCGGCGTGCAGGAAGACCGGGCCCTGCTCGTCGTACGCGCCGGGTTCGGCGCCCGTCGCCGCGGCCCAGCGGCGCAGCGGCGCGTAGGAGACGAGGGCGATCCGCTCGCCCGCGCGGATCGGCCGCAGGCAGCAGCGCAGCGGGGAGCCCGCGTCGTCGTCGGTGGCGGTGCGGGGGACGCAGGCGCGGCCCGCGTCGTCGGTGGTGCGGAGTTCCTTGAGGGCGGCGGCCCCGATGGGGCGTGCGGTGTACCGGGTCATTCCTCGCAGGGTGGTCCCGCGCGCCCGTGTTCACCGGCGGAAAACGGACATCGCGCTCGTACGTCCCCGCGTGGAAGGATGACCGGAACGTCACCAGCGTAGAACACGTAACCGCACTAGGAGATGACCGCGTGCCTGGCACCAATCTGACCCGCGTAGAGGCGCAGCAGCGGGCGAAGCTGCTCACCGTTGACTCGTACGAGATCGATCTCGACCTCTCCGGCGCGCAGGAGGGCGGCACGTACCGGTCGGTGACCACCGTGCGCTTCGACAGCGCCGAGGCGGGCGCCGAGACGTTCATCGACCTCGTGGCGCCGACCGTGCACGAGGTGGTCCTCAACGGGACCGCCCTCGACGCCGCCGCCGTCTTCCAGGACTCGCGGATCGCGCTGAACGGCCTGGAGCAGGGGCCCAACGAGCTGCGTGTCGTCGCCGACTGCGCGTACACGAACACCGGCGAGGGGCTGCACCGTTTCGTCGACCCGGTCGACCAACAGGCCTATCTGTACACGCAGTTCGAGGTGCCGGACGCGCGGCGCGTGTTCGCGAGTTTCGAGCAGCCGGATTTGAAGGCCACCTTCCAGTTCACGGTGAAGGCGCCCAGCGGCTGGACGGTGATCTCGAACTCGCCGACCCCGGAGCCCAAGGACGACCTCTGGGTCTTCGAGCCGACGCCGCGCATGTCGACGTACGTCACGGCGCTCGTCGTCGGCCCGTACCACTCCGTGCACTCCTCCTACGAGGGCCCCGGCGGGCAGAGTGTGCCGCTCGGCATCTACTGCCGGCCCTCGCTCGCCGAGCACCTCGACTCGGACGCGATCTTCGAGGTGACGCGGCAGGGCTTCGACTGGTTCCAGGAGAAGTTCGACTACGCGTACCCGTTCGCCAAGTACGACCAGCTCTTCGTGCCGGAGTTCAACGCGGGCGCGATGGAGAACGCGGGCGCGGTCACCATCCGCGACCAGTACGTGTTCCGCTCGAAGGTGACGGACGCCGCGTACGAGGTGCGGGCGGCGACGATCCTGCACGAGCTGGCCCACATGTGGTTCGGCGACCTGGTCACCATGGAGTGGTGGAACGACCTGTGGCTGAACGAGTCGTTCGCCACCTACGCGGAGGCCGCCTGCCAGGCGTACGCGCCGGGCTCCAAGTGGCCGCACTCGTGGACGACGTTCGCCAACTCCATGAAGACGTGGGCGTACCGCCAGGACCAACTGCCGTCCACGCACCCGATCATGGCCGAGATCAACGACCTCGACGACGTGCTGGTCAACTTCGACGGCATCACGTACGCGAAGGGCGCCTCCGTCCTCAAGCAGCTCGTCGCCTACGTCGGCGAGGACGAGTTCTTCCGGGGCGTGCAGGCGTACTTCAAGCGGCACGCCTTCAAGAACACGCGCCTGTCCGATCTCCTCGGCGCCCTGGAGGAGACCAGCGGCCGTGACCTGAAGTCCTGGTCGAAGGCGTGGCTGGAGACGGCCGGGATCAACGTGCTGCGCCCCGCGATCGAGACGGACGAGCAGGGCGTCATCACGTCCTTCGCGGTCCGCCAGGAGGCGCCCGCGCTGCCCGAGGGCGCGAAGGGCACCTCGACGCTGCGCCCCCACCGCATCGCGATCGGCCTGTACGACCTCGACGGCGACGGCAAGCTGGTGCGCGGCGAGCGGATCGAACTCGACGTCACGGCGAGCGGGTCGACGCCGGTGCCGCAGCTCGTCGGCAAGCGCCGCCCGGCCGTGATCCTGCTCAACGACGACGACCTGTCGTACGCGAAGGTCCGGCTCGACGAGCAGTCCCTCGCCGTCGTCACGGCGCACCTGGGCGACTTCGAGTCGTCGCTGCCGCGCGCGCTGTGCTGGGCGTCGGCCTGGGACATGACGCGCGACGCCGAGCTGTCCACCAGCGCCTACCTGGACCTGGTGCTCGCCGGTGTCGCCAAGGAGTCCGACATCGGCGTCGTGCAGTCGCTGCACCGTCAGGTGAAGCTGGCCATCGACCTGTACGCGGCCCCGGCCCACCGGGACACGCTGCTCGCCCGCTGGACCGAGGCGGCGCTGACCCATCTGCGGACCGCGGAGGCGGGCAGCGACCACCAGCTCGCCTGGGCGCGGGCGTTCGCCGCGACGGCCCGCACGCCGGAGCAACTGGACGTCCTGGAAGGCCTGTTGGACGGCAGCCGGACCATCGAGGGCCTGGCCGTCGACACCGAGCTGCGCTGGGCGTTCGTGCAGCGGCTCGCGGCGGTCGGCCGGTTCGACGAGACGGAGATCGCCAGCGAGTACGAGCGGGATCGCACCGCGGCCGGTGAGCGGCACGCGGCGACCGCCCGCGCCGCGCGCCCGACACCGGAGGCGAAGGCGGAGGCCTGGGCCTCGGTCGTCGAGTCGGACAAGCTGCCCAACGCGGTGCAGGAAGCGGTCATCGCCGGTTTCGTCCAGACCGACCAGCGGGAACTGCTCGCGCCGTACGCGGACCGGTACTTCGCCGTGGTCAAGGACGTGTGGGAGTCCCGCTCCCACGAGATCGCCCAGCAGATCGCGGTCGGGCTCTACCCGTCGGTGCAGGTGTCGGACGACACCCTGGCGCAGACGGACGCGTGGCTGTCGTCGGCCTCGCCGAGCGCGGCGCTGCGCCGCCTGGTCTCCGAGTCCCGGGCGGGCGTGGAGCGGGCCCTGCGGGCGCAGGGGGCGGACGTCTAGCCCGGTCCCGGTATGCGGGACCGCAGTTCCCCGCGCCCGCCAGGGGCGTGGGGAACTGCGCGACCGGTCCCGACGGGAGCCGCACTCAGCGACGACGGATGCCCCTGCGGCGACACCGCGCCGTCACGCCCGGAGCGCGTCGAGGACCCGCCGCACGCTCGCCCCGTTCTCCGCACCCGCCCGCACGGCCGCCACCACATGCCGTACGGGACGGTCGGCGCCCAGCGCGCACATCACGACGCCGTCCCGCCGGGCCGCCGCCATCCGCGGGACGAGCGCGACCCCCCATGCCCGCCTCGACCATCGCGAGGATCGCCGTCCACCCGGCCGCGCTGTGGGCCTGTTCGGGGACGAACCCGGCGGCCTCGCAGGCGGCGACGGTGATGTCGGACCAGGGCCCGGAGCCGCCGAAGATCCATGGCTCGCCCGCGAGGTCGGCGAGGCGCGGTTCCGGTCTTCCGGCGAGCGGGTGCCCGACGGGCAGGGCCACGTCCAGCGGGTCGGCGAGCAGCGGGACCCGGGTGAACTTCGGGTCGCGGGCGGTCGGCGCGTGCACGGCGAGGGAGAGGGCGAGGTCGACGTCGCCGGAGGCGAGGAGTTCGTAGGACCGGGCCGCCTCCGCCTCGCGCACGCGGACGGTGATCCGGGGGTGGCTGGTGCGCAGCGCCTTCACGGCGGGGACGACGAGCGCGGGTACGGCGGTGGAGAACGCGGCGACCCGTACCGTACCGGCCTCACCGTGCGCGTACTGCTCCAACTCGGCGTCGGCATGCTCCAGTTGGGTGAGGACGGCGTCCGCGTGGCGCAGCACGAGGTGCGCCGCGTCGGTGAGCCTGACCCGCCGCCCCTGGGCTTCGAGGAGGGGCACGCCGAGCTGTTTCGCCAGGTTGGTGAGTTGCTGCGACACGGCGGAGGGCGTCATGACCAGCGCCCGCGCGGTGGCGGTGACGGTGCCGTGCTCGCGCAGGGTGCGCAGGATCAGCAGCTTCTTGATGTCCCACCGGTCGGGCCTCGGCGCGCGCTCACTCATGCGGCACAACGTAACGCGGCCTGCGCTGACGCCGAGCCGACGCTGCGCCCGGAGGAGGTCGAGGCGCGGCGGCGGGTCGCCGCCGGGCCGGGTGCCGCCTCTGATGGAGCCGGAGCTCGGGGCCGTCGCGGCTACGGAAGGGCGGTCAGCCACTCCAGCAGCAGGCGGTTGACCTCGTCGGGTCGCTCCTGCTGGAGCCAGTGCCCGGCCCCGTCGAGCACGTGCGAGGCGACGAGCCCCGGCAGTGTCTTCGGGTAGGCCGCGACGGCGTCGGCGAGCCAGGTCGTGGACGCGTCGAGCGCGCCGCCGATGAAGAGGGACGGCTGAGTGACCGGGGCGCCGTCGTAGGGCTCCAGGTCGGCCCAGTCCCGGTCCATGTTGCGGTAGCGGGCGAGTGCGCCGCCGAACCCGGTGCGTTCGAACTCGGCGGCATAGAGGTCGAGTTCGCTCTCTGTCAGCCAGCCGGGCAGCCGGCCCGCCGGGAAGCGGTCCCGCAGTCGTCCGCCCCGGGTGACGAAGTGCGGGTCGGGGGCGTCGGGCCCCGGCATGGTGTCGGCGGAGAGGGCCGCGTAGAACCCGGCCAGCCAGCCGCGCACGTCGGGCTCGATCTCGGCCTCGGCGCGGCCGGGCTCCTGGAAGTAGGAGACGTAGAACTCCTCGGGGCCGCCCGCCATCCCCGCGAACACCTCGGTGGGGCGGGGTCCGCCGCGCGGCGCGTACGGCACGCTCAGCAGGCCGACGGCGCGAAAGACGTCCGGCCGCAGCAGCGCCGAGGCCGCGGCGATGTTCGCTCCCCAGTCGTGCCCGACGACCACGGCGGACTCCTCCCCGAGGGCGCGCACCACGGCGGCGTTGTCCGCGACGAGCTCCGTCATCCGGTACGCCTCGATCCCGGCGGGCCGCGAGGAGCGCCCGTATCCGCGTACGTCGACAGCGACGGCCCGGTACCCGGCGGCGGCCAGGGCGGGGAGCTGGCGGCGCCAGGAGTACCAGGACTCGGGGAAGCCGTGCAGGAGCAGGACGAGGGGGCCCGAGCCCTGTTCGACGAGGTGGGTGCGGCCTGCCGGGGTGGCGACGAGGCGGTGCACGGGGGCGGCGGTCGGCTGCGTCATGGGGACCTCCGAAAGGGGGGGGCGCTGCGGTTCCCCGATCCTCTCCCCGGCCGCCGCGCACCGTCGCCCCTTGTTGCCGGTCCGGCAAATTCAGCGGCGCCGCGGTGCCTTGCCCGCCGCCGAGGCGAGGACGACACCGGCCAGGATCAGCGCCATGCACAGCACCTGGGAGCGGCCCATCGCCTCGCCGAGCACGGCGTGGGAGAGCAGCGCCACGCAGACCGGTTGCAGGTAGTAGACGCCGCCCGCGCGGGCGGCGCCCACCAGCGCGATGGCCTTGTTCCAGGCGAAGAAGGCGACGGCCGACGAGACGACGCCGACGTACAGGAGCGGGCCGACCGTACCCGCGCGCACCTCGAAGCCGCCTTGCGCGGCCACGCTCACCGCGTACGCGGGCAGCAGCATCAGGGCGCCGAGCACGAAGGTCGCGAACAGGAACGCCACGCCGCCGATCTCCCGGGGTCTGCGGCGCAGCAGGGCGCTGTAGGAGCCGAAGCAGAGCGCGGCGGCGACCACCCACAGGTCGCCGGGGGCGACGTCGGGGGTGGGTGAGCCGTGGCTGACGAGGAGGACGACTCCGGCGCAGGCGAGGAGGGTGCCGGTGACGCGGCGGGCGCCGAGGCGGGCCCCGCCGAGCCGTTCGTACAGCGCCATCAGGACCGGCGACGCCGCCATGATCATGCCCATGTTGCCGGCGGATGTGGTCAGTCCGGCCTGGTTGACGAGGGTGTTGTAGACGGTGACGCCGAGCAGCGAGGCGAGGGCGAGGTAGCCCAGGTGGCGGCGGAGCAGGGCCCGTTGGCGCCAGGCGGCGCGCATCCCGAACGGGGCGAGTGCCACGATCGCGACGATCCAGCGCCAGAACGCGTGCTGGACGGGCGGCACGCTGTCGTGCAGGGCGCGGGAGGTGACGAAGCTGCCGGACCAGACGAGGGTGGCGAGCGCGGCGAGGGCGAGTCCGGCGCCCAGTCCCCCGGCCGCCCGGCCGGGCGCGGCGCTCGGGTCGACGGGGGTACGGGTGCGGTCCAGGACTGCCATCGGGCCTCTCTGCGTCTCTGCGTCTTCGCTGAGTTCATCTCTGCGGGGCTCTGTCTGTCGTGCGGAGCCACCGTCGCAGGGGCCGACCGATCGCGTCCATCGAATCTTTACGGTGATGACGTTCAGCAGAACTGAACGGTCGTGCGGTGACTCATCCCTCCAGGTACGCCAGCACGGCCAGCACCCGGCGGTTGTCGCTCTCGCCGGGCAGCAGGCCGAGCTTGGTGAAGATGTTGCCGATGTGCTTGGCCACGGCCTTCTCGGTGACGAACAGGGCCTCCGCGACACCGGCGTTGGAGCGCCCCTGCGCCAGCAGCCCGAGGACCTCGCGCTCACGGGCGGTCAGCGAACCCAGCTTGCGGTCGCGGACCTTGCGGGCGAACAGCTTCGAGACGACCTCGGGGTCCATCACGGTGCCGCCGCCCGCGACCTGCCCGATGGTGCGCAGGAACTCGCCGCCGTTCGTCACCCGGTCCTTCAGCACGTAACCGACCGCGCCCGCGCCGTCCGCCAGCAACTCGTGCGCGTACAGGGGCTCCACGTACTGCGAGAGCAGCAGCACGGGGAGCCCGGGCACCTGTTCGCGGGCGGCGAGGGCGGCGCGCAGCCCCTCGTCGCTGAAGTCGGGCGGCAGCCGTACGTCGACGACCGCGACGTCGGGGCGTTCCTCGACGAGGACCTTGCGCAGCTCGGTGCCGTTGTCGACGGCGGCGACGACCTCGTGGCCGTACGCGCCGAGGAGCCGGACCAGGCCGTCCCTCAGCAGGAAGTGGTCTTCGGCGACGACAACGCGCACGGCACCTCCAGCGAGATCTGGGTCGGCCCGCCGACCGGACTGTTGACCGCGAGGACACCGTCGAAGGTGGCCAGGCGGCGCTCGATCCCGGCCAGGCCGCTGCCCCGGGCCGGGTCGGCGCCGCCCCGGCCGTCGTCGGTGACGCCGACCCGCAGGGCCGCGCGCGCGGGGTCGTAACCGATGTCGATCCACAGCCGTTCGGCGTCGCCGTGCTTGGCCGCGTTGGTCACGGCCTCGGCGACCGCGAAGTAGACGGCGGACTCGACGGGCGCGTCCGGGCGGCCGTCGAGGTCGACGGTGATCTCGGCCTCCAGGGGGCTCAGCAGCGCCAACGACCGTACGGCGTCGGCGAGTCCGCGGTCGGCGAGGACCGGCGGGTGGATGCCGCGGACGAGGTCGCGCAGCTCCTGGAGGGCGGCGACGGAGGAGGCGCGGGCCTCGGCGAGCAGGGCGCGCACCGCCTCCGGGTCGTCGGCGAGCCGGTGCTCGGCGGCGTCGAGGGTCATGCCCATCGCCACGAGGCGGGCCTGGGCGCCGTCGTGCAGGTCCCGCTCGATGCGCCGCAGTTCGGCCGCGGAGGTGTCCACGGCGTCGGAGCGGGTGGCGGCCAGATGGGCGATGCGGGCGGCCATCAGCTCCTGCTCGCTCGGGGCGAGCCTGGCCCGGACGTAGCGGGCGTGCCGGTCGACGGTGGCGGGGGCGAGCCGCAGGCCCGCCGTCAGGACGGCCAGGCCGAGCACGCCCGCCATGACGGCACTCGGCACGTCCGTGACGTGGATCACCGTGTACCAGAGGCCGTCCCAGCCGGTGCCCCGGTCCGCCAGGTCGGGGCCGAACACCGCGAGGAGGAGACCCCAGACCCCGTACAGGACGAGGGCGCCGGGGGCGCAGGCGATGAGGCCGCCGACGAACGAGTACCTCGCCGCCCAGCGCCACTCGCGCGACCGCTGGGCGTCGCCGCGCAGCCACCGGTAGCGGTCGAGGGGGTGACGGCTCTCCCGCTTCCCGCCCGACGGGATTTCCGGCGTCGCCTCGACGGCGACGCCCGACCACGCTTCGGCGAGGGCGCGCTCGCGGTCCACGGCGCGGCGCATCCCGGCGGCGGCCCACGGCAGCAGCCCCGGAACCGGTGTCCACACCGCGACATGGATCATCGTCGACCAGTGCGCCGCCACCAGTGACAGCCACCACAAGCGGTGACAGCGCCGCAGCGCCTCGACCCTCTTCATCTCCCCCAGCTCCCCTGCTCGTCCGGTGCTCGTGCGAGCTACCGCAACGAGTATGTGGCGAACTCCCCGGGGAAGTCGGTGGAGTTAACTCCCCCATCCACGTCCCGCGCCGCCCACGCCGCGTATCCGTCGGGCCGCACCAGCAGGGCGGTGCGCCGGTCGCTCGCCCAGTGGGCGACCTGCACCCCGTCGCTCTTGTGCCCGGTCCCCACGGGCAGGATCAGCACGAACTCCCCTGCGCGCAGGACCTCGTAGAGCCGTGTGCCGTCGGCGAGCGCCACGTCGGGCACCCGCCTGCCGACCAGCGGGTGCGCGCCCCTGGGCGCCGGGTAGGCGAAGCCGATGCCGGTGATCTGACCGACGGCGCGCCTGCGGACGGGCGCGACCCGGTCGAGGACCGTGGTGAGACCGGCGCGGGCGGCGAGCGTCCACGGGCGCTTCGCCATCGCCATCCGTACGATGCCGCCGCTGCTGCGCAGGACGGCCCTGCCCACGGGATGCCGCTCGGCCTCGTAGGTGTCCAGCAGGGCGTCCGCAGCGCGGCCGTTGACGACCGCGGCCAGTTTCCAGCCCAGGTTGGCGGCGTCCTGGAGCCCGGTGTTCATGCCCTGCCCGCCCGCCGGGGTGTGCACGTGCGCGGCGTCGCCCGCGAGCAGGACGCGGCCCACGCGGTAGGCGGGGGCCTGGCGTTCGTCGCTGTGGAAGCGGGACATCCAGCGGGCGTCGTGCATGCCGTAGTCGCGGCCGAGGGCGAGCCGGGCGGTCTCCTTGATCTCGTCGAGGCCGAGGGGTTCGCCGTCGGGCACGTTCCGGGACCGGTTCCAGCCGATGAAGCGGTGGTAGCCGTCGCCGAAGGGCGCGATGAAGGCGAAGGCGTCACCGGCGGCGTTCACCGTGAGCAGGTTGTCCGGCTGTTCGGCGAGGCGGACGTCGGCGAGGACGACCGAACGGATGACGGACCTGCCCGGGAAGGGCAGGCCCACGGCGTCGCGCACGGCGCTGCGCATGCCGTCGGTGCCGACGACGTAGGCGGCGCTCAGCTCCGCGGGCCGCGGCTCCGCCCCCTCGCCCGAGCGCCGCAGCACCTGGACGGTGACCCCGTCCGTGCCCTGGACCAGGCCCGTCACCTCGGTCTCGTGGGCGAAGGAGACCCCGGCCTCGACCGCCCGCCGCTCCAGCGCCTTCTCGACCTCGTACTGCGGGACGACGAGGAGATGGTTGAAGCGGGACGGCAGGGTGGTCAGGTCGACGGAGAGGCGGCCGAACAGGCGGAGCCGGTCGAGCCGCTGCCCCTTCTCCTCGATCCCGTCGGCCAGACCGCGGGCGTCGAGCTGCTCCAGGGTGCGGGCGTGGACGACGAAGGCGCGGGACAGGTTGCTGATGCCGGGCGGGCGCCGCTCCACGAGGGTGACGGGGACCCCGGCGGCGGCGAGGTCCCCGGCGAGCAGCAGGCCGGTGGGGCCAGCGCCGACGACGATGACGGAACGGTCGTACGCGGTGCCGTGGTGCGCGGTGCCGGTCATGAGGGCCTCCTACGACTCCGACGGGACGTGACGCCCGTAGCGAGCCCTCATGGTGCGGTGCCGCTCCGGCCCCGCGGAAGAGGCCGTGGGAACGCGTCGAGGGCACGCACCGCGGCGAACCGTGCGGTGCGTGCCCTCGACGGGGAAACTCTGCGGGTCAGCCCTGCTTCGGCCGCTTGCGGGACTTGTCCCCGAGCGTCACGAGACCGGCGATCACCAGGAACAGGACGATCGGGGCGGCCACGTAGAGGCCGAGCGTGTCGATCACGCTCAGGCCCTTACCCGGGTCGTCGCCGTCGTCGCGCGTGAGCGCGAGCGCGGGGGACGACATGAGCAGCATCATCAGCGTCGTACCGGAGGCCAGGGCGCCGGCGCGCAGGGCGTTCTTCTTGTCCACGGTCCAAACGTAGCGAACGCGTCAGCGGCGCGCGCGCCCGGGGGGTCTGTTGGGGCCGCTCCACGGGGGCCCGTCCGGCTCCGTGAACACCCGGAGCAGGGCGTGCGCGCGCGGGGACGCGGTCAGCTCCTCCAGGGTGACGGGGCGGCCCGCTTCGTCCGCGACGGGCAGCCGCCAGTTCGGGTACTCCCTCCAGGTGCCGGGCAGGTTCTGCGGGCGCCGGTCGCCCACCAGGTCGGGCAGCCAGCAGCCGACGAGGCGGGCCGGGGTGCGCAGCAGGAAGCGGTGCACGGCCCTGACAGCCTCCTCCTCGTCCTGGTCGCCCTCGGGCAGCAGGCCGAGCCGCGTGAACAGCGCGAGCCATTCGGCGATCTCCGCCGCCGCCTCGGCGGGCGTCACCGTGGACAGGGCGAGACTCTCGCGCAGCCGTACGTCGTCGCCGCGGAGCCGGGCCGCGGTGGACGGCAGGTCGTGGGTGGTGGCGGTGGCGACGCAGTCGGTGCGCCACTGTTCGGCCGGGACCGGGCTGCCGTCGCCGTCGGGCGGATAGTTCCGCTCGAACCACAGCACCGACGTGCCGAGCACCCCGGCCTCGCGCAGCCGCTCGCGCACCCCCAGCTCGACCGTGCCCAGGTCCTCGCCGATGAGGTGCGTGCCCGAGCGCGACGCCTCCAGAAGGAGCACGGCCAGCATCGCCTCGGCGTCGTAGTGCACGTACGTGCCCTCGGTGGGCGCCTCGCCCTCGGGGATCCACCAGAGCCGGAAGAGGCCCATCACGTGGTCGATACGGACGGCGCCCGCGTACCGCATGAGGTTGCGCAGGAGGTCGCGGAAGGGCGCGTAGCCGGTCGCGGCGAGACGGTCGGGGCGCCAGGGCGGCAGGCCCCAGTCCTGGCCGCGCGCGTTGAACGCGTCGGGCGGCGCGCCCACGCTCATGCCCTGCGCGAAGACGTCGCGCTGCGCCCAGGCGTCGGAGCCGCCGGGGTGCACGCCGACCGCGAGGTCGTGGACGAGCCCGATCGGCATGCCCGCGGCGCGCGCGCCGCGCTGGGCGTCGGTCAGTTGGGTGTCGGTGAGCCAGGCGAGGCGGCTGTGGAAGTCGACGCGGTCGGCCAGTTCCCGGCGGGCGCGGGCCGTCTCGGGCGAGCGCGGGTCGCGCAGTCCGGCCGGCCAGGTGTGCCAGTCGGGGCCGTGCCGTTCGGCGAGCGCGCTGTAGGTGGCGTGGTCCTCCAGAGCGGTGCCCTGCTCGGCGAGGAAGTCGGCGTAGGCGGCCCGGCGGCCGGGGGTGAGCGGCACGGCGTGGACCGCTTCGAGTGCGTCCCGCTTGAGCGCCCACACGGCGTCCCGGTCGATCAGCCCGTCCTTGCGCAGGACGGCTTCGCGCAGCCGCGCGGCCTCGCCCGCGCGCGCGAACGGCGAGGGGAGGTACGGGTATTCGGGGATGTCCTCGATCCGCAGGTGCACGGGGTCGGGGAAGCGGCGGGACGAGGGGCGGTACGGGGAGGGGTCGGTGCCGCCCTCGGGACCGCTCGGAACCGCCGCGTGCAACGGGTTGACCTGGAGGAAGCCGGTGCCGTGGGTGCGGGCCGCCCAGGACGCGAGGTCACCGAGGTCGGCGAGGTCGCCCATGCCCCAGGAGCGGCCGGAGAGCAGGGAGTAGAGCTGGACGAGGAGGCCGTGGGTGCGCTCGGGCGGCAGCGGGGCGCTGCGCGGTGCGGCGATCAGGTGGGCGGTCGCCGTGGCACCGGCGCGCGTCTCCGCGGTGAGGACGTGCACGCCGGGCGGGGGTTCCTGGGGCGCGCCGGCGGGCGGCGGGTACGTCCAGGCGTCCGCCGGACCGTCGGGCGGCGCGGGGGCGGCGGTCAGCCGGGTGCCTTCGGGGAGGGCGTCCAGCCAGGCCGGCCGTGTCCCGTCGAGCCACCACACCACGGTGGGCGCGAGCAGCCGTCCGGCCGTCTCCGCCTCCCGCGCGGCCAGCGCGTCCTGGACCGCCCGCGGCGTGCGGGCGTCCACGCCGAGCGCGCCGAGCGCCGCCGTGACGGCCGTTTCGCAGGCGCGGACGGTGGTGCCCGGGGCCGGGGAGTAGGAGGTGGCGACGCCGTGGAGCTCGGCGAGCCGGGCCAGGCTCATCCCGCGGCCAGGCCGCTCGGGGTGGGCTCTGAAGTCAGGGGGGCCGCGTCGGTGAGGGGCGGCTCGGAGGTCAGCGGGGCGTAGTCGGCGAAGCAGGGTTCGCTGGTCAGCGGGGGTTCGGCGGAGAACGTGGTGGTGTCGGCGCCGGTCGTCGCGGTGTCCGCCTGTTTGGAGAGGGCGGAGAGCAGAAGGTGTGCCGATGCGGCCACGGGGGCCTCCTTCGTCGGAGTTCTACGGGGGGACTGCTCGTCGTGCTCGTACGTGCCGTCGTTCGTGTCGTCGTTCGTGTCAGGAGTCGGAAGTCCTACCCAGTGGACACGCGGACAGACCTGAACGGGCGGACATCGTGGCGCTGGTCACACCGCGGGGCGTCGGGAAGAACAGGTGTGCGGGGCACGGAAAACCGGAAGTCCTGCGGCCGTCCCGCCGCTCCCCTCGGGGCAATTGCGGCACAACGGCCACGGACGTTGACACTCCGTACCGGACAGTGGTGGGCTCGGTGACCAGCCTGGGGCACGACCCTCCGCCCGACCATCCGGGCCGCCGCGCCTTCACCGTTCCAGGCCACCGACCGTGCACCGTTCGGGCCACCGCCCAGGCGGGCCCACCGACCGACCGAGGAGTCGTTGTGCAGCTCCGGCGCAGGAAGGGGGCGGTCGCCGTCGCGGTCGCCGTCATCGCGGGGACGCTGGGCGGGACCACGGGCGCGGTGGCGGCGCCGCCGCTCCCCCGGCCGGCCGCGGGCGAGCCTGTGTCGGAGTCGCGGATTCCCCCGGTGTGGCCGCGCCCCCAGTCGCTGAAGGCGTCGGCGCACGGCGTGCCGGTCCCGGCCGAGGTGGTGCTCGTGGCGCCGCCCGGCACCGACGCCCGGGCCCTGGACACGCTGCGGTCCCTGCTGCGTTCGGCGGGCGCGCGGGAGGTCCGGCGGGTCGACAGCGAGGCGGCGGTGCCGTCAGGACCCGGCCTCGTGGTGCGCCTCGGCTCCGTGGCACCCCCGAGCCGGTCCGGCGCCGCGGACCACCGCACCGGCCCGGGGAGCGGCGGCGCGGGCGTGCTCGACGTGACGCTGCGCGGGCTGGGCGCCGCCGCCCGCCGCGACCTGCCCGCCGGCGGTTACCGCCTGGCCGTGGGGCACGCGGCGGGCCGGCCCACCGTCGCCATGGAGGGCGTCGGCGAGGACGGTCTCTTCCACGCCGTGCAGACGCTGCGGCAACTGATCGTGGGGCGGACGGTCGCCGGGGCCGTCGTGCGGGACTGGCCGGGTACCGCCGTGCGCGGACTGACCGAGGGGTTCTACGGGACGCCGTGGACCACCGCGGAGCGGCTCGCGCAGCTCGACTTCATGGGCCGCACCAAGCAGAACCGCTACCTCTACGCTCCCGGGGACGACCCGTACCGGCAGGCGCGCTGGCGCGAGCCGTACCCGGCGCGGCAGCGCGCGGACTTCCGCGCGCTCACCGAACGGGCCCGCGCCAACCACGTCACGCTCGCCTGGGCCGTCGCGCCCGGGCAGGCGATGTGCATGTCCTCCGCAGACGACGTGCGGGCGCTCACCCGCAAGCTGGACGCCATGTGGGCGCTCGGGGTGCGGGCCTTCCAGCTCCAGTTCCAGGACGTGTCGTACAGCGAGTGGCACTGCGCGGCCGACGCGCGGGAGTTCGGGTCGGGGCCGAAGGCGGCGGCGCGGGCGCAGGCGCGGGTCGCGAACGCGGTGGCGCGCCATCTCGCCGCGCGGCACCCGGACGCCGAGCCGCTGTCGCTGATGCCGACCGAGTACTACCAGGACGGGAGGACCGCGTACCGTACGGCGCTCGCGCGCGGCCTGGACGACGCGGTGCAGGTGGCGTGGACCGGTGTCGGCGTGGTGCCGCGCACCATCACCGGTGGTGAACTGGCGGGCGCCCGCGCCGCGTTCGGCTCCTCGGGCAGTGCGCACAAGCTGCTCACGATGGACAACTACCCGGTCAACGACTATGCCCAGGACCGGATCTTTCTCGGCCCGTACACCGGCCGCGAGCCCGCGGTGGCCTCCGGTTCGGCCGCGGTCCTCGCCACGGCGATGGAGCAGCCCGCGGCCTCCCGCATCCCCTTGTTCACCGCTGCGGACTACGCGTGGAACCCGCGGGACTACCGCCCGGGCGAGTCCTGGAAGGCGGCGATCGCCGATCTGGCGGGCGGTGACGAGGCCGCGGGGGCCGCGCTCGGCGCCCTCGCGGGCAACGACGCCTCCTCCGTCCTCGGCGGCGAGGAGTCGGCCTACCTCAGGCCGTTGATCTCCGCGTTCTGGCAGGCGCGCACCGGGACCGACGCGACCCGGAACAAGGCGGCGGCGACCGCGCTGCGGGACGCGTTCACCGTGCTGCGGCGCACGCCCGACGGGCTCGGCAGGTCGACCGTCGCGACGCTCGGGTCCGAGGTGCGGCCCTGGAGCGAGAAGCTGGGCCTGTACGGCGAGGCGGGCGAGGCGGCCGTCGACATGCTGGACTCGGCGACGCGCGGCGACCGCACGGCGGCGTGGGCGGCGGCGCGCAGGCTCACGGCGCTGCGCGGGGAGTTGCGGAAGCGCGAGGTCACCGTCGGCAAGGGCGTCCTCGACCCGTTCCTGTCGCGGGCCGAGAAGGCGTTCGCGGCCTGGGCGGGCACCGACGGCGCGGACGCGGCGAGCGGCGCGAGGGCCGAACTGCCGCGCGCGCGGGCCCTGTCGGCGGTCTCCGTCCTGTCCGAGCCGGGCACGGCGGGCGCGGTCGAGGCGCATGTGCCGGGCGAGGGCTGGCGGCGGCTCGGCCCGCTCGCGCAGGGCGGGTTCACGGAGCTGACCGCGAGGAACGTACGGGCGGACGCGGTACGGGTCACCGGCACGGCCGAGGACGCCGTCAGCCGTCTCGTCCCCTGGTACGCGGACTCCCCCGCCGCCGCCCTGTCGCTGACCCGCACGGAGGCCGACGCGGAGATCGGCGGCGAGCCGCGGCAGGTGACCGCGCGCCTGACCGCGCTGCGCCCGGCCGAGGTCCGCGGCAGGCTCACGGCGAAGGCGCCGCACGGCATCCGGGTCGAGGTGCCGAAGGAGTCCGCGCTGCCGCGCGGCACCACGGTGGACGTGCCGGTGCGGATCACGGTCCCCGCGACGACACCGGCCGGTACCTACGAGGTCCCGCTGACCTTCGGCGCCGAGACCCGCACGGTGTCGGTCCGCGCCTATCCGCGCACGGCGGGCCCCGATCTGGCCCGCTCCGGCACGCCGTCCTCCTCGGCGGACGAGACGCCGGACTTCCCGGCGACGGGCGCCAACGACGGGGACCCGGGGACCCGCTGGTCGTCCCCGGCGAAGGACGGCGAGTGGTGGCAGGTCGCCTTCGCGGAGCCGGTCAGGCTCGGCCAGGTGGTGCTGCGCTGGCAGGACGCGTACCCGAGCGGCTACCGCGTCCAGACCTCCGCCGACGGCCGCCGCTGGCGCACGGCGGCGACCGTCAGGGACGGGCACGGGGGCCGCGAGGCGGTGCGGATGGACGCGAAGGACGTACGGTTCCTGCGCATCGTCGGCGACCGGCGGGCGACGGAGTTCGGGATCTCCCTGTGGTCGGTGGAGGCGTACGCGGTCGCACAGTGAGCCGACCGGAATCCTCTCTCTCACTTCCGAACTCCGGCCGCCCAGCTATGTACTCAGTACATATACGCAGTACATACTGAGCGCCATGAGCACCCGCCATGTCCTGCTGGGGTTGCTCGCTTCCGGTCCGCGCCACGGCTACGACCTCAAGCGACGCCACGACGAACGGTTCCCACAGGCCCGCCCCCTCGCCTACGCGCAGGTCTACACGACGCTCCAACGCCTGGTCCGCGACGGCCTCGTGGAGGTCGAGGGCACCGACTCCGACGGCGGCCCCGAGCGCACCCTCTACCGCGCCACGGACCGCGGCAGGGACGAACTCCTCGGCTGGACGGGGGAGATCGTCCCGCCCGCGCCGCACGTCGCCAACGAGATCTTCGCCAAGGTCGTCGTCGCCATCCTGCTGGCCGGCGAAGGCGCGGACCCCGCCGCCCTCCTGCTGAGCCAGCGCGCCGCGCACATGGCCCGGATGCGGGAGCTGACCGCGGTGAAGACCGACCCGGAGGCCGACCTGACCACGGTCCTGTCCGCCGACTACGCACTCGCCCACCTCGATGCCGACCTGCGCTGGATGACCACCACCGCGGCCCGGCTCGCCACCCTGACCGCGGAGGTCACCGCAGCATGAGCACACTCCTGGCCGCCGAAGGACTCACGAAGTCGTACGGCAGCACCCCCGCACTCCGGGGCGCGAGCGTCGCGGTCCGCGCCGGCGAGATCCTCGCCGTCACCGGCGCGAGCGGCAGCGGCAAGTCGACGCTGCTGCACTGCCTGGCCGGCATCGTCCGCCCCGACGCGGGCACGGTGACGTACGCGGGCACCCCGCTCGACGGCTACGACGAGGAGCGGCTGAGCGCGCTGCGCCGCACCGACTTCGGCATCGTCTTCCAGTTCGGGCAGCTCATCCCGGAGCTGACGGCCCTGGACAACGTCGCCCTGCCGCTGCTGCTCGCGGGCCGCCCGCGTGCGGTGGCGCACAACGAGGCCGACGCGTGGCTGGAGCGGTTCGGGATGCGCGGCAGGCGCGAGCTGCGGCCGGGCGAGCTGAGCGGCGGGCAGGCCCAACGGGTCGCGCTGGCACGGGCGTTGGTGACGGCGCCGAAGGTCGTCTTCGCCGACGAACCGACCGGCGCGCTCGACACCCTGGCGACCGAACAGGTCCTGACGTCCCTGGTCCACACGGTGCGCGAGACGCACACAGCCGTGGTCCTGGTGACGCACGAGGCGCAGGTGGCGGCGTACGCGGACCGGGAGGTGAGCCTGCGGGACGGGGTGGCGCAGGAGACCTCCGGGGCCTTCGCGTCCGGGCTGCCCTCGTCGGAGGTGACGCGATGAGTGTCGTCTCCGACCTGCGCCTCGCGTGGCTGCTGACCGGTGGCGCGGACCGGCTGGAGCGGCGCCGGGCGGCGCTCACCGCCCTCGGCGCCGCCGTGGCGACCGGGTTCGCCGCGGCGGCCGTGGCGCTGGCCTCCGTGCGGGGCCGGCACCACTTCTCGTCCGGCCACGGGCTCCTCGACCAGCCCGGCACCCGGCACGGTGTCGTCGCCGGGCTGCTGCTCCTGCTGGTCCCGGTGCTCGGCTTCCTCGCCCAGTGCGCCCGGATCGGCGCGGTCCACCGCGACCGCCGCCTCGCGGGCCTGCGCCTCGCGGGTGCCGGACCGCGGCAGGTGCGGCGGATCGCGGCCCTGGAGGCGGGGCTCGCGTGCCTGGCGGGAACGCTCGCCGGGTGCGCCGTGTTCGCCGCGTCCCTGCCCGTCCTCGGCTGGACCCCGCCGGGCCTCGCCTGGCCCGGCCTCGCCCTCGTCGTCCTGGCGATCCCCGTGCTCGCCTCGCTGGTGAGCGCCGTCGCCCTGCGCCGGGTCATCGCCTCGCCGCTCGGGCACGTCCGCCGGGCGGGCCCGCGGCGCGGCCCCCGGATGCTGACCGGGCTGCTGTTGCCCGCACTCGTCGTCGCCCTCGGCGTCGCGCTGCTCCTGGTCCGCGGCGCCCGCACCGAGGCGGCGGGGCTGCCACTGACCGTGCTCGGCGCGGTCGTGCTGAGCGGCGCGGGCGCCGTCGCGGTCGCCGGTACGTCGGCCGGGGCGATCGGCCGACGCCTCGCTGCCCGCACCGACGACCCCGCGGTGCTCCTCGCCGCCGCCCGGCTCCAGGACGACCCGTGGGCGGGCGCCCGCAGCCATGCCGCGGTCGTCCTCGTCACGATCGTCGGGGTCGGCCTGGTCGGCGTCCGCCAGGTCTTCCTCGACGACCTGCGCGCCATCGAGCACACGGGCCGCACGGCCGCGCCGAGGGACTACTACACCTTCGGCCTCGACCTCACCTCGGCCGCCGTCCTGATCGCCCTCCTGATCAGCCTGGCCGCGCTCGCCGTGGGCACCGCCGAGTCCCTGTCCACCCGGCGCCGGGCGCTCGCCGCGCAGGTCGCCGCCGGGGTGCCGCGCCGGGTCCTGACGCGGGCGCTGCTCCTGGAGACCGCGCTGCCGCTGGCGCCCGCGCTCGTCCTCGCCACGCTCGGCGGCACCGCGATCCACACCGCGTACGCCGTCGCCTCGGGGCAGGCGCTGCCCTGGGCGCTGCCGCTGCTCGTGCCGGTCGCCGTCTACGCGGCCTGCCTGCTGGCGGCCGCCACCGCGCTGCCGCTGCTGCGCAGGTCGGTGGGGCCCGCGACCCTGCGGACCGCTTAAGGGCGGGCCCCGCGGCGTCCGGTGGCCCCTCGCCTACTTGGACAGGTTCGCCGGCGGTATGGGTGAGGCGGCCAGGGACTGCGGTGACGTCGTCGAGGCGTACGCGGACGGTGCCGCCATGCCCGCCGTCGGGTCCGGGGCGCTCTCGCCGTCCACCTGCACGGGCGCGCCGCCGACGATCCGGATGCCCGACTCGTCGAAGGCCCGCTTGATGCGCCAGCGCAGTTCGCGCTCGACGGTCAGGGACTTGCCGGGCATGGTCTTGGCGGTGACGCGGACCACCATCGAGTCGAGCAGCACGCTGTCGAGGCCGAGCACCTCGACGGGGCCCCACAGCATCTCGTTCCACGGCTCGCCCTTGCTCATGGCCTCACCGGCCTCACTGAGCACCGCCTTGACCCGGTCCAGGTCCTCGTCGGCGCGGACGGTGACGTCGACGCCCGCGGTGGCCCAGCCCTGGGAGAGGTTGCCTATGCGCTTGACCTCGCCGTTGCGCACGTACCAGATCTCGCCGTTGTCGCCGCGCAGCTTGGTGACGCGCAGGCCCACCTCGATGACCTCGCCGGAGGCGACGCCCGCGTCGATGGTGTCGCCGACCCCGTACTGGTCCTCCAGGATCATGAAGACGCCGGAGAGGAAGTCGGTGACGAGGTTGCGGGCGCCGAAACCGATCGCGACACCGGCGACCCCGGCGGAGGCGAGCAGCGGCGCCAGGTTGATCTCGAACGTGCCGAGGATCATCAGCGCGGCGGTGCCCATGATCAGGAAGGACGCGACGGAGCGCAGGACCGAACCGATGGCCTGGGAACGCTGGCGCCGCCGCTCCACATTGACGAGGAGCCCGCCGAGCGCGGTGCCGTCGACGGCCTGGGCCGTGCGGTTCATGCGGTCGATGAGCTTGGTGATGGTCCGGCGGATCGCGACGCGCAGCACACACGCGATGACGACGATCAGCAGGACGCGCAGCCCTATGCCCAGCCAGGTGGACCAGTTCTGCTCGACCCAGCTCGCGGCCTGTCCGGCCTGTTCCTGGGCGTCCTCGAGCGTGGGTTGCGGGGAGCCGGGCGATGAGCCGCTCGCTCCCGTGGCCGACAGGACGGACAAGATCACGGCAGGTACCTCCAGGCGTAGCCATCCGCCCGCCGCTCGGGACACGGCTCGGGAACATCAGCGGGCAGACCCACCACACTAACGGGGCATTGTGTGTGGATCGTTGTCATCTTCGCGGGAGAGACCGTCCTCACCTGGGGAGGAAGGACGTGTGGTCGAAAACACTCCAAGGCCGTTACGTGGAGATGGTGGCGCCACGACCAGCCCGGAGGGGAGACTGGCAACGAGATCGTCCCGGCGCGAGCCACGCGCCGCCGGCGTACAAGGAGGCATCCGTGCCGCATGTCCTGGTCCTCAACGCGTCGTACGAGCCACTCGGCGTCGTACCGCTCCGCCGCGCGCTCGTACTCGTCCTCGAGAACAAGGCCACGTGCCTCGAGGAGTCCGGCGCCTTCATGCACAGCGCGACACGTACCGTCCCCGCACCCAGCGTGGTCCGGCTCAAGCGGTTCGTCAGGGTCCCCTACCGGGGCCCCGTTCCTCTGACCCGGCGTGCGCTGTTCGCCCGTGACGGCGGCCGGTGCATGTACTGCGGTGGCGTCGCAACCAGCGTCGACCACGTGATCCCGCGCAGCCGCGGGGGTCTGCACGCCTGGGACAACGTGGTGGCGTCGTGCCGCCGCTGCAACCACACGAAGGCCGACCGCCACCTGGTGGAGATCGGCTGGCGCCTGCGTCACAAACCGGCTCCGCCGTCGGGTCTGGCCTGGCGCATCATCGGGACCGGGCATCGGGATCCGCGCTGGCTGCCGTATTTGCAGCCGTTCGGCGCGGACGAGGCACTGGCCCGGATCGAGGGCGTCTCCGCCTGACACTCGATCCGGGTCTCCGTGTTTCTGGACACCGCTCGGCGCGCCTGTCGCGGACCACGGTCAGGCGCGTGCGCGAAGGGCGGTGTCCAGGGCGCGGATCAGCTCGGCGACGCGCCCACCGCCGCCGGGCGCCGCCGGGAACCGCCTGAGCACGTCCACGACGGCGGGCGTCGCCCGGCGCGCCGCCCGGTCGAGGTGGTCGGCGCCGACGCCGCGATCGTCGCCCGCGGCCAGTTCCGCCGCTCTGGCCGCGTGGGCCCCGGCGCCGAGGATGTGCTTGACCTGGGTGGCCTTGGCCAGGGGGTGCAGATACGCGGCGCCGGCCGCGGACATCGCCGCCCACGCCGCCGCACGCGCCGCCTCGCTCTCGGCGCCCTTGGCCGCTTTGAGGGCCGCCGAGGCGGTGTCACGCAGCGCCTTGCCGCGTTCACCGCCCCGGGCGAACGCCTGTGCGGCGCCGATCGCCTCCCGGGGTCGCACGTCGTCCGGCCGGTCCGCCTCGAACACGGCGAGCACCGTCTCGGCGCAGGCCACGGCGAACCCGGTGACCTCCCGGAGGTCCTGCTTGCTCAGCACGATCTGGCTCGTCTCCGCTGCCATGGCCCCATTTTTCCCGGTCGGGTCTCACCGGCCGGGACCCGCCCCTATGGTGATCCGATGACGTCGATCAAGAAGTTCCAGGTCACCTTCGACTGCGCGGAGCCCGAACGTCTCGCCCGCTTCTGGTGCGAGGTGCTGGGGTACGTCGTGCCCCCGCCTCCGCAGGGATTCGCCACCTGGGAGGCGTACAAGGAGGCGCAGCCGCCGCAGGAGCGGGACTCATGGTTCGCCTGTGTCGATCCGACCGGTGAGGGACCGCGGCTGTTTTTCCAGCGTGTCCCGGAGGGCAAGGCCGTGAAGAACCGGGTCCACCTCGATGTGCGGGTCGGCACCGGGCTCACGGGGGAGGAGCGGCTCGCCGCCCTCGAGGCCGAGCGGGCGCGACTGGAGCCGCTCGGCGCGGTGCACGTGCAGACGCTGTACGACGGCACGGACTCCTGCATCCCGATGCTGGACATCGAGGGCAACGAGTTCTGCATCGATTGAGGCAAGGGGGTGAGCGGGGGCGCGGACGTAACGAGTTGGTTGCCCGCGCCTCTTCCCCTATTGACGCCCCCTTCACCGCCGCCTTACGTTCCTCGCATCCGATAGGAAACTTTCCTAACAGTGCGGCGCAAGGAGCAGCCCCCATGGCCGGAACGTCTGGCACCCCCGGCACCCCCAGCGTGCTGCGCGCCATGAACGACCGCGCCGCGCTCGACCTCCTCGTCGCCCACGGGCCGCTGACCCGCACCCGGATCGGCGAGCTCACCGGCCTCTCCAAGCCGACCACCTCGCAGATCCTCGGGCGGCTCGAAGCCGCCGGGCTCGTACGGACCACCGGCAGCCAGAGCGGCCGGCCGGGACCGAACGCCGTGCTCTACGAGATCCGCCCCGCCGCGGCCCATGTCGCCGCCCTGTCCGCCGACCCGACCGGCATCACCGCCGTCGTCGCCGACATCACCGGCACCGAGCGCGGCCGGTGCCGCATCGAGGCCGAGGCCGTCGCACAGGACGTGCGGAACCGGACGGCGCAGCTCGTCACCGAGGCCGTCGACGGCGCCCTGCGCGAAGCCGCCCTCGGCCACGACGACCTGACCGCCACCGTCATCGGCACCCCCGGCGCCATCGACCCGGGCACCGGCCGGCTCCGCTATGCCCCGCACCTGCCCGGCTGGCATTCCCGCACCCTGCGGGGCGAGCTGACCGAGGTGCTCGGCACCCCCGTCTCCATCGAGAACGACGTGAACCTCGCCGCCGTCGCCGAGCAGTACGAGGGCGCCGCCCAGGACCACGACGACTTCGTGCTCGCCTACGTCGACGAGGGCGTCGGCGCCGCCATCGTCCTCGGCGGCGTACTGCTGCGCGGCGCGACCGGCGGCGCGGGCGAGATCGGCTACATGCCGCTGCCCGGCGCCCCGCTGGCCCGCGGCGGTGACGCCGTCGCCGCCCGCACGGACGCGGGCGGCGGGTTCCAGAGCCTCGTCGCCGCGCCCGCGGTGCGCGCGCTCGCCGAAGGCGCACGCGACGTGACGGAGGCGCTCGCCCGGGACGACGTCCTCGACGAGGTCGCCCGGCGGCTCGCCACCGGGCTCGCCGCGGTCGTCGCCGTCGTCGACCCCCAACTCGTCGTCCTGTCCGGTCAGGTGGCCAAGGCAGGTGGCGACGCCCTGCGCGCGCGGGTGGAGGCCGAACTCACCGGACTCGCCCTGCCACGCCCCGAGTTGCGCGTCAGCGAACTCACCGGCGACCCCATCCTCACCGGTGCCCTGCGCACCGCCCTCACCCAGGCCCGCGACACCGTCTTCGACACCAGCGGCGCCTGACCCCACCCGCCTCCCCCGTCCCCTCTCCTCCCTCCCCCGTACACGTAAAGGACGTTCGCCATGCCCCGATGGCGTATACCCCTGCGCGCCCCCGTCGCGCTCGCCGCGGCCGGGCTGCTGCTCTCCGGTTGTGCCAACCCGAGCACCGGCAGCGCCGACGACGATCCGACGAAGCCGGTGACCATCACGTTCTGGCACGGCTGGTCGGCCGAGGGCGAGGTCAAGGCGATCGACGACTCGATCGACCGGTTCGAGAAACTGCACCCGAACATCAAGGTGAAGTCCGTCGGGAACGTGTCCGACGCGACCGTCAACCAGGCCCTGCGCGCCGGTGGCGACGAGGCCCCCGACGTCGTCTCGTCCTTCACCACGAACAATGTCGGCCAGTACTGCGACTCCGGCATGTGGGTCGACCTCGACCCGTTCATGCGGAAGACCGGGCTCGACAAGAAGAAGGTGTTCCCGCAGTCCCTCCTCGACTACACGAGCTACGACGGCAACCAGTGCGCCCTGCCGCTGCTCGCCGACGCCTTCGGCATGTACTACAACAAGGACGCCTTCGAGGAAGCGGGCATCACGCACCCGCCGAAGACCATGTCCGAGTTCGTGGCCGACGCCAAGAAGCTCACCGTCAGGGACGGGAACTCGTACAAGCGCGTCGGGTTCATGCCGAACTTCCGGCTCTACCAGAACAGCCCCGACCGGCTGTTCGCCCAATGGGCCCCGACCTACTTCGACCAGGACGGGACGTCGCGGCTCGCGAAGGACCCGGCGACGTACGACTTCTTCGAGACGGCCGGGAAACTGATGGACGCGCAGGGCGGATACAACGCCCTGGAGCGGTTCCGCACCTCCTTCGGCGACGAGATGTCCAACCAGAACGCCTTCCTCAGGGGCAAGCTGGCGATGCACCTCGACGGTGAGTGGCGCGGTCTGATGCTGAACGACGCGAAGGCCGACTTCGACTGGGGCGTGGCTCCGCTGCCGGTCCCCGACGACCAGGCGGAGACGTACGGGCGCGGCTATCTGACCGGCACCGTCGCCGGGATCGCGCACAGCAGCAAGCACCAGAACGCCGCCTGGGAGCTGGTCAGATTCCTGACCGCCGACACCGACCAGGTCGTGAAGTTCGCCAACGCCATCCACAACGTGCCGTCCACCAAGGCGGCCCTCGCGTCACCAGACCTGGACGCCGATCCGACGTTCCGCACGTTCCTCGACATCGCGAAGAACAAGTACAGCCAGGTGATGCCGTCTTCGACCAACGGCGGCATGTACGTCGTCCAGTTGATGGACTTCTCGTACACCGAGGAGGCGGGCAAGGTCCCGAACCTCAAGAAGGGGCTCCAGCGCCTCGACAAGCTCATCGACGCCGACACCCTCCAGTCGCAGAACTGAGGACCCGCGCATGGCACTCACACTCTCCCGCCCCGCGCGGCGCAGACTGCGCACGCTGGGCTTCCTCTCCCCGTGGCTGATCGGGTTCAGCGTCTTCTTCGCGTACCCGCTGCTCGCCACCGTCTACTTCTCGTTCATGCACTACAACCAGATCAAGGCGCCCACCTTCGTGGGGCTCCAGAACTGGAAGTACGTGTTCCAGGACATGCCGCTGTTCGGTCCCGCCCTGTGGAACACCCTGTGGCTCGTCGTGATCATGGTGGCGCTCCGCGTCGTCTTCGGTCTCTCCCTCGGGCTGCTCGTCACGAAGATCAAGAGCGGTGTCGGGTTCTTCAGAACCGCCTTCTACCTGCCCTATCTCGCCCCGCCGGTCGCCGCGACCGTGGCCTTCGTCTTCCTCCTCAACCCGGGGACCGGGCCGGTCAACGAGGTGCTGAGCGCCATCGGCATCGACGGCCCCAACTGGTTCAACGACGCCGCCTGGGCCAAGCCCTCCCTCGTCCTGCTGTCGCTGTGGGGCATCGGCGACCTCATGGTCATCTTCATGGCCGCGCTGCTCGACGTGCCGAAGGAGCAGTACGAGGCCGCGGAGCTCGACGGCGCGGGCGCCTGGAGCCGGTTCCGGTACGTGACCTGGCCGTCGATCACCCCGATCGTGATGTTCGCCGTGGTCACCGGCGTCGTACAGACCATGCAGTACTACACGCAGGCCCTGGTCGCGGGGAAGATCGCGTCCGGAGTCTCCATCGGCCCCGGCTCGGTGATCCAGCCCGGCTACCCCGACCACTCGACCCTCACGGTCCCCCAGCTCGTCTACTCGATGGGCTTCCAGAACTTCAACACCGGCGCGGCGTGCGTGCTCTCGCTCGTTCTCTTCGTCATCGCGATGGCCGTGACCATGCTGCTCATGCGCAAGCGCTCGGGCCTGCTCGCGGCGGAGGACTGACCCATGACCACAGCGTCTTCTACGTACCTGGAGCCGACGCCCACCGCGTCCGCGACCCCGCCCTCGACCACCTCAGCGCCCGCCCGCAGACGCGCCCGGCGCAAGGAGATCCTGCACTGGATCGCCGTGCACAGCATCGCGATAGCCGTCGCCCTGCTGTTCGTCCTGCCCTTCGTCTTCGTCTTCCTGACGTCCGTGATGAGCGACGACCAGGCGATGAGCGGCGATCTGTGGCCGGACTCCTGGCACTGGGAGAACTACACGGCCGTCTTCCGGACCGACGGCTTCCTCGACTGGTGGAAGAACTCGATCCTCTACGCCGCCCTCGGGACGCTGCTGACGGTCTGCTCGGCGATCCCGGTGGCGTACGCGCTGGCCAAGTTCCGCTTCCGCGGCCGGCGCACGGCGATGCTGCTCGTCATCTCGACGATGATGCTGCCGCCGCAGGTCATCGTGATCCCGATGTACCTGGTCTGGGCCCAGCAGTTCCACCTCGCGGGGACGCTGTGGCCGCTGATCATCCCGATGGCGTTCGGCGACGCGTACTCGATCTTCCTGCTGCGTCAGTTCCTGCTGACGATCCCGAAGGAGTACATCGAGTCGGCGAAGGTCGACGGCTGCGGCGAGCTGCGCACACTGCTGAGGATCGTGGTGCCGATGGCCAAGCCGGGCATCGCCGCGATCGCCCTGTTCCAGTTCTTCTACTGCTGGAACGACTACTTCGGGCCGCAGATCTACGCCGCCCAGAACCCGGCGTCCTGGACGCTCAGCTACGGGCTCGAATCCTTCAAGTCGGCGCACAGCGTCAACTGGAACCTGACGATGGCCGCGACGCTCCTCGTGATGGCGCCGGTCTGCATCGTCTTCTTCTTCGCACAGAAGGCCTTCGTCGAAGGCGTCACCCTCACCGGGGTCAAAGGTTAAGGACGGTTATTCGGTAATGAAGCTCGCCGTGGTCGGCGGAGGCTCGACCTACACACCCGAACTCATCGACGGCTTCGCCCGGTTGCGGGACACCCTGCCGATCGAGGAACTGGTCCTCGTCGACCCGGCCGCGGACCGGCTCGAACTGGTCGGCGGCCTCGCCCGCCGGATCTTCGCCAAGCAGGGCCACCCCGGCACCATCCGCACCACCTCCGACGTGGACGCGGGGGTCGCCGACGCCGACGCGGTGCTGCTGCAACTGCGCGTCGGCGGGCAGGCCGCCCGCGAGCAGGACGAGACCTGGCCCCTCGACTGCGGCTGCGTGGGCCAGGAGACGACCGGCGCCGGCGGTCTCGCCAAGGCGCTGCGCACGGTCCCGGTGGTGCTCGACATCGCCGAGCGCGTACGCCGCACCAACCCGAACGCCTGGATCATCGACTTCACCAACCCGGTGGGCATCGTCACCCGCGCACTGCTCCAGGCCGGTCACAAGGCCGTCGGGCTGTGCAACGTCGCCATCGGCTTCCAGCGCAAGTTCGCCGCGCTCCTCGACGTGCGGCCTGACCAGATCCACCTGGACCACGTCGGCCTCAACCACCTCACCTGGGAGCGGGGCGTCCGCCTCGGCGGCCCGGACGGGGAGAACCTGCTGCCGCGCCTGATCGCCGAGCACGGCGACGCGATCGCCGAGGACCTGCACATGCCGCGGGAGATCGTCGACCGCCTCGGCGTCGTGCCCTCGTACTACCTGCGCTACTACTACCAGCACGACGCCGTCGTACGGGAGCTGCGCACCAAGCCGTCCCGCGCGGCCGAAGTGGCGCAGATGGAGAAGGAGTTGCTGGCCATGTACGGCGACCCCGCGCTCGACGAGAAGCCGGCGCTGCTGGCCAAGCGCGGCGGCGCCTTCTACAGCGAGGCGGCCGTGGACCTCGCGGCGTCGCTGCTCGGCGGCGGCGGATCGCCCCACCAGGTCGTCAACACGTACAACAACGGCACGCTGCCCTTCCTCCCCGACGACGCGGTCATCGAGGTGCAGGCGACGGTGGACGGCAAGGGCGCCCGCCCGCTGCCGGTGCCGTCGCTCGACCCGCTGTACGCGGGCCTCGTCGCCCACGTGAGCGCCTACGAGGACCTGGCCCTCGACGCGGCGCTGCGCGGTGGCCGCGACCGCGTCTTCAAGGCGCTCCTGTCCCACCCCCTGATCGGCCAGTACGAGTACGCCGAGCAGCTCACCGACCGACTGATCGCGCACAACCGGGAGCACCTCGCGTGGGCATGACCGTCCTTGCCGTCGACGCGGGGAACAGCAAGACCGATGTCGCGGTGGTCGCGGCCGACGGCTCCGTCGTCGGCACGGCCCGCGGCGGCGGGTTCCAGCCTCCCGTGGTGGGGGTGGAGGCGGCCGTGGACGTCCTGGCGGACGCGGTCGGCCAGGCGTTCGCGCAGGCGGGCGTCGACTCGGTCGGGCACGTCTCGGCGTGCCTGGCCAACGCCGATTTCCCGGTGGAGGAGGCGGAGTTGGCGCGGGCCGTACGCGCCCGCGGCTGGTCGACGCGGGCGAGCGTGGACGTACGCAACGACACGTTCGCCGTGCTGCGGGCGGGCCTGTTCGAGGACGCGGAGCCGCGCGGTGTCGCCGTGGTGTGCGGCGCGGGCATCAACTGTGCGGGCATGCTCCCCGACGGCCGCACCGCCCGCTTCCCCGCGATCGGCCGGATCTCCGGTGACTGGGGCGGCGGCGGGGGCCTGGCGGAGGAGGCGCTGTGGCACGCGGCGCGGGCGGAGGACGGCCGCGGCGCGGACACGGCGCTGATGCGGACGCTCCCCGGCCACTTCGGGCTCTCCTCCATGTACGCGCTGATCGAGGCGCTGCACCTGGGCCGGATCCCCGCGGCCCGGCGCCACGAGTGCGCGCCCGTCCTCTTCGCGACGGCGGCGGACGGCGACCCGGTGGCCCGTGCGCTGGTCGACCGGATGGCGGACGAGGTCGTGGCCATGTCCACGGTCGCCCTGCGCCGGCTCGATCTGCTGGACGAGGAGGTGCCGGTGCTGCTCGGCGGCAGCGTGCTCGCCGCCCAGCACCCGCAACTGGACACCAGGATCCGGGAGTCGCTGGCCGAGCGGGCCCCGAAGGCCGTGGTCCGGGTGGTGTCCGAGCGGCCGGTGCTCGGGGCCGCGCTCCTCGGCCTGGACGCGACCGGCGCTCCCCCCGAGGTCCATGCGAGAGTGCGGGGGCACTACGCGGGCTGACACCGTCGTCAGGGAACCGAACGCACCCCCGGTACGTGTTCAGGGACAGGGCTCGCAAACAAGATCGAGTCAATGGCTGTGCGGATGTCCGTCGTGGCAGCGATACTTGCGGCCGACGTACGACCATGGGGGAGGGGCGAGTGACACACCCGCCAAGCGGGAGCGCGGCGCCGCCGGGGCGGCCCGTCGCGCCGCCGACGAGGCCGAGCGTGCCGCCGCAGCAGGCGCGGGGCGCGGCACCCGCCGCGCCCCCGCACACCCCCGTGCCCCCGCCCGTGCCCGCGCCCGCCCGCCGCACCGCGTGGGCCGAGGGCGTGGACCGGCTGCGTTCGGCGGCCACCACCGAGCCGGGCCGGCTGCGCATCATCGGCGCCGTGCTGGCCCTGCTGGTCGTCGCGTTCGGCGCGACGACGGCCTGGCAGATGACGGACCGTTCCGCCGCGGCCGACGACGTGCTGCACTCCAGCCAGCCGCTGAGCGCCGACGCCGCCGACATCTACCGCTCGCTCGCCGACGCCAACACCACGGCGTCCAGCGGCTTCCTGGCGGGGGGCCAGGAGCCCGCCGCGGTCCGCGACCGGTACGAGAAGGACATCCGTACCGCAGCCGACAAGCTGGTGACCGCCGCCGCCAGCACCGACCCGGGCACCGACTCGGCCAGGACGATCGCCAAGCTCAACACGTTGCTGCCGCAGTACAAGGGCCTGATCGAGCGGGCCCGCGCCAACAACCGGCAGGGTTTCCCGCTGGGCGGCGCCTACCTGCGGTACGCGAACGAGAAGATGCAGACCGAGATGCTCCCCGAGGCGGAGAATCTCTACACGAACGAGAACGAGCGGCTGCGCGACGACTACGACGCGGCGACGCCCTACCCGTGGATCGCCCTCGCCTGCGGCGTGCTCGCCATCGCCGCCCTGGTCTGGGCCCAGCGCCGCAACTACCGCCTGACGAACCGGGTGTTCAACCACGGGATGCTCGCCGCCACCGCCGCCTCCGTCGTCGTCCTGCTCTGGCTCGTCGTGGGGCACACGGTCGCGCGCAGCGGCCTCGACGCCTCGTACGACGGCGGTGTCCGCTCGCTGAACGTGCTGCACGACGCGAGCATCGCCTCCCTGAAGGCGCGGGGGAACGAGAACCTGACGCTGGTCAGCCGCGGCGCCGAGACGACGACCGTCAAGGGCGTGCCCAAGGACAAGTACGACGTCGACTTCCAGAGGCAGATGGACCTGCTGGCGAAGAAGCTGACGGCGGCGGACGCGCTGGCCGACGACGGCGCGGGGCGCACCCCGGTGGACGGGGCGAACTCCGGCATGAAGGAATGGCTCAAGCGCCACACGGCCGCTCGCGCGGAGGACGAGGGGGGCAACTACCAGCGTGCCCTCGACAAGATCATCGGTTCGAAGCAGGACAAGCCGACGGGTGAGTGCTTCGATCTGGTGGACCAGAATCTCGACAAGGCGCTCGCGCACGAGCAGCGTCAGTTCAGCGCCGACGCGGGCGACGGGCGCGACGCGATGACCGGGCTGCCCGTCGGCGCGGCGCTGCTGGCGGTCCTCGCGGCGGCCGGCGCGGTGCTCGGCATCGGGCGCAGGCTGTCGGAGTACCGGTGAGAGGGGGTGCGGCGATGGAAGAGCGAGGTGCCCGCGCGGTGAGTCTGCGCGGCTGGGGCGGCGTCGCGGCGATGGCGGTCGCCTGCGCCCTGACGGTCGTGTTCGCGCTGCTGCTCCCCCTGTCGCAGCGCGGCGGCGGCGGTGGCGACGCGCGCGCGGGCGGCGTCGGGGGCGGCGCACTGACGGCCGGGGTGCAGGCCAGCGCGGACGACTGCGCTCCCGGCGTGGAGGGCAAGGAGCCCGAGCGCAGCGTGAGCCGGTCCGGCAGTGCCGCCGGCGGCGCGGTGCAGGCCATCAAGGACCGCGGCTACGTGTCGGTCGGTGTCGACCAGAACAGTTACCGGTGGGGCTACCGCGACCCCAACAACACGGACAGGTCAGCCGAGTTGGAGGGCTTCGACATCGATCTCGCGCACGAGATCGCGAAGGAGATCCTGGGCAGCCCGGACAAGATCCGCTTCAAGGCCATCCCCACCAACCAGCGCATCCCCGCGATCCAGCGCGGCCAGGTCGACATGGTGGTCCGCACCATGACCATCAGTTGTGAACGCCTCGACGACGTCGATTTCTCGACCGCGTACTTCCAGACCGGCCAGCAGGTCCTCGCCCCGAAGGCGTCGAAGATCGACGGGTTCGACGACTCGCTCGGCGGCAAGCGCGTCTGCTCGGCGGCCGGTTCGACGGCCGAGGCGGCGCTGAAGCAGGGCAGGATCGACCGCGAGATCCCGGCCGACACGGACATCTCCACGACCGTCCCCAACCAGCTCGACTGCCTGGTGCGCCTCCAGCTCGGCGAGGTCGACGCGGTGGTCACCGACGGCGCGCTCGCGGCGAGCCAGGCCGCGCAGGACCCGACGGTGGAGCTCAAGGGCGAGCCGTTCACCAAGGAGTTCTACGGCGTCGCCATGAAGAAGGGCTCGGACGAGCTGGTGCGCCGGGTCAACCAGGTCCTGGAGGACTACCGCAGGCCGGACGGCGGCTGGCAGAAGTCCTACGACCACTGGCTGAAGCCGGCCCTCGGCCCGTCGGAGGGCCCGCCGGCCCCCAAGTACAAGTGACACCCCTGGCCGTCCGGCCGGTCGTGGGATCCGAACGAAGCGAGAGGTGATCGATGGGCACCGCGGGACCCCCTGGTCCGGTGATGGACCGGGACGAGGTGGACCGTGCCCTGGCCCGGCTCGGCGCGGAGCACGAGGCGATCGAGACGTCGCTGCTCGCGCTCCAGGACCACGCCGGACGACGCCTGCTGGAGGGCGCGCAGCTCACCGGGGCGACCCGGGACCGCTGGGCCTCCGCCGAGCAGTCGATCACGCTGTTGTGGACGTACTTCGACGCGTACGCGGACGCGCTGCGCCAGGCCCGCGAGGTGCGGGCCCGCCGCAAGTGGCCGAACCGGGACGACCTCGCGCAGTTGACGGAGCTGCTGCGCGGTGAGTCCGTCACGGTCGCCTCGGCGGCGGGGCAGGGTCCGGCGTCGCCGACGCTCACCGGCCCGGCGAAGCTGTCCGAGCGCTTCACGCTGGCCGCGCTGGTGGAGCGGATGAACGACCTGTACGCGTCGTCGCTCGACATGGTCGTGGCCGCGGACGCGGTGTGGTCGGCGCTGCCCGCCCGGATAGATCTGCTCGCCGCCGAGCTGGGCCGCACCCGCAAGCTCGCGCACTCCGTGGGCGTACGGCCCGGGGAACACCCGGCCGGGGACGACCTGGAGCGGATCACCGCCGCGCTGGCCCGGCTGCGGGAACAGGTGGTGTCGGACCCGCTCACGTACTGGCAGAAGGCGCCGGGCAGTTCGGCCCCGGGCGGCGGGCGCCCCGACACGACGGCGTACGACCGGCAGGCGCGCGCCCTGGAGGAGGTGCGGCGCGAGATCGAGGCCGTGCTCACCGTGCGGCAGGACGCGGAGGCGCGGCTCGGCCGGCTGCGGGACGTGCTGTCGCGCGCGGACCGTACGCTCGCCGAGGCCAGATCGGCGCGCGGCGAGGTCCTGGCGAAGATCGCCGCGTCGGAGGTGCCGGCGGTGTCCGGTCCCTCGATCGCCCTCCAGGAGCAGTTGGCGAAGGCCGCCGAGTACCGCAGGCACGGCCAGTGGCACCGGCTGTCGCCGCTCCTCGAATCGCTGGAGGAGAAGGCCGAGGACGAACTGCTGCGCGCCCGCGAGTCGTTGACGGCCGTGACGGCGCCGCTGGCCGTCCGCGCGGAGCTGCGCGGGCGGCTCGACGCGTACAAGGCGAAGGTCGCGCGGCTCGGTTTCGCGGAGGATCCTTTCCTCGTGGAGCGGTACGACGCGGCGCGCCGCATGCTGTGGAGCGCGCCCTGCGACCTGCGGGTGGCGGAGGAGGCGGTGCTGCGCTATCAGCGGGCCGCCGCCGAGGTGTTGTCGGCGGGCGGGCCGGAGCGGGCCGCGCCCACCGACCGGAGGGGGGAGTCGTAGCCATGGCCGAGACGCAGAAGTGCACGCGGCCCGGTTGTCCGGGCGCGTACGAGGACGTCGCGGGCGAGCTGTACTGCGACACGTGCGGGCTGAAGCCGGACGGCGCCGCGGTGAGCGCCCCCGCGCCGTCCGGGGCCGCGTCCCCGGCATGCCAGCGGCCCGGCTGCGGGGGCTCCTACGAGGATGTCGGGGACGGCGAGCTGTACTGCGACACCTGCGGTCTCGCCCCGGTGGTGTCGCCGACCGGCATGGTGTCGTCGCCGCCCACGGGGATCGCGGCGGGCGGTTCGCGCGGTTCGCAGAGCGCGGCGTCGGGTTCGCGGGGCTCGGCGCGGTCGGCGCGTACGTCGTCGCGGTCCTCGCAGTCGCGCCGGTCGGTGTCGGGGCGGCTGTCGCGTTCGCTGTCGGGCGGTGCGACGTCCCGGTCGGTGTCGGTGCGCAGCTCGGGGTCGTCGGCGACCGGTTCGGGGCGGGCGCGGCTCGGCGCGGGCCTGGTGCGCGTCCCTGACGTGCCGCGTCCCGATCCGCGCGTGATGGTGCAGGACAACCCGGAGGTCCCCGAGCGGAAGCGATTCTGCTCGCGCTCGGACTGCGGGGCGCCGGTGGGCCGGGCCCGCGGCGGGCGGCCGGGCCGCACGGAGGGGTTCTGCACGAAGTGCGGCCACCCGTACTCGTTCGTGCCGAAGCTGGGCCCCGGTGACGTCGTGCACGGCCAGTACGAGGTGGTGGGCTGCCTCGCGCACGGCGGGCTCGGCTGGGTCTATCTCGCCGTCGACCGGGCCGTCTCCGACCGCTGGGTGGTCCTCAAGGGGCTGCTCGACACCGGCGACCAGGACGCGATGGCGGCGGCGATCTCGGAGCGGCGCTTCCTCGCGGAGATCGAGCACTCCAACATCGTCCGCATCTACAACTTCGTCGAGCACCTCGACCAGCGCACCGGCTCCATGGACGGCTACATCGTCATGGAGTACGTCGGCGGCAAGTCGCTGAAGGAGATCGCCAACGAGCGGCGCACGGCCGACGGCAGGCGGGACCCGCTGCCGGTGGAACAGGCGTGCGCGTACGGCATCGAGGCGCTTGAGGCCCTCGGCCATCTGCACAGCCGCAACCTGTTGTACTGCGACTTCAAGGTCGACAACGCGATCCAGACCGAGGACCAGCTCAAGCTCATCGACATGGGCGCGGTCCGGCGGATGGACGACGACGAGTCGGCGATCTACGGCACGGTGGGCTACCAGGCGCCCGAGGTCGCCGAGATCGGCCCGTCCATCGCCTCCGACCTGTACACGGTCGCCCGCACCCTCGCGGTCCTCACCTTCGACTTCCAGGGCTACACGAACGTCTTCGTGGACTCGCTGCCGGACCCCGACCACATCGAGGTGTTCCGGCGCTACGAGTCGTTCTACCGGCTGCTCGTCCGCGCCACCGACCCGGACCCGGCCCGCCGGTTCGCCTCCGCGCAGGAGATGACCGAGCAGTTGACCGGGGTGCTGCGCGAGGTGGTGGCGCTCCAGACGAACCGGCCGCGCCCCGCCCTGTCGACGCTGTTCGGGCCCGAGGTCAAGGTCACCGACACGGAGTTGTTCGCCCGGCAGCGGGGCGAGGTCTCGCACCTGGGGGCGCGGGTGATCCCCGTGCGCGTGCGCCAGAAGGCGTCGGCGCTCGCCGCGCCGCCGCTGCCGGCCCTGCCGCCGTCCCCTTCGGCCCTGGTCAAGCAGCTCCAGGCGCCGGCCACCGCGTTGGCGCTGCCGGTCCCCCGGGTGGACCCGGCCGACCCGAACGCCGGGTTCCTCGCGGCCCTGATCGCGTCCGCGCCCGCCGAGCTGATCTCCGCGCTGCACGCCGCGCCCGCCGCCTCCCTGGAGTTGCGCCTGCGCGAACTGCGGGCCCGTCTGGAGATGGGCGAACTGGACGATGCCGTACGGGGCTTGGCGGCTCTGGAGGCCGACCACCCGGACGACTGGCGGGTGGTCTGGTACCGGGGGGTGGCGGCGCTCGCGACGGGCGATCACGAGAACGCGGCGCTGTCGTTCGACGCGATCTACGACGCGTTCCCGGGCGAGCCCGCGCCGAAGCTCGCGCTCGGCGTGTGCGCGGAGGTCCTCGGGCAGGTGGACAACGCGGCGGAGTACTACCGCCTGGTGTGGTCCACCGACCCGAGTTATGTGAGTGCCGCCTTCGGTCTGGCGCGGGTGCAGCTCGTGGCCGGGGACCGGGGCGGCGCGGTGCGCACCCTGGAGTCGGTCCCCGAGTCGTCGATCCACTACACGGCGGCCCGGGTCGCCGCGGTGCGGGCGCGCCTGCGGGGACGTATGACCGAAGGTGTCAACGGCGACCCGCTGCTGCACGATCTGACCGCCGCGGCCGTCCAGGTCGAGGCGCTGGACTCGTTCGGCCTCGACGCGGTGCGCCGCGAGCAGTTGTCGACCGAGGTCCTCGGTACGGCGCTGGACTGGGTACTCTCCGGTAGGCAGGGTTCCGGACAGCCGCAGGGCCCCGGGCGCGTGGTGGTGCTCGGCAACGAACTGGACGAGCGCGGACTGCGTCTCGGCCTGGAGCGCTCGTACCGGACACTTGCCAGGCTCGCTCAGCGCGGCGAGGAGAGGATCGAACTGGTGGAGCGGGCCAACCGCTACCGCCCCCGGACGTGGGTGTGAGTTGATGTCGCAGACGCACAAGCCGACCGCTATGTCAGTGTGTCCGAGCTGCGAGGAACCGCTCGACGAGGGCGATCGTTTCTGCGGAGCCTGTGGCTTCGACCTGTCGTACGTGCCTCCCGTGGCCACCGACCGGCCGGCGCCCGCCCCTGCCTCCCCGGAGGCGTCGGAGGCGGCGGGGGCGGCCGAGGCCGCCGCGGTGGACTGGCCGGACGCCCCCGAGCCCGGCAGTTCGGACACGCCCGCCCCGGTGCATCTGCCGACCGACCTCGTGGGCACCGAGTCCGGCGGCGGCGAACTGCCCGCCGCCGCCCGCTCCGACGATCCGGTGGAGGGCGACTTCCCGCTCGCCGCGCCCGACCCGCGGACGGTGCCGCCCGAGCGGTTGGAGGCCGCGACACCGCCCGCGGGCACCAAGGTGTGCGTGGCGTGCCGCGCCGGACAGGTCGACGCGGACGGGTACTGCGAGCACTGCGGGCATGCCCAGCCGCGCGAACGCGACCACATGGAGCAGGAGTTGGACGCGGTCGCCGCCGTCAGCGACCGGGGCCTGCGCCACCATCGCAACGAGGACGCGTTCGCCATCTCCTCGGCCGCGCTGCCCGACGGCTTCCCCGCGGTCGTCGCCGTGGTCTGCGACGGGGTCTCGTCGGCGACCCGCCCCGACGACGCGTCGCTGGCCGCGTCCCGCGCCGCCAACGAGGCGCTGCACGCGTCGCTGCCCCGCGGCACGCACCCCCAGCAGGCCATGCACGAGGCGATCGTGGCGGCGGCCGAGTCGGTCAACGCCCTGGCCCAGGAGCCCGAGACGGCCCGCGAGCACCAGCCCCACCAGAACGCGCCGGCCTGCACCTTCGTCGGCTCGATCATCACGCGTGAGCTGCTGGTCGTCGGCTGGATCGGCGACTCCCGCGCCTACTGGGTGCCCGACGACCGGGCGGCGCCCGCGGCGCGGCTCACCGAGGACGACTCGTGGGCCGCGCAGATGGTCGCGGCCGGACTCATGAACGAGGCGGAGGCGTACGCCGACGAGCGGGCCCACGCGATCACGGGCTGGCTCGGCGCGGACGCCTACGAACTGGAGCCGCACACCGCCTCCTTCAAGCCGGACCGGCCCGGTGTGGTGGTGGTGTGCACCGACGGGCTGTGGAACTACGCGGAGGCCGCGGAGGAGATGGCGCGGATCGTGCCGGCCGACGCCGCGCACCGTCCGCTGCACTGCGCCCAGGTGCTCGTGGGCCACGCTCTGGACGGCGGCGGGCACGACAACGTAACAGTGGCGGTGCTGCCGTTCCCGGTCCCGCGGCAAGGGGCAGGATCGGCCTAGGCCGAAGCCGCTCCGTGCGGTGTGCGCCGAATGTCAGCAATGGTCTTGTTCAGGGGGGACTTGTCACCATGGCCAATTTCTCGAAGTCGAACGTCCCGCAGTTCTCGGTCGAGGTCTATCAGAACGAGTTCCTGCCGGAGGGCGGCCGCGAGGTCAACGCGATCGTCACGGTGACGTCCACCGGCGGCGGCACCATCGGCACCGCCGTGGGCGCCCCGCACCTCTACGGCGCGGGCGGTGCCCCCGACGCGGCGGTGGCGCTCATGGTGGACTGTTCCGGCTCGATGGACTACCCGCCGGCGAAGATGCGCGGGGCCCGCGACGCCTCCGCCGCGGCGATCGACACCCTGCGCGACGGCGTGCACTTCGCGGTGATCGCGGGCACGCACGTCGCCAAGGAGGTCTACCCGGGCTCCGGCCGGCTCGCCGTCGCCGACCCGGCCACCCGCGCCCAGGCCAAGCAGGCGCTGCGCAAGCTCTCCGCGGGCGGCGGCACCGCGATCGGCACCTGGCTGCGCCTGGCCGACCGCCTCCTGTCCTCCGCGGAGGTGGGCATCCGGCACGGCATCCTGCTCACCGACGGGCGCAACGAGCACGAGGCCCCGGAGGACCTGCGGGCGACGCTCGACGCGTGTGCCGGCCGCTTCACCTGTGACGCCCGCGGCGTCGGCACGGACTGGGAAGTGAAGGAGGTCACGGGGATCGCCTCGGCGCTGCTCGGCACCGCCGACATCGTCGCGGACCCGGCGCACCTGGCCTCCGACTTCACGCAGATGATGGAGACGGCGATGGGCAAGGAGGTCGCCGACGTCGCCCTGCGCCTGTGGACCCCGCTCGGCTCCGAGATCAAGTTCGTCAAGCAGGTGGCGCCCACGGTCGGCGACCTGACGGACCGCCGCACCGAGGCCGGACCGCGCGCGGGCGACTACCCGACCGGCTCCTGGGGCGACGAGTCCCGCGACTACCACGTGTGTGTCCAGGTCCCCACGGCCGATCTCGGCCAGGAGATGCTCGCGGCCCGCGTCTCCCTGGTGATCCCCCAGCCGGACGGCTCGGCACAGACCCTCTCCCAGGGGCTCGTCCGCGCGGTGTGGACGGACGACATGGCGGCCTCTACGTCGATCAACCCGCAGGTCGCGCACTACACGGGCCAGGCCGAACTGGCCCAGGTGATCCAGCAGGGACTGGACGCCCGCAAGGCGGGTGACGTGGACGGGGCGACCGCGAAACTGGGGCGTGCGGTGCAGCTCGCGGCGCTCTCCGGGAACGCCGATACGGCGAAACTGCTTTCGAAGGTGGTGGACGTGGTCGACGCCGCGGAAGGTACTGTTCGATTGAAGGCGAAGGTCGCGGAGGCCGACGAGATGACTCTCGAGACCCGGTCCACCAAGACGGTTCGCGTCAAGAAGTAGCAGCGATCACCGTTGCGACCACAACTCAGCCACAGCTCAGACTGACGTACGAGTACGTACGAAGGAGAGGGGGAAGCGCCGACATGCCGACCTGCCCGAACGGACACCAGTCGGGTTCCGACGACTGGTGCGAGGTCTGCGGTCACCGCATGACCGGTGCCGTGCCCCCGCCTCCTCCGCCGCCCCCGGCCGCCGGTTACGGATATCCCGGGCCGGCCGCGCCGCAGGCGCCGGGGGGCGCGGGTGGAGCGCCCGAGCTGTGCCCGCAGTGCCGGACACCGCGTGAGGGCGGCGCCCCGTTCTGCGAGGAGTGCCGCTGGAACTTCCTCACGAACACGGCGACGTCGTACACCCCGGCGGCCCCGAACCCGCCGCTGCCCAACCAGGGCGGGCCCGGTGGCCCCGGTGGTCCCGGTGGTCCTCAGGGGCCGAACCCCGCGCTGCGGTTCCAGCAGCCGCCGCGGAGCCCCGACCCGTACGAGTACCAGGGCTCGCGCCCCTCGCAGATGAACCGGCCCGCGGAACCGATCCCGCCGAGCCCGTTCGGCGGCGAGCCGTCGGGCCCCTCCCCCTTCCCGCCGCAGGGTCCGAACGGCCCGAACGGCACGGGTGGCGGGGTCCCGCAGGCGTTCCAGCAGCGTCCGCCGGCCCCCGCCCCGACGCAGCCGGGTCCGTCCGCGCCGCCGCCCTACCCGTCGCACGGCGGCGGCGGTGGCGGCGGCGGCGGCGGTACGAACGGCGACGACTGGGTGATCTCGCCACCGTCGTCCGCCTCGACGACCGCGCCGCCCTACCAGCAGCAGCCGCCCCAGCAGCATCAGCAGGCCCCGCAGCAGCAGTACACGCAGCAGCCTCCGCAGCCGCAGCAACCGCAGGCTCCGGTGGGCTGGTCGGCGACGATCGGCCCCGACCGCGAGTACTTCATGGCGATGATGCACCGCAGCGGGCCCGAGGCGTCGGGCCTGAACCTGCCCGCGTACTCGCCCGAGCAGCAGCGTCAGCTCGTCGGCAACCAGATCACGATCGGCCGCCGCCGCCACTCCACCGGCGACACCCCGGACATCGACCTGTCGGTGCCGCCGGAGGACCCGGGCGTCTCGCACTCGCACGCGGTGCTTGTGCAGCAGCCGGACGGCACGTGGGCGGTCGTCGACCAGAACTCGACGAACGGCACGACCGTCAACGGCGGTGAGGAACCGATCCAGCCGTTCGTCCCGGTACCGCTCCAGGACGGCGACCGGGTCCACGTCGGCGCCTGGACGACCATCACGATCCACCGGGGCTAGGACACGGGCGCTCCGGTACGGTCCTGCGGAAGCCGGGCCGTACCGGCCGCCGTTCTCACGGTGGGCCGCCGCCCCGCAGCGCCCACGCGTACGGCCCCTCCGGGTCGTCCAGCCACGCCCATTGCCGGTCCCCGGCGACCGTCACCCCGAACCGCTCCCGCGCCGGGCGCCCCTCCCGTTCCCACAGCGCCAGCGCCTCGTGCGCGTCCATGGCCCCGGCCGTGAGCGTCAGCAGGAAGCGGAACGTCTCCTCCCGCAGCACCCGCCGCGGCAATCCCCCGACCTGCGGCTCGGGCGCCCGCCCCGCCGTGTCGCCCCGCAGCGCGACGAAGTACGCCGGGGTGTGCAGGAACCGTCCCTCGGCGCGGTGCGCGTCCCGCACGGTCAGCGTCAGCAGCCCCGTGGACAGCGGCATCAGGATCCGCCCTCCCGGTCGGCACTGCCCCAGCCACGCCGTCGGCACGGAACGCAGCGCGCACGTCGCCATGATCCGGTCGTAGGGGGCCCGTTCAACACACCCGCGCGTACCGTCCCCGGTGACGACGGCGGGCCGGTACCCGGCGGCGGCGAGGTGGTTCCGCGCCGACTCGGTGATCTCGGGGTCGAGGTCCACGGTGGTCACCCGGTCGTCGCCGAGGCGGTGGGCGAGGAGCGCCGCGTTGTAGCCGGTGCCCGCGCCGATCTCCAGGACCCGGTCCCCGTCGGACACGTCCAGGTCGGCCAGCATGCGCGCCATCAGCGACGGCTGGCTGCTGGAGGAGACCAGCTCCCCGTCGCGCAGCCTGGTCGCCAGCGGCTGGTCCGCGTAGGCGCCGCGCAGCCAGCGACGGCGCCGTTCGGGGTCGGGATGCTCGCCCCAGAGCCGTTCGTAGCCGCCGGGGACGCCGATGAAGTAGGAGGGCACGAAGAGATGGCGCGGCACGTGCTCGAACGCCGCCCGCCACCGTGGGTCCGCGTCCCAGAGGTCCCGGACACCGCTCTCGGCGATCTCCTGCGCGAGCGCGGCCCGCGCCCGCGCGGCGAGCGGCCCGAGTCCACCGGCTCCTTCGACGTGCTCTGCGCCCATATGTCCACTGTGCTGCGCGGACGCCGGTTCGGCGAGCCCCCCGCCCGCACCGGAGGGGGTCCTGAGCCCCGGGTCCTAGGCCCCCTGGTCTGAGAGCATGGAGGGGTGACTGAGATCCCGCGCGACACGCTTCAGGAGCAGACGTTCTACGAGCAGGTGGGCGGCGAGGAGACGTTCCGTCGTCTCGTGCGCCGCTTCTACGAGGGCGTCGCACAGGACCCGCTGCTGCGGCCCATGTACCCGGAGGAGGACCTGGGGCCCGCCGAGGAGCGTCTCGCCCTGTTCCTGATGCAGTACTGGGGCGGCCCGCGCATCTACAGCGACAACCGGGGCCACCCGCGGCTGCGGATGCGGCACGCCCCGTTCCAGGTGGACCGGGCGGCGCACGACGCGTGGCTGCGCCACATGCGCGACGCGGTGGACGAGCTGGGCCTGTCCGAGGAGCACGAGCGGACGCTGTGGAACTACCTGACGTACGCGGCGGCGTCGATGGTGAACACCGCGGGCTGAGCCCGTCCGGACCCGCCGGCCGGTCCAGACCTCTTCCCCCACCCCCACCGCGTCTGACAACATCCGGACAGACTTTCGGGGATGCACGGCGGGGAACGGGAATGCGGGGCGGCGGGGGTGTGGGGTTTTGTCCTTCTACGGGCACGGGCGCATCGCCTGCTGCTGACCGCGGCGGTGCTCGCCGTGCTGCTGACGACCTCGGTGCTGGCCATGCTCAGCGCGTTCTCCGCCGCGATCGGTGACGCCTCGCTGCGGCATGCCCTGCGTACCAGGGACGAGGCGACGACCGCGCTCGTGGTCCGCGCCGACGTCCCCGCCGAGGGCCGCGCGGCGGCCGTCGCGGCGTTCGACCAGGGGGCGCGGCGCACCTTCGACGGGCTGCCCGTGCACCGCGCGTCGCTGATCACGTCCGGTCCCTACGGCCTGCCGCACGCCCCGCGCGGGCGGCAGCCCGATCTGACGAGGTTCGCGGCGATCGAGCGCTCCGAGGTGCGGATCACCGCGGGACGGCTGCCCCGCGCGTCCCGCGGCCCGGTGATCGAGGCGGCGCTCCCGGTCGTCGCCGCCCGGCAGTTGCGGCTTGCGCCGGGTGACCGGCTCACCCTCGCCGACCGGTTCGGCGGCCCCGCGGTCACCGTCGAGCTGACCGGCGTCTACCGTCCGGCCCGCCCGAGCTCCCCGTACTGGACGCTCGACGAGTTGGGCGGGCGCGGTGTCCGGAAGCTGAGCTTCACGACGTACGGGCCGCTGCTCACCGACCCGTCGGTGCTCAGCGGCGGCAAGGTCAGCGACGGGCCCTCGGCGTGGCTGGCCACGGCGGACTTCCGGACGATGACGACCGGCCGGATCGGCGCGCTGCGGGACGCCGCGCGCACGGGCCCCCGTGACCTTCTGCGCAGCAAGGCCCTCGCGGGCACGACCGCGGCCGGCACCTCGCTGCCCGACGTGCTCGACCGGGCGGAGCGGGCGCTGCTCGTGGCGCGTTCGACGCTGCTGGTCGTGGCGCTGCAACTGGTGCTGCTCGCCGGGTACGCGCTGCTGCTCGTGGCGCGGCTGCTGAGCGCCGAACGGGCCGGTGAGACCTGGACGCTGCGGGCCCGCGGCGGTTCCCGTGCCCGCGTCGCCGGGCTCGCGGCGGCCGAGGCGCTGCTCCTCGCGCTGCCCGCCGCGCTCTGCGCGCCGCTGCTCGCGGGACCGCTGACCCGGCTCGTCGCCTCGCAGGGCGCCCTGTCGCGGATCGGGCTGCGGCTCTCCGGCGACGGGGTGGTCGCGGGCGGCCGGGTGTGGCTGGTGGGCGCGGCCGTCGCGGCGGGTTGCGCGCTCGCGGTGGCCGTGCCCGCGCTGACCTCCCAGGCACCGGAGCGGGGCCGGGCCCGCGCGCTGCCCGCGCCGCTGCGGGCCGGTGCGGACGTGGGGCTGCTCGTCGTGGCCGGTGTCGCGTACTGGCAGTTGGACCGCCGCGCCGAGGGTGCGGGCGCGCTCGGCGCGGACCGTGGCGGTGGCCTCGGCATCGACCCGGTCCTGGTGGTGGCCCCGGCCCTCGCGCTGCTGGCGGGCACCGTGCTGACGCTGCGGCTGCTGCCGCCGGCGGCCCGGCTCGCGGAGCGGTGGGCGGCGGGCGGGCGCGGGCTGTCCGCGGCGCTGGCGGGCTGGCAGTTCAGCCGCCGTCCGGCGCGCGGCGCCGGGCCGGTGCTGCTGCTCGTGCTTGCGATCGCCATGGGCATGCTGGCGGTCGGGCAGGGTGCCTCCTGGGACCGTTCGCAGGAGGACCAGGCGGACTTCCGTTCCGGCGCGCCGGTCCGTGTCCTCGCGACGGAGCCCGGCATGGACCAGGCCGCGCGGTACGCGCGGGTGCCGGGGGTGCGGGAGGCCGCGCCCGGCTACCGGCAGCCGATACCGCTCGGCGACGGCCGGACGGCCACCCTCCTCGCCCTGGACACGGGGCACCTTCCGGACGACCTGCTGCTGCGCGACGACCTCACGGACTCCTCGCCGCGCCGCCTCGTCGCGGCGATCACGCCGAGGAGGGCGACGGACCCCGGTATCCGGCTCCCCGCGACCACCGCGCGCGCCCGGTTCGCGCTGCGGGCGACGAACCTGGACGGCACGGGCTCGCTCGGCCCCGGCGAGAGCACCACGGTCTCCGTGACGCTCCAGGACCGGTACGGGCTCACGTACCGGCTGGGCATCGGTGACCTTCCGCTGGACGGCCGGGTCCACCGGCTCGGCCCGGACCTGGACCGGGGGGCCGGACCGTTCACCGTGACGGGCCTCGCCTTCGACACGGACGAACGCGTCGGCGCGGGAGCACGGCACCGCATCGTCCTGGAGGGCGTCAGCGGCGTCGACCGGGGCGGACGCGTACGGGAGGCCGACCGGGCGGGCGCCCGGTGGAGCACGTCGATGGTGGGGCGCGGCGCCCCGTCGGCGCACGCCGAGGGCGCCCCGACCGCACCGAAGCTCGCCCCGTCCCGGGCGGACGGCACCCTGGCCGTGGAGTACGGCACCGGGTTCGTGCCGCCCGAGCTGTCCACCGGCGGTGCCGCGCCCGGTGTGACCGTCCGCCTCGACATCGAACGCCCCGAGGTGACGGAGATCGCCGCGGTGGCCACCGACCGCTATCTGGCGTCGACGGGTACGCGCACCGGGCAGAGCGTCGACGTGGAGCTGAACGGCGCGAACGTGCGGGTGCGGATCGTGGACAGCGTCCGGGCGCTGCCGACGACGGGCCCCGAGGCCGCGGCGGCCACCGGTCGAGGCGGCGCGCAGGACGGCGGCGCGCTCCTGCTCGACCTGCGCGACCTCAACCGCGTCCTCGCCGCCGCCGACACCGGTGACGAGCTCCGGGGCGGTATCGCGGATCCGGTCGCCCCGAACGAGTGGTGGCTGTCCACGGCTCCCGGCGGCGACACCGAGGCGGCGGCGGCCCTGCGGGCCCTGCCCGACCTGGACCCTTCGCAGGTCGTGGTGCGCGCGGAGACCGGCGATCGGCTGCGCGACGATCCGCTCGGCGCGGGCCCGCAGTCGGCACTGACCGCCGCCGCCCTCGCCGCCGCGCTCCTCGCGGCGGTCGGCTTCGCGGTGAACACGGCCGGGTCGCTGCGCGAACGCGGCGCCGAGTTCGCGATCCTCGGCGCGCTCGGTGCGTCGCGCCGCGGCCTGGCCCGGATGGTCGCCGCCGAGCAGGGCATCCTCGTCGGTCTCGCGCTCCTGGTGGGGGCGGGGCTCGGCACGTTCCTGACCCGGGCGGTGGTCCCGCTGATCGTGCTGACCGGCGACGCGACCCGGCCCGTACCGGACGTGCTGGTGCACCTCCCGGCACGGCAGGTGGCCCTGCTCCTCGCGGGGGTCGCCCTCACGCCCGCCGTGATCACTCTGGGGCTCGCGCTGCGCCGCCCGCCGCGCGCCGCGATCACCCTGCGCGACCAGGGAGGCGAGTGAGATGACCGCCGCACCGAAGGCCGTGGCGCCCTGGGTCCGCACCCGGCTGCGGACCGCGCCGGGAGCGGCGACCGCGCTGTTCCTGCTCGTGCTCCTCACGTCGTTCCTGGCCGCGGCGTTCCCGCCGGCCGTCGACCGCTACGAGGACGAAGGGCTGCGGCAGGCCGTCGCCGACGAGGCGCCGAGCCGGATGATCCTGGACGTCACCCTCTCCGAACCCGGCCTGGAACTCGATCCGCAGGCACGGCGGACGGGCCTGTCCGACACCACGACGCGGGCCGCGTACCGGAAGATCGACGCGGCCGTCAAGGAGCCGTTCGTCACGGACCCGCGCGAGTCGTCGTACGGGCTGCGCACCCTGGCGGAGGGGCTGCCGGGCATGGAGGACTGGCTGCCCCGGCCCAACGGGCTGCCCCCGCAGTTCACGCTGTACGCGCAGAACGGCGTCGCCGAGCACGCGCGGGTGACGGCGGGCCGGTTGCCCGGCGCCGCCTACACGGCCCGGCGGGTGGAGGCCGCCGTGACCCGGGAGACCGCGCGGCGCCTGCACATCGCACCCGGCGCGGTCATCCACGTGCCGGGGGCCGACGCCCGGCCCTACGCCGTGCACATCACGGGGATCGTCGCCCCGCGGAACCCCTCGGGGGCGTACTGGTCGGCGACCCCGCTGCTGCGCTCGCCGCTCCTGCGCAGCACGTCGGAGATTCCGCCGTCGAGATTCTGGGCCGGTGCCCTGCTGCTGCACCCGGCCGCCGCGCCCGCGCTCACGTACACCGGGCCGGTCGAGCAGTACTGGCAGCTCGCCCCGGACACCTCGCGGCTCACCGCCCGTCGGCTGCCCGACCTCAAGGCCGCGCTGGCGTCCATGACGGACGGCCCCGGGCTGCCGGAGATCCGTCGGGCGACGGCGGACCCGACCACGGACGTCTCCAGCGGGCTCGACGACGTCATCGCCCGCTTCGAGGGGCTGCGCTCCGGCATCGCCCCGGTGGTGTCGGTCGCCGCGTACGGCACCGGCACCGTCGCCTGCGTCGTGCTGCTGATGGCGGCCGGCCTCGCCGCCGACCGGCGCCGCGCCGAACTCGCCCTGCTGCGGGCGCGCGGCGGTTCGCTGCCCGGCATCGGGGGGCGGCTGCTCGCCGAGACGGCGGTCGTGGCGGTCCCGGCCGGGATACTCGGCCTGCTGGCCGCCCTCGCCGCCGTGCCGGGCGGGCGCCGGTTCCTGGCGGCGGGCGCCGCCTGCGCCGTGGTGCTCGTGGCGTGCGCGGCGCTGCCGGTCCGCGCGATGACCGTCCACCGCGGGACGCGGCTGCCCGGCGCCCGCGACGACGTGGCGACGGCCCGCCCGTCGGCGCGCCGCACCGTCGCCGAACTCACCGTGCTGGTCCTGGCCGTCGGTGCCGTCGTGGCGCTGCGCCGCCGGGGTGCCACGGACGGCGGGGACAGCCTCGTCGCGCTCGCCCCGGTGCTGGTGGGTGTGGTCGCCGCGGTCGTCCTCGTACGCCTGTACCCGCTGCCGCTGCGCCGCCTCGTGGGCCCCACCGGGCGGCTGCGCGGCGCCGTCGGCCATCTGTCGCTGGCCCGCGCGGCGCGGGCCGACGCGGGGGCGGGCACGGCCGTCCTGCCGCTGCTCGCGCTGCTCACGGCGCTGACGACGGCGGCGTTCGGCGGCAGCGTGCTCGCCGGGATCGACGCCACCCGCGACCGGGCGGCGCTCCTCGCGGTCGGCGCCGACGCCCGCGTCGAGGGAAGCGGCCCGCTGCCCGCCGCGCTCGTCCCCCGGGTCCGCGAGGCGCCCGGCGTCCGCGCCGTCACCCCGGCCACCCTCCGCTACGACGTCCAGGTCAGGGACGGCAACCGGCGGCTGCCCCTCGCCGCGGTCGACCCGGCCGCGTACGCGCGCCTCGCCCGCGACACCGGCCTCGGCGCCTACCCGGCCGACGCGTTGCGGGCGACGGGCGGCACGATCCCGGCCCTGGTCTCGCCGTCGATGGCCGCGCTGTTCACCGGTGGCCGCCTCCACCTGTGGATCAACGGCGAGGACGTGACGCTGCGCGTGGCCGCCGTCCGCACCACGACGCCCGCGCTCTCCGACGACTTCCTCGTCGTCGACGCCGCGGCGCTGACCCGCGCCACCGGCGCCCCGAACCGCCCCACGACGCTGCTGCTCAGCGGAGCCGCCATCGACGCCGACGCCCTGCGCGCGGCGGTGGGCCCCGACCCGGCCGTCCGGCTCCGGGCCGTCGAACGGGCCCGAGCCGTCGACTCCCCCCTCCAGACCGGCGCCACCGACGTCTACGTCGCCGCGGTCGCCGCGGGCGCGGGCTTCGCGGCCCTCGCCCTGCTCCTCGCCCTGGCCGGGGCCGCCCCGCAACGCCTCGCGCTGCTGGCCCGGCTGCGCACCATGGGCCTCACCCGCCGCCAGGGCCGCCGCCTGCTGATCCTGGAGGCGCTTCCGCAGGCCCTGCTCGCCGCGGTGGGCGGCGCCCTGACCGGCTGGGCGGCGGTCCGCCTCCTCTCCCCCGGCCTCGACCTCGCCGGACTGGCCCTCGCGGACCCGGCGGGCGGCGCGGCGAACCGGCTGAGCACGGACCCGCTGTCGCTGATGCTGCCCGCGCTGGCCGTGGTGCTCCTCACGGTGGGCGTGGCGTCGGCGCAGGCGTGGTGGGCCGGACGCCGCGGCTCCGTAAAGGAGTTGAGGGCGGGCGAGACGACATGACCACCGCAGCCGCGAACCGTGCGGCCGTGCCGCGCGTGGCCGTCGCCCAGGCGGCCGACGACGAAACCACCACCTGGAAGGCGGCCACCTCATGACGGCCGAACACACCGGCGCCCCGACCCTCGCGGAGCTGGAGGCACGGGCCTCCGCCCACCGGGACCGCCCCGCCTACGGCCACTCCGCGCTGATCAGTTGCGACCGCCTGGTCCGCGTCTTCACCACGGACGGCGTCGAGGTGCAGGCCCTCCAGGGCCTCGATCTCCTCGTCCGCGAAGGCGAGTTGATGGCGCTGGTCGGCGCGTCGGGCAGCGGCAAGTCAACGCTCATGAACATCCTGGCCGGACTGGACGAGCCCACCGCGGGCGCGGCCAAGGTCGCCGGTCACGACCTGCTCACCATGGGCGCCAAGGAACGTCTGCGGTACCGGCGCGAGGCCGTCGGCTTCGTCTGGCAGCAGACGGCCCGCAACCTGCTCCCCTACCTGACGGCCGCTCAGAACGTGGCGCTGCCCATGCAGTTGCGCGGCAGGTCCCGCCGCGCGAAGAAGGCCGAACGCGCCACCGAGCTCCTGGACCTGCTCGGTGTCGGCGACTGCCGCGACCGCCGCCCGCGCCAGATGTCCGGCGGTCAGCAGCAGCGCGTCGCCATCGCCGTGGCCCTCGCCAACGAGCCGAAGGTGCTCCTCGCCGACGAGCCCACCGGCGAACTCGACTCCCACACCGGTGAGCAGATCTTCGCCGCGTTCCACACGGCGAACGAGGAGTTGGGCACGACCGTCGTCATCGTCACCCACGACCAGACGGTCGCCTCCGAGGTGCGCCGCACCGTCGCCATCCGCGACGGCCGCACCTCGACGGAGGTGCTTCGCCGTACCCATGTCGACGCGACGACGGGCCAGGAGTCCCTGGTCTCCCGCGAGTACGCGATGCTGGACCGTGCGGGACGCCTCCAACTCCCCACGGAGTACACGGAGTCGCTGGGCATGCGGGACCGCGTCGTGCTGGAACTGGAGGAGGACCACATCCAGATCCGGCCCGACGACCAGGAGCAGCGGTGAGGGCGGCCACCCGGCCGCGATGATCAGGCGGGGGTGACCTGGAGGCCGCCGAGCCCGGTACCGCGCCGCAGGGCCACGGACCCGTACGGCGTGCGCAACCGCACCCAGGACCCGGACGCCAGCAGGTCGACGAGGTCGCCGCGCAGGAAGCCGAGCGAGGCGGCGGCGTGCGCGATACGCACCGGCACCCCGCTGCCCGCGATCTCCCGGGACCAGATCTCCCGCCCGATCCGGTCGAACCCGGCACGGGTCCGCTCCTCGGGCGCCAACTCCTCGACCCGCGACCGGAACTCCCTCACGGCGACCTTCACGAGGCCGCGCAGGGCCTCCGCCGCGGGAAAGCCGGGGACCTGTTCCCAGCCGCCGCGCGGCGGGAGCAGCCCGGCCCACGGGGGGCCGGTGACGGCTCCGGGGACCGCGGCGGTGGCGGCGGCCTCGTCCACCGAGTCGAGCAGCTCCCCCGCCGACACGGTCACGTCGAGCGCGTCGTCGATCCCGCTCTCGTACGGTTTCAGGAGGCGTGCCGCGCGGATCGCCAGCACCTCGAACGACGGCGGCCGTCCGAACACGGCGAGCGCCTGCCCGCCGGCCTGCGCCTGGAGACGTACCGCGGCGGCCTTGTCGTAGTGCAGCAGCCGGCCGAGGAAGGCGGCGAGGTCCGCCGCCTCCCCGGCGTCGGCGAAGGTCAGCACGGGCGTGCTCATGCGGCGAGCGCCCCCGCGTCCTTCTGGTCGTCCTGGTACTCCTCCAGGAAGGACCGCTCGTCCGCGGTGAGCCGGCGCGGACGCTGCGCCTCGAAGTCGAACGGCACTATCACCGTGGAGGCCCGGACATACACCTGGTCCGGGTCCTTGACCTCGTAGGCGAGCGTGAACGAGGCCGCCCTGATCTGGGTGACCCACAGCTCGATGGCGACCGGCGCGTGCCGGTGCACCAACTGCCGCTTGTAGTCGATCTCATGGCGCGCCACGACGGACCCCTGCTGGAAGTCCTTGTCCGGGCGGAACAGGAAGTCGATCCGCGCTTCTTCGAGGTACCGAAGAAAGACCACGTTGTTGACGTGGCCGTACGCGTCCATGTCCGCCCAGCGCAGGGGGCAGGCGTATACGTGGCGAGCCATCAGCCGCGGGTCAGCTTCTTGTACGTGGCGCGGTGCGGCCGGGCGGCGTCGGCACCGAGGCGCTCGACCTTGTTCTTCTCGTACGACTCGAAGTTGCCCTCGAACCAGAACCACTTGGAGTCACCCTCGTAGGCGAGGATGTGCGTGGCCACTCGGTCCAGGAACCACCGGTCGTGGGAGACGACCACTGCCGCGCCCGGGAACTCGAGCAGCGCGTTCTCCAGGCTGCTCAGGGTCTCGACGTCGAGGTCGTTCGTCGGTTCGTCGAGGAGCAGCAGGTTGCCGCCCTGCTTGAGGGTGAGCGCCAGGTTGAGGCGGTTGCGCTCACCACCGGAGAGGACACCGGCCGGCTTCTGCTGGTCGGGACCCTTGAAGCCGAAGGCGCTCACGTACGCGCGCGACGGCATCTCGACCTGCCCGACGTTGATGTAGTCGAGCTCGTCGGAGACCACGGCCCAGAGCGTCTTCTTCGGGTCGATGTTGGCGCGGTTCTGGTCGACGTAGCTGATCTTGACCGTGTCGCCGACCTTGATGGAGCCGGAGTCCGCCGTCTCCAGGCCCTGGATCATCTTGAACAGCGTGGTCTTACCGGCACCGTTCGGGCCGATGACACCGACGATGCCGTTGCGCGGCAGCGAGAAGCTGAGGTCGTCGATGAGGACCTTGTCGCCGAACGCCTTGCTGAGGTGCTCGACCTCGACGACGATGCTGCCCAGACGCGGGCCCGGCGGAATCTGGATCTCCTCGAAGTCCAGCTTGCGCATCTTGTCGGCCTCGGCGGCCATCTCCTCGTACCGGGCGAGGCGCGCCTTGGACTTGGCCTGACGCCCCTTGGCGTTGGACCGCACCCACTCCAGCTCTTCCTTGAGCCGCTTCTGCCGCTTCTCGTCCTTCTTGCCCTCGACCTTGAGCCGCTCGGACTTCTTGGTGAGGTAGGTCGAGTAGTTGCCCTCGTAGGGGATGGCGCGACCGCGGTCGAGCTCCAGGATCCACTCGGCGACGTTGTCGAGGAAGTACCGGTCGTGGGTGACGGCCACGACGGCGCCCTTGTACTGGGCCAAGTGCTGCTCCAGCCAGTTCACGGACTCGGCGTCGAGGTGGTTGGTGGGCTCGTCGAGGAGGAGCAGGTCGGGCGCCTCGATGAGGAGCTTGCAGAGCGCGACGCGGCGCTTCTCACCACCGGAGAGGTTGGTGACGGGCCAGTCGCCGGGCGGGCAGCCCAGGGCGTCCATGGCCTGCTCGAGCTGACCGTCGAGGTCCCACGCGTCGGCGTGGTCGAGGTCCTCCTGGAGCTTGCCCATCTCCTCCATCAGCGCGTCGCTGTAGTCGGTGGCCATGAGCTCGGCGACCTCGTTGAAGCGCTTCAGCTTGCCCATGATCTCGGCGGCGCCGTCCTGCACGTTCTCCAGGACGGTCTTCGACTCGTCGAGCTTCGGCTCCTGCATGAGGATGCCGACGCTGAAGCCGGGCGACAGGAACGCGTCACCGTTCGACGGCTGCTCGAGACCTGCCATGATCTTCAGCACGGTCGACTTACCGGCACCGTTCGGACCGACGACGCCGATCTTCGCCCCCGGCAGGAAGTTCAAGGTGACGTCGTCAAGGATCACCTTGTCGCCGTGCGCCTTGCGCGTCTTGCGCATGGTGTAGATGTACTCAGCCAAGAGAAACCGTCCGGCAGTCGAAGTATGGCAGCGAGGAGCCCGCACGATGCGGCTCACCCGCGTGAGGGCAGATACACCCCATCTTGCCTGACGTCCACCTCCCGGGGGAAACCCGTATCAGGGGGTGGGCCTGAGCTGGGGTTCTGGGTGGGTGGCCGGGGCGGGGACGCGCGCAGGCCGGTCCCGCGCCGAGGGGCGCCGGGCCGGCCTGTGGGGGCGGGGTCGGGTCAGTCCGTGCCGAACTCCATCGCCGCGCGGTCCAGCAGCTCCGCGTCGTCGGAGACGTCGCCGCGGGAGGCGATGGCTTCGGCGCCGCCCTCGGGCATGGCGCCGATGAGGCCGGTCGCGGCGGCCTGGGCGGCGCCGATCGCGGGGTTGGCGGTGCCGATGAGGCCGAGTCCCGCGTACTGCTCCAGCTTGGCGCGCGAGTCGGCGATGTCGAGGTTGCGCATGGTGAGCTGGCCGATCCGGTCGACCGGGCCGAACGCCGAGTCCTCGGTCCGCTCCATCGACAGCTTGTCCGGGTGGTAGCTGAACGCCGGTCCTGTCGTGTCGAGGATCGAGTAGTCCTCGCCGCGCCGCAGCCGCAGGGTGACCTCGCCGGTGACGGCGGCGCCGACCCAGCGCTGGAGCGACTCGCGGACCATCAGGGCCTGCGGGTCCAGCCAGCGGCCCTCGTACATCAGACGGCCGAGGCGGCGGCCCTCGTTGTGGTACTGGGCGAGGGTGTCCTCGTTGTGGATCGCGTTGACCAGGCGCTCGTAGGCGGCGTGCAGGAGGGCCATGCCGGGCGCCTCGTAGATGCCGCGGCTCTTGGCCTCGATGATCCGGTTCTCGATCTGGTCGGACATGCCGAGGCCGTGGCGACCGCCGATGGCGTTGGCCTCCATCACCAGGTCGACGGCGGAGGCGAACTCCTTACCGTTGATCGTCACCGGTCGGCCCTGGTCGAAGCCGATCGTGACGTCCTCGGTGGGGATCTCGACCGAGGGGTCCCAGAAGCGGACGCCCATGATCGGATCGACCGTCTCGACGCCCGTGTCCAGGTGCTCCAGGGTCTTCGCCTCGTGGGTGGCGCCCCAGATGTTGGCGTCGGTGGAGTACGCCTTCTCCGTGCTGTCGCGGTAGGGAAGGTCGTGGGCGAGAAGCCACTCCGACATCTCCTTGCGACCGCCCAGCTCGGTCACGAAGTCCGCGTCGAGCCAGGGCTTGTAGATCCGCAGGTTCGGGTTGGCGAGGAGGCCGTAGCGGTAGAACCGCTCGATGTCGTTGCCCTTGAACGTCGAGCCGTCGCCCCAGATCTGGACGTCGTCCTCCAGCATCGCCCGGACCAGCAGCGTGCCGGTGACGGCGCGGCCCAGCGGCGTGGTGTTGAAGTACGCCCGCCCGCCCGAGCGGATGTGGAACGCCCCGCAGGTCAGCGCGGCGAGCCCTTCCTCGACGAGCGCCGCACGGCAGTCGACGAGGCGGGCGACCTCGGCACCGTAGGCCTGCGCGCGATCGGGGACCGAGTCGATGTCGGGCTCGTCGTACTGGCCGATGTTCGCCGTGTAGGTGCAGGGGACGGCGCCCTTGTCACGCATCCACGCGACCGCGACGGAGGTGTCGAGACCACCCGAGAAGGCGATGCCGACGCGCTCGCCGACGGGAAGAGAGGTGAGGACCTTGGACATAGGAAGAGTATGCATCATCACGCATGATCATGCAACGGGGGTGTCGGCGGCCCGCGCCCGTCACCCATGACCCTCAGTTCTCTCCGCTCGCCTCGGCCCCCACCCGCCGTCGGCTCACTCGCCCTCGGTCGGCGCCTTCTTCTTCCGGACCAGGACGAGGGCGACCCCGCCGAGCACGACCAAGCCGATGGCGATGCCCGCGATCACCGGTGTCGCGTTGGAACTGCCCGTCTCGGCCAGGTCCGTTCCGGCGCCGGTGCCGCCGACGGACGCCGGGCTCGGTTGTGTCGTCGTCTGGGTGGTCAGCCCCTGGTCGGCGGAGGTCATCGCCTCGGCCACCGTGCGGCAGTCGAGCACCCCGCGCAGCCGCGTCTCGAAACCGTGCGGCCCCGTGATCGTGAAGTCGTACGCCTGATCCTCCTGCAACGGGATCGTCACCGTCCGCGACGCCTCCGCCGGGATCGTGTATCGCTCCCCCATCAACGCGAAGGTGAACGGCTCGTCCCCCTTGTTCACCGCCGTGATGTCCACGCCGCTCTTCGCACAGTTCTTCCGCGCGGACAGCGCCGGTACCGCGCCGCTCTCCGCCCAGTTCGCCGTCGCGGTCGCCGCGACCGTGGACTCGCTGGAGCCCGCGAGGATCTGCGTCTGGCTGCGGGTCTCGGAGGCGAAGGCCCGGCCGACCGGCACGGTCGTCGACGCCTGCACGGTCAGCTCGGCCGAGCCCGCGTCCGCGCTCTCGGGCACGTCGAGGAAGAGCCGACTGCCGTCGGCCGCGGAGATGACCGGCTTGCCGTCCTTGTCGACGACCCGCACCCCGGCCGCGGTGGCCCCGGCGGGCGGCGCCACGGAGACGGCGTCCGCGTTCGTGTGCACGGTGACCGGGCCGAGGCGTTCGCCCGGGCGCCCGGAGACGGCCGCCGGGGAGAGGGAGAGCGAGGCTTCCGGTTCGCCCAGGGCGCGGGCGCTCTTCTGGAGGTAGTCGGCGAGCTTCTCGGCGGCGGGGCTCACCGCCTCGACGTCGGCCTTGTCGGAGTAGCGCCAGATGGCGACCTGGGTACCGGCCGCGGCGTCCTGCTCGGTGAGACTGCCCGCACCGGCCTTGCGGGCGAGCGCGGCGAGATCGTTGACCTGCGGGTAGGAGTTCTGGAGGATCCAGCGGATCCGGCCCGCGTCCGCGTTGCCGCCGAGGGACGTGCCGCTCCAGGACGTCTCCTGGTACTTGGCGTCCGTCTGGGTCGGGTTGTGGATGTCGATGCAGTACGTCTGGAGCATCCCGCCACCGTCGACGGTCATCCGGAACAGCCCCGCGGAGACCCGCTCGTCACCTTCGCCGTCGTGGATCACGGCGGCCCCGTAGGTCTCCAGGCCTCCTATGGTGGCGCTCGCGCCGCCCGGCTCCTTGGTGCCGTCGCTCGCGAAAGCGGGGCCGGTGCCGGATATGACCCCGGTCGCCGCGAGTGCCGACACCAGGGCCGCCGCGGCGAGGCGGGCGGCGCTCCGCCGTCCGCGGCGCCCGGCCCGTGAGAACACAGAAAACACGTAATTCCCTTCAGGCGGAACGTGGTGACACGTGGGGGTGGCGTCCCGCCGTCGAAATCAATGAGTCCTTCGGAGCCCCTGGTCAGGCCCCTCGGATCGAGCCCTTGCGACTCCCGGAGCCCATCGGGCCCAACCGGCCCAACCGGCCCACAGGGCCCCGAAGCCCGGAGAGCCACGCCCGGCATCCTAGGGAAACGGCTTGTGACGATCCCCGCAGCGGTTGCCCGGCAACCGATCCGACTCGTAATCGTTATCGCCAACACCCCCGCCGAACTGGGCTTATCGACAAATCACCGGTACGCAGGCGTCGATAAGCCGCACTTCGGTCACCTGGTCGGAACCGGTCGTCAGCCCCCGCTCACCCCACCGGCTCCGGTGCCGGTTCCGCCTTCGATGCCGGTGTGGACGCCGACTTGGACGCGGACTTGGATGTGGACTTGGACGTGGACTGAGACGCGGACTTGGACGCGGGCGTGGACGTCGAGTCCGGGTCGATCTCGAACGACGGCTCGTCCCGTGCCTGTTGTCCCCCGCCGCCACCCCAGCCACCGCTCCCGCTTCCGCCCCCGCTCCCGCTGCCGTCCGGGTCCGCCTCCCTTCCCGTCCTCCGGTTGGCGACCCGGCGGAACGCCGACGTTCCGCGCGACAGATCGTGCCCGACCGCCGTCGCCTGGATGTCCGCCGACGTCCAGTGCTGCCCGCCCCTCTCCTCGTCGCGGACCTTCAACCTGCCCTGCACGATGACCGGTTCACCGATCGACACCGACCCCTGCACATTGGAGCCGAGCGTTCCCTTGGCCCACACCGTGAAGAAGTTGGTGTGTCCGTCCACCCACGTGTTCTGCACCGCGTCGAATCGGCGCGGGGTCACCGCGAGCCGGAACCGTGCCACCGGCCCCGTCGGCAGCTCCCGGTACACCGGTGTCGTCGCGACGTTCCCCACCACGGTCAGCAGCGTCTCGTTCATGTCGTACGTCCCTCCCCGTCCGCATCGCGGCCCGAGCCCTCCCCGAGCCGCGACCCCCACACTGCCCCGGCTCCGCGGATCGCGCCGAAGCCTGTGTCCTACCGGCCGGTTGTGGACAACCCGGCCACCCGCACGTACTGCTCCCGCACCTCCCGGTACCGCAACAGCTCCGCCGCGACCGGGTCCAGGACCCGCGCCCTGCCACAGGCGGCGGCCGCGTCCCGCAGGCGCCGTTCCGCCTCCTGTCCGTACCGTCGCGCGGGTCCCCTCGCCGCGATCCGGCAGGACCATTCCACGCAGGGGCCGCCCACGATCCCGGCGAGTGTCATCAGCAGGGGCACGACCAGGTTCGGCGGGACGACACCGAAGCACTGGCCCACCAGCCACAACACGCCCAGCACCTGGAGCACCGTCATCGACACCTGGGCGAGCACGGCGACCGGCCACCAGCCGGGCCGCGGTGGCCGTCCCTTGCCGCCGTACGGCACGACGGCGTCCCGGCCCGTGCCCACCACCGGGGAGTCGATGCCCACGGCCAGCTCGTCCAGCGCCTCCGGCAGCCCTTCGGCACCGCGCGCGGCGGCCTCCCGGACCGCCTGCCCCCATGCGGCGGGCAGCCCGGTCGCGGCGGCGTCCCCGACCGCCCGCACCGCGTGTTCGACGCGCTGCCGAGCCGTGGCCTCCTCGTCGGCGGGTTCCTCGGGGGCCGCGACCGGCACGGGGAGGGTGCGCCGGGTCTCGTACCAGCGCCAGAGCCTGAGCCAGGGCGTGCCGCACGCCCGGTTGGCGCCGCGGGACCAGGCGCGTTCGGCGGCCTGACCTGCGGCGGCGGCGCCCACCGCGTCGGCGAGCCGGTCGGCGAACTCCTCGCGGGCGTCCTCGCTCAGCCCGGCCTGCCGCCCGGCGCCGTAGACGGGTCGCAGGCGGTCGGCGGCGGCGTCGATGTCGGCGGCGATCCGGCGGGCGGCGGCCCGCCGCTCGGCCGTGAACTGGCCCAGCGCCTCGCGCAGTTCACCGACCCCTTCACCGGTCAGGGCGGACAGGGGCAGCACGGTGGCGCCGGGTTCGCCGTGCTCGCCGAGCGCGACGCCGTCCTCGTCGAGCAGGCGCCGCAGGTCGTCGAGTACCTGGTCGGCGGCGTCGCCGGGCAGCCGGTCGACCTGGTTGAGGACGACGAACATGACCTCGGCGTGCCCGGCCATGGGGCGCAGATACCGCTCGTGCAGCATGGCGTCGGCGTACTTCTCGGGGTCGACGACCCAGATGACGGCGTCGACCAGACCCAGGAGCCGGTCGACCTGCTCGCGGTGGGCGGGCGCGGCGGAGTCGTGGTCGGGGAGGTCGACGAGGACGAGGCCATCGAGGGTCGTCTCCCCGTACTGCCGGTGCAACGGCCGCCGTCGCGAGCGCCCCGGGACGCCGAGCCGGTCGAGCAGGCCCGCCGCGCCGTCCGACCAACTGCACGCGATCGGCGCGGAGGTGGTGGGCCTGCGCAGTCCGGTCTCCGAGAGGGCCACCCCGGCGAGTGCGTTGAACAGGGTCGACTTGCCGCTTCCGGTGGCTCCGGCCACGGCGACGACCGTGTGCCGCGTGGAGAGCCGCCGTCGTGCGGCGGCCTCGTCGAGCACGCGCCCGGCCTCGGCGAGCGTCCCCGCGTCGAGCCGCGTACGGGAAAGGCCGACGAGTTCGTCCAGGGCGTCGAGCCGCTGCCCGAGTTCCCTGTCGTCTTGTCCGTCGTACGTCCCCACGCGCGCGGGGGCCCTCTCCAGGACCTCGCCCGGTGGGCCTCCGGCGCGGCGCGCGATGAGTCCGTCGTCCCAGGGCGCGGCGCGTTCGGTGTGGCCGCCCTGTTCGGCGTGGTCGGCAGCGGGAACGTGCTCGCCGCGCTCGCCGTGCTCGGTGTGCTGGGCGTGATCGAGGCGTTCCGAGTGGTCCGTGACCGTGGTCACCGCGTTCACCTCTCCTTCTGAAGCAGCGACAGGGCCGCGATCAGTTCGGCCTGTGGTTCGGGTCCGACGCCGAGCGCGTCCACCGGTGCGAGCCGGCGCTCCCGCTCCGCGTCGAGGACGGTGTCCAGGTACTCGTTCAGCAGCTCTCCGCCGCGTTCACGCAGCCGCAGGGCGCCTTGTGCCCCGATGCGTTCGGCGAGGTTCTCGCCCGCGTTCCTGGCGCGCCGCCCGCCGAGCAGCATGGTGGCCACGAGCGCGGCGACGAGTTCGGAGTCGGGCGGCGACGCGCCCTGCGCGGGCCCGTAGGCCCGCACTTCGTCCTCGGCGTACTCCTCAAGGACCCGCCGCCACCGCCGTACGGCCAGCCCGATGCGGTGCTCGGCGCTTTCCGGCTCGGGGTCGTGCCGGGCCAGTTCGGGGGCGGCGCCCGCGGGCTCTCGGCGCCATGCCTCGTCGATCCGCTCGTCGGCGGCGGTCACCGCGCACAGCAGGAGGGCGCCCAGGCTCTCGACGAGCGCGTCGAGCAGTTCGCTCGCCGAGCAGTCCAGCGGGTAGCTGCGCCACCGTTTCAGGGCGTCACCGGTGAGGACCGCGCCGCCTCGCAACCTCCTGCGTACGCGCGCGTGCTCGCTGTCGTACGCCTCGTCGACGGCGGCGGTGAGCCGGACCGCGGCGGAGTACTGGGCGGCGACGGCCGCGGCCAGTTCCGGCATGCGCACCCGCAGCGAGTCGAGGGCGCCGCGCGCGGTGCGGGTCACGGCATGGGCGCGGGCGTGCGGGTCCTGGGCACGATGGGTCAGCCAGGCCCGCAACGGGGCGACGGCCGTGGCCGGCAACAGCCCTCCGTCACCGGTCGATTCGGGCAGCTCGGGCACGGTGAACCGGGGTACGTCGCCGAGCCCCGCCTTGGTGAGCAGTGCGCCGTACTGGCGTGACACCTCGGCGAGGACCTGGTGCGGCACCCGGTCGAGCACGGTCACGAGCGAGGCGTCGTACTCCTTTGCGGTACGGAGCAGATGCCAGGGCACGGCGTCGGCGTACCGGGAGGCGGTGGTCACCATGACCCATACGTCGGCGGCGCTGATCAGCCGGGCGGCGAGCACCCGGTTCTCGGCGACGAGCGAGTCGACGTCCGGCGCGTCGAGCAGCGCGAGGCCGCGCGGCAGCGTGCCCGCGGTCTCCACCCGCAGCGCCCGCTCCCCGTCCTCCAGGAGGGGCGTGAGCGTGTCGTCCTCGTCCTCCGGTTCGCTGTCGGCCTCGCCGTCCGCCTGGCGGGGCACCCACACGCGCGTGAGGTCGGGCAGCACCCGCATCCCGGAGAACCAGTGATGGTCGTCGGGGTGGCAGACGAGCACGGGTGTACGTGTCGTCGGCCGCAGGACGCCCGCTTCGCTCACCACGCGCCCCACGAGCGAGTTCACCAGGGTCGACTTGCCCGCCCCGGTGGAGCCGCCGATGACCGCGAGCAGCGGCGCTTCGGGGGCGCGCAGGCGGGGCACCAGATAGTCGTCGAGCTGGGCGAGCAACTCACCGCGGTCTGCGCGCGCCCGAGGAGCCCCCGCGAGGGGGAGCGGGAAGCGCGCGGCGGCGACACGGTCGCGCAGCGCGGTAAGTCCGTCGAGCAGCTGAGGCCGTACGTCCAAGGTCACCACATGCGAAGAATGCCCAATTTTGGCGGCTTTCTGAAGCATATGACCGCCGAAGCGCGCAGATGGACTCCAGTCGGCAGGCAAGAGACCCCGAACAAGGCACCCGATACCACACAGGAAGCACACAGCGGGACGGAAGGGGAGGCAGGGGGCGCAGGCATAACGAGTGCACAACACCCGGGGCGTGAGACGTCAAAAGCGGTGCACGATTCGTACCTACCTGCGATTATCAGTTCCGCTTCACTGAACCTCCACATCGAGCCACGGAGGTGAAGCAGCAAGGACGGGGACCCGGGAGCCCTATCCTTGTCCCCGGCAAGGTCACGGATCACCCCCACGTCCGTCCGAGCCACCGGCCACACACCGGCCCCCGTAGCTCAGTGGATAGAGCAGGCGCCTTCTAAGCGCTTGGCCGCAGGTTCGAGTCCTGCCGGGGGCGCAAACAGCCTCTCACCTGCGAAAACGCGTGAGGGGCTCTTTCGTGTCCGGATGCACATCGCTCCGACGGCAAGCGCCTTAGCCTGCCCGTGATCGTGAGCACAACACCCCTACGTCGCGGCGACAACGGCTCCCGACAGTGGACCACCCGCGAAGTGCGATGCGATGTGCCACCAGATGGCACTGGGTGGCACATCCTGGCTATTGTGGACAGCATGACAGCGCAGCCCGAGATCACACAGCGTGATCTACGCACCCGCTCCAAAGAGATCATGGACGCCGTCCAGGGAGGGCAGGCGTTCACCGTCACCCGCGACGGACACCGCGTCGGCGAGCTGATCCCGCTCCGCCGCCGTCGCCGCTTCGTTCCCCGTGCCGAGTTCGCGGCCATGTCACGCACCGCACCTGACATCTCGGTGGACGCCTTCCGTGCCGACCAGGACGCCGTCATCGAGCAGGAGTTGGACGACCCGTATGCCCGTTGAGTACGAGCAGGGACTTCTCGACACCGACATCATGATCCTGCGCAAGTGGATCGACGCCGACGAGTTGCCCGCCGAGATGGCCATCAGCACCATCACCCTCGCGGAACTCTCCGCAGGCCCTCATCAGGTACGCGGCGGCGCCGAGCGGAGCGACTACGACGAACACGCCGAGCGGGCCCGCCGCATGGACGTCCTACAGCGCGCCGAGAACGAATTCGACCCCATCCCTTTCGACGTGGAAGCGGCTCGCATCTACGGCAGAATCTGCGCCGCGGTCGTTTCCGCGGGCCGCAAGCCCCGTCGCCGCGTGGCCGACCTGATGATTGCCGCCACCGCGGCCGCCGAGGAACTCCCCCTCTTCACCACCAACCCCGACGACTTCAAGGGCCTCGGCAAGCTGATCACCATCGTGCCCGTAACCCGGCCCGAGATCCTGCACGACCGGTAGTACCGCGCTCGCGCGACCGCCGCAGTGGGACCGCCTCGGTCACGCAAACCCGCGACCTACTCGGTGATGTCACGCCGGGGTTTTCGGTGAGCAGTACACGCCGATACGGTGACCGGATGATGCCGATCAACAAGTTCCAAGTCACCTTCGGCTGAGCGACCGCGAACGTGTCCCCCGCTCCGCCCTCTCGGGTCAGGTCGAAGCGGCGAGGGACGGTAACCGGCCAATGGAACCCCGGAGATGACAGCAAGCGCTTTGCCGACTTTCGTTCGCGGGCGATCTGCGTTTACACAGGTGAATACATCGCTCAACCCCTGACACCTTCTAAGTAAGTGAATACCGCAGGCGCGTGACCGCGCCCGTACCTCTCGTCGGCGATGCCGGCGGAACGATTCACCCACCGCTCGTGAAGGACGCGTACCTCGCGCCTTTCCGGGACCGGGCGCATGCTGACCTTCTCCCGCAGGCCCACCCCCGGGATGTGGCACTTCGCCACCAAGTCCGCCTTCTCCCCCTGCTGTCCTTCCCGCACGCTGAACGGTAGGTCCGGGCTGTTCGCGAGAGCAGGGCCGTCGCGGACGTCGGTCACCGGCTTCGGGGCACGGCCGTCCGGGAACCTCGTACCGGTCCGCCTAACTCAAGAACCCCACTGCTCTGCCTGCCTGCACCTCTGCGTCGGAGTGAATCGCGCGGATGAAGTCCTGAAGCTCCCCAGCGCGGCTAGTACTCCGTGTTGAGGTCCGTGCCCTTCGGTGCCCGGAAGCAGCCGGAGACGACCGTGACGGCCAGGACCGGGTCCTTCTCCTTGCCCGCCGTGGGACTGGAAACGAGCAGTTCCACGTTGATCGAGAAACGCTTGGTCGTGGAGTCCGCGGTCAAGCCAAGGGTCTTGGCTTTGCTGGTGTCGTGGCCGTATCGGACGACCTTCCAGCCGTTCTGGGGAAGCTTCTTGTGGAGACGCTCGAAGCCCTGCTTCAGGACCTCTTCGGACGACACCTGGTAGATCGACCACGGGTGACGGGTCTTGTACAGGTGTTTGGGGTCCTCGTCGCACGTAGAGACGCCTGGCCCAGGCTCGGTGACCTTGCCTTCCTTGATGCCGATCAGGTCGAGAATCTGGCTGGAGACGGCGTTGGTCTGCTCGCGGGCCTTGTCGACGGAGAGAGTGGGGGGCTTGGAACCGGAGCCGGCCGAGAGAGTGGGGGACTTGGAGCCGGAGTCGGGGTCGTGGTCGTGGTCGTTCACGCTCTTGGCACATCCTGCGGTGAGAAGGGACACGACAAGGCCGACGGACGCCGCACCGGCCCAGGGTCGGAAGCCACGTCCTGGACGTCGTGCACGTGCGGAGTTCATCAGTCCTCTTTCACCCGGTTGTATCGGCCGACCACCACGTTCGCCTGGTTCTGGAGTGAAGTCGAGCCTTCGTCCCAGTAGCCGCTGTGGCCACTGGTGTCGACGGCCATACGGTGCGCGCCGAACGCCTCGTCGGTAGGGATGTTTTGGATGTATCCCGCGTTGTACGGGATGTGGTGCCAGGTCGAGACGCCCATCTCGCTCCCGGCGAGGAACCTCTTGCCCAGCGCGGGGACAGGGTCATCCCGGGCCCCTTCCGCCCACACGTGGTCGCTGCCGACGTCGAGCTTGTCGGCGCCGCCGACGAGCATGCCGGGGCTGCCTGCGACCAGGATGTCGTCGGCTGCGATGTGGCCGTCCGCCTTGGCCGCGGCGCCGACGGTGGTGGAGCCGTAGCTGTGGCCGATGAGTGTGGTGTGGCTGGTGTCCGGGCCGCCCTGGGCGGTCTGGACTCCGTCCATGAACTGGTTGAGAGGCCCCGCAGCATCCTCGGCATAGTGCTTGACGGTGGCGTTGGGAATCTCGTCCGGGGCGTCGTAGCCGATCCAGGTGATCGTGGACGTGCTCTGGGAAGGTGACTGCTGATTCGCGCTGCGCCACAGGGCGGACATGCGCCCGATGTCGCCGTGGGCGTTGGCGAGACCAGCTCCGGTTCCCGGCACGTAGACCGCCGTGTTGTCGGCGGTGTCGGGGTTGCCGGTGGCGACGATCGCGCGTCCATCGCCCTCGGTGCTGAAGCCCAGGAGGTAGGCCTGCGGCAATCCCGTGTGGGTGTTGCCCTGCTTGTCCTTCTCGGACAGGCCGCTCGCATCGAGGCGGGCCTGGATGGCCTGCATGCCCGTCATTCTGTCGTGGAGTGGCTGCCACTTCTGCCATGCCGGGTTCACCACGGATGAGGGCGGTTCGCCGACCTGGATGTACTGGGGCGGATTCGAGGGCAGGTCGACGAGGGCGACCTGCGTCTGCCCCATCGTCTGCGCGAGCACCATCCGGTTCGACGTGTCGCGGGCGATGCTCGGGATGCCGTCGAGCGCGCCGATCTGCGCCGGGTACAGGGTCATGTACTCGTCACGCTGCTCTTGGGTGAGGTGGTCCCACCAGCCCTTGTTCTCCGCCGGGCTCTTGCCGTGCGGAATCTCGCCCTTGTCGACGACTCTGCCCGCGGTTTTCTGGACGGCCTGCATGTCCTTGCCGGAGTCGGCGAGCATCTCGGGGGTGACTTCCAGCCCGGCTGGAGCTTTTAGTTTGCGCAGCGTCCCGGCGTAGCGGTTGTCGATCTCGGTGGCGTCGTTGACGGCGGTGGAGATGCGTTCGGCGATGTCTTCGGCTTTGCCCTTGTTCTCCATGCCCTGCGCCTCGCCCTTGCCGGGGAGAAAGGGGAGCTGTGAGCCGGGGGTGGCCGTGCTGTTGCCGGGGGCGAGGGGGACAGGGTTGGGGTAGGTGACCGAGCCGTCTGAGTTGACCGTGAAGCCGAGCGACTCCGCGTCCTCCAGGGCCTGCTTCAGCTTGCGCTGCGGGGCGGCCAGCTCGGTGGCGAGCGCGTTCAGGGTGGTGCGGATCAGACCGCACTCGCTGTGCAGGTACTGGTAGTTGTCACGCAGCCGGTTGAGCCGGCCGACCGCCGCATCCGGCGTCTCGCCCTTCTGCGTGCTGCGGACGGGGATCGACATCTCCTGGTCCACACGGACCCGGGAGGCGTCCGAGCGGTTGCTGACGTTGTTCCAGCCGTCAGCGGCATCCTCGTACTCGGTGATCTTCAGGTCGCGCAGTTGCTGCCAGGTGGGCATGTCAGATCACCTGGCCCAGCCCGGCTTGTTGGCAGTGTGCACGCCGTCGACGTCGCCCTTGACCTTGTGGTCGGTCTCGCCGAACCTCTTGCCTGTCTTGCCGAGGGTGCCCTCCATGTGGTCGCACTCGTCGCGGACCGCTGCCAGGCGCGCTTCCCAGGTCGGCTGGATCTCCTTCAGCGCGGCCGTGCAGTCGAACCCCTCGGTGCCGCCGCCTACGCCGTCATCCGACTTCTTCAGCTCGGTCAGGCCGGTGTCGGTGGAGGTCCGCAGTTCCTTGGCGACGCGGGCGGCACCCGTCCACGGGGTGTCGGTGATCAGCAGATCCGGGCCGCCGCTGCCGGTGGCCGGTGTGGAGTAGCCGCCGTCGACCGAGGCGCTGTTGAGCCGCATGTGGGTGGTATGCCGCTCGGCCGCATCGCTCTTGAGCTGCTCCCACTCGTCCCACGCCATGCGCGTTCCCCTCCCCGTTACCCGGTCTCCTGCCGGGAAGCGCCTCGGCCCAGCCCTCGATCCCGACCATCGTTGCTACTGCAGACGTTAGGAGTGCTGGCTTTCTGATGCCTCCGCGCGATCACTCAAAGTCGGGCCTGAGTATCTGTACCTAGACCCTCATCACGGGCACCGAACACGCAGGCTGAATCTGGGTGTGGCTCAATACGATCGGCGCTCGTCTCGCGGATTCGTGCTGGACGGTCCATACGTAGGTGGAGGTCCGTACGGTGACTGAGGGTGGGCAACCTGTCCGGATCCGGCCGTACGTTCGCGGCGCCGCATGGCCGTGAAGCCGACCACAGCACCGGCGACGACCACGGACGGCACCGACTCCCGCCGCTACCCATGGCGTAGTGCTGGACGAGTTGTCCTCGCTCTTCGCTGCCGCCTGGTGGTCCTTGCCGCCGCCCGCTCCGATGGCGGCAGACGAGGACGGCTTCGAGGATGCCTTCACCGGGAAGTCGGGCAGCGGGTACTGGCTGGCCGGGCCCGGGTTGCCGGGGTGGTTGGTCAGGGCGATGCGCGGGCGGACGACGCCGTAGCCGATCGCGTCCGTACGCTTCGGCCCGTCGACCGGGGCACCGATCGTGTTCGGCATCACGCGCAGCACCTGGTTGTTCGTCCGGGTCGGGTGGGCGGGCCAGATCAGGGCGGCCGACGCCGAGGCGATCGCGGTGGCATCGCTCGTGCCATGGCCCCGGCACAGGGTGCGTCGAGCCGGCACACGCGGCCACCATGTCGTCGCCTGGGGCGGCCATATCGACCTGGGGCCCGAACTTGGATTCCGCCGTCCGCTTGAAATCCCGGCCCAGGGCACTGATCCCGACGACGCCGGGCGTCGCCGCGGGGTACTCGACCGCGTTCTCCGTGCTGCCACTGTTGCCCGCCGCCGCGAACACCAGCGAACCCTTCCCCAGTGCGTACGCGACCGCATCCGTCAGGTCCTTGGAACCTTCAGTGGCGCCCTCGGAGATATTGATGACCTTGGCGCCCGCATCCGCGGCTTAGCGGATGCCCTTGGCGGCGGCATCGATGAGCTCCTCGTTGCCGCTGGCCTGATGCAGGCCAGTCAGTGACCGCATCGCCAGACTTGCCCTTCGCGAGGTCTTTCCCCTGCAGGACGCGGCCTTTACCTCATGGCGAGCCGATCACGTGTCATCGCTGTCGAACGCCGTGGCACCTTCGGTCCGGTCGTAGGGCCGAGCCCCGCCCCCCGACACAACGAAGCCCCGGCTGCTCCCCCGTCGGGTGCGGGAGGAGGCCGGGGCTTTCGTGGTGCGTGAGCGTCAGAGTTTGTCCATGTGCGTGTACGGGCTGCTGATGCGGGCCTGGCGGGAGCCGAAGTCGACGAGCATCGCGACGCCGTTCTCGACGCCGATGATCCTTCCCAGGCCGTACCGGTCGTGCGTGACCCGGTCGCCCAGGGCGAAGTGCTTGGGGGGAGCGGCGGACGGAGCGTTGAAGGGGCTTGTCGGCAGGTGGCGTCGGGGCGCGGAGGGCTTCGTCATCGTGTTTCCAGTATGCGCCCACGGGGCCGCCAAATGTCAGGTCGTAAGGAACCAGTAAGGCAACGAAGCTGGATCCGGGCCCGCCGCGTGCCCCCGCCTTTCGGGGAGTTCGACCTGATGGTGACGTGTCATGACGGAAGGTGACGGGGTCGACGGGCGGCGGGCGGCGGGCGGGGACGGTCCAGGCACAGGTACAGGTACAGGCACAGGCACAGGCACAGGCACAGGCACAGGCACAGGTACAGGTGCAGGTACAGGTACAGGTACAGGTACAGGTACAGGTGCAGATGGCGGCATGGTGGAGCATTCGGGCTGTCGGTGATCTCCGGCGCCCCCTGACCATGTGGAGACCGTGATCATGAACGAGCGCATTCGTGTCCAGGCCCGGGAAACGGCGTCCCCCGTCGATCAGGAGCTCGTCGAGGCCGCCGCACAGGTCGCCCGCACCCGGTGCCGTGGTGACCATCACACCGTGGCCGCCGCGGCCCGCGCCCGGGACGGCCGGATCATCACCGCGGTGAACGCCTATCACTTCACCGGCGGGCCCTGCGCGGAGCTCGTCGTCATCGGTGCCGCCGCCGCCCAGGGCGCGTACGAGCTGGACACCATGGTGGCCGTGGGCGACCGGGACCGGGGGGTCATCCCGCCGTGCGGGCGGTGTCGGCAGGCGATGCTCGATTACTTTCCCCACATAGAGGTCATTTTGAGCGAGGGAGGGCGGTTGAGGGCCGTGCCGATCCGTGAGCTGCTTCCCCTGACCTACGTCTGGGCCGAGCACCAACTCGACGGCGAGCCGGGCGAGTAAGGGGGCTCGACCCCCTGCGCGTTCCGCTGGATGGTGGGAGGGGAGACCTGAGCACGCCCCGGAGCACGCGGATCCGCCTAGGAGGCCGTCATGGCCGGTCAGGGACGACGTACGGAGACACCGGGCAACCCGTATCTGCGGGGGTTGTTCGCACCCGTGCGCGAAGAGGTCGACGCCCGTGATCTGGAGGTGACCGGGCGGATACCCGCGGGGCTCGACGGGCGATTCCTGCGCAACGGGCCCAATCCGCTGAACATCGAGGAGCCGGCCGCGTACCACTGGTTCCAGGGGCCCGGCATGGTGCACGGCGTGCGGCTGCGCGACGGGCGGGCCGAGGACATCCGGTGGCTGGAGGTCGAGCCGTGCTTCGTCTTCCATCCCATGAACGCCTACGAGGACGGGCCGGGGCTGCTCACCGTGCATCTGGTGCGCTACGACAGGTTGTTCGCGGCGCGCGACAGCCACGGCCCGGACGAGGTGCCGCCGCGCCTCGTGCGCTGGACCGTCGATCTCGTCGCCGCAACCGTGCGCGAGGACGGGCTCGACGAGCGGGCCGTCGAGTTCCCGCGCATCGACCCGCGACGGGAGACCGGCGCCCACCGGTACGGGTACGGGGTGCTCGAACCGGAGGGCGGCTACGCCGGTGACCGGGCCCGGCGGCATCTGCTGTCGCCGACGGAGCCCGCGCCCGGGTTGTCCCAGGTCGGCGTCGGCATCGTCAAGTTCGACCTGGAGCGCGGTCGCAGCGAGACGCATCCCTTCCACCCCGACGGGGATGTGGGCGAGGCCGTGTTCGTGCCGCGGGCGGGCGGAAGCGGCGAGGACGACGGCTGGCTCCTGACGTACGTCTTCGACCCCGACCGGGGCGCCACCGACCTCGTCGTACTCGCCGCGCAGGACGTGGGCGGTGAGCCGGTGGCCCGTGTCCATCTGCCGGTGCGGGTCCCCGTCGGGTTCCACGGGAACTGGGTGCCGGACGCGTCAGCGGTGGATGGCATGGCGTCACCTAGCGCCATTTAGGCGGCTGGGAATGGCGCCAGGTGATGCCGGATGATGCCAGGCTATGTCGTGCCGCCCTCCCGAGGCGTACCGCCTGACCTGCGGGTGGCCAGCTATCCCCCATGAATTCACAGCGGACATGGGGCTGTGCGCTGCCACGCGGAACCCGCCACGCCCTTACCGCGACGGTTGCGCGTGGTGCCATTATGGTGCCACTATGACGTCACCGCAGCGCGGCGTTCACGCCCGCAGCCCCCACACGAGGACGGGACGGCCTGCCATGCCTACTTTCGACTTCCCGAAGGACTACCCGGAGGCCCTTAAGGTCGCGGCGCACGTGGAGGCCGGATCGATCCGGTTCGTCGCGGGCAAGCGCGCCGACACCGTTGTCGACGTGGCCCCGCGCGACCCGAAGAAGGACGCCGACGTTCGGATCTCCGAGCAGACCCAGGTGTCGCGAGCGGGCGGCACCCTGCACATCAGGACCCCCAAGCAGCGCCACCTTTTCGGCCGCACCGGCATCGTCGACATCGTCGTCCACCTGCCCACCGGATCCGAGGTGGAGGCGACCGGCGCCTGGACCGAGGTGCGTGGCGAAGGCCGGCTCGGTGAGGTGCGGGTGAAGACCTCGTCCGGCGATGTGCGCCTGGAGTCGACGGGGCCGCTGCGGCTGACCGCCTCGCACGGCAGCATCAGCGTCGACCGCGTCCAGGGGCCCGCCGAGATCACCACCAGCTCCGGCAGTCTGCGCCTCGGCTCGGTCGAGGGCACCGCGGTGCTGAAGAACTCGCACGGCACCACGTTCGTCGGCGACATCAGCGGCGACCTGCGCGTCAGCGGCGCCAACGGGGACATCATGGTCGAGCACGCCGAGGGGTCCGTCGCCGCGACCACCGCGCACGGAACGGTGCGGATCGCCCGCGTCGCGCGCGGCACCGCCCAGTTGGAGACCGGGTACGGCGCCATCGAGATCGGCGTCCGCGAAGGTACGGCCGCCTGGCTCGACGTCAGTTCGGGCGCGGGCCGCGTGCACAACGCGCTCGCCGAGTCCATGAGTCCGGCCACGGCGGAGGAGACCGTCGAGGTCCGCGCCCGTACCCGCTACGGCAACATCGACATCCGCCGCGCCCGCGCCCGCGTCTGAGACCCCGCTCGAACGCCCGCACTTCGGGCCCCCGAAGACCTCACCTCGCCTCCTCAAGGAACTCCATGCCTTCATCTGTCATGCCCACGTCCAGACGAGCCTCCGGTGGGCCGCGTCTCGCCGTCTCCGCCGTCGGGCTGCGCAAGTCGTACGGGGACAAGACCGTCCTCGACGGCATCGACCTGCGCATCCCCGCCGGATCCGTCTTCGCCCTGCTCGGGCCGAACGGTGCCGGGAAGACCACCACCGTGCAGATCCTGTCGACGCTCGTCCCGGCTGACGGCGGGCGCGCCCAGGTCGCCGGGCACGATGTCGACGACTCGCCCGACGGGGTACGCGCAGCGATCGGTGTCACCGGGCAGTTCGCCGCGCTGGACGACCTGCTGACCGCCGAGGAGAACCTCCTCCTCATGGCCGACCTGCTGCGACTCGGCAAGCGCGAGGGGCGTCGGCGGGCCCGGGATCTGCTGGAGCGGTTCGACATCGCGGAGGTCGCCCACCACCGCGCCGCCACCTTCTCCGGTGGCATGCGGCGCCGGCTCGACCTCGCCATGACGCTGGTCGGCGACCCGCGCGTGATCTTCCTCGACGAGCCGACGACCGGGCTCGACCCGCGCAGCCGCCGCACCATGTGGGCCATCGTGCGCTCCCTGGTGGCCGACGGCGTCACCGTCTTCCTCACCACCCAGTACCTGGAGGAGGCCGACCAGTTGGCCGACCGGATCGCCGTCCTCGACGGCGGGCGGATCGTCGCCGAGGGCAGCTCCGACGAGCTCAAGGCGCAGATCCCGGGCAGCCACGTACGGCTGCGGTTCACGGATCAGGACGCCTTCGAGCGGGCGTCGGGCGCGTTCCCCGGAGCCGCCCGCGACGAGGAGGAACTCGCCCTGCGCGTGGCGGGCGACGGTGGCCTCGACGCGCTGCGCACCGTGCTCGACCGGCTCGACGCCTCCGGTGTCCGCGCCGCCGACCTCTCCGTACACACCCCCGACCTCGACGACGTGTTCCTCGCCCTGACCGGCGGCGGAACCACCGGGACCGAGGACGAGGCCGAGACCGGCACCGGCACCGGCACCGGCACCGGCACCGGCGAACGTCCCGCCCTCCACATCGAGGAGACCCTGCGATGAGCACCCTGACCTACGCCGTCCACGACTCGGCGACGATGCTGCGGCGGAACCTGAAGCACGCGATCCGCTACCCGGCCGTGGGGTTCGGCAGCGCCATGATGCCGATTCTGATGCTGCTGCTGTTCGTGTACGCCTTCGGTGACACGATCGGCGCCGGTATCGGAGGGAGCGGCGCCAGTGGCGGTGACGGTCGGGACCCCTATGTGCACGACGCCTATGTGAACTATCTGACGCCCGGCATCATCGTCATGGGGGTGGCCGCCGGTTCGATGTCGACGTCCATCGCGGTCTGCTCCGACATGACCGAGGGCATCATCAATCGCTTCCGCACCATGAACATCACGCGTTCGTCGTTCATGACCGGGCACGTCGTCGGCAGCGTCGTACAGACGATGCTCTGCATGGTCCTGGTCGTGGGCGTCGCGCTCGCCGTCGGCTTCCGGTCCGGGGCGACCCCGCTGGAGTGGCTGGCCGCGGCCGGGCTGCTCGCGGCCATCGCGTTCGCGGTGGCCTGGCTGTCGGCGGCGCTCGGGCTGATCTCCAAGACGGTCGAGTCCGCGAGCAACAAGCCGCTGCTGGTGCAGTTCCTGCCCTTCCTGGGGTCGGCGTTCGTACCGGCCGAGTCGATGTCGCCGGGGCTGCGCCGGTTCGCCGAGTACCAGCCGTTCACCCCGATGACGGAGACGCTGCGCGGGCTGCTGACCGGTACGGCGATCGGCAGCAGCGGCGTCGTCTCGCTCGCCTGGTGTGCGGGGATCGCCCTGGTCGGCTACGTCTGGTCGCGCTCCCGGTTCGACAACAGGAGCAAGAGCAGCGGTAAGAACAAGCGCTGAGGCCGGCTCTCGCTCCGCGCCCTCCGTGCCCTCCGTGCCCTCCGTGCCTCAGGAGCCGTACAGCTCCTCGATCTCCCTCTCGTACGCCGCCATGACCTCCTTGCGTTTGATCTTCAGGGAGGGGGTGAGCAGCCCGTTGTCCTCCGTGAACTCGCCCTCCACCAGCGAGAACTTCCGGATGGACTCGGCGCGCGAGACGGCCTCGTTGGCGTAGTCGACGGCCTTCTGGACGGCCTCGATCATGCGCGGGTCGCGGATCACCTCGGACATCGGGGTGTCCGCGGGCAGCTTGCGCACGCTCAGCCAGTGCGCGACGGACTCCGGTTCGAGGGTGATGAGGGCGGCGACGTAGGACCGGTTGTCGCCGACGACGATGCACTGGCCGACCGGCGAACGGCTGCGGAGCCGGTCCTCCAGGACGGCGGGCGAGACGTTCTTGCCGCCGCTGGTGACGAGGATGTCCTTCTTGCGGCCGGTGATCGTGAGGTAGCCGTCGTCATCGAGGGCGCCGAGGTCTCCGGTGGCGAACCAGCCGTCCGCGTCGAGGACTTCATCGGTCGCCGCCGGGTTGCGCCAGTACGCGCCGAAGACGATCGGGCCCTTGACGAGCACTTCGCCGTCGTCGGCGATCCGTACCGTGGTGCCGGGGACCGGCAGGCCGACGGTGCCCGGCCGGGGGCGCAGCGGCGGGGTGATGGTGGCGGCGGCCGACGTCTCGGTCAGGCCGTAGCCCTCGTAGATGACGATTCCGGCGGTGTAGAAGAACAGGCTGAGGGCGCGGTCGAGGGGGGAGCCGCCGCTGATCGCGTAGCGGAGGCGGCCCCCCAGCTCTTTGCGGACGCGGCGGTAGACGAGCAGGTCGTAGAGGCGGGTGGCGAGGGTGAGTGCGGGGCCGGGGCCCTTCTTGCCTTCGAGGAGTCTCGCCAGGTCGCGTTCGCCGTACGTGACCGCGATCCGGTCGGCGCGGTCGAACGACGCGCCGCGTCCGATCTTCTCCGCGGTGGCCCGGCCGGTGTCGTGGATCTTCTCGAAGAGGTAGGGCACACCGACCACGAACGTGGGCCGGAACGAGCGCAGTTCGGGGCGCAGTTCGGCCGGTTTGATGCTCGGGCAGTGGCCGAGTTCGATGCGGGCGAGCAGGCACGCCACCTGAATCGTGCGGCCGAGGATGTGCGCGAGCGGCAGGAAGAGCAGGGTGGAGGCGGCCTGTCCGCTGACGGCCTTGAAGAGGGGGTGCAGCAGTTCGACGGTGTTCGCGGCTTCCGCGTACAGGTTGCCGTGGGTGAGGACGCAGCCCTTGGGGCGGCCGGTGGTGCCGGAGGTGTAGCAGATCGTCGCGACGGTGTCGGGGGTGAGGGCGGCGCGGCGCTTGGTGACCTCGTCGTCCTCGATGTCCCGCCCCAGGGCGGCGAGTCGGGGTACGGCGTCCTCGTCGAGCTGCCAGAGGCGGGGTCGTTCGGTGTCGGGCAGGGCGGCCAGCGCGGTCTCGGCGGCGACCGCGTTCTCGGGGGTCTCCACGATCAGGGTGCGGGCGCCGGAGTCCCGTACGATCCACTCGATCTGCTCGGGCGCGGAGGTCGCGTAGACCGGTACGGTCTGGCCGCCGGCCGCCCAGATCGCGAAGTCGAGGACCTGCCACTCGTAGCGTGTGCGCGACATCAGGGCGACGCGCCCGCCCGGTTCGAGTCCCGCGGCGATCAGCCCCTTGGCGACGGCGGTCACCTCGCGGGCGAACGCGGCGGCGGTGACCGGCCGCCACTCCCCCGGCGCCGCGGGCTCCTTGCGTCGTACGACGACGGTGTCCGGGGCCTCCGCGGCGTTCACGTACGGGATGTCGGCGGGCGTGGAGCCGTCCGATGGGGGCGCGGCGAGCGGCGGGGTGCGGGCCTCGCGGACCACGCCCCGGTCGTCCCTGACGAGTTCGGGTCTGCCGCGTTCGGCCAGGTCGGCGCGGTTCCTGGCTCGCTTCAGATCTCTGCGTACGCCCATGACGGCTCCCGGTCGCGCGGCGGCTGGCGGTCGGTGCGTGCTTACTTACTCAGGAGTCAACTTACTCATGCGTAAGAAAAATTCAATGGGCGGTACGAGATCGGCCGCCGGGGGCCGCGCTCATGTCTCGGGCAGCCACGCCTCGCCGTCGAGGACGTCGCGCATGCCCACCCACACCATGTTCATCAGGCGCAGGGCGATGCCCTCAGGCCCCTGGCCGGGGTTGCGCTCCATCCAGTCGGTGAGCGAGTCGGCCGCGCCGACCAGCGCGTGCGCGACGAAGTCGGCGTCCTCGGCGCCGAGTCTGCCGCCCCTGCCGCTGTCCGTGATGCCGTCCCTGACGAGCCCGGCGACCTCGGCCATGACCGCGCGCCTGGCCTCCGCGACGGCGGTGGCGATCGCCTCGCTCAGCTCGCTGGCCTGGCGGTGCAGCACGACCCAACTGTCGCGGTGCTCGGCGACGAACGCGAAGAACGCCGAGAGGCCGCCGTAGAGCCGCAGTTCGGGGGCGGTGCCCGCGCCGCGCGCCGCCTCCTGGAAGGCCGCGACGAGCCGCTTCGCCTCGCGGCGCAGGCAGGCGAGGAAGAGGCCTTCCTTGGACTCCAGGTAGAGGTAGACCATCGGTTTGGAGATCCCGGCGAGTTCGGCGATCTCGTCGACGGAGGCGGCGTGGTAGCCGCGCTTGGCGAAGACGCGTACGGCCACGTCGATGATCTGCTGCTCGCGCTCCGGGCGCGGTACGCGCTTGCGCCGCGCCGCCGTGCGCCCTTGAGCCGCTCCTGGTGTCCCCGTCACTCTTGTCAGCCTACCTACGTCGCCGTAACCTTACCAATCAGTAATCTTACTATCCGGTAAGGACCTAGGAGAGTTCCCATGAGCGGTGCCGACGACATCGCGGCCCTCGACTTCGCGAGCGTCACCCCCGAGGAGTTCGCCCGGATCGTGAAGGGTCTGTCCGCGAAGGAGATCAACGAGATCGCGGAGGACACCACCCTGCGCACCCGCATCCTGAAAGAGGTCTTCGGGCGCATGGAGCGGCAGTTCAAGCCCGAGGTCGCCGGATCCCTGGAGGCGCTCATCCGCTGGAAGGTCACCGGCCGGGGCGAAACCCCCGACGCGGTCTACGAGACGAGGATCGCCGGCGGCACGTGCGCGGTCACCGAGGGCCGGTCGGAGGCGGAGCCGCGCACCACGCTCGTCATGGGCGACGCGGACTTCCTCAAGCTGGTCTCGGGCAACTCCTCGCCCGTCACGATGTTCATGATGCGCAAGGTCAAGATCGCGGGTGATGTCGCGCTCGCGGCGGGCCTGACCCGCTACTTCGACATCCCGAAGGCGTGAGGGCGGCGACACCATGGCTTTCTCTCTCGAACTGGACCAGGACCAGCGGGATCTGCGCGACTGGGTGCACGGGTTCGCGGCCGACGTGGTGCGGCCCGCCGCCGCCGAGTGGGACGAGCGCGAGGAGACGCCCTGGCCCGTGATCCGGGAGGCCGCGAAGATCGGCCTCTACGGGTTCGAGTCGCTGGCGGAACTCTTCGGCGACCCCAGCGGGATCTCGCTCCAGATCGCCAACGAGGAGCTGTTCTGGGGCGACGCGGGCATCGGCATGGCACTGTTCGGCACCTCGCTCGCGGTCGCCGGGATCTTCTCGTCCGGCACGCCCGACCAGTTGGCCGAGTGGGTGCCGCAGTGCTTCGGCGACGAGGACGACCCCAAGGTCGCGGCGTTCTGCGTCTCCGAGCCGCAGGCCGGTTCCGACGTCGCGGCGATGCGGACGCGGGCCCGCTACGACGAGGCCAAGGACGAATGGGTGCTCAGCGGCCAGAAGGCGTGGATCACCAACGGCGGCATCGCACACGTGCATGTCGTCGTGGCGTCCGTGGACCCCGGCCTCGGCTCGCGCGGCCAGGCCGCGTTCATCGTGCCGCCCGGCACACCGGGCCTGGAAGGCGGCAAGAAGATACGGAAGCTGGGGCTGCGGGCCTCGCACACGGCGGACGTCTTCCTCGACGACGTACGCGTGCCGGGCCACTGCCTGCTGGGCGGCAAGGAGAAGCTGGACGCGCGCCTCGCCCGCGCCCGCGAGGGCACCCGGGGCTCCGGCGGCCGGAGCCAGGCCGCGATGTCCACGTTCGAGGTGAGCCGGCCGACGGTGGGCGCGCAGGCGCTCGGGATCGCGCGCGCCGCCTACGAGTACGCCCTGGAGTACGCGGGCGACCGGGAGGCGTTCGGCCGCCCCATCATCGAGAACCAGGCGATCGCCTTCGCCCTGGCCGATCTGCGCACCGAGATCGAGGCGTGCCGGCTGCTGATCTGGCAGGCGTCGTGGATGGCCCGCAACGACAAGGTCTTCGACGCCGGGCAGGGCTCCATGTCGAAACTGCGCGCCGGTGAACTCGCCGTCGCCGCGAGCGAGAAGGCGATCCAGGTCCTCGGCGGCGCCGGGTACAGCAGGGAGCACCCGGTGGAGCGGATGTACCGGGACGCCAAGATCTACACCATCTTCGAGGGCACGAGCGAGATCCAGCGGCTCGTCATCGCGCGCGCGATCTCGGGGCGCCAGATCCGGTGAACCGGCGCCGGACCGGCCCGCGTCACAGGGCGCGGGCCAGTCCGGGGTAGTCGAGGACCAGTCCGTCCTCGTCGAACCCCACATCGGCCCGGAAGTCCCCGGACGCGTACCGGACGCGTGCCCCGTGCGGCGTGCGCCCCAGGTGGGTGTAGGTCTGCCGGGACGGCTCGACCGTGAGGGCCGGGACCGCGACCCAGGCCATCAGGAACGTGCGCTCGCCCGGCCCGAGATGGAGCCCGTGGCGGCGCACCGGCATGGTGTTCGTCAGGGGGCACAGCCCGAGGTCGCAGTCGAGGGCCCCGGCGAGTCCCGGCAGCTCCCGGCCGTCCGCTGTCCACCGCCCCACCTCGTCGCGCCGCAGATCCAACTCCCGGGCGCCGTCCGCGTCCTCGACGCTCACCCGCAGGCGCCGGGTCGCGAGGTCCTCACCCGTCTCCAGTGCGTACGTGACCCAGTACGGGCCCGGCGTGAGGCCCATGGCCCGGCCGTGGGCGCGGAGGCCGTCCGCGCCGAGTGCGATCCAGGCCGTCTCGTGGCCACCGCCGCTCGCGCTGACGTGCCAGGTGCGGACGTGCGTCGCCATGTCGGTCATCGCTCCACGGTAGGGCGCGTCACGCCGGGCCGCGAAAGCGCGGCCGTGCCGCGTCCTGCCGCTCCCTACCGGCTCCCGCTCAGCCCGGCCGCCTCGCGCACGGCGTCCGCCAGGGCCCGTACGTCCGCGTCCTCCGTGTCCGACCGCAACTGCCGTGCGTGCGCGGCGAGTCGGGTGAGGGACGGTTCTGCCGGGAACGGTTCGTCCGAGCCGTCGCCCAGGCGGTGGGCGAGGTACGCCGCCACCGCCGACACCCGCAGCCGGGGCGGTGTCGCGTCGGACCACAGGGGGCGGGCCAGCGCCGATGCCGCGATCGTGCCGGACTGTTCGCGGGGCGCGCAGCTCTGCGGGTCGAGCCAGCGGACCGTCGCCGTCGCCACCCGGTCTCCCGCGCCTTCGGCGGCCTCGCGGAGTTTGACCGCATAGAGCGCCGTCACGGTGTGGCCGGGGCCGATCTCGCCGCCGTCGACGCGGTCGTCGCGGAAGTCGTCGTCGGCGACGCGGCGGTCGCGGTAGCCGAGGAGCCGGAAGTCGGCGACGGTCCTCTTGTCGAAGGTGACCTGCGCCTTGGCGTCGCGTGCCCGCAGTTCCACGTTGGCGGGCAACTGCCGGCCGAAGACCTCGCGGGCGTCGGCGGGTGAGGAGACGTACGCGGTGTGGCCGTCGCCCCGGTCCGCGAGGCGCTCCATGAGGGCGTCGCCGTAGTCGCTGCCGACGCCGACGCCGAAGAGGGTGATGCCGTGGGCGCGGCGGGCGTCCGCGACGCGTTCGAGGATCGCGTCGGCCGTGGTCTCCCCGGTGTTGGCGAGCGCGTCGGAGAGGAGGACGACGCGGTTGGTGGCGCCGGGCCTGACCCCCTTGACGGCGGTGGCGTATCCGGTGCGGATGCCCGCGTCGAGGTTGGTGGAGTCGGTGGGTTCGAGGGTGTCGATCGCGCCCCGGACCCGGTCGCGGGTGTCCTTCCCCGGGGCGCCGAGCCGTGTCATGGGCAGGACGGTCCTCGCCTCGTCGCTGAAGGTGACCAGGGCGATCGAGTCGTCGGCGCGGAGCTGTCCGGTGAGGGTGGCCAGGGACGTCCTGACCAGGTCGAGGCGGCCCGGCTCGCCCATCGAACCGGAGACGTCGACCACGAACGTGAGCGCGGCGGGCGGGCGTTCGCCGCTCGCGGGGGCCTGTGCCGTCGCGAGGCCCACCCGCATCAGGCGCCAGCCGTCACCGCCGGTGCGGGCGCCGTCCAGGGTCACCGAGAACCCGTTGCCCGCCGGGCGCGGGTAGCCCTGCCGGAAGCTGTTGACGAACTCCTCGGGCCGCACCGTCGCCGGGTCGGGCAGCCGCCCCTCGGCCAGGGTGCGGCGGGCGTAGCCGTAGGAGGCGGTGTCCACGTCGAGGGCGAACGTGGAGCGGTGGTCCGCGTCGCCGTCGCGGTCGCCGTGCGGGGCGGCCGACGCCGCGGGGCCCTTCGGCGCCGGGCCGCGCGTGTCCTTCGCCGTGCCCGACGCGCCCTCGCCCGGCGCGCAGCCCGCGAGCAGCAGTCCGCCGGCGAGCGCGGCGGCGAGCGGCGCGCCGCCGCGCCACCGGACCCCGCCACGGTCACCCCTGTCACCCCTGCACCCCTTGCCGCCCCTGCCGACTCGCATGATCAGCCTCCCGCTCGCGGACGTCCCCCGGCGATGTCCTCCTGACTCTGACGTGGGAAGCGGGTGGAGTGTTCGTCCCGGGCCGTTGCGCCTCGGCCTCAAAGGGGTTACGGAGGGCGGCGGTTGTGACCGGTGGGTGATCCTCCGGAGACCGGGGCGCCACCTTCCCGGAGCGTTCGCGCTACGACACCACGTCCTTGCGCGCGAACCCGCGGAACGCCAGCGCGAACAGCACCACCGCGTACGCCACCGACACCGCCGCCCCCTGAATCATGCCGCCCCACTCGGGCTGCGCCTGGATCAGGTCCGCCCAGGCGAACTGCCAGTGCGCGGGCAGGAAGTCGCGCCAGTCGCCCAGCGCGGTGACCGCGTCCAGCACATTGCCGACGATGGTGAGGAAGACCGCCCCGCCGACCGCGCCCAGCGGATTGTCGGTCCGCGTCGACAGCCAGAACGCCAGCCCGGCGGTGACCAGTTGGGAGACGAAGACGTACGCGATCACGACGAGCAGGCGCCCTGTCGCCGTACCCGCGGGCAGGGCGCCGCCGGTCGGTATCTCCAGTGGCCCCCAGCCGTACGCGACCGTGCCCACACCGAGCGCGACGACGGGCAGCAGCACCATCGCGGCGAGGCTGAGCCCGAGCGCGACGACGAGCTTGGACCACAGGAGGCGGGCGCGGGGCACGGGCGCGGCGAGCAGGTAGCGCAGGCTCGACCAGTTCGCCTCGGAGGCGATCGTGTCGCCGCAGAACAGGGCGACGGGGATGACGAGCAGGAACCCGGCGGAGACGAACAGGCTCGTCGCCGCGAAGTTCGCGCCGGACGCCGTGGCCGTGTCCATCAGCGTGGTGCGTCCGTTGCGCCCGCCGGGCTCGCCGCCGATGGCGAACGCCGCGACGAGCACGAACGGCAGCAGCGCGAGCACCGCGCCCATGACGAGGGTGCGCCGCCGCTTCACCTGCCGGGCCAGCTCCACCCGCAGGGGCAGGGTCCGCCCGGGCCGGTACCCGTCGGCGCGTCCCGCGACGGGCGGGACGAGGGCGGGGGCCGAGGGGGGCGGGTTCGTCCCGGTGCCGCTCACGCGGAACCTCCGATCAGCGTCAGGAACGCGTCCTCGAGTCGTCGGTGCGGGCCGAACGACGTCACCGGTACGTCGAGCCGCACCAGCTCGGTCAGCAGGTGCGCGGCGGGGTCGGGCCCGGCGCCGTCACCGGCCGGTGCCGGGGCGAGCCGGATGAGGAGCCCGGCTTCCGCGCGGACCGCCGACTCCACCCCGTCCAGCGCGGCCACCTTCTCCAGGAGCGGGTCGGGCACGTCACCGGCGAGGCCGACGAGCACGGTGTCGCCGGAGCCGACGATGTCCGCGACGCGGCCGGCCCGCACGAGGCGGCCCCGGTCCATCACGACGAGGTGGGTGCAGGACTGCTCGACCTCGGCCAGCAGGTGGCTGGAGACGATGACGGTGCGGCCACCGCGCGCGTACCGGATCATCACCTCGCGCATCTCCCGGATCTGGGGCGGGTCGAGGCCGTTGGTCGGCTCGTCCAGGATGAGCAGGTCCGGCAGGCCGAGCATGGCCTGGGCGATGGCGAGCCGCTGGCGCATGCCCTGCGAGTAGGTGCGCACGGCGCGGGCCAGCGCGTCGCCGAGCCCGGCGATCTCCAGCGCCTCCTCCAGGTGCGCGTCACCGGGCGGGCGGCCGGTGGCACGCCAGTACAGCTCCAGGTTCTCCCGGCCCGACAGGTGCGGCAGGAAACCGGCGCCCTCGACGAAGGCGCCGACCCGGGACAGCACCGGGGCGCCGGGACGGATCGCGTGGCCGAAGACGCGGATCTCGCCCTCATCAGGGCCGATGAGTCCCATGAGCATGCGCAGGGTCGTCGTCTTGCCCGCCCCGTTGGGCCCGAGCAGGCCGAGGACCTGGCCCTTGTCGACCCGCAGGGACAGGTCGCGGACCGCGTACCGGTCGTGCGACCCGGCGTAGCGCTTGCTCAAGCCGGTTATCAGGAGCGGGACTTCGGCGAGGGCCGGGTCCGGGGCGGGCGCCGAGGTCCGCCTGCGGGACGTCAGCAGCAGCGCCGCCGCGAGGACGGCCGCGCCGATCGGCAGCCACCACACCCAGGCGGGCAGCGGTGTGGCCGCGGTCTCGACGCCGGGCGCGGTCGGCAGGGTGAGAGCGCCGTCGACCGACACCCGGTACGTCGCGGCCCGCGCCGGGGACGCGTAGCCGAGGTCCGTCGCGGACAGTACGAGGCGCAGGGTGTGGCCCTTTTGCACCTGGTGGTCGATGGCAGGCAGGGTGAAGGTGACGTCCTTGCCTGCTCCGCCCGCCCCGGTCACCCGTAGCGGCGTGACGAGTTGGGAGGGCAGTACCTGGCGTGTCCCGCCGGGCCCGGCGTCGTACATCTTGGCGAAGAGGACGGCGGTGCCGGTGGAGGACCGCACGTGGGCGGTGGCCGTCGGGGAGCCGGTGATCCGCACGGACCTTTCCAGCGGCGCCGACTCGAACCGGGCGAACTGGCCGGGGAAGTCGAGCGAGAGACCGGCGCCGAGGGACGACGACAGCGAGGAGGCGCCGCCCAGGCCGGGGACCGAGGAGATCGACGGCGGGGAGCCGCCCGGCGGGTTCTGGAACGTCTCGGTCGCGGACTTCAGCGGCACGCGGACCCGCTTCTCGCCGCGCAGCCCCGGGTAGCGGTCGCCGCTCGCGCCGCGCATCGTGGCCGCGCCGTCCGTGGAGTCGACGCCGCCGGTGCGGGTCACGCGGAACGCGGGCCCGGTGTCGACGTCCTCGTCCTTCAGGTACCGGTCGAACCAGGTGGTCACCCGGTGCTCGGTGCGGTCCGACTCCATGTCGCCGCCGTCGTGGCCGCCCGCGATCCAGTCGACGTCGACGGGCGCGCCGTTGGCCTTGATACGGCGGGCCATCGCGTCGGACTGGTCCAGGGGGAAGAGGGAGTCGGTCTGCCCCTGCGAGATGAGGGTGGGCACCTTGATGCGGTCGCCGACGGCGGACGGGCTGCGCTCCTCAAGGAGTTCGCGGGCCCTCGCGTCGGGCTGCCCGGCGACGGCGACCCGCTGGTACATGGCGCACAGTGCCGCCTCGAAGCGGCCGCAGTGCAGCCCTGCCTCGCTGGTGCGCGCGCCGATCTCCGCCGACCCGGTGGTGAAGAAGATGCCGGTCCACAGCTTCTTGAGGACGCCGTCGGGGAACAGGGCGTCCGCCAGGTTCCAGTACGTGATGTGCGGGGCGATCGCGTCGATCCGCTGGTCGTGGGCGGCGGACAGCAGCGACACCGCGCCGCCGTACGAGGCGCCGGTGACACCCACGCGCGGGTCACCCGCCTTGTCGAGCCGTACCTCGGGGCGGTCCGCCAGCCAGTCGATCAGCCGGGAGACGTCGGCGACCTCGCCGTCACGGTCGTTGAGCCCGATCTTGCCCGTGGAGCCGCCGAAGCCGCGCGCCGACCACGTCAGCACCGCGTACCCGTGCCGGGCCAGCTTCTCCGCCTCGCCCCGCACGTCGGCCTTGCTGCCGCCGAAGCCGTGGGCGATGAGGACCGCGGGCCGCTTGTGACGCGTGTCGCCCGAGGTGAAGTAGGAGGTCTTGATGCGGACGCCGCCGCCCATCGGCAGCGTCCGGTCCTGCCGGTGCACGGCCGTCCCGCCCCCGGAGGACGTGGCCGCGGCGACGGACCAGGTCCCCGCCCCCGCGAGCACCACAAGGGCCGCCGCGACGGCGGCCCACCGCCGCGGCTTCCCGCGTACTCGCTCGCGCCATGCGCCGATGCGTAGATCCATGCGTCAACGGTATGCGCCGCCACCGACAGTCACCGCACCCCCCGGTCGGAACCCTCCGACCTCCTCGGGTAGTACAGTCCGGCCGCCGTGTACCGCGGGCGTGGTACGACGCTGCCGGGCGCGCAGGGTCATTCGGGGATCGAGATCACCCAGCGTGCCTTCGGGTGCGGTCGCAGGTAGAGCGCCCAGTACACCGTCGCCGCCGCCGTGATCCCGCCCGTCCACAGCAGGTACGACACCTCCTGCTGACTGAGCACGTACACCAGGACCACGATCAGGAGCACCGGCACCGCGGGCCACAGCGGCATGCGCCACGCGGCCCGGTCGCGGTGCGCGCCGCGGCGGGCGAGGAGGGCGGCGACGGCGACGAGGACGTACATGCCGGTGACGGAGACGCCCGTCACGCCGTACAGGGTGTCGAGGTTGACGAAGCACAGGGCCGCGCCCGGTACGCCCACGACGAGGGTGGCGACCCAGGGGGAGCCGAACCGGCCGAGCCGGGACAGGCCCCGGTTGACCGGTGACGGCCACGCCTTGTCGCGGGCCGAGGCGAACAGGACGCGGGAGTTCTGGATGACCATGACGATGCCCGCGTTGATGATGGCGAGGGCGACGCAGAGGGAGACGAAGGTGCCGACGGCCGAGTTCGACCAGGCCTCGACCATGGCGCCGATGTCGCCCGAGGTGAGGGCAGTGAGGTCCGCCGCGCCCATCGTGATCGCCACGACCGGGACGAGGATGATCACCGTGGAGATGGCGAGGGTGGCGAGGACCGTGCGGGAGACCGAGGTGCGGGGGTTCTCCAGTTCCTCGGAGAGGTAGACGGCGGTGGAGAAGCCCTGGGTGACGAAGAGGGCGATCGCCAGGCCGGAGACGACCAGCATCGCCGTCACGGTGTCCGTGTGGCCGTGGCCGCCCGCCACCTGCATGGAGACCAGCGCGCCCGCGCCGCGCTCGGCGTGCGAGAAGCCGAGGACCGCGACGACCGCGGCCGCGATCACCTCCAGGACGAGGAAGACGCCGGTGATCCACGCGTTGGCGCGCAGATCGAGGAGGCCGGCGAGGGTGGCGAGCAGCATGACGCCGGCGCCCGCGACCGAGGGGTCGAGGTGGACGAGCGGCGCGAGGTAGTCGGCCGTGCCCATGGCGATGACGGGCGGCACGATCATCACGACGAGCAGGGAGAGGACGAAGACCAGCCAGCCGGCGAGGCGTCCCGCGAGCGTGGAGACCATGGCGTACTCGCCGCCCGCGCTGGGGATGAGGGTGCCCAGCTCCGAGTAGCAGAACGCCACGCCGATACAGAGCAGTGAGCCGATCGCGATGGTGAGGGCGGTGGCGGTGCCGAGTGAGCCGAACAGGTCGGGGACGACGACGAAGAGGGTGGAGGCGGGCGTCACGCACGACAGCGTGAGCAGGGTGCCGCCGACGACACCGATGGAACGCTTGAGCTTCTGGGGAGAACCTTCGGGTGCCGTGTCCGGCAGGACCTCCACCACCGGGGGGACGGCGGCGGTGGGGCGAAGCGTGTCGGTCATGGAGCGGTTCCGATCGACGTGTGCGGCAGTGGCTCGGGCGGGAGCGCTATCGCCTCCATGGGCTGTGGTGAGGGGTGGTACGGCCGCTCCCGGCGCGTCATCGAACCCCGCCGGTATCCGGAACGTCAACGCCCGTTTCCCTGCGGATTTCGCACTCGACACCTTGGCCAACTGCCCGCACTTCTTTAGCTGTTCGCAAAGTTGGCCGAGTTCAGTTCCCCGAACCTGCTAGTTGACCTTGTTAAGCAAGGTCAATGCGCCGCCCAGCCTGCACCGCCCCATTCATCCCCTACGTACGGGAACCGCAGCCCGGTCCCCGAACTTCGCCGGAATCTGTCCGCACTCCGGACAGCGCGCGAGTGCCCCGGCCCGCCGGGAGCGGCGGACCGGGGCACGGGAGCGGCGCGGGTCAGTGGTTGCGCGGGAAGCCCAGGTCGACCCCGGCCGGGGCGTCGGCCGGGTCGGGCCAGCGGGTGGTGACGACCTTGCCGCGGGTGTAGAAGTGCGTGCCGTCGTTGCCGTAGATGTGGTGGTCGCCGAAGAGGCTGTCCTTCCAGCCGCCGAAGGAGTGGTAGCCGACGGGGACCGGGATCGGGACGTTGACGCCGACCATGCCCGCCTCGACCTCCAGTTGGAAGCGGCGGGCGGCGCCGCCGTCGCGGGTGAAGATCGCGGTGCCGTTGCCGAAGGGCGAGGCGTTGATCAGCGCGAGGCCCTCCTCGTACGTCTGCGCGCGCAGCACGCACAGGACCGGGCCGAAGATCTCGTCCTGGTACGCCTTCGCCGACGTCGGGACGTGGTCGAGCAGCGAGAGGCCGATCCAGTGGCCGTTCTCGTGGCCCTCGACGGTGTAGCCGGTGCCGTCGAGGACGACCTCGCAGCCCTCGGCCGCCGCGCCCGCGACGTAGGAGGCCACCTTGTCGCGGTGGGCGGCCGTGATGAGCGGGCCCATCTCGGACGCCGGGTCGTTGCCCGGACCGATCTTGATCTTCTCGGCGCGCTCCTTGATCTTGGCGACCAGCTCGTCGCCGACCGCGCCCACGGCGACGACCGCCGAGATGGCCATGCAGCGCTCACCGGCCGAGCCGTACGCCGCCGAGACGGCCGCGTCGGCCGCCGCGTCGAGGTCGGCGTCGGGCAGCACCAGCATGTGGTTCTTGGCCCCGCCGAGCGCCTGGACGCGCTTGCCGTGGGCGGAGGCGGTGGTGTGGATGTGGCGGGCGATCGGGGTCGAGCCGACGAAGGAGACCGCCGCGACGTCCGGGTGCTCCAGGAGGCGGTCGACGGCGGCCTTGTCGCCGTGGACGACGTTGAAGACGCCGTCGGGCAGGCCCGCCCGCGAAAGCAGTTCGGCGAGCTTCATCGAGGCCGACGGGTCCTTCTCCGACGGCTTCAGGACGAAGGTGTTGCCGCACGCGATGGCGAGCGGGAACATCCACATCGGCACCATCGCCGGGAAGTTGAACGGCGTGATGCCCGCGACGACACCGAGCGGCTGCCGGATCGACGCCACGTCCACGCGGCTCGCGACCTGCGTCGACAGCTCGCCCTTGAGCTGCACGTTGATGCCGCAGGCGAGGTCGACGATCTCCAGGCCCCGGGCGACCTCGCCGAGCGCGTCGGAGTGCACCTTGCCGTGTTCGGCGGTGATCAGCTCGGCGATGGCGTCCCGCTCGGCGTCGAGCAGCGCGCGGAACCGGAAGAGGATCTCGGTGCGCCTGGCGAGCGAGGAGGTGCCCCAGCTCGCGTAGGCCTCCTTGGCGGCGGCGACCGCGGCGTCCACCTCCGCGGCGTTCGCGAAGTCGACGTGCGTGGTGACGGCGCCGGTCGCGGGGTCGGTCACCGGGCCGTGGTCGCCCGATACGCCCTCGACGGTCTTGCCGCCGATCCAGTGGTGGACCAACTTCGTGTCAGACATAGGGGCGACTCCTGTTGTGTCTCCAGCGTGGAACGCGTCCGCTGCTGCTTCACGTACGTCTCAGAGGTGGCGGCGGCGCGACCGCCGACGGCCCGTCCGCCGTCGCGGCCACGGGCACATCCCACCATGCCCGCCCGGGAGGCGGGCCCGACACTGTGTCTGTCGTTTCTGTCTCCCCATAGACACATGTGGGACAGACACATGCGGGACGAATCGCGGCGCGTGAAGCGGTGCACGGGGCTATCTCGGGCCGTGCGGTGTGCAGCAGTATCGGTGGATGAGTTCTCGCGCCCCGAGTTCCTCACGGCCGGCCGTCCGCCCCGCCCGCTGCCCGCACGGCACCTGGGAGACGGCGTCCGCGCGCCCGCACCCCCGGCTGCGCCCCGGCGTCCTCGGCTACCGCGGTTTCCGTCTCGCCTTCCCCGGGCCGCGCGCCCGCCTGGAGGCGCCGATCGGCGCGGTGACGCTGATGCTCGGCTTCCAGGGGGCGGTGCGCATCACGGAGGCGACGGGCGGCTGGGTGGGCGTCGGCGGGGACGGCGCCGCCCGCCCAGCGGGGCTGGGCACCATCGAGCTGTCCTCGGTCCTGTCGGGGCTGTCGACCACGCCGGTCCTCGGTGAGCACGACGGGAAGCTCGCCGGTGTCGAGGTGCTGTTGCGCCCGTGGGCCGCGTTCACCCTCTTCCGCACGGGCCTGCACGAGCTGACGGGAGCGCGGCTGCACCCGGACGCCCTGGACGCACTGCCGCACGAAGCGGTCGGTGAACTCGCGCACGCGCTCGGCAGGTCGGCATCATGGCGGGCCCGTTTCCAGCTCGTCGACGAGACCCTGGGCCGCTGGCTGGAGTCGGGGCCGCGCTGCGCCGACGGCACGGTGCGTGCCTGGTACGCGCTGGCGCACAGCGGTGGCACCGCGCCCGTCGGGCAGATCGCCGAGCAGGTCGGCTGGAGCGTACGGCACCTGGAGAACCGCTTCCGGGAGCAGATCGGGCTGAGCCCGAAGGCTGCCTCGCGGGTGCTGCGACTGCAACGGGCCCGGCGGCTGCTGTGCGCGGGCAGCACACAGGCCGAGACCGCCGCCGCCTGCGGCTACTACGACCAGGCGCACCTGAGCGGGGAGTTCAAGGCGATGACCGGTTGCACGCCCCGCCAGTTCGCCCTCGCGCGGGGCCTTCGCGCCGATCCGGGCGGGCCACCGGCCACGGACCGGCTCGCCGGGGAGGCGACGAGCCTGGTCCTGCGCCACCGGGGCCGCGCCGGCGGTGCGGATATCTCCAAGACCCGCGGCCCGCGCTGACGGCACTCTGGCTCTCCGGGCCACTCCTGTGGGGGGATGCGGGAAGGGAGGGGCCGGGTCCGGTGGAGCGGGCCCGGCCCCTCGCCCGGATCCGGGTCGTCCGTAGGGGCCTGTCCCTCGGAGCGCCGGTGTATGCGCCCGCGACGCATCCTGTTTGCATCATTCCCGTCACAAACGCCCGGTTCCTGCCACACATGTCCCGCCTACGCGGGTTCTCCGTCACAAGGGCCCCACAGGCCCACCCTTCACCTCGATGCACCTCGTTCATCGGGCACAGGGTGAGTGATCGCCGGCGGCCACCCCCGTGCCGCTGCCGCGACACCCGCCAGGGAGGAGCCACCGATGACCGACCGCAGGCTCTGGTCGTACAAAGAGATCGCCGCACATATCCGGGTACAGCCCGACACCGTCCGCTCGTACCGCAAACACGGCCTGCTGCCGCCCCCCGACCACGTGGAGCGCGGCAAACCCTTCTGGTACGCGGACACGGTCCGCGCGTGGGTGGCCTCACGCCCCCGCAACAGAGGCCGCGCGAGAGACTGAGCCCCGCCGAGGGGGCGCCCCGGTGGGCGCCCCCTCGTTCGGTACGGGAAGTGGCGCGGGGCGGCGCGCATCCCGGACTGCGACATTTCCCACCTTTAACTAAACTTCCCGCAAATCCCCCTTCACCCCTGCCCGTTCACGTCCGCCCGAGGGAAGCAGAGGCAACCGTCGTGCCGCACCCCCAGCGTCCAGGAGAGCCCCGGGCCCGCATCCCCCGGCAGCCCCTTCCTCCGGGAGCGCGGATACGCGCCGGTCTGTGGAGGCGCTGCCTCTGGGGCGGCCTGGGCCTGTGGGTGCTGACGGCGCTCGTCACGTACGCCACGAAGAACACCACCCTGCTCCCCACGCTCATCCTGCTCGGCAGCTTCCTCGTACCGGCCGTCTTCGTGCTCTGGGCGTACGAGCGTCACGGCCGCGACCTGGGCGTCCACCTCATCCTGGGCTGCTTCCTGGTCGGCGGTGTCCTCGGCGTGCTGGGCGCGTCGGTGATGGAGTACTACCTGCTGCATCCGTCGGTGTGGATGTTCGTCGGCGTCGGCCTGATCGAGGAGGCCGTGAAGCTCCTCGCCCTCATGTACGTGCTGCACCGCCACCCCCGCGTCCACGGGCTGCGCGCCGGTCTCGTCCTGGGTGCCACGGTCGGCTTCGGGTTCGCGGCGTTCGAGAGCGCGGGCTACGCGTTCAACGCGGCGGTCACCATGAAGGGCATCGACCTGCGCTCCCTGCTGGAGACGGAGGTGCTGCGCGGCCTGCTCGCCCCGTTCGGGCACGGTCTGTGGACGGCGATCTCCGGCGGCGTGCTCCTCTCCTTCCGCCGGCCCGACGGGAGCTACCGCTTCGCGGCGCCGGTCCTCCTCGCGTACGCGGGTGTCGCCCTGCTGCACGCCCTGTGGGACTCGATGCACGGCATCGCCGTCTGGCTCGTGGCCCGGGTGACCGGCACCGGCCTCGATCCCGCCCTGTTCGCGCAGGGCTACATCCCCGAGCCCACCAGCGCCCAGAAACACCTGTTCACGCTGTTCTCGGTGGGCGGCCTGGTCCTCGTCTCGCTGCTCGGGCTCGCGTGGGCGCGCTCTCTGACCCGTCGTGATCCTTCGTGGACTAATACCCCCTAGGGGTATAGGCTCGGGTGCGTCAGGAGATGCCGGGGTACCCGGCCCCTCACACGACTTCCAGCAAGGAGAACGACATGAGCGCCCAGACCGAGCTCCACCAGATCGGCACCGAGGCCGGGGCATCCGCCGCGCCCTCGGAGGCGTCCGGTTCCTGCTGCGGCGGCGCCTGCCACGGCGAGGCCGCGACCCCGGCCGCCGAGGGTTCCGTCACCACCGTCTACCAGGTCACGGGCATGACCTGCGGCCACTGCGAGGGCGCGGTTTCCGCCGAGCTCTCCGAGCTGCCCGGAGTCGCCTCCGTCCAGGCGGTCGCCGCCTCCGGACAGGTCACCGTGGTCTCCGCGGCCCCCCTCGACGAGGAGGCCGTCCGCGCCGCCGTCGACGAGGCCGGCTACGAGCTCGTCGGCAGGGCCTGACACCCACGGCGCCCCGGGCCGGGCAGCGGCGGACCGGCCCGGCCGCCGTACCCTCGACAGCACCATGACGGACGCACCTGCCACCGACATCGACCTCGCCATCGGCGGCATGACCTGTGCCGCCTGCTCCGCCCGGATCGAGAAGAAGCTCAACCGCCTCGACGGCGTGAGCGCGACGGTCAACCTGGCCACGGAGAAGGCGAAGATCTCCTACGCGGCCGACGTCGCCCCGCAGACGCTGATCGACACGATCACCAAGCTGGGCTACACCGCGGAACCGGTCGTCAAGGCCGAGCCACCGCCCCCGGCCGACCGCGAGGCGCCCCGGCCCGCCGAGCACGGGGACTCCCCCGCCGCGAGCGACGCGACCGCACCCGTCGCCCAGCGCCTTCGGATCTCCGCGCTCCTGACCGCGCCCGTGATCCTCCTGGCCATGGTCCCGGCCCTCCAGTTCGACAACTGGCAGTGGCTCTCGCTGACCCTGGCCGCGCCGGTCGTCGTCTGGGGCGGCCTGCCGTTCCACCGCGCCGCCTGGACCAACGCCTGGCACGCCGCGGCCACCATGGACACCCTGGTCTCCCTCGGCACGCTCGCCGCCTTCGGCTGGTCCCTGTGGGCACTGTTCCTCGGGGACGCCGGGATGCCGGGGATGCGGCACGGGTTCACCTTCGTCACCGAAGGGGCGAACGCCTCCTCGACCATCTACCTGGAGGTGGCCTCAGGCGTCGTCACCTTCCTCCTCGTCGGCCGCTACCTGGAGGCCCGGGCCCGGCGCAGCGCGGGCGCGGCCCTCAGGGCGCTGCTCGACCTCGGCGCGAAGGACGTCGCCCTGCTGGCCGCCGACGGCACCGAGACGCGTGTCCCCGCCGACCGGCTGCACCCCGGTGACCGCTTCGTCGTACGGCCCGGCGAGAAGATCGCCACGGACGGCACGGTCGTCGAGGGCGCGAGCGCCGTCGACGCCTCCGTGCTCACCGGCGAGTCCGTGCCCGTGGACGTGGCGGTCGGGTCCGCCGTCACCGGCGCGACCGTCAACGCGGGCGGCCGGCTCGTCGTCGAGGCCACCCGGGTCGGCTCCGACACCCGGCTCGCCCACATGGCGCGGCTCGTCGAGGAGGCCCAGACCGGCAAGGCCCAGGTGCAGCGGATCGCCGACCGGGTCTCGGCGGTCTTCGTCCCGGTCGTCGTCGCGATCGCCCTCGGCACCCTGTTCGGGCGCCTCCTCCTCACCGGGGACACCACGGCCGCGTTCAGCTCGGCGGTCGCCGTACTGATCATCGCCTGCCCGTGCGCCCTCGGCCTCGCCACACCGACCGCCCTCATGGTCGGCACCGGACGCGGCGCCCAGCTCGGCATCCTCATCAAGGGCCCCGAGGTCCTGGAGAGCACCCGCAAGGTCGACACCATCGTCCTCGACAAGACCGGCACCGTCACCACCGGCCGTATGACCCTCCTCGCCGTCCATCCGGCCGAGGGCGTCGACGAGAAGGACCTGCTGCGCCTGGCCGGTGCCGTGGAGCACGCCTCCGAGCACCCGGTCGCCCGCGCGGTCGCCGCGGGCGCCGCCGACCGCGCGGGCGACCTGCCGCCGGTCGGGGACTTCGCGGGCGTCCCCGGGCTCGGCGTGCGCGGCACCGTCGAGGGCCATGCCGTCCTGGTGGGGCGCGAGCGGCTGCTCACCGATGCCGGGGTCGCGCTGCCGCCCGCGCTCGCCGCCGCGCGGCAGGCGGCCGAGGCGGAGGGCGGGACGGCGGTCACGGTCGCCTGGGACGGGGTGGCGCGGGGCGTCTTGGCCGTCGCCGACACCGTAAAGGGGACGAGCGCCCGGGCCGTCGCCGAGCTGCGCCGGCTCGGGCTCACGCCGATGCTGCTGACCGGCGACAACCGGGCCGCGGCCGAGGCCGTCGCGCGGGCGGTGGGCATCGCTCCCGGCGACGTGATCGCGGAGGTGCTGCCGCAGGAGAAGGTCGACGTGATCCGGCGGCTGCGGGCCGAGGGCCGGGGCGTGGCGATGGTCGGCGACGGGGTCAACGACGCCGCCGCCCTGGCCACCGCCGATCTGGGCCTCGCCATGGGGACCGGCACGGACGCGGCGATCGAGGCGGGCGACCTGACGCTGGTGCGCGGCGATCCGCTGGTCGCGGCCGACGCGATCCGGCTCTCCCGCCGCACCCTGGCCACGATCAAGGGCAACCTCTGCTGGGCCTTCGGCTACAACGTGGCCGCGTTGCCGCTGGCCGCCGCCGGGCTGCTGAATCCGATGATCGCGGGGGCCGCGATGGCGTTCTCCTCGGTCTTCGTGGTCACGAACAGTCTGCGACTTCGCAGATTCACGTAGCCAGACCTGGACCTCCACACAATCCACACGGCACAATTGCAGCACTCTCACGCAGGAGGTTCACATCTACATATCGGACCTCTTGCGTACACACGGGACATAAGCAAGAGACGTAGATCACATTGATCCGAACGTAACCCTTTGCCGGTCCCGTGAGTCTAAGGAGGCGATGCAGAAACGTCTTGGGGGGCGTTTCCGTATCGCACGGGCCCGTCTTGGGGGACGGGACCGACTGCGTTGGCCGGGGCACGTGCAACGGGGAGCTTGAGCGGCCCACCCGTGCGTACGTGTTCCGGCGGCCGACGCAGCCACAGACGCCCGGCCGGATCCCGTGGGGGGAATCCGCACCGGGAAAAGGAGAGCGCCCCGACTGTCGACCCGTGGGGGGATCGACAGCGGGGCGCTCTCCGCTTACCTGCGGCCGTCACTCAGGACGGGCGGGCGCTCAGCGCTCCTCGACCGGGACGAAGTCCCGCTCGACGACGCCGGTGTAGATCTGGCGCGGACGGCCGATGCGCGAACCGGGCTCCTTGATCATCTCGTGCCACTGGGCGATCCAGCCCGGGAGACGGCCGAGCGCGAAGAGCACGGTGAACATCTCGGTCGGGAAGCCCATGGCCCGGTAGATCAGGCCGGTGTAGAAGTCGACGTTCGGGTAGAGCTTGCGCTCGACGAAGTAGTCGTCGGCCAGCGCGTGCTCCTCCAGCTTCAGCGCGATGTCGAGCAGCTCGTCGCTCTTGCCGAGCGCCGAGAGGACGTCGTGCGCCGCCGCCTTGATGATCTTCGCCCGGGGGTCGAAGTTCTTGTAGACGCGGTGCCCGAAGCCCATGAGCTTCACGCCGTCTTCCTTGTTCTTCACCTTGCGGATGAAGGTGTCGACGTCGCCGCCGGAGGCCTGGATGCCTTCGAGCATCTCCAGGACCGACTGGTTGGCGCCGCCGTGCAGCGGGCCCCACAGCGCCGAGATGCCCGCGGAGATCGACGCGAACATGTTGGCCTGCGAGGAGCCGACCAGACGCACGGTGGACGTCGAACAGTTCTGCTCGTGGTCCGCGTGCAGGATGAGCAGCTTGTCCAGCGCGGAGACGACCGTCGGGTCCAGGTCGTACTCGGCGGCCGGCACGGAGAACGTCATGCGCAGGAAGTTCTCGACGTAGCCGAGGTCGTTGCGCGGGTAGACCACCGGGTGGCCGACCGACTTCTTGTACGCGTACGCCGCGATCGTCGGAAGCTTGGCGAGAAGGCGGATCGTCGAGAGGTGACGCTGCTTCTCGTCGAAGGGGTTGTGGCTGTCCTGGTAGAAGGTGGACAGCGCGGAGACGACCGAGGACAGCATGGCCATCGGGTGGGCGTCGCGCGGGAACCCGTCGTAGAACCGCTTGACGTCCTCGTGCAACAGGGTGTGCTGCGTGATCTCGTTCTTGAAGGTGGAGAGCTCGTCGACGGTGGGGAGCTCACCGTTGATCAGCAGGTAGGCCACCTCGGTGAAGGTGGAACGCTCGGCCAACTGCTCGATCGGGTAACCGCGGTACCGCAGGATGCCCTGCTCGCCGTCCAGGTAGGTGATCGCGGATTTATAGGCGGCGGTGTTGCCGTATCCGCTGTCGAGGGTGACCAGTCCGGTCTGGGCCCGGAGCTTCCCGATGTCGAAGCCCTTGTCGCCCACGGTGCTGTCGATCACCGGGTAGGTGTACTCGCCATCGCCGTACCGCAGTACTACAGCGTCGTTTGTGTGCTCGCTCACGTCATCCCTCACCGACGTAGTGCCTCTTCTTCGAGGTGCCCTGACTGTCTCTACCATCCCCCACTTGGCCCAGCAGAGTGCACTCGGGGTCGACCATTGGGCCTATTGGCGGCACTCAGTGCCGCCAACCTGCTCATCCTGCCCCCTTCGCCCTGGTTCCGGAAGTCCTGTGTGACCTTTGCGACTCGTTTGATCGATCAAAAGGGGTGTGAGCCGTCAACGAGCCCCGGCGGACAGCCGGAAATCCAGCGCCGTACAGCGTCTTCCCGCGGAAACAGTGCGCACCGCCTGCCCTAGAGCCTTCCGCGAACCGACCAGGACCACCAGCTTCTTCGCACGGGTCACCGCCGTGTAGAGAAGATTCCGCTGGAGCATCATCCAGGCTCCGGTGGTGACCGGGATCACGACGCACGGGTACTCGCTGCCCTGCGAGCGGTGGATCGTGACGGCGTAGGCGTGCGTCAGCTCGTCCAGTTCGTCGAAGTCGTACGGGACCTCCTCGTCCTCGTCCGTCAGCACCGTCAGCTTCTGCTCGTCGGCGTCGAGGGAGGTGACGACGCCGACCGTGCCGTTGAAGACGCCGTTGGCGCCCTTCTCGTAGTTGTTGCGGATCTGGGTGACCTTGTCGCCGACGCGGAACACCCGGCCGCCGAACCGCTTCTCGGGCAGCTCGGGGCGGCCGGGGGTGATGGCCTGCTGGAGCAGGCCGTTGAGCGTGCCCGCGCCGGCCGGGCCGCGGTGCATCGGCGCGAGCACCTGCACGTCGCGGCGCGGGTCGAGGCCGAACCTGGCGGGGACGCGCCGCGCCGCCACGTCGACCGTCAGCCGCCCGGCCTCCTCGGTGTCCTCCTCCACGAAGAGGAAGAAGTCCTTGAGGCCCTGGGTGAGCGGGGGCGTACCGGAGTTGATGCGGTGGGCGTTGGTGACGACGCCGGACTCCTGGGCCTGGCGGAAGATCCGGGTGAGGCGCACGGCCGGGACGGGGCTGCCCTCGGACAGCATGTCGCGCAGCACCTCGCCCGCGCCGACGCTCGGCAACTGGTCGACGTCCCCGACGAACAGCAGATGCGCGCCGGGCGGCACGGCCTTCACCAGTTTGTTGGCGAGGAGCAGGTCGAGCATGGACGCCTCGTCGACCACCACGAGATCGGCGTCGAGCGGCCGGTCCTTGTCGTACGCGGCGTCGCCGCCGGGCTTCAGCTCCAGGAGCCGGTGGACGGTGGAGGCGTCCGCGCCGGTCAGCTCGGCGAGCCGCTTGGCGGCACGCCCTGTCGGCGCGGCGAGCACCACCTTGGCCTTCTTGGCGCGGGCCAGCTCGACGATCGAGCGCACGGTGAACGACTTGCCGCAGCCGGGGCCGCCGGTGAGGACCGCGACCTTCTGGGTCAGCGCGAGGCGGACGGCCTCCTCCTGCTCGGGCGCCAGCGCGGCCCCCGTCCGCCCCGCGAGCCAGGTCAACGCCTTGTCCCAGGCCACGTCCTGGAAGGCGGGCAGCCGGTCCTGGTCCGTGCGCAGGAGACGGGCGAGCTGGGCGGAGAGGGAGAGTTCGGCGCGGTGGAAGGGGACGAGGTAGATGGCGGTCACCGGCTCGCCGTGCTCACCGGGCACCTGTTCCCGTACGACACCGGGTTCGCCGGAGTCCTCGTCCGGCAGCGCGAGCTCGGCCAGGCACTCGATGACGAGCCCGGTGTCGACCTGGAGCAGCTTGACCGCGTCCGAGATCAGCCGCTCCTCGGGCAGGAAGCAGTGCCCCTGGTCGGCGGATTGCGAAAGGGCGTACTGGAGACCGGCCTTGACGCGCTCGGGGCTGTCGTGCGGGATGCCGACGGACTGGGCGATGCGGTCGGCGGTGAGGAAGCCGATGCCCCACACGTCGGAGGCGAGCCGGTACGGCTGGTTCTTCACGACGCCGATCGACGCGTCGCCGTACTTCTTGTAGATGCGCACGGCGATGGAGGTGGAGACGCCGACACTCTGCAGGAAGAGCATCACCTCCTTGATCGCCTTCTGCTCCTCCCACGCGTCCGCGATCTTCTTGGTGCGCTTGGGGCCGAGCCCCGGCACCTCGATCAGGCGCTTGGGCTCCTGCTCGATGATGTCGAGGGTGTCCAGGCCGAAGTGCTGGGTGATGCGGTCGGCGAAGACCGGGCCGATGCCCTTGACCAGGCCCGATCCGAGATATCTGCGGATGCCCTGGATGGTGGCGGGCAGCACCGTCGTGTAGTTCTCCACGGTGAACTGCTTGCCGTACTGGGGGTGCGAGCCCCAGCGGCCCTCCATCCGCAGCGACTCCCCCGCCTGCGCGCCGAGCAGCGACCCGACGACGGTCAGCAGGTCGCCGCCACCTCTGCCGGTGTCGACGCGGGCGACGGTGTATCCCGTGTCCTCGTTGGCGTACGTGATCCGCTCGAGGACCCCCTCCAGCACCGCCATCGGCCGCGCGGCCGTCGCCTGCTCCTTCGCCATGATCCGACGGTAGCGGTGCGGTCTGACAACGCGGCACCCTCTAGGGTTTTCGGATGAGCGCTACGAGCGGGGCGGCGGCCGGGGTCCCGGTGAGTGTGCGGCGGTTGCTGCCCGATCTGCTGACGGCCGTGGCACCTGTGGTCTGCGAGCGGCTGGTGGGCATCTGGCTGTACGGGTCGGCGGTGACGGGATCCTTCGAGCGCGGGGTCAGCGATGTCGACGTGCTGGTGGGCGTCGAGGGCGAACTCGGCCTCGGGACAGAGGAGTTGGGGTCCGTCGAGGCCCGGGTCCTGCGGGCGCACCCGGGGTTCCGCGACCGGCTCGACCTGACCTTCGCGCCCGCCGCCGCGCTCGCCGGGAGCCTGCTGGAACCGCTGCTCACCGTCTCCCCCGGCGAACCGCCGCACACCGCGCGCGTGCTGCCCCGCTGGGCGCTGACCAGGGCCCTCGTCCGCGAGACGGGCCTGACGCTGGCCGGCCGCACGACGCGCGAGGCGCTGGCCGGGGCGGAGCCGCAGGAGCTGCGGACGGCGCTGATCGACTCCGTCGCGGGGCTGCGGGACGCGGCGCCGGAGGTACGGCACCGGGGCGGGCACGCGTATGTGGTGCTGACCGCGTGCCGGGCCCTGCGCGCCCTGACCACGGGCGAACTGGCGGACAAGGCGGAGGCGGCGCGGTGGACGGCCGAACGCTGGCCCCACCTGGCCCCCCTCCTGGAGGCGGCGCTCGCGTGGCGCCGGACACAGGCGGTCCGGGACGAGACGCCGCTGCCACCCGAACTGGCGCTGCTCCGGGACGAGTTGCTGGACCTGGTGGCGGCGACGGCGGGTGCGGTGCAGAGGGGGCCGGCTGGGCACGGGGGTTACTGAGGTCGGCGGCCATCGGGGGGGCGGGCCGATCCCCCTTGTACGGCTCCGCACCACCACCGCCGGGGCCCAGCGGGTGCTCGGCATTGCCCTATGGGCTCCCCCACCGAACATATGTGCATCGAGCATGGACGTACTGAGGTGGGATCTCACACGGGCAGGCGCCAGCTCGGGCCGTCGGGAGTGCCCAGCCACACGCGTTGTCCACCGCCAGTGATCGTGAGTCCGAAAGCCTCGACGTGCGGAGAGCCAGCGGCTGTCCAGACCTCGACCGAATCCTCGACCGCGTCCCACAGCTTGAGCGGCCCACGCTGCTCGACGATCCACCCCCCGCGCTCTGCCGTGCGGGTCCGTGCCTGTGAGCCCGTGGCGACGTCGAGCAGGATCTGTTCGGCGCCGGTTCCGAACCGCTCGGCCGAGGGCGCGGCGAGCTGTCCGACGAACCGGCCCGTCCAGTTGTCGAGCAGTGTGGGGTCGATGCGGCTGCGGCGCTGTTCGCCGGGCAGGAACTCAAGTCGGCCGCGCGGCGGGTGGTCGTGCGGCCGGGCAATCATGAACGAGGTGTAGCCGGGGAGGAACCGGCCGTTCGCCCCGCCCTCGTCGTCGACTGTCAAACGCACGAGGCCGTGACCGGACGACCAACCTGCGAGCGTGACGAGGATCGTGCCACCCGGTTTGATCTGACGCAGCCATGTGTACGGAACGAACCGCACCGAGCATGTGGCGATCAGCCGGTCGTACGGTGCGCCTTCGGGCGCGCCGAGCAACCCGTCGCCCGTGATCAGCGTGGGACTGTGCCCGGCAGCGTCGAGGGCTCTGCGGGCGCGCTCGGCCGCGTTTTGGTCGACCTCGACCGACGTCACGTTCCGCTCGCCGAGCACGTTGCAGAGCAGCGCCGTCGAGTAGCCGGTGCCGGTGCCGATCTCAAGGACACTGTCGCCGGGCTTGGTGCCTGCGCGCTCGATCATCTGCACGACGAGGCCCGGCAGCGTCGACGACGACGTCGGACTACCTTCCACGGGGCCGGTGGCGTCCTCGGCGAGTACGCCGTCGATCTGTGTCACCCATGTCTCGTTGCTGTACGTGAGGGCGAGCCATTCCTCGGCGGGGACGCTGGTCCGGCGCAGCGCTGTCCACGCGGTCGACGCCGGTAGCCCTGTCTGCTTGAGGATGGCGGGGCCGAGGAAGAGTTCGCGGGGCTCGGTCTCGACCGCGGCTCGCCACGTGTCGTCGTGCAGCCAGTCACCCTCGGCGAGGGTGGCGGCGAGCCGGCGCCGCAGGGCCTCAGCGGTAGTCATGTGCGGCCTTTCTGCAAGGTGTCTGCGAGTGCTTCCGTGATGGCTCGGCGGGTGGGGTCGTCCACGAACGCCCATTGCCCGTTGGGGTTGCATTCCAGGAACCACCATCGGCCGTCGGCGTCGAGGGCGAAGTCGAAAGCACCGAAGGTGAGCCCGAAAGCGTCGAGGAACGCGCGGACGGCAGTTCGTACGGTGGCCGGGACCGGCACCGGGGTGTACGAGAGGCGGTGGTAGTCCTCGCGCCAGTCCAGGTGATCGCCGTCGATGTCGATGCGGGTCGCGAACAACTCGTCGCCGACGGCGGCGAGACGAATGTCGGCGACCTTGTCGACGCAGGACTGAAAGAAGTGGGGGCACAGGCTGACGCGCTCGTCGACCTCGTCCGCGTCGACGACATGCACCCATACGGTGCGCCCCTTGCCGTCGTCGCCGGGAAGGTGAACGAGGCGAAGGGGCTTGTAGACCGCCGGGCCGTGTTCCTCGATGAACCGGCGGGCGTCGTCCGGGTCGGTCGTGATCAGGCTCTCGGGCACGTACATGTCCACACACGAGGCGGCAGCGAGCTGAGCGTTCTTGTACTCGGCGTCGCGATTGCGCCATGGGTGATTGACGTAGAGAGCACCGGGGAGGTGGGCGAGCACTCCGGCGTACCCGGCGCGTGACTGGGAGTTGGTGAACTGCTCCTCCACGGTGACACCGGGACCGGTGCCCCCGTAGGGGGTGGGACGACGCCAGTAGACCGAGCGGACGGCGTCGAGCTCGATCTGTCGCGTCGGGGTGTGGATCGTTCCGGAGAGTCCGCGGGCCGTCAGGTGTGCGCTCATGCGGGCGTCGGCGGGGAAGTCGATGCCCGGGTCGAGCCGCACGACCGGGACGCCCCGGCCATGCAGCTCGGCGAGCACCAGATCCGCTGTGGTGTCCCCGAGGAAGGTCACGGCGACAATGGGCGGCTCGTGCATGTCAGTCCGACTGCTCGTCGGGGATCGAGTCCGAATCGGCGGGCGCCGGAGGCTTGCTGCCGCCCCCGTCGGCGCCGGTCTGCGTCGACTGCGACGTCGCCGTGATGTTGCCCATCGTGGGGCTTGCGAGCGGCTGCCCGTGCGAGTCGCGGTAGGTGGTTGTCTGGCTCTCGGGGTCGAGTGTCAGTAGGGCGTACGGCACGTCGATCGGGTTGCGGTAAGGGGCAAGACGTGACATGCCCCAAGGTGCCTTCGTCTGGCTCACGTGGGCGCTCCTTCTGTGGTGTGAAGACACGGACTTGCGGTTGCCCGACCGGCTCACTCGTTCGGTGAGGGGCGGGGGTCAAGGGGGACGATCGTGCGGATCGCCCGGGGTGAGGGCGCCGTGCGCGCCCTGCCGAACCTGAGTCGGCCGCCGGGCAGCCCGGTGTCGATGTACTGGTCGGCGGCAGCCTGCGAGGCGCCGCGCACAAGGGGGTCGAGCCCGAGGACGACCGCGAGTTCGTTGCGGTTCCTCAGCAGCCGGACGAGCCGAGGGTGCGCCGGAATCTCGATGCCGTACGGCGATCCGGCTGGGTGAATGAGCAAGCGGGTGCCGGGGTGTCTGGTGACGCGCGGCCCCGTGTCGGTCAAGGGTTTGTCGGCTTCGACAAGGGCAAGCGCGTCAGCGAGTTGGCGCATGTCGTGCTCGATCGACTCGGGGGTCTCGCTCCGCCGCGGGGCGGGCGGGTGGGCGAGCAGCACGATCCCGAGTGGTTGACCGGCGCGGTCGGCGCCCACCCATGTCCATGCGCCGGGCGAGGCGAGCAACGCCGGTGAGATCGTGGGTACTGGCGTACGTGCGGGTGTCACCACGTGATCACCTCCGGGCGTGCGGCATGGGGAATCCTGAACTCGGCCCAGACGGTCTTGCCGGTCTTCTCCGTCGCGACGCCCCAGTCGTCGGCGAACGCGGCGACGAGAAAGAGGCCCCGCCCGCCGAGCTCGTCCTCGTCGCTGTGGCGCAGCTCGGGGACGCCGTCGCCCTCGTCGCTGACCTCGATGCGCAGGCGAGCGTCGGCGAGAGCGACGCGTACGAGGAAGTCGTTTACGACGGGGGTTCCATGGGCGATGGCGTTCGTCGCCAGTTCCGAGACGCACAAGCGGAATGCGTCGGCACGCTCGCCGAGGCGCCACTCGCTCAGAGCGTCGGCGACGAACGTTCGGGCTCGACCGACCGATGCGGGATGTGTCGAAAATGCACGTTCGAGGACTTGCTGCACGGCGGCCGCCTTATGTGCACGGGTCGGCGCCGCCTGTGCGGTCACCGTTCGGGATACCCAGCAGGTACGCGAGCCGCCGGGCCGTTCCAGCCTCGTCGCCCGCGGTGCCAAGCTCGTGGTCCCACTCCGTGACGTAGCGCCCGTCGTCGTCTCCGACCGCTTTGACAAGAGTCGTGTTGAGGGGTTTCGTCACAGTAAGCGTTCTATTGCGTCCGCTTGTGATGTTCAGTCCCTGAGCTCTGAGCGACTCGGCCAGAATGGCCGACGTGTTCGCGTCCATGCCCCAATCTCACCGCAGGCACCTGCGGCAAGGGATCTGACAACCCATGACACGGAGTCGATCAATGCCTCGTGCTGTGACGATCACCGGAACACGGTCGGCCGGTCATCGTGAACCCACCTGGTTCGCCGACGTGTTCACCTCGTACCTTGGCCCGTTCGCCGACGACGAGGCGCAGTTCTACATCGGTGGCGCGGTCGGGATCGACAGTCTGTCTCTGCTGTGGTTGGCCAGGAACTCGCAGTCGCGCATCACGATCGTCGCCCCGGGGACTGTGGAGCAGCAACCGGCCGACGCGCGGCATGCGATCAACCGGTGCCGCGACCGCATCGCGAACGTCGTCGAGCTCGGCGCCGACGAGCTGCGCACACCGGCCTATCACGCGCGCAATCGGTGGATGGTGGATCACTCAGACATGGTGATCGGGTTTCCGGCCGAAGGGCCGGAAGGCACCTCGGGGACCTGGCAGGCCATCAACTACGGCGCACAGAGAGGGAAACCTCGGCTGATCGTGCCCATCTGACGAGGGCTGCGGGCATCATGAGCGCATGAGCGCGCATGACAGACAGGTCGGCGCCGCCACGCTCAAACGGTTACGGCTCGCTCGCGGTTGGTCCCTCGCGGAGACCGCGCGCGCTGTCATCGACGCGGCTGCCCGGCTCGGGCAGCCCCTCGACTCCACCGTCGCGAGCGTGCAGCGGTCCGTCGCCCGTTGGGAGAGCGGTAAAGCGCCCATCCTGCCGGGTGAGCGGTATCAACTGCTGCTCGCGCACCTTTATGCCCGAGACGTCGCGGGGCAGCCCGCCCTCGGTACCGGCAGCGACTTCGCCGAACTCCTCAACGCACTCAGGCAGTTGGGAGAGAGCGAGCGTCGGCTCGGTGAGCTACGAACGCTCGTCGTGCGTACCACGACAGATGCGGGGGGTGGGCTGCTCGCGCTGCTCGGCCCTTCGACGCGGACCGCGCTCTCGGCAGCTCTCGCCGACCCGACCCGCCTCGACGCGGAACTTCTTGCCGCCATGCACGGGGTCATCGGCGACGTGAACGGGCAGGTCGGCAGCGTCCCCTTCGTGCGGCTGCAACTCCTCCTCTCCCCCGTGGTCGAGTCATGTCGGCGCCTACTCGGAGCGGAGGTCCCCGGCGCCTTCGCCGCCGATCTTCACGCGCTAGCCGCACAGGCGTACACGCTCGCCGGCCGGTTCGCCTTCGAAACGCGCGACGACGAAGCATCAAAGGCGCTTTACGCCGCGGCGACCGATGCGGCAAGTGGCACCGGCGCCCCATGGCGTCGCGCCATGGTTCATATGAGTCATGCGCTCGTCACGCTGTACTCGACGCCGGGCCTCGAACCGGCGCGAGCTCTCGTCGACGCTGCGGTACGCGATGCCCGAGCCGGCGAGAGTGTCACGATCCGATCCCGCGCACACGCCTTGCAGGCGGAGATCACGGCCCGAGGGGGTGTCGAGTTTTCACGGCAAGCGCAGGCTGCGCTCGCCCTTGCTTGGTACGACATGGACAGCGACCGCGACGGTGATCCGGCGACGAGTTCGTTCTCGCCTGCCCACCTTCGGGGGTTCGAGGGGGTCACTTCGCTTTACATCGGTGACCCGGGCGAGGCGCACGACTACTTCGCTCGATCGGCGGCCTCGCTTGTCGCCCCGCGCGAACGAGTGCAGCGGGCGATCGTGTCGACGGACCAGGCGCTCGCGCGCATTCGCCTCGACGACCCGCGGTCGGCCGCGGACCTGTTGCACGGTTGCGTCGACGCAGCCACCTCGACGGGTGGCCGCGTAGCAGTGATTCGCCTACGTCGGGCTCGCCGGGACCTACGTCAGTGGCGACAGGAAGACTTCGTGGCCGACCTCGACGACCACATGATCGACGCGCTCGGCGCCTGATCGCCGCTTCGTCCGACGACCACCCCAGACCCGAACACGGGCCGACGACCGCCCAGATTCGGCACGTGGCGTGGATCACAGCACCGCCCCGATGAGTTCCACGCCGCCCCCACGTCATACCCGGTGACACCATTCGCGCCCCGGCCGACAGGAGCCTGCCATGACCGCCGCCACCAAGGGCCCCGCCAGCTACTTCCCGTCCATCGAGAAGAAGTACGGGCAGCCCGTCTCCCACTGGCAGGAGCTCATCCGGTCCTCCCCGCTGACCAAGCACATGGAGCTGGTGAGCTGGCTCAAGGCCGAGCACGGGCTCGGGCACGGACATGCCAACGCCCTGGTCGCGTACACGCTCGCGGAGGAGCGAGGCAACCTCGCTGAGGGGCGGGACAACCTCGCCGAGGGGCGGGACCAGTAGAACGCGGGCCGGTCAGATCCCGCCCATCGGCTTCACGTCGACCTTGACCGGTGTGCCCCACACCCGCACGACCTCGTAGTCCGTGAACTCGTGCACCAGGCGGTACGCCATCGCCGCGTCCGGGCGCCTGCGCTGCGCCGCCAGGTAGAGGTCGGCCTCGCGCCGGTCGTGGCGCGGGGTGCCGCAGAGCTGCCACACCTGCCCGTTCCACATCTCGGGGATCCAGCGCTGCTGGGGCTGGGGGCGGTCCTCGCGCGTGCCGTAGCGCGAGAGCACGGGCTGCTCCTCGGCGCGCGGGCGGGCGGGGCCTCCCGCGTACTCCGAGCGGCGCGCCTGGCGGCGGCGGGTCTCGCAGAGCAGGCACAGGTCGGGCGCCGACTTGTCGACCGCGCCCTGCGGGTGCTCGGGGCAGCGGGTGGTGGGCGCCGAGCCGGTGACCGTGTCGTCCAACAGCTCCAGGGCTCTCTTCACGTCACCGCGCACCTCGTGCAGCTTGGCTTCGGCGGTGTCCCCGGTGAGGGCGTCGCCGTGCTCGCCGAGCAGGCGCAGGGCGCGGCCGAGTGCGGTGAGCTGCGCGTGGTTCACGGTCCTGGTCTCCGATCGTCGCCGTCTCGCGGTGGGGTACGCGGTACGTCCTCCACCATCGCACGCGCCACCGACAACCCTGCCGCCCTCACCTTCGCCCTATCACGATCCGGTCACGACAACCGGAATCCCTCTTGCCATTCGCCCGTGTAATCGATTCCAATCCTCGGTGTAAGTCGATGTAATCGATTCCATGCAGCCACAAGGAGGTGGCCGGCGCGAATGGCGAGCATCAAAGACGTCGCGGCCGCGGCCGGGGTCTCCGTCGCCACGGTCTCCCGCGTTCTCAACAGTCATCCGTCCGTCAGCCCCGACGCCAGGGCCCGGGTGATGGCCGCCGTGGAGTCGCTCGGCTACCGGCCCAACGCCGTCGCCCGCTCCCTGCGCACCGACCAGACCCGCACGCTCGGCCTGGTCATCAGCGACGTACTGAACCCGTACTTCACCGAGCTGGCCCGCTCGGTCGAGGAAGAGGCCCGCGCGCTCGGCTACAGCGTGGTCATCGGCAACGCCGACGAGCGGCCCGACCTCCAGGACCACCACGTACGGACCCTGCTCGACCGGCGGATCGACGGGCTCCTCGTCTCCCCCACCGACGGCGGCTCGCCGTTGATGCTGGACGCGGCCAGGGGCGGCACGCCGATGGTCTTCGTCGACCGGTGGATCCCGGGCGTCGACGTGCCGGTCGTGCGCTCCGACGGCCGGGACGCCATCCGTGATCTCGTCGCGCATCTGCACCGGCTCGGCCACCGCAGGCTCGCCATCATCGCGGGCCCGGCGGCGACCACGACGGGCAGCGAGCGCGTCGCGGCGTTCCGGGACGCGCTCGCCTCGTACGCGGTCGAGCTGCCGGACGCCTACATCGGGCAGGGCGACTTCCAGGCGGCCAGCGGGCGCCGCGTCACGGAGGGGTTCCTCGACCTGCCCGAGCCGCCCGAGGTCGTCTTCGCGGCCGACAACCTGATGGCGCTCGGCGCGCTGGACGCGATCCGCGCGCGCGGGCTGCGCGTCCCGGACGACATCGCGCTCGCCGCGTTCGACGACATCCCCTGGTTCGTGCACACCGATCCGCCCGTCACGGCGATCGCCCAGCCGACGAAGGAGCTGGGGCGGGCCGCTGTCCGCGCCCTGGTGGACCGCATCGAGGGCCGCCCGCCCGCGTCCGTGACACTCCCCGCCCACCTCGTCGTACGGCACTCGTGCGGTGAGCCGCGTGCCTCGAAGAAGCCAGAACCGACTGCCTCAACGGAGAGGAGAGCCCGGTGAAACAGCCGCGCGACCCGGACGAGTTGCTGCGTATCGAAGGGATACGGAAGACCTTCCCCGGCGTGATCGCGCTCGACAGCGTCGACTTCGATCTGCGCGGGGGCGAGGTGCACGTCCTGCTCGGTGAGAACGGGGCCGGGAAGAGCACGCTGATCAAGATGCTCTCCGGCGCCTACACGCCCGACGAGGGCCGTATCACCGTCGGCGGCGAGCAGGTCCGCATCCATGGCGCGCAGGACGCCGAACGACTCGGGATCGCCACGATCTACCAGGAGTTCAACCTGGTCCCCGATCTGACCGTGGCCGAGAACATCTTCCTGGGGCGCCAGCCGCGCCGCTTCGGTCTCATCGACCGCAAGAAGATGGAGGCCGACGCCGAAGCGCTCCTCGCGCGCGTGGGCGTGCATGTCTCGCCACGCGCGCGTGTACGTGAACTCGGCATCGCCCGGCTCCAGATGGTGGAGATCGCGAAGGCGCTCAGCCTGGACGCCCGCGTGCTGATCATGGACGAGCCGACCGCCGTGCTCACCTCGGAGGAGGTGGAGAAGCTCTTCGCGATCGTGCGCGCGCTGCGCGCCGACGGTGTCGGCATCGTCTTCATCACCCACCACCTGGAGGAGATCGCCGCGCTCGGCGACCGGGTCACCGTCATCCGCGACGGCCGCAGTGTGGGCCAGGTGCCCGCCTCGACCCCCGAGGACGAACTCGTACGCCTCATGGTGGGGCGCTCCATCGAGCAGCAGTACCCGCGGGAGAGGGCCGACACCGGCGGCGCGTTGCTGAAGGTGGAGGGGCTGAGCCGCGACGGCGTCTTCCACGACGTGAGCTTCGAGGTGCGGGCCGGTGAGGTCGTCGGCATCGCGGGGCTCGTGGGCGCGGGTCGTACGGAGGTCGTGCGTGCCGTGTTCGGGGCCGATCCGTACGACGCGGGCCGGGTCGAGGTCGGCGGGGCCCGGCTCCCCCGGCACGACGTGAACGCCGCGATGGCCGCCGGGATCGGGCTCGTGCCCGAGGACCGCAAGGGGCAGGGGCTCGTCCTGGACCAGTCGGTCGAGGAGAACCTGGGGCTCGTGACCTTGCGGACCGCCACCCGCGCCGGGTTCGTCGACCTCAAGGGGCAGCATGCCGCCGCCGAGCGGATCGCCGGGCAACTGGGTGTGCGCATGGCCGGGCTCGGCCAGCACGTGCGCACCCTGTCCGGCGGGAACCAGCAGAAGGTCGTCATCGGCAAGTGGCTGCTCGCCGACATCAAGGTGCTGATCCTCGACGAGCCGACGCGCGGCATCGACGTCGGCGCCAAGGTCGAGATCTACCAGCTCATCAACGAGCTGACCGCGGCCGGGCACGCCGTGCTCATGATCTCCAGCGATCTGCCGGAGGTGCTCGGCATGAGCGACCGGGTGCTCGTGATGGCGCAGGGGCGCATCGCTGGTGAACTCGCCGCCGAGGACGCCACCCAGGACTCCGTGATGGCGCTCGCCGTCAGCAACCAGAACCACGACGCGTACGAGGAGGAGGGCTCCCGTGACCACTGACACGCTCGGAAAGAACAACGGCAAGAGCGCGACCACGAACGGCGGGAGCCTGCTGCGGCTGCTCCTGGACAACGGCGCGCTGACCGCGCTCGTCGTCCTCGTCATCGCCATGTCGCTCCTGTCGGGCGACTTCCTGACCACCACCAACCTGCTGAACGTCGGCGTGCAGGCGGCCGTGACCGCGATCCTCGCGTTCGGTGTCACCTTCGTCATCGTCTCGGCGGGCATCGACCTGTCCGTCGGCTCGGTGGCCGCCCTGTCCGCGACCGTCCTCGCCTGGGCCGCCACGAACGAGGGCGTGCCGGTCGTCCTCGCGGTCCTCCTCGCCGTCGTCACCGGTGTGGCCTGCGGACTCGTCAACGGCGCCCTCATCTCGTACGGGAAACTCCCGCCGTTCATCGCGACGCTCGCGATGCTGTCGGTCGGGCGCGGTCTCTCGCTCGTCATCTCGCAGGGCAGCCCGATCCCGTTCCCCGACTCGGTCTCGCACCTCGGTGACACGCTCGGCGGCTGGCTGCCGGTGCCGGTCATCGTGATGGTCGTCGTCGGGCTGATCACCGCTGTCGTGCTCGGGCGTACGTTCATCGGGCGCTCCATGTACGCCATCGGCGGCAACGAGGAAGCGGCCCGTCTGTCCGGGCTTCGCGTCAAGCGGCAGAAGCTCGTCATCTACGGCCTGTCGGGCCTGTTCGCGGCCGTCGCCGGTATCGTCCTCGCCTCGCGTCTGGCCTCCGCGCAGCCGCAGGCCGCGCAGGGGTACGAGCTGGACGCCATCGCCGCCGTCGTCATCGGCGGTGCCTCGCTCGCCGGTGGTACGGGCAAGGCGTCGGGCACGTTCATCGGCGCGCTGATCCTCGCCGTCCTGCGCAACGGCCTCAACCTCCTCTCCGTCTCCGCGTTCTGGCAGCAGGTCGTCATCGGCGTCGTCATCGCGCTCGCCGTGCTGCTCGACACGGTGCGCCGCAAGGCGGGGGCCACGCCCACGGCCGCGGGGACCGGCTCTCAGGGCCCCAAGCAGAAGATGCAGTACCTGATCGCGGCCGTCGTCGCCGCGGCGATCGTCGGTGGGCTCGCGCTGTGGAACAACGGCTCGTCGTCCGACTCCAAGAAGGATCTCAAGCTGGGCATGGCCGTCTCCACGCTCAACAACCCGTTCTTCACCGAGATGCGGGCGGGCGCGCAGGCCGAGGCGAAGAAGCAGGGCGTGAAGCTGACCGTCACCGACGCGCAGAACGACGCCTCGCAGCAGGCCAACCAGGTGCAGAACTTCACCAGCACCGGCCTCGGCGCGGTCATCGTCAACCCGGTCGACTCCGACGCCGTGGGCCCGGCCGTGCGCGGCGCCAACGACGCCGGTATCCCGGTCGTCGCCGCCGACCGCGGCGTGAACAAGGCGAAGACGGCGACGCTCGTCGCCTCCGACAACGTCGCGGGCGGCAAGCAGGCCGCAAGGACCCTCGCGGACAAGCTCGGCGGCAAGGGCACCATCGTGATCCTGCAGGGCCAGGCCGGTACGTCGGCCAGCCGCGAGCGCGGCGCGGGCTTCGCCGCCGGGCTCAAGGAGTTCCCCGGCATCAAGGTCGCCGCCAAGCAGCCCGCGGACTTCGACCGCACCAAGGGCCTCGACGTCATGACGAACCTGCTCCAGTCGCACCCCGACATCGACGGTGTCTTCGCCGAGAACGACGAGATGGCGCTCGGCGCGGTCAAGGCGCTCGGCTCCAAGGCCGGCAAGTCGGTCGCCGTGGTCGGCTTCGACGGCACCCCGGACGGCTTCAAGGCCGTCGAGGCGGGCACCCTGTACGCCTCCGTCGCCCAGCAGCCGCGCGAGCTCGGCAGGATGGCCGTGCAGAACGCGATCCGGGCCGCCCAGGACAAGAAGATCGCGGGCGCGGTGAAGGTGCCGGTCAAGGTCGTCACGGCGAAGAACGTCGGCGACTTCGAGTGACACGCCCCCTTCGGCATATCTTCGAGTGACGTACGAAGAAAGGCACAGCATGAACACGTACGACCTGCTCGTCGTCGGGTCGGCCAACGCCGACCTGGTGGTGGGTGTCGACCGCCGCCCCGGCGCCGGGGAGACCGTCCTCGGCTCCGACCTGGTCGTCCACCCGGGCGGCAAGGGCGCCAACCAGGCCGTCGCCGCCGCCAAGCTCGGCGCGCGCACGGCGCTGCTCGCGCGGGTCGGCGACGACGGGCACGGGGCGCTGCTGCGCGAGTCGATGGAGTCGGCGGGCGTGGACACGTCGGGCGTCCTGGTCGGCGGGGCGCCCACCGGCGTCGCGCTGATCACGGTCGATCCGTCCGGGGACAACAGCATCGTGGTGTCGCCGGGTGCGAACGGGCGGCTGACCCCGGACGACGTACGGGCCGCGGGCGAGCTGTTCGCCGGCGCCCGGGTCGTCTCCACGCTCCTGGAGATCCCGCTGGAGACGGTCGCCGAGGTGGCGCGCGGTGTCAGCGGCTCCGGTGAGGAAACGCGGCTCGTCCTCAACCCGTCGCCGCCCGCGCCGCTGCCGGACGAGGTCCTCGCCGTGTGCGACCCGCTCATCGTGAACGAGCACGAGGCCCGCGTGGTCCTCGGCGCCGACACGGAGGGCGAGCCCGAGGACTGGGCGCGGGCGCTCCTCGCGCTCGGCCCGCGCTCGGTCGTCATCACGCTCGGCGCGAAGGGCGCGCTCGTCGCCGACGCGTCGGGCACGTCGCGGGTGGCGTCGGTGAAGGTGAGGGCCGTGGACACCACGGGCGCCGGTGACGCGTTCACCGCCGCGCTCGCCTGGCGCCTCGGCACCGGCGCGTCGCTGGCCGAGGCCGCCGCCTACGCGGCGCGGGTCGGTGCCGCCGCCGTCACCAAGGAGGGCGCGCAGATGTCGTACCCGACGGCGGAAGAGGTCGCCGCGCTGTGAAGAGGTCCGGCATTCTCAACCGTCATCTGGCGGGCGCCATAGCCGAGTTGGGGCACGGGGACGGGGTGCTCGTGTGCGACGCGGGAATGCCGGTCCCGGCCGGGCCGCGCGTCGTCGACCTCGCTTTCCGGGCGGGCGTGCCGTCGTTCGCGGATGTCCTCGACGGGCTCCTCGACGAGTTGGTGATCGAGGCGGGCACGGCGGCGCACGAGGTGCGCGCGGCGAACCCGGCGGCGGCCGGGCTGCTGCGCGAGCGGGTGCCGTCCCTCGGCTTCGTCCCGCACGAGGAGCTCAAGGAGCTGTCGGGCGGCGCGCGGCTGATCGTGCGGACCGGGGAGGCGCGGCCGTACGCCAACGTGCTCCTGCGGTGCGGCGTCTTCTTCTGACGCCCCGATCCACCCCCGCATCCGACGAGGGGCCCGGTCCGCCGGACCGGGCCCCCCTCCGGGCCTTCCCCCTCCTGCGTCAGAGCTTCCTGATCCCCCCAGATCCCCCTCCGAAAGCCCTGACGCACGCTAGACCCGCCGTGCCGCGGAAAGGTTGCACGGAGGCGTGGGTTTTTCTTTCAGACGGCGTGGCGCGTGAAGCGGGCCGCCGTCTCCGCAAGGACCTCGCGGCCGTCGCGCGCCCACAGGCCGTCGTTGAACAGTTCGACCTCGATGGGCCCGGAGTAGCCCTGCTCCTCCACCAGACGGCGCCAGTACCGCATGTCGATCGAGCCGTCACCGATCTGCCCGCGCCCGTTGAGCACGCCTTCCGGCAGCGGCGTCGTCCAGTCCGCGAGCTGGAACGTGGCGATACGTCCCTGCGCACCGGCCCGCGCGAGCTGCGCGGGCGCCCGGTCGTCCCACCAGATGTGGTACGTGTCCACGCAGACGCCGACCTGGTGCGCGGGGAACCGCTCGGCGATGTCCAGGGCCTGGGCGAGGGTGGAGACGACGCAGCGGTCCGCCGCGTACATCGGGTGCAGCGGCTCGATGGCCAGCCGGACGCCGTGCTCGGCGGCGTACGGGGCGAGTTCGCCGAGCGCGTCGGCGATCCGCTCCCGCGCGCCCGCCAAGTCGTACGAACCGGCCGGGAGGCCGCCGGAGACGAGGACCAGGACGTCCGTGCCGAGGATGGCGGCCTCGTCGACGGCGCGCTTGTTGTCCTCGACGGCGGCCTTGCGGTCGGCGGGGTCGACGGCGGTGAGGAAGCCGCCGCGGCAGTGCGTGGAGACGCTGAGGCCCGCGTCGCTCAGCAGTGTGGCCGCCGCTTCGACGCCGTACGCCTGGACCGGTTCGCGCCAGGTGCCGACGTGCCGGACGCCCATTTGTTCGCAGGCGGCGACCAGTTCGGGCAGGCCGAGCTGTTTGACCGTCATCTGGTTGACGGAGAAGCGGGGGTCGGCGGTGCTCATGAGGTGACTCCGTACACGGCGAGCAGGTTCTTCATGCGGGCCTCGGCGAGCGCCGGGTCGGGGAACAGGCCGAGGCCGTCGGCGAGTTCGTAGGCCCGCGCGACGTGCGGCAGCGAGCGGGCCGACTGGAGGCCGCCGACCATCGCGAAGTGGTCCTGGTGGCCCGCGAGCCAGGCGAGGAGGACGACGCCGGTCTTGTAGAAGCGCGTCGGTGCCTGGAAGAGGTGGCGGGACAACTCGACCGTGGGGTCGAGGAGTTCGCGGAACCCCTTCGCGTCGCCGGTGTCCAGGACCCGGACCGCCTGCGCGGCGAGCGGCCCCAGCGGGTCGAAGATGCCGAGCAGCGCGTGGCTGAAGCCGTGGTCGTCACCGGCGATCAGCTCGGGGTAGTTGAAGTCGTCGCCGGTGTAGCAGCGCACGCCGTGCGGGAGACGGCGGCGCAGCTCGACCTCGCGGCGGGCGTCCAGCAGTGACACCTTGATGCCGTCGACCTTGTCGGGGTGGGCGGCGATGACCTCCAGGAAGGTCTCCGTCGCGGCGTCCAGGTCGGCGGAGCCCCAGTAGCCCTCCAGGGCCGGGTCGAACATGGGGCCGAGCCAGTGCAGGACGACCGGTTCGGTGGCCTGGCGCAGCAGGTGGCCGTAGACCTCCAGGTAGTCCTCGGGGCCCTCGGCGACGGCGGCCAGGGCGCGGGACGCCATGAGGATCGCCTGTGCGCCCGTCCCCTCCACGAGCGCGAGCTGCTCCTCGTAGGCGGCGCGCACGGTCGCCAGGTCCCCGGCGGGTCCGGTGAGCTGGTCGGTGCCGACGCCGCACGCGATGCGCCCGCCGACGGCCCTGGCCTCGGCGGCGGAGCGCCGGATGAGTTCGGCGGCGCCCGCCCAGTCCAGGCCCATGCCGCGCTGCGCGGTGTCCATGGCCTCGGCGACGCCGAGCCCGTGCGACCACAGGTGGCGGCGGAAGGCGAGGGTGGCGTCCCAGTCGACGGCGGCCGGTGAGTCGGGGCTGGTGTCGGCGAACGGGTCGGCGACGACGTGCGCCGCCGAGTAGACGACCCGGGAGGTGAACGGGGCGCCGGTGTCGAGGGCGAGCGGCGTCGTCCGCGGCTCGTAGGTCCGCAACCGGCCCGAGCTGTCGGGGAGTTCGATGGTCACAGCGTGATCTCCGGGACGTCGATGCGGCGGCCCTCGGCGGACGACTTGAGGCCCAGCTCGGCGAGTTGCACGCCACGGGCTCCGGCCAGCAGGTCCCAGTGGTAGGGCGCGTCGGTGTAGACGTGCTTGAGGAACAGCTCCCACTGCGCCTTGAAGCCGTTGTCGAACTCGGCGTTGTCGGGCACCTCCTGCCACTGGTCGCGGAAGGAGTAGGTGGCCGGGATGTCCGGGTTCCATACCGGCTTCGGCGTCGAACTGCGGTGCTGTACGCGGCAGTCGCGCAGACCGGCGACGGCGGAGCCCTCGGTGCCGTCGACCTGGAACTCCACGAGTTCGTCGCGGTTGACGCGTACCGCCCACGAGGAGTTGATCTGTGCGACGGCGCCGCCGTCCAGCTCGAAGATGCCGTACGCGGCGTCGTCGGCGGTGGCGTCGTAGGGCTTGCCGTCCTCGTCCCAGCGCTGCGGGATGTGCGTGGTGATCAGCGCCTGCACGGAGGCGACCCGGCCGAACAGCTCGTGCAGCACGTACTCCCAGTGCGGGAACATGTCGACGACGATGCCGCCGCCGTCCTCGGAGCGGTAGTTCCAGCTCGGGCGCTGCGCCTCCTGCCAGTCGCCCTCGAAGACCCAGTAGCCGAACTCGCCGCGCACGGAGAGGATCCGGCCGAAGAAGCCGCCGTCGATGAGGCGCTTCAGCTTGAGCAGGCCCGGCAGGAAGATCTTGTCCTGGACGACGCCGGACTTGATGCCCGCGTCCTTGGCGAGGCGGGCGAGCTCCAGGGCACCGTCGAGGCCGGTGGCGGTCGGCTTCTCGGTGTAGACGTGCTTGCCCGCGGCGATCGCCTTCTTGATCGCTTCCTCGCGCGCGGAGGTCACCTGCGCGTCGAAGTAGATGTCGATCGAGTCGTCGGCGAGGACGGCGTCGAGGTCGGTGGAGATGTTCTCCCGCCCGAGGCCGTGCTTCTCGGCGAGCGCCCGCAGGGCGTGCTCTCGGCGGCCGACGAGGACCGGCTCGGGCCACAGCACCGTACCGTCGCCGAGATCGAGTCCGCCCTGGTCACGCAGGGCGAGCAGAGAGCGGACGAGGTGCTGGCGGTAGCCCATGCGCCCCGTCACACCGTTCATGGCGATGCGCACCGTCTTGCGTGTCACGTGAGTCCCTTCGTCCTTCATCCATCGGCCGCGCCCGCCGAGACGTGCGTAGCAAGCGCTTTCTATCTGGAAAGAAGCTAGCCTCTGCACAGCCGCTCGGACAAGAGCGGATACGAGACGGGGTCCGCCGAGTCCACAACGGGCCCGGCCGTTGACGGAGGATGACTCGATGACCGTGACCCTGGCGGACGTGGCCGCCCGCGCGCAGGTGTCCCCCGCCACCGTCTCGCGCGTGCTGAACGGCAACTACCCGGTAGCCGCCGCCACGCGCGAGCGGGTGCTCAAGGCCGTGGACGAACTGGACTACGTGCTCAACGGCCCGGCCAGCGCCCTCGCCGCGGCCACCTCCGACCTGGTCGGCGTCCTCGTCAACGACATCGCCGACCCGTTCTTCGGGATCATGGCGTCCGCGGTGCAGTCGGAGATCGTCGGACCCGGCGGCCGGGCCGGCGGGGAACGGCTCGCGGTGGTCTGCAACACGGGCGGCTCCCCCGAGCGGGAGCTGACCTATCTGACGCTGCTGCAACGCCAGCGGGCGGCGGCGGTCGTCCTGACGGGCGGCGCCATCGAGGACGAGGCGCACGTCGCGGCGGTGGCGGCCAAGCTGCGGCGGCTTGCGGACGCGGGCACGCGGGTCGTGCTGTGCGGACGCCCGCCGGTGCCGGGGACGGACGCGGCGGCCCTGACCTTCGACAACCGGGGCGGGGCGCGGGAGCTGACGCACCACCTGCTCTCGCTCGGGCACCGCCGGATCGGCTACGTGGCGGGCCCCCAGGAGCGCACGACGACCCGGCACCGCCTGGAGGGGCACCGCGAGGCGCTGGCGGAGGCGGGCGTGAGCGACGCGGACGACCTGGTGGCGCACGGCCCCTACGACCGTGCGGCGGGCCATGCGGCGACCGTGGAACTCCTGCGCAGAGAGCCCCGGTTGACGGCGGTCGTCGCGGCGAACGACACGGTGGCGCTCGGCGCGTGCGCGGCGCTGCGGGAGGCGGGCCTGCGCATCCCCGAGGACGTCTCGGTGGCGGGCTTCGACGACCTGCCGTTCAGCGTGGACGCGGTCCCCGCGCTGACGACGGTCCGCCTCCCGCTGGCCGAGGCGGCGGCGCGGGCGGGCCGCATCGCGATGGGCCGGGAGACGCAGCCGCCGGGCGGGCTCGACGTCGTACGCGGTGAGCTGATGGTGCGCGGGTCGACGGGGGCGCCGCGCGGCGCGTGAACCCGGTGGGCGCCCGCGCCGCCGCCGCACCGGGCCGGTGCGGACCGGTGGCGGCGACGGCGACCCGCCTACACGTGGCGGCGGCGCCCCCGTTCCTGGAGCGGGAACTGCTGGTCCTCGCCCGGGAACGTCGGCTCGGGAAGGGTGGCCACCTCCTTCTTGGCCTGTTCCAGTTGCGCCGCCGTGTCGCCCGGCAGGCGGGGCGGGCGCGGCGTGGCGTGGGAGAAGCGGAACGCCGAGGTCAGGTCGCCGAAGGTGGACCGGCGCCAGTCGGTGATGTTGGGCTCCCGCACGCCCGTGAACTTCTCCAGGAACTGGAGCGCCGAGGTGTGGTCGAAGGTCTCGGAGGCCACCCAGCCGCCGACCGTCCACGGCGAGACGATGATCGCCGGGACGCGGAAGCCGCCGCCGATGGGCAGCCCCTGGATGAACTCGTCGGGCGTGCCCGCCGGGGGTGTGGGCGGTGGCACGTGGTCGAAGAGGCCGTCGTTCTCGTCGTAGTTGAGGATGAAGGCCGTCTTCGCCCAGACCTTCGGGTTGGAGGCGATCGCCTCGATCTTCCGGGCCACGAAGTCGGCGCCCGCCGCGGGCAGGTAGTCGGGGTGCTCGGACTGGTAGCCGGTCGGCATGATCCAGCTCACGGTCGGCAGCCGGTCGTTGCGGGCGTCGTCCTCGAAGGTGCCCTCGGGCTGGGGTCGCATCCCGCGCTCGTAGAGTTCCGAGCCGGGTTGCGCGTCCCTGAAGGACGCGAACTGCTCCAGCAGGTTGCAGCCGTAGTCGTCCTCCTGCTGGTAGACCTTCCAGCTCACGCCCGCGGCCTGGAGGCGTTCGGCGTACGTCGTCCAGCGGTACGGCTCGGGCGCCTTGTTGGTGAGGACCGGTCCGCCCAGGGTGCCGGACGGGTCGATCGTGCCCGTCATCCAGTAGAGCCGGTTGGGCCAGGTCGGGCCGAAGACCGAGCAGAAGTAGTGGTCGCAGATGGTGAAGGTCTCCGCGAGGGCGAACTGGAACGGTATGTCCTTGCGCGTGTAGTACCCCATCACGTACGGGCCGTTGACGCCGTCTGCCTTGCGGTGGGCCGGGAGCCAGCGGTCCATGGCGCCGTTGTTCCACGCCTCGTGCTGCACGGACCAGGCGTGGCTCGTGGAGGGGATGGCCTGGGCGCTGGTCGCGTGCGTGTCCAGGTGGAAGGGGAGGAGGTAGCCCTTCGGGTTCTCCTCGTCGGGCTGGTAGAACACCGAGCGGCCGTTGCTCAGCGTCATGGCCTTCGGGTCGTTGAAGCCGCGGACGCCCTTGAGCGTGCCGAAGTAGTGGTCGAAGGACCGGTTCTCCTGCATCAGCATCACGACGTGCTCGATGTCGCGCAGCGAGCCCTTGCGGGGCGGCCCGGCGGCGACCGCCTTCTGCACGCTGGGCGGCAGGAACGAGAGCGCGGCGGCGCCGCCGACGGCGCCTGCCGCGGAGCCGAGGAGTCTGCGTCGGGTCAGTTCGGCCATGGGGTCCCCTGGGGGTGAGATGGCTGGACGGGCGGTTCGGGCATGCGAACGGCCCGTGAGGGACGGGCCGTTGCACCACTGTGCGCGCCGCCTGACGTGCGGCGGAGGGGGCGGACGGTGAAATCGGGGCCAACGTGCGGGAAGGGGTTGGCCAACCCATGGGCTGTCTTTGAACCGCTATACCTGCCATAGACACGGACTTGACTCACGGAGGACACGCGCGACGCCTCCGGATGGCGGAACCCCGGACGCGGGTGCGTGAGGTGCGTACGGGACGCAGCGCCCCCGTGCGCGCTCCGGGCGGCACCGCTGAGTGAGGCGCGGGAGCGCGGGTAGGGTCCGCCCCATGAAACTGGCGTTCTCCACTCTCGGTGTCCCCGGCCGCCCGCTGGCCGACGTCCTCCACCTCGCGACCACGCACGGTTACCACGGCGTGGAGCTGCGCGCGCACCCCGAGGAGCCGGTCCACCCGGGCCTCGATCCGGCCGCGCGCACCGAGGTGACCGCCGCGTTCAAGGCCGCGGGCGTCGAGATCCTGAGCGTCGCGGGGTACGCGCGCGTCGCCGCGCCCGGCGACGACGCCCCCGTCCTCGACGAGGTCCGGGCCCTCATCGACCTCGCCCGCGACCTGGGCGCCCCGTTCGTGCGGGTCTTCCCCGGCGGCGGGGACGACCTCGACGAGGCGGGGCGCGCGGAGGCCGACGCGAGGGCGGCGGGCCGTCTCGGGGTCGCCGCCGAGTACGCGGCGGACCGCGACGTCCGCGTACTGCTGGAGACGCACGACTCGCACCGCACCGGGGCGGACGCCTCCCGCGTCATCGGCCCGGTCGGCCACCGCAACGTGGGCGTGCTGTGGGACGTCATGCACACCTGGCTGGGCGGCGAGCAGCCCTCCGTCTCCTACGCGGCGCTCTCCCCCTATCTCGGCTATGTGCAGGTCAAGGACATCGCGGGCCCCGACGACACGACGCCGCTGCCGCTCGGCGCGGGGGCGCTGCCGCTGGGCGAGTGCGTGGAGGTGCTCAGCCGGGAGGGCTGGGACGGCTGGCTGTGCTGGGAGTACGAGGCCCGCTGGTACGAGTCGGCGGCGCCGCTTCCCGGGCTGCTCGCCGAGGGCCGGGAGCATCTGGCCCGGCTGCTCAACGAGTCGGCGTAGCGTGCGGCTCCGGCACCCCGTCCGCCCGGCCGCGGAGGGTCGCGCCGACCGCCGTCCGCGGTGCGTCTGCGCGCGGCTGCTCAAGGAGTCGGCGTAGCGTGCGGCTCCGGCACCCCGTCCGCCCGGCCGCGGAGGGTCGCGCCGACCGCCATCCGCGGTGCGTCTGCGCGCGGCTGCTCAACGAGTCGGCGTAGGGTGCGGCTCCGGCACCCCGTCCGCCCGGCCGCGGAGGGTCGCGCCGGCCGCCGTCCACGGTGCGTCAGCGCGCGGCTGCTCAACGAGTCGGCGTAGCGTGCGGCTCCGGCGCCCCGTCCGCCCGGCCGCGGAGGGTCGCGCCGACCGCCGTCCGCGGTGCGTCTGCGCGCGGCTGCTCGCGCCTTTTCGGGGGCCTGCGCGCTGACGTCAGCGCCACGCCCGCCACCAGGAGCGTCGCCGCGCACCAGCGCAGCGGGGTGACGGACTCGTGCCGGAAGAGGGCCGCCGACGACATCCCGAACACCGGGACGAGCAGCGAGTACGGGGGCGACCGTCGAGGCGTCGTAGCGGTGCAGGAGGCGGCTCCAGACGCTGAAGCCGAGGAGCGTGGTGACGAGGGCCACGTAGCTGATCGCGCCGCTGCCCGCCCCGGCCGGGGTGGAGCAGGCCGTGCTCGGCTCGGACCTGTGCGACCTGCTCGTCCCGGCCGGGCATCCGCCGGCCGGGCGGACCGCCGTGCGGCGGGAGAGGCTCGGCGGGGAGCGCTGGGTGTCGCAGCCGCCGGGGCGGGTCTGCCACGACTGGCCGATGCGCACGATGCGCTCCGCCGGGTTCGAGCCGGACATCGCGCACCAGGCCGACGAGAACCCGACGCTGGTCGCGCTGGTCGCCGCCGGTCTCGGGGTCGCGGTCGTCCCCCGGCTCGGGCGGGGCGTCTTGGCGGCGGGCGTCGTGGTGGTGGGCCTCGATCCCGTGCCGCGCCGACGGGTCTGCGCCCTGTGGCGGACCGGGATGTCGGGCCGTCCGGCGATCACCGAGACAGTGCGGGCCCTGCGCGCCCACGGCCGCGCCTGCCTGACACCCTGGTGCCCCCCCAGCCCCTCGCGCCCCGACTTCCCGGAACCTTCGGGGAGAGGGGAACCCGCGCGCGGTCCGGCCCGTCCAAGCGGCACGCTGCCGTGAGTCTCCGCAGAGCGGTGTCGGCCTCGCTGCCGGCTGCGAACGCTGACCACCCTCTCCGCCGCCTGCGGTCGGCAGCACGCCGTCACCGGTACGCCCCTCCGAACAGTGCCGGTGACGGCCCCTTCCACGTCAGCCCCCTTGACTGGCAGAAACTTTCCCGATATCCGTGACGCGCGGAAGTTTTTTTCACCCTGTTCGATCCCAGCTCGTGCCCTGCTCCGCGCCTCCCTCCGGAAGGAGCGCAAGTGCACCACCGCCAGTCCAGCAAGGGTTTCTCCAGACGTACGCTGCTCGCCGCCACCACCGTCGGCGTCACCGCGGCCGGCCTGAGCGCCGCACCCGCCCGGGCCACCACCGGCACCGACAAGGCGAACAAGCCCAGCAAGACAGACAAGCAACTGAAGAAGCTCATCTCCGGGATGTCCCTGGAGGAGAAGGTCGGCCAGCTCTTCGTGATGCGGGTGTACGGCCACTCGGCGACCGCCCCCGACCAGGCCGACATCGACGCCAATCTCAAGGAGATCGGCGTCCGCACCGCGGCCGAGATGATCGACAAGTACAAGCTCGGCGGCATCATCTACTTCGCCTGGGCGCACAACGTCCGCGACCCGCACCAGATCGCCGACCTGAGCAACGGCATCCAGACGGCCGGTCTGCGACAGCCCTCCCGGATCCCCCTGCTGGTCTCCACCGACCAGGAACACGGCATAGTGGCCAGGGTCGGCAAGCCCGCCACCCTGCTCCCGGGCGCGATGGCGCTGGGCGCGGGCGGCTCCCGCACCGACGCGCGCGCGGCGGGCCGGATCGCCGGTGCCGAACTGCGCGCCCTCGGCATCAACCAGGACTACGCCCCCGACGCCGACGTCAACATCAACCCGGCCAACCCCGTGATCGGCGTGCGGTCCTTCGGCGCGGACCCGGCGGCGGTGGCCCGGCTCGCCGCCGCCCAGGTCGAGGGGTACCAGTCGGCCCGCGTCGCCGCCACGGCCAAGCACTTCCCCGGCCACGGCGACACGGCGACCGACAGCCACACGGGCCTCCCGGTGATCTCGCACACCCGCGAGCAGTGGGAGCGGCTCGACGCCCCGTCGTTCAAGGCGGTGATCGCCGCCGGGATCGACTCGATCATGACCGCCCACATCGTCGTACCGGCCCTCGACCCGGCGGAGGACCCGGCGACGCTCTCCCGCCCGATCCTCACCGGCATCCTGCGCGAGCAGCTCGGCTACGACGGTGTCGTGATCACCGACTCGCTCGGCATGGAGGGCGTCCGCTCGAAGTACGGCGACGCCCGCGTCCCGGTGCTCGCGCTGAAGGCGGGCGTCGACCAGTTGCTCAACCCGCCCTCCCTTGACGTCTCCTGGAACGCCGTACTCCAGGCGGTGCGCGGCGGCGAGCTGACCGAGGAGCGCCTGGACGCCTCGATCCTGCGCATCCTGCGCCTCAAGACCAAGCTGGGACTCTTCGAGGACCCGTACGTCACCGGGCGCGGCGTCGACCGCACGGTGGGGACCCGCGCCCATCTGGCGGCGGCCGACCGGATCGCCGAGCGCACGACGACGCTCCTGGTCAACAAGGACCGGCTGCTGCCCCTGAACCGGCGCACCCACAAAAACGTCCTCGTGCTCGGCGCCAACCCGGCCTCGCCCTCGCTCAGCGACGGCCCGCCGACCACGGTGCTCGGCGCGGCCCTCACCGAACAGGGCTTCGCCACGACGGTCCTGCCCACCGGCACGGCGCCCGGCCGGGCGGTCATCGACCAGGCGGTGGCGGCGGCCGAGGGCAAGGACGCGGTGCTCATCGGCACGTACAACGTCGCGGCCGGCAGCGCCCAGCAGGCCCTGGTGAACGCGGTCGCCGCGACGGGCGTGCCGGTGGTCACGCTGTCCTTGCGCAACCCCTACGACGTGGCCCACCTGGGCGCGGCGCAGGCCCACGTGGCGGCGTACTCGTGGATAGACGTCGAGCTGCGGGCGGCGGTGCGGGTGCTCGCGGGGCGGGCGGAGCCGCGCGGCAAGCTGCCGGTGCCGGTGCAGAAGGCCGACGACCCGACCCAGGTGCTCTACCCGATCGGCTACGGCCTGGGGTACTGAACCGGGCGCACCGGGCGTACGCCGCACCTGTGGCGCACCACCCCCAACTGGCGCAAACCCCCGTGCCCCTCTGGCGTGCGCCCGCCGCGGCGGGTCACGCTGGCCGGGTACTCGGGGGGACTGCCATGTTCGCGCGGACGGTCGGGGTGGTGTGCGCGGCGCCGGCACTGGCGCTCGCACTGGTCGGGTGTCAGGCCCTGTCGGGGTCCGGGGGCGAGCCCGCGAGACCTTCGGCGCCGCAGTCGGCGCGCCATCCCTCCGGTCACGGGGCGGTCTTCCTCGCGGTGGGCGAGTGCGGTTCACGGGGGCGCACGTCGTTCGACGAGGTGCCCTGCGGCAGTGAGAGCGCCGTGGCGCGGGTCGCCGCCCGGTTCGAGGGCGGGGCGACGGTGGGCCCGGCGTGTCCGCCCCGCACCGATTTCGTCCTGCACATCAGCGAGGACCGGCCGGCCTCCGACGAGAACGGCGACGGGACCGTCGCCCGCGGTTACGCCTGCATGCGCAACCTGGAGGAGCCGCATCCCGGTGATCCGGGCGCCGGAGGCGGTCCCCGCACGATCGTCGGCGACTGCGTGTACACGGCGGGCGAGGGGCGGGTCCGGGAGACCGCGTGCGACGGGTCGGGCGAGCGCGCGCCGCAGTACCGCGTCCGCTCCGCGGTGCCCGCCCGCCCGGACTGTCCCGCGTCCACGGCTCTGTACGTCGCGCTCGGCGGGTCCTTCCCGGTGGGGTGCGCGGTGCGGGTGTGAAAGAGGCGGTGCGGGTGCGAAAGAGGGGGCCGCCTATCGCGGCCCCCTCTTCCTCAGGCGTCCGCCGTCACGGGCGGAGGGTGAACTTCCGGGCGCCGTCCACCCGGTCGAGCTTCGCGTCGTGCGGCGCCTTGGCCGTCGTACCGGACAGGCCGGCCCAGGCGAGGATGCGCGAGGTGGCGAGGGCCTTGTCGTCGGCGTCGAGACCGGCGACGTTGGCTCCGTGGTTGGCGTGCGGGGCCGTCAGGACGTAGCTGTCCCGGGCACCGGCGCCGAGGCGGAAGCGCTCCGCGCCCCACGGGTCGTTCTCGCCGTAGACGTACAGCATCCGGGTCGCGTGGTGGCGCACCCAGGTGTCGACGTCCCGCATCGCGCGCGGCTGGAACGTCATCGGGATGGACCGCGGGACGAAGTCGCGCGGCGGCTGGTAGCCGTAGCGCGACAGCTTGCCGAGCCAGGGCTGGCGGATGTCGGGCGAGCCGAGCTGGGTGCCCGCCTGGTAGTAGTACGGCGTGTACTGCTCCAGGCCCTGGTCGGCGTAGGACGACCAGCCGCCGACCGCGTCGACGTAGTCGAACAGCGCCTGGTCGGTGACGGTCGCGGCGTCGGGCACGTCGGCGCAGGCCGACTCGGGCTGGTACTGCCAGAAGCCCCACACGAGGTCCAGGACGGTCGCCTCGTACGCCTTGTCCAGCGAACCGACCGTGTTCACGGTGTAGTTGTTGGCCGCGAGGTACTCCTTGTACTTCTTCTCCAGGGCGTCCCGGCGCACCAGCGTCTCGCGCTGCACCTTCTGGAGGGCGACGCGGCAGTCCTTCGGGCCGACGTTCCCGAGGAAGCGGTCGTAGGCGGAGTCCTCGTCGTTGACGACGTCGTTCGGGGCGACGTAGGCGACGACGCCGTCCATGTCGCGCGGATAGAAGCGCTCGTAGTACGTGGCGGTCATGCCGCCCTTCGAGCCGCCGGTGGTCAGCCAGTTCTGGCCGTAGACCGGCTTGAGGGCCTGGTAGATGCGGTGCTGGTCACTGGCGGCCTGCCAGATGTCGAGCTTCGACCAGTCGGCGGGCTGCGGCCTCGACGGGGTGAAGAAGCGGTACTCGACGGAGACCTGGTTGCCGTCGACGATGCGGGTGGGCTCGCTGCGCGAGGGGTTCGTCGAGACGTTGTAGCCGCTGGTGAACATGACCGTCGGGCGGCCGACGTCCTTGTGCAGCACGGTGATGCGCTGCTGGAAGGTGCCCTTGGACGGGTGCCGGTGGTCGACCGGCTGGGTGTAGTTGAGGACGAAGTAGCGGTAGCCGGTGTACGGCTTCTCCTCGATGAGGCTCATGCCGGGTACGGCGAGGAGCCGGTCCTTGATGTCGGCGTTGTCGGCGGCGGTGGCCCCGGCGCCGGCCGGGCCGGCCGCGGTCGCCGTGGATATTCCGGCCGCGCTCACCGTGCCTATGAGCACCACGAGCGACAGCAGCCATCTGAGCGCTTTGCGCATACACCCTCCCCTGGAGTTACACAGTGCCCCGGAAACTATCGGAGCGATTCGCGCACCACCAGGGGTACTTGGTGTTCGCTCAGCGCGGCTTTCGGCACGGGTTCAGCACAGAATCCAACCCGAACTGACCGATTTCGATCCCACGTGCCCTTTCACCCGGACGCAGCGGTGCCCGGCGTGCACCGTGACGGGCCCGGCGTGGTGGGTGAAGCGGCCCGAGTCGACGACGGCCCGGCTGCCGCGGGCCTGGACGCTGACCGACATGCTCTGCCGGACGCCCGTGCGCTTGGCGAGGGTGACCGCGCACACATAGCCGCGGCTCTTGTAGACGACGGCCCTGCCGGTGGCGAACGGCAGGGTGCGGACCTTGTGCCCGGTGCACAGCGCGGCGGCGTGCGCGCCGCCCACCCCGGGCCCCGCGACGACCAGCAGCGTGGACGAGAGCAGCGCGGTCAGCGCGAGCACCAGCACCCGGCGCAGCCCCCGGGCACCTATGTCGCCGTCCTCACCTCTTCGCACCGCAGTCCCTCCCGTCGCATCGGCACCAGCGTACTGATGAACGGACGCGGCGGACGGCCCGCGTGGTTGCGCGGGAGCCCGCCCACCGCCGCGTACCGGCCATCACACCGCGGTGGTGGCGTCCTCGCCCACGAAGGTCCGCCACAGGGCGGCGTACGCGCCGTCACGGCGCAGCAGCTCCTCGTGCGTCCCGTCCTCGGCGACCCGGCCGTGGTCCATCACCACGACCCGGTCGGCGCGGGCCGCCGTCGTCAGGCGGTGGGCGACGACGAGGGTGGTGCGCTTGCCGGCGATACGGTCGGTGGCCTGGTTGACCTGCGCCTCCGTGGCGAGGTCGAGGGCGGCCGTGGCCTCGTCGAGCAGAAGGATGTCCGGGTCGACGAGTTCGGCCCTGGCCAGGGCGATGAGCTGGCGCTGGCCCGCGGAGAGGTTGCGGCCGCGCTCGGCGACCTCGTGCAGGTAGCCGCCGTCCAGGGTGGCGATCATGTCGTGCGCGCCGACCGCCCTGGCCGCCGCCTCGACCTGCGCGTCACTGGCGTCGGGCCGCCCGTAGGCGATGGCGTCGCGGACCGTGCCCTGGAAGAGGTAGGCCTCCTGCGGGACGACGCCGAGGCGGTGCCGGTAGCTCGTCAGGTCCAGATCGCGCAGGTCGGTGCCGTCGATCAGGACCCGGCCGCCGGTCGGGTCGTAGAACCGGGCGACCAGCTTGACCAGCGTCGACTTGCCCGCGCCGGTCTCACCGACGAAGGCGACGGTCTGCCCGGCGGGGATGTGCAGCGCCACGCCGCTGAGCGCGGTCTCCGGCTCGTCGGTGGCGCCGTACGCGAAGTCGACGTCCTCGAAGGTGATCTCGCCGCGCAGGGAACGCACCTCGCGGGGTTCCCGAGCGGCCTTGGTCGACGTCGGTTCGCGCAGCAGTTCCTGGATGCGGCCGAGCGAGACGGTCGCCTGCTGGTAGCCGTCGAAGACCTGCGAGAGCTGCTGCACGGGCGCGAAGAACAGGTCGATGTAGAGGAGGTAGGCGACGAGCGCGCCGGTCGTCAGCGTGCCCGCGTCGACCCGGTGGGCGCCCACCATCAGCACGGCAGCCGCCGCCACCGACGACAGGAGCTGCACGAACGGGAAGTAGACGGAGATCAGCCACTGGCCGCGGATACGGGCCTGGCGGTAGCTCTCGCTGCCCTCGGCGAACCGCTCCCGGCCACCCCTCTCGCGCCGGAACGCCTGCACGATCCGCAGCCCGGCGACGGACTCCTGGAGGTCGGCGTTGACGACGGAGACCCGCTCGCGCGCCAGCTCGTACGCCTTCACGCTGGAACGCCGGAAGAAGAACGTGCCGATGATCAGCGGCGGCAGCGTCGCGAAGACGACGAGCGCGAGCTGTACGTCGATGACGAGCAGCGTGACCATGATGCCGAAGAACGTGACGACGGAGACGAACGCGGTGACCAGGCCCGTCTGGAGGAACGTCGACAGGGCGTCCACGTCCGTCGTCATCCGGGTCATGATCCGCCCGGTCAACTCCCGCTCGTAGTAGTCGAGGCCGAGCCGCTGGAGCTGGGAGAAGATCTTGAGCCGGAGCGAGTAGAGAACCCGCTCCCCCGTCCGTCCGGTCATCCGGGTCTCGCCGGTCTGCGCGGCCCACTGCACGAGCACGGCGAGCAGCGCGAGCGCCGAGGCCGTCCAGACGGCGCCGAGCGCCATCTGCGAGACGCCCTCGTCGATGCCGTGCCGGATGAGGATGGGCAGCAGCAAACCGACGCCCGCGTCGACGGCCACGAGCCCGAGGCTGACCAGGAGCGCCGCCCCGAACCCGCGCAGGAGCCTGCGCAGCCCGTAGGAGTCCTCGGGGGTGACGGCCCGCGCCTCGTCGATGCCGGGGGTGTCGGTGGCGGGCGGCAGCGCCTCCACCTGCGCGAGCAGTTCGGGTGTCGCGGGCATCCCGGCGAGGGCCGGGTCCTTGCGGTCCGCTGCGTCGTCGGTGTCGTCAGTGTCGTCGGTGTCCCGGGTCCACAGCCTGGGGGTGACACCCCGCTCGGCGTCGAACTCGGCGTCCAGCTCGTCGCGGACCGAGGTGTCCTCGGGCTGCCCGGCCGGGGGCGTCACGTGCCCGGGCGAGACCCCGCCGAGCTCGTCGGGGTCGGTCAGCAGGCGCCGGTAGAGCGCGGAGTTCGCCTCCAGCTCCTCGTGGGTGCCGACGGCGGCGAGTCGGCCGCCGTCCAGGACGGCGATGCGGTCGGCGAGGCCGAGGGTGGAGCGGCGGTGGGCGATGAGGAGGGTGGTGCGGCCCGCCATGACGCCGCGCAGCGCCTCGTGGATCTCGTGCTCCACGCGCGCGTCGACGGCGGACGTGGCGTCGTCGAGGACGAGCAGGCGCGGGTCGGTGAGGATGGCGCGGGCGAGCGCGAGGCGCTGGCGCTGGCCGCCGGAGAGGGTGAGTCCCTGCTCGCCGACCTTGGTGTCGTACCCGTCGGGCAGCTCGGCGATGAACCGGTCGGCCCGCGCCGCGCGCACGGCCGCCTCGATCTGCTCGTCGGTGGCGTCCGGGGCGCCGTAGGCGAGGTTGGCGCGCACGGTGTCGGAGAAGAGGAAGGAGTCCTCGGGCACGAGGCCGATCGCGGCGCGCAGCGAGTCCAGGGTCAGCTCGCGCACGTCGTGCCCGCCGATGAGGACGGCGCCGCGCGTGACGTCGTAGAAGCGGGGCAGCAGCAGCGAGACGGTGGACTTGCCGGAGCCGGAGGAGCCGACGACGGCGAGGGTCTCGCCCGCCCGGATCTCGAAGGAGAGTCCGTCGAGTACGGGCCGGTCGCCGCCCGCGTACTCGAAGGCGACGTCGTCGAACTCGACGGTCGCGGGGGCGTCGGCGGGCAGTTCCTTCGTCCCGTCCTGGAGGGACGGTTCGGTGTCGATGAGTTCGAGGACGCGCTCGACGCCCGCGCGGGCCTGCTGTCCGACGGTGAGCACCATGGCGAGCATGCGTACGGGCCCGACGAGCTGGGCGAGGTAGGAGGAGAACGCCACGAACGTGCCGAGCGTGATCTGTCCGCGCACGGCCAGCCAGCCGCCGAGGGCCAGCATGGCGACCTGACCGAGGGCGGGGACGGCCTGGAGCGCGGGTGTGTACCGGGAGTTGAGCCGGATCGTCCGCAGGCGCCCGGCGAACAGGCGCCGCCCGACCTCCCGCAGCTTCCCGGTCTCCTGCTCCTCCTGCCCGAAGCCCTTGACGACGCGGACGCCGCTGACGGCGCCGTCGACGACCCCGGCGACGGCGGCGGCCTGCGCCTGCGCGTACCAGGTGGCGGGGTGCAGCCGGGAGCGGCTGCGCTTGGCGATGAACCAGAGGGCGGGGGCGACCGCGAGCGCGACGAGGGTGAGCGGCAGGGACAGCCACGCCATGATCCCGAGCGAGATCACGAAGAGCAGGATGTTCCCGATGGTCATGGGAAGCATGAAGAGCAGGCTCTGGATGAGCTGGAGGTCGCTGGTGGCGCGGCCGACGACCTGCCCGGTGGACAGCTCGTCCTGGCGCCGTCCGTCGAGCCGGGTGATCGTCCCGTACATCTCGGTGCGCAGGTCGTGCTGGACGTCGAGAGCGAGCCGTCCGCCGTAGTAGCGGCGGATGTAGGTCAGTACGTACACCACGACGGCGGCGCCGACGAGCACACCGGCCCACGTCCCCATGGACCGCGAATGGTCCCCGATGACGTCGTCGATGATGACCTTGGTGATCAGCGGGACGAGCGCCATGACGGCCATACCGCCGAGCGAGGCACCCAGCGCGAGCAGGACGTCCTTGGGATACCGCCACGCGTATCCCGCGAGCCTCCGTGCCCAGCCCTGTTTCTCCGCCACGCCTCTGCCTCTCGCCGCACCACTCGGTCCTGACCTGCCGAAGGGCCAACGCGAGGCGGTACGGATTTCATCCCGCCGCAACAATCGGGGGGCGGCCGGGCTCGCCGCGGCGCATCCAGTTGTGTCACACAACCGACCCGGAATGTTCACCCAAACACTACGTGTCCATGTCACTCTACGCGGGTTGTCCCCGAGTCAACCCGCGTAGAACGGACGGACCCCCATGCCCCGGATCCATATACGCACCGCCGCCCTCACGACAGCCGCGCTCCTCGCCGCCGTCGCCCTCCCCACGGCCACCGCGGGCCCCGCTTCCGCGACGACGACCGCGTACGACTCCACGTACTACAAGAACGCGATCGGCAAGACGGGGGCGAGCCTCAAGTCCTCACTCCACACGATCATCAGCAGCCAGACCAAGATCTCGTACTCGGCGGTCTGGAACGCCCTGAAGGTCACCGACCAGGACCCGAACAACAGCAACAACGTGATCCTGCTCTACAGCGGCGTCTCCCGGGCCAAGTCCCTCAACGGCGGCGACCTCGGCGACTGGAACCGCGAGCACACCTGGGCCAAGTCCCACGGCGACTTCGGCGAGGTCACCGGCCCCGGCACCGACCTGCACCACCTGCGCCCCGCGGACGTCCAGGTCAACAGCGTCCGCGGCAACAAGGACTTCGACAACGGCGGCAGCACCGTCTCGGGCGGCGGCGGCAGCCTCACCGACTCCGACTCCTTCGAGCCGCGCGACGCGGACAAGGGCGACGTGGCCCGCATGATCCTCTACATGGCCGTGCGCTACGACGGCGGCGACGGCTTCGCCGACCTGGAGCCCAACGAGAAGGTCAACAACGGCAGCGCGGCCTACATCGGCAAACTCTCCGTCCTCAAGCAGTGGAGCGACGAGGACCCGCCGAGCGCCTTCGAGGAGAAGCGCAACCAGGTCATCTACGACACCTACCAGCACAACCGCAACCCGTTCATCGACCACCCGGAGTGGGTGGAGTCGATCTGGTAGGGGCGGCCGGTTCGTCCCGTCAGACGGCCGGGCGACCGCCTGGATCGTGCGTCGGCGCGAACATCCGCAGCCGCGCCGGCAGCACGACCACGTTCGGCCCCGGCGCGGCGAGTGCGGCCGTCAGGTCGTCCCGCAGCGCCTCCGGCGACGTGCGCACCGCCGGTACGCCGAAGGACTCGGCCAGGGCCACGAAGTCCGGGCCGGTCAGTTCCGTGCCCTCGGTCGCGCCGTACGCGTCCGTCATGTATTCACGCAGGATGCCGTAGCCGCCGTCGTCGACGATCAGCCAGGTGACGTTCGCCGTCTCCTGCTTCGCCGTGGCGAGTTCGGCGAGGGAGTACAGGGCGCCGCCGTCCCCGCTGACCGCGAGGACGGGGGTCGTCGGGTCGGCCGCGGCGGCGCCGAGTGCGGCCGGGAAGGCGTATCCGAGGCCGCCCGCGCCCTGCGCCGAGTGCATCGGGCCCGGCCATGCCGACCAGGCCCAGTACGCCAGGATCGTCATGTCCCAGAAGGACGGGGAGCGAGGCGGGAGCGCGGCGCGGACCGCGCTCAACACCGCCTGTGCCAGGGCGAGTTCCTGACCGTCCAGGCGGGAGCGTACGGCGGCGAGGACCTGGGCCACGCGGTCCGGCGCCCCGGCGTCCGTGCGTTCCCCGGTCGTCTCCAGGAGCGCCTGGAGCGCGAGGCGGGCGTCCGCGTGGATGCCGAGGGCCGGGTGGTTGGACTCCAGTTTTCCGACGTCCGCCTCGATCTGGATGATCCGGCCTCGCGGGGTGAACGTGTGGTAGTTCGAGGACAGTTCGCCGAGCCCGGAGCCGACCACGAGCAGGACGTCGGCGTCCTCAAGGAACTCCGTCACGTGCCGGTCCTCCAGCCACGACTGGAGAGAGAGCGGGTGCTCCCAGGGGAAGGCGCCCTTGCCGCCGAACGTGCACACCACCGGGGCGGACACCTTCTCGGCGAGCGCGCGCAGCTTGCCCGCCGCGTCCGCGCGGATCACGCCGCCGCCCGCGATGATCGCCGGGCGTTCGGCGCGGGCCAGCAGGTCCGCCGCCACGGCGGTGAGTTCGGGCGTCGGCGCCAGTTCGTGCGGGAACGCGTCCACCGGTGTGAGGACGGGCAGCGACGCGGGCGCCAGCAGCACGTCCTGCGGGATCTCCACGTACACCGGGCCGTGCGGCACGCTCAGCGCCGACTCCCAGGCCGCCGCGATCGCCGACGGGATCTGCGACTGCGTACGGACGGCGTGGACCGACTTGACCACGCCCCTGAACGCGGCCTGCTGGTCGGGGAGTTCGTGAAGATAGCCGCGGCGGCCACCGCCGAGCCCCGCGACCGGGACCTGGCTCGCCACCACGAGGACCGGCGCCGAGGCCGCCGCCGCCTCCTGGAGCGCGGGCAGCGTCATCAGGGCGCCGGGGCCCGTCGACACGAACAGCGGGGCGACCTCACCCGTCACCCTGCCGTACGCGTCCGCCGCGAACCCCGCGTTCTGCTCCGTGCGCAGCCCCACGTACCGCAGCGGACCGCAGCGGCGCAGCGCGTCGAAGAGGCCGAGGGCGTGCTGTCCCGGCAGGCCGAAGACGGTGGACGCGCCGAGACCCGCGAGTGCCTCCACGACGAGGTCGCCGCCGGTGCGTCCCGGTGGCGGGTTGAGCGCCGCCTCGGTCTGGCGGGGCGTGGGGCGCAGGACGAGGTCGTGGTCGTGGGTCATCGGGCGTCACTCCTCAGCGGTTCAGGAGGCCGTACGGGACTCCGCGATCTGGCGGGACATGATCGTCGTCAGCTCGTACGCGGTGTGCGAGGCGGCGACGGCGGTGATCTCCGCGTGATCGTACGCGGGCGCCACCTCGACGACGTCGGCCGAGACGAGATTGCAGGAGGCCAGGCCGCGCAGGATCTCCAGCAACTCGCGGGAGGTCATGCCGCCCGCTTCGGGAGTGCCGGTACCGGGCGCGTGGGCCGGGTCGAGACAGTCGATGTCGATGGAGATGTAGAGCGGGCGGTCGCCGATGCGCTGGCGGAGCTGGTCGGCGACCTCGTCGGCGCCCCGGCGGTAGATGTCCGCCGAGGTGACGATGCCGAAGCCCATCTTCTCGTCGTCGGTGAGGTCCTGCTTGCCGTAGAGCGGGCCGCGCGTGCCCACGTGGGACAGGGCGGACGTGTCGAGGATGCCTTCCTCCACGGCGCGGCGGAACGGCGTGCCGTGCGTGTACTCGGCCCCGAAGTAGGTGTCCCACGTGTCGAGGTGCGCGTCGAAGTGGAGCAGCGCGACCGGGCCGTGCTTCTTGGCGACGGAACGGAGCAGCGGCAGCGCGATGGTGTGGTCGCCGCCGAGCGTCATCATGCGGGCGCCGGAGCCGAGCAGGTCGTCGGCGGCGGCCTCGATCGTCTCGACGGCCTCGTTGATGTTGAACGGGTTCGCGGCGATGTCACCGGCGTCCGCGACCTGGGCAAGCGCGAAGGGGGACGCGTCCTGTGCCGGGTTGTAGGGGCGCAGGAGGCGGGACGCCTCGCGGATCGCGTTGCCGCCGAAGCGGGCGCCGGGCCGGTAGGAGACGCCGGTGTCGAAGGGCACGCCGACCACGGCCACGTCGGCCGTCCCGACCTCGTCCAGGCGCGGCAGGCGGGCGAAGGTCGCGGGGCCCGCGTAGCGCGGGACGCGGGAGGAGTCGATCGGGCCGCGGGGCGTGGACTGGGGGCCGGTGGTCATGGCGTGCCTTTCGGATACGTACGTAGGGGATGTGTGGCGGGGTTCAGTCGCCGTACAGCTCGGGGCGCCGGTCCCCGAACACGTCGTTGTGGGCGCCGAGCCGCTTGTCGCGGGCGCTCGCGAGGTCGCAGGGGGCGAGCAGCAGGGCGGGGCCCTCGGTGGGCGTGTGCCCGGCGAGCGGGAAGCCGTCCGGGTCGACGATGACGGAGCCGCCGGTCCAGGTGACGCCGCGCTCCTGCCCCGCGCGGTCGCAGGCGGCGACGTACATCCGGTTGACGGCGGCGTCGGCCTGGACGCGGACGACCTCGCCGGGGCGCTCACCGGCCGGGCGCGGGAAGAGCGGCCAGTTGACGGGGGCGCACAGCAGCTCGGCGCCGGCCAGGGCGGTGCGCCGGACCCACTCGGGGAACTCGACGTCGTAGCAGACCATGACGCCGATCCGGCCGACGCCCTCGATGTCGACGACGGGCGGCGCTTCGTCCCCGGGGACGAAGAAGTCCTTCTCGGTGCCGAAGAGGTGGGCCTTGCGATAGACGGCGCGGACGGTGCCGGTGGGGTCGATGAGCACGGCCGAGTTGCGGACCAGCCCCTCCTCGTCCAGTTCGGCGAGGCCCGCGACCAGCGTCACCGCGTGCCGGCGCGCGGCGGCGGACCAGGCGGTGACGGTCGGGCCCGTGACCGGTTCGGCGAGGGCGCGGGCCTCGGCGGCGTCCGCGAACACGTAGCCGCTGTTGGCCAGCTCGGGGAGCACGACGACGCGGGCCCCGGCCGCGGCGGCGGCCTCGACGGCCTCCTCGGCCGCGGCGAGGTTCTCGGCGACGTCCCCGACGCCGAGGGCGAGCTGCGCACAGGCGACTGTGGTCGTCACGTTCCAGCACCTTCCGGTTCGACCTCGGACCCACTCCAGGATGCAGGGGGAACCTAACCGCGGGCGAGCGGGCGGCTCGATGGCCCTGGGGGAGAATCGTCTCGGCTCTCATGGACATGGTGTCCAGGGGCGCCCGCGCCGTCGGTGACACTGGACGTATGGCGCTGCTCCTCTCCGACCTGGTCGAACGGCCCGGACTGCATCTCTCCGTGGCCGCGTGCCCCGAGCACCTGGACCGGCCGGTGCTCGCCGCGCACGTCTCGGAGCTGGTACGTCCTGGCCCCTGGCTCCAGGGCGGCGAACTCCTCATGACGATCGGGCTGCTGCTGCCGATGGAGGCGGACGCCTGCCGCGCCTACGTCGACGACGTCACGGCCGCGGGAGCGCACGGGCTGGCCCTCGGGCTCGGCGCGGACCTGCCGCACCAAAAGGCGCCGGGACCATTGGTGGCGGCGGCGCGGGAGGCGGGTCTGCCGCTGCTCACGGTCGGCGAGGAGGTGCCGTTCATCGCGGTGACCAAGGCGGTGTTCGCGGCGCAGGCCGCCGAGCAGCGGGCCGCCGTGGAGCGGGCCTTCGAGACGCAGCGCCGGTTGACCGCGGCGGCGGTTGCGGGCGGCGGCCTGACCCCGACGCTGGACGCGTGGACCTCGGCCACCGGCGTCCGCGCCCAGGTCACCGACCCCCTCGGCCGCGTCATCGCCACGGCCTCCGCCGCCGCGCGGGACCACGACGCCCCGGGCCCGGGGCCGCGGCAGGAGCCGGACGCCGACCACGCCGACCTGTTGCGGCGGGTGGCGAAGGGCGGGCTGCGGGCCAGCGCGGTCGCGCCGGGCGTGGAGGTGCAGCCGCTGGGCGCGCGTCGGCTGCGCGGGATGCTGGTGCTCGTCGGCGATCCCGGCCCGGATGCCCGGCTGCTGATCTCCGGCCTCGTCTCGCTGCTCTCCCTCGAACTGGAGCGCCGCCACCTCGCCGACGAGCCGGAGCGCCGCCGCAGGGCCGGTCTCCTCGGCCGTCTCCTCGACGCGTCGACCACCGGCGAGCAGGCCGCCGACGTGCTGGCGGAGGCGGGGCTCGCGGCGGACGCGGTGCGGGGCGTCGTGGTGGCGGCGCCCGGTGCCGAGGCGGCCCGCGAGATCGCCGCTGACCTGGCGCTCGCCGTGCCGGGCGGTCTCACCCGGACCCGCGGCGCGCTCGTCGAGGCGGTGGTCGGCGACGGCCTCGACCCGGAAGCGGCCCTCGGCCACTTCGCCCCCGGCTGCCCGGCGGGCATCGGCGCGGCGGTGCCGCCGGGCGCGGCCCGCACCTCGCTCCTGGAGGCGGGCGGCCTGCTCGAACTGAGCCGCACGGCCGGTCACCCGGTCCGGGCCCGCGAGGACCGTTCCAGCGCGCTGCTGCTCGACCTCGGTGACCGGGCGGCGCTCACGGGCTACGCGGACGCGCTCCTGGGGCCTCTCGACACGGCGGACCCCTCCGGGGCGCTCACCCGGACCCTGGCCGCCTGGCTGGACAGCGGCAGCTCCTGGGACGAGACGGCCCGTCGCCTCGGCCTGCACCGGCACACCGTCCGCAACCGCCTCGACAAGATCGCCCGGCTCACGGGCCGCCGCCTCGACGACGGCGACGACCGCTTCGACCTGTGGCTCGCGCTCCGGGCGCGGCGGGCGGCGGGCGGCGCGGGTGACCCACGCGACAGGTCCACCCGACGGAATCGATCAACGCCCTTCGGCGCCGCTGGGCACAATAGGGAGCATGCCGATACCCGGGATTCCCAGTGACAGTCCGACCCGTGCCGCCCTGACCGAGCACCTCGTCCGCACCCGTATCGCGGGCGACGTGGCCACTCCCCGCGAGAACAACCTCTCCCACTACCGCAAACTCGCGAACGGCGACCGGCACTACTGGCTGGGCCTGGAACTCGGCGACCGCTGGACCGACGAGCAGGACGTGCTCGCCGTGATGGCGGAGCGCTGCGGTGTCGTCGACGACCCGGAGCACCGGTTCGGCCAGGACACGATCGACCCGGAGCTGACGGTCGACGCCCTGGAGCGGATGGCGGGCCGGCTGCGCAAGGCGGCCCAGGACCGGCAGCGCGTCCTGCTGGCCACCGGTCACCCCGGCGGCCTCCTCGACGTGCACCGGGCGACGGCCGCGGCCCTGCGCGCCGCGGGCTGCGAGATCATGGTGATCCCCGAGGGCCTGGCCACCGAGGAGGGCATGGTCTTCCAGTTCGCCGACGTGGCGATGCTGGAGCGCGGCGCGACGCTGTGGCACACGCACTCCCCCGACCCCATGACCCGGATCCTCGACGGCCTGGAGCGCGAGGGCCGCCCGCTGCCCGATCTGGTCGTCGCCGACCACGGCTGGGCGGGCTGCGCGGCCCAGCGCGGACTCGACTCCGTCGGCTACGCGGACTGCAACGACCCGGCGCTGTTCCTCGGCGAGGCGGAGGGCACCATGCAGGTCACGGTCCCCCTGGACGACCATGTGACGAGCCCGCGCCACTACGACCCGTTGACGGCCTATCTGCTGGACTGCGCGGGGCTGCTCGGTTAGACGCCGTCCCGCCGTAGGGCTTCACGCACGCGTGCGGCCGACCCGCCGTCGTGGCTGGTCGCCACGAAACCCGCACCCGCGCACACACATGAAGCCCTACGTCGACCCGGCGCACCCCTAGAACGGCCGCAACCCTTCCTCCCTGCGCTGGGCGAACCCGGGCGTCGGGTCCAGGTACACCCGCCGCACCGCGGGAAACCGCTCCCGCAGCCGCCGCGCCGCGTCCTCGCAGGCCCACTCGATCTGCGCGGCGGTGGACGCGTCCCGGAAGTCCACCTTCGCGGCGACGAGCGCCTCGCGGGGCCCTTGCACGAGCGTCGTCAGTTCGAGGACCGCCTCGACGTGTTCCCCGGCGAGCAGGATCGACCGGATCTCGGCCCGGACGGACGTGGGCAGGGGGCGTCCCACGAGCAGCTCGATGTTGGAGCGGCCCAGGACCCAGGCGACCCAGAGCAGCAGTGCGCCGATGCACAGCGACGCGATCCCGTCCCACGCCCCGGAGCCGGTGAGCTGCCCGCCGAGCAGGCCGCCCGCGGCGAGCAGGAGGCCGGCGAGCGCGGCGCTGTCCTCCAGGACGACGGCCTTCACGGCGGTGTCGGGGGTGTGGCGCAGATACGTACGGACGGGCGCGCGGAAGCGGGCGGCTTCGCCGCGCGCCTGTTTGACGGCGGTGCGCAGCGAGAAGCCCTCCAGCAGGAAGGCGACGGCCAGGACGATGTACGACACCAGGGGGTCGCCCAGCTCCTCGCCCGCGACCAGGGTGTGGACCCCGTCGTACAGGGAGAAGACGGCGCCGCCGACGAACGTGGCGACGGCGGCGAGCAGGGCCCAGACGTAGCGTTCGCCGCCGTAGCCGAGCGGGTGTTCCTCGTCGGCGGGTTTCTCGCTCCGCTTCAGGGCGGTGAGGAGCAGCAGTTCGGTGATGGTGTCGGCGAACGAGTGCGCCGCCTCGGAGAGCATCGCGCTGGAGCCGCTGATGACTCCGGCGACCGCTTTGGCGAGCGCGATCCCGAGGTTCGCCGCGGCGGCGACGATCACGGTGAGGACGCTCTCCCCACCACCGGTCTCTTCCTCCGCACCCGCATCCTGAGCCCGTAGATCCATGTACGGGACCGTATGTCCGATCAGCGCGGAACGCGAACGACGCCTTCCTGGATGACGGTGATCGCGAGCCGTCCGTCCCGGGTGTAGATGCGGGCCTGCCCGAGCCCGCGACCGCCGGAGGCGGACGGCGACTCCTGGTCGTACAGCAGCCATTCGTCGGCGCGGAACGGCCGGTGGAACCACATCGCGTGGTCGAGGGAGGCGCCGACGACGTCCCCGACGGCCCAGCCGCCGCGCCCGTGCGCGAGCAGCACGGAGTCGAGGAGCGTCATGTCGGAGACGTACGTGGCCAGGCACACGTGCAGCAGGTGCTCGTCGCCCGCGGTGACGCCGTCGAGCTTGCCGTTGGTGCGGAACCAGACCTGGGAGCGCGGTGGCTGCGGCTGGCCCACGAAGGCGAACGGCGGGGCGTCCACGTAGCGCAGGTCGACGGCCTCGCGCGCTTCGAGGAGGCGGTCGACGACGCCGGGGTCGACGAACGCGTCGGCGTAGCGCGGCAGCATCTCGGCGGCGGTCGGCAGCGTCTCCGGGTCGGGCGCGTCCGGCATGGCGGCCTGGTGGTCGAGCCCGTCCTCGTACGTCTGGAAGGAGGCCGAGAGGTGGAAGATCGGCTGCCCGTGCTGGATGGCGACGACGCGGCGCGTGGTGAAGGAGCGGCCGTCGCGGATGCGGTCGACGGTGTAGACGATGGGCGCGCCCGGGTCGCCCGCCACGAGGAAGTAGGCGTGCAGGGAGTGGGCGAGCCGGTCCGCCGGGACGGTGCGTCCGGCGGCGACGAGTGCCTGCGCCGCCACCTGCCCGCCGAAGACGCGCGGGACCACGGCGGACCGGGACTGGCCGCGGAAGACGTCCTGCTCGATCCGCTCCAGGTCGAGCAGATCGAGCAGGGACTCAAGTGCCTGGTTCATACCGGTAGTTGTACTGGCCTGTCCTGCTCGGTGTGCGAAGTGCGGGTTACAGGCCCATGTTCTTCGCGATGATCATCTTCATGACCTCGCTGGTGCCGCCGTAGATGCGGTTGACCCGGTTGTCCGCGTAGAGGCGGGCGATCGGGTACTCGTTCATGAAGCCGTAGCCGCCGTGGAGCTGGAGGCAGCGGTCGATGACGCGGTGGGCGACCTCGGTGCAGAACAGCTTGGCGGACGCGGCCTCGGCGGCCGTCAGCTCACCGGCGTCGAGGGCTTCCAGGGCGCGGTCGGCGACGGCCTCGGCGGCGTCCACCTCGGCCTGGCAGGCGGCCAGCTCGAACTTGGTGTTCTGGAAGGACGCGACCGGCTTGCCGAAGACGGTGCGCTCCTGGACGTACTCCTTGGCGAACCGGACGGCGGCCTTGGCCTGCGCGTACGCGCCGTAGGCGATGCCCCAGCGCTCGGAGGCGAGGTTGGTGCCGAGGTAGCCGAAGCCCTTGTTCTCCTCGCCGAGCAGGTCCTCTGCGGGCACCTTCACGTCGACGAACGCCAGCTCGGCGGTGTCGGAGGTGCGCAGGCCGAGCTTGTCGAGCTTGCGGCCGATGGAGTAGCCCTCGGACTTGGTGTCGACGGCGAACAGGGAGATGCCGAAGCGGCGGTCGTCCTCGCGCGGCGCGGAGGTGCGGGCGCAGACGATGACGCGGTCGGCGTGGACGCCGCCGGTGATGAAGGTCTTGGCGCCGTTGAGCACGTAGTGCGTGCCGTCGTCGGAGAGCTTGGCGGTGGTCTTCATGCCCGCGACGTCGGAGCCGGTGCCCGGCTCGGTCATCGCCAGGGCCCACATCTCCTCGCCGGAGACGAACTTCGGCAGGTAGCGCTTCTTCTGCTCGTCGGTGGCGAGCATCTTGATGTAGGGCAGGGCGAGCAGCACGTGGACGCCGGAGCCGCCGAAGGAGACACCCGCGCGCGCGGTCTCCTCGTACTGGATGGCCTCGAACTTGTGGGTGTCCAGACCGGCGCCGTCGAACTCCTCGGGCACGTTGATGCCGAACAGGCCGAGCTCCGCCATCTTGGCGTACAGCTCGCGCGGCACGACGCCCTGCTGGAACCACTCGTCGTAGTGGGGGACGACCTCGGCCTCGATGAAGGCGCGCAGGGTATCCCGGAACGCCTCGTGGTCCTCATTGAAAACGGTACGGCGCACGGAGAACTCTCCCTCTACGACGGTCTCTGAACGATCTCTACGACGCTCTCTGCACAGTGCACAAACGCGACTAAGCGCTTGCTCAGAGCACGTTACCCGTCAGTTACGAGAGCGTCCAGAGATGCACGTCACTCCCCCGGCCCGTCCTGCGCCGCAGCCGCCGCGAACGCCCCGCGCGCCAGCTTGTGCAGCAGCCCCGCCGTCGCGGTCCGCCCCGGCAGGGAGCCGGGGCGGCTCAGGTGCGGCGTGGAGTTCAGCAGGCCGAAGACCGCGTGCACGGCCACGCGCGCGTGCGGCTCGGCGAGTGCGGGATAGACCTTGCGCACGCAGTCCACCCACAGCTCGACGTACTGGCGCTGCAACTGCCGCACCAGCTTGCGGTCGCTGTCGCGCAGCCGGTCCAGCTCCCGGTCGTGCAGCGTGATCAGGTCGCGGTCGTCGATCGCGAAGTCGATGTGCCCTTCGATGAGCGAGTCGAGCAGCGCGTCGGGCCCGTCCTGCGCCTCCGCGACGCGCCGCTTGGCGCCGGTCATGAGCTGCCCGCTGATCCCGACGAGCAGCTCGGCGAGCATCGCGTCCTTGCCCGCGAAGTGCCGGTACAGACCGGGCCCGCTGATACCGACGGCGGCGCCTATCTCATCGACACCGACGCCGTGGAACCCGCGGTCGGCGAAGAGCCGCGCGGCCTCCTTGAGGATCTGCTCGCGGCGGGTGGGGGCGTCGGTTCTGGTGGCCATGAAAGCAATTCTAGACAGGGAGGTTAGCGACCGTTAACCTGACCGGAGCGAGGTTAACGGTCATTAACGTCGGTGGACGTCGTCGCCGCCTTTTTCATTGTTGGTGAGGAGACCGCAGGATGCACGAGGCACCGGAGCTGACGAGCGCGGCGGACCCCGCGTCGGAGGCGTGGCGGGCCAATGAGGCGGCCCACCGGGCGCTCGGCGAGGAGCTGCGCGACAAGCTCGCGGCGGCCCGCCTCGGCGGCGGCGAGAAGGCCAGGGCGCGGCACACCGCGCGCGGCAAGCTGCTGCCCCGCGACCGCGTGGACACACTGCTCGACCCGGGCTCCCCGTTCCTGGAGCTGGCGCCGCTCGCGGCGGACGGCATGTACGGGGGGCAGGCCCCGGCCGCCGGGGTGATCGCGGGGATCGGCCGGGTCGCGGGCCGGGAGTGCGTGGTCGTCGCCAATGACGCGACGGTCAAGGGCGGCACGTACTACCCGATGACGGTGAAGAAGCACCTGCGCGCGCAGGAGGTGGCCCTGGAGAACCGGCTGCCCTGCGTCTATCTGGTGGACTCGGGCGGCGCGTTCCTGCCGATGCAGGACGAGGTGTTCCCCGACCGCGAGCACTTCGGGCGCATCTTCTACAACCAGGCGCGGATGTCGGGCGCGGGCATCCCGCAGATCGCGGCGGTCCTCGGCTCGTGCACGGCGGGCGGCGCGTACGTCCCGGCGATGAGCGACGAGGCCGTCATCGTGCGCGAGCAGGGCACGATCTTCCTGGGCGGCCCGCCGCTGGTGAAGGCGGCCACCGGCGAGGTGGTGACCGCCGAGGAGCTGGGCGGCGGCGAGGTGCACTCCCGCGTCTCGGGCGTCACGGACCATCTCGCCCAGGACGACGCGCACGCGCTGCGCATCGTCAGGACGATCGTCTCGACGCTGCCGGAGCGCGGGCCGCTGCCGTGGTCGGTGCGGGCGGCGGTGGAGCCGAAGGTCGACCCGGCGGGTCTGTACGGGGCGGTGCCGGTCGACTCGCGCACCCCCTACGACGTACGGGAGGTCATCGCGCGGATCGTCGACGGCTCGCAATTCGCCGAGTTCAAGGCCGAGTTCGGGCAGACGCTCGTCACCGGGTTCGCGCGGATCCACGGGCACCCGGTCGGCATCGTCGCCAACAACGGCATCCTGTTCTCCGAGTCCGCCCAGAAGGGCGCCCACTTCATCGAGCTGTGCGACCAGCGCGGCATCCCGCTGCTGTTCCTCCAGAACATCTCGGGCTTCATGGTCGGCCGGGACTACGAGGCGGGCGGCATCGCCAAGCACGGCGCCAAGATGGTCACGGCGGTGGCCTGCACGCGCGTACCGAAGCTGACCGTCGTCATCGGCGGCTCGTACGGGGCGGGCAACTACTCGATGTGCGGGCGCGCCTATTCGCCGCGCTTCCTGTGGATGTGGCCCGGCGCCAAGATCTCCGTGATGGGCGGCGAGCAGGCCGCGTCCGTGCTCGCCACCGTCAAGCGCGACCAGTTGGAGGCGCGCGGCGAGACCTGGCCCCCGCAGGACGAGGAGTCCTTCAAGGAGCCGATCCGCGCCCAGTACGAGACACAGGGCAGCGCCTACTACGCGACCGCGCGCCTGTGGGACGACGGAGTGATCGACCCGCTGGAGACCCGCCAGGTCCTCGGCCTGGCCCTGACCGCCTGTGCCCACGCGCCCCTGCCGGAGAAGTCCGGCGGGTTCGGCGTCTTCCGGATGTGAGGGGAGGTACGACTGTGACCACGACCTTGTTCGAGACGGTCCTCGTGGCCAACCGCGGCGAGATCGCCGTCCGCGTCATCCGTACGCTGCGGGAGCTCGGCATCCGCTCCGTGGCGGTGTACAGCGACGCCGACGCCGACGCGCGGCACGTGCGCGAGGCCGACGAGGCGGTGCGGATCGGACCGCCCCCGGCCGCCGAGAGCTATCTGTCCGTGGAGCGCCTGATCGAGGCGGCGCTCGCCACCGGCGCGCAGGCGGTGCACCCGGGATACGGGTTCCTCGCGGAGAACGCGGGCTTCGCGCGCGCCTGTGAGAAGGCGGGCCTGGTCTTCATCGGCCCGTCGGCCGACGCGATCGCGCTGATGGGCGACAAGATCCGGGCCAAGGAGACGGTCCGGGCGGCCGGGGTGCCCGTGGTGCCGGGCGGCCGGGACCCCGACCTCGCGGACGCGGCGCGCGAGCTGGGCGCCCCCGTCCTGCTGAAGCCGTCCGCGGGCGGCGGCGGCAAGGGCATGCGCCTGGTGCGCGACCTGACCGCCCTGGAGGAGGAGATCGCCGCCGCGCGGCGCGAGGCCCGCGCCTCCTTCGGCGACGACACCCTCCTGGTGGAGCGGTGGATCGACCGGCCGCGGCACATCGAGATCCAGGTGCTCGCCGACGCCCACGGCAATGTGGTGCACCTGGGCGAGCGTGAGTGCTCCTTGCAGCGCCGCCACCAGAAGATCGTCGAGGAGGCGCCGAGCGTCCTGCTCGACGAGGCCACGCGCGCGGCGATGGGCGCGGCGGCCGTGGACGCGGCGCGCAGTTGCGGCTACCGGGGCGCGGGCACGGTGGAGTTCATCGTGCCGGGCAGCGACCCCTCGGCGTACTGCTTCATGGAGATGAACACCCGCCTCCAGGTCGAGCATCCGGTGACCGAGCTGGTCACGGGCCTGGACCTGGTCGAGTGGCAGGTCCGTGTCGCGGCGGGCGAGCCGCTGCCCTTCACCCAGGACGACATCGCACTGACCGGGCACGCGGTCGAGGCGAGGCTCTGTGCCGAGGACCCCGCGCGCGGCTTCCTCCCCTCTGGCGGCACGGTCCTCGCGCTGGGCGAGCCGGACGGCACGGGGGTGCGCGTCGACTCAGGGCTCAGCGAGGGCACGGAGGTGTCCTCCCTCTACGACCCGATGCTGGCGAAGGTCATCGCGTACGGCCCCGACCGGGCGACGGCGCTGCGTAGGCTGCGGGCGGCGCTGGCCCGGACGGTGACACTGGGCGTGCCGACGAACGCCGGGTTCGTGCGCCGCCTGCTGGCCCACCCGGACGTGGTGGCGGGCGAGTTGGACACCGGCCTCGTGGAGCGCGCGGTGGACGGCCTGGTCGACCCGGAGGTCCCGGCGGAGGTGTACGCGGCGGCGGGCGCCCTGCGCCAGGAGCGGCTCGCGCCGGCCGCGGGCGCGGGCTGGACCGACCCGTTCGCGCGCCCCGACGGCTGGCGCCTCGGCGGTGACCCCGCCTGGACCGTGCACCACCTGCGCGTGGCGGGCCACGACCCGGTCGAGGTGCGGGTGCGCGGCGCGGAGGTCCTGGTCGACGGCGTGCCGACGCAGCCGGCCCGGCTGACGGCCGTCGCCGGTGACTGGCTGGGCCGCGACGGAGACGCCTGGCAGGTGCGGGACCACGACCCGGTGGCGGCGAGCCTGACCGGCGCGGGGGCGGGCGGCGCCGGTTCGCTGACCGCGCCCATGCCCGGCACGGTGACGGTGGTCAAGGTGGCGGTCGGCGACCGGGTGGCGGCGGGCCAGAGCCTGCTGGTCGTGGAGGCGATGAAGATGGAGCACGTCATCGCGGCCCCGCACGCGGGCGTGGTGACGGAGCTGGACGTGACCCCGGGCACGACGGTGGCGATGGACCAGGTGCTGGCGGTGGTGGACCCCCTGGAGGAAGCCCCGTCAGGGGCGCGGGGAGCTGCGCGCTCCGCCACGACGGCGCACCCGCCGACGAACCGCACCCCCAACGGCGAGGAGGCGTCGGCATGACCCCGGAACTCCCCATGGTGGTCCCCGCGGACGACCTGCCGGAAAAGGTCCGTATCCACGAGGTCGGCCCCCGGGACGGCCTGCAGAACGAGAAGTCCACGGTCCCCACGGAGGTCAAGGCGGAGTTCGTCCACCGCCTCGCCGGGGCCGGTCTCACCACCATCGAGGCGACCAGCTTCGTGCACCCCAAGTGGGTGCCCCAACTGGCCGACGCGGAGGCCCTGTTCCCCGCGCTCCGGGATCTCGGGGGCGTCCACCTCCCCGTACTCGTACCGAACGAGCGGGGCCTGGACCGCGCGCTGGCCCTCGGCGCGAGCCGCGTCGCCGTCTTCGCCAGCGCCACCGAGTCCTTCGCCAAGGCGAACCTGAACCGGACGGTGGCGGAGTCCCTCGCCATGTTCGAACCGGTCGTGGCCCGCGCCAAACAGAGCGGGGCGCACGTGCGCGGCTACCTCTCCATGTGCTTCGGCGACCCCTGGGAGGGCGCGGTCCCGGTCCCGCAGGTCGTGCGCGCCGCGCGGTCCCTGATGGACCTCGGCTGTGACGAGCTGAGCCTCGGCGACACGATCGGTGTGGCCACACCGGGCCATGTCACCGCCCTGCTCGCCGAGTTGAACGCGGCGGGTGTCCCGACGGACCGTGTCGGCGTCCACTTCCACGACACCTACGGGCAGGCGCTCGCCAACACCCTGGCGGCGCTCCGGCACGGCGTGACGACGGTGGACGCATCCGCGGGCGGCCTCGGCGGCTGCCCGTACGCGAAGAGCGCCACCGGCAATCTCGCCACCGAGGACCTCGTCTGGATGCTGCACGGCCTCGGCATCGAGACCGGCGTCGATCTCGGCCGTCTCAGCGCCACCAGCGCCTGGATGGCCGGCCAGTTGGGCCGACCCAGCCCGTCCCGCACCGTCCGCGCCCTGACCCACCAGGAGCAGTGAGTACACGATGGACCACCGTCTGAGCCCCGAGCTCGAAGAACTCCGCCGCACGGTGGAGGCCTTCGCCCACGACGTCGTCGCCCCGAAGATCGGCGACTTCTACGAGCGCCACGAGTTCCCGTACGAGATCGTCCGCGAGATGGGCCGCATGGGCCTGTTCGGGCTGCCCTTCCCCGAGGAGTACGGCGGGATGGGCGGGGACTACTTCGCGCTCGGCGTCGCCCTGGAGGAGCTGGCCCGCGTCGACTCGTCCGTGGCGATCACGCTGGAGGCGGGCGTCTCGCTGGGCGCCATGCCGCTGCACCTGTTCGGCACCGAGGAGCAGAAGCGGCAGTGGCTGCCGCGGCTGTGCGCGGGCGAGATGCTGGGCGCGTTCGGGCTCACCGAGCCGGACGGCGGCTCCGACGCGGGCGGCACCCGCACCACGGCGGTGCGCGACGGTGACGAGTGGGTGATCAACGGCTCGAAGTGCTTCATCACCAACTCGGGGACCGACATCACGGGCCTGGTCACGGTCACCGCCGTCACGGGGCGCAAGCCGGACGGCCGGCCGCTGATCTCCGCGATCATCGTGCCCTCCGGGACGCCGGGCTTCACCGTCGCGGCCCCGTACTCGAAGGTCGGGTGGAACGCGTCGGACACGCGTGAGCTGTCGTTCTCCGACGTCCGCGTCCCCGCGGCGAACCTGCTCGGGGAGGAGGGCCGGGGATACGCGCAGTTCCTGCGCATCCTCGACGAGGGCCGTGTCGCGATCTCCGCGCTCGCCACCGGGCTCGCCCAGGGCTGTGTGGACGAGTCCGTGAAGTACGCGCGGGAGCGGCACGCGTTCGGCAAGCCGATCGGCGCCAACCAGGCCATCCAGTTCAAGCTCGCCGACATGGAGTTGCGGGCGCACATGGCGCGCGTCGGCTGGTACGACGCGGCGTCGCGGATGGTCGCCGGGGAGCCGTTCAAGAAGGAGGCGGCGATCGCCAAGCTCTACTCCTCGACGGTGGCGGTGGACAACGCGCGCGACGCGACGCAGATCCACGGCGGCTACGGCTTCATGAACGAGTACCCGGTGGCCCGGATGTGGCGCGACTCCAAGATCCTGGAGATCGGCGAGGGGACCAGTGAGGTGCAGCGCATGCTGATCGCGCGGGAGCTGGGCGTGAGCGCCTGAATCACGGGCCCCTCCCTCTGGACATGCCAGGAACTTAGGTTAACCTTCCCTCAGTTCCAGTGAACCAGCCCGCGCCGGTCCGGCACGTCCGAAAGCAGCCCGTCATGCCCAACGCCCGACTGTCCCGTCCCACCCGCCGCGGCGTCCTCGCCGCCGGCGGCGCCCTCGGCCTCGGTGTCGCGCTCGCCGCCTGCGGCAACGACGACGGCGCCAAAGACAGCGGCTCGGGCTCGTCGAAGAAGGCCGCCTCGGGCCCCTTCTCGTTCAAGGACGACCGCGGCACCACGGTGAAGCTCGACAAGGTCCCGGCGAACATCGTCGCCTTCACCGGTGTCGGCGCCGCCCTCTACGACTACGGCATCCAGGTCAAGGGCGTCTTCGGCCCGACGACGACCAAGGGCGGCAAGCCGGACGTCCAGGCCGGCGACATGGACGTCTCCAAGGTGACCGTCCTCGGCAACGCCTGGGGCCAGTTCAGCATCGAGAAGTACGCGGGCCTCGCCCCCGACGTGCTGATCACCACGACGTTCGACGACGCGGGGACGCTCTGGTCGGTGCCCGAGGAGTCCAAGGACAAGATCGCGGGGCTCGCGCCGTCCATCGCGATCTCCGTCTTCGACCGCCAGCTCACCCAGCCGCTGGAGCGCATGTACGCGCTGGCCGAGGCGCTCGGCGCCGACCTGAAGGCCGCCGAGGTCGTCGCGGCGAAGAAGCGGTTCGAGGACGCGGCGGCCCGGCTGCGCAAGGCCGCCAAGGCCCACCCCGACATCAAGGTCCTCGCGGGCAGCGCGAGCCAGGACATCTTCTACGTCTCCGGCACGAACCTCTCCATCGACCTGGAGTACTTCAAGTCGCTCGGCGTGAACTTCGTGGAGCCCACGGAGGCCGCGAAGAAGGCGTCCGGCGGCTGGTTCGAGAACCTGAGCTGGGAGAACGTCGACAAGCACAAGGCCGACATCATCATGATGGACGACCGCAGCCAGACCATCCAGCCGGCCGACATCGACGAGCCGACCTGGAAGCAGCTCCCCGCGGTCAAGGCCGGCCAGGTCATCCCGCGCTCCCCCGAGCCGATCCTCTCCTACGACAAGTGCGCCCCGCTCCTGGAAAACCTCGCGAAGGCCATCGAGACGGCGAAGAAGGTGTCCTGATCCCATGACTGTGACGGCCGAAGCCCCCACCGTTGCCCCTTTCCGATTCTTCGATCTGCAAGTGGTGCGCACGCGGCGGCTCGGCCCGTCGCTGCTCCGGGTCACCTTCACGGGAGCCGATCTCGATGGCTTCCACAGCGGCGGCCGCGACCAGTCCCTCTCCCTCTTCCTGCCGCACCCCGGCCAGGACGCCCCCGTCCTGCCGGCCGCCGTGCCGGGTGACGACGGGCGTGCCTGGCACGCGGCGTACCGGGCGATCCCGGCCCACGAGCGCGCGATCATGCGCTCGTACACGCTGAGCGGCCGGCGCCGCGCGCGGGCGGGCGGCATCGAGGAGGTCGACATCGACTTCGTCCTGCACAACGACGGGCCGGCCGCCGCCGGTCCCGCCTGCCGCTGGGCGGAGGGCGCGCGCCCCGGTGACCGCGTGGTCGTGCTCGGCCCCGCGGTCGCGGACAACGCGGCCGTGCGCTGCCGCCCGCCGCGGGACGTCGACCACATCCTCATGTGGGGCGACGAGACGGCCCTGCCCGCGGCGCTCGGCGTGCTGGCCTGGCTGCCCGCGTCCGTCTCGGCGCACGTGTGGCTGGAGGTTCCGCACCGCGACGACATCCAGCCCGTCGTGACGGCCGCCGATGTGACGGTGACCTGGCTGGTACGTGACGAGGGCGGCCCCTCGGCCCTGGAATCCCTCGCCGCGACCCGGCTCCCGGACGCCGTACGGCCGTACGCCTGGCTGGCGGGCGAGTGCGGAACCATGAAGGAGCTGCGCCGCCACCTCGTGCGCGAACGCGGCTACGACAAGCGGTCGGTGACGTTCGTCGGGTACTGGAAGCGCGGCCTGAGCGAGGACGCGCTGCGGGAGCAACCGGCCGACGCATAGCGGCGAACCAGCCAATACCCGGCATTCCAGTCAGAAATCAGGGGCGGGGTCGCGAGCTCAACTTAGGTTAGGCTAACCTAACCAACGAGTTCGCGACCTCGCCCTTTTTCCTGCCCCACCCGGGAACACCCTCATCCCCACCCGGAGGAACCGTTCATGCGCTCGCACCTGCTCAATGACACGACCGCGGAGCTCTACCGCAGTTCCGTGACCGAGGGAATCGAGCGGGTGGCGGCCAAACTCGCCACCACCGCACGGCCGTTCACGGGCGTCACCCCGGACGCCCTCGCACCCACCATCGACGCCGTCGACCTGGACAAGCCGCTCCACGACACCGTCGCCGTACTCGACGAGCTGGAGGACGTCTACCTCCGCGACGCCGTCTACTTCCACCACCCCCGCTACCTGGCCCACCTCAACTGCCCGGTCGTCATCCCCGCCGTGCTCGGTGAGGCCATCCTGTCGGCGGTCAACTCCTCGCTCGACACCTGGGACCAGTCGGCGGGCGGCACGCTCATCGAGCGCAAGCTCATCGACTGGACCGCCGCGCGGATCGGCCTCGGGCCCGCCGCCGACGGCGTGTTCACCTCCGGCGGCTCGCAGTCCAACCTCCAGGCGCTGCTCCTCGCCCGCCAGGAGGCCAAGCCCGGGGCGGACGGGTGGGAAGGCCCGGCCTCGCTCGCCAAGTTGCGCATCTTCGCCTCCGAGGCCAGCCACTTCAGCGTCAAGAAGTCCGCCCAACTCCTGGGCCTGGGCTCCGACGCGGTGGTCTGCGTCCCCGCCGACCGCGAGAAGCGCATGCAGACCGTGGCGCTCGCCGCCGAGCTGGAGCGCTGCCGCGCCGACGGCCTCGTCCCCATGGCCGTCGTCGCCACCGCCGGCACCACCGACTTCGGCTCCATCGACCCGCTGCCCGAGATCGCCGAGCTCTGCGCCCAGTACGACACCTGGATGCACGTCGACGCCGCGTACGGCTGCGGACTGCTCGTCTCGCCGAGGAACCGCGACCGGCTCACCGGCATCGAGCGGGCCGACTCCGTCACCGTCGACTACCACAAGTCCTTCTTCCAGCCGGTGAGTTCGAGCGCCCTGCTGGTCAGGGACGGGGCCACCCTGCGCCACGCGACGTACCACGCGGAGTACCTCAACCCGCGCCGCACCGTCGCCGAGCGCATCCCCAACCAGGTCGACAAGTCCCTCCAGACGACCCGCCGCTTCGACGCGCTCAAGCTGTGGATGACGCTGCGCGTGATGGGCGCCGACGGCATCGGCTCCCTCTTCGACGAGGTCTGCGACCTCGCGCACGAGGGCTGGAGACTGCTCGCCGCCGACCCGCGCTTCGACGTCGTCGTGGAGCCGAGCCTGTCCACGCTCGTCTACCGCTACATCCCGGCCGCCGTCACCGACCCGGCCGAGATCGACCGCGCCAACCTCTACGCCCGCAAGGCCCTGTTCGCCTCCGGCGACGCCGTCGTCGCGGGCACCAAGGTGGGCGACCGCCAGTACCTGAAGTTCACCCTGCTCAACCCCGAGACGACCCTCGCCGACATCTCGGCCGTCCTCGACCTCATCGCCGGCCATGCCGAGCAGTACCTGGGAGACACCCTTGACCGCGCTTCCTGAGTCCCGTGACCGCTACGACTTCATCGGGATCGGACTCGGCCCGTTCAACCTCGGCCTCGCCTGCCTGACCGAGCCGATAGCCGAACTGAACGGCGTCTTCCTGGAGTCCAAGCCGGACTTCGAATGGCACTCCGGGATGTTCCTGGAGGGCGCGCACCTCCAGACCCCGTTCATGTCGGACCTGGTGACGCTCGCCGACCCGACCTCGCCGTACTCCTTCCTCAACTACCTCAAGGAGTCGGGGCGGCTGTACTCGTTCTACATCCGCGAGAACTTCTATCCGCTGCGCGTCGAGTACAACGACTACTGCCGCTGGGCCGCCGGGAAGCTCTCCTCGATCCGTTTCAACACGACCGTCACCGCGGTCACGTACGACGAGGGCGACGGCCTCTACACGGCCACCACCGAGGACGGCACCACCTACCGCGCCCCGCACCTCGTCCTCGGCACCGGCACCCCGCCGCACATCCCGGAGGCCGTGCGGGGTCTGGACGGCGACCATCTGCACAACTCCCGCTACATGCAGCACAAGCGGGAGCTCCAGAAGAAGAAGTCGATCACGCTGGTCGGCAGCGGGCAGTCCGCCGCCGAGATCTACTACGACCTGCTCGGCGAGATCGACGTCCACGGCTACCAGCTCAACTGGGTCACGCGCTCCCCGCGCTTCTTCCCCCTCGAATACACCAAGCTGACCCTGGAGATGACGTCCCCGGACTACATCGACTACTTCCACGCGCTGCCGGAGACCACCCGGTACGCGCTGGAGGAGCGGCAGAAGGGCCTCTTCAAGGGCATCGACGGCGAACTCGTCGACGCCATCTTCGACCTGCTCTACCAGAAGAAGCTCGGCGGCCCCGTGCCGACGCGCCTGCTCACCAACTCGGCTCTCAGAACCGCGCGGTACGAGAACGGCACGTACACCCTCGGCCTGCACCAGGAGGAGCAGGACAAGGCGTACGAGGTGGAGACCGAGGGCCTGATCCTGGCCACCGGCTACAAGTACGCGACGCCCGCGTTCCTGGAGCCCGTGAAGGACCGCATCCGCCTCGACGGCCGGGGCCGCTTCGACGTCGCCCGCAACTACTCCATCGACACGACCGGGCGCGGCATCTTCCTCCAGAACGCGGGAGTGCACACGCACTCGATCACCAGCCCGGACCTGGGTATGGGTGCCTACCGCAACAGTTACATCATCGGCGAACTGCTCGGCACCGAGTACTACCCCGTCGAGAAGACCATCGCCTTCCAGGAGTTCTCCGTATGACCTTCGCAATACGCCCTCTCGACCCCCTGCACGACGCCGAACTCGTGCACGGCTGGGTCACCCACCCCAAGGCCGCGTTCTGGCTCATGGGCGACGCGTCGCTGCCGGACGTGGAGCGCGAGTACATGTCCATCGCCGCGGCCGAGCACCACGACGCCTTCATCGGCGAGCGCGACGGCGTGCCCGTCTTCCTGATGGAGCGCTACGACCCCCGGTACGTCGAACTGGTCGGCCTGTACGAGCCCGAGCCGGGCGACATCGGCATGCACTTCCTGGTCGCACCCACCGACACTCCCGAGCACGGCTTCACCCGCGCCGTGATCACCGCGGTGATGGAGCACCTCTTCGCCGACCCGGCCGTGCGGCGCGTCGTCGTCGAGCCCGACGTCCGCAACAAGGCGGTGCACGCGCTCAACGAGGCCGTCGGTTTCGTCCCCGACCGGGAGATCGACAAGCCGGAGAAGCGGGCGCTGCTCAGCTTCTGCACGCGCGCCGGGTTCGAGGCGGCCACGGACAAGGAGGTCAGGGTATGACCCTCGCCGACACCGTCTCCCACCTGTCCCCCGAGCGCTGGGCCGAGGCGAACCGCCTCCTGATCCGCAAGGCCCTCGCCGAGTTCAGCCACGAGCGGCTGCTCACCCCCCAGGCGCGGGACGGCGGCCGGTTCGTCGTCCGCAGCGACGACGGCCAGACCCGTTACGAGTTCAGCGCCCGCCGACTGCGCCTGGACCACTGGCAGGTGTCCGCCGCCTCGATCACCCGCCACCGCGACGGCGCAGAACTCCCGCTCGACGCCCTGGAGTTCTTCGTCGAGCTGAAGGACGCGCTCGGCCTGTCCGAGGCGATCCTGCCGGTCTACCTGGAGGAGATCTCCTCCACCCTCTCGGGGACCTGCTACAAGCTGACCAAGCCCGACGTCACCGCCGCCGAGCTGGCCGCCTCCGGGTCCTTCCAGGACATCGAGACGGGCATGACCGAGGGCCACCCGTGCTTCGTCGCGAACAACGGCCGCCTCGGCTTCGGCATCCACGAGTACCTCTCCTACGCCCCCGAGACCGCGAGCCCCGTACGCCTGGTCTGGCTGGCGGCGACGCGTGAGCGGGCCGCCTTCACGGCCGGTGCCGGCCTCGACCACGAGTCGCTGCTCCGCGCCGAGCTGGGCGAGGAGACGCTCGCCCGCTTCGACGCGACCCTGCGCGACCAGGGCCTCGACCCGGCCGACTACCTGCTGATCCCGGTCCACCCGTGGCAGTGGTGGAACAAGCTGTCCGTCACGTTCGCCGCCGAGGTGGCGCAGCGGCGCCTGGTCTGCCTGGGCGAGGGCGACGACGAGTACTTGGCGCAGCAGTCGATCCGTACGTTCTTCAACTCCACCTCCCCCGAGAAGCACTACGTGAAGACGGCCCTCTCGGTCATCAACATGGGCTTCATGCGCGGCCTCTCGGCGGCGTACATGGAGGCGACACCGGCGATCAACGACTGGCTGGCCGGGCTCATCGAGAACGACGACGTGCTGAAGGGCACGGGCCTGACGATCATCCGGGAGCGCGCCGCCGTCGGCTACCGGCATCTGGAGTACGAGGCCGCCACCGACCGCTACTCGCCGTACCGCAAGATGCTGGCGGCCCTGTGGCGCGAGTCGCCGGTGCCGTCGCTCGGCGAGGGCGAGCGCCTGGCCACGATGGCGTCGCTGCTGCACGTGGACCGCGCGGGCCGCTCCTTCGCCGGGGCGCTGATCGAGCGCTCGGGCCTGACGCCGCGCGCGTGGCTGAAGCCGTACCTCACGGCGTACCTGACGCCGCTCCTGCACAGCTTCTACGCTTACGACCTGGTGTTCATGCCGCACGGCGAGAACGTCATCCTGGTCCTGGACGAGCGAGGCGTGGTGCGGCGGGCGATCTTCAAGGACATCGCCGAGGAGATCGCGGTGATGGACACCGAGGCGGTGCTGCCGCCGAAGGTGGACCGGATCCGGGTGCGGGTCCCGGACGACATGAAGCTCCTGTCGATCTTCACGGACGTCTTCGACTGCTTCTTCCGCTTCCTCGCGGCGAACCTGGTCGAGGACGGCGTCCTGGACGAGGAGACGTTCTGGTCGGCGGTCGCGGAGTGCGTGCGCGACTACCAGGACTCCGCGCCGCACCTGGCGGACAAGTTCAAGCAGTACGACATGTTCGCCCCGGCGTTCGCCCTGTCGGCCCTCAACCGGCTCCAGCTCCGCAACAACGAGCAGATGGTGGACCTGGCGGACCCCTCCGGCGCGCTCCAGCTCGTCGGCGACCTGGACAACCCGATCGCCGCGGTCGCGTGAGCGCGTAGCGGCGTCGGGCGGAGACGGAAAGGGGCTCGGGAGACGGTCCTCCCGGGCCCCTTTTCGCGTGCGTGTACGCCAACTACCCTGCGGGCCAGGGCACTTGCGGTGACTTGTAGTAGCCGATACCGAGTGCGTCCCAGCGCGGTGCCTGCGCGGCGAGCCGCACCTTGTACGTGTCCCAGTCGTGCGTGGCCGCGGGCGACCAGCCGAGTTCGGCGACGCCGGGCAGCCGCGGGAAGGCCATGTACTCGATGTGCGCGGACGTCGACAGGGTCTCCGACCACAAGGGGGCCTCGACGCCCTTGACGGCCGGGGCGGGCGCTCCCGGCAGGTAGCTGCCCGGGTCCCAGTCGTAGGACCGCCGCACCTCCACGTACCCGGCCCAGGACAGTCCGAGGGGGGTGTCCTTGGTGTACTTCATGTCGAGGTACGTACGGTCGGCGGGCGAGATGACGAGCCCGGTCCCGTTCTTCGCGGCGTTCGCGACCTGCGCCTTCTCGGCGGCGCTGGTCCCTTCCGTGCCCCAGTACTGCGCGAGCGCGCCCTTGGCCGGGGTGGCGCCGGTCAACTGGTGCCAGCCCACGACGGTCTTCCCGTACTTGGCGACGATCGGCTGCACCTTGCTCATGAAGGTGACGTAGTCCTCCTGGCTGGTGGAGTGCGCCTCGTCGCCGCCGATGTGCAGGTACTTGCCGGGGGTGAGGGCGGCCAGCTCGCGCACCACGTCGTCCACGAAGTCGTACGTGATGTCCTTGCCGACGCACAGGGAGCTGAAGCCGACCTCGGTGCCGGTGTAGAGCGGCGGTGCGACGCCGTCGCAGTTCAGCTCCGCGTAGGAGGCGAGGGCGGCGTTGGTGTGGCTCGGCATGTCGATCTCGGGCACGACCTCCAGATAGCGCGAGGCGGCGTACCGGACGATCTCCTTGTACTGGGCCTTCGTGTAGTGGCCGCCCGCGCCACCGCCGACCTGGGTGGAGCCGCCGTACGTGGCGAGCCGCGGCCATGAGTCGATGGCGATGCGCCAGCCCTGGTCGTCGCTCAGGTGCAGATGCAGTTTGTTGACCTTGTAGAGCGCCAACTCGTCGATGTAGCGCTTGACCTGTCCGACGGTGAAGAAGTGCCGGGACACGTCGAGCATGGCGCCGCGGTAGCCGTAGCGGGGCGTGTCCTCGATGGTGCCGCCCGCGACGAGCCACGGCCCGGGCTGCCTGCTGTTCGCCTCCACCGAGGCGGGCAACTGCTGGCGCAGGGTCTGTACGCCGTGGAAGAGTCCGGCGGGCGCGTGCGCGACGATGGTGACGGACCGGCCGGTGCTCGTCAGCCGGTACCCCTCGGTGCCGAGCCCCTTGTCCTTCCCGCTCAGTTCGAGCCGGATGCCGTCGTTGCCACGGGAACCGGCGCGATCGTCGGTGACGGGCAGCCGGTAGCCGGTGGAGGGGCGCAGCACCCCGGCGAGGTAGTCACCGACGCGGCGCGCCTCGCGCGAGCCGTCGTCGACGCGGATACGGGTCGTGTCCGTGATCCGGTACGGGGTGCCGCCCGGCGTCGCCTCGGCGGGCGCGGGGACGATCTGCCCGAGGGGCGTGGCGGCGGCCGGTGCCGAGGCCGTCGCCGGGGCGGCGCCGAGCACCCCGGCCCCGGCGGCGACGAGCAGCAGTGAGCCCAGCAGGGCCTGCGATCTGTGGTGCGTCCTCACGAACGGTCCCTTCGACGGAGTCGTTGGCGGAGTTCGTCGTACGAGCTGAGCAACCGATCGGTCACCATCCGTACCGTCAGCCTCCCAGCCGGTCAAGGTGTAGACCATTTCTCGCCGGGTCGGATGCCAGAATCGCCCCATGGCGGAAATCATCCAGCGCGACGGCACGTGGACGTTCGACGGTGAGACGCTGCGGCTGGTGCCGGGGCACGACAAAGGGGTGAGCCTGCTCCGCAAGACGCTGGGCGAACTGACCGTGCCGCTGCGGGCGTTGGCCGGGGTCTCCTTCGAGCACGGAAGGAAGTCGGGGCGGCTTCGGCTGCGGCTGCGCGACGGCGCTGACCCGCTGCTCCAGGTGACCGGCGGCAAGCTGACGGACGGCGCCGACCCGTATCAGCTCACCGTCGAGTCGGACCGGTACGGGGTCGCCGAGTACCTCGTGGACGAGATCCGCAACGCGCTGCTGCTCGAACAGGTCCCGCCGACGGCCTGCACGGCGTACGTGCTGCCGGGCCCGCCCGTGCCGCTGTCCGTCTCGGCGGGGGACGGCACGGCGAGCTTCGACGGGGAGCACATACGCCTCGAATGGAACTGGAAGACGGAGGACGCCAAGGCCGCGGCCGGGACCCGGCTGCTCGCCCTCGCCGACGTCGCGGCGGTGGAGTGGCAGCCGGCCGTGGGCCTGGAGAACGGCTGCCTGCGCTTCGTCGTCCGCTCCTCCCCCACCAAGGCGCCGCCGAAGTTCGACCCGAACTCCGTGGAGCTGTGGGGGTTCAAAAAGGACCCGCTGATGGCGCTGGTCGCGGCGGCCGTCCAGGCCCGGCTGCCGCACCCCGGCGCGCAGTCCGCCCCGAAGGAACCGCCCCCGCGCCCGGCACCGGCCCCCGCGCCCGCGCCCGCTCCCCCGGAGGACGACCACGACGCGCTGCTGCGGCGCCTGCGGGAGCTGGGTGAGCTGCATCAGGCCGGGGTGCTGACGGACGAGGAATTCACGGCGGCGAAACAGGCTGTCCTGAAGCGCCTGTAGCGGACATCAGCCCCTCCGCCCCGGACAAGCCCCTTTGGCGATGCAGGAGCGGGGGGGGGTTGGGGCGGAGCCCCGTGTCCTTGGCCGTCTGACCGCCGGTGGCGGCTGCGCGCGCGGTTCCCCGCGCCCCTCAGCGGCGTACGGTGCGAGCGACGACGAAACGGTCGATCTCTTCACCCGTCTCCGCGATCCCCCGCACCGTGAGCCTGGCCGTCCGGCCGACCGGCGCCGGTTCCACGTCCACCCGCAGGAACGAGTAGTTGGTGTACCGCACCCGCGACCAGTCCACGGTGACGGCCTTCTTGCTGCCGTCGGGCTGGACGACGTACGACGCGAACGGGTCGATGTCCTTCTCGTGGCCCTGGTACGTGTCCTCGACCGGGAACGCGTAGAGGCTCTTGCCGGCCGCGCCCGCCGTCACGTACACGACACCGTCCGTCTCCGGGTACGCGGTGCCGCCGATCGGCAGCTCCTTGGTGACCTTCTCGCCCTTGAGCACGTCCGAGCGCTCGTACACGTGGTTGTGGCCGTTGATGACGAGGTCGACCGTGTACTTCTCGAACAGCGGCACCCACTCCTCGCGCACGCCGCCCTCCGAGGCGTGCGCGGTGGCGGTGCAGTACGCGCAGTGGTGGAAGAAGACGACGACGAAGTCGATCCCGGAGCCGTGGGCCCGGAACTTCTTCAACTGGCTCTCGAACCACGTCGTCTGGGTGCCGCCGGAGAGCCCCAGGTTGGCCGGGATCTCGTACGACACGTCGTTCGCGTCGAGCGAGATGACGGCCGTGTTGCCGTGCACGAAGGAGTACACACCCGGCAGGTTCCTCGGGTCGGGTCCGTTGCGCGGCGGCGCGAAGCGGGCCTGCTGGCTGCCGTAGCCGTGCGGCGCGTACCAGGCCTCCATGTCGTGGTTGCCGTAACTGACCATCCAGGGCACGGACTTGGCGACCGACTCGGTCTGGGCGAGGAACTGGTCCCAGGTCCGCGCGTCGAAGGTGTCCGTGGTCCGCCCCGAGCCGGACGGGTCCGCGTACGCGATGTCACCGGCGTGCAGGTGGAAGGCGGGGCCCTGGGCGAGGATCAGGCTGTCGTTGGCGAGGGCGTGGTAGCTGACGCCCTGGTCGCCGAAGGCGGTGAAGGTGAAGGGTCCGGGGCGCGCGGGCGCCGTGGTGAAGGTGCCGACGGTGCCCGCGAAGCGCGGCGCGGCCGGGTCGAAGCCCTGGTGCCCGACGCCGTAGTAGTACGTCCTGCCGGGCTTGAGGTGGGTCAGCTCGGCGTGCACGTAGTACTGGGTGTGGTCGGCGCTGGTGCCGACGCCCGCCGGGGTGTACAGCGCACGGATCTCGGCCGGTATCTTCCGCGACAGGTCGCCGGGGTGCGCGCCGATGCGGATGAACGGGTTCTTCACCGCGACCGGCACCTGCCAGGACACGGTCATCTCGGTGCGCGGGTCGCTCCCGTAGGAGAGGTGCCGCCCGAAGGGGGCGACGAGGGCGCCGTCGACGTGGTCGTGCGCCGTCGTGGTGGCGGTGGCCGATGCGGCCGGGGTGGCGGCGCTCGCGGCGCCCGGCACGAAGACGCCGCCCGCGACCGCGCCGAGCGTGACGGCACCGCCGCGCATCAGGGTGCGGCGGGAGAACCGGCTGCGCAGGTATTCGTGCTGCTCGGCGAGGGACCGGTCGGCCAGCTCGTCGGGTACGCCCATACGTGGAATGTCCATGGCCTGAAAGTTGCTGGGGGCATCCATCTCGCTCGGGTACGCCGGGTGAACGTGGCCCGAACATGCGGCATAACACGCTTCAAGCCTTGACCGCCTCCGCCGCAAGGGTCCGTGAGACCACCCGCGTGCCGCACCACCTGCCCGATATCGGGCAGATTTCTTGCGAAAGCCCCGTCGGTCCTCCAGGATCGTCCGGGTGCACGAGGAACTGGTCGATCATCTGACCCGCAGCACGTCCCTGGGCAGGGGCGAGGCACTGCGGGTGATCCAGGACGTGCTCGCCTACTTCGACGAGTCGACGGAGGACTACGTTCGCCGTCGCCACCGCGAACTCCAGGGTCAGGGCCTGGTGAACGCGGCGATCTTCGAACAGCTCACGACGGAGCTGCGGTACCGGGCGGTCGCACCGCCCGAGCTCACTCTCCGACAGCTACGCCGCATCGTCTACGGCTGATCGATCCACCACCAGAGGGGACCTTTCTTACTCATGTGCGGAATTGTCGGTTACATCGGCAAGCGGGACGTCGCCCCACTCCTCCTCGAAGGGCTTCAGCGCCTGGAGTACCGCGGCTACGACTCCGCGGGCGTCGTCATCACCAGCCCCAAGGCCACCGGCCTGAAGATGGTCAAGGCCAAGGGCCGCGTCCGTGACCTGGAGGCCAAGGTCCCGGCCCGCTTCAAGGGCACCACCGGCATCGCCCACACCCGCTGGGCCACACACGGCGCCCCCTCCGACGAGAACGCGCACCCGCACATGTCCGGCGACAACAAGGTCGCCGTCGTCCACAACGGCATCATCGACAACGCCGCCGAGCTGCGCGCCAAGCTGACCGCCGAGGGCATCGCGTTCCTCTCCGAGACCGACACCGAGGTCCTCACCCACCTCATCGCCCGCTCGCAGGCGTCGGACCTGGAGGACAAGGTCCGCGACGCGCTCCGTCTGGTCGAGGGCACGTACGGCATCGCGGTCGTCCACGCCGACTTCCCCGACCGCATCGTGGTGGCCCGCAACGGCTCGCCGGTCGTCCTCGGCATCGGCGACAAGGAGATGTTCGTCGCCTCCGACATCGCCGCCCTCGTCTCCCACACCCGCCAGATCGTCACCCTCGACGACGGCGAGATGGCCACCCTCAAGGCCGACGACTTCCGTACGTACACCACGGAGGGCACCCGCACCACGGCGTCCCCGACGACCGTCGAGTGGGAGGCCGCCTCCTACGACATGGGCGGCCACGACACGTACATGCACAAGGAGATCTTCGAGCAGGCCGACGCCGTGGACCGCGTCCTTCGCGGCCGCATCGACGACCGCTTCTCCACGGTGCACCTCGGTGGCCTGAACCTGGACGCCCGCGAGGCGCGCACCGTGCGCCGCGTGAAGATCCTCGGCTGCGGCACCTCGTACCACGCGGGCCTGATCGGCGCCCAGATGATCGAGGAGCTGGCGCGCATCCCCGCGGACGCCGAGCCGGCCTCCGAGTTCCGCTACCGCAACGCGGTCGTCGACCCCGACACCCTCTACATCGCGGTCTCCCAGTCCGGTGAGACCTACGACGTCCTCGCCGCCGTGCAGGAGCTGAAGCGCAAGGGCGCCCGGGTCTTCGGCGTCGTGAACGTGGTCGGCTCGGCCATCGCCCGCGAGTCGGACGCCGGGGTCTACGTCCACGCGGGCCCCGAGGTCTGCGTCGTGTCGACCAAGTGCTTCACCAACACCACGGTGGCCTTCGCGCTCCTCGCCCTGCACCTCGGCCGCATCCGTGACCTGTCCGTCGCCGACGGCAAGCGCATCATCGAGGGCCTGCGCAAGCTGCCCGCGCAGATCAGCGCCATCCTGGAGCAGGAGGCGGAGATCAAGAAGATCGCCGAGGAGTACGCGGACGCCCGCTCGATGATGTTCATCGGGCGCGTCCGGGGCTACCCGGTGGCCCGCGAGGCGTCCCTGAAGCTCAAGGAGGTCTCGTACATCCACGCCGAGGCCTACCCGGCCTCCGAGCTGAAGCACGGCCCGCTGGCCCTGATCGAACCGGCGCTCCCCACGGTCGCGATCGTCCCCGACGACGATCTCCTGGAGAAGAACCGCGCCGCCCTGGAGGAGATCAAGGCCCGCTCCGGCCGCATCCTGGCCGTGGCCCACCAGGAGCAGGAGAAGGCCGACCACACGATCCTCGTCCCGAAGAACGAGGACGAGCTCGACCCGATCCTCATGGGCATCCCGCTTCAACTCCTCGCCTACCACACGGCGTTGGCCCTCGGCCGCGACATCGACAAGCCGCGCAACCTGGCCAAGTCGGTCACGGTGGAGTAGGTCACGGTGGAGTAGGTGACGGTGGAATAGGGCCCCACACCGCCCCGAGACGAACGAACGGGTCCCCGACGCGTGCCACCGGACGCCCGGGGACCCGTTCTCGAAGGGCCGGGGTCGCCCATTACCCCGGCCCGCGAGGCCGTACTGGGTCCAGCGACCGGTATGTACCCTTCACAGGGGTCCGAAGCACCTCTACGCGCGGGTAGATTTATCTGTCTTTCGTGGCGCCGCGCGCGAGCGGGACGGGTCAGGGGATGACGATGACGGGCCGCTGCGCCCGCCGCGCGAGCCGCCCCGCGACCGAGCCGAAGATCCGCCCGACGAGCCCGTGGGTGGACCCCACGACGATGGCGTCGGCGGAGTACTCCCGCCCGACCTCCTCCAGCTCGTGGCAGATGTCGCCGCCCCGCTCGACGAGGATCCAGGGCACCTCGGAGAGATAGTCCGCACAGGCCAGTTCGAGCCCGAGCACCTCGGTGCGGTGGTCCGGCACATCGACGAAGACGGGCGGCTCGCACCCGGCCCACACGGTGGTCGGCAGCCGGTTGGCCACATGCACGATGATCAGCCCCGAGCCCGAACGGTGGGCCATGCCGATCGCGTACGCCAGGGCGCGCTCGCTCGACGTCGAACCGTCGAACCCGACGACGACACCGTGCCGGAACACGGGGTCACAGGCGTGACGTGTCTCTTCCGCCGCGAGGGGGGTCACCGTGGGATCGGCGACGGGCCGCTTGCGGTCCGCTGGTTCGGGAATCTCGTGACCGGCCATGAGTGTCTCGGCGTGTACCTCGTGGGCCTCTGGATGAGGGGACGACAACGGACTCGGCGGAGCTGTGTCCGGGAATCATCTTCCCAACCCCATACCCTCCAGGGTACGGCGACACTCCTCCTTCGCCCAGAGGCCGGCCTGCCGCCAGGCCTGCTCGCCACCTGCCGATGAGTCCCGCTCCGCAGCGTTCAGGGGAGCATGCACGAGGCTGCGCCCGTATGGCAATGGTTGCTGCCCCGTACAGGCGGTTTGCGCACTCTTGTGGCCGCCGTCCGGGGCGGATCAAGTGACCGGGACGACAGCCGCGCGTTGAACTCCCGAACCGAAACCCCAGGGAGCACTCCGTGCCCGGACCGTCCCCCGCGCACCGCGCCGCCACCTCGCGCCGGAGCGTTCCGGCGCCCGCTCCCGCGCCCGAGCCGGGCGCCCGGACGACGGGGTCCCCGGACGCGCCGCCGAGGGGGGCGGACGGGGTGGGTGACGTGGTCCGCTGGGCGGCGTTCAGTTGCGTCCTGGTGCCGCTCGTCCTCGTCGGGTACGGCATCTCGGCCGCGGGCGCCGCCGGGGCCGCCGTGGGGCTCGCCGCGATCACCGCCGCCTGCCGACTGCTCCTGCGTCAGTCGGAACGTGACGCCGCACAGTTGCACAGTGAACAGTGTTGCGGCCATCGTGGCCGGCACGGGCGGGACGGATCGGGGGCGCACAGGGGCGCCCGCCGGACCGACCGTGGTGCGCCGGTCGACTGACCCACGGCCACACGCCACTCCGTATATTTTCAGCCAACTTCGGGCGGGGCTCCATCCCTTGCCGGGGGCCTCCCCCAACCCCCGTTCCGCCAGGGCTGAAAGGACCGCAGAGGCCGCTTGCACCCTACGGGGACCGGCCACTGAGTTGAGGCGCACTTCCCACCAACGCCCGTGAGTGCAACGCTTCGTGATCGACTGCTTCACGCCACGTTGCCATGTCGACAATGTGCCAGGTCCTTAACTGGTCACGACGGCACCACGGGACACAGTAGATTCGATCATGACTGTCTGATCTGTAGGCGGCGGGGGACTTCGTGCAGGACCGAGGGGAAACGTGCAGGAGCGAACAGCCCGTCAAAGTATTGAGGGAGCCGCGATCACCGAGGGGGGCTTAGCAGGATGAGCCACGACTCCACCACCGCGCCGGAGGCGGCGGCTCGCAAGCTGGCGGGGCGCCGCCGACGAGAGATCGTCGCGGTGCTGCTGTTCAGCGGCGGACCCATCTTCGAGAGCTCCATCCCGCTCTCCGTGTTCGGGATCGACCGGCAGGACGCGGGAGTTCCCCGGTACCGGTTGCTCGTGTGCGCCGGCGAAGAGGGACCCCTGCGGACCACAGGGGGACTCGAACTCACCGCGCCGCACGGGCTCGAGGCGATCTCGCGGGCGGGCACGGTCGTCGTGCCGGCCTGGCGGTCGATCACCTCGCCGCCGCCGGAGGAGGCGCTGGACGCGATCCGTCGCGCCCACGAGGAAGGCGCGCGCATCGTCGGCCTGTGCACCGGCGCGTTCGTGCTCGCCGCGGCCGGCCTGCTCGACGGCCGCCCGGCCACCACGCACTGGATGTACGCACCGACGCTCGCCAAGCGCTACCCGTCGGTCCATGTGGACCCGCGCGAGCTCTTCGTGGACGATGGTGACGTCCTGACGAGCGCCGGCACCGCGGCCGGTATCGACCTGTGCCTGCACATCGTGCGCACGGACCACGGCAACGAGGCGGCCGGAGCGCTCGCCCGCCGCCTGGTGGTCCCGCCGCGCCGCAGCGGCGGCCAGGAGCGCTATCTCGACAGGTCTTTACCTGAGGAGATCGGCGCGGACCCGCTGGCCGAGGTCGTCGCCTGGGCCCTGGAACATCTCCACGAGCAGTTCGACGTGGAGACGCTGGCCGCCCGCGCCTACATGAGCCGCCGCACGTTCGACCGGCGTTTCCGCTCGCTGACCGGAAGCGCTCCCCTGCAATGGCTGATCACCCAGCGGGTGCTTCAGGCGCAGCGGCTTCTGGAGACCTCCGACTACTCCGTCGACGAGGTCGCGGGACGCTGCGGCTTCCGCTCACCGGTCGCGCTGCGCGGCCACTTCCGGCGCCAGCTCGGCTCGTCCCCGGCCGCGTACCGGGCCGCCTACCGGGCGCGCCGGCCGCAGCCGGGCGACTCGGGGGGTGCCGGGAAGGCGGAGAAGCCCCTGGAGATCGCTCCCGCGCACAGCCCCGAGCCGCCGGGCCCGGGGCCGGTGCCCGCGCAGTCCCGGCGGACCGCCGCGGCGCACGCGATGGGCGCGCCCGCGGCCTCCATGCCGACGGGCCCATCGGGCCACGGGGAGGGCGCCCGACAGGCGTCCGAGGCGTTCGCGCCGGGCCGGGCGAGCCTGCCCGGGCCGCGTTCGGCGCCGTAGGCCGGCGCAGGAGCTGACGACCGTCGTCTGCCAGCGGGAACATCCGACCCGTAGGGTTGGGCGCATGAACGATCGCATGGTGTGGATCGACTGCGAGATGACCGGACTCTCGCTGGCGAACGACGCGCTCATCGAGGTGGCCGCACTGGTCACCGATTCGGAGCTGAACGTACTCGGCGACGGTGTGGACATCGTGATCCGCCCGCCGGACGAGGCCCTGGAGACCATGCCCGAGGTGGTGCGGAACATGCACACCGCCTCGGGCCTCCTCGACGAGCTGGCAGCCGGTACGACGCTGGCCGACGCCGAGGAGCAGGTTCTCTCCTATGTACGTGAGCACGTCAAGGATGCGGGGAAGGCCCCGCTGTGCGGGAACTCGGTCGGTACCGACCGCGGATTCCTGCTGCGTGACATGCCGACGCTGGAGGAGTACCTCCACTACCGGATCGTCGATGTGTCCTCGGTCAAGGAACTGGCGCGGCGCTGGTACCCGAGGGCGTACTTCAACAGTCCGGAGAAGAACGGCAACCACCGGGCGCTCGCCGACATCCGCGAGTCCATCGCCGAGCTGCGCTACTACCGCGAGGCGGTCTTCGTCCCGCAGCCGGGGCCCGACTCCGACACGGCGAGGACGATCGCGGCGAAGTACGTCCTGCCTGCGGAGTAGCCCCTCCCACGTCCGCCCGTACGGGGTCCGGAAAAGGGGTGCGCGAGCACCCCTTCGGACCCTGTACACTTTTTCTCGGCCGGTCGGAAGAACGACAAAAGACCGGACATGGTGGGTGTAGCTCAGTTGGTAGAGCACCTGGTTGTGGTCCAGGTGGCCGCGGGTTCAAGTCCCGTCACTCACCCTGAATGATCAAGGCCCGACCTGCGAAAGCAGGTCGGGCCTTCGTCATGTCCGAGCCCATGGCCAAATCATGGCCAAACGAGGCCACCGACATGGCCCTCACCCCTGGCAGGCATCAGCGCGCACACATCGGCGAGTCCGGCACGCCGAGCGCGGTCTCCGGCCGACAGCGCGGGCATGCGCCGATGCCGTCCACGAGCGCCCGCCACGCAGCCGAGCCCGGGGCGGGTCGAGACCGGCGCCACCACCCCGCCCCTCAGGACGACGCCCGGATCACCAGCTCGGTCGGCAGCACCACATGGCGCTCGGCGCCCCGGCGCGCCGAGGACCGCTTGCCGTCGGCCGCCAGCGCGATCTCGTCGAGCAGGAGCTGCGTCATCGCCCGGCCCATGTCGCGGGTGGGCTGGCGCACGCTCGTCAGGCCCGGCTCCATGTGGCGGGCGATCACCGAGTCGTCGAAGCCGACCAGGGCGACGTCGTCCGGGATGCGGCGTCCCGCCTCGCGCAGCACCTGGCGGGCGCCGGACGCCATCAGGTCCGAGCAGGCGAAGACCGCGTCGAGTCCGGGGCTGCGCTCCAGGAGATCGGCCATGCAGCGCCGGCCGCCCTCCTCGGTGAAGTCGCCGTAGGCCACCAGTTTCTCGTCGTAGGCGATGCCGTCGGCGGAGAGCTGGCTCTCGTACCCGGCGAGGCGGCGCTCGGCTCCGTACACGTCGAGCGGGCCCGTGATGATGGCGACGGAGCGGCGGCCTCGGGAGGTCAGGTGTTCGACGGCGGAGCGGGCGCCCGCGAAGTTGTCGGTGTCGACCGAGGGCAGCGGCTCATCGGCGGAGCGCGGGCCGCTGATCACCGTCGGAATGTCCATCTGGAGCAGGCGGTCCGCGAGGGGGTCGTCGGCGTGCACGGAGACCAGCAGGACGCCGTCGACGCGGTGGGCGGCGAGGTACGCGGCCAGCCGGTCCTGCTCGCGCTCGCCCCGGGCGAAGGTCAACAGAAGCTGAAGGTTCGACTCGGCCAGGGCGACGCCGACGCCGCCGACCATGCCGGAGAAGTACGGCTCCGAGAAGAACCGGGACTCCGCTTCCGGAACCACCACGGCGATGGAGTCCGTGCGGTTGGCGGCCAGGGCGCGGGCCGCCGTGTTCGGGACGTAGCCGAGCTCCTCGACCGCCTCCTCGACGGCGGCGCGGGTACGGTCGCTGACCCGCGGCGATCCGTTGATCACCCGGGAGACCGTGCCCCGGCCCACGCCTGCCCGGGCCGCGACCTCCTCAAGGGTGGGACGCCTGCTGTGAGTGCCGCGAGCCGCCATGACTCCTACCTCCCCAAGTCTTCCGCGGAATCTAACAGCCCGATAACCGCGGCAAGTTGTCGCCGCCGAGTCTCTTGACACCCCCGGGCCGAGCGACGACCCTTCAACACATCACACATGGGAGCGCTCCCACCGTAGTGGACGCATACAGAAGCCGCACGTTTCCCGCCTGAGCCGCACGTGAATGAACAGGTCCAGCGCAGCAGTTGGCCGGGATTTGGCACGTTAGAGCAATTGAGCACTTGGAGGACGCAATGCGCACTGCCCGTACGTCCCGACGCGCGATGACCTTCGCGGTCGTCGCCACCCTGGCCACAGGGCTGCTTGCCGGATGCGCGAGCGATGACGACGGTGGCTCCGACGGCGGATCGGGCGGCGGTGACGCCGGCGGCAAGGGCGGTACCACGCTGACGATCGGCACGTTCGGGACCTTCGGTTACAAGCAGGCCGGTCTGTACGACGAGTACATGAAGCTGCACCCGGACGTCACCATCAAGGAGAACGTCACCACCCGTACCGACGTCTACTGGCCGAAGACGCTGACCCGTCTCCAGGCCGGTTCGGGCACCGACGACGTCCAGGCCATCGAGATCGGGAACATCACGGAGGCCGTGCAGACCCAGGCCGACAAGTTCATCGACATCGGCAAGGAGGTCGACAAGTCCAAGTGGCTGGACTTCAAGAACGCCCAGGCCACCACCAAGGACGGCAAGACCATCGCCCTCGGCACGGACATCGGCCCGATGGCCCTGTGCTACCGCAAGGACCTCTTCGAGAAGGCCGGGCTGCCGACCGACCGCGACGAGCTGGCCAAGAAGTGGGCGGGCGACTGGAGCAAGTACGTCGACCTCGGCAAGCAGTACATGAAGAAGGCGCCGAGCGGCACCAAGTTCGTGGACTCGGCCGCCTCCGTCTACAACGCGGCGATCAGCAGTGAGACCACGCAGTACTACGACAAGGACGGCAACGTCGTCTGGGACAAGTCGGCGGGCGTCAAGCGCGCCTGGAACGACGCCATGACGGCGGCGACCTCCGACATGTCGGCCAAGCTGAAGCAGTTCGACAAGCCGTGGGACCAAGGCTACTCGAACGGCACCTTCGCCACCGTGGCCTGCCCGCCGTGGATGATCGGCTACATCCAGGAGAAGTCCGGCGAGGCCGGCAAGGGCAAGTGGGACGTGGCGCCCGCGCCCGTGGCCGGTAACTGGGGCGGCTCCTTCATCGGTGTCCCGAAGGCGAGCAAGCACCAGAAGGAGGCCATCGAGCTGGCGAAGTGGCTGACCGCCCCCGAGCAGCAGGCCAAGGTCTTCGCCAAGCAGGCCAGCTTCCCCTCGCGGCCGGACGCGTACGGTGATCTGAAGGTGTCCCCGGAGACGACCGCCTACTTCTCGAACGCGCCGATGACCGAGATATTCTCCGCCGCGGCGAAGAACATCCCGACCGCGTACCACGGCGTCAAGGACCAGCCGATCCTCACCGCCATCACCGACACGGGCATCCTCCAGGTGGAGCAGAAGGGCAAGACGCCCGCGCAGGGCTGGGACGCGGCCACCAAGGAAGTCAAGGACGTGCTCGGCCAGTGACCAGCTCCGACCAGGCTCTCGCGCAGTCCGCGAGCGCCGACGCCGCGCCCGGCTCCCAGGAGCCGGGCGCGGCGCGGGGCGCTCAAGGTCGCGGTAACCCGCCGGGCCCCTCCTCCTGGCGCAGCCGGCTCTACCGCTGGGACATGAAGGCGTCGCCGTACGCGTTCATCTCCCCCTTCTTCATCATCTTCGGCGCCTTCTCGCTGGTGCCGCTGCTGTACACCGCCTGGTACTCCCTGCACAACGTGCAGTTGGCGTCCCTGGACACCCAGACCTGGGCGGGTCTCGACAACTACACCAACCTCTTCCAGTCGGACTTCTTCTGGAACGCGCTGAAGAACACGTTCTCCATCGGCGTCCTGTCGACGGTGCCGCAGCTCGTCGTGGCGATCTGGCTCGCGCACATGCTGAACTACCGGCTGCGCGGCTCGACGGTGTGGCGCGTCATCATGCTGACCCCGTACGCGACCTCGGTGGCGGCGGCGACGCTCGTCTTCGTGCTGCTGTTCTCGCCCGACAACGGAATGATCAACTGGGCGCTCGACCTGGTCGGTATCGACCCGGTCAACTGGCGTGAGTCCGACTGGGGTTCGCAGTTCGCGGTCTCCTCCATCGTGATCTGGCGGTGGACCGGCTACAACGCGCTGATCTACCTCGCCGCGATGCAGGCCATCCCGGCCGACCTGTACGAGTCGGCGGCCCTGGACGGCGCGAACCGCTGGCAGCAGTTCCGGCACGTGACCATTCCGATGCTGCGCCCGACGATCCTGTTCACGGTGGTGGTCTCCACCATCGGCGCGACGCAGCTCTTCGGCGAGCCCCTGCTGTTCGGCGGGGTCAGCGGCACCAAGGGCGGCTCCGAGCACCAGTACCAGACGCTCGGCCTCTACATGTACGACCAGGGCTGGATCGTCGGCAACCTCGGCAAGGCGTCCGCGATCGCCTGGTCGATGTTCCTGATCCTGTTGATCATCGCCGCGATCAACCTGCTGATCTCCCGACGGCTGAGGAAATCCCAATGACCACCATCAGCGATGTGACACCGCCCGCGCAGGTGGCGAAGGACGGCGCCGCCGGGCCGCCCGCGCGTCGTCGGATCATGGGTGCGGGCAAGCAGTTGCACGCGGGGCCCATCACCTATGTGGCCCTGGCCCTGTTCGCCGTGATCTCGCTCGCCCCGCTGCTGTGGACGGCGGTCGCGGCCTCCCGCACCAACACCCGGCTCGCGCAGACGCCGCCGCCGTTCTGGTTCGGCGGCAATCTGTTCAAGAACCTGGAGACCGCCTGGAACCAGGCCGGCATGGGCACCGCGATGTGGAACTCCATCCTCGTGGCGTCCTCCATCACCGTCGGCACCGTGCTGTTCTCCACGCTCGCCGGGTTCGCCTTCGCGAAGCTGCGGTTCCGGTTCTCGACCACGCTGCTCCTCATGACCATCGGCACGATGATGATTCCGCCGCAACTCGCGGTCGTGCCGCTGTACTTGTGGATGTCGGACCTGGGCTGGGCCAACCAGCTCCAGACCGTCATCCTGCCGACGCTGGTCAGTGCCTTCGGTACGTTCTTCATGCGGCAGTACCTGGTGCAGGCGCTGCCGACCGAGCTGATCGAGGCGGCGCGCGTCGACGGCGCGAGCAGTCTGCGCGTGGTCTGGCACGTCGTCTTCCCGGCGGCGCGGCCCGCGATGGCCGTGCTCGGGCTGCTGACCTTCGTCATGGCCTGGAACGACTTCCTGTGGCCGATCATCGCCCTGAACCAGGAGAACCCGACGGTCCAGGTCGCCCTCAACGCGCTGGGCACCGGCTTCATCCCCGACGACTCGGTGATCATGGCCGGCGCGCTGCTCGGTACGTTGCCGCTGCTCATCGCGTTCCTGCTGTTCGGCAAGCAGATCGTGGGCGGCATCATGCAGGGTGCGGTCAAGGGGTAGTCGGCTGGTACTGCCCGGGGTTGCTGCGGGGTGCCGCCGCGGGCTTCTTGGTTTCGTCGCCGGGTGCGGGCCCGGTGGGGCTTCTCGCGCAGTTCCCCGCGCCCCTGAGGCATGCGGCTTCGCCGCAGCCCCATGAAACGGCGCACGCAGTGCGCGTTTCAGGGGCGCGGTGAACCGCGCGCTCAGCCCCCACCGGGCCGCAGCCACGCACCCACCGCACCCCACCCTCCCCTCCCCCTGAGGCGCACCGTCGCGCCCCGCCCCCTCTCGTCGTCCCTCCACCACCCCATGGGAGCGCTCCTATGACTACCACTGACAACACCGGCCCCACGGCCACCACCGCCACCACTGCTACCGCCACCGCCGCCCCGGCGATCACCCGGTTCCCGACGGGGTTCCTGTGGGGGTCGGCCACCGCCGCGTACCAGATCGAGGGCGCCGTGCGGGAGGACGGGCGGACCCCCTCGATCTGGGACACCTTCAGCCACACGCCGGGGAAGGTGGCGGGCGGGGACACCGGTGACATCGCTGTCGACCACTACCACCGGTGGCGCGACGACGTGCGCCTGATGGCGGACCTGGGCCTGACCGCGTACCGCTTCTCCGTGGCGTGGCCGCGGGTGCAGCCCACCGGACGCGGCCCCGCCGTGCAGCGCGGGCTCGACTTCTACCGTGGGCTCGTCGACGAGCTGCTCACCCACGGGATCAAGCCCATGGTGACCCTGTACCACTGGGACCTGCCGCAGGAGCTGGAGAGCGCGGGCGGCTGGCCCGAGCGCGAAACCGCGTACCGGTTCGCGGAGTACGCCGGGATCGTCGGCGAGGCGCTCGGGGACCGCGTCGAGAGCTGGGTCACCCTCAACGAGCCCTGGTGCAGCGCCTTCCTGGGCTACGCCTCGGGCGTGCACGCCCCGGGCCGCACCGACCCCGCCGCCGCGCTGCGCGCCGCCCACCACCTCAACCTGGGCCACGGACTGGCCACTTCGGCGCTGCGTGCCACGCTCCCGGCCCGCGCGGGCATCGGCATCAGCCTCAACCCGAGTGTGGTCAGGGCGCTCACCGACGCCCCCGCCGACCTGGACGCCAAGCGCCGGATCGACGCGCTCGCCAACCGGGTCTTCACCGGCCCGCTGCTCAAGGGCGCCTACCCCGAGGACCTGATCGCCGACACGGCGCGGCTGACGGACTGGTCGTTCGTGCGGGACGGCGACACGGAGATCATCCACCAGCCCCTGGACTTCATCGGCCTGAACTACTACACGCCCGCCGTCGTCTCGGGCCCCCGCCCCGACCAGGACGGTCCCCGGCTCGACGGCCACGGCGCCAGTGACCACTCCCCCTGGCCGGCCGCCGACGACGTGCTCTTCCACCACGCGCCCGGCGAGGTCACCGCGATGAACTGGCCGGTGGACCCGACCGGCCTCACCGACCTCCTCCTGGACTACACCGCCCAGGCCCCCGGGGTCCCGCTGTACGTGACGGAGAACGGCGCCGCCTACGAGGACACGGTCGACGCCGAGGGCCGCGTCCACGACCCCGACCGCGTCCGCTACCTGCACGGACACCTCGGCGCCGTCCACGAGGCGATCGCCCGGGGCGCCGACGTCCGCGGCTACTTCCTGTGGTCGCTGCTGGACAACTTCGAGTGGGCGTACGGGTACGGCAAGCGGTTCGGCGCCGTCTACGTGGACTACGAGACGCAGACCCGCATCCCCAAGTCGAGCGCCACCTGGTACGCGCAGGTCGCGCGCAGCGGGGGGCTGCCCGCCGGCGAGTAGGCGCTCGCGGGGCCGGTACGTCACCTGGCGAGGTGGCGTACCGGCCCTTATTTTTCGGCTATGCACCATATCGCCGCTATTGAGACGAACTGAGCCGCCGTGGGCGTGCTCAAGGACCACCCGGAACTCGTCCTGTTCGTGAGCCTCGCGCTCGGCTACCTCGTCGGGAAGCTGCGCGTCGGGCCGCTGACGCTGGGCGGTATCTGCGGGACGCTGATCGTCTCGCTGCTCCTGGGGGCCTGGACCAAGGCGCAGGTCTCCGACGACGTGAAGACGGTGTTCTTCGCGCTGTTCATCTTCGCCCTCGGCTACATGGCCGGGCCGCAGTTCTTCCGCAACCTCAACAAGAAGAGCCTGCGCTTCTTCGTGCTGTGCGCCATCGAGCTGGTCTGCGTCATCGGGATCGCCCTCGGCCTCGCCGAGTGGTTCGACCTCGATGTCGGTACCGCCTCCGGCATCCTGGCCGGCGCGGCGACCGAGTCCGCCGTCGTCGGCACGGCCACCGAGTCCATCGGCAAGCTGTCGGGCATCAGTGCCCAGCAGATCAGCGAGTACCAGGGCAACGTCGCCACCGCGTACACCGTCTGCTACCTCTTCGGCCTCATCACGATCGTGCTCTACACGAGCCAGATCATGCCGATGATGATGCGGATCAACCTGCGGGACGCCGCGCGTGACCTGTGGGAACGCACCCGCAGCAGCGGCAGCCTGGAGCCCGACGAGCGTCCCGCGCTGCCGGGCATGGTGGGCCGTACGTATCTGGTGACGACGGCCGACGGGCGGACCGTCGGCGAGTTGGAGTCCCACCTCGACGACCGGGTCACCGTCGAGTCGGTCAAGCGCGGCAGCAAGGTCCTCACCCCCGCACCCGACCTGGAGCTGACCCTCTCCGACCTGGTGCTCGTCGTCGGACGGCGGGCGCAGACCATCGAGGCGGGGCGGCTCATCGGCCCCGAGACGCCGGGTGTGCCGGGTCTGGACTCGCCGCTCGCCACCAGCCAGGTGTCGGTGACCCGCCCGTCCGACGACGGCAAGACGATCGACCAGATCCAGCGGGAGAACCCCGAGTTCCTGAAGGACGGGGTGTACGTCACCGACATCACGCGCGCCGACACGGACCTGCCCGCCACCGGCGACACGGTCGTGCACCGCGGTGACGTCCTCACCCTGGTGGGGGCCCGCTCGGGCCTCGGGAAGCTGGTCGCGAAGCTCGGCTCGGTCGTCAAGAACGACGCCACCGACTTCGTCTATCTGGGGCTCGGCATCGCGGCCGGTTCACTGCTCGGGCAGGTCGTCGTGAAGTTCGGCTCCGTCCCGATGTCGCTCGGCACCGGCGGCGGTTGCCTCATCTCGGGGCTCCTCTTCGGCTGGTTCCGCTCCCGCAGCCAGACGTTCGGCGCGTTCCCGCCGCAGGCCGCCTCGACCATCAAGGACATGGGCCTGGCCGTCTTCATCGCCTGTACGGGGCTTGTCTCGGGGCCGCAGGCGTGGCCGCTGCTCAAGGAGTACGGGGCGCTCCTGCCGTTCGCCGGGATCGCGATGGTGCTGATCCCCGCCACGATCTCGCTGTTCGTCGGGCGCAAGCTCCTCAAGATCGAGAAGCCGCTCCTGATCGGTGCCATCGCGGGCCAGCAGTGCTCGACCCCGGCGATCACCGCCGTCACCCAGGTGGCCCAGTCCTCGGTCCCGATGCTGGGCTACACGATCACCTACGCCCTCTCGAACTTCCTGCTCCCGCTGACGGGCCCCGTGCTCGTCGGCATCCTCGGTTCCTGAAGGGGGCCCGGCCGTGATCGATTTCCTCGACCGGAACATCTTCCAGCCCCACTCCGAGCTGCTGGTCTTCATCACCGTGGCCATCGGCTTCCTCCTCGGGAAGATCCGCTACAAGGCCGTGGCGCTGGGCGCCGTCACCGGCTGCCTGGTCGCGGGGCTGCTGCTGGGCGCCCAGTTCAAGGTCACGATCGACGGGACGGTGAAGAACCTGTTCTTCACGATGTTCCTGTTCGCGCTCGGCTACAAGGTCGGCCCGCAGTTCTTCCGCGGCCTGAAGAAGGACGGCCTGCCGCAGGTCGTCAACGCGATCGTCGTCTGCGTCAGCGGCCTGCTGGTGTGCTGGGGCTTCGCCGCGCTGCTCGGCTACGGACCGGGACTGAGCGCCGGTCTGCTCGGCGGCGCCCTGACCCAGTCCGCCGTGATCGGTGTCGCCCAGGACGCCATCGGCACCCTGCCGGGTCTGTCCGCCGGGGCCGCCAAGGACGAGCAGAACCTCGTCGCGATCGGCTACGCGGTGACGTACCCCCTCGGCACGATCCTGTGCGCGATGCTCCTGGCGAACGTCCTGCCGAAGCTCTACCGCAAGGACCTCGCCGCCGAGTCGGCCGCTCTCGCCAAGGAGCTGGACGCCCCCGAGGACGACCCCGACCTCCACCAGGGCTACTACGAGGTGGTGCTGCGCGCCTACACCCTCCAGCGCCCGGACATCGTCGGCCGCACCATCGACGACTTCGAGCGGCAGCAACAGCAGCTCGGCCACCGGATCTACCTGACACGCGTCCGCCGCGACGGACGGATCCTCGACCACGACCAGCGGACGGTGCTGCGCGAGGGCGACGTCGTCGCGGTGAGCGCGCTGCGCGGCTCGCTCGTCGACTACGACCCCCGCACGCACATCGGCGCGGAGACGGACGACACCGAACTGCTCGGCTACCGGACGGAGTCGCTGCACGTGGTCGTCTCCGAGAAGGCGCAATTGGGCCGCACGATCGCGGAGTTGCGCAAGGAACCGTTCATGGTCGGCGTCTTCGTCGACAAGGTGTACCGCTCCGGCGCCGAGTTCCCCTACCGGCTCTCCACGAAGGTCGAGCGCGGCGACACCCTGGTCCTGACCGGCCCCAAGCGGCTGGTGGACCCGGCGGGCAAGGCGCTCGGCACGCCGGTGCCGACCTCGTTCGCGACCGACATGGTCTGGGTCGGACTCGGCATCTTCCTCGGCGGCTGCATCGGCATCCCCGCGCTCACCGCGGGCGGCGTGCCGATCTCGCTGTCCACGTCCGGCGGCGCGCTCATCATGGGCCTCGTCTTCGGCTGGATCCGCGGCAAGTACCCGACGTTCGGCAACGTGCCGCCGGGCGCCCAGTGGTTCATGGACACGCTCGGCCTCTGCCTGTTCGTCGCGGTCGTCGGCATCAACGCGGGCCCCTCCTTCACGTCCGGCCTGTCGACGGCCGGCTGGGGCCTGCTGCTCCTCGGCGCGGTGGCCACCGTGGTCCCACTGATCGTCGGCTTCCTGGTCGGCCACCACATCCAGAAGATCCGCTTCCCGGTCCTGATGGGTGTCCTGGCGGGCGGCCAGACCACGACCGCCGCGATCGGCGCCGTCAACGAGGCGTCCAGGTCCCAGGTCCCCACCCTCGGCTACACGATCCCGTACGCCGTCGGGAACGTCCTGCTGACCATCTGGGGCGCCGTGATCGTCCTGCTCCACCACTGACCCGCAAGCGTTCAAGGACGTAAGGAAAGACCATGCCGAAGACGACCCTCACCCGCGAGCAGATCAAGAGCTACGCCCAGCTCTCCCCCTTCGAGCTGAAGAACGTCTTCATCGACCTCGCCAAGGAGGCGCAGGCCGACCAGCCGGGTCAGAAGGACAAGTCCAGCGTCCAGATGCTCAACGCGGGGCGCGGCAACCCGAACTGGACCGCGACAGGACCGCGCGAGGCGTTCTACGCGCTCGGCTACTTCGCGCTGTCCGAGTCCCGCCGGGTGTGGACGGCCGACAACCTCGGCGGCATGCCGGAACTGGCCGGCTCGGCCGACCGCTTCGACACGTTCGTGCGCCGCCATCCCGACCTGCCCGGCATCGAACTGCTCCGGGACTGCGTCGAGCTGGCGGTGCGGCGGTTCGGGTTCGACAAGGACTCGTTCGTGCACGAGCTGACCGACAGCTCCGTCGGCGACAACTACCCCGTGCCGGACCGCATCCTGCCGCACACGCAGGAGATCGTCCGCGGGTACATCGCCGACGAGATGTTCGGCAAGGAGCCGCCGGCCGGTGACTTCTCGTACTTCGCGACCGAGGGCGGCACCGCCGCCATGTGCTACATCTTCGACTCGCTCATGAAGAACGGCGTCCTGCGCAAGGGCGACAAGATCGCGCTGATGGTGCCGGTCTTCACGCCGTACATCGAGATCCCCGAGCTGGACACCTACGAGTTCGACGTGACGTACGTGGAGGCCAGCCTGTTCGCCGAGGCGGGCGTGCGCGAATGGCGCTACCCCACCGAGGAGGTCGCCAAGCTGGCGGACCCGGAGATCAAGCTGGTCTGCCTGGTCAACCCGTCCAACCCGCCGTCCCTCGCCCTGTCGCGGCGCGTCACCGACCAGATCAAGGAGATCGTCGCGACGCGGAACCCGGGGCTGCTCATCGTCACCGACGACGTGTACGGCACGTTCGTGGAGGGCTTCCGCTCGATCGCCGCCGACCTGCCCCGCAACACACTGCTCGTCTACTCGTACTCGAAGCACTACGGCTGCACGGGCTGGCGGCTCGGGGTGATCGGGCTGCACGACGACAACGTGATCGACGAGCGGATCGCCGCCCTGCCGCAGGCCGAGCAGGAGCGGCTGGACAAGCGGTACGGGACGCTCACCCTGGAGCCGCGCACCCTCACCTTCATCGACCGGCTGGTCGCCGACTCCCGGCAGGTGGCCCTCAACCACACGGCCGGGCTCTCGCTCCCCCAGCAGGTCATGCTCTGCCTGTTCTCCCTGTTCGACATGCTCGACGAGGGCCAGGCGTACAAGGAGCGCATCCGGGGAATCGTGCGCCGCCGCCTCGAACTCCTCCTCGAAGGCGCCAAGATGAAGATTGCCGACGATCCGCAGCGGGCCGGCTACTACATCGAGCTGGACCTGATGGCGCAGGCCCAGCTCGAACACGGGCCGGAGTTCGCGGCGTTCCTGGAGGCGAACTACGAGCCGATCGACCCGCTGTTCCGGCTCGCCCGCCAGACCGGCGTGGTCCTGCTCAACGGCGGCGGCTTCGAGGGCCCCCAGTGGTCGGTGCGCGTCTCCCTCGCCAACCTCGACGACCTGGACTACCTGAAGATCGGCCACCACCTGCGGGCCATCTTCGACGACTACGCGCAGGAGTGGCGGGCGTCGAAGGGCTGACATGGGACAGCCCCGGCCGGGTGGGGGGCTCCGTGGAGCGCCGGCCGGGGCTGTCGCCCCCGTTTCCTCAGTGGCTACTTGAACGCGGCGAACGCCTTCTGGAACGCGTCGGCCGACTGGACGATCGAGCTGCACGTAGGCTGCGCCGAGTTGGAGGCGCCGCCCTCGCACTGCTTGTCGCGGGTCGCGGACCACATGGACAGTCCGCCGAGCCCCTTCTCCTTGGCGAAGGAGACGAGCTGCGTGGCGTCCTCGACCTTGAAGATCTCGGACGTGACGTCGTTGACGCCGATCATCGGGGTGATGGCCACCGCCTTCCAGGCCGCCGCGTCGGACAGGCCGAGCGCGCTCTTGATCTGCGCCTGCGTCGCGGTCGCGGCCTGCTCTGCGTAGGTGCCCATGTCGCCGCTGTATGAGGCGCCGTAGTCCATCGCCATGATGTTGACGAGGTCAGTGGCGACGCCGTTGGCCTTGGCGTTCTTCAGGAAGTTCACGCCGTCCGACGTCAGGCCCTCGGGCATCACCGGGAGCGTGAAGGACACGTTCAGGTCCGGGTTGTTCTTCTGGAGCGTCGCGATGGCCCGGGCGCGCTCGGTGTTGGAGGCCGTGTCCGGCAGAGCGCCGCCCTCGATGTCGAAGTCGACCTTGGTGAGCTCGAACCGGTCGATGACCTTCTGGTACGCCGCCGCCAGGTCGCCCGCGGAGGAGCAGGCCAGTGCCAGTTCGGTGCCGGAGGCGCCGCCGAAGGAGACGCGGACGTCACCGCCCGCCGCCCGCAGGTCACCGATCTGCGCCGCGACCTGGTCGGAGCCGAGGTCGCTGACGCCGCCCCACTTCGGGGTGCAGTCGCCGCCTGAGGTGATGAAGGCGAGGTTGTACTCCTTGACGCCGGTGGCCTTGGACGAGGCGACCAGGTCGAACTTCGGGTACAGCGACGTGTCGACGTACGGGGCGAAGCCGGCCGTCGCCTTCGAGCCCGAGCCCGTCCCCGTGGAGGCGGTGGGGGACGCGGTCGGCGCGGTCGGCGTGGGGGACGTCGACGTGGTCGGCGCGGGGGTCGCCGTCGTGGTCGGGCGCCCGCTCGGCTCGGGGGTCGCGCCGCCGTCGACGGAGCACTTGGCGTCGTTGATGAGACAGCCGGTCGGGTCGGCGTCACCGGAGACGACGAAGCCGACCGTGACCGAGCGGCCCGCGGCGATGCCCTCCTTGTCCCAGGAGGCGGGCTTCACGGTGACGTGCGAGCCGCCGGCCGTGGCCGAGACGGACGACTCCGCGTTCCACAGCGAGCTGAGCTTCGCGCCGGACGGCAGGTCGAACTCCAGCGTCCAGCCGGACTGGACCTTGTCCGTGTCGTTGGTGACGACGTACTGGCCGGTGTACCCGCCGGACCAGCTACTGGTCTTCGTGTACGCGGCGCCGACGGAGGCGGCCGACGCGCTGGAGGCGAAGAGGAACGTACCGCCGCCCACGACGGCCGCCGCGACGATGCCGCCTATCGCCTTGTTCCTGCCGCTGACCTTGCGCCGGTGCGTGCTGCTCATCGCGTGCCTGCCTTACCTGTGCGGGGGATCTTGGGGGTGCGGCAGCACGCTAGCGACCCGGAAACCGTCAATTCGGGCAACCGGGAAGGGACTTGCGGATCTTAGGGTTGGCTTAAGGAAGGGATCGGGAGCGATTAAAGGTCGAGACCAGTCCTTTGCGTTCCCGGCCGCGATGTCCCCGGCCACGGCCGCGCTCCAGCGGGCCGCGCCCGTCGAGCTGCACCCAGATCCGCACCTCGGTACCGCCGAGCACGGAGGAGCCGATGCGGACGTCGCCGCCGGTCGACTCGGCGAGGCGGCGCACGATGTCGAGGCCGAGCCCGGTCGAGCCGTCGCTGCCCGACCCCTTGCCGCGGGCCATCGCCGCCTCCGGGTCGAGGATGCCGGGGCCCGCGTCGGAGACCAGCACGATCACGGCGTCCTCACCGCTGTGCACGTCGACCGCGAAGGCGGTGCCCTCGGGGGTGTGCCGGAAGACGTTGCCGAGCAGCGCGTCGAGCGCGGCCACCAGATCGCCCCGGACGACGGGGATCCGCACGGGCCGGTCGATCCCGGCGACCCGCACCTTGCGGTCCTCGTCCTCGGCCAGCGCCGACCAGAACTCCATCCGCTCGCGGATCACCTCGGCGGCGTCGCAGCCCGCGCCCGGCCCGGCCGCGGCGGTCTGCGGCTTGGCGTCCCGCGCGGTGCGGATGATGGTGTCGACCTCGCGCTCCAACTGCTCGACGGCGACCCGGGTCTGCTCGGCGGCGGGGCCGGTGCCGAGCGAGGCGACGTTGAGCCGCAGCACGGTCAGCGGGGTGCGCAGCCGGTGCGACAGATCGGCCGCCAACTCCCGCTCATTGGCGAGGAGTTGTACGACCTGGTCGGCCATGGAGTTGAACGCGACGGCCGCGAGCCGCAGTTCCTCGGGGCCGTCCTCCGGCACTCGCGCACCGAGCCTGCCCTCACCCAGCTCGTGCGCGGCGCCGACCAGGCGCTGCGCGGGCTGCACCATCCGCACCCCGAGCCGGTCCGCCACGGCCACCGAGCCGATGACGAGCGCGATACCGACGCCCGCGAGGACGACCCACGCGGTCGTCACGCCGTTGCTGACCTCGGCCTCGGGGACGTAGACCTCGACGACGGCGATCTTCCCGGTGCTCACCGCGATCGGCTGGAGCCACACCGAGCCGCCGGGGACCTCGTCGATCCTGGCCCGGCTGATGTCGAGCCGGTCCGCGGGCACCCGCTGACGGCCGAGCGTGATCGCCGGTTCGCCGCCCGCGGCGGGGACGTACACCGACATCCGGTCCTCGCCGCCGGTCTGCGCGGTGGCCAGGGCGCGGGCCAGTTCGTCGCGGTCCGTGGTGATGGACAGGGTGGGTCCGATGGCGGCGGCCGTCCGCTCGGCGTTGGAGAACGCCCGGTCGCGGGCCATCTCCTTGATGACGAGCCCGAGCGGCACGGCGAACGCCACCACCACCATGGTCGTGACCGCCAGGCACACCCTGACCAGCGCCCACCTCACGGCGCCGGCTCCGGCCGCGGCGGCTCCAGCTTCACGCCGACACCCCGCAGGGTGTGCAGATAGCGCGGGCGCGCGGCCGTCTCCCCCAGCTTCCGCCGCAGCCACGACAGATGGACGTCGATGGTCTGGTCGTCCCCGTAACTCTGCTGCCACACCTCGGCGAGGAGTTCCTTGCGCGGTACGACGACGCCGGGGCGCCCGGCAAGGAAGGCCAGCAGGTCGAACTCACGGCGGGTCAGATCGAGCGTGGCACCGTCCAGTTCGGCCTGCCTGCGCAGCGGGTCGATGGACAGGCCGCCGACCCGCAGCACCCGGGAGGGCGGCTCGGCGCCCGCGCTGGAGCGGGAGCGGCGCAGCACGGCGGCCATCCGCGCGGACAGGTGCTCGGGCGAGAAGGGCTTGGTCAGGTAGTCGTCGGCGCCGTCGTTGAGCAGCCGCACGATCTCGGTCTCGTCGTCGCGGGCCGTGGCGATGATCACGGGTACGTCGGTGATGCCGCGCAGCATCTTCAGCGCCTCGGCCCCGTCCAGGTCCGGCAGACCGAGATCGAGGATGACCACGTCGAACCGGAAATGAGCGACCTCGCGCAGCGCCTCCAGGGCCGTGCCGACGCTGCGCACGGTGTGCGCGGCGTCGGTCAGGTGCCGGATGAGGGCCGAGCGTACGAACTGGTCGTCCTCGACCACGAGCACACTTGCCATGGGCGGCACCGTACGCCATCCGGGTGATCAGGGTCCTCCCCCGGGTGACCAGGGGTGACCGCGGTCTCCACGGGACAGCGGCGCCGGGCGTGGTGCAAGATGGCCCGCGATGCGACCGACACCACCACCACCGCCCGAGACCCCGGATCTCCCCCGGACCCCGCGCCCCGTGCGCCGGGGCCTGGTGCACACCGTGGCGTGGCTGCTCGCCACCGGGGCCGCGGTGACCCTGTCGTGGTGGGGCGTGCACACGGTGATGTCGGGCACGGCGTACGACCCGCCGAGGGCGCTGCCGGTGGCCGTCGCCGCGTCGGGGTCGGCGTCGCCGCTGTCCTCGTCCACGCACCGGCCGGAGCCCACGCCCTCGGCGACGCCGTCCCGCGCGAAGCCGGTGCGGTCGTCGCGGCCCCCGGCTCCGACCCGTTCCCCGTCGGCGACGCCCCGGCGGAGCGTCTCGCCCTCCGCCACCGCGTCCGCCGGGAACGTGAAGAGTTACACGACGGCGGGCGGGCGTGCCGTGTTCGACCTCGGGGAGACCTCGGCGACGCTGGTGTCCGCGACGCCCGACTCCGGCTGGTCGGTGCAGGTGTGGAAGCAGTCGACGTGGATCCGGGTCGAGTTCACGTCCGGGGAGCGGAGGGTGTCGGCGTTCTGCACCTGGCACGATCACCGCCCGTCGGTGGAGATCGCCACCTACTGAGCGGTTCACGCACCTCTCTTCAGCGGAAGACGGAGGGCGGCGGCGCCGGTGACGCCTTCGCGGTGGCGTCCGTGACCGGCCCCGCGCCGCCGGTGAAGGCCATCAGCGCCCGGCCGTGCTCGATCCGCCCCGGGTGCGGGTCCCCCGCCGCGCGCCGGGTCAGCTCGGCCACGGGCAGGGGCAGCGCCGACGCCGCCAGGACCGCGTTGCCGAAGCGCTTGCCGCGCAGCACCGCGGGGTCGGCGATCAGGGCCAGTTCGGGGAAGACGGCCGCGGCCGTGGCGATCTGGGCGCGCAGGTGGGCGAGGGGCGGGCCGTCGGCGAGGTTGGCGACGTAGGTGCCGGTGGGCCGCAGCACCCGGCGCACCTCGGTCAGGAACTCGGTGGTGGTCAGGTGGGCGGGGGTGCGGGCCCCGCTGAACACGTCGGCGACGAGGACGTCCGCCCAGTTGTCGGGCAGTTTGGCGAGGGCCTCGCGGGCGTCGGCCGTACGGACCCGGATGCGCGCGCCGGGCGGCAACGGAAGCTCCTCGCGCACGAGGTGGACCAGCGGGCCGTCGCTCTCCACGATCTGTTGCGTGGTGCGCGGCCGGGTGGCGGCGAGGTAGCGGGCGAGGGTGAAGGCGCCGCCGCCGAGGTGCACGGCCTGCACCGGCCGTCCCGGGTCCGCGGCCAGGTCGAGGACGTGGCCGATGCGGCGCTGGTACTCGAAGGCGAGGTGGGCCGGGTCGTCGAGGTCGACGTGCGACTGCGGGGCGCCGTCCAGGAGCAGTGTCCAGGCGGACGGCCGGTCCCGGTCGGGTATCAGCTCGGCGAGTCCGCCGTCGACGCTCCGCACGACGGGCTCCCTGGCCCCCCGGCCCTCCCGCTCGCCCTTGCGTCCCTGATTCCCGCGTGACCTGGCCATCCGGCCATTATCCGTGGCGGGCGGCGGGACGGCTCAGCGGCAGTTGTCGGCGGCCTCGATCAGGCGGGCGGCCTCGTCGAGCGCGGCCCGCAGCACGGCCGGGTCGGTGACCAGGTCGGCGCAGTCCGGGTCGTCGGCGGCGGGTGGCAGCAGCCAGCCGGTGCCCTCGACCGGCGGCGCGAGCGACAGGCCCCGGCCCTGGGTCTGCGTACAGGCGCTGCCCGGTACGTCCCAGCCGTCGGCGGTGCCGGGCGGGACGAGGAAGCCGAGGGTCTTGCCGCCGTCGTGCAGGACCGGGCCGAAGGGTTCGGCGCTGGCGCGGCGCAGGATGTCGACCGCTTCCAGTCCCTGCCGTGATCCGACGGTCACCAGGTCGCAGCCGCCGGGCGGCTGCGCGCTGTTCTCCTCGGTCGGGCGGTGTCGCGCCGTCGACAACGACTCGACGGGCGGTGACGTCACGGGTTGTGAGGCGTCCAACACGTCAGCCCCTCCTCACTCTTCGCGTACATGGCAGTGGTGCCGGTGGGGGTTTCGCCACATGGTTCAACGGCTGCGGGCGTCAACGGCTACGGCGGCACGCCGCCGCAAAGGATGGCAGTTCATGGCAGATTGCGGGTGAGATATCCGGTTTGTAGCCAAACACTGCGTGTCGGTACCGTCACACCCGGTACCTTCGAGCCTCGCCGGACAAGGGAGTTGACGGCTCGCGGGCGGGTGCGGACAGGCCCTGACCCAGGGTCCGCCCTCACCCTCGGTGTCCGGCACGGTTCGCACGGGAGGACCCGCCCATGACGTCGTCTCCGTATCCTCCGGACGCCCCGGCACCACAGCCGCCGCGCCCCAACCTCGCCTTCCGGCGACTGCGCGGACAGCGCTCGCCGGGCGAGTTCGCGGCCGCGGTACGGCGCGCGGCCCGCGAGATCGGCGAGTGCGTCAGTTGCGACGCCCGCTACATCGGCCGGGTCGAGTCCGGCGCGATCCGCTGTCCGAACTACGCGTACGAGCGCGTGTTCCTGCACATGTTCCCGGGCCGGACGCTCGCGGACCTCGGGTTCGCGCCCCGCGCCTCGGTGCGCGGGCGCGGCGCCCGCCCGTCCGGGGCCCGGCTTGAGAGCCCCGTAGCCACCGAGTACACGCACCACGAGGAGAGCGACGTGCGGCGTCGCGCATTCATGACCGGCATGACCGGCTCGACGGCCACCCTGGCCGTCGCCACCCTGACCCACATCGGCGCCGCTCCGGCCGACGCCGCCGACCTCGACCGCTACCCGGCGCGGGCCGGCGCCCGCTCCGTGGAGGAGGCGATCCGGCGGATCCGGCTCCTCGACGACCGGCACGGCGCCGACGGCCTCTACCGGCGGGCGGAGGCGCCGCTGCGGACCGCCTTCGAACTGCTCGACCAGGGCGCCGGGCGGCGCGACGTCACCGAGCGGCTCCAGGCGGGCGCGGGCGAACTGGCGATCTCCGTCGGCTGGCTCGCCCACGACTCGGGCCGCTTCGACGAGGCGCGTTCGCACTACGCGGAGGCGCTGGCGACGGCACGGATGGCGGGCGACGAGGCGCTGGAGGCGCACGCGTTCTGCAACACCGCGTTCCTCGCGCGGGACGTGGGGCGGCCACGGGAGGCCGTCCGGGCGGCGCAGGCGGCGACCCGGGTGGCGGCGCCGCTCGGCTCGCCGCGCCTGCTGTCGCTGCTCGCGCTGCGGGAGGCGGGCGGCTGGGCCGGGCTCGACGACCGGCCGTCGTGCGAGCGGTCGCTGGTGCGGGCGCAGGCGCTGTTCGCGCGGGGCGCCTCGGACGCCGACCCGGAGTGGATGTCGTTCTACGGCGAGGCCGAGCTGGAGGGCCTGGAGGCGCAGTGCTGGTCGGCTCTCGGCGACTGGCGGCGCGCGGCCCGGCACGCCCGGCGCGCCGTCGCCCTGCAGGACCCGCACTTCACCCGCAACACCGCTCTGTACACGGCCGAACTGGCGGACGACCTGGCCCGCTCGGGCCAACCGGACGAGGCGGCCGACGCGGGGTCGCGGGCGCTCGCCCTGCTCCGCGACGTGCGCTCGTCCCGCATCGAGTCGATGCTGGCGACGACGGCCCGCGTCCTGCTGCCTCACCGCAGGGCGGCCGGGGTGGCCGCGTTCCTGGAGGCGCACGCGGCTTCCCGGCGCTGACCGCGGGGCGCGCGCATCAGCCCGCGGCCAGGTGCCCCGTCTCGTTCCAGCTCTCGATGGCCGGTTCCCCGTACGCCCACCCGAGCACCGACAGCGACGTCGGGTTGAGACGGACGCGGGCCGCGAAGTCCAGCGGCAGGCCGAGCCATCGCGCGCCGATCGAGCGCAGGATGTGCCCGTGGGCGAAGACCAGCACGTCACGGTCGGCGGACCTGGCCCAGGCCACGACCTCGTCGGCCCGCGCCGTCACCTCGGCGAGCGTCTCGCCGTCGGGGACGCCGTCGCGCCAGATGAACCAGCCGGGCCGCAGCTCCTGGATCCGGGCCGGGGTGAGCCCTTCGTACGCGCCGTAGTCCCACTCCATGAGCGCGTCCCAGGCGGTGGCCCGCTCCCCGAACCCGGCCAGCGCGCACGTCTCGCTCGCCCGCACCAGCGGCGACGTGCGCACCTCGACGCCGGGCAGCCCGTCGTGGGGCGCGCCGTGCAGCCGCTCGCCGAGCAGCTTCGCGCCGCGCCGGCCCTCTTCCAGCAGCGGAATGTCCGTCCTGCCGGTGTGCCGTCCGGACAGGGACCACTCCGTCTGTCCGTGCCGGGCCAACAGAATGCGCGGTGCCATGCGGGGACCTTTCACGACGAACGGGCGTACGGATCTACCGGACGTATGAGGTGAACCAGGGGCGAACGGGCGGCGTCGCCGCATCCATCATCGCGTAACCGGATTGCGGACGGCCGAGCGGGCAACCCGGAGACTGATCTTCGCGTCTACGAGGGTCAGGGGTCACCCACGCGGCGACCCGCATACACCTTAGGGTGAGCGACGTGGCCGGAGGCCGCCGGACGAGGAAGAGGGGGAGCGGCCCGAATGTCGCAGATCGACCACGCACCACGCACGGAGGCGGTACCCGAAGTCCGGCTCCGGTGGTGGACCGAATTGCCCCTGCTCCTCCTCGTGTACGGGGCGTACTCGGCGGGTCGGCTGCTCGCCCGCGGTGACGTGGGCACGGCCGTGGGCCACGGGCTCGCGATCCTGCGGGCCGAGAAGGCCGTCCACCTGAACATCGAACACCCGCTGAACCGTCTCTTCACGCGTGAGCCCTGGCTCGGGGTGCCCGCCGACTTCTGGTACGCCTCGCTGCACTACGTGGTCACCCCGGCCGTCCTGGTCTGGATCTTCCGCCACCGCGCCCACCTCTACCGGGCCGCCAGGACCTGGCTGATGACCTCCACCCTGATCGGCCTGATCGGCTTCACCCTGCTGCCTACCTGCCCGCCCCGGCTGCTCTCGGCGGGCCACGGCTTCGTCGACACCATGGCGCAGTACAGCTCGTACGGCTGGTGGGGCGGCGCCGCCAGCGCGCCCAAGGGCCTGGGCGGCATGACCAACCAGTACGCGGCGATGCCGAGCCTGCACGTCGGCTGGGCGCTGTGGTGCGGCGTCATGCTGTGGCGCAACGGCCGCGGCCCCTACGCGAAGGCCCTCGGCGTCGCCTATCCGCTGATCACCACGGTCGTCGTCATGGGCACGGCCAACCACTACTTCCTCGACGCGCTCGCCGGGGCCGCCGTGATGGGCACCGGCCTGCTCCTGACGAAGCCGGTGACGCGGCTCGCCGAGCGCGTCAGGAACCGGCTGGACGCCAGGGCCGCGGTCAGGCCCTGGACCGTCCCTTCCCTCACTCGTTCCTCAATTGTCAGTGGAGAGTGCCAGACTTCCCCGGGTGAGCGAATTCCCCGACAGCGCAAGGCCGCCACGCCGCACGACACAGGCGACGGGGCTCCGGCACCGGCTCGCTGAGCTGCGCGGCCCCGACCGTCCGCCGCGCCCGCTCGACGCCCGCGCCCTGGCCGCGCTGGCCGCGAACCCGGGGTGCGACCGGCGGGCGCTCCTCGACGGCGCGGGCGTGGACAAGGCCCGCCTCGCGGACGCGCTGGGCGCGCCGTCGGGGTTCGGCCAGTCCCAGTTCGCGCTGGCCCGGGGGAACGTGTTCGAGGCGCGGGTGAAGGCGGACGGCGGCTCGGGGCTGCTGCACCTGGTGCACGCGCGCGTGGACGCCGCCGCCCCCGAGCCGGTCCCCGATCTCGTCCGCGCTCCGGACCTGTCGGCGATGGGGCCCGAGGGTCGCACCGCGCGCACCGCGCTCGCGCTGCGCGAGGCGGTGGAGTCCCCCGGCCTCTGGACGTTCCTCGACCATCCGATGCTCGCCCTCGACGTGGCGGGCAGTCCGGCGTTCCTGGAGCCGGACGCGGTGGTGGTGCACCCGGACGGGAGCTGGACGGTCGTCGAGATCAAGTCCTTCCCCATGATCGACGGGGCGGCGGACGCGGCGAAGGTCGGCGCCGCCGCCCGCCAGGCCGCGGTCTACGTGCTGGCGCTTCAGGAGGTCGCGGGTCGCCTGCCGGACACCGCCGCGCGGGTCCGCGACCGGGTGGTGCTGGTCTGCCCGAAGGACTTCTCGAACCTGCCCGCCGCCTCGGCCGTCGACGTCCGCAAGCAGCTCTCGGTGACGCGGCGCCAGTTGCGGCGGCTGACCCGGATCGAGGACATCGCTGCCGCGCTGCCGCCCGGCACCGCCCTCGACCCGGACCGGCCACCCGCCGAGCTGGCCGCCGCGGTCGAGTCGGTGCCCGCCACCTACGCGCCGGAGTGTCTGGCCGCCTGCGAGCTGGCCTTCCACTGCCGTGAGCGGTCCCGCGCCCAGGGCGCCGTGACGAGCCTCGGCCGACCGCTCCGCGCCGAACTGGGCGGCCTCACCACGGTCGACGCGGTGCTCGCCGTGGCCCGCGGCGAGACGGGCGATCCCGCGGACCCGACGGTGGCGGCGCTGCGGCGCGCTGCGGCGCTGCGGGCCGAGGCCCTCGGAGGCGCCCGGTGAGCCTGATCAACCACCTGGCGCGGCTCGAAGCCACCAGCACCGGCCGCGCGCAGCCCATCGCCACGGTCCGCCACCGGCACCTCTCGCAGAAACCGCTGGTCATCGTCCCGCTGACGACCGCGGGCGAGACCGGCGCCCCGCTCGGCGCCCTGGTCGGCACCGAACGGACCTCCCCCCGTCTGCTGGTCGTGCCGCAGCCCCGCGACCGCGATCTGCGCTTCGCGTTCCTGACGCGGCTCGCCGAGACCGTCCTGCCGTACATCGACGCTTACGCCGCCGATGTCGAGGCCGCCGAGCGCAGCGAGACCGACCCGGAGACCGGGAAGAAGGTCAAGGTCGAGGTCGAGCTGTGCGCGGACGCCCCGCAGGTGATCGTGCCGAGCCGCGCCGGCATCGAGCTCGTGCGGCTGCTCGGCCGGTCCATGCGGTTTCGCCGCACCGCCGAGCAGGACCCGGAGACGCCCTATCCGGCGCCGCCGCACGTGCCGCTGCTCGGCCGCTGGCTGACGCACTTCGGTGAGCGGGCCCGCGTCCCCGGCTCCGCGCTGCTGCTCGCCATGACGGATCTGCTCTCCCGGCACTGGGCGACGGGCCAGTCGAGCCTGGAGGACCAGCACCTGGGCGCGCTGCTCGCCTGGATCGCGCCGCCGGGGGGTGTCTCGGGCGCCGAGGCCGCGCTCCGCGCCGAGCTGGACCGGGGCCCGGACGGCCAGCTCCTGTGCCCGCCCGCGGGCCCCGCCACCGACCCGGCCTTCGACAACAAGCTGCTCGCGCCCGCGATCGAGCGCTACGACCGGGCCCGTACGCGACTGGCGGCGGCCGAGGACCCGGTCCTGGCCGACGGCCGCCTGGCCGAGGTCGCCGCCGCCGAGCGGGAGATCCACGCCCTGGTCGAGTCGCGGACCCGGCCCACCTGGGACGCGGTGTGGCGCGGCCTCGACCTGCTGTGCACGCTGCCCGAGGGTCCGCGCGCCGCGGAGCGCTGGACGCGGGACCGCTGGTCCTTCACCGGGCACCGCGACCGGGTGGCCGCGGGCGAGCCGCCGCAGCCGCGCCGCGACGACGCGGTGACCGCGGCGAACAAGCTGGCGACGCGCGAGCGGGAGCAGGCCCGCCTCGACGCGCAGGAGGCGCTCGACGATCCCCTGGTGATGGCGGGCAGGCGGCTCGCGGGAGAGGCGTTCGCGGGTGAGGTGACCGAGGTGGTGGAGGCGTACAACGACAAGAAGCGGCCACGCCCCCTGATCACGGTCCGCACCGACGACCGGCCGCACCTCGGGGAGCGGGTCAAGGTGTTCCGCTCCCTCGAAGGCAAACCGCAGACGGCGGAGTTCGTGGCGTACGAGAGTGACGCGCGGGACGCGGTCGTGCTGCGGGTCCTGGACAAGATGGGGCGCGGCAAGGAGCCCGAGGAGGGGTCGGTGCCGCAGAAGGGGGACCAGGTGGTCTGGACGTTGTTCGAGCACGAGCAGCGCGGCGGGCCCAAGCTGCCGGAGCCGGAGGAGACGCCGTGGACGCACGGCGGGCCGCCGGGCACGGACCTGCCCGCGCCGGACGCCGTGACCTCGGAGGACCTGCTGTGACCGTGACCCCTCTCGACCCGGCCGCGCTCAGCCCGTCGGTCGCCGCCGCCCGCGCGACGGAGGCGATCCTGCGCGACACGCTCGACGGTGACGCCCGGGGTGTCGTCGTGGACTCCCCGCCCGGCGCGGGGAAGTCGACCCTGGTGGTGCGGGCCGCGCTGGAACTGGCCGAGGCGGGGCGGCCGTTGATGGTCGTCGCCCAGACCAACGCCCAGGTCGACGACCTCGTCCTGCGGCTCCACGAGAAGAACCCCGAGCTGCCCGTCGGCCGTCTGCACAGCAGCGACCCGGACGCGTACGACAAGGCGCTGGACGACCTGGTGACCGTCCGCACGTCGACGAAGGCGGCCGATCTGGCGCCGCTGCCGGTCGTCATCTCCACCGCCGCGAAGTGGGCGCACGTGAAGGTCGCCGACGCGGGCGGCCCGTGGCGCCACGCCATCGTGGACGAGGCCTACCAGATGCGGTCCGACGCGCTCCTCGCCGTGGCGGGACTGTTCGAGCGGGCGCTGTTCGTGGGCGACCCGGGCCAGCTCGACCCGTTCGCGATCGTCGGCTCCGAGCAGTGGGCGGGCCTGTCCTACGACCCGTCGGCGTCGGCGGTCTCGACGCTGCTGGCCCACAACCCGGAGTTGCCGCAGCACCGGCTCCCGGTGTCGTGGCGGCTGCCCGCGTCGGCGGCGCCGCTGGTGTCGGGGGCGTTCTACCCGTTCACGCCGTTCCGCAGCGGCACCGAGGAGGGCGACCGGGGCCTGCGTTTCCTCGCCCCGTCGGACGGTTCGGGCGTCGACCGGGTCATCGACGAGGCCGCGGACGCGGGCTGGGGGCTGCTCGAACTGCCCGCCGCGCACACGCCGCGGACCGATCCGGAGGCGGTGCGGGCGGTGGCGCTCGTCGTGCGGCGGCTGCTCGACCGGGAGGGCCTGGCCCGTTCCGAGCGGGGGACGGACGCGGCGCCGCTGAGCGCCGACCGGATCTGCGTCGGCACCGCCCACCGCGACCAGGCGGCGGCGGTCCGCGCGGCCCTGGGCGAACTCGGCGTGCGGGACGTCACGGTGGACACGGCCAACCGTTTGCAGGGCCGGGAGTTCGACGTGACCGTCGTCCTGCACCCCCTGTCGGGCCGCCCCGACGCGACGGCGTTCCACCTGGAGACCGGCCGCCTGTGCGTGCTGACGTCCCGGCACCGGCACGCGTGCGTCGTGGTGTGCCGGGCCGGGGTCGCCGAACTCCTCGACGAGCATCCGTCGACGGAGCCGGTGCAGCTCGGGGTGGACGTGAAGTTCCCCGACGGCTGGGAGGCCAACCACGCCGTCCTCGACCGGCTCGCGCGGCACCGGGTGGCCTGGCGGCCCTGAACGACGGGCGTACTTGCGCCCCTGCGGACAATGGAAGGCGGCCCGGGCACCGGACGGGCCGTCACCGGCACGAGGAGGAACCACCATGGCGGAGCCCGAGCGGCCCCGTACGCCGCAGCCCCGGATGCGGCCCGCCCCGCTGATCTTCGAGCCCGCGGAGGCCGCCGCCGACCCGGAGCACTTCTTCGACCTGGAGTCCATCGAGGACCCCCGCGAGCTGCTGGCCCGCGCGACGGAGCTGACGCTGGCGTTCCGCGCGGCGACCGACCGGTCCCTGGAGTTCCAGGCGATCGCGGCGGCCCAGCTCGCCGATCCGCGCCGGTTCGACCGGCTGACCACGGCGGAGATCGCGGGGCGCGCGGAGTGGACCGAGGACTACGCGAAGAAGATGGTCGAGTTCGGCCGTGACCTGCTGCGCAGCGGCTCGGAGCAGGCGCCGTAGCCACCCTTCTGGCATATGCCAGGGGGCAAGATACTCCTCGCTTCCCTCTCCTGTCCCGGTTTCCCGCAACCCTGTGGAGTCGATCCCTCACCCCGTGTAGATGTGGGGGACATGGACTTCGCTCACCCCCTCGCCCCTGCCCCCGGCGCCCCCGACGACCACTACGACGTCAGTGGCGTCACCCCCGAAGGCGCCGCATGGCTCGCCTCCGCAGGAACGTATCCGCGCTCGACCCTCGCCCACTGGGAGTCCCGCCCCACCGCTCCCGTGGTGCTGCCCTGCGGTTCCGTCTTCGACGTCGTCAACGTGCCCGCGATCTTCGGCCGGCGGATGTTAGACCGGCTCTGGGACGAGGGCCCCGGCTCGGGGCCGGTCGCCGCCCACCGCGGTCGCATGCTCCTGTTCGCCGCGCCGGGCACCGCCCAGCGGCTGCCCTCGCTGCTCGAATGGGAGGAGTGGGGCCCCGCCGTGCCGCCCTTCCTCTGCCACGGAACCGGCGACGCGGTCACCGTCCCCGCCCCCACGCCCCTCTCCGGGCAGCGCCCCGATTCCCGCTGGCTCGTCGCCCCCGACACCCGCAGCCCCTGGCTCCCCGGCCCCGAAGTACTGCTCTGGGCCTGCGTCCGAGCGGCCCGCGCCGGGGCGCACGCCGCCGTACGAATTTCGATTTTTCCCGCCGCCGATCAGGATGCTAAGGTCTACGACGTCAGCAGGCGCCGCTAGCTCAGTTGGTTAGAGCAGCTGACTCTTAATCAGCGGGTCCGGGGTTCGAGTCCCTGGCGGCGCACCGACAGTGAAGGCCCTCCGTGCGAACGGGGGGCCTTTCGCGTGGAACAGGGCGGGTCCCGGCGCCGGGCGGTCGGCTGGGGGTCCGGGGGTCACCCCCCGGGGGATGCAGCATCAGCGGGTCCGGGGTTCGAGTCCCTGGCGGCGCACGTTGTCGGTGGCGGGATGTGTTCGCGAAAAGCGCGAACCGTCCCGCCACCGTTGTTTTCGCACGGCTGCGCCGCGCCCGGCGGGGGCTCCGCCACCCGCACCCCCGTCCCCCCGGGGCCAGCGCGGGACCCCGCGGGAAAGCACGGCTGGCTGGGGCGCGCCCCCAGGGCAGCACGGCGCGTCCCCGCTCAGCCAGTCGTCACCTTCACCGTGTACGCGCCGGAGGCCGTGCGGTTCTCTGTTTCGATGTGGAGGTGCTCGCCCGGCACCGTGAAGCTCTCGCCCACTCCCACCGGGGCGTCCGCCAGAGGTGGGTAGACCGAGTCGCTCTGGCAGGCGTCCGTGTCGGGGTGGGCGTCGAGGACCTGGACCGGGCCCTCGCCGGACGAGGAGTCGCCGCGTACCCGGTAGACGAGGACACCCCGCGTGCAGGTCGCGTCGTCGTTGCCGCCCGCGCCGCGCGCCTCCAGGGCGATCACGCTGTCGGGACCGGTCCGTACGACGCCGAGCTTGGTGCCGTCCCCGGTGCCGAACGGGGCGTCCGCCGCGCGCGGCCCTGTGCTCAGCGGCTCCAGCGTCATCCGGGTCGTACCCGTGCGGGTCACGCAGGCGACCTGTCGCTGGTCCAGCCAGCCGAGCTTCCACTTGTGCCAGCCGAAGAGGTCCGGCGCGAGGCCGAACTGGCTGCCCATGACGTCCCAGTCGCCGACGTACGTGTCCCAGTCCCCCTTGCCGTCGGACGGCCGGTGATAGAGGTCGGGCAGGTCGAAGACGTGGCCGGTCTCGTGCGCGAGGACGTTGCGGTCCGGCGGGTGCTGCTCGAAGACGGTGACGGCCCGCCGGATGTCGGTGCCGTCGGCCCGCATCGGCCGGTCGAAGTTCACGACCTTCGTGGCGTCCGAGTCGACCCCCGGCGCGTCCGGGTCGGCGATGAGGTAGACGACGTCGAACGCGCTGAAGTCCGTGCCCGGGTCCGCCACCCGCAGCGCGTCCCGCAGATACGCGCCGCGGTCCGCCGGGTGCCAGTCACGCCGTATCCCGTACGCGGTGGAGTCCCGCGGCATCCGCAGCCACGCGCGCTGCGGATGCGGCACCAGCGTGAACCTGCCGTACGAGGCCTGGGAGAAGAAGCGGCTGGTGGCCGGGAAGTAGTCGGCCGTCAGCTCCGCGGGCGTCGTCAGCGGGGCCGAGTCGGGGAAGGAGAGGAAGATCAGCACCGCGTTCAGGGTCTGACGCGGACGCGGATAGGCCGTGTTCCAGGTGTCGACGCCCTCGGAGTGATGGGCCGCGGTGCGCTCCAGGGCGCACGGGCCCGCGTAGGGGGCGGCGCCCGCCGGGCCCGTGACCAGGCCGATGGCGACCAGGGCGGCGAGCGCGGTCAGCGCCGCCGCGGCGGCCCGTAGGCGGGACGTGTCCACTCCCCCGAGTGGCTGCGGACGCGGCAAGTCGACCTCCGGGTGGGGAATGTGCGGCACCCCACCCAGATTGTGGGTGCTTATCGCGATTCGCCCTGTTTATCTGGCCCGGACGAGTGAGGCGCGACACCCCGAGCGGTCACAGGCCGTCACAGGTGATCGGGGTGCGGCAGAAGCCGGGCCCGGAGCGGGCAGAAACGATCTGGCGGGGTGGATTCCGGCTCCCCGGAGTGGAACCGCCCGTGGACAAGGCTGGATAGGCCGTCCGACCGGCCTCTATGATCGGCACACTTTCCTGACGGGACCCCGGCCGCACCGGATCACGCGACCGGACCATGCGATCGGACCACGCGACCAGACGACGCACACGGGAGCGAGCGGTGAGCGCACACAGCGCACAGCCCCAAGGGCCCACGACGGCGGCGGAGGTGTCCCCGGTCGACTCGTGCCCCGGGAACACCACGGAGCGTGACCGGCCGCACGGGCTCCAGCCGAAGTCCGTCCACGGCGCCGCGTTCCTCGCCGCGCCCCAGGCCATGCTGCTCGTCGACCGTGACGGCATCGTCGTCGGCGCCAACGCCGCCGCGCTCACACTGCTGCGCGACGAGGGCGCCGAGCCCGTCGTCGGGCTCGCCGCCGACGAACTGCTCGACCTGTCCTCCGACCCCCGCACCCGGGACGCCTACCGCGAGGTGCTGCGCGGACGGCAGGCCCCCCTCGGCCGTACCCGCCGCCTCAAGCACTCCGCGGGCCACTCGGTGTGGGTGCGGATCACGGCGTCGCCCGTGCCCGGCGCGGATGTCGTCCTGCTCTCCCTGGACGACGTCAGCGCGCACCGCCAACTCCAGGACGGATTGCGGCACTTGCAGACGCACGACCCGGTGACGCGGCTGCCCAACCGCGCCCTGTTCTTCGAGCGCCTGACCGGCGCCCTGGAGGCCGGCGCGTACGAGGGCACGGGCGCGACCGGGCGGGTCGGCCTGTGCTATCTCGACCTCGACGGGTTCAAGGCGGTCAACGACACCCTCGGCCACCACGTCGGCGACCGGCTGCTCGCCGCCGTCGCGGACCGGCTCACGCACTGCGCCGATCTGGCCCGGCACGCGACCGGCACCCCGCTGGTGGCCCGGCTCGGCGGCGACGAGTTCGCCCTGCTCATGGAGGACTCGACCGGCACGGAGCAACTGGCGGAGCTGGCGGAGGCGGTCCTCGACGCGCTGCGGGAACCGTTCGACCTGTCGGGGCAGCGGCTGTCGGTCTCGGCCTCGATCGGGGTGGTCGAGCGGCATGTCGCGGGCACCAGCACGACGGGCCTGATGCAGGCGGCGGACACCACGCTGTACTGGGCGAAGGCCGACGGCAAGGCCCGCTGGACGCTTTTCGACCCGGAGCGCAACGCCCGCCGGATGACCCGCCAGGCGCTCGCGTCCGGGCTGCGGGCCGCCGTGGAGCGCGACGAGTTCGTCCTGGAGTACCAGCCGCTGGTACGTCTGGAGGACGGCGGCCTGCGCGGCGTCGAGGCGCTGGTGCGCTGGCGGCATCCGCGGTTCGGCATGCTGACGCCGAATCGGTTCATCGGACTGGCCGAGGAGGACGGCTCCATCGTGCAGTTGGGGCGGTGGGTCCTGGAGACCGCCTGCCGGCAGGCGCGCGCGTGGCAGCTCGCCGACCCGGAGGTGCCGCCGGTCTACGTGAGCGTCAATGTGGCGGTGCGTCAGGTGTGGGACTCGGATCTGGTGGCCGATGTCGCGCGCATCCTGGAGGAGACGCGACTCCCGCCCGAGCTGCTTCAGTTGGAGCTGACCGAGTCCGCCGTGATGGGCACCACCGGACGCCCCCTGCAGGCCCTGCGGGAGCTGCGGGACATGGGCGTGCGCATCGCCATCGACGACTTCGGCACGGGGTACTCGAACCTCGCGTACCTGAGCCGGCTGCCGGTGTCGGTGCTGAAGCTGGACGGGGCGTTCGTGCGCGGCTTCCAGGACGGTGACGGTACGCCCGAGGATCCGGCGGACGCGGTGATCGTGGAGGCGATGGTGCAGCTCGCCCACCGGCTCGGGCTGACCGTCACCGCGGAGTGCGTGGAGACGGTCGAGCAGGCGGAGCGGCTGCGCCGGATCGGCTGTGACACGGGCCAGGGGTGGCTGTACTCGCGGCCCGTCTCGGCGGCCCGGATCTCCGGGCTGCTGGCGGCGAGGTGACCGGCCGGGGCGCCCCCGGCCGGCCCTCCCTTCGCTACGCGCCCAGGGTCGGCAGCCCGTAGGCGTCCGCGATGAGTTCGTACGAGCGCAGTCGTACGTCCGCGCTGTGCGCGTTGGCGGTGAGCATCAGCTCGTCGGCGCCCGTGCGCTTCTGGAGGTCGTCGAGGCCGGTGCGGACCTCGTCGACGGAGCCGTGGATGACGTTGGAGTTCCAGGAGCGAATGAAATCCTGCTCCATCTCGTCGAACTGGTACGCCTCCGCCTCCTCCGGCGTCGGGACCAGGCCCGGGCGGCCGGTGCGCAGGCGGATCATGTTGAGCGCGGCGGCGAGGACCTGGCGGCGGGCCTCGGTGCCGTCGTCGTCGGTGGCGAGCGCCGAGACGCCGATCAGGGCGTAGGGCTTGTCCAGGACCCCGGAGGGCTGGAAGGACTCGCGGTACAGGTCGAGCGCCGGGATCGTGTTCTGCGCCGAGAAGTGGTGGGCGAAGGCGAACGGGAGGCCGAGGACACCGGCCAGGCGGGCGCTGAAGCCGGACGAGCCGAGCAGCCAGACCGGCGGCCGGTGCGGGTCCTGGACGCCGCCGGGGGACGTCGACTGGACGGGTCCCGGCACCGCGTGGATGCGGGAGTAGCGGTGACCGTCGGGGAAGTCGTCGTCGAGGAAGCGGGTCAGCTCGGCGAGCTGCTGCGGGAAGTCGTCCGCGCCCTCGTTCAGCCGGTCGGTGCGGCGCAGGGCGGCGGCGGTGGCGCCGTCGGTGCCGGGCGCGCGGCCGAGACCGAGGTCGATACGGCCCGGGGCCATCGCCTCGAGCGTGCCGAACTGCTCCGCGATGACCAGCGGGGCGTGGTTGGGCAGCATGACACCACCGGAGCCGAGCCGGACCCGGTCGGTGTGGGCGGCGAGGTGGGCCAGGATCACGGCCGGGGACGACGAGGCCACTCCGGGCATGGAGTGGTGCTCGGCGACCCAGTAGCGGTGGTAGCCGCGGCGTTCGGCGAGGCGGGCGATGTCGACGCTGGTGCGCAGGGCCTGCGTGGCGGTGCGGCCCGCACCCACGGTGACCAGGTCCAGGACGGAGAGGGGGGTCGGGGCGGTGCCGTGGGCTGCGCCGCGGATCTCGTCGTGGTTGGCCGGCACGGGGGTCCTCCTGGTGATGCGGGTCTGGGGTACCCCGGCGTAACGGAGGCCCGCTCCGCTTTATTCCCGGGCCTCCGCTCCCGCCCCGGCCCCGCTACACCTGGATCACCGGTTTCTTCGTGAAGAGGGACCCCAGCTCCGGGACGTTCACCCGGCGGTCCACCAGGCGCAGCGCCTCCCAGACCGTGACCTGGTTGGCCGTGAGGACCGGCTTGCCCAGTTCGTGCTCCAGGTCGCGGACGTACGCCGCCGTGTGCAGCGCCGTGTCGGGAAGCAGCACCGCCTCCGCGCCGGGGTGGTCACCGGCGCGGGCCATCGCCAGGACCTCGTCCCAGCCCCACGTGCCGACCTCGGCGGCCGTGACGATCCCGCTGCCGCGCACCGAGACGACCTCGGCACCGGCCGCCTTCAGGAACGTGGCGAAGTGGTCGGCGACGTCCGCCGGATAGGTCGCGGCGACCGCCACCCGCCGTACGCCCAGCTCGCCCACCGCGTGCGCGAAGGCGAACGACGTGCTGGAGGCAGGCAGCCCCGCGGCCAGTGCCAGCGCCCTGACCTGCTCATGGGCGCCGTCCCAGCCGAAGACGAAACTGGCGGACGTGCAGGCCCAGACCACCGCCTCCGCGCCCGCGAGGCGCAGTTCCTCGACGCCCGCGGACAGCCGCTGGGCCGCGCCCATCTCCAGGAGCGCGTCGACCCGGTGCGCGTCCTCGCCGATGTCCGTGTGGACGACGGGCAGCCGGATGTCACTGTCGATCAGCATCTCGATGCGCGGGTAGTCGTCCTCGGCCGAGTGTCCTGGGTAGAGAAATCCGAGCGCTGTCATGTCCTATGCCCACCCTTCCTGGCCCTCCGGAAGTTCCGGCAGGCCTTGTCCGGGCCGGAGTCCTTCGTCCGGCAGGGGCCACTGCCGTCGCGCCGCCGGGTCGAGCAGCGCCTGATAGGGCCCCACCGCTCGCGTACCCAGTCGTCGCAGGGCTGCCCACATCGTGACCTGGTTGGCCGAGATCACCGGGATCCGCAGCTCGGCCTCCAACTGCGGGATGACGTCGTACGTCGGCAGGTTCGTGCAACTGATGAAGAGGGCGTCGGCCGTGCCGCCCACCGCGTCCCGCGCCATCTCGGCGACGTCCCGGTAGGGCACCTTCCAGATGTGCCGGGTCAGGCCGAGGTAGGCGCGCCCGGTGACCACGGCGCCGGCCTGTGCCAGGTACTCCTCAAGGGACTCGGTGACCGACTGGGTGTAGGGCGTGACGAGCGCGACGCGGCGGGCGCCGAGTTCCTCCAGCGCCTCCAACAGCGCGCCCGACGTGGTGAGAGAGGGCCGCTCGCCCGAGCGGCGCATGGCCGCGCACATGGCGCGCTCGCCCGCGATGCCGCCGACGAAGGAGCCCGACGTGCAGGCGTACGCGAGGACTTCGGGTTCGGCCGCGCCGAGGGCCCGTACCGCCTCGTCGAGCGTCTCGTGCTCGCTGACCAGGCGCGCCAGGTCGAGGCTGACCTCGACCGGGACGAAAGGGGTGCGGGTGAGATGGAGGGAGATCTCGTCGGGCACCCAGCGCCACAGTTCGCGGTCGAGGGCGAAGTCGAACGGTGCGACGACGCCGACGCCGCGCTGCGGCTGCGGTCCCCCCAGGAAAGAGACGTCCATAGAGCATGCCCCAAGTTCAGACGTGGTGATGCCGGGCGCGGTGCTAGAGCCGGCGGAGCCCCCGCCGGGACGTCGGGACAGCGAGGAGAAGGGGGAACCGGCGGACGCCGTGCCCCTGTTGACGAAGGTAGGTTCAGGTGCCAGCGTGGTCAATCCGCCCATGTCAGATGGTTGTCACCCGGCTCTCGACATATCCGCCCCCCAAGAAAAGCGGAGCTTCGTTGCGAAACGATTTCCCTGCCGTGTCCGGTCCCGACGGCTCGGGCTCCGCGGCCGGGGGCCCGGCCGGTGGCCGTCCCACCGTCCTCGTCCTGGACGCGGCGCCCGGGGAACCGCCGCCCCGGCTCGGCGGCCTCACCGGCCGGGCCCGGGTGCTGCACGCCGCCGACGCCGCCGGGCTACGGGCCGAACTCCCCAACTCTGACGTGCTGTTGGTGTGGGACTTCCTGTCCGACGCGGTACGGGAGGCCTGGCCCGGTGCGGGGCCGCGGCCCCGCTGGGTGCACACGGCGAGCGCGGGCGTGGACCGGCTGATGTTCCCCGAACTGGTCGACTCGGCCACCGTGTTGACCAACGCCCGCGGCGTCTTCGACGGACCCATCGCCGAGTACGTGGCCGCGCTCGTGCTCGCGATGGGCAAGGACCTGCCGCGCACCCTCGCCCTCCAGGCCGACCGACGGTGGCGGCACCGCGCGTCGCAGCGCATCGCGGGGACCCGCGCCTGTGTCGTCGGCTCGGGCCCGATCGGGCACGCGATCGCCGCACAGCTCAAGGCACTTGGCATCACCACGGCGCTGGTCGGACGGCGGGCGCGGGCCGGTATCCACGGACCCGCCGACCTCGACCGGCTGCTGGCCCGCGCCGACTGGGTGGTGTGCGCGGCGCCGCTGACCGAGGAGACGCGCTCCATGTTCGACGCGCGCCGGTTCGGCGTGATGCAGCCCGCCGCCCGCTTCATCAACGTGGGACGCGGGCCGTTGGTCGTGGAGTCCGACCTGGTGGACGCCCTGCACAAGCGGTGGATCGCGGGCGCGGCGCTCGACGTCTTCGAGCATGAGCCGCTGGCGCCGGACAGCCCGCTGTGGACGACTCCCGGGCTGCTGGTCTCGCCGCACATGAGCGGGGACACGGTCGGCTGGCGGGACGAACTGGGGCGCCAGTTCATGGAGTTGTACGGGCGCTGGGAGTCCGGCCGACCGCTGACGAATGTAGTGGACAAGAAACGTGGGTATGTCCCCGGGAACTGATCGCTGAGCCATGGCGCCGCGCCATGGGGTGGAGGGCGGATGTCGACCGAGCTCACCGGACTGACCGCGCAGGACCTGCTGGACGGTTACCGCAAGGGCGAGTTCAGCCCCGTGGACGCCACCCGGGCGGTACTCGCCCGGATCGAGGAGACCGAGCCCGAGCTGAACGCGTTCGTGCGGATCGACGCGGAGGGCGCGCTCGCCGAGGCCGGGGCCAGCACGGAGCGATGGCGGCGCGGCGAGCCGCGGGGCCTGGTCGACGGGGTGCCGGTGACGGTGAAGGACCTCCTGTTGCAGCGCGGCGGACCGACCCTGCGCGGCTCCCGAACCGTCGCGCCGAGCGGGAGTTGGGGCGAGGACGCGCCGTCGGTGGCGCGGCTGCGCGCACACGGGGCCGTCTTCGTCGGACGGACCACCACGCCCGAGTTCGGCTGGAAGGGCGTCACCGACTCACCCCTGACCGGGATCACACGCAATCCGTACGACACCGCGCGCACGGCGGGCGGTTCGAGCGGCGGCAGCGCGGCGGCCGTCGCGGTCGGCGCGGGCCCCCTGTCGCTCGGCACGGACGGCGGCGGTTCGGTCCGTATCCCGGCCGCGTTCTGCGGGATCTTCGCGCTGAAGCCGACGTACGGGCGGGTGCCGCTCTATCCGGCCTCCGCGTTCGGGACGCTGGCGCACGTCGGGCCGATGACGCGGAGCGCGGCCGACGCGGCGCTGATGATGGACGTGATCTCGGGCTCCGACCCGCGCGACTGGTCGGCGCTCGCCCCCGCGACGGGCAGCTTCCGCCAGGGCCTGGAGGGCGGGGTGCGCGGCCTGCGGGTGGCGTACTCGCCGACGCTGGGCGGACAGGTCGCGGTGAAGCCCGGGGTGGCGGCGCGGGTGCGGGCGGCGGTGACGCGGCTCGCCGAACTCGGCGCGTACGTCGAGGAGGTCGACCCCGATCTCAGCGATCCGGTCGAGGCGTTCCACGTGTTGTGGTTCAGCGGGGCGGCCCGCGTCGTGCAGCATCTGTCCGCCGCGCAGCGGGAGTTGCTCGACCCGGGGCTGCGGGAGATCTGCGCGCAGGGCGCCCGCTACAGCGCGCTCGACTATCTGGCGGCGGTCGACAAGCGGATGGCGCTCGGCCGCCGTATGGGCCTGTTCCACGCCACGTACGACGTGCTGCTCACGCCGACGTTGCCGCTCACCGCGTTCGAGGCGGGGGTCGAGGTGCCGCGCGGGTCGGGGCTGCGGCGCTGGACGGGCTGGACCCCGTTCACCTACCCGTTCAACCTCACGCAGCAGCCCGCGGCGTCCGTCCCGGTCGGGCTCGACGGCCACCTGCCCGTGGGATTGCAGGTGGTTGCGGCCCGACATCAGGACGCGCTGGTGCTCAGGGTCGCGCAGGCGCTCTACGAGGCGGGGGTGAGCACGAGCGTCACAGCCGCTTGAATCCGAGCGTCTCCCCCACCGCGCCCGCCCGCCACAGGTCCTGGCACGCCGCCGCCATCTCGTCCAGGCCCTCCACGACCTGGCCCCACACGATGCCGGGCACCCATCCCACGTCCCCGTTCATCAAGAGGTTGTTGCGCTCGTAGAACAGCGCGAGGTCGACGACGGGGGCGCCCGCGGCCAGTGCGGCGCCGTCGCCGTAGCCGTAGGACTGGGACCCCAACTGCGTCCCGTTGAAGGAGAAATAGCAGAGGTCGCCCGGGATGGGCGTGACCGTCGGGTTCTCCAGTGGTGGCTCCTGTGGCGCGAATGCCGGGAACAAGGCGTAGATCTCGTTGCGGGCGTATTTGGCGTGGTAGACGTCGGAGACGAGGGGCAGGGCGTCCCACACCGCCGCGCAGGCGAGTGGCGCGCGGTCGTCCAGCAGCTTCGCCGTGCAGGCCACACCTCGCTTGGCCAGGGAGACTTCGATGAACCGGTCCGTTGAGTCCGCTGAGTGAGCCATGGGTTCCATGGTCCGCCTCATTCACCCCCGTGGGTCAAGACCGCATCAGCCGTGACGGGGGCCTGAATTGATCGGCATATGTTGAGTCGAGTCGGGTAGCCGCGCGCCCATGGCTCCACCAACTCAGATACGTAGAAGCGAGACTCCGCGGAGACGTCCTCTTCGCAGACGGTCACTGCTCGCGGGCGCCGGTGCGCTCGGCGCCGTGGGCGCCCTGGGAGCGGCGGGTTGCAGCCGGGTGCCGGACGGGGACACGCTCGCCCGGCTCAAGGGGCAGGGCACGGTACGCCTGGGCATCGCGGGCGAGGTGCCGTACGGGTACATCGACGACAACGGCGAGTTCACCGGTGAGGCGGTGGAACTGGCCAAGGTCATCTTCAAACGGCTCGGTGTCGGCCACGTCCAGCCGGTCGCCACGGACTTCGCCTCACTCATCCCCGGCCTGAACACGCAGCAGTTCGACGTCGTGTCCGCCGGCATGTACATCAACAAGGAACGCTGTCAGCAGGTCATCTTCGCCGACCCCGAGTACCAGATGCTGGACTCCTTCATCGTCCGCAAGGGCAACCCGAAGAACCTGCACACCTACGCCGACGTGGTGAAGGCCAAGGCCAGATTCGGCACCGGCACCGGGTACGCGGAGATCGCGTACGCCGTGGACGCCGGCTACAAGGAGTCCGACATCGTGATCCTCCAGGATCAGGTGGCGGGGCTCAACGCGGTGGAGGCCGGACGCATCGACGTGTTCGCGGGCACCGCCCTCACCACCCGCGAGGTCACCAAGAAGAGCCGCAAGGCCGAGCACACCGAGCCGTTCGCGCCGACGGTCGACGGCAAGAAGCACATCGACGGCGGCGGCTTCACCTTCCGCCCCACCGACACGAAACTGCGGGACGCCTTCAACGTCGAGATCCACAAGATGAAGAAGAGCGGCGAACTGTTCCGGATCCTCCAGCCGTTCGGCTTCACCAAGGCGGAGATGACGACGCTGACCGCCGAGGAGCTGTGCCGATGACCGCCGGACTGTGGGAACACTGGGTACTGCCGGGCATCTGGATCACGGTCCAACTGACCCTCTACAGCGCGGCGCTCGCCACCGTGGTCGCGTTCGGCGTGGGCACGGCGCGCACGCACCGGCTGTGGATCGTCCGGTTCGTGGCCGGTCTTTACACCGAGATCTTCCGGGGCACGTCCGCCCTGGTCCTGATGTTCTGGATCTTCTTCGTCCTGCCGCAGCTCGCGGGCTGGTCGCTGGTCCCGATGTGGGCGGCCGTCCTGGCGCTCGGCCTGTCCTACGGCGCGTACGGCGCCGAGATCGTCCGGGGCGCGCTGACCGCGGTGGCACCGGCGCAGCGCGAGGCGGGGGTCGCGCTGAGCTTCACGCCGTGGCAGCGGCTGCGGCTGATCCTGCTGCCGCAGGCCGTGCCGGAGATGATCCCGCCGTTCTCGAACCTGCTGATCGAGCTGCTCAAGGGCACCGCCCTGGTCTCGCTGCTCGGCATCGGTGACGTGTCGTTCGCCGCGTATCTGGTGCGTCTCGCGACGACCGAGAGCGCGGAGGTCTACTCGATCACGCTCGTCATCTACTTCGTGATCGCGTTCCTGCTGACCCGCGGGATGCGGGCGCTGGAGCGCAGGACGAAGGCGAACATCGGGCAGCGGCCCGAGCGCGGGGCCGGTGTCATGCGCAAGCTCGACCTCCGCCGCCAGAACGAGACCGGAGGTGCCGCCCTGTGATCACCACTGCCGCAACGAACTGGGACTGGTCCGCGGTCGGCGACTTCATGCCGCACTTCTGGGACGGCCTCCTCGTCACGCTCCAGGTCCTGCTCTACGGCTCGCTGATCTCCTTCAGCGTCGGTCTGCTCTGGGCCCTCGCCTTCCGGGCGCCCACCCGCTTCGTCCGCTGGCCCGTCGGGCTGATCACGGAGTTCATCCGCAACACGCCGCTCCTGGTGCAGTTGTTCTTCCTGTACTTCGTGCTGCCCGAGGCGGGTATCCAGTTCTCCGCGCTGACCACCGGCGTCGTCGCGATCGGCCTGCACTACTCGACGTACACCGCGCAGGTCTACCGCGCGGGCATCGAGGCGGTGCCGGTCGGCCAGTGGGAGGCCGCCCGCGCGCTGAGCCTGCCGTACCGCAAGACCTGGACGGCGGTCATCCTGCCGCAGGCCATCCGCCGCGTCGTGCCCGCGCTCGGCAACTACGTCGTGGCGATGCTGAAGGACACCCCGCTGCTCGCGGGCATCGGCGTCCTGGAGCTGCTCCAGCGCTCGCGCCTCGAAGCGGCCAAGACGTTCCAGTACACGGAGGCCCTCACGGTCGTCGGTGTCGCCTTCATCGTCATCTCCTACCTCGCTTCCCTTCTTCTCCGATCCCTGGAGCGCCGCCTTGTCCACTGACGCGAACCTCTCCAAAGACCAGCCGAACCCCAAGGTGGACGGCGCCGAACTGATCCGCTTCGACAAGGTCGTGAAGCGGTTCGGCGACAACACCGTCCTCGACGAGCTGGACTTCTCCGTCGCCTCGGGCAAGCACGTCACGCTGATCGGCCCCTCCGGTTCCGGCAAGACGACGATCCTGCGGCTGCTCATGACGCTGCTCAAGCCGGACGAGGGCACGATCAAGGTGGGCGGCGCGTACCTCACCCACGAGGAGAAGAACGGCAAGCTGGTCCCGGCCGGTGAGAAGCACATCCGCGAGGTCCGCAAGAACATCGGGATGGTCTTCCAGCAGTTCAACCTCTTCCCGAACATGAAGGTGCTGCGCAACATCATGGAGGCGCCGGTCACCGTGCTCGGCCTCTCCAAGGACGAGGCGGAGCAGCGGGCGCGCGAGCTGCTCGACCTGGTCGGCCTGGGTGATCGCCACGACGCGTATCCGACGCAGCTCTCCGGCGGCCAGCAGCAGCGCGTCGCCATCGCGCGGGCCCTGGCGATGCGGCCGCAGGTGCTGCTCCTGGACGAGGTGACCTCCGCGCTCGACCCGGAGCTGGTGGCGGGCGTCCTCGACGTGCTGCGGGACATCGCGCACACCACGGACATCACGATGCTCTGTGTGACCCACGAGATGAACTTCGCCCGGGACATCTCGGACCAGGTCCTGATGTTCGACGCGGGCCGGGTCATCGAGTCCGGTACCCCCGAGAAGATCTTCAACGAGCCGGACCACGAGCGGACCAGGGATTTCCTCAGCGCGGTGCTGTGACAGGGGCATATGCCAAGGTGGCGCGTTCCAGATGAGAGCCGCGGAGCGCGCCGCCAATCTCCCCGACCACCGCCCTCGTTGGGGGTGTTGGCGGCTATCGTGGTGGGAGCCCAGCCGTCCGGGACCGATCCTTTGCAGGGGGATGCCGTGGCGCTGAAGCACGAGCAGGACGCGTCGTCGTACCAGCCGAACGAGTCGGTTCAGCACGCCCTGCGCGTGCTGGACGCCGTCGCCCACAGCGGCGCGGGCATCACCGACACCGAGCTGGCGCGCGACACCGGCCTGCCCGCGGACCAGCTCACCGCGCTCCTGCGCATGCTCCGCCGGGAGGGGTACGTCCGCCAGATCGCCGACGGGGCGTACGTCACCGGGGAGACGCTGAGCAGTCTCGGCTCCGCCGAGGGCGGCGCGGCGGCCCTCACCGCGAAACTCCAGGTCACCCTCGACGAGCTGCGCGACACGGTGGGCGCCGCGGTCTACATCAGCCGGTACATCGACGGCGAGGTCCACATCACGCAGTACGCGTCAGGGCCCGAGACCCCCGCGGTCAACGAATGGGTGGACTTCCGCGTCTCGGCCCACGCGAGCGCCGTCGGCAAGAGCCTCCTCGGCCAGCTCGACGTGGACGGCCGTCGCGATCACCTCTCCCGTCACAAGATGGCCCGCCTCACCTCGCGCACCATCACCAACGAGAAGGTGCTCCTCTCCAAGCTCGCCACCCAGCCCGCGACCGTCCCCGTCCTCGACCTCCAGGAGTACGCGGTCGGCACGGTCTGCGCCGCGGTCCCGATCACCGCGGGGTCCTCCGTCGGCTGCCTGGCCCTCTCCCTCCCGGTGGAACACGCCCACCGCCTCCACGACGCGGCGGACCGCCTGAACAAGAGCGCGGCCCCCGTCCTCCTGTCCCTGACAATCTGACCCGCCCCACGCACGCGCAGGCTCCCGGTCCCACCTGAGGACCTCCACCGCCCCGCCCCACGCGAAAGGCCCCCCGCTCACACGGAGGGCCTTCACTGTCGGTGCGCCGCCGGGGACTCGAACCCCGGACCCGCTGATGCCGCATCTCCCGGGGGATGACCCCCGGACCCCCAGCCGCCTTTCCCGGCGTCGGCCCTGGAGGCGGGAAATGGCGACAGCTCCCCGCGCTTTCCCGCAGGGCCCCACGCTGGCCCCGGGGGACCGGGGGTGCGGGTGGCGGAGCCCCCGCTGGGCGCGGCGCAGCCGCGCAGAAACAACGGTGGCGGGACGGTTCGCGCTTTCCGCGAACACATCCCGCCACCGACAACGTGCGCCGCCAGGGACTCGAACCCCGGACCCGCTGATACCGCATCCCCCGGGGGGTAACCCCCGGACCCCCAGCCGACCGCCCGGCGCCGGGACCCGCCCCGTTCCACGCGAAAGGCCCCCCGTTCGCACGGAGGGCCTTCACTGTCGGTGCGCCGCCAGGGACTCGAACCCCGGACCCGCTGATTAAGAGTCAGCTGCTCTAACCAACTGAGCTAGCGGCGCCTGCTGACAGGTAAATAGTACCTGGTCCGAGGGGGTGCCTTCGACCAGGGCGTCAGGGGGGCGTCAGCAGGGTCTGTCTGCCGTGGGTGCGGTACTGGGCGGCCAGGGCTTCCCGGTCGGGGGGCGTCAGGCGGCGGTACGCCGGCTCGGAGGGAGGGTGCCACCACACCTCGCCCCCGCTCCAGAACCCCTCGCGGCGCAGCTCCCCGCGCCGCACCTTGTTGGTCGCCGTCACCGGCATGCGCGGCACCACCCGGACGAAACGGGGGGCCATCTTCGTCCCGAGATCGCCCTGCGCCAGCAGGAACTCGCTGAACGCCGACGGATCGAACCCGACCCCCGCGCGGAGTGCCAGCACCGCCATGACCTGGTCCCCGGCGACGGGATCGGGCACCCCGTACACGGCGACGGCCGCCGCGTCGGACCAGCGGGCGAGGATGTTCTCGATCATTGCGGGGGCCAGGTTCTCGCTGTCCACGCGAATCTTGTCGTCGCCGCGCCCCGCGAAGTAGAGGAAGCCGGCCGCGTCCCGGTAGAAGAGGTCGCCCGTCCAGTACCAGCCGTTCCGCCGGACCCGCTCGGCGTACGCGGCGTCGTTGCGCCAGTACCCCTCGAACGGTGACCGCCCCCGGTTCACCAGCTCCCCGACGGCGGCGTCCCCGTTGACGAGGCGCCCGCCCTCGTCGAACACGGCCGGCGGGCACTCCGCCCCGGTCCGCGGGTCGAGGACCGCGAGATCGTCGCCGGGTGCGGCCCGGCCGATCGCGCCGGGCGGGGTGTCGGCGGTGCGCTGCACGGCGGCGCCGCCCTCGGAGGACCCGTACCCCTCGACGAGCCGTACCCCGAACCGCTCCTCGAACCGCGCCGCGTCCACCGCCCCCGCCTCGGTGCCGAAGCCGACGCGCAGCGGATTGTCCCGGTCGTCGGGGCGCTCCTCGGTGGCCAGGACGTACTGCACGGCCCGCCCCACGTACGTGAAGTAGGTGGCCCGGAATTTTCGTACGTCCGCCAGGAACCGGGACGCGGAGAACCGCCGCGCGAGCGCCACGCCCGCTCCGGCCGCCATGGCGGGGGCCCAGTCGGCGATGACCGCGTTGCCGTGGAAGAGCGGCATGCAGACGTAGTGCACGTCGTCCGCGCGGACGCCGAAGTGGCGGACCAGCGACTGCCCGGCGGCGGCGAGGCGCCCCTGGGTGCAGATCGCGGCTTTGGGGGCGCCGGTCGACCCGGAGGTGAAGTAGAGCAGCATGCGGGTGCCGGGCCCGATCCCGGCGGCGCTGTCCGGTATCGCGTCCGTGTACGGCGCGAGCAGGTCGGCGTAGGCGTCCGTGTCGGTGACCAGGACGCGGATGCCCGGCAGGGCGAGCCCGTCGAGCAGCGGCAGTTTGGCGCGTTCGGTGACCAGGACACGGCACTCGGTGTGGGTGAGGTCGCGGGCCAGTTCGGCGCCGCGCCGGGTCGGGTTGATCCCGGCGACGGCGGCCCCGGCGAGCGCGGCGGCCCCCAGCCACTGAGGGAATTCGGGGGTGTTGTCGAGCAGCACCCCGAGGTGCGGTTCCGCGCCGCGCGGCAGTAGATCGGCGAGCAGCGCGGCGCGGGCCGCCGCGCCCGAGGCGACCTGGTGGTGGCTGAGGACCTGGCCCTCGTGGGCGAGCCCGGGCCGGTGGTCGCCCCAGCGCTCCTGGACGAGTTCGGCGAAGGTGCGCGTCGTCGTTCCCATGGCGGCGCACGGTAATTGACGTAGCGTCAGATGTGGAGGCCGGTGGGCACTTCGGCCACGAAGAAGACACAGAAGGCCACCACGACGCCGAGGAACCCGAGCAGCAGGACCGTCCCCGCCAGGTTCGTCCCGGGGCGGGGCGCGCGGGCCGTGGCGTGTTCGGGGTGCCGGGCCGCGTAGTGCACGACGACCACGTCGCCGGGGACGGTGGTGGCGGGGCCGCCCGCCTCGTCGATGCGGACGGTACGGCCGTCGCGGGCGGTGAACTCGTAGACGTGGTGCTGTGTCGTGTGCGGGTGGTCGTCCCCGCCGCGCGAGGTGTACGCGCGCAGGCAGCGCGCCTCCGCGGTGAGTCCACCGCGCCAGGCCGCCCGCAGCCGCAGTGAGCGTCGCACCACCGCGAACCCGGCGCACAGCGCCACGCAGGCGATGAACGACGGTGCCAGATAGAAGATCAGGTCCATGGGAGCTCCCCCTCGGCGTTTCCCCGCACACCGCCCGCGATCGGGACGGCATGCGGGGAAACTACCCGCGTCCGGGGCTCCGGAGCCTCAGGGCAGGCTCAAGAAACCGCGCACTCAGAAGGTGACGTCCGAGCACGCGTAGAACGCGTTCGCCGTGTCGGCGATCGTCCACACCGCGAGGATCACGTGGTGGCCCGACTTGCCGGACGGCAGGGTGCCGGAGTGCGAGAGCGTGGCCGGGGGCTGGCCGCTGTAGGGCACCGTGAGGAACGGGGTGGTGTCCAGGGCGGCGCGGGTCAGCGGCTTGCTCGCGTCCCAGCCGTTCTTGGTGATGTAGTAGCGGAAGTCCGTGGTGGAGTGCCGGGCGGTGAACTGCCAGCGGAACGTGTAGCTCTGACCGCCCGTCACCTTGGTGGTGGGCCAGGCGGAACCGTTCGGCTGCTTGGCCGCGTTGAGCGCCGAGAACTCGCCGTGGTTGGCCGAGCAGATCTGGCCGTCGGCGGGGCCCGCGGCCGGGAAGCCCTTGGGCCCCTCGACACTCTGCGGCTCCCACTGGATGTTGCCGCAGCCGGTGACGGTGCCGTTGGCACAGAGTTTCTGCCGGCTGATGGGCAGGTCGGTATAGCCATGGCCGCTCGCGCCGCCCGCGGAGAGCGCGAACGCTCCCGCGGTGGTGAGGCCGAGCAAGGCCGCGAACATCTTTTTCCGCATGCTGCCGCTCCTGGGGGTGTGGGGAAACCGGAAGCCGTGCGCACGGTGCCGTTGTAGGTCTAGACCAACCCCCAATGTATGGGCGAGAGTTGGCCGTGTCCATACAACGATCCACACAACGACGTCCCCACAAAGCGCCCTCACGCGAAGGCGCCCCCGCCCGTCACTCCCCCCGCCGCGTGCAGAACGCCACCGTCAGATCCTTCACGAGCGCCTTGCGTTCGTAGTCGTCCAGGTCGACCAAACCCCTCGCGGTCAGCCGCGTCACCGTCTCCTCCACCGAGTCCACGACGGAACCCAGCACGCTGTCGCGGTGCTGCGCGTCGAGCGCCGCGACGCGGCGGCGGCGCATCACCGCCGCCACCTCGGGCGCGTACTCGATCCGCGTCGGCTGCGCCGAGAACACCTCGATGCCGACCGGCCCGACGTCCGCGGCCAGCCGGCGCGTGAGCAGATCGCCCACGGCCTCGGCGTCGCGCAGCGTCGGCGTGTGCGCGGGGCCGGAGCGCCCCCGGGCTCCCGTGGCGCCGATGGCGCCGGTGGTCGCCAGCGCGTCGGCGGGGAACTGCGACAGGACCCGGGCCAGGCCCGCCTCCACGCACTCGCGCAGATACTCCTCGTGGTCCGCCACCCCGAGCGTCGCCCGCGCCGTGTCCTTGACCCGCCAGACGACGAGGACGACGACGCGCAGGGCGACGCCGTTCGCGTCGACCGCGGGCATCTCCTCGCTGCGCCAGTGCCGCAGACGCAGGTCGACGCGGTGACGCAGCAGCAGCGGGTTGACCCACAGCAGGCCCGACCTGCGCACACTGCCCCGGTAGCGTCCGAACAGGGTGAGCGCCCAGGCCCGCCCGGTCCTGCCGCGCGCGAGCCCGCCGAAACCGAACAGCGCGAGCGCGCCGGAGCCCGCGAGCGCCGCCCACTGCGGGGCCCCGAGTCCCGCCCCCGCGTACCCGTGCAACCCGGCGACCTGCGTCATGACGCGCGGCAGCATCCCGGCCCAGCCGAGGGAGGCCGCCGCACCGGCCGCGCCCACAGCGCCGCCCAGCACGCCGAGGGCCCCGGGCAGCGCCCGCCCCGGCCGCTCATGGAGGTCCGGGTCGACGACCGGCGCGGTCCTCGCCGGGGTACGCGGGTGGGGTCGCGGGGCGGGACGGCCACCGCCGGTGCCCGTGCCGACGACGGCCGGCCGCAGCGGCACGGTGACCGGGTCCGGGTCGTCGCGGAACAACAGGTGTACGGGGATCTGGGTGGTCGTCTCGTTGTGGATGAGCCGCGCCCCCCGCACCCCGAGCACCCCCGCCACGGTCCCACCGTCCTGCCCGCCCCGCTCCTCCCGGCCGCCGCTCCGCTCAGGGCTGCCGCTGTCCGTGTCCGCCGCCCGCTGTTCGGGGTGTTGTTCCGCCGTCGTGCTCATCCGCGCCTCCGTACTGCGATCCGCACTGAGATGTCGCCGCCTGCCGCCGTGCCCGTCACGGGAGCCGCCTCACGAGAAGAGCCGCCGCCATGTCTCCGGCCCCGGATAGCCGTCGGCCGCCGAACCCCGCCAGCCCTGGGCCCGCTGGAACGCCTCGACGTTGCGCCGGTCCGCCTCGCCCCAGCGCGGGCCCGGGCCCCGGGTGTAGTACGTACCGAAACCTTTCTTCACCAGTTGTCGGCCGAGCTGGGTCACCGAGGAGTTGGACGCGCCGGGCCGGAACTTCGCCGTACCCGGGAACGCGGGCGCACCCGTACGTCCGCCGCCGGAGCCCGGGATGTCCTTGCCCTTGCCCCGGACCAGGTACGACCAGGTCGTCGGCCCGGGCAGGCCGTCCGCGTCCCGGCCGGTCCAGCCCTGGGCCCGCTGGAACGCCCGCGTCGCGTCGCGGTCCGCGTCGCCCCAGCGCGGGCCGGGACCCTGCCGGTAGAACCGCTCGGCGCCGCGCTCGACGAGCAGCCGTCCGAGCCGGGTGACGTACGCGTTGTCGGCGCCGGGGCCGAAGGACAGGGCGCCCGGGTAGTTCGTGAACGCCGTCGGGGTCACCGCGTGCGTGTCCGAGCCCGCGGCGCCGCTCGCGTCGAGGCCCTTGTAGCGGTAGGGGAGGTAGCGGCTGGAGTTGGTCCAGTACGCGTAGGGCGTGACGCGGGTACGGGCGCCGGGGCGCGTCTGCTCGTAGGCGACGTAATGGGAGTGGGCGGAGTCGGTCCAGCCGCCGAAGATCGTGACGTGCGAGCCCTTCTGCGGGTCGGCCGGGTTGTGGAAGAGCAGGATGTCGCCGGGTTCGAGCTGCTCCTTGGTGATACGGGTGGCGAAGACGGCGAGACTGCCCGTCCACTCGTTGCGGGGCAGGCCCCAGGCCATGGAGACGAACCCCGAGCAGTCCTGGCGGTAACCGTCCCGCCAGTACTTGTTCATGCTGTATGGGACCTTGGCCTCGACCCACGCCTTGGCGCGGTCGATGATCTCTGCCCGGGTCGTGAGGGGCGGGTCGCTCGGCTGGGTGAGCTGCACGGTCGCGGTGGTGCCGGTGTCGGTGCCGGGCGCCCCGTTCAGGAGGCTGGTGCCGCCCTGCGGGGCGGGGGTGCCCGCGGCGGCGTCCGGGTCGGGGTCGCCGGGCCGTGCCTCGTGGTGTTCGGCGGCGGTCGCCGGGGTGACCTGGAGACCGCCGATGACGGTGCCGGCCGCGGCGGCGGCGACCAGCGCGTGCCGGGGGCTGATTCTGGTGCGGGCGGGGTGCGGGGCGGTGCCGCGCCACTGGACGCAGCCGGCGCAGTCGCAGTCGTCCGCCGGGTCGATCTCCTCGAAGGCCGGCGCCCCGGCTCGGTCTCCGTGCTCGCCTGGGTCCATGCGATTCCCCTCACATTCCGGTGCCGGCCGGTGAAGTGCCGAGCCACGTTTGCGCACGCGGAAAGCGTCTCAACTCCTCACCCAAATCGCATGTTGACGGTCTGAATGACGTAAATCTATATAAATCGACCAGCCCCCCGGCGCGTCGAGTGGTCAGGAGCACCCTGAGGGGTCGGGTAAAGTTATCCAGGTCAGCAGGCGCCGCTAGCTCAGTTGGTTAGAGCAGCTGACTCTTAATCAGCGGGTCCGGGGTTCGAGTCCCTGGCGGCGCACGTTGTCGGTGGCGGGATGTGTTCGCGGAAAGCGCGAACTGTCCCGCCACCGTTGTTTTTGCGCGGCTGCGCCGCGCCCAGCGGGGGCTCCGCCACCCGCACCCCCGGTCCCCGGGGCAGCGCGGGACCCTGCGGGAAAGCGCGGGGAGCTGTCGCCATTTCACGCCTCCAGGGCCGACGCCGGGAAAGGCGGCTGGGGGTCCGGGGGTCATCCCCTGGGAGATGCGGCATCAGCGGGTCCGGGGTTCGTGGGACTCGGGGTCGGCTCGGTCGTGGGCCGCTACCGTGGGCGCATGGCGCGTGACCTTCAGGAGCAGATCAAGAGGCTGATCATCGACCGACGGCTGCCGCCGGGGGCCTCGCTGCCCACCGAGCCCGAGCTGATGGAGCTGCTCGGCGTCAGCCGGAACTCCGTGCGGGAGGCGCTCAAGGCGCTCCAGGCCATGGGGATCGTGGAGATCCGGCACGGCTTCGGCACGTACGTGGGGCCGATGTCGATGGCCCCGATGATCGAGGGCCTCGCCTTCCGTACCGTCGCGGGGCACTACCGCGGCGAGGACAGCCTCCTGCAACTGCTGGAGCTGCGCGAGGCCGTGGAGACCGGGCTCGTGACACGCCTCGCGGGCCGCGTGCCCGACGCCGACCTCGCGGAACTCGACGCCTTGGCGAAGCAGATGGAGAAGGAGGCCGGGGCCCCGGACGGCACGGTCGCCGCGGCCACGGACCGCGCGTTTCACGCCACGCTCTACCGGAGCCTGGGCAACCCGCTGCTCGTCGAGGTGATGGAGGCGTTCTGGGAGTCCTTCCACCGGGTGCGCACCGACCTCGTCGACGTACCGCAGGACCCTGGCGTGACATGCCGTCAGCACCGGGAGATCCTCGACGCCGTACGATCCGGCGACGTGATGCGGGCAGAACGGGCCATACGGGATCACTTCGGCAACATCAGGCACCGACTGGCAGCAACCCCCCGGCAAGACCGGTAAACACCGTGTTTCGCTGCGTATCGCCCTTGCGATCATGATGCGGGGCGCAGCACCCTATTCTAGAGCCAATGGCTCGTATGAGGCTTACGGTGCACGGCAGTTGCAGCCTGCACTGGGCAGCCGCTCCGAGGCCGCATGTCGGCAGAACACGTCACGATCCGGTCAAACGATGCCAAGAGGGGACATCGTGCAACCGGTAGGTCGGCGTTCCAGTCTTAGTGGAAGTGGGACGGTGGCCCGCCACTGATACGCCCGGGAGAGGTCTAGGGGGACCGCGCCCGGGCGAAGACCGACGACCACGCGGTGACTCGCGTGCGGGGGGATGGCTCATGACGTCGACGCCGACGGGCGCCCGCAAGGACTTCGACCCGTCCGAGACGACCCGGTTACGGGTGCCGCCGCACCGTACCGGCGGCTTCAGACGTATCAAGAAGTCGCTGCCGCGCTACGACTACGAGCACTACAGCCGGCTCGCCGGGCCCCTCACCCAGCCCGACCCGGCCAAGCCGTACGAGGTGCAGTACCGCTCGCTGCTCTCGCAGGAGCCGCACCGGATACGCGCGGCCCTGATGCTGGGCGCCGCCCCACTGCTCTCCCTCGTCCTGCTGTTCTGGCTGCTCCAGCCCGAGCACTGGACCGAGCGCGACTACGTGGAGTACGACTTCCTTCCGGCACTCGACATCGTGATGCTGGTGTCGATCGGCCTGATCGAGTTCTTCCGCTGCATGAACGTGCTGTCGAACGCGCACGCCACTCTCGTCGCCCGCGACCCGATCCCGGTGGTGCCGGAGACCGGCACCCGGGTCGCGTTCCTCACCTCGTTCGTGCCCGGCAAGGAGCCGATCGAGATGGTGACGAAGACCCTGGAGGCGGCGGTCAAGCTGCGCCACCGGGGCCTGCTGCACATCTGGCTGCTCGACGAGGGCGACGACGCCGAGGTGAAGGCGGTCTGCCGGCGGCTCGGCGTGCACCACTTCTCCCGCAAGGGCGTCGCGAAGTGGAACCAGCCGAAGGGCCCGCACCGCGCCAAGACCAAGCACGGCAACTACAACGCCTGGCTGGACGCGCACGGCAGCGACTACGACTTCTTCGCCTCGGTCGACACCGACCACGTGCCGATGCCCAACTACCTGGAGCGGATGCTCGGCTTCTTCCGCGACCCGAACGTCGGCTTCGTCATCGGCCCGCAGGTCTACGGCAACTACGACAACTTCGTCACCAAGGCCGCCGAGTCCCAGCAGTTCCTCTTCCACGCGCTGATCCAGCGCGCCGGGAACCGCTACGGCGCCCCCATGTTCGTCGGCACGTCCAACGCGGTGCGCATCAAGACGCTCCAGCAGATCGGCGGCCTGTACGACTCGATCACCGAGGACATGGCGACCGGGTTCGAGATCCACCGCGCGAAGAATCCGGCCACCGGCAAGAAGTGGCGCTCCGTGTACACCCCGGACGTGCTCGCCGTCGGTGAGGGGCCGAGCGCCTGGACGGACTTCTTCACGCAGCAGATGCGGTGGTCGCGCGGTACGTACGAGACGATCCTCAAGCAGTACTGGAAGGGCTTCTTCACGCTCCCGCCGAGCAAGCTCTTCAACTACACCATGATGATCATCTTCTACCCGATGGCCGCGATGAACTGGATCCTGGCGGCGCTGAGCTGTGCGCTGTTCCTGGGTCTCGGCGCCTCGGGTGTGAACATCGACCCGACGATCTGGCTGATGCTGTACGGCAACGCGTCGGCGCTCCAGATCGGCCTGTACATCTGGAACCGTCGGCACAACGTGTCGCCGCACGAGCCGGAGGGCTCCGGCGGTGTCGCGGGCATGGTGATGTCCGCACTGTCCGCGCCGCTCTACGCGAAGGCACTGATCGACTCGGTACTGCGCCGCAAGAGCAAGTTCGTGGTGACACCGAAGGGCGACTCGGCCAGCCCGGACCGCTGGTTCGGCACGTTCCGCTACCACTGGTACTTCATCCTGATCTTCGCGGGATCGATCGCCGCCGGATTCGTCTTCGGTCACTCCCACCCCGCGATGATCACGTGGGCCTGCTTCGCCCTGCTGATCACCGCGCTGCCGATGTTCGCCTGGCGCTACATGCTGCGGCAGGAGAAGAAGGACTTGAGGACGCCCGCGGCCGAGGCCCCCGGGACTGCGCCGCAGGCCGGGCAGGAGCACAGCGTGCCGCAGCGCAAGCCCCGTTGGGCCTCGGACCAGGACGGCGGCGACGAACAGACCATGCAGATCTCCCTGGGGGGACGTAACAAGTGAAAGACGGTGCGAGCCGCCGCCGTGCCCGGCGCATAGCCATCGGCACGGTGGTGGTACTGGCGCTGGCCGGGATGAACGGACCCTGGCTGTACCGCTTCGGGTCGGCCAAGTACCACGAGTACAAGATCAACAGACCGGAGTACAAGGCCGAGAACGGCAAGTGGGACGTGATCGACTTCCCCGAGGACATGCGCCTCAACACGATCCACGCGGCGCTGCTGCGCACCGGCAAGATCCTGCTGGTCGCCGGGTCGGGCAACAAGCAGAAGAACTTCGACGCGAAGAAGTTCGACACCCGCCTGTACGACCCCGTGAAGAAGACGATCAAAAAGATTCCGACGCCGGCCGACCTGTTCTGCACGGGGCACACGCAGTTGGCCGACGGGAACCTGCTGATCGCGGGCGGCACCAAGAAGTACGAGAAGCTCAAGGGCGATGTCACCAAGGCCGGCGGCCTGATGATCGTGCACAACGAGGACCCGGACGCGCCCAAGACCATCAAGGCCGGAACCAAGTTCACCGGCAAGAAGAACGGCAAGACGTTCGTCTCCGACATCAACATCACGGTCGAGCGGGCCAAGAAGGTCTTCGACCCGAACACCGGCAAGTTCCTGCGCAACGACCCGGGCCTCGGCCGCGTCTACGTCGAGGCGCAGAAGTCCGGCACCACGTACGAGACCGGCACCCAGGACAACTACCGGGTGCAGGGCCTGACGGGTGCCGACGCGCGCAATGTCTACGGCATCGCGCAGAAGCTCGCCCTCGACAAGAAGGACTTCCAGGGGATCAAGGACTCCTTCGAGTTCGATCCGATCGCCGAGAAGTACATCAAGGTCGACCCGATGAACGAGGCGCGCTGGTACCCGACGCTGACCACGCTCTCGGACGGCAAGGTCCTCTCGGTCTCCGGACTCGACGACATCGGGCAGCTCGTGCCCGGCAAGAACGAGGTGTACGACCCGAAGACGAAGAAGTGGACGTACCTCAAGGACATCCGCCAGTTCCCGACGTACCCGGCGCTGTTCCAGATGGAGAACGGCAAGATCTTCTACTCGGGCGCCAACGCCGGTTACGGGCCCGACGACGTCGGCCGCAAGCCCGGCGTCTGGGACCTGACGACCAACAAGTTCCGCAAGATCCCGGGCCTCTCCGACCCGAACATGATGGAGACGGCCAACACGGTCGAGCTGCCGCCCGCGCAGAACCAGAAGTACATGGTGATCGGCGGAGGCGGCGTCGGCGAGTCCAAGCTGTCCAGCAAGAAGACCCGGATCGTCGACCTGAAGGACGCGAGCCCGCACTTCGTGGACGGCCCCGAGCTGGAGAAGGGCACGCGCTACCCGCAGGCGTCGGTCCTGCCCGACGACTCCGTGCTCGTCTCCGGCGGCTCCGAGGACTATCGCGGGCGCGGCGACTCCAACATCCGCCAGGCCCGGATCTACGACACGAGGACCGACGCGTTCCGCCGCGTGGCCGACCCGCTGGTGGGCCGCAACTACCACTCCGGGTCGCTGCTCCTGCCCGACGGGCGCGTGCTGTTCTTCGGCTCGGACTCGCTCTACGCGGACAAGGCGAACACCAAGCCCGGCGAGTTCGAGCAGCGCATCGAGATCTACACGCCGCCCTATCTGTACCGGGATTCCCGGCCGGCCCTCGAAGGTGGCGAGAAGACCATCGCGCGGGGCTCGTCGGCGACGTACCGGACGGATCACGCGTCGTCGATCAAGACGGCCCGGCTGATCAGGCCGAGCGCGTCGACGCACGTCACGGACGTCGACCAGACGTCGATCGCCCTCGGCCTGAAGAAGTCGGCCGGCTCGGTCACGGTCACCGTGCCGAAGAACCGGGCGCTGGTCGAATCGGGCTGGTACATGCTGTTCGTGACGGACGACGAGGGAACGCCGAGCAAGGCGCAGTGGGTGCACGTGCCGTAACGGGGCCAGGGGGCGCGGGAGTTGATCCCCGCGCCCCAGGCGCTGCGGCCGGCTAGTCGCCGGCCTCGGCGAGCTTCGTCGCGTACTCGCCCCACCATTCACCGGCCTTGGGGCCGCCCTTGCACGTGCCGTCCGACTCGCCCGGCCGCTTGACCCACAGATACGCCTTCACCAGCGGGTCGCCGGTCTTGGTGGTCGGAGCCTCGCCGAGCGCGCGGCCCGGCGGATTGCACCACCGCTCGTCGGCGGAGCCGCCGGTGTACGGCCCGTTCCCGTTCCTGCTGGTGTCGATGACGAACGGCTTGCCGCCGACCTTCGCCGAGAGTTCCTTGCCGTACTTCACGGAGTCCTCGGTGGTGTAGAAGTTCGACACGTTCACCGAGAAGCCGTCGGCCCGCGCGATCCCGGACCGCTGCAACGGCTGGTGGATCGCGTCGGGCTTGCCCCAGCCCGCGTTGCCCGCGTCCAGGTAGACCGTGGTGTTCTTCAGGGCCGTGAGCTTGTCGACCGCGCCGTTGAGCAGGTCGTACCGCTCCTCGTGGAACTGCTCGGGCGTGCAGTTGTCCACCATGTGCTGGACGGCGTCGGGCTCCAGGATGACGGTCGCGGGCCGGTCCCCGATGCCCGCCGCGACCTGGTCGATCCACTCCCGGTACGCGTCACCGTCGGCGGCACCGCCGCCCGAGTACTGGCCGCAGTCGCGGTGCGGGATGTTGTAGAGGACGAGCAGTGCGTCCCGGTCCGCCTTCTGCGCGGCCTGCGTGTAACCGCGGGCCTGGCTCTCCGCGTTCTCCGGGAGGATCCACTCCCCGCTGGGCTGCTCGGCGATCTTGCGGACCTTGTCGGCCTCGTCGCCCTTGCCGTCCTTCTCCAGGTCCGCGACGGCCCGCGCCGCCTTGCTGTCCGGATTGACCCAGAACGGGTCGGCGCTCTTCGGCTGCTGCTTCACCGGCGGGTTCGAGGAGCTGTCCCCGTCCTTGCCGTCCCCGTCTGCGGAGGAACACGCGGACACGAGCAGCGCCGCCCCCACGACGACTGCGCCGGCCCTCAGTTTCCGGTACATCCACTCCCCCTTGGGTGCACTGACTGGCCTTCAATCGTGTCATACGCCCGGCGCCCGTCACGCGGTCCGACGTCGCTTGTCAGAGACCTGTTACAGCGCGCTCCACCTGGGCGGACGCACGCGTGCGCGGAGTGCCGGGATGGGCGATCGCACACGCTTCGAACGGCACCGTCCCGGGCGCCGCGGGCGACGACCACCCCGCGCGTCCCACCCTGCACCCGGCGTCGGACGCCCTCTAGGCCGGACGGCGCATCCGTTCTACAGTCGGTTGCAGTGGCCCCGGACCTCGGCCCGCAGGATCTTCAGGACCGTACGCGCTCCTCGAACCTCCCGCGCCGACGCCGGGTTACTCCCGCAACTCGCCGCGCGCGCGGTCGAGGACCTACCCGGTCGGCGGCTCCGGGGGGAGCGAACCGCCGACCGGGCAGGTGCCCCCGAAGGTCGACACCCCTGCCGTCAGGCCTCGTCCACCGCTGTCAGGTAGGCGGAGACGACGACGTTCGCGGTGTACGTACGCGACGTCTTGTCGAAGGTGCCGCCGCAGGTGATGAGGCGGAGTTCGGCGCGGTCGGCGTGGTGCGGGCCGTAGACCTTGTCGGCGTCGAACGAGGTGCGGGAGAAGACCTGGACGTCGTCGACGGTGAACACCACGACGGTGCCGTCCTCGCGCTCGACCCTGATCTTGTCGCCGCTCTTGGCCTCGCTGAGGTGGTAGAAGACGGCGGGCTCGCTCCGGGTGTCGACGTGCCCGACGAACAGGGCCGTGCCCCGCTCCCCGGGCCGGGCGCCGCCGCCGTACCAGCCGACGACACCGGGCCGGTCGTAGGGCGGCGGGTCGACGGCGCCGCCGCCGTCCAGGCCGCGCGCCACGACGGGGGCCTCGATGTGCAGGGCGTCGATGTCGATGCGCCGCGGTGTCGCCGCCCGGACGGGGGCGTGGGCGCCGGGCAGTCGGACGGCGAAGGGGCGGCCGACGGCGGCGGCGTCGCCGGTGGTCGGCGAGGAAAGGTTCAGGTCGGTGATGCCGCGGCCCCAGAGCCACAGGCCGAGCAGCAGGACCGCCCAGGCGACGCCCGTGATCAGGCGTCCCACACCGTGCGACCGGTCACTCATGACGCCCCCTACCGCGAGGTGGACCGGCGGCGCCGGACGCTGCGGAAGGCCACGGCGACCGCCGCGACCGCGGTGAGCACCAGGCCGATGACGGCGTGCCGGGTGCCGGGGCCGTCCGACACCGCCGCGCCCGGCGCGGCGAGCCGGTCGGCGGCGCCGCCGCCCCCGGCGTGGACGAGCGCGGTCGGCGTCGCGGCGGGCGAGGCGCCGGGCGCGACGACCCGGACGGTGCCCCTGACCTTGCCGTCGACGCCGTCGCAGACCACGACGACCTCGTAGTCGCCGGGGGTGGCCGACGAGCGTACGCGGGCCTCGGCGAAGAGGGTGGGGGACCGGTCCGCGGCCGGGGCGAGCACGGCGGGGGCGGCGAAGACCTCGGAGCGGGCGCGTCCCGTGGTGCCGTCGCAACCGCTCACCCGCAGATCGACGTCGGTGCCCGCCGGGGCCGCGGAGGGGCCTACGGAGACGGTTCCGCCGGACTCGGCGGCCTGTGCGGTGGTGACCGGCGCGGTCACCAGGACGACGGCCGCCGCGGCGGCACTGAGAGCAAGCGGACCTGCACGCATCGTGAACCTCCTGGTAATGGCAGGTTCACGCGTCCGGCCGGTTTCCGCATCCCGGGAGGGTCCGGCCGCAGGTCAGACCAGGTCCACGAGGTCCGCGATGGAGTCGACGACGTGCGACGGCGTGAAGGGGTACTTCGCGATGTCGGCGTCGCTGGTGAGCCCGGTGCGCACGAGGAACGTCTGCATGCCCGCCTCCAGGCCCGCCAGGACGTCGGTGTCCATCCGGTCGCCGATCATGGCGCTGGTCTCGGAGTGCGCCCCGATGGCGTTCAGGCCGGTCCGCATCATCAGTGGGTTGGGCTTGCCCGCGAAGTACGGCTGCTTGCCCGTCGCCTTCGTGATCAGGGCCGCGACGGCGCCCGTGGCGGGCAGCGGACCCTCGGTGGAGGGGCCCGTCTCGTCCGGGTTGGTGCAGATGAAGCGGGCCCCGCCGTTGATCAGGCGGACGACCTTTTGCTGACCCCTCGCTAGGTCGCTCGCCCTGCACGCAGAGCCGCCCGCGTCACGGCGAGGTGGTACTGATCGCGGGCTGGAGCGGCGCGGAAGAGTGGCTTCGCCCTGTACTGGACGGCACAGGTGGCGTTGCCGACGCTCTACTTCTCCGCCGACATGTCCGCCTTTACCGCCCGTCGAGACTCGCCTCCATGATGACCGGCGACACCACGGAGATGGTCGAGGCCGGGATGGCTGCCGGCGGACGGCACCGTGCCGAGTACCTCAACTCGCTGTCCGGCCTGCCGTTCACGTTGCGATCAAGATGGCGTGGACGCTGATCGGCGAGCACATGGACGAATGGACGGGGGACAGCTACCGCGAGGCGACCGTGGTGCTCACCGAACGCATCGGTGCGGCCGTCTTCCGCGAGGCGTTCCTCACCCCGCTCCGGGCAGGCGTCACGCTCGAAGGCCGAGCGGCCGTGGACGCCGGGCGGGAGTGGAACAAGGGCGCCGGGCCCCTCCTGGTCGCGCTCGCGCCCGTGGGCTGACGAAGCGCGTTACCTCAGCTTCCATCCGGCGTTGCCGCGGGGATCGGCTTTTCGGAGGACCAGAAGTCGGAGTGCACGTTGGGGGTGGGCACGTCCTTCCCTCGGTAGTCTGTGCCCTTTCCCGGAGTAGCGGGCTGCGACACCTTCGACTTGTCCACGCAGGCTGTTTGAACTTCCAGGAAGAATTGCCCCTTATACCCGACACTCAAGCCCATCTTCAGAACCCCGTCACCGGCATCGGCGTAGATGGCGGGCAGCTCCTTGTCGGGGTTGACTCGGGTGATTTTGTAGCCCGACTTCTTCCATGCCCGTTCGATTAGCCCGAGAAGCGACCCTCTACGTTCCTCGGAAACCTGGGTCATGACCACAGCTCGGCGTGTGACGTCGCCTAGTTCTGGCACGTCGGCGCACATTCCGCTGTCGGATTCATCGTGCGTCCATTCCAAGGGAGGCTGCACAGAAGACAGCGTGTTGCCGATCAGTCGGTCCGCCTTTTCTGCGGCCTCCTGCATATTCACGCTGGAACTCCTTTGGGGGGAGTGCGAATTATTGTCGTCAGCCCCGCAGCCCGCTACGAAAGCTACGGCAAGCATAGGGACAGCGATGCGAATGGGGACGTTCTTCACCGCGGGGCCTCTGTCGTGATCGAATCTGGATGTCCGGCGACGATCTTAGCGATGTTGTCGGCCGCCGAAGGGTTCCTGGACGGATCAAAGTACCCGGAATGCGCAGGAGTTGGACCCTGGTTCGACAGCACGGGGAGCGGGCCGTCGCCGCTCTCCATCCTGATCGCGCCGAAGCCCCTACTCGCCGGGTCTCTGCCGAACCAGAGCTGGTCGTCTCCCGAGGTCGCCGCGCTGAGGACGGGGCTTCCGCTGACGAGCACGTCAGCCAACGACGGTAGCTTTGTCACTGGGTCGTTGTCGGCAGAGCCGACGAACACATGCCCCTTGTCGACGTTCAGCTCCGAAGCGGTCTGCGCTCCTGTTCCAGGGCTGCCGAGCAGCACGATGTCGTCGGCGCCGGGGATCCCGCCGTCCTGCCGTGCGGCTGTCCCCACAGTCAGCGAACCGTAGGAGTGGCCGATCGCTGTGATGTGTGGGTCCTTGTGCTCATTGGTCGCCTGGATACCGTCCATGAACGAGTTATAGTCAGGCGCCCCATTGTTTGCATCGGTCGTCGACATTACGTCCTTGAAGCCCGGTGCGTCATATCCCAGCCAGACAATGGAGGCGCTGGATGGGTCGAACTTTTGGGCCGCCTTAGCCGTCTGATAGGCCCTGCGCACCGTGTCATCGGCGAAATCCCCATCGAGGGCCGTGCCGAGACCTGGAACGTATGAAGACACGTTCTTCGAGGCATCAGGATTGCCGTAGCTGACAATGGCTCGACCTTTCCCCTCCGTTCCAAACCCAAGCAGATACATGGGCGGGTGCGAATCATGAGACAGCTTCGCCTGAATACCCTTGAGTCCCGCGAGTTTATCTTGTGCGCCGTCGCTGGTTTTTCCCTCGAGGGAGGCAATCACCAAGGGAAGGGTTTCACGATTCGCTTCATCGCGCACCGTAGCCGGGATTCCGTCGAGGTTCCCGATCACGTCGGGGAAGGACGTGAGGTATTCCTGACGTTCATCCTTGCTCAGGTGGTCCCACCATGCCTTGCGCTCAGCCGGTGACTTGTCCAGCACCTGATCTGCCAGATATTTACTGGCGGCGTTCCCCACGGCGTCGACGTCGCCCGCCACGTTCGCCCACGTCTTGTTGTCGACGGTGAGGCCGGGTGCGGCTTTGAGCTTGTGAAGGGCCGAACTGTATCGTTCGTCGATTTCGCAGGCCTCGCGCAGGGCATGAGCGATGCGGTCTGCGGCGTCCTGGGCCTTGGCGCGGTGAGGATTGGGGCTCTTCAGTTGCGGGGCATCCGGGCCCGGAGCGGGGTCGTACATGCCGTTGCCGTCGCGGTACATGCCAGGGTTTCCGGCACCGATGAGGCCGTTGTTGCCCATCACCGTGCCGCCCGGAATCGCATCATCGGTCAGCGCGTTCTTGCCGCCGGCCGGGTAGTCGATGCTGCCGTCGTCGTTGACCGTATATCCCAAAGCAGCCGCGTCGTCGAGAGCATCACGCAGTCGGCGCTGCGGGGCGACGAGTTCGCTGGCGAGTCCGTCGAGCGTGCCTCGGATCAGCCCCGTCTCGGTCTGGATGTAGTGGTAGTTCTCGCTGAGCCGCTTCAGTCGCTTGACGGCCGAGCGGGCGGACTCGCTCTCCTGGGTCTTGGAGAGTTTGCCGCTCATGTCGCCGTCCACTCTCTCACGGGCGTGGTCGGCGAACTTCGATGTGGCGGCCCAGCCGTCGGCGGCGTCGGACAGCTCGGACAGCTTCAGGTCACGAAGTTGTTGCCAGGTCAGGGCGGATGCCGCGGCCACGATCTACTCGCCCCTCCTCGTGCCCGGGACGGGAACCGCCTTCGCCTTGTTCGCCACGTCGGCGTCCACTTCACCGAGGTCCACGGCGACCTGCCGCAGCTTGGGTTCGAGGGAGCTGCATTCCTCGCGTACGCGGCCGAGACGGTCGTGCCACGACTTGTGCACGGTCTTGAGTGAGCCGAGGCTGGCCAGTCCTGTCAGGCCGCCGCCCGTGCCTTCGTGGGCGCTGTGCAGGGCTACCTGGGCATCGATCGTGCTGGTCTGGAGGTCGTCCGCGGTGCCCGCAGCCTTGGTCCAGGGGCCGCCCTTGTGCTTGAGCGTGCCGGTACCTCCTCCGCTACCTGACGGCTTGGCGTAGCCGCCCTCGCCCTGGAGGCTGTTGAGCTGCATGTGCGTGGTGCGCCGCTCGGCGGCTTCGCTCGTGAGCTGTTCCCACTCGTCCCACGCCATAGGCGAGTACCCTCCCCGTTCTCCATGACGACTACCGAAGAGCGCATCGGCTCCGTCGTGCTGTGATGGCTTCGGCAGCCGAACTACACGTTACGTACGTCGCAGTTGTGATGCGTCCGTGCGATCACTCAAATCCGGGCCTGAGTATCCGTACCTAGACCCGCACCGCGGGCAGGAAGCACGCAGGCCGGATATGGGTGTGGCTCAATACGGTCGGTGCGGGTCCTGCGGATTCGTGCTGGTCGGTCCGTACGACGGCGGCGGACCGTACGAAGGATTCGGCTGTGCGACGTGTCCGGATCCGGCCGCCTGCTTGCGGCGGCGCACCACGGCGAACCCGACCACCGCGGCGACAACGACCAGGCCGCCCACCCCGCCCGCGACCCACGCCACCGGACTTGACGAGCCGCTGTCCTTCGGGGCGGACGTCTTCTCCTTCGTGCCGCCCCCGGCCGGTGCGGACGACGGCTTGCTGCCCGCCTTCACCGGGAAGTCCGGCAGCGGATACGTGTCGGCCGGACCCGGGTCGCCGGGATTGGTCAGCGCGACGCGCGGGCGGACGATGCCGTAGCCGATCGCATCCGTGCGCTTCGCCCCGTCGACCGGGGCGCCGATCGTGTTCAGCATGACGCGCAGCACCTGGTTGTTCGTCCACTTCGGGTGTGCGGACCAGATCAGGGCTGCGCTGGCTGACGCGAGCGCGGTGGCGTCACTGGTGCCGTGGGACCGGCACAATCCTGTGCCGCCTCCGCATGCTTCGATCATGTCCTCGCCGGGTGCGGCCATGTCGACCTGCGGACCGTACTCTGACTCCGTTGTCCGCTTGAGGTCTTTTCCGACAGCGGCGACGCCTACGACGCCCGGAGTTGCGGCCGGATACATGACCGAGTTCCCTTCGTTGGCGTCGTTTCCGACGCCCGCGAAGACCAACGCCCCTTTGTCGAGCGCGTACTTGACGGCCTCGGTCAACTGCGTCCCACCGAGCGTGGATGCCTGGGAAATGTTGATGACCTTGGCACCCTCATCGGCGACGTAACGGATCGCCTCGGACGTTGCCTTGACGAATACCTTGTCGCCTTCCGCCTGTGAGAGCGCGTCGGAGAAGGGCAAGCGGACAGGGAGAATCTCTGCTCCGGGAGCAAGTCCGAATGCACCAGTCCCTCCGGGGCGGGTACCGGTGCCAGCGATGAGTCCGGCCATGCCGGTGCCGTGGCCGTCATAGTCGGTGTGCTCGTCGCCCGGCTTCTTCGGGGCCAGGTCCTTGCCGGGCAGAACCTGCCCCTTGAGGTCGGGATGGTTCGCATCCACCCCGGTGTCGATGACGGCGACCGTCACGCCCTTACCGGTGCTGGTCTTCCACATCTGCTCGGCCTTCATGGCGTCCAGGAACCATTGCTGGTCCCGGGCCGACTCCGCGTGGGCGGACAGGGCGGAGGCGGCCAGGAGCAAAGCGGTTCCGGCGGTTACCGCCGTGCGGCGGGCGAGAGAGCGGGGGCTGGGCATGGGGAGGGGAATCCGTTTCCTGCGAGGCGAGTCAGTCGACGGTGGGGGGCACGATACGGCGTCCGTCCGGCAGCCAGGTCTCCTCGTCCTCGGTCACGAACTCCGGACGCTGGTCGCGGCGGTCCTGCTTACGGCGCTTCTTGTTGTCGCGCTGAGCCGAGCCCGTTCCACCAGCGATCCCATCCCGAGAAACCGGGGCCTTTCCAGGTACGGCACGCTCACCCGAGGCCGTACGAGCGTTGCGCTGCGCCGGCGGCGCACCCATGACGCCTCGGCTCTGCGCCGAACTGCGTCCTTCGGGCACACCGGCCTGCCCGCGTCCCGCTACCGGCCGTCCGGTAACCGGCTCGGAAGCGGAAGTACCAGCCCGGCCACCAGCCCGCCTGGTGGGCAGCGCACGACCGCCCGCCTGAGTACCGCCAGGAACAGCGCGCCCGGTGCCAGCTCCCGTGCGGCCACCTGCTGTGGTGCCGCCTGCCGGTTCGCTGCCAACGACAGTGCCGCGATACGGCGTCGTCCTGCCCGTCTGCTGCTGAGTCGGACGGCCCCCGGAAATTTCTCGGGTAGTGCCGCCCGGCGCCCGCCCGTACGGGTCGGAGGGCATCGCACGGCCTCCGGTGGCCGTGCGGCCTTCCTCGAGGCCGGGCATGCCCGCTCGCGGACGAGCGGTTCCCTGCCCCGGTCCGGAAGGGCGCGCAGTGCCATACGTACGGCCCTGGCCCTCATTGGGCACCGGCCCGGACGGCAGCTTCGTACCCGAGACGGGACCGGTGCGCCCCGCCGTGCCCCCGAGCGTGGGCGGCGGAACAGGGACGTTCGGTCCACTCTGACCCGCGGTACCCGGACCCTGCACAGTCGGCGTGACAGAGGGCCCGGTAGTGCGCGTATCGGGGAGGGTTGCGGCGGAGTCGATGCTGGTGTGCGGGACGCTGGCGGCGGGCTCCACATGAGGCGTGCGGCCCGCTGTCACCTCTCCACCGTGGCCCGGCACCGTGCTCTGTTGCGTCTGGGGCGCGGCGCCCGCAGACGCGCTGGCAGTGTGCCCTGGTGTTGCGGCCGGCGCAGCGGGAGAAGAACCCGAGCCGGTTCTGCCAGGGACCGCGACATGCTCGGAGGCGTCGACCTGCTTCTGGCTGTCGGGCACGATCGCCTTCGGCGGCGGCGGGATCGTCGGCTTCTTCAGCGCCGTGATCCGCTCCGCCGACTGCTGATAGGACTGCCCCAGCTTGGTCATCTCGTCGGCGGTCTGCTGGCGCACCTGCTCCTTCTGTGCGGTGGCCTTCGCCAGGATGCTGCTCGAATCCGGGTCGTGCGGCGCGGCCTTGGCCGCATCGATGTTGGCCTGTGCCCCACCGTCAGTACGAGGTACCGACGCCTTCGTACGGGCGATCGCGTCAGCGGCATGCGAGAGGTACATGCCGGATTCGGCGGCGTAGTCGGCGACCCGCAGCGTGGCGTTGGCGAAGTCACCGCTCCATGTGCGGAAGGAGTCCGCGCCCTGTCCCTTCCACTCCACGTACTGCGGACGGGTCTTGAGCTCACCGGCGATCTTCTCGATCTCCTTGGCCGCCGCGAGAAACCGGTCGGCCCCGGCCTGCACGGTGCCGGGGTCGGCCTCATCGATCCAGGCCAGCATCTCCTCATGCGACATGTTCGCGAACGGATCCACGCCCATCAGATGTCACCCGCCGTGCCGCTGCCCGATGCCTCAGGCGACGGCTTCGCACGGTCCTGCCCGGCTCCGTGCTCGCCCGCCTGCCGGGGCAGATCAGGCCGGTACTCGCCGCCGAAGTTCTTCTTCGCCTCCGCATGAATGGCGTTGAGCCGGTCGCGGACATCCGCATCCACGTTCCCGTACCCCTGGTGAGAGGCGAGTACCGCCAGTCCCATGCCCTCGATCGAGTCCGAGACCAGCTTCGACAGCTCCTCCAGCGACTCCACCACCGTGGTGTGCGCGGTGTGCAGCGCGTCAGCCGGACTCCACCCTGAGGCCCCGCCGTAGCTCGCCCGGGTCGGCTGGTCCATGCCCACCTGATGCGCGCTGGCCGGAGACTGCTTCAAGTCATGGATGAGCTGGTCGATACGCTTTTGGAACTTCGTGAACGACGTCAGCTCCGTCATCACGTCCGCGGTAGCGCCCGCTGCGTCCTGCGCAGCATTCTTCATCGCGTCGAACGCACCCGACGCCCAAGAGCCGTTGTCCCCCGTGGACATCTGCCCTCCTCCAACGCATCTCGTGGCCTACACGCCAACTACCGTGACAGTAGTGGCGTCCTACCCTGCGACACCTGAGTACTGGTACTCAGACGCCCTCCCCGCAAATGAAATGGCGTGTAGCCGTCCCCCACCGTCCGAAGTGACTCGGCGGGTTCCGTCCCGAGCCGCTCGCGCCCGCGCCCGCCCACTGGACCGGGTCCGCTCCCCCACGACCTGAACGCGGAGGAACGCACCGCAGGGCTCGGCGGACACCGCCTTCCTGCCCCGGGACGGAACCCACTTAGCAACCCCGAGCCGACCACTGGCCAAGCCGGACGGGGAGTGCCGCCTCTCCGGGCTCGGGGGATGGTGAAACCCGGAAGGGCGACGTCGAGGGGGCGGGCTCCGGGGCCGGAACAACGGCGAACGGCTGACGGGGACAGCCTCAGTGGTCTCCGGCGCCGTCAAACCGGCCTTTTGGAGGCTCACGATCAGTTGCGAATGAGCACGCTCGCCGATCTGTGATTCCCCCGGCTTCCGCCGGGCCCCGAGATGGCGCGCAGGAGCTTGGCCGTCTTCTGCGCAGGCTCTGCGGAGGTCGTGCGCGTTCTTGGCCCGGAACGGTGCTTCCCATCGTTGGCGCCCGCAAGAGCGGTCGACTCGCCTTGATGGGCGGCCTGATATGTGAGGCACCCAGCGGACACGCTGAGACTTACACAGACGAGCCCGAGACCCATGGCGGTGATCACGGGGTAGGCGATTGCATTCATTACGGTCACTGTCCTGGGTGCACGCGCCCCAAAGCCCCCGCATCCTTTCCAATCCTCGGATGCGGCACGTCCCGTAGGCTGGCGCCGCAGATCAGACGGCATGTAGGGGCCCAGGGGCCGGAGGGTTGGAGATCATGACCGAGCGCAGGCCGATCGAAGCGTGGCTGACCGACATGGACGGCGTCCTCGTCCAGGAGGGCGTACCGATCCCCGGCGCCGACCGGTTCCTGAAGAAGCTCCAGGATTCGGGCAAGCCGTTCCTGGTCCTGACGAACAACTCGATCTACACGGCCCGCGACCTGCAAGCCCGGCTGGCCCGCATGGGCCTGGAAATGCCGGTCGACAACATCTGGACCTCAGCCCTCGCGACGGCGCAGTTCGTCGACTCCCAGCGGCCCGGCGGCTCGGCGTACGTGATCGGTGAGGCCGGTCTGACCACCGCCCTGCACGAGGTCGGCTACACGATGTCCGACGTCGACCCCGACTACATCATCTTGGGCGAAACGAGGGTGTACTCGTTCGAGTCCATGACGAAGGCCGTGCGTCTCATCAACGCGGGCGCGAAGTTCATCTGCACCAACCCGGACCAGACCGGCCCCTCGGCGGAAGGCCCACTGCCGGCAACCGGCTCGGTGGCCGCCCTGATCGCCAAGGCCACCGGCAAGGACCCGTACTTCATCGGCAAGCCGAACCCGCTGATGATGCGTCACGGACTCAACAAGATCGGCGCCCACTCCGAGAATGCCGCGATGATCGGCGACCGGATGGACACCGACGTCCTGGCGGGTCTTGAGTCCGGCATGGAGACGTTCCTCGTCATGACTGGTCTGAGCAGCCGGGACAGCATCGAGCAGTACCCGTACACGCCGACGCACGTCGTCGACTCCATTGCGGACCTGATCGACCTCGTCTGACACCCCGTTCCCCTGTAACGCAGAAGGCCCCTCGGTCCGCTGCGACAACGGTGTTTCCAGTGGGCTGAGGGGCGCCGGGACGACTCTGTGCCGACGCCCCACAGCCTAATCAGGGATGACTGATCTTCACCCCGTCGATCGTCCAGAACCAGTTGTTGCCGCCGGTGTACCGGAACCGCACCTTCGCCCTGGTCACACCCGCGGGCACGGACAGGGTGACGGTCTCGGTGCGGGAGGGGACGTCCGCCGTGTACGTCTTCACGAGGGCCGGGGTCCCGCCGTCGTAGGAGACGAGCACCTCGCCCTTCTGCAGGGACTCCTGGCGGTAGAAGGTCGTGTACGCGAGGGTGGCGGGACGGCCGCCCGTGACCGGGAAGTCCGGGCTGACCAGGGTCGAGTCGTACGTCCCCGAGACCGTCCTGTCGGACCATTCGTCGCCGTCGGCGACCGCGAAGACGTTCCGGGCGCGGACGTTGCACTCGCGCTGCTGGTCGCGTTCGGCCCCGGTCCAGAACTCGTCCGTGGTGAACGTCCAGCCGCGCCATTCGGTGACCCCGCCGCCGCCCATCGCGGAGTTGTCCACGGACCAGCCGTCGGGCGGGGTGTGGGTGAAGCCGCGTACGCCCGCGCCGATGCCGGTCTCGTCGACGGGACCGCCGAGCCGGGCGCGCAGGCTGTCGAAGTCGTCCGGCACGGGCTGCTGGAGCGGGCGGCCGTCCAGTCCCCAGGCCGGGTCGAGGGCGATGCCGAGGTGGGCGAGGGCGGTGGCGGCGACGTCCGGCATCTTCACGTCGTAGCGGGTCGAGCCCGCGGCCGTGGTCCCGCCGACGGCGATCAGGAACGTCTGCCGCTCGGGCCAGGTCGAACCGCCGTGGCCGCCCGCGTCGGTGTGCCCGTGGTCGGCGGTGACGAGGATCAGCCAGTCCTCACTCCCGTACGTGGGCCGGGAGGCGACGGCGTCGACCATCTGCCCCACCTGGGTGTCGACGCCGTGGATCGCGTCGAGGTACTGCCTGCTCGCGGCGCCGTAGGTGTGGCCCGCGTGGTCGACGTTGTCGAGCTGGACGAAGACCGCGTCCGGGTCGGCGTCGCGGAGCCGGGCGACGGCCCGGCCGGTGGTGCCGGTGTCGTACTCCGCGCTCGGTGTGGAGACGCGGGTGTCGACCGCGGCCGAGAAGACCGTGTCCGTGAGCGGTGCCCAGGAGGAGACGGCGTACGTCGTCAGGTCCGGCTTCGCGGTCTCGGCACGGGTGAGGAAGTCCGGGTACCGCGCGAACCTGTGGCCGGTGAAGGTGTTGTCCTTCACGTTGTGCTTGTCGGGCCAGACGCCGGTGATCAGCGTCGACCAGCCGGGGCCCGACATGGTGGGCGCCATCGGGTCGGCGTAGATCGAGCTGGGGGCGGTCGTGCCCGCCGCCATCAGCGCCTTGAGGCGGGGTGCGTCGGCGTCCTTGATCCTGTTGAGCAGCGTGCCGTCGAGGCCGATGACCAGCACCTTCGGGGTCCTGGCTGCGGCGAGTGCGGTGCCTGCCCGCGGACCGGCCACGGTGAGCGTGGCGGCTCCGGTGACCGCGGCGGCGAGGAGCGTGCGGCGGGACATGCCGTGATGGGACATTTCTTCCCTGTCTTCGGGTGAGGGGTCACACAGGCCTTAGCCGCCGGTCGCGGACTTCCAGTCCTGCACGTAGGACCGGAGGTGGGCGGCCATGTCGTTCCAGTCCGGTTCGAAGATCTCGACGCCGTCCATGATCTTGGCGAGTGCGCGGGCGTTCTCGTCCGTGGCCTTGACGTCGGTGCGGGCCGCGAAGCCGCCGCCGATGGCGCTGACCTCCTGCTGCTGCTCGGTGGCCAGCATGAAGTCGAGGAGCTTCTTGCCGTTCGCGGTGTGCGGGGCGTTCTTCACGAGGCCGGCCGCGTACGGGAGGGCGAAGGTGGTCGGCCTGCCGCCGCTCGCCCTCGGGAACCAGATGCCGAGGTGGGGCATGTCCTTGGACCGGGCGTGGTTCATCTGCACATCGCCGTTGGCGACGAGGAGTTCGCCCTTGTCGACCTTGGGGGCGAGCTTGCCGGTGGACGCGGACGGGCCGACGTTGTTGGCCTGGAGCTTCTTCAGGTAGTCCATGGCCTGCTGTGTGCCGCCGAAGTCGTGCATGGCCTTGACGAGGACGGCGGTGCCGTCGCCCGCGACGCCCGGTGTGGAGTACTGGAGCTTGTTCTTGTACTTCGCGTCGAGCAGCTCCTCCCACGTGGTGGGCGCCGTTTTCAGCTCCTTCTTGTTGTGGATGAAGCCGAAGTAGTTGTTGACGACGGAGGTCCAGGTACCGTCGGCGGCCTTGTCGGCGCTGTCGACCCGGTCGGCGCCCGCGGGCGCGTAGGAGGCCAACAGGTGCTTTTCAGCGGCCTGTTGGATGAAGGGGGGCAGGGTGACGAGGACGTCCGCCTGGGTGTGGGACTTCTCCCGGACGGCGCGTTGCACCATTTCGCCGGAGCCGCCCTCGACGTACTCGACCTTGATGCCGGTCTTCCTTGTGAAGTCCTTGAAGACCCGGTCGTACCAGCCGTCGCCGTTCTCACCCTTGAGACCGTCGGCGCTGTATACGGTGACGGTCTTCTCGTCGGCGGCCGAGGAGCTGCCGCCGCAGGCCGTGAGGCCGGTCGCGAGCAGGAGGCTGCCGGTGGCGGCGGCGACCGCGGTGAGCGTGTTGGTGCGCATGGCGAGGTGAACTCCTAGCGAGAGCAGGGGCGTTGGGGTGCGTCAGCGGTACGAGGCTTTGGTACGCAGCCGTGCGACGGCGAGCAGCACGAGGAGCGTCGCGGCCATGAGGGTCACCGCGATTGCGGATCCGGTGAACAGTGCGCCCCGGTCGGTGATCGCGTAGATCTGTACCGGCAGCGGCATCCAGTCCGGGGGGTAGAGCATCATCGTGGCGCTCAACTCGCCCATGGACAGGGCGAAGCAGAGGCCCGCGGCGGCGTTCAGGGAGGGCAGCAGCAGCGGGAGTCTGACCTTCCACAGGACGTACGCGGGGCGGGCGCCGAGGGAGGCCGCGGCCTGTTCGTACGCCGGGTCGAGCCGGGTGACGGCGGCCGAGACCGACTGGTGGGCGAAGGCGGTGACGAGGACGGTGTGGGCGATGACGACGATCCAGCGGGTGCCGTTGAGGAGCATCGGCGGCTTGCTGAACGCGACGAGCACGGCGAGGCCGACGACCACGGACGGTACGGCGACCGGCAGCATGAACAGGGCGTCCATGGCGCGGCGTCCCCGGTCGCGCAGGGCCGCCGCCGCGAGTGCGGCCCAGCCGCCGACGAGGAGGGCGCCGGACGTGATGCCCAGGCCGACGCCACACAACCCACTCGACGCGCTCGGCGCCGTCCTCTCAGCGCTGCTCGCCGCGCAGACGCCTGGCTCCCACGACCAGAGCGCCGCCGCCGCCGAGAAGGGCACAGGACGTGCCGCCCAGGCCGACGCCACACAACCCACTCGACGCGCTCGGCGCCATCCCCTCAGCGCTGCTCGCCGCGCAGACGCCTGGCTCCCACGACCAGGACGCCGCCGCCGACGAGAAGGGCGCCGGACGTGATACCCAGGCCCGCGCCGCACAACCCGCTCGACCCGCTCGACGCCGTCCTCTCAGCGCTGCTCGCCGCGCAGACGCCTGGCTCCCACGACCAGAGCGCCGCCGCCGACGAGAAGGGCGCCGGACGTGACGCCCACACCGACGCCACACAACCCACTCGACCCGCTCGGCGCCGTCCCCTCAGCGCTGCTCGCCGCGCAGACGCCTGGCTCCCACGACCAGAGCGCCGCCGCCGACGAGAAGGACGCCGGACGTGATGCCCAGGCCGACGCCGCACAACCCGCTCGACGCGCTCGGCACCATCCCCTCAGCGCTGCTCGCCGCGCAGACGCCTGGCTCCCACGACCAGAGCGCCGCCGCCGACGAGAAGGGCGCCGGACGTGACGCCCACACCGACGCCACACAACCCACTCGACCCGCTCGGCGCCATCCCCTCAGCGCTGCTCGCCGCGCAGACGCCTGGCTCCCACGACCAGAGCGCCGCCGCCGACGAGGAGGGCACCGGACATGATGCCCAGGCCGATCAGCGCGCGGCTGCGACCCGTCTCGGCGAGTTGCCCGGCGACGGTCCGGCCCGGCCCGGTCGCGTCGTCGCCACCGTCACCACCCGCGTCGCCCTCGCCGTCGCCGTCGCCGTCACCACCACCGTCATCGCCATCGCCATCGGCCGCGACGATGTCGAAGGGGTAGTCGTCGGACTCCCCCACCCAGTCGCCGTCGTCCCCCCGGCGCTGGACGAGGGCGGCGGTGGCGACGACGCGGCCCGGCAGGGTGTCGGGGGTGAACGCGAGCCGGACCCGCACGGTGACCTTCTGGCGCGGGCCGACCGAGAACCCCGGGAAGCCGTCGTCGAGGACGCCGACGTGGTCCCCGTGGCCGGTCTTCTCGAACCGCACCGGGCGCCAGCGCGTGCCGTCGGAGAACTCCAGCCGGATCTGCGCGGACCGCAACCGGTGGCGCCGGTCGGCGAGGACGAGGACGGAGTGGAGGGCGCCGCAGCCGACGCGGGTCGTGTTGGTGAGGTCGAGCGCCCAGGTCCGGCGGTCGCCGCCCGCGCGGTAGACGGTCGGCGGCGCCTCGTGGATCTTGGTCGCGATCGGGAAGTCACGGCCGTCCGCCGCGGCCTGGCACGCCTGCCCGGCTCGGTCCGCCCGGAGCGCGTGCCCCGCGTACGCCGAGGCGGGTCCCGCGGGCAGGAGGGCGACGGTGGCGGCGGCGGTGAGGTGTGCGGCGGTGGCGATCGTGCGGCGCAGACGCATGAAGGGCCTTTGCTGGTCGCGGAGTCGGACGACCGGCGCGGTCCCGCGGGCACGACGGCCGTGGCCCAGGAATCTGCCACGGACGCCCGGCACGGCGGCCGGGACACGGCCGCGTACGGCCCGATGGCCGCCGAATCCCCCACGATCAGCTCACTTTCGGGCCGGTTCGGGTTGCGGCGGCGCTCAGCTCGGTGAGGCCGCTCGCCCGCGCCCGAAGAGGGGGGCGAGGATCAGTTGCGCGGCGCCTTCGACGACCAGGGTCGCCCCGCCGGGCGCGGCGCGTACCGGTACCGGGGGGCCGCCGCCCTCGCGCCGCGCGCGGGCGTCGAGCACCCGGGCCACACCGCGTACGAACCGCTCCTCGGCGGCGAGGACGGTCCGGCCGCCCAGCAGCACCGCGTCGATGTCGAGCAGACCGACCAGGTTCCCGGCGCCCTCCCCGAGCACCCGCGCGGCCTCGTCGAGACCAGAGCCGTGATCGGCGTCGTCGCCGTCCGTGGCCCCCGCGACCGCCGCCAGGCACAGCGCCTCGACGCAGCCGCGGTTGCCGCAGTCGCACAGCGGGCCGTCCAACTGGATGACCTGGTGGCCGAACTCGCCCGCCCCGGTGCGCGCCCCGCGGTAGAGCGCGCCGCCGAGCACGAGCCCCGCGCCGAGCCCGGTGCCGAGGTGGAGGTAGGCGAAGGAGCGCTCGCCGTCTCCCGCGGCGCCTTCGAGGGCGAGGCCGAGCGCCGCCGCGTTCGTGTCCTTGTCGACGACGACGGGGAGTCCCAGCCGCTCGGCGAGCGCGTCCCGCAGCGGGAACCCGTCCCACTGCGGAAACCCGGTGACCCGGTGCAGCACCCCGTCGGCATGGTCGAGCGGGCCCGGCACGGCGACACCCACGCCGAGCACGGCCGCGCCGCCCTTCCCCTCGCCCCGGGCCTCTGCTCCGCGGCCAGAGGCAGCCGCGCCCGCGTCGAGCAGCGCGTCCACCTCGCAGGCGGTGGCGGAGAGGACCGCGTCGGCGCCCGCGCCGAGGTCGAGCGGGGAGCAGCGGGCGGCGACGACCGTGCCGGCCAGGTCGGTCAGGACGGCGCGCAGCTCGTCGCGGTCCAGGTGCAGGCCGACCGCGTACCCGGCGCCCGCCACCAGGCGCAGCACGGTGCGCGGCTTGCCGCCGGTGGAGGCCCGGCGGCCCGCCTCCACGGCGAGCCCTTCACCGCGAAGCCGGGCCGTGATCTTGCTGACGGCCTGCGGGGTCAGGCCGGTGCGCTCGGCGATCTCCAGGCGGCTGATGCCGGCCTCGCCCGCCGTGCGCAGCAGGTCGAGCACGAGGGCGGCGTTGTGCCCGCGCAGGGCGGTCAGGTTCACGCCCGCGGTGGGCCTTACGTGGGTGTTCACCTGTCCATTGTCCCCCGCGCTTGCACTTTGGCAACACCGTTGCTTAAGTGGATGCATGACTGGTAACCGCTCCCCGCTCAAGGTGGGCCTCGTCGGCTACGGCCTGGCGGGCTCCGTCTTCCACGCCCCGCTGATCGCCGCGACCGAGGGCCTGACGCTCGACACGGTCGTCACCTCGAACCCGGAGCGGCAGGCCCAGGCCCGTGCCGAGCACGGTGACGGGCTGCGCTTCGCGGCGTCGCCGGACGAGCTGTGGGAGCGGGCCGACGACCTCGACCTCATCGTCATCGCCTCCCCGAACAAGACGCACGTGGCGATCGCGACAGCCGCCCTGGGGGCGGGCCTGCCGGTCGTCGTCGACAAGCCGGTGGCGGGCACGGCGGCCGAGGCCCGCGAGCTCGCGACGCTGGCCGACGAGCGCGGCCTGCTCCTCTCCGTCTTCCAGAACCGCCGCTGGGACAACGACTTCCTCACCCTCGCATCCCTCCTCGACGGCGGCGACCTGGGCGACGTGTACCGCTTCGAGTCCCGCTTCGAGCGCTGGCGTCCGCAGCCCAAGGGCGGCTGGCGCGAGTCCGGCGACCCGCAGGAGATCGGCGGCCTGCTCTACGACCTCGGCAGCCATGTCGTCGACCAGGCCCTGGTCCTCTTCGGCCCGCCCGCCTCCGTCTACGCGGAGTCGGACGTGCGCCGGGCGGGCGCGGAGGCGGACGACGACACGTTCATCGCGATCACGCACGCGAACGGGGTCCGCTCCCACCTCTACGTCTCCGCCACCACGGCCCAGCTCGGCCCCCGCTTCCGCGTCCTCGGATCCCGTGCCGGGTACGTGAAGTACGGCCTCGACCCGCAGGAGGCCGCCCTGCGCGAGGGTGAGCGCCCGGTGACCGGCAAGCCGTGGGGTGTGGAGCCCGAGTCGCTCTGGGGCCGGGTCGGCTCCGGGGAGTCCCCGCTGACCGGCGGTGGCCGCCCGCAGCCCACGCTCGACGGCGACTACCCCGCCTACTACGCCGCTGTCACCGCGGCCCTGCGCGACGGCGCCCCGAACCCGGTGCCCGCCACGCAGGCCGCCGACGCGCTCGACGTGCTGGAGGCGGCCCGCCGCTCGGCCCGCGACGGTGTGACGGTGACGCTGTGAGCGCCCCGGAGAAGACCGCCACCCCGGACATCCCGACGCTGGAGGAGCAGGAGCGCACCCTGGTCCTGCCCTCGTTCACGTACGAGGACGCGTGGGCGCTCGGGACGCTCCTGGTCGAGCTGGCGCGCGAGCGGCAGGCACCGGTCGCGATCGACATCACATGCGGCGGGCAGCAGTTGTTCCACGCGGCGCTGCCCGGCTCGACGCCGGACAACGACGCGTGGATCGCCCGCAAGCGCCGCGTCGTGGAGCGCTACCACGCCTCCTCGTACCTGGTGGGCAGCCGTTTCCGCGCCAAGGGCACGACGTTCGAGGACTCCTCCCGCCTGGACCCGGACGCCTACGCGGCCCACGGTGGCGCGTTCCCGCTCCGCATGAGCGGCGCGGGATTCGTCGGCACGGTCGTCGTGTCCGGCCTTCCCCAGATCGAGGACCACGCGCTGGTGGTGGAGGCGCTGACCCGCTTCACGTCGGGCACCTGACAGCGCCGGGCGCCAGGGCCTGTCTTCACACTCCCTCCCCCCAGCCTCCGGCCGGGAGGTGCCCCCAGCCCCGCGACGTCTGGCACGCTCCCCAAGCTCTCCGAGCACGGGGGGACCCCGACTCGCCGCACCGGGCACAAGGCCACGTACGTCCAGTACGAGGCCTTGCACCCGGCACTCCCCAGCCTTCGGCCGGGGGGGGAGCCCCAGAACACGCACCAGACGCCGCGCGATCGCCCTCCGGGCGACGACGGGAGTGTGAAGACAGGCCTAGGCGGACTTCAGCTCCTGCCGCTGCCGCCCGAGCCCGTCGATCTCCAGCTCCACCACGTCACCGGCCCGGAGATACGGCTTGGGCTCGGGCTGCCCCATGGCGACGCCCGCCGGGGTGCCCGTGTTGATGACATCGCCCGGGTACAGCGTCATGAACTGGCTGACGTAGCGCACCACCTCGGCCACGGAGAAGATCTGCTCGGCCGTGGTGCCGTTCTGCTTCAGGTCACCGTTGACCCACAGCTTGAGGCCGAGCGCCTGCGGGTCGGGGACCTCGTCGGCGGTGACGAGCCACGGCCCGAGCGGGTTGAACGTCTCGCAGTTCTTGCCCTTGTCCCAGGTGCCGCCGCGCTCGATCTGGAACTCGCGTTCCGACACGTCATGGGCGACCGCGTACCCGGCGACGCAGGCGAGCGCCGCCTCCTGGGACTCCGCGTAGCGGGCCGTACGTCCGATGACCACGGCCAGCTCCACCTCCCAGTCCGTCTTGACGGAGCCGCGCGGCACGAGCACGGTGTCGTCCGGGCCGACGACCGTGTCGGCCGCCTTGAAGAAGATGACGGGCTCGGCGGGCGGCTCGGCCCCGGTCTCCGCGGCGTGGTCGTGGTAGTTGAGGCCGATGCAGACGACCTTGCCGATACGGGCGACCGGCGGGCCCACGCGCAGGCCCGCGGCGTCCAGGACGGGCAGCTCGCCGGAGGCGGCGGCGGAGCGGACCCGGTCGAGCGCGGCGTCGTCCGCGAGCAGCGTGCCGTCGATGTCCGGCACGAGGCCCGACAGGTCCCGCAGGGTGCCGTCGGCGTCCAGGAGCGCGGGGCGCTCGGCTCCGGCCGGACCGACTCGCAGCAGCTTCATGGGGTAACTCCCTCGGTTCTGGAGGAGCCTCCATGGCCCGGTGCGGCCTAAAGCCATCGGAGGTCTGGTTGATCCTCCAAGTTCGGGGTCCACTCCGCAATACCCCGTTCACGGAGTGGACCCGGAGGTGCCCCGAGAGGACCCACGGCGCCCCGCGTCAGAGCGCGGGCGCCGCCGCCCCGGCCCCGTACGGCATGTCCCGGTACAGGACGGCCCGCTCGACGGCGCTCCACGTGGTGGACGTGACGACGTACAGCGCGGCGGCGAGCGGCACCGCGCCTACGGTGAACAGCGTCATGAAGGACATCAGCGGCATGTACTTGCCCATGGCCGCCATGGCACCCGCGCCCGGCATCCGCTGGTCGGCGGCGGGCGTGGGGGCGGCTGCCGCGGACAGGGCCATCTGCCGCTTCGTACGCCGGTAGTTGAAGGTCGCCACGGCCGCCACGAGCACGAACAACGCCACGTACACGAGCCCCTGCTCCCCGAACGGTCCGCCGTGCGCGAGCGCGTCCTTGAAGCGCTCGTTCAGCGGGGCCGCGCCGAGGGTGTGGCCGAGCAGGGCGTTGGGCTCGCCGCCGATGCTGTCGCTGGAGAACAGGTGGTACAGGAGGAAGAACGCCGGCATCTGGAACAGCATGGGCAGGCAGCCGGAGAGCGGGGACACCTTCTCCTCGCGGTGCAGCTCCATGATCGCCTTTTGCAGCGCCTCGGGACTCTTCTTGTGCTTCTTGCGCAGTTCCGCGATGCGCGGCTGGAGCTTGAGGCGGTCGCGCTGGCCGCGGGCCCCGGCGCGTGAGAGGGGGTGGACGAGGAGGCGTACGAGCGCGGTGAACAGGATGATCGCGGCGGCGGTGGCCGAGGTGTGGAACAGCGGGTCGAGCAGGTCGGCGAGGTGCGCGACCAGGCTCGCGAAAACGGACATGAAGGACGACATGGGTGAGCCCTCCGAGGGTCTCGTCGTGCCGGAACGTGCCGGGGGTCAGCAGGGAGTTCGGCGTGACGTCCCGCGGTGACCGGCCCGGCCGGAACGGCGGAAGGAGGGCTGGATCAGCAGGACGCCGGGACGAGGCGTCCGGGCGCTCGGGGCCTGGTGCGTCCCGACGCGTCGGGATCGCGCTGCGGCAGGAAGGCCGTACGGTGCTCGCGGTCCCTGATCGCCGTGCGCACGCGGGTCGGCGGCACGGCGGGCGCGGAGCGCGCGCCGAGCAGGGAGCAGGCGGCGAGGGCGGACCCGGCGGCGGCGGTCGCGGCGAGCGCGACGGCCCCGGCGAGGCTGCCGGTGTCGACGAGGACGGTCTCGATCAGGAGGAGGAGCAGCAGCGCGGCGGGGCGCAAGGCAGCCGACCACGTCTTCCTACGGGTCCGGGTCCCGGGCATGCGCCGCGCCTCCTCTCCGATGCCGTGAACGTGTCCGTGTCCGTGTCCGTGTCGGTTTCCGTGTCGGACCGTTCGTTCGTCCCTGCCAGTTATACAGGCACACCGTCCGGCTCATCGAGGGGATCCCGGGCGAGTACGTCGCCGTCCGGCCGTTCGTCGCGGTCGGCCGGGCACACGTACGTCACGACGAGCGTGACCGCGAGATTGGCGGCGAGGGCGACGATCCCGGCGTTCATCCCGAGGACCGGGTCGTGCCCGCCGAACACGAGCCCGCACACGACCGCGACCCCCACGGCGAGCCCGCTCAGCGCGCCGACGAGGCTCAGCCGCCGCCACACCAGACCCACAAGGAGCATCGGCACGAGCTGCGCCATGCCCTCGTACGAGATGAGAGAGAGCCGCACCAGGGTGTTCGGCGCGGCATAGGTGAGGACGAGCGCGAGGGACCCGGCGAGGACGACCACGACCTGCGACCCGGCCTTCTGCGCCTGCGACGACTCCCGCCACCGTGGTACGAGCGAGAGGACGCTGCTCCCCCACATCGTGCCGATGACCAGCATGAACACGGCCATCGGCACGATCGACGACAGGGCCGCCGCGACCCCGATGACGCCGACGCCCCAGGCGGGCAGCGAGTCGACGACGAGTTCGAAGAGGGCGAGGTTCGAACCGGCGCCGGTCAGGCCGGGCACCACGAAGAGGGCCGCCATGCCCAGCAGCATCGGCACGAACAGCAGGATGTTGTACGCGGGCAGCCACATCGCGTTGCGCCGCAGCCCGTCGGCGCTGCGCGCGCCCAGATATCCGGCGACGGTGGTGGGGAAGATGACCACGGTGAGGGCGTTGAGGAACGTGGTCGTCGCGAACCACCCCTCCCCGTACGGGGATCCGCCGCTGCCGGGCAGTGTCAGCCAGGCACTCTTCTCGTCGACGAGCCGCCCGAGGAAATCGCCGTACCCGTCGAAGTAGTGGACCGGGACATACAGCGCGAGGAAGGCGAGCGTGACGATGACGAGCAGGTCCTTCAGCACCGACACCCAGGCGCTGCCGCGCAGCCCGCTCACCACCACGAAGGCCGTGGTGACGACGAAGCCGATGAAATAGGCCCAGTTCAGGCTGATGGAACCGTAGGAGATGGTCGAGACGACGACGCCCATCCCCGTGAGCTGCAACTGGATGTAGGGCAGCAGGAACACGGTGACGAGGATCGCCACCCCGGCGCCCAGCCACGGCCGGCCGAACCGGTGCGCGACCATGTCGGTGATGCTGACGAGGCCGTGTTGTCGCGCGTACGCCCAGAGCATCGGCCCGACGACGTAGCCGACGGCGTATCCGCAGGACATGTACGCGACGACGTAGAGGACGGGGGCGCCGAAGTTGTACCCCCACCCGGCGGCACCGAGATAGCTGAAGCTGGTGTACCCCTCGCCCGCCATCAGCACCCAGATGAACACCGCCCCGAGCGAGCGCCCGCCCACGGACCACTCGGTGAGCCCGCCGCCCTTGCCCTTGCCGCGCACGGCGAGCAGCCCGAGACCGACGGTGGCGACCATGAAGACGCCGAAGAGAGTGGTGGCGACGGCCGCGTCACTCATGACCGCACCCCCTTGCCCGCGCGCGCCCTGCGGTCCCCGCGCCAGGTCAGCCAGACGGCGACGGGCGTGAGGAGGGTCGCGGCGAGCAGCCAGACGAAGAGTAACGGCAGCCCGAGCACGACGGGTTCGACGCGGTTCACGAACGGGAGCGCGCCGATGTACAGCGCGAAGGGCACGAGGAGCCAGAGCAGATGGGGCCGTCGGTTGATCACGGGCGCCGAGCCTATCGGGGCGTCATCCGGCTCAGCTTCCCCCACACCACGAGCCGGTACCTGGACGTGAACTCGGGCGTGCAGGTGGTGAGGGTGAGGTAGTACCCAGGTTCGCTGTATCCGGCGCCCGGCACGACGCGGCTGCGCGGCACCGCCCCGATGACCCCCGCGTCCCCGGCGGACGTCTGCCGCAGCCTCTGGTCGACGACGTACGTGTAGGTGGCGTCCCCGGTCCGCACGGTGAGGGTGTCACCGCGCCGCAGCCGGTCGATGTACCGGAACGGTTCCCCGTGGGTGTTGCGGTGCCCGGCGACCGCGAAGTTCCCGGCGCGGCCCGGCTGCGCGGTGCCCGGGTAGTGACCGGCGTAGCCGTGGTCGAGGACGTGCGCCTTGCTGATGCCCTGGGCGACGGGGACGCGCAGGCCGAGGCGGGGGATGGCGAGGATCGCGTAGGCCTGGTCGTGGCGGGGCGGGGTGGCGGCGCGCCCGCGCGTGCCGGGCCCCCCGGAGTCGGCCGACCGGTCGCGCGGGGCGTCATGGGGGTCGCTGGGGTCGAGGTCGTCCGGATCTCCGCCGCCGTCGGTGCCCACGGTGCCCGGGTCGCCGACCCCCGCGCCGAGCCCCCCTTCCCCCTCCCCCGCTCCCTCCCACTGCCGCTCCAGGGCCCGCACCTCGTCCCGGGCGTCGGCCTTGGCCTGCCGGTTGGTCCACCACAGTTGGTGCACGACGAGCAGGAGCAGCACGACCCCGAGCGTGACGGCGACCTCGGCGCCGCTCCAGAGCACACGCCGCAGGGACACCCGCCCGGCTCGCCGCCCCTGGGCCACGATGCGGGGTCCGCCGTGTCGGTACGTACGCTGCGGCACGCGCGCAAGATAGATCGCGGGGCCACAACTATCCAGGGCGCTGACACGAGCCGGGACAGGAACCGCCCCCGCCACCCCACCGGAGCCGGGGGTCGAGCCCTGTTCGAACAAGCCCCCGCACAGCGCCCGCCAGGGGCGCTCCCACCCGGCCCGTCCGGCAGTACCGTGTCCTCCATGCGCCCCGACACGCCTGCCACGCCCGCCGAGAACGAGCACGCCGACCACGTAGCGGAAGCCGAGCGCCTGGAACGCACGGCGGCCATGTACCCCGAGGACGCGGAAGCGCTGCTCCTCCAGGCAGCCGCCCATTACGAACTGGCCGATGTCCGCGACCGCGCCACCGCCCACTACGACGCCCTGCTGGCCGCACCGGACGTACACGACCCGGCCCTGATCCGCGCCCTCAAGGCCGCGAACCTCTGGGAGTACGGCCACGAGGCCGAGGCCCAGGCGATCATCGCGGGCCTGCGCGCGTCGGCCCCGCGCGACCCGGCACCCTGGGTGATCATCGCGGAGTCCCTGGAAGCACACGACGAGCTGGAACCGGCGCACGAGACGTTCACCGAGGCCCTCGAACTCCTCATCCCGGAGTCGGAGCGCGACGCGGGCGAGGCGGCCTACGCGAAGCACCCCCTGATCCTCGGCCGCCACCGCGTCCGCCGCCTGCTGGGCGCCGACCACGACGCGTGGGACGCCCTGGCCGACCGCGTCAACCGCACGGCCGTCTCCCTCGACGAACTCCACGACCCGAAGCGCCTGTGGGCCCTCGGCTCGAACAACCCGGCGGAACTCCGCGCCGAGATCGACCGCCTCCACGCGGAACTCGGCTCGTTCCGCGAGGCCCTGTCCCGCCCGTTCCCGGTGGCGGTACTGCACTGGCCGTCCTCCGAATACGCGGAACTCCTGGCGGCGTACCCGTCCCTCACCACCGAATACCCCTCCTACGAAGCCCACTTGGCGTCAATAGAGGCATCGCTACGCGAACTCGCCGCGTCCGGCACGGGCAACCTGGGCATCGTCACGGGCACGGTCCCGTCCTACGAGGCCTTCGCAGCGTCCGAGGCCTCGTCCCCGGAGGACGCGTCCCTGCTCCCCCAGTACGCGACGACGCTGGCGGCACGGGGGCGGGCTGTGGCTTGGCCGCCGGAGGCGGGCGGGGTGTGTTGGTGCGGGGCGGGGGCGGCTTACTTGGAGTGTCATGGGGCCGGCGCCTGACACCGGGGACGCACGGCACGCGGCGGGACTCCTTCGGCACAATGCTGGTGTGTCCCGCCCCATCCCTTCCTCCGCTGCCGTCTCGGCCCGCATGCGCCGCCAGGCCTCCCGCGACACCACCCCCGAGCTGGCGGTCCGACGCCTTCTGCACGCCGCGGGCCTGCGCTATCGCCTGAACGTCCCGGTTCCCGGCATGCGACGCCGCACCATCGACATCACCTTCGGCAGAGACAGAATCGCGGTCTTCATGGACGGCTGCTTCTGGCACGGCTGCCCACAGCACGCGACGAAACCGAAGGCCAACGCCGAATGGTGGCGCACCAAGCTCGACAAGAACATGGCCCGCGACCGCGAGACCACCCGCCACCTGGAGCAGGAAGGCTGGACCGTGCTGCGGTTCTGGGAGCACGAGGATCCGGCGGACGTGGCCCTGACCATCTCCGAAGCCCGCAACACACGGCCCGGCGCCCCTGGACCCAAGCAGTAATGAGGACTTGGGCCCCCTTGTCCACATCGTGCTCCAACGTCACCATTGATCGCACGAAATTGCAGTTACCGCGGGGCGAGGCAATGACCACGGACTGGCAGTTCGATGTGCCCACCGCAGGGAGCAAGCGCCTCCCGCCCGACGCGCGGTACATGGAGGCGCTCAGCAGCCAGGGGCTTCGAGGTCGCGATCGCCGACCTCGTGGACAACTCCATTGACGCCGGCGCCAAGGACGTGGTGATCCACTTCCCGCGGGACGGCGACGAGTTGGCCAACATGGAAGATCCCGACGATGCCACGACGGTCGGTGGACATCGCGTACACGAAAGCCGGAGTCGCGATGCGCCTCGACGGGCGCTTCTGGCACGGGTGTCCGGAGCATGCGACGCAGCCGGAGAGCATCGCCGACCAAGCGACCGACGCCGCACGCCAGAACCACAAATCTCCCCCGATTCAGGCGAAGTTGCAGTACAGGTACCGTCGCACCGCTCCGTCACACCGGAGCAGCCCGCCAGGGATGCCGGGCAGCGAACACTCCCTCGAGCCCCCCCGTCAGGCCACCCCACCAGTTACACGGGCGGCTCCTGGGACTCCAACTCGACGAGCACCTCGTGCCGCGCGAACGAGACCGTGTGCTCCCCGATGTCGAACGTGACGACCTCCCCCTCGGGACTGTGAACAACCTGGAACGACCAGTGGCCGTCCCGAACACCCTCGACGTCGTAACTCACGCGCCCACCTAACACGGGTAAACCTTTCTGCAACAGCGGCAAATTGTCCATTTATGCCCGCCTTGCCCCGTTCTGGGAACAAGCCGACAGAGCCCCGCCCACAACTCGCAAGCCGCACAGGGGCTTTGAGTGAAGCCACAGTACGGGAGTACTGGCAAGTTCGCGCGACTACAGCCCCACCAGACTCCACGACTAGTATGCTCAAGGCAAGTGAAAAGGTCGAACGGCGTTACAGAATGCCCCATTTTGACCGCTTCAACTTAAGAAGACTATCTCGGACCAAGATCAATTAACTGCACCGAACGGAGACATGATCGAATTGGGAGAGGACTTCAGCGCCTGGTTGGGCCGCTTGCTGACCTCGCGCAACATGAGCCAGAAGCGGCTCGCCGAACTGACCGGCGTCACGGCAGCCGCCGTCAACGGGTGGGTCAACGGCAGGTCGGAGCCTCGGTACGAAAAGATCGCAGCGATCGCCGAGGCCCTGGGCGTGGAGATCGAGGACGCAGTCAACAGGCGCGCGCCGATGTCTCCGGCCCACGAGGCGTCGTGGGCATTCAGGCCGGCCCCGGAGGATGGCGGCCGCGAAGGCGGCAACACCGCAGCCTTCGCCTTCACACCGAGCCTGAACGTGCTGGCGCGTGAGGCGACTCAGAACAGCCTCGACGAGAAGTGCGATGGTGACGAACCCGTGACCGTGCGCTACATATTGCACGAGCTCACGGGCACCACCTTGCAGAACTTCCTGGACGCGGTGCAGTGGGATCGGCTGGAACCTCACTTGAAGGCAGCGTCAGACCCTCGGCAAAAGGTCGGTCGAGTCCTGCTCGACGGGCTGAATGAATTGAAGCGAAGCGGCCGACTCGTGTTGCTCCGCGTGGACGACTACAACGCGTCCGGACTCACTGGCCCTGAGTACGAGGACGGCCGTTTCGCGCGTGTGGTCAGGCGCACCTTGGACAGCGGGAAGGCCGGCTCCGCAGGTGGCTCCTACGGCCTGGGGAAAGCCGCGCTCTGGGCAGCCAGTCGTTTCGGACTGGTGCTCGTCAGCAGCACCCTTTCGATCCCCGAGGACGGACGCACCGAGCGCCGTGTCACCGGACGCCTGGAGCTTCCCTGGCACCGGATGGCCGGTGTGGACTACGCAGGCCCCGCATGGTTCGGGGTGGAGGCACCAGGGCTTCAACACACCTCCAACTCTTGGTGGAGCGACAAGGATTCGACCGAACGCCTCTATCTGGAACGGGACGACGCACGCCCCGGAACTTCGTTCCTGGTGGTCGGCGCCTACGACGGCTCGGGCGAGGCCGAGGAACTCGACGAGATGCACGAGCGTCTGGTGTCGAGCCTCGCGCGCAACTTCTGGGCCTCAATGGTGGGTGGCGAGTTCGAAAAGCCCAAGCTTCGAGCTTCCGTCAGCGCCTTCCGTAACGGCACAGTCGTGAAGCACGAACAGGTGATAGACCCACATGTCTACGAGCCGACGCGCTCCCGGGCCGTGAAGGCCTTCCTGGACGGCACAACCGTCTCCGAGCTCACTGACCGGTCGCAGGTTCTGGAGACCGTGGTCCCGCTCGGACTCAAGCGCCGGAAGGACGAGTCCAGCTCGATCGATCCTGGGATTCACGAGGCTGTCCTGCTTGTGGCGCTCGCCGATGAGCAGGAAGCGAACCCCGATCAGATCTCTTACATGCGCGCCACCCGCATGGTGGTGAAGCAAAAGCGTGTCGGCGACCTGCCGCTCGGGCACCGCCCGTTCCAGGCAGTTCTCCTCGCCGGCACCGCGACACGACGCGAGTCGCCCGACGCCGAAGCGGCCGAGTTCATGTTGCGCACGGCCGAACCGCCGGACCACAACGACTGGGTGAGCACTGAGGACCTCACCGCGACGTACGAGCGAGGTGCGCGCCAGAAGATCATTGACTTCAAGAAGGAAGCGGAACAGCGCGTACGTGAGGTCCTCCGCAGCAACGAACAGGAAGAGCCTCAACGCGAGGGACCAGAAGTACTCAGAGACCTACTACGTTTCGACCGTCCCCGGCTGTCGCGCACTCAGGGCTACCCGACGGTCCAGGCCATCGAAGGGCATGTGGACGACGAAGGAGCCTGGCGAGTTGCGGTGACGGTGAAGCTACCCAAACGCGAGGATCCCTGGCTCCTGTCCGCTACGCCCATGTTCCTCTCCCGTTCCGCGGGAGCGGTCCCGGTGGAGTGGGAAGACGTCACCCCGGTCGAGGGCTGCTCCCTCACGTCGCAAGGGAATCTGGCCTTCGCAGAAGGGGCGACGCGCGGCAAGTTCCACGGAGTCACCGATCCCGAAAGTCACCCGGTGAACGCGGCGATGTCTCAGATCTCGGTCGACGTGCGGCGCGCGAAGGAGTTCGACGCATGAGAACTGCATTTCCCTATCCCGTACTCAGCAGCGACGTGAATCTCCGTGTGGAAAAAGTCTTCGTGGAGAACAAGCCGGTTCCCATCAGCCGCGTGAACGACCGCGGTCAGATCGTTGCTCTGGATGATCTGGAAACCGGAACGAAGCACTGGGCTGAAATCCGCCTGAACGTGTCCGCAACTGTCGACGCGCGCGAGTTGAAGGGGGGGCCGTGGCTCGGCGTCTCGTGCATGGCGGTTCTCACCAACCGGAAAACGAGAGTCCATCAGGCGTTCGAACTGCGCGAGAGCGAACCAGGCACTTGGGTCGGTGAAATCGAGATTCACCGACTGGAACATGTAGGGCGAAGCCAGATCAACGCTCAGATCGTAGCGGAGTACGGCGGCGTCCCGGGGCGACTCATCGGATTCACCACACTTCCCTGGCAAGTCGACTTCGAGACCCGGAATCCCGCAGAAGAGCGCTCCCTCAAGATGAAGTGGCTCGACTTCGACGACCCTTCCAACGACCACCTCAAAGAATTCAAGGAGAGCCCCTGGATTCTTGATTTCGAGGGAGGAGAGCCGGTCCTTTGCCTCAACTCCTCTTTGGACGGCTTTCGAGGCGTACTCGAAAATGCCGCCACGCAGGAACAGAAGCTTGTTCGCGAGGTCCTCTCTTCTCAGATTGCCACGGAGACCTGGATTTCTCTTTTCAACTCCGCCACATACTACTGCGAGGTCATTGAGGGCGAACCGGTGTGGCCCGGCGGATGGCAGGAAGACGTTCTGCGGAAAATGCTCCCGGATATATTCCCTGCTATGGGTGCCGACGAAGCCCTCTCGGTGCTCGTCGAGGCCCGCATAAATGGCGAGGACGGAACGAATATCCAGCGGCTCGTCGCGCACGCAGCGGGAATCCAGTCCCGCAAATCTCGAAAGGTTACGACCACGCTCCGGGACCTGCGTCGTATGGCGAACCAGAAGGGTGACAAGTAGAAATGGCCAAGACGTTCGAATGTCCCGCCAGGATCGGACGAATCACGGACTCCGTGGCGAACAAGGCCGTCACTCGAAATCTGCTCGACGGAGGTCCCCTTCCAATCGAGATGTTGGTGCGCGGATCGACCGTGACGGCAGACGAATCACCCCGGTGGGAGGCCGCAGACCTGCGGGGGTTGCTCGAGGAAACCATGTCGCGTTTCCGTGATGAGAAACCTTCCGCCTCCGATGCCTGGCTCGCTCCCCGCCTGCATTACACACTGCGCCTCACCAGGGCGGAGGCAGTCGACACCGCGTTGTGGAACTTCATCGCACTGCGAGTTGCCCCAGATTTCGTGCGTTGGCGGTGGGGGAAAGAGAAGGACGGCCGACTGGTAGTCAGTCAAGCCGCTCGATTCAGTGGACCCTGGTACAAGCAGAGTTTCTCCCTCCTGTGGTGGGCAGCGGAGATATTCCGTGACGGTGAAGACTATAGACCTGTCGAAATCGCGTGCCGGAATCAGGACGTTCTCAACACAGCCCTTCGCCTCAACATCTGTCGTCACCGGCCCACCGCTCAGGCCCTGGTGGAACTTCTCGAGGACGAGACTATTCGCACTGGTCGAGAACTCAATGGACTGGTGCGTGCGGTCACCACTGCCGACAGCACGTTGATGTACGAGCGATTGGGGCCGGACCAGCCCAGGGACCCTTCCATCCTTCAGGAGTGGGTCGAAAGTGGCCACCTGGACAGTGTCTACGACCCGGGACGACTCCCTACAGGACCAATGGATGGATCGGTTCCGTATCGATCTGTGGAAGAACTCGCGAAGCTGTACAAGGAACTTTTCAAGGGCGCGCACGTAAGGGGCAGGAAGAACTGAGCCAAGAGGCTGCAGAAACGTTCCCTGGAAATAATTCCAGCACCTCTATTGATTCAGCGAAGTACTGATCCGAGGAAGACGAAAGAGGGGGATGAAATGCGATTCGTTGACGTATGCTCAGGAGGCGGCGGACTTGCTCTGGGGTTGGAGCAGGCGGGTTTCACTCCGGCACTGTTGGTCGACAACAGCAAGGACGCGTGCAACACGCTTCGCGAGAACCGGCCGGAATGGAAGATTCTCGAGGAGGATTTGATCGATTTCGTTCCTGACGAGCACAAGGAGAGCTACGACGTCGATCTGCTTTCTGCTGGACTTCCTCGCGTAAGCGCAGCAACGGCCGCCAAAAAGGGGGAACTCTACGAAGAGGTAAAGCTGCTGGAAGCCACTGCGCTCCTGGTTCACCCTATCCGCCCCAAGGCCCTCCTGGTCGAGAACTCACCGGACCTGGTGGAATCACCACGTTTCGAATCCGTAAGAGCCGTATTTCATGAGGAGTTGGACCATCTCGGGTACCGGTACGAGTGGTTCGTCCTGAATGCCGCTGACTTCGGAGTACCCCAGGACCGAAAGCAGGGCGTTCTGGTGGCGCTGAGGAAGGACTACTTCGACAGCTTCCTGCCTCCGGCTCCCACGGTGACATCGCACACATCTCTCGGTGAGGCCCTACTGCCGTCAATGTCGTCCAAGGGGTGGCAGGGCGCCGAAGATTGGGCTGCTCAAGCCACAAGCCCCGCGCCCACCCTGATCGGCGGATCCAAGAAACACGGCGGTGCCGACCTGGGACAGACCGGCTCGAAGCGTGCGTGGGCGCGCATGGGGATCTGTGGCCTGTCACTCGGGAACGACGTCCCCGAGCCCAACTTCGACTGGAGGCCCAACGGTGACGGCCAGGCCAAGCTCAGGATCACCGTTGATCAAGCGGCCATCCTGCAGTCCTTCCCGCAGGAGTGGACGATCACAGGGAAGAAGACCGCACGCTTCCGTCAGATCGCTCCGGCATGCCCGCCTCCGGTCGGCAGGGCACTCGGAACTGCCATCGCCGCAGCCCTGAAGAGCTGACGAGGCCCCTCGACGGTCCCTTCCTGTCACTGGTTGGCGGAAGGGGCCGAGCACCTTGCCGCGCCGGCTACACTTCCTCCCCATGACCAGCACTCAGCAACATTCACCCCAACCTGCGGATTTCCACATCGTGGACCTCTTTGCGGGACCTGGTGGCCTCGATGTGGCGGCTGACGTGCTGGGAGTCTCGACCGTTGGCATCGAATTCGACGCCAATGCCTGTGCAACTCGAAAACTGGCGGGGCTGCCGACCGTCCACGGCGACGTTCGCAGTTCGGACCCTATTTACTTCCCTAATGCCAACGTGCTTACCGGCGGCCCTCCCTGTCAGACGTTCACCGTGGCGGGCAATGGTGCGGGACGGCGTGCGCTCGACGATGTACTGAAATTCGTTCAGCGAGTAGTTGACCGCGACGCTCCGCAGAATATCGATCTAGACCTTGCAGAAATGGAAGATGAACGGACCGGTCTGGTCCTGGAGCCTCTTCGATGGGCTCTGAAAGCCATCGACGATGAACGACTCTCCCCTTACGAAGCAATCATTCTGGAACAGGTACCAGCAGTACTTCCCGTCTGGGTGGAATACGCCGAGGCGCTGCGCAATGAGGGGTACTGGGCAACTACTGGGATACTGCGCACAGAACAGTTCGGAGTCCCTCAAACTCGACGTCGAGCCGTACTCATCGCCAGCCGTAGAGATGGGCTGACCGGGCTCTCCGAACAAGCCGTCAAGCTCCCCGAAGCCACACACCAGCCGTACCGAAAAGGCGAGGAGCGCTGGCCTCCCGGCTCCAAACCCGAGCCATGGGTCACCATGGGCGATGTCCTGCCGCATCGCCCCAGCCCCTTCAAAGTGGTCTCCAACTACGGCACAGGCGGTGACCCGAAGGCCCGCGGAGAGCGCTACTCCTACCACCCTGCAGCCACGGTCACGGGGAAGATCTCTCGCAACAGGGTTGTGAAGGACGGCATCGATTTGGAGCGCTTCTCAGCCTCTGAGGCAGGTCTGCTTCAGTCATTCCCTGCCGCATATCCTTGGGCGGGCGGGGACATCCCACAGCAGATCGGCAACGCTGTGCCTCCCAAGCTCGCGCTGCATATCCTAAGTACGGCCTTGGGGTTCGGTATGCCCACTGAGGCCACCCTCGAGAAGCTTGCCTCCTGGCGGCCGCCCGCTTGAGAAGCCGGGACCGGAGCCAGATGATGAGTGCTGCGAGGGTGACGGTGCCGAGGTAGCGGGTGGCGACCGCACGGAAGCCTTTCAGGCGGTTGACGGCACGTTCGACGGTGTTGCTTTTCTTGTAGTGCTCGCTGTCGAACCCGGTGGGCCGGCCGCCGCGGGGTACGGCTGTCTGCCGCAACACGGGCTCGAGTTGGGGGCCGTCTGCATAGTGGCCGGGAGTCAGCCGGAGCGCGAGGGGCGGCCGGCACCGTCCGTCGGCGGCGAGATGGATTTTGGTGGTGAAGCCGCCGCGGGAGCGTCCCAGGCATTCGCCGATGCCACCACCTGCTCCAGTCGAGCGGTCAGTTTCCGCAGGACCGGATCGAGTTGGTTCCTCCCCGCGCGGCCCCCTACTTGAGGGGCCGCAGCCGGCGGGGCCTTCCTCGCACCGGCGGCATGCTGGTGGGCTCGCACTGAAGCGGAGTCCACCGACACGTCCCAGTCGATCTCACTTGCCGCGTCCTGGGCGGCCTGGATCCGTGACAGCAGCATCTTCCAGGTGCCGTCGGCCGACCAGCGGCGATGACGCCTATAGGCGGTCCCCCAGGGACCGAACCGCTCAGGCAGATCCCTCCACTGCACACCCGTCCGCACTCGGTAGAGCGGCCCATGCCTCCAGCCTGTCCCCAACAGCACGGTCCGGTCTGGAGATCCGAGACAGCACCTGGGAAACAGCCGTAGAGTCCGTGAGCACCCCGCCTTGCACCATGGCGGGCTCTACCCCGCACCCCGCGCCGCCCCTAGGGTTCCCGCATGACCAACTACCTCCAGGTCGCCACCGCCACCAGCACCCGGGACGAGGCGGTCCAACTCGTCGAGGCAGTCGTCAGGGGGCGACTGGCCGCCGGTGCTCAGGTCATCGGGCCAGTCGTTTCCGCCTTCTGGCATGACGGAGAGTTCGGCACAGGAGAGGAGTACCGCGTCCTGCTCAAGACCCGTACGGACAAGTATCCGGAGCTGGAGGCGTTCATTCTTGAGCACCACCCCTGGGAGCGGCCGGAGTTGAACGCGGTGGAGTTCGTTGAGACGTCCGAGACGTTTCGTGAGTGGACCGACAAGACTCTCGGCTAGACCCCCATCCGCTCCGCGAGTTCATCCACCTCAGGCACTCCGCGAGATCGGGTTCTTCTCTCAGTACGTGGAACGCTGACCGCGAGCGGGCCGTGGGGCGTCCACACCCCACGGCCCCGCCGTCCCGCCTGATACGGCACTTACTCGGCGGACCGCGCCTCCCGCGCGAAGTGCGGCTCCTGGAGCGCGAGTTCACACCACACCGCCTTGCCCGCCTGCGTCAGCAGAATTCCCCATTCCGCGACGAGGGCAGCGATCAGGTGCAAGCCCCGGCCGCACTCGTCGCCGCACTCCGACCGCGTCACCAATGGGATCACAAGGCTCTTGTCGTGGACCTCGACACGGAGCCAGCCGCCCCTCACCTCCAGGATCAGGGTGGCGGCCGCACCCTCTCCCACGTGGTGCAGAACGTTCGTCGCGAGTTCTGTCACCACGAGTTGCGCTTCCTCGACGATGTCGTCGATCAACCATCGCTCAAGCTGCCTGGTCGCCTCATGCCGCAGTCGTCGCATCTCCAGCGGCACCGCCTCGAACGCCAGGACCCGCCGGGCAGAAGGGGCATCGTCGTTCTCGTTGCCGTTGAACATGGCGGGATCCTCTCTGTGCGGTCACACCTGCGACCGTTCCATCGTCATCACCCAGCGTGTCGATGGAACTTCCAAAATGGAACTCCCACAAAGAGGGGTGCGGGAGCAGACCGCGGCTCATGCGCCCCCGGCGCACGCCTTGTTGCCCCCACCCACTTCTGACCAGCACGATCTAGGCGATCGACAGAGAGGCCTCAGACATGACCGTCGGACCGACGACCCGCCGACGCCAGCTCGGCGCCGAGCTGCGCCGCCTGCGTGAGCGCGGTGGGCTCACCCTCGACGAGGCGGGCGCGCGCGTGGGCTCGTCGAAGGCCACCCTGAGCCGTTACGAAACGAAGGAAGGCAGCGTGAAGTGGCCCGTGGTCGACGCGCTATGCCGCGAGTACGGAGCGACCGACGAGGAACGCGCTGCCCTGGTCGAGCTCGCGAAGGGAGCGAAGATCCAGGGATGGTGGCGCTCCCTGGCCGATCCCATCCCCCAGTCCATGAACCTCATGCTCACACTCGAGGACGAGGCGGTCCGCGAGGACCACTACGCCTCCATGTACATCCCTGGCCTCCTCCAGACCCGCGCCTACTCCGAGGCCGTCCACCGCGCATCGGAGATGCGGTGTCCGGAGCAGGAGGTACAGCACATGGTCGACATCCGCATGAAGCGCCAGGAGTTGTTGCTGCGTCCGGACCCTCCGCACCTATGGGCCGTGATCGATGAAGCCGCTCTGCGTCGGCTCGTCGGAGGGCGCGACGTCATGCGCGAGCAGTTGCGCCGTCTCGCGGAGTCCGCGGATCGGCCCGAGGTGACGGTGCAGGTGCTCCCGTTCGCGAGCGGAGCGCACGCAGCGGCCGTCGGCAGCTTCGTCATCCTGGGCGGCCCTGCACCAGAGCTGGATGTCGTATACGTGGATGTCCTGGGTGGAGGACTGTTCATGGAGAAGCCCAAAGAACTCGAACGCTATAGGTTGGCGTTCCAGTATCTGAGTGCCCAGGCCCTCGGACCTGAGGCCTCTGTGGAGCTCATCCACCGTATAAGCAGGGAGTGTTGATGTCCGCGCCGTACGCGCCGCACTGGTTCAAGTCCTCGTACAGCGGCGGCAGTGGAACCGAGTGTGTGGAGACCGCTCGTACCGTGGACGGAATGCTGGTGCGGGACTCCAAGCGATCAGACGGGCCGCGGGTCCGGTTGTCCGCGGCGGCGTGGTCGAGCTTCGTCGCGGCGTCTCCGAGTTGGTGCAAGTACGTAGGAGTGTGATGCGTCCCTACGAGGCACGGCCGCGAGCAGTCGCAAGGAGGCCCGGGGCGAAGCCGACGTTCAGTAACCTCTTCCGTCTGGCCGAGCGGTCCGCAGTGCACCTTGAGATGCGGGACGCGTACATGCAGTCCGATCCGAGCTACCAGGCCTGGCGGGCCGGTGAGCGTAACCGGGTCGAGGACAACGACCCCGCCGCGCGCGCTTGGTTGCGACTGATGGCAGAGACCACCGGGCGCGGCGTTCGAGTTCGCCGGGCTCGGATCTGCTCGGTACCGGAATCGGACTACATCCGTTTCGAGCATCACGTCACGGATGCCAACGTGCGGGCCGGCGAGGAGGTGCGATGGCTACCGCGGCGGTACGCCTCGGATCTCATGGTTCCGGGGAACGATTTCTGGGTGTTCGACGACCGGCTGGTGGTGTTCCTCCACTTCAGCGGTGATGGCGAGCTGTCGCCGGAAGGGGACGAGGAGCGCACGACCGACGCCGCTCTGGTCAGCATGTGCTCCACCGCGTTCGAGGCGGTATGGGCTCGCGCACTACCGCACGGTAAGCACAAGTTGTCCTGACAGGCACCGAACGGTGAGGCACATCGGGAGCGTAGGCCAGAGTTTGCTCCCCGCAACCCACCTGTGTCACTCTCCGCACAATGGGCGTCACCGCCCGCACGCAGAACTTCACACAGGCGACCCCCGCGAGGCGGCAACCTCCGGGGGTCCGGCACCAGGAGACACAAACTCCCTATGCACATTCATCGTATGCCCCGCCATGAGCGGGACTTCACCGTCCTCGCCAACAAAGCCATCCGCGACCCGCGTCTGTCGCATACTGCGCGCGGCATCCTCGTCTACGTCCTGTCGTTGCCCAGCGGCGCGCAGGTCAACGTCCGTACCCTCAGCGACGGGTTTCCGCAGGGGCGGATCGCTGTGGCCAAGGCCGTCAAGGAGCTGCGGGAGCTGGGGTATTGGGTGACCCGGACCGCGCGGGAGCCCGCCACCCGGCGCATCGTGTCCAGTGTTGATGTGTATGAGGTTCCGCAGCAGCCTGCACAGGCGGGCACGCGCCCGGCGCCCCCAACTCCCGTTGTCACCGAGCCGGTTCCCGGTCGGCCGGGAACCGGCGGACCGGGCAGGTTTTTCCCTCGCGGGAAGGACAACCCCTATAACCAGGGGAAGAAGAACCCTCCCTACCCTCCCGCGCAGGCGCTGGCCGCACAGACTCCGGCCGCACCGGCCCCGACCGCCGCAGCCCCGACCGCCGCAGCCCCGACCGCCGCGGCGCCGTCCGCCCGTGAGGGTGAAGGCGCCCGGATTCTGTGGCGGCTCGGCGACGTCGACGCGCGGCTGCGGTTGTCCGAGCGCGGGGTGCGGGAGCTCGTGCCGGAGGTCGTCGCCTGGCTGGAGCGCGGGGCGTCGGCCGCCGAGGTGATCGACGCCGTCACCGCCGGGCTGCCGGACAGGGTGTACTCGGCCGCGCGGCTCGTCGGCGATCGGCTCACGCGTAAGCGGCCCGAACGCAAGCGGGCGTGGCGGCAGGTCTACGAGTGTCCCGAGTGCCGGGATCCGTTGCCGTGGGGGCAGGAGACGGGCGGCTGCCGGTCGTCCGAGTGCCGGGAGGCGGCGGCGCTCCAGCCCGCGTGACGCAGGTCACAGTCGCACTCCCGTCACATCTTTCCGAGCCGCTCCGTCAGAGGGGTGTAACCAGACGGAACGGCTCAGGGAGATCATCATGGAAGCTCGACTCAACCTCTTCGAGAACGCGGTCGCGGGCAAGTTCATGCGGTACATCAACTCGGCCGGGAAGGTCGTCTCCGACTCCGGGCTGCCGCACGCCACGCAGGAGCTCGTGAAGATCCGGGCCAGCCAGATCAACGGCTGTGGCTTCTGCACCGACATGCACACCAAGGACGCCGCCCACGCCGGGGAGACCGCGCAGCGCCTCCACCTCGTCGCCGCCTGGCGCGAGGCCAAGGTCTTCACCGACGCCGAGCGCGCCGCCCTGGAGCTGGCAGAGGAGGGGACCCGGCTCGCCGACGCGGCCGGTGGCGTCAGCGACGAGGTGTGGGCCAACGCCGCGAAGTTCTACGACGAGGACCAGCTCGCCGCCCTCGTCTCGCTGATCGCCGTCATCAACGCCTACAACCGGCTCAACGTCCTCGTGCAGCAGCCCGCCGGTGACTACGTGCCCGGCATGTTCGGCTGAGCCCGACGAAAGCAGGCCGACGAAAGAAGGACGACGAAAGAAGGACGACGAAATGAAGGCCGACGGAAGCAGGCCGGAGTACGAGGGGTGGAGAGCGGGGTGGGGGCCGCGGCCGTATGTCGCGGGCCGCGGCGTAGCTTCGTAGCCGCACAAACGGCGTCGTACGACGTCAGCGGAGACATTGCCGACCTGCCCGGAGGGTTTTATGGCCGCCACCCGTACACCTACCGCCCCCCTCGCCGCCGCGGGGCTCGTCGGCGGGTACGCCACCGCCCGTTTCACCAGGAAGCGGCAGCTCGGCGGCGTCGTGCTCGCCGCCGCCGGGGCCGCCGCCGCCACGCGGTGGAAGCGGGACGCGGGTGGGGCGGTCGCGGGTGCGCTGACCGGGGCGTACGTCGCCGCGTTCGCCGCGTCGCACCCGCTGGCCAAGAAGGTCGGGGCCTGGCCGGCCGTGTTCGGTGTGGCCGGGGCCGTGGCCGCCGCCTCCTACGTCCTCGCCGACCGCCGCGCCGCTTAGGCTCCGCCCCGGCCCGTGTCGGCACCGGCCACGGGCGCGTGACCCAGGACGTTCACGATCTTGCCCTGCGGGTCGCGGACGAAGAAGCGGCGCACGCCCCACTGCTCGTCCCGCAGGTCACGGACGATGTCGGCGCCCGCGGCGAGCATGGCCGCGTACGCCGCGTCGACGTCGCTCACCTCGACGCTCATGTCCGGCACCGTCGGCGCGGGTCCGCCCTGTTCGACGAAGTTGATCTGGGCCGTGGGGTGCGTGGGTGACGCCATCGTCATCACCCAGCCGAGGTCCATGACCTCCTCGAAGCCGAGCGCCCCGTAGAAGGCGCGGTTGGCGGCCAGGTCCTCCTCGCCGTCGACCGCGACGTTCGGTACGGCCCTGCGGACTTCGTTCATCTCGGCCTCGGTCTCCGCCTCAGTCTCACTCATGCGGTTCATCGTCCCCGGAACGTCGCCCGGTACGCCCCCGGCGACACGCCCAACACCGTCTGGAAGTGCCGGCGCGGTGAGGCGCCGGTGCCGAAGCCGGTCTCCGCCGCCACCCGGTCGACCGTGAGATCCCTCCGCTCCAGCAATTCCCTGGCGCGATCGAGGCGTTGGCGCGCCGGCCACGTCATCGGGGTGCGGTCCGTCTCCTTCCGGAAGCGGCGGGGCCTGGCCGTCCTCCCGGTGCGGCGGGACCACCGTGCGGCGCGCCGCCTCGGCGGCGACGGCCGCGCCGTGGTCCGTGCGGATCACCCGTGCCCCCGCGCCCCCGCGCCTTCGGACAAGGCGCTCACACCTGCGACAGGGGCCGTGCCACGTCCTCCAGGGAGCGCTGTTCGGCCCGCACCGCGAACGCCACCGCGACCAGGCCGGCCAGGCACATGAGTGAGGCGCCGATCTGGAACGCGAGCACCGTGTCGGCGACCTTGCCGCTCTCGGTGAGCTTGGCGAAGATCAGGGGCCCGCTGATGCCGCCCGCCGCCGTGCCGACCGCGTAGAAGAAGGCGATCGCCATGGCGCGCGTCTCCATCGGGAAGATCTCCGAGACGGTCAGGTACGCGCTGGATGCACCGGCGGAGGCGAAGAACAGGACCACCGACCAGCAGGCCGTCAGCGTCGTCGCGGTCAGCGAGCCCTGGTCGAACAGCCAGGCCGTGCCGAAGAGGAGCACACCGGAGAGCAGATACGTCGACGAGATCATGATGCGGCGGCCGACCGTGTCGAAGAGCTTGCCGAGCAGCAGGGGCCCCATGAAGTTTCCGGCGGCGATGACGGCGAAGTAGTAGCCGGTCGAGCCTGTCGGCACGTCGAAGAAGGTGGTGAGGATCGCGCCGAAGCCGAACGTGACCGCGTTGTAGAGGAACGCCTGCCCGATGAAGAGGGCGAGGCCGAGCGTGGTGCGGCGCGGGTAGTCGCGGAAGACGGTGCGGGCGATCTCCAGGAAGCCGATGCTCTTGCGCTGGCGAATGGTGATCTCGCCCGCGGGCGGCGGGAGTTCGTCGCCGCCGTGCTGGGCGCGCACCTGCTTCTCGACGTCCGTGACGAGCGCTTCGGCCTCCTCTCCCCTGCCGTGGATGAACAGCCAGCGGGGGCTCTCGGGGACGTTGCGGCGGACGAGGAGGATGACCAGGCCGAGGACGACACCGAGGGCGAACGTGAGGCGCCAGCCGACGTTCATCGCGAACAGGTCCGTGTCGAGCGCGACGATCGACAGGAGCGAGCCGCCGATCGCACCGAGCCAGAAGCTGCCGTTGATGATCAGGTCGACGCGGCCGCGGAAGCGGGAGGGGATCAGCTCGTCGATGGCCGAGTTGATGGCCGCGTACTCGCCGCCGATACCGAAGCCGGTGAAGAAGCGGAAGAGGAAGAACCACCAGGTGGAGAAGGAGAGCGCGGTGAGGGCCGTCGCCACCAGGTAGACGGCCAGGGTCAGCAGGAACAGCTTCTTGCGGCCGAACCGGTCGGTGAGCCAGCCGAAGAACAGTGCTCCGCTACAGGCGCCCGCCACGTACAGTGCGGCGGCCGTGCCGGTGACCTGCGCGGACGAGATCGGCAGTCCGCTGCCGGACTCCGAGAGGCGGCCCGCGATGTTGCCGACGACGGTGACTTCGAGGCCGTCCAGGATCCAGACGGTGCCGAGTCCGATGACCACCATCCAGTGCCAGCGCGACCAGGGCAGTCGGTCGAGGCGGGCGGGGACGGCGGTGCTGAGGGTGCCGGTGGCCGGCGGGCCGGGCTTTTGGTGCTCCAGGGACATGTACGCCCTCCTCGTTGAGGGGATGGACGTCGTACATGTGCCCCGAAAGCCGGTCCGGCACCACCGACCTGCCCGGTCAGGCCCCGAATGCGCGCGAGACGGTGTGGATGAGCAGGCCGACGAGCGATCCGACCACCGTGCCGTTGATCCGGATGAACTGGAGGTCGCGGCCGATGTGCGCCTCGATCTTGCGGGAGGTGTGCTCGGCGTCCCAGCCCGCGACGGTGTCCGTGATCAGGGAGGTGATCTCGGCGCGGTACGTCGTCACGACGTACACCGCCGCGCCCTCCACCCAGCCGTCGACCTTGGCCTGCACCTTGGGGTCGGTCGCCATCCGCTGTCCGAGGGAGAGCAGCGAGGCCCGTACCCGCATCCGCAGCTCGCTGCGCTCGTCCTCGGCGGCGGCCACGATCATCGAGCGGACCGCGGACCAGGTGGAGGCGATGAGGTCCTGGACCTCGGAGCGGCCGATCACCTCGGACTTCAGGCGCTCCACCCGGGCGCGGGTGTCGGTGTCGGACTGGAGGTCGCCCGCGAAGTCCTTCAGGAAGCGGTCCACGGCGCCGCGTGCCGGGTGCTCCGGCATGTCCCGCATCTCGGTGACGAAGCGGAGGAGTTCCTTGTAGACGCGCTCGCCGACCCGCTTGTCGACGAAGCGGGGGGTCCAGCCGGGGGCGCCGCCCTGCACCGCGTCCATGACGGAGTCGGAGTGCAGGACGAGCCAGTCGTGGGCGCGGGTGCACACGAGGTCGACGACGCGCTTGTGGCCGCCGTCGGCGACGACCTTCTCCAGCATCTTGCCGATGCCGGGCGCGATCTCGGCGTTGTCGGCGCGGCGGGTGATGGCCTCGCCGACGACGGCCTGGACGTCGGAGTCGCGCAGCACGGTGAGGGCGCCCCTGAGGGCCGTCGCCAGCTCCGCCGTGACCCGGTCGGCGTGCTCGGGCTCGGCGAGCCAGGCGCCGAGCCTCGATGCGATGCCGACCGCGCGCAGCCGGTCGCGTACGACGTCCCCGGAGAGGAAGTTCTCCCCGACGAACTCGCCGAGGGAGACGCCGAGTTGGTCCTTCTTCGTGGGGATGATCGCGGTGTGCGGGATGGGCAGGCCGAGCGGGCGGCGGAAGAGGGCCGTGACCGCGAACCAGTCCGCCATCGCGCCGACCATGCCGGCCTCGGCCGCCGCCGCGACGTATCCGGCCCACGCGCCCGCGCCGGAGTGCCCCGCCCAGGTCGCCGCGGTGTAGACGAGCGCGACAAGAACGAGGAGGCCGGTCGCCGTCACCTTCATGCGGCGCACGCCGCGCTGCTTCTCCTCGTCCGCGGGGCTGAACTCGCCGGTGAAGCGGCGGGCGGGACGGGGTTGCGCGCGCGCTTGTGACGCGGTCGAACGGGCATACTGCCCTATGCCCGTTTGGCCCGCTTTATCCGTCGCCGACGCGCCCTTGCCGTCCGGCAGGGACGCGCCCTTCCCGCCCCCGTTCCGTCCACCGCGCCCCATGTCGTCGCCTGTGTCGTTCCCTGTGCCACCGGCCATCCGGCCCGCTCCGTCCCGCTCGTCGTCCGCTTCGCGTCCGTGCGCCGCCGCCCTCGTCGTCGGCGTCGGCGTGCGTGCGCCCTCTGTCATCTCCCTCACACATTGTCCCTTTCTGACCTACTCCCGGAACGAACGACAAGTTCCCGGCGTCTGAACGAGCGGAGGGGGGCAGTGTCGGCCCCCTTGTTCGACGGTCCCGACCCATGCCGCATCATGGGATCATCACACCGGAGCCTCGGGCTCCCCCTGTTCGAGGAGACACACCCCGCATGACCAGGCGTCACGGTTATGCCTTGCTGGCCGCGCTCGTCGCGGTCGCCGTAGTGATCTCGGCCGCGATCTACGTCGGTTTCTCCGGTGTCCTGCGCGGCGACGAAGGGCCCTCCCGGGCGGGCGGCGCTCGTTCCCACGGCTCGGCCGCACCCGCCTCCACCGGCACCTGGGCGGCCACCTGGTCCGCCTCCCCCGCGGGCGCAGAGCCCGGCACGGAGACGACCGGCTTCTTCGGCCGCTCCCTGCGCAACATCGTGCACACCAGCATCGGCGGCACCGGTGCCCGCATCACCCTCTCCAACCTGTACGGGCAGCAGCCCCTCAGCATCACGCACGCCTCCGTCGCCGTCGCCTCGGCGCCCAACGACCCGACGGCGCTCGCCGGGACGGTGCGCCGCCTGACGTTCGCCGGGAACACCTCGGTCGTCATCCCGGCCGGGCAGCAGGTCGTCAGCGACGCCGCCCGCCTCCCGGTACCGCGCGACGCGGACATGCTCGTCACCACCTACTCACCGACCCCGTCGGGCCCCGTCACCTACCACCCGCAGGCCCGGCAGATGTCGTACGTGGCCCAGGGCGACCGCACCGAGGACCCCAGCGGCACGCAGTACACCGAGCAGAGCCCGTACTGGCGCTACCTGACCGCGCTCGACGTGCTGAGCCACGACGCCGAGGGCACCGTCGTCGTCCTCGGCGACTCGCTCACCGACGGCATCACCTCCACCATGGGCGCCAATCTCCGGTGGCCGGACGTGCTCGCCGACCGGCTGCGCACCGAGTCGGGTGCCCCGCGCTACGGCGTCGTGAACCAGGGCATCAGCGGCAACCGCGTCCTGTCCGACGGACTCGGCCGCCCCGCGAACAACCCGAGCGGCCTCTCCCGCTTCGACCGCGACGTCCTCGGCCGCTCCGGGGTCCGCGCCGTCGTCATCGACCTCGGCATCAACGACATCCTGCGCAACCCCCAGCAGACCGACCCCGACAGGATCGTCGAAGGGCTGCGGGAACTGACCCGGCAGGCTCACGCGCGTGGGCTGCGCGTGATCGGGGCGACCCTCATGCCGTTCCAGGGCCACCGGGGCTACGAGCCGCACCTGGAAGCCGTCCGCCAGGGCGTCAACGCGGCGATCCGCGGCGGCCGGGTCTACGACGGCTACGTCGACTTCGACAAGGCGCTCCGCGACCCGTACAACCCGCGCAAGCTGCTCCCGCGCTACGACTCGGGCGACCACCTGCACCCCAGCGACGCGGGGTACGCGCGGATGGCGAACTCCTTCGACCTCGCCTTCCTGAAGGGCTCCGCGGGCGCCGAGCTGTGACCCGCCGCGCCCGGGCACTCAGTCCCGGTCGCGGCGGCGCTCCCGGCGTTCCTCCATGCGGTCGAGGTGGTCCTCCAGGCGCTCCCGATGGCGCTCGAACCGGTCCGCGTGCAACGAGCGGTGCCGGTCCTGGCCGCCCTCCAGCTCCCCCCGCCGACCGGCCCTGCGCTCCAGCTTGCCGCGGCGCCGCTCCGCCTTGAGCCGCTGCCGCTCCGCCCGCGTGACCTTCCGCTCGACCCCGACACCGCCCCAGAACGCGAACCCCGTCACCACCACGCGCGGCGCCCCGGGATCACCGGGCACGCCCTCCTCGCTGTGGTCGAAGCCGCCCATGATGCCGATGCCGCGCACCGCGACCTCGACGCCGGGCGGCACCACCACGTTCACCCCGCCCATGACGGCGACACAGTTGACGACGATCTCCCGGTCCTCGAAGTTCGCCTCCCGCAGATCGATCTCGCCGCCGCCCCAGAACGCGAAGCAGTCGAAGCGCCGCGGCGCCGTCCAGCGCCCCTTGCGCTGGAACCCCGACAGCACACCGACACCCCACGTGGACGTCGACCGGCCGCCGATCCGCGCCGGCCAGTCCACGGCCCCCTCGGGCAGCGGCCCCTTCACCAGATTCACCGGGGCGCTCACCCCGGCGCCGGGCAGGTCGTGCGTGAGCGGCTCCAACTCCCGGTACGTACGCGCCTTGTACGTCGCCTCCAGCCGCTCCTCGAACTCCGCCATGTCGAGCCGGCCCTCGGCGAGCGCGTCCCGCAACCGCTCGGCGACCTGCTCCCGATCGGCGTCGGAGGCCCGCAGATCGGGCGCGGCAGGCACATCGGAGCGCTCGGGCAGCGATTCGTCCGTCATACGTCTCAGCCTACGGGCGCAGCGCCCCCGTGGAAGCGCCCTCGGCGTACATCCTGGCGATCACCGCCTCGATGTCCGGCTCCCGCACCGACAGGTCCACCAGCGGGCAGCGCCGCGCGATCTCGGCGACGAGCGGCGCCGCCGAGCGGTCCGCCGGGAACGCCAGCCACTGCCGCGCCCCCTCCACCTTCACGACCCGCGCGAACTCGACGTCCAGCGGCGGCAGTTCACGCTCCAGGTCGACGACGAGCGTCCGCTCGACGGCCCCGCCGCCCACCTGGTGCAGCCCGTCGAGCTCCCCGTCGTACATGAGCCGCCCGTGGTCGATGACCATGACCCGGCGGCACAACTGCTCGATGTCGGTCAGGTCGTGCGTCGTCAGCAGGACCGTGGTGCCCTTCTCCGCGTTCAGGTCCCGCAGAAAACCCCGCACCTTGACCTTGGAGACGACGTCGAGGCCGATCGTCGGCTCGTCCAGATACAGCACCTCGGGGTCGTGCAGCAGCGCCGCCGCGATGTCGCCGCGCATCCGCTGCCCGAGCGACAACTGCCGTACGGGAACCTCCAACAGGTCGGCCAGTTCAAGGAGTTCGACACACCGGGCGAGATTCTCCTCGTAGCGGGCGTCCGGGATCCGGTACATGCGCCGCATCAGCCGGTAGGAGTCGATCAGCGGCAGGTCCCACCACAGCGTCGTCCGCTGCCCGAACACCACCCCGATCCGGTGCGCGAGCCGTGACCGCTCGCGCGAGGGGTCGATGCCCGCCACCCGCAACCGCCCCGCGCTCGGCGTCAGGATGCCCGTCAGCATCTTGATCGTCGTCGACTTCCCCGCCCCGTTCGGCCCGATGTACCCGACCATCTCGCCGCGCGGCACCGTGAAGCTCAGCGCGTCGACGGCCCGCACCGCACGCCGCTCACGCCGCATGAACCCCACCTTGCGCCGTACGTCGAAGACCTTCTCGACACCGTCCACCTCGATGAACGCCTCACCCTCGACCACCCGTGCCCCCTTCGAGTTCAGCTTCCCGTACTGCGGTACGCGCGCAGGGCCCCCCGCCACGCGAAGCCCGCCGCGCCCAGACATCCGGCCGCCACCAGCGGCGGCGTGAACGCGATCCAGGCCGGCAGATCGAGCGGGTAGGGGCGGCCGAGGATGTAGAGCGCGGGCAGCCAGTTCACGAAGGCCAGCGGCAGCACGAAGGTCACGCCCCGCAGCAGGTTGTCGCCGAAGACCGTCGGCGGGTACGCGAGCATGGCGTTGCCGCCGAACGTCGCCGCGTTCTGCACCTCCGCCGCGTCCTGCGCCACGATCTGGAACGCGGCACCCGCCATGAACACGGCCGTGAAGATCCCCGCGCCGCTCACCAGGAGCACCGGCACGAGCAGCGCCTTCGCCGGGCTCCACGCCACGTCCAGGGCGAGCACCGACCACACCATGACGGCCAGCCCCTGCGTGATCCGACCGAGGCGGCGCAGCGCGAACCGGTCGGCGCCGATCTGCGCCAGTATCGGCGCGGGCCGCACCAGGAACGCGTCGAGGGTCCCGTCCCGCACCCGGCTCCCGATCCGCCCGAGGGAACCCGCGAACAGGTCCGCGAGGCCGAACGCGGCGCCCGAGGTCCCGTAGAGGAAGGCGACCTCGGGCAGCGTGTAGCCGCCGAGCCGGTCGACCTGCGAGAACATCAGCAGGATGCCGACGAACTCCAGACCGGTCAGGGCGAAGTTACCGAAGGCCGTCATCAGGAAGGACGCGCGGTAGGCGAGCGTGGAGCGGATCCACATGGCGCTGATCAGGCGAAACGCCCGCGCCCCGCCGCGGACCTGCCCGAGCGGGCCCGCCCCCGGCTCAGCCACCCTGCACCACCACCCGTCGCGTCGCCGTCACCTGGAGGAGGCGGCCCACGAGAAGCAGACCGGCGGCCCACGCGGCCTGGAAGAGCAGACTGCCCGCCACCCCCCGGCCGTGATACGTACCCATCAGGACGTCCGCGGGCACCTGGAGCAGCGCCGACCACGGCAGGACACGGGCCACGTCGCCGATGGCGCCCGGGAAGACGTTCAGCGGCAGCAGCATCCCGCAGAAGAACGTGGCCGTGATCCCGTACATCTGGGCGACACCGCTCACGTCCATGAACCAGAACGCGGACAGCGCCACCAGATAGCGCAGCGCGAAGCTGACGAGCAGCCCCAGCAGCACCGAGACGAGGAAAGCGAGCCATCTCAGCGGGTCGGCGGGCAGCGCCAGCTCGAAGAGGAGCGCCCCGATCGCCATGGGCACGGCACCGCGCCCCAGCAGTTGGAACACCGCCCGCCCCAGGTCCTGCGCCAGCCACCAGCCCTGGAGGTCGGCCGGCCGGTACAGGTCGACGGCGATGTCACCGCTGCGGATCCGCTCCGCCAGCTCGCTCTCGAACCCCGACGGCACCCCGAGCATCATCACCGAGAACAGCGCCTGCCCGACCCAGACGAAGGTGAGCGCCTGCGCCTGGTCGTACCCGCCCAGGTGGGGCCGCTCGTCCCAGAGCGCGATGTACGTGCACGCGATGATCAGGCCGAAGACCGTGTTGGTGAAGACGCCCGCGAAGGTCGCCCCGCGATACGTGGCGTACCGCCGGAAGGCCCCGGCGGCGACGGCCGCGTACAGCCGCACTGCGTGCACGAACGCCCCCTCGATTCGGCCGAGCGCAGGAGCCTAGCCAGTCCGGGCGACGCCTGCCACGCATTTACTCAGTGATGTAGGAGGCTTATGTGTCATACGAGGCGTACGTGACGTACGACGCGAACCAGGAGTACCCAGGACATGAGCAGCGACGAGCCGCCCCAGCCTGCGCAGCCCGAACCCGACCCCGGACCCGGGGCCACGCCCCGCGCCGGGCGCCCCCGGCGCACGGGATGGCGGCGGCTGATCCCGACCTGGCGGACGCTGCTCGCCACGCTGATCGGGTTCGTCCTGCTGTGCATCGGCCTGTTCGCGCTCGGCTACTTCCTCGTACAGATCCCGCCCGCCAAATCGGCGGCGACCGCGCAGTCCAACGTGTACCTGTACGCCGACGGCACCCAGATCGCCCGCGACGGCGAGGTCAACCGGGAGAACGTACGGCTCGCCCAGATCCCCAAGGCCACCCAGCACGCGGTGCTCGCCGCCGAGGACCGCGACTTCTACAGCGAGTCCGCCGTCGATCCGCAGGCGATGCTGCGCGCGGCCTGGAACACCGTCACCGGCAAGGGCAAGCAGTCCGGCTCGACGATCACGCAGCAGTATGTGAAGAACTACTACCTGGCCCAGGAGCAGACGGTCACCCGCAAGGTCAAAGAGTTCTTCATCTCCATCAAGCTCGACCGGGAGGAGTCCAAGAACGACATCCTGGAGGGCTACCTCAACACGAGCTACTTCGGACGCAACGCCTACGGCGTCCAGGCCGCCGCCCAGGCCTACTACGGCGTCGATGTCGAAGACCTGACGGTCACTCAAAGTGCGTACCTGGCAGCACTGTTGAACGCTCCGAGCGCGTACGACGTGATCGCGCACCCGGAGAACAAGCGCCGGGCCCTCGCCCGCTGGAACTACGTCCTGGACGGCATGGTCAAGGAGAAGTGGCTCAGCGCCGCCGACCGGAACGCGATGACGTTCCCCGTGCCGGACCAGGCCAGGGGCGCCGCCGGACTCTCCGGGCAACGCGGCTACCTCGTCCAGGCCGCCAAGGACGCCCTCACCGGCGCGGGCATCCTCGACGAGGACACCCTCGCCACCGGCGGCTACCGCATCACCACCACCCTGGAGAAGAAGAAACAGGACGCCTTCGTCGACGCCGTCGACGACCAGCTCATGTCACGGCTCGACAAGAAGGCCCACAAGGCCGACCGCAACGTCCGCGCGGGCGGCGCCGCCATCGACCCGGCCACCGGCAAGATCCTCGCCATGTACGGCGGCATCGACTACACGAAGCAGTACGTCAACAACGCGACCCGCCGCGACTACCAGGTCGGCTCCACCTTCAAACCGTTCGTGTTCACCTCCGCCGTCCAGAACGCCTCCACCACCCAGGACGGCCGCACCATCACCCCCGACACCGTCTACGACGGCACCAACAAGCGTCCCGTCCAGGGCTGGAACGGCGGCGCCTACGCCCCCCAGAACGAGGACGACGTCTCCTACGGCCCCATCACCGTGGGCACCGCCACCGACAAGTCCGTCAACGCGGTGTACGCGCAGATGGCCGTCGACGTCGGCCCGGCGAAGGTGAAGAAGACCGCCGTCGCCCTCGGCCTGCCGGCGAACACCCCGGACCTGACCGCGTCCCCCTCCATCGCGCTCGGTCCCGCCACCGCCAGCGTCCTCGACATGACCAAGGCGTACGCCACCCTCGCCAACCACGGCCGGCGCGGCACCTACACACTCCTCGCCCACGTCAGCAAGAACGGCACCGACGTCGACCTGCCCGCACGGACCACCCGGCGGGCCGTCAGCCGCGAGGCCGCCGACACCACCACCGCCGTCCTGCGGTCCGTGGTCGACGGCGGCACCGGCACCGCGGCACGGGCCGCGGGCCGCCCCGCCGCCGGCAAGACCGGCACCGCCGAGGAGGACCAGGCCGCCTGGTTCGCCGGCTACACCCCCGACCTGGCCACCGTCGTCGCCGTCATGGGCCAGAACCCGAAGACCGGCGCCCACACCCCCCTGTACGGCACCGCGGGCCAACCACGCGTCAACGGAGGCGGATTCCCGGCCCAGATCTGGGCCCAGTTCACGAAGAAGGCACTGTCCGGCACCAAGGCCACCGACTTCGACCTCGAAGGAAAGGCGACCGCCGAACGGACACCCTCCCCCGCCAGCTCCGCACCCTCGGCCACCGGCTCCGCCCCCACCACCACCGAGGAACCCGGCGACGACACCAGCGCCCCCACCACCGGCACGAACACCGGCAGCACGGACGAAGGCCGCGACCAAGGAACGACAGACGGCGGCGACACACAGAACCCGACACAAGGCTCGACCGACGACGGCGGCACGACCGACGGCGCCACCACGGACGGCGGACCCGACGGCGGACCCGACACGGGCGGCACGGACTTCGGCGGCGACGCCCCCGGAGCCCCGGGCCCCGGCGGCACCCCCGACCCGCTCAATGGCCTGACGTCGCCTTCAAACCGACGATCGCCACAAGCAGCAGAGCGATGAAGAAGACCCGCGCGGCCGTCGCGGGCTCACCGAGGACCAGCATCCCCACGATCGCCGCGCCCGCCGCCCCGATCCCCACCCACACGCCGTACGCCGTACCGATCGGCAGCGACTTGGCCGCGTAGGACAGCAACAACATGCTGGCGACGATCCCGGCACCGGTACCCACGCTCGGCCACAGCCGCGTGAAACCGTCCGTGTACTTCATACCGATCGACCAGGCGACCTCGAGAAGTCCGGCAATCACGATCAGGACCCAGGCCATGACTGGCACCTCCGTCAGTGGTTCTCAACAGGGGTGCGTCGTCTTTGCGAAACCCGGTACGGCGCGTCTCGTCGGGGTCCTTCCACGGTAACAAAAGGCGGCGGCCCGGCCGGGCGGCGGACCACAGGGCCTACAGGTGACCACAGGGCCTACAGGTACAGCCCCGTCGAGTCCTCCGAGCCCTCGAACCGGTCCGCGGCCACCGCGTGCAGATCCCGCTCGCGCATCAGCACGTACGCGGTCCCGCGCACCTCGACCTCCGCCCGGTCCTCCGGGTCGAACAACACCCGGTCGCCGGCCTCCACCGCCCGCACGTTCTGCCCGACCGCGACGACCTCGGCCCAGGCCAGACGCCGGCCGACCGCCGCCGTCGCGGGGATCAGGATGCCGCCGCCGCTGCGCCGCTCGCCCTCCGTGGTGTCCTGCCGGACGAGCACACGGTCGTGCAGCATGCGGATGGGCAACTTGTCGTCGTGATGGGTCTTCTCGCTCACGCCGACGAACCTACCTGCCCCACAGCCGTCCGCGCGCCCCCGGGTCAGCCCTTGCGCCGACGCGAGGACATCGCGAGGAGCCCCACCACACCGACCACGACGAGCGCGACCGGCACGATCCGCTCCAGACGCGGCGCGCCCTCCTCGGACACGAACTGCCCCTTCACGTCGGAGACGAGCCGGTTGGCACCGACGTACGCCCGTCCGAGGGTGTGATCGACGTTCGACACGATCTTGGCCTTCGCGTCACCGACGATCGTCTTCGGGTGCACCCGCACCCCGATCTCGTCGAGCGTCTCGGCCAGGGTCTCCCGGCGGCGCTTGATGTCCGCCTCGATCTGCGCCGTCGTCCGCGTATCCGGCGTATCCGACGTGCTGGACGTGTCCGACACCGCGCTGCCTCCGTGGTCGCTCCGTACCGCTTACCGGTCTTACGGTCCTGCTTCTGATCCTGTACCGCACCCGTCACCGATGCCGCGTGACGGGTGAGGACAGTCTGTCAGCTCAGCGCCGTACGCACCCCACGGCACCCCTATTACTCTCGACCGGAGTTCACCCACCCCGCGAGGAGAGAACACGACATGAGCGAACGACTTCAGCCCGGCGACACCGCCCCGGCCTTCACCCTGCCCGACGCCGACGGCAACGAGGTCTCCCTCGCCGACCACAAGGGCCGCAAGACGATCGTCTACTTCTACCCCGCCGCGCTTACCCCCGGTTGCACCAAGCAGGCCTGCGATTTCACCGACAACCTCGACGTGCTCGCCGCCGCCGGCTACGACGTCATCGGCGTCTCCCCCGACAAGCCGGAGAAGCTCGCCAAGTTCCGCGAGCAGGAGAACCTCAAGGTCACCCTGGTCGGCGACCCGGACAAGAAGGTCCTGGAGGCGTACGGCGCCTTCGGCGAGAAGAAGCTGTACGGGAAGACCGTCACCGGAGTCATCCGCTCCACGGTGGTCGTCGACGCCGACGGCAAGGTCGAGCACGCCTTCTACAACGTCAAGGCCACCGGCCACGTAGCCAAGATCATCAAGGACCTCGGCATCTGACCGCCGAGTGACCAGCCCGGCCGGGTACCCACGTTCGCTGTGACGAAAGTCCCCTCTCCCGGGGACTTTCGTTTGCGGGCGCCATCATCGAGCAAGTGATCCCCTTGGAAGCGATGTATGTCCACAGAAGGGATCGCCATGTCCACCGACACCGCGGAAGGGCCCCAGTCGCCCGACCCGGAGGCGGTCAAGCGTCACCGGGCGCTGTTCCGCGCCGTCAGACGGCGTAAGAACCCGCCCCTGCGCCGTACCGACATCACCGTCACCGACGACGCGGCGGTGAAGAGGGCGGTCAAGGCGGCCTCGCTCGGCAACGCCATGGAGTGGTTCGACTTCGGCATCTACTCCTACCTCGCGGTGACGATCGGACACGTCTTCTTCCCATCCGGGAACGACACGGTCCAGCTCATCTCGTCGTTCGCGACCTTCGCCGTCTCCTTCCTGGTCCGCCCGATCGGCGGCATGGTCTTCGGCCCGATGGGTGACAAGATCGGCCGCAAGAAGGTCCTGGCGATGACCATGATCCTGATGGCGGTCGGCACGTTCGCCATCGGCCTCATCCCGTCCTACGCCACCATCGGCTTCTGGGCCCCCGTCCTCCTCATCCTCTTCCGCCTCGTCCAGGGCTTCTCCACCGGCGGCGAGTACGGCGGCGCCTCCACCTTCATCGCCGAGTACGCGCCCGACAAGCGCCGCGGCTACTTCGGCAGCTTCCTGGAGTTCGGCACCCTCGCCGGATACGTCGGCGCGGCCGGCCTCGTCACCCTCCTGACCTCCCTGCTCGGCAGCGACGGCATGGAGTCCTGGGGCTGGCGCGTCCCGTTCCTCGTCGCGGGCCCGATCGGCCTCGTCGGCCTCTACCTGCGACTCAAGCTGGACGAGACCCCCGCCTTCCAGAAACTGGCCGACGAATCCGCCCACAAGGCGTCCGAGGCCGCGTCCACGGTCGAGACGACCGCCAAGGGCGACCTCGCCAAGATCTTCCGCGACTACTGGCCGACGCTGGTCCTGTGCATCTGCCTGGTCGGCGCGTACAACATCACCGACTACATGCTCCTCTCCTACATGCCGACCTACCTGTCGGACGAGATGGGCTACTCCGAGACGCACGGCCTCCTCATCCTCATCGCGACGATGATCATCCTGATGTGCGTCATCAACCAGGTCGGCAAGCTCTCCGACCACTTCGGCCGCAAGCCGCTCCTCATGACCGGCATGCTCGGCTTCTTCGTCACCTCGATCCCCTCGTTCCTCCTCGTGAAGAACGGCGCCCTCTGGGCGGTCTCGCTCGGCATGCTCATGCTGGGCCTGTCCCTGGTCTGCCTGCTCGGCACCATGTCGGCCGCGCTCCCGGCCCTCTTCCCGACCCAGGTCCGCTACGGCTCCCTCTCGGTCGGCTACAACCTCTCCGCGTCGATCTTCGGCGGCACCACCCCGCTGGTCATCACGGCCCTCATCTCCTGGGCGGGCACCGACATGATGCCCGCGTACTACGCCATGGCCGCGGCCCTCGTCGGCGTCATCGCGGTCGCCTGCATGAAGGAGACGGCCCAGAAGCCCCTGGACGGCTCCCCGCCCTCCGTGGAGACCCAGGAAGAAGCCGCGGAAATGGTCGAGGCCCAGGCCCCGGCCCCCAGGTTCTGACCCCCGCCCCCTCGTTCTGCTAACACCCCTCCCGGTAACACCCCTCCCCCGCTTCCCGGATCGGGCCGTTCCGCATTTCGTGCGTAACGGTCCGATTTTCGGTTCGTTACTCCGTACGAGAAGGCGAACTGAGGGCCGATGGAGGGGGCAGCGATGTCGGTAGGGCGGTACACGCGGAAGCGGCTGGAGGAAGCGGCTCGGGAGGCGGGGGGCTGGGACGAGGCGGTTCGGTGGTTGGGGGGTGAGCCGACGCCGGGGCGCAGGCGCCATCTACGCAAGAAGATGTCCGAGGCGGGCATCGACACCTCCCATTTCCCGGAGCCCCGGGTCCGGCACACGGCTGAACGACTGCGCGCTGTCGTCGCGCAGTCGCACGGCATCAAAGACGTGGTACGTCACCTGGGCATCAGCAACGTAGGGGGCAACCAGGCCCACATCAGCCGCCGGATCGCTGCGCTCGGTCTCGACACCTCCCACTTCACCCAGGCAGGCCGCCGGGCCAAGGGCACGCTCGGGACCACGCTGTCCCTGCGGTCTCCGGACGACGGGCGGGTCCCGGGCAACCGGCTGCGCCGCGAGTTGCTGCGTCGTCATGTTCCGCAACGGTGCGCGGCGTGCGGCCGTACGGAGTGGCTGGGCGAGCCCATCGCGCTGGAGGTCGATCACGTCAGCGGCGAGTGGTGGGACAACCGGCCGGAGAATCTGCGCTTGCTGTGCCCCAACTGCCACGCCGTGACCGACACTTACCGCGGCCGCAAGAGGCGGTCGGCGTGAGCAGGTACCCGCGCGAAGTCCTGGAGGAGACCGCGCCGGTCGCCGACAGCCTGGTGGACCTCATGCGCCGGATCGGTGCCCCCATGGGCAGCAAGCCCCTCAACTACCTGCGCCGTCGGCTCGATCATTACGGCATCGACACGTCGCACTTCCGGGACGAAGCACTGCCCGCGCGGCCGAAACGGTCGTACGCGAAGGAGATCCTGGCAGAGGCAGCCGCCTGCTCCACCAGCATCCGCGAGATGTTCCTGTACATGGGCATCCCGCCGGAGGACGGTCCGTACGAGCACGTGAAGCGGAGCCTACGGAAGTTCGACATCGACACCCGCCACTTCGCACCGCCCCGCAGACGGCACGGCGACGGCCTCTTCCCCGAGGAGGAGTTCACGCGCGCCGTGGCCGCGTCACACGGCATGGCCGACCTGATGCGCCGTCTCGGTCTGCCCGCCTTCCTCGAGTCGGCACGCGCCAGGGCACGGCGCAGCATCGACGAGTACGGACTGTCGACGGAGCACTTCACCGGGCAGAGTCACGGCGCCGGAGTCCCCTCCCCCGCCCGCAAGTCCGCTCAGGAACTCCTCGTTCGGCGCCCCGCGGGCGCTCCCCGGACCCACACAGCCCTCCTGCGCAGAGCGCTCGACGACATCGGGGCGCCGCGCGCATGTGCCGACTGCGGGGGCGGTGAAGTCTGGGAAGGGAGGCGGCTGGTGCTGGAGGTCGATCACATCAACGGGGACCGTCTGGACAATCGTCGCGAGAATGTGCGCTATCTGTGCCCGAACTGCCATGCGCGCACCAAGACCTGGTGCCGCAGGGACCGAACCTCTCCCCTGCCGGACAGTGGCCCCGTACACTGACCAGGCGGTACACGCCGGAAAGGCGTGATGTCCGTTTTGTCGCGGTCGTGGCGGAATTGGCCTACGCGTCGGGTTTAGGTCCCGGTGGGAGAAATCCCTTGAGGGTTCGAGTCCCTCCGACCGCACATGAAGGGGCGCTCCCTACGGAGCGCCCCTTGTCGTTGCCGGTCCGGCGCTCAGCCCACCAACTCCCGCACCACCGGCACCAGCGCCCGGAACGCCTCCCCCCGATGGGAGATCGCGTTCTTCTCGGCCGGGGTCAGCTCCGCGCACGTGCGCGTGTCCCCCTCCACCTGGAGGATCGGGTCGTAGCCGAAGCCGTTCGTGCCCGACGGGGCGTGTCGCAGGATTCCCCGCAACCGGCCCTCGACCACGCGCTGCGTCCCGTCGGGGAGGGCGAGGGCGGCGGCGCAGGCGAAGTGGGCCGTGCGGTGGCGGTCCTCATCGATGTCGCCGAGCTGGGCGAGGAGGAGGTCGAGGTTGGCCTGGTCGTCGCCGTGCTTGCCCGCCCAGCGCGCGGAGAAGATGCCGGGCGCGCCGCCGAGGACGTCGACGCAGAGGCCGGAGTCGTCGGCGACGGCGGGCAGGCCGGTGGCCTTGGCGAGGGCGTGGGCCTTGAGGAGGGCGTTCTCGGCGAAGGTGACGCCGGTCTCGCGGACGTCGGGGATGTCGGGGTAGGCGTCCGCGCCGACGAGTTCGTGGGGCAGTCCGGCGTCGGCGAGGATGGAGCGGAGTTCGACGATCTTGCCGTTGTTGCGGGTGGCGAGGATGAGGCGGGTCATGCCCTCAAGTATCGCGGTGCCGTCAGGGCGTGCAGACCTTGGTGAGTTCGCCGGCCGCGTCCGTGACGGGGGTGATGTCGGGGGTTTCGTCGCCGGTCTTGATGGCCGTACGGACGTTGTCCACGGCCTTGTTGAGGTCGCCGACCGCCTTCGACACGTCGGTGTTGTCGGTCTTGTCGCCGAGTGTGTCGAGGTTCTTGTCGATGGAGGCGAGGGCCTCGTCGGTGCGGCCGGGGTCGTTGGCGGCGTTCTCGACGGCTTGTTGGAGGTCGGTGACGCTGTCGGCGATGGCGTCGGCGGTCTGGACGCAGTCGAGTGCCTTGTCGACGGCTGAGCAGCCGACGACGGCCGGGACGGCGGTCAGTGCGACGGCTGCCGCGAGTACGGCGATACGGCGGTGGCGGCGCGCGGCCATGGTGGGGTCCTCCCCTGAGGTGCGGATGGGTGGGCGGCGGTCGCTCGCGCGTGCCGTCCACCCATCCGTAGTGACGCGGTCGGGGGCTGACTGGTTGCCACCCTGCTTGGGGAGTTCTTTACCTATGCGGGGTTCGCGCCGAGGGTGCTCTCCAGTGCCTTGCGCTGGGCGGCGGCGAGTTCGTCGCAGCCGGCGACGGCGAGGTCGAGGAGGGAGTTGAGTTCGGCGCGGTCGAACGGTTCGGCCTCGGCGGTGCCCTGGACCTCGACGAAGCGGCCGTCGCCGGTGCAGACGACGTTCATGTCGGTGTCGGCCCGCACGTCTTCCTCGTAGCGGAGGTCGAGGAGGGGTACGCCGCCGACGATGCCGACGGAGACGGCGGAGACGGTGCCGGTGAGGGGCTTGCGTCCGGCCTTGATCAGTTTCTTGCCCTGGGCCCAGGAGACGGCGTCGGCGAGGGCGACGTAGGCGCCGGTGATGGCGGCGGTGCGGGTGCCGCCGTCGGCCTGGAGGACGTCGCAGTCGAGGACGACGGTGTTCTCGCCGAGGGCTTTGTAGTCGATGACGGCGCGCAGGGACCGGCCGATGAGGCGGCTGATCTCGTGGGTGCGTCCGCCGATCTTGCCGCGGACGGCTTCGCGGTCGCCGCGGGTGTTGGTGGCGCGGGGCAGCATCGAGTACTCGGCGGTGACCCAGCCTTCGCCGCTGCCCTTGCGCCAGCGGGGGACGCCTTCGGTGAAGGAGGCGGTGCAGAGGACTTTGGTGTCGCCGAAGGAGACGAGGACGGAGCCTTCGGCGTGCTTGCTCCAGCCGCGTTCGATGGTGATGGGGCGGAGTTGTTCGGGCGTGCGGCCGTCGATGCGTGACATGGGGATGAGCCTAGAGCCTGTGGGGTGGGCCGGGGACGGGGACGGCCGCCGCTCCCTGCGGGGCAGGGGGCGGCGGCCGGTCGTGCGGGCCGATCAGTGGTGTCGGCTCACATCATGTCTTCGATGTCGGCGGCGACGGGGTCCGCGTCGGTGCCGATGACGACCTGGATGGCGGTGCCCATCTTGACGACGCCGTGGGCGCCTGCGGCCTTCAGGGCGGCCTCGTCGACCAAAGCCGGGTCCTTGACCTCGGTGCGGAGGCGGGTGATGCAGCCCTCGACCTCTTCGATGTTGTCGATGCCGCCGAGCCCGGCAACGATCTTCTCAGCCTTGGTGGCCATTTCGTTCTCCCTGTTGTTCCCTGGCCCGCCGTATGGGCCGCTTTGTCACGGTAACCCACGGTTGGCCCATCTTCGCGAGCGGTGGGACCACCCGTGCCGAAAGATGACGAGCGATGACCGGGTGCGTGGACCGATCCGTCCCGCAACTGGTCTACACCAGTTTCCGACGACCGCCAAACGTGGCTTGTTCCGGGAGGACGCCCATGAGCGCGAACGCCGCCGCCACACCTCGGCAGAGCCCCTGGGGGAACTTCTTCCAGGGGCTCCAGAAGATGGGGCGCAGCCTTCAGTTGCCCATCGCCGTGCTTCCCGCCGCGGGCATCGTCAACCGGCTGGGGCAGCCCGATGTCTTCGGTGCCGACGGACTCGGCTGGACCAGGGTGGCGAAGGTCTTCGCGGGTGCGGGCGGTGCGCTGCTCGACGCCGATCTGGGGTTGCCGCTGCTGTTCTGCATCGGTGTCGCCATCGGTATGGCCAAGAAGGCGGACGGTTCGACGGCGCTGGCGGCCGTGGCGGGGTTCCTCGTCTACCGGGGTGTGCTGCGGCAGTTCCCGATCGACTGTGCCGACGGGGCGAAGGCCGTGGCGGTGGGATGCCAGGCGGCGGACAACACCGTCTCCGCCTTCCAGTACCAGAATCCGGGTGTGTTCGGCGGCATCATCATGGGCCTGCTGGCCTCGTACTTCTGGGTCCGCTTCCACCGGACCAAGCTGGTGTCCTGGCTGGGCTTCTTCAACGGCCGCCGACTGGTCCCGATCATCATGGCGTTCATCGGCATCCTCTTCGCGGTGCTCTGCCTGTGGATCTGGCCGCCGATCGGTGACGCGCTGGAGAGCTTCTCGAACTGGCTGGAGGGGCTGGGCGCGATCGGTTCGGGCATCTTCGGTGTCGCGAACCGGGCGCTGCTGGTGATCGGTCTGCACCAGTTCCTGAACGTGCCGCTGTGGTTCCAGTTCGGCTCGTACACCAAGCCGGACGGCACGACGGTGCACGGTGACATCAACATGTTCCTGAGCGGTGACCCGAGTGCGGGCATCTATCAGACGGGCTTCTTCCCGATCATGATGTTCGCGCTGCCCGCGGCCTGTCTGGCGATGGTGCACTGCGCGCGGCCGGAGCGGCGCAAGGCGGTGGGCGGCATGATGCTGTCGCTGGCGCTGACCTCGTTCGTCACCGGTATCACCGAGCCGATCGAGTACTCGTTCGTCTTCATCGCGCCGGCGTTGTACGCGGTGCACGCGGTGCTGACGGGTGTGTCGATGGCGGTGACGTGGGGGCTCGGGGTGAAGGACGGGTTCAGTTTCTCGGCGGGGCTGATCGACTACCTGATCAACTGGAGTCTGGCGACGAAGCCCTGGATGATCATTCCGATCGGGCTGTGCTTCGCGGTCGTGTATTACGCGGTGTTCCGGTTCGCGATCACGAAGTTCGATCTGAAGACGCCGGGGCGCGAGCCCGAGGAAGAGGTCGAGGACGTCACCAAGTAGCCCGCCACTCCCCCGCGCGAAGGGCCCCCGGACCTCGGTCCGTGGGCCCTTTGTCTCGTATGAGCTGTGTGCCCTACATATGTCTCAGACCACAGGAATCGCGGGTTCCTTATCTCGCCTTCACCGTGCTACAACAGGTCTACACCACTGAGTGGTGTAGACCACGCGCGCCTCTGTGCCGCGTTCCGAGACGCCGCCGTCCCCCCTTTCCCCCAGGCGGCGCCTGCCTACTGGAGGAAGTTGTGTCCACGGCTAGTGCCGCGCCCGCGGCCGACAAGAAGAAGAAGGGCGCAGGCGCGATGGCTGTCATGCAGCGCATCGGCCGCAGCCTCATGCTGCCGGTCGCCGTGCTGCCCGCCGGCGCGCTGCTCGTCCGCCTCGGCAACAACGACATGCTCGGCCGCGAGTCGTTCCCCGCGTTCGTCACGAAGATCGCAAGCTTCATGGCGGCCGGCGGCAACGCGATCCTCGACAACATGGCGCTGCTGTTCGCCGTCGGCATCGCGATCGGCTTCGCCAAGAAGTCGGACGGCTCCACGGCCCTGGCGGCCGTGACCGGCTACCTGGTCTTCAAGAACGTGCTCGCCACGTTCACCGACAAGAACCTGCCGAAGGTGGCCACGGCCGTCGACGGCAAGGTGGTCATGGTCGACGCCCCGGTGGACGCCAAGGTCCTCGGCGGTGTCGTCATGGGCATAGTCGTGGCCCTGCTGTACCAGCGGTTCTACCGGACCAAGCTGCCCGACTGGGCGGGCTTCTTCGGCGGTCGCCGTCTCGTCCCGATCCTCTCCGCCTTCGCGGGCCTGCTCCTCGGCATCGTCTTCGGTTACATCTGGCCGGTCCTCGGCACGGGCCTGCACAACTTCGGTGAGTGGCTGGTCGGTTCGGGCGCCGTGGGCGCGGGCATCTTCGGTGTCGCCAACCGCGCGCTCATCCCGATCGGCATGCACCACCTGCTGAACTCCTTCCCGTGGTTCCAGGCGGGCTCGTACGACGGCAAGAGCGGCGACATCAACCGGTTCCTCGCCGGTGACCCGACCGCCGGACAGTTCATGACCGGCTTCTTCCCGATCATGATGTTCGCGCTGCCCGCGGCCTGCCTCGCGATCGTGCACTGTGCCCGCCCGGAGCGCCGCAAGGTCGTCGGCGGCATGATGTTCTCGCTCGCCCTGACCTCCTTCGTCACGGGCGTCACCGAGCCGATCGAGTTCACCTTCATGTTCATCGCGCCGGTCCTCTACGCGATCCACGCGGTGCTCACCGGTGTCTCGATGGCGCTGACCTGGGCGCTCGGCATGAAGGACGGGTTCGGTTTCTCGGCGGGCCTGGTCGACTTCCTGCTGAACCTGGGCATCGCCTCCAAGCCGTGGCTGCTGGTCCTGGTCGGTCTGTGCTTCGCCGCCCTCTACTACGTGATCTTCCGGTTCGCGATCACGAAGTTCAACCTGCCGACGCCGGGCCGCGAGTCCGACGAGGAGCTGGCGGAACTGCTGAAGGCCGAGGCCAAGTAGGCTCCCCCGCCCGAGGTACGACGAAGGCCCCGACGACCGCGCTGGTCGCCGGGGCCTTCGTCGTACGCCACGTCAGATCTCGTACGCCGTCCCGGCTGCGGCCAGCTCGACGGGGCCGTCGTAGACGTCCCGCGCGTCCGCCAGGTTGACCTGCGGGTCGGTCCACGGCGGGATGTGGGTGAGGACCAGTCTGCGGGCGCCCGCGCGCCGCGCCGCGTCGCCCGCCTCGCGCCCGTTGAGGTGCAGCTCCGGGATGTTCTCCTTGCCGTGCGTGAACGCGGCCTCGCAGAGGAACAGGTCGGTGTCCGTGGCGAGTTCGTCGAGCGCGGCGCACGGCCCGGTGTCCCCGGAGTACGTCAGGGAGCGGCCCCCGTGCTCGACGCGGATCGCGTACGACTCGACCGGGTGGCAGACCTTCTCCATGCGTACGGAGAAGGGCCCGATGTCGTACGAGCCCGGCTTGACGGTGTGGAAGTCGAAGACCTCGCTGAAGGCGGAGGCGGAGGGGGTGTCTGCGTGCGCGGTGGTCAGCCGCTGCTCGGTGCCCTCGGGTCCGTAGACGGGGATGGGGTCGCAACGGCCGCCGTCGTGGCGGTAGTAGCGGACGACGAAGTACGCGCACATGTCGATGCAGTGATCCGCGTGCAGATGACTGAGGAAGATCGCGTCGAGGTCGTAGAGACCACAGTGGCGCTGCAACTCGCCGAGGGCGCCGTTGCCCATGTCGAGAAGCAGCCGGAAGCCGTCGGCCTCGACGAGGTAGCTCGAACAGGCCGAATCCGCGGACGGGAACGACCCCGAGCAGCCGACGACGGTGAGCTTCATAAGAGCCGGAACCTCCGCGCTGGCGGTCGGGAAGCGGGTGTGGAGCGGGACTGGGGGGTCCGTCGAGCGTAAGGCGCGAAAGGGCGGGTCGCTCCTCCGTCGCGGGCCGTTGTGGGGGAACTCACCTGCGCTGTCACCGGTTCGGGGGGCGCTCGGCCGGTGCGGCGGCCCGCGCGCCCCACCGGTACCGTCGTGCCCATGAACACGACATGGTGGCTGGCGTTCGCGGCCGTCGTGCTGCTCGCGCTGGTGGCGGCGCTCGTCGACGGATGGGGCCGGGGTTCGCGGCGGCGACGGTTGCGCTCCGGCTCAGCGGCGGTGGGCGAGGGGCCGGGCCCGGGCGAGATCTGGTGGGCGCTCGTGCCCTACGAGGACGGGCCCGGCGGCAAGGACCGGCCCTGTCTGGTCCTGTCGCTGCGGGGCGACACGGCGCTGGTCGCGAAGATCACCAACCGGCACCACGAGGAGCGGCCCGGGGTGATCGCACTGCCGCCCGGCGCGGTGGGCGATGCGCGGGGGCGGCGCAGCTTCCTGGAGACGGACGAGCTGCGGGATGTGCCGGTGCGGGACTTTCGGCGGCGGGCGGGTGAGGTGGACCCGGCGCTGTGGAAGCGGGTGCGGCACCTGGGGTGAGTCAGGGCAGATCCAGCCCTCCGGCGATTGAGGAGCGGGGCCCGGGCGGAGCCCCGCGACCTCGGCCGCGGAGGGGCTGGATCTCACCGGACCTGGGCGGCGACCTGGGCGGCAGGCTCAGGCCCGCGAACTCAGGCCCAGAGCTGCCCGTGCAGGACCTCGATCGCCTCTTCCGTCGTCGCGGCCGTGTAGACGCCCGTCGACAGGTACTTCCAGCCGCCGTCGGCGACGACGAAGACGATGTCCGCCGACTCCCCCGCCTTGACGGCCTTGTTGCCGACGCCGATCGCCGCGTGGAGCGCGGCGCCGGTGGAGACGCCCGCGAAGATGCCCTCCTGCTGGAGGAGTTCACGGGTACGGGTCACCGCGTCGGCCGAGCCGACCGAGAAGCGGTTGGTGAGGACGGAGGCGTCGTACAGCTCGGGGACGAAGCCCTCGTCGAGGTTGCGCAGGCCGTAGACCAAGTCGTCGTAGCGCGGCTCGGCCGCGACGATCCTGATGTCGGGCTTGTGCTCGCGCAGGTAGCGGCCGACGCCCATGAGCGTGCCGGTGGTGCCGAGGCCGGCCACGAAGTGGGTGACCGAGGGGAGGTCCGTCAGGATCTCGGGGCCGGTCGTGGCGTAGTGCGCGCCCGCGTTGTCCGGGTTGCCGTACTGGTAGAGCATGACCCAGTCGGGGTGCTGCTCCGCCAGTTCCTTGGCGATGCGGACGGCCGTGTTGGAGCCGCCCGCGGCGGGCGAGGGGATGATCTCCGCGCCCCACATGGCCAGCAGGTCGCGCCGTTCCTGCGAGGTGTTCTCGGGCATGACGCAGACGATGCGGTAGCCCTTGAGGCGGGCGGCCATCGCCAGGGAGATGCCGGTGTTGCCCGAGGTGGGTTCGAGAATGGTGCAGCCGGGTGTCAACCGGCCGTCCTTCTCGGCCTGTTCGATCATGTGGAGCGCGGGGCGGTCCTTGACCGAGCCGGTCGGGTTGCGGTCTTCCAGCTTCGCCCAGATCCGTACGTCCTCGGAGGGCGAGAGCCGCGGCAGGCGCACCAGGGGGGTGTTGCCGACCGCGGCCAGGGGGCTGTCGTAACGCATACGTCGCTACGTCCCGCTCAGCGCATGCCGCCGGCCACGGCCGGCAGGATCGTGACGTTGTCGCCGTCGGTCAGCTTGGTGTCGATGCCGTCGAGGAAGCGCACGTCCTCGTCGTTCAGGTAGACGTTCACGAAGCGGCGGAGCTGGCCCCCGTCCACGATGCGGGCGGCGATGCCCGCGTGGCGGGTGTCGAGGTCGGCGAACAGCTCGGCGAGGTTGTCCCCGCTGCCCTCGACGGCCTTGGCGCCGTCGGTGTAGGTGCGGAGGATGGTCGGGATGCGGACCTCGATGGCCATGCTGGTGCTCCTGTCAGGAGTCGGAAGTCGTGTGGGTGGCGCGCGGCGGCGCTCCCGTACGGAACCGCGGTGGTGCCGTACGGCGTGCGGCTCAGCGCGGACAGATGGCGCCGGCGAGGCGGCACAGGTCGACGTGCAGCCGCGCCACGAGCAGCGTGCCCGGCGTCTTTTCGCTCACGTCGTGGGAAACCATGGGCTCATCGTAACGATTCCCGGTCGGGTTCCCCGAGTGTGATCTCAGCATGCGGTCGAAATCCGTCCGGCCTGCGAGACCGCTTCCGGATCACGCCGTGACCTCGACCTCTTCCTCCGTCACCTGGCCCTCGACGATGCGGAACGAGCGGAACTGGAAGGGGCCCGCGTCGTCGGTGTCGGCGGTGGAGACCAGGACGTAGTGGGCGCCCGGCTCGTTGGCGTAGGTGATGTCGGTGCGGGACGGGTAGGCCTCGGTGGCCGTGTGGGAGTGGTAGATGATCACCGGCTCCTCGTCGCGGTCGTCCATGTCGCGGTAGAGCTTGAGCAGGTCGCCGGAGTCGAACTCGTAGAAGGTGGGCGAGCGGGCGGCGTTCAGCATCGGCACGAAGCGCTCGGGGCGGCCCTCGCCCACGGGTCCGGCGACGACGCCGCACGCCTCGTCGGGGTGGTCGGCGCGGGCGTGGGCCACGATCTGGTCGTACAGGGCCTGGGAAATCGTCAGCATGCGGCCAGGATAAGCAGGAGGGCCGTCGCGTACCGGAGTCCGGTACGCGACGGCCCACATGATGGGACGAGCCGCTACGAGCGCTTGGCGAACGCGGCGCTCTGCGGGTTGCGCCTGCGCAGGAAGAAGTAGGCGACGCCGAGGATGACGCCCCACACGGGAGCCGCGTACAGGGAGACGCGGGCGTCCTTGTCGATGCCCATCATGACGATGACCATCGCGATGAAGGCCAGCGAGAAGCCGCTCGCCCAGACACCGCCGGGGGCGCGGAACTCGGACGTGGGGAGTTCGCCGCGGTCGGACTTGAGGCGGTAGCGGATCTGGCAGATGAGAATGACGATCCAGGCCCACATGCCGGAGATGGTGGCGAAGGAGACGACGTAGTTGAACGCCTCGCCGGGCCACTGGTAGTTGATCCAGACGCCGACGAGCATCATCGCGGCGGAGACGGTCGTGCCGATGAGGGGCAGGCCGTTCTTGGTCAGCTTGGTGAAGAAGCCCGGGCCCTGGCCGTTGAGCGCGAGGTCGCGCAGCATGCGGCCGGTGGAGTACATGCCGGAGTTGCAGGAGGACAGGGCGGCGGTGAGCACGACGAAGTTGACGATGCCCGCGCCCGCGGCCAGGCCCATCTTCTCGAAGGCGGCGACGAAGGGGCTGACGCCCGGCTGGAAGTTCGTCCACGGCACGACGGAGAGGATCATGATGAGGGCGCCGACGTAGAAGACGGCGATGCGCCACGGCACGGTGTTGATGGCCTTGGGCAGGACCTTCTTCGGGTCCTTGGACTCGCCCGCGGTGACGCCGACCAGCTCGACGGCGAGGAAGGCGAACATGACCATCTGGAGGGTCATGAGGGTGTTGCCGATGCCGTGCGGGAAGAAGCCGCCCTGGTCCCACAGGTGGGTGACGGAGGCGGTGTCGCCGGCGTCGGAGAAGCCGAGGGTGAGGATGCCGGCGCAAATGAGGATCATGCCGACGATGGCGGTGACCTTGACCATGGAGAACCAGAACTCCAGCTCACCGAAGAGCTTCACGGAGATCAGGTTGGCGCCGTACAGGATGACGGTGAAGACGAGCGCGGACACCCATTGCGGGATGTCCCACCAGTACGTCATGTAGGTGGCGGCGGCGGTGACCTCGGTCATGCCGGTGATGACCCAGAACAGCCAGTACGTCCAGCCGGTCACGAAGCCCGCGAAGGGGCCGATGAACTCGCGCGCGTACTCCGAGAACGAGCCGGAGACCGGGCGGTACATGAGGAGCTCGCCGAGCGCCCGCATGATGAAGAAGATGACGAGGCCCGCGATGGCGTACGCGAGGATCAGGCTGGGGCCCGCCTTGGAGATGCCCTTGCCCGCGCCGAGGAAGAGACCGGTCCCGATGGCGCCGCCGATGGCGATCATCTGGATCTGCCGGGAGCCGAGGCCCCGCTGGTAGCCCTCACCGCCCTCGGCGGTGTCGCTCACGGCCTCATTGCCGGCTTTGTGCTTGTCGACCTGCACTGAGGTCATGATGCTGCGCCTTTCTCCATGCCGATCCGTGCCGTCGGTGGCTCGGATCGACTGTGACGATCCTTGGGGGCTGGGCCCCTGGATGGATGGAGCTGTGCCTGCCGGCGGTCGGCCGACAAGGGCGCCCCCGGCGGACAGGGGTGGCGTCCGTCAGGTGGTCGTGAAGATTTATCACGGCGTTCACGCCGCCCCAACCCCCCGCATGTGACACGGACCACTGGAAAAAGGGGACAAAGTGCGCCGACCGTCGCAAGGGGGGCCAGGGTGGTGACGCGATCGTTATACGGATTTGAGTGACCGCTGAGCGAACATAACCCGGCGTGATCAGGGCATAAGCGTTTCGACCAGGGTCTCCTGGAGCCCGCCCAGCCACAGGTACGCCATCACCATCGGCTTGCGCGGGTCCTCGTCCGGGAGGCGGTAGAGGAGGTCCGTGTCCTCCTCGTCGGTGATGTCGAGGCGGGTGCCGATGGCGAGCCGCAGATCGTTCAGGGCCCGCATCCACTGGACCGACTCGTCCTGGGAGAGCTTCAGGACCGCGCCACCGCCGCCGCCCGGGCTGAGCGCGTCCAGCGAGCGGACGACGGCGAGGGCGTCCTCGCGCTTGCCGGCCCGCAGATCGTTCTCGGTGAAGCGGCGGAACTCCGAGGAGTAGGCGCGCAGCTCGTCCTCGTCCGCGCCGGAGGGTCCGCCCGGACCGCCGTACGCGTCCGGGAGCAGGCGGCGCAGCACCGCGTCGGTGGGCGGCTCGCTGGGTCCTTCGGCGAAGAGTTCGGCGAGCGGGTCGTCCGAGATCTCGCCGCCGGGTCCTGGCCCGATCAGCTCCAGGAGCTGCACGGCGAGCGAGCGGATGATGGAGATCTCGACGTCGTCGAGGGCGACGGCCGCGCCGCCGCCGGGGATCGGTTCGAAATGCCCGGGCATCAGAGCGACGTACCCCTCACGTACCGCATGGAACGCACGTACCGCGTCAGCACGTGCCTACTTCCGATCCTGTTGCAGCGTGGCCCACAGGCCGTAGCCGTGCATGGCCTGGACGTCCCGCTCCATCTCCTCGCGGCTGCCGGTGGAGACCACCGCGCGCCCCTTCTGGTGGACGTCCATCATGAGCTTCGTGGCCTTCTCCTTGGAGTAGCCGAAGTAGCTCTGGAAGACGTACGTCACGTAGCTCATCAGGTTGACCGGGTCGTTGTGGACGAGCGTGATCCAGGGGACGTCCGGCTCGGGGACCACGGAGAGGTCCTCCGTCGTCTCCGGGTTCTCGATCTCAAGAGGTGCTGGAGCCGTCACATGGCCCATGCTGCCACCACCGGGCGTCGGGCGCACAAACGGGCCGCTCGCGCCGGTTCGCGCGAACGGGCGTCAGAAATCGTCACCCTGACGCTAATCGGGGGTAGCATCCATTTCATGAACACAGCGGACCTTGGCCTGCCGGTGGACGTTCCGTCGACAGCGCTTTTCACCGACCATTACGAGCTGACGATGCTTCAGGCCGCTCTGCACGGAGGCGCCGCCGACCGGCACTCGGTCTTCGAGGTCTTCACCCGCCGCCTGCCGGAGGGCCGTCGCTACGGCGTCGTCGCGGGCACCGGGCGCGTCCTGGACGCCGTGGAGAACTTCCGCTTCGACGCGGGCGTGCTCGGCTTTCTGCGCGAGCGCGGCGTCGTCGACGAGCCGACGCTCCAGTGGCTCTCGGAGTACCGTTTCTCCGGCGACATCTGGGGCTACCCGGAGGGTGAGGTCTACTTCCCCGGCTCCCCGGTCCTGCGCGTCGAGGGCTCCTTCGCGGAGTGCGTGCTCCTGGAGACGGTGATCCTCTCCATCCTCAACCACGACTCGGCGATCGCCGCCGCCGCCTCCCGGATGGCCTCGGCCGCCGGGGACCGGCCGCTGATCGAGATGGGCGCGCGGCGCACGCACGAGCTGGCCGCCGTCGCCGCCTCGCGCGCCGCGTACGTGGGCGGGTTCGCGACGACGTCGGACCTGGCGGCCGGGTTCCGCTACGGCATCCCGACCGTCGGCACCAGCGCCCACGCCTTCACGCTGCTGCACGACACCGAGCGCGACGCGTTCCGTGCCCAGGTCGACTCCCTCGGCGAGGGAACGACGCTGCTCGTGGACACCTACGACGTGCAGGAGGCGGTCCGCACGGCCGTCGACATCGCCGGGCCGAAGCTCGGCGCCGTCCGGATCGACTCGGGCGACCTGCTGCTCGTCGCGCACCGCGTGCGCAAGGAGCTCGACGAACTCGGCGCCAAGGACACCAAGATCGTGGTCACCTCCGACCTCGACGAGTACGCCATCGCCTCGCTGCGGGCCGCGCCCGTGGACGCGTACGGCGTCGGTACGCAACTGGTGACCGGCTCCGGGCATCCGACCTGCTCGATGGTCTACAAGCTGGTCGCGCGCGCCGAGTCCGCCGATCCGAAGGCGCCGCTGGTGCCGGTCGCGAAGAAGTCGGCGGGCGGCAAGACGTCGATCGGCGGCCGCAAGTGGGCCGCGCGCCGGCGCGACGAGAACGGGGCGGCGGAGGCCGAGGTCGTGGGCACCGGCGCGGTGCCGGACGAGCTCGTCGACCACCAGCTCCTGGTCGAGCTGGTCAGGGGCGGGGAGGTGCTGGCCCGCGAGCCGCTGGACGCGGTGCGCGAGCGGCACATCGCGGCCCGCGACGGGCTGCCGCTGTCGGCGACGCAGCTCTCCCGGGGCGAGGCCGTCATCCCCACCGAGTACGTGTGAGCCCGCGGGGTGCGGCCGGACGCCCCGGTCGCCCCCTCCCGCTCCGCGCCCGGAGCTTCTACGCTCGTCATTCCCGAGCCCACCACGGCATACCCGAGTGAGGACACCGACCATGCGCCGCGCCCTGATCGTCGTAGACGTGCAGAACGATTTCTGCGAGGGCGGCAGCCTCGCGGTGGCGGGGGGTGCCGATGTCGCTGCCGCTGTCACGGATCTCATCGGGCAGACCGCCGGCAGCGGGTACCAGCACGTCGTCGCCACCCGCGACCACCACGTCGACCCCGGTGAGCACTTCGCCGCGCCGCCGCACTCCCCAGACTACGTCCGGAGCTGGCCCGCGCACTGCGTCGCCGGGACGGAGGGCGTGGGCTTCCACCCGAACTTCGCGCCCGCGGTCGCCTCCGGCGCCATCGACGCGGTGTTCGACAAGGGGGCGTACGCCGCCGCCTACAGCGGGTTCGAGGGGGCCGACGAGAACGGGGTCACCCTGGCCGAGTGGCTGCGGGCCCGGGACATCGCCGAGGTGGACGTGGTCGGCATCGCCACGGACCACTGCGTACGGGCCACCGCGCTGGACTCCGTCCGCGAGGGTTTCCGTACGCAGGTGCTGCTGGACCTGACCGCGGGGGTCGCCGCCGGTACGACCGAGGCGGCGCTGGAGGAGATGCGGGCCGCCGGGGTCGAACTCACCGGGAAGCCTGCCGTGGCTTAGGACCGGGGCTCAGCAGCGCCCGTATCGGGTGCCACAGCTCGCCCGCCGTCGCGTTCGGGGCCCGGCGCCACAGGAGGCCGTCCGGGTGGTGCAGGACCGCGGTGATCTCGTCGGGGGTCGGCGGGTGCGCGTTGCCCCGCAGGTAGACCGCGCGCAGGCCCAGGTTGCGCAGCCGGGTCAGGGCCCTGGCCCGGTTCGCGGCGTGCACGAGGATGCGGACCGCGCCCTCGCCGACGCCCGGCGCGGGCAGCGTCATGGCGACCACCACACTGCCGCCCGGCAGCTTGCAGAACCCTCCTGCGGACATGCGGTCACACCCCCGTAAGACGTCGCGTCAATAAGGAACCCACGGGACGCACTCAAACACGATCGGCCGCGACCCGCCAGGGGGTCGCGGCCGATACGCTTGTGACCTGCGGTTCTACCCGCTACTTCACCGAGGGGCCGACCTTGATCGTCATGGCGGAGCCGTCGAGCGGCTGGCTCACGATCGAGATTCGGGTGTTGGTGTCAGTTGTCTGGACACTGCCCGTCGGGTTCTCCTTGTACCAGTAGGTGCCCTTGTGGTCGTCGAAGACCGGGACGCCGAGCTGCGCCGGGATCTTCGTCTCGACGCCCAGCTTGTGCAGCTTCATGCCCGGCACCGGGTACCAGCCGAAGGCGGCGTCGTACGGCGTGATCTTGTTGGTGATCAGCTTGCCGTCCGCCCACTTCAACGGCTTCGCGTGCGCGTCGACCGGGAGGACCAGACCCTTGCCGGGGTGCTGGCCGACGTTGTTGTTGCGCTGCGAGGTGTCCCACTGCCAGACGACGAGTCCGGGGCGGTACTGGTAGTGCTCCACCCAGGCGTTCTTCGCGCCGCCGTCGCGCCAGCCGAAGTTGTACGGGCCGACCTTGAGGGTCTTGTCGTAGCTGACGTACTGGCGGTTCTCGGCGAGGTAGAACTGCGGGTAGTCGCCGCTGATGGAGGCGCCGACGCGGGAGAAGCCGCGCGGGGTCCAGCCGTTGTCGTCGCCCTCGGCGTCGTCCGTGAAGACGGCCGAACCGTCCGCCACGACCTTGAGGTTGTCGGCGGTGAAGCCGAGGCCGCCCGCGCCGCCGTCGGTCTTGTAGCGGAACCGGACGTCGATCTTGGTGCCCGCGTACGCGTCGAGCGGGAAGACCAGGTGCTGGAACGTGGTGGAGTCACCGGTCAGGGCGGGCTTGTCGCCGCCGTCGCGCGGGATGGTGACGCCGTCGGCCGTGCCGTCGATCGACTTCCAGCTCGCGCCGCCGTCGGTGGAGACCTGCGTGTACAGGTAGTCGTAGTCCTTCTCGATGTTCCACCAGCCGTCGAGCTCCAGCGACGCCTTCGCCTTGCCGGTCAGGTCGACCGGGCGCGCGAGGGTGTTGTCGAGGTCGTCGCCGTAGTCCGACCACCACTGCTTGGAGCCCTGGGCGGGCTTCACGATGTCGGTGGTGACGTTCTTCTCGGGCAGTTCGACGACGAGCGCCTGCTTCAGCTTGGTGTTGTACTCCGCCACACCGAGCCTGTGCGTCGACTTGGTCGCCGCCTTCGCCTTGTCGTAGTTGAGCCAGCCGAGCTGGAGCTTGTCCCAGGCGGTCATGTCGCCGGGCAGGTCACCGATCTCGTTCTTGCCCGTGCCGAGCCAGGAACCGGCCGACATCAGCGACCAGAAGCCGACCGAGTTCTCGGCCTGGTTCGAGGTGTCGTACAGGTCGGGCAGGCCCAGGTCGTGGGCGTACTCGTGGGCGAAGACGCCGAGGCCGCCGTTCTCCGGCTGCATCGTGTAGTCGCCGACCCAGATGCCGGTGTCGCCGACGGGGGTGCCGCCCGCCTTGAAGCCCGCGGGGCCGGTGTCGCCGTCGTCGCGGCTGTAGGCGTAACCGCGGTGCGCCCACAGGGAGTCGCCGCCCTGCGCACCGCCGCCGGCCGACCCGTCCTCGCCCGCGTGGACGATCTGGAAGTGGTCGATGTAGCCGTCGGGCTCGTTGAAGTTGCCGTCGTTGTCGTGGTCCGTGCGGTCCCACTGGTCGTACTGGGCGAGGTCGGCCTTGATGTCGGCGTCGGACTTGCCGGCCGCCTTCTGCTGCTCGACCCACGCCGTGATGCCGTCGCGGACCAGGTCCTCGACGTTCGGGCAGTTGTCGGCGCCGCAGTAGTTCGAGCCGTAACGGGCTTCGTTCCAGGGGACCTTGACCCAGTCGGAGACCTCGCCGTCGACCGAGTAGCGCCCCGACGACGTCTTCTCGTAGTACGTCTTGAGGGAGTCGACGCCCTTGCCGGACCCGAAGTAAAGGTCCTTGTAGTGCTGGGAGTTGTAGTCCTTCTGCCAGGCCGTGCTGTTGTCCTTCGCACGGTCCGGCTCGGCTATCCGGTTGTGCAGCGGACCGGCCGTGCCGCCGTACTTCGGCTTCAGCTCGGTGGTGTTGTCGTCGGCGCGGTCCACCAGCGTGGTGTTGTCGATCTTGTCGCCGAACTCGGTCAGGATCGTGAAGATCTTGTCCGTGCGCTCGCGGCCCAGCTCGACGTACTTGCCCTTGCCGAGGTCGACGACCTTGGAGCCGTACCGTTCCTGGACCTTCGACGTGCCCTGGAGGACGTTCTGGAGGGCCGTCCGGCGCTGCTGCTCCTGCTGCTTGCTGAACGGGCCGTCCATCACATGGCCCTTGCCCCCGTACGTCTTTCCGGAGGTCGTGCTCGTCGCGGCCGGCGTGTCGGCCTGCGCGGTCGTCGCCGCTATGGAACCGGTGGCCGCGGTGGCGGCCAGGGTCACGAGCACGGCGGCGGATCGCAACGCGCGTCTCTTCGTGGTCACTTGGGTGGTCCCCTCCTCCGTGGCGCGTCGGCCACGTGTCACAAGTGACGCCATTTGACCGGAGGTAGAGGAGAAATAACAGCCCTTGACGATGACGTTTGCGTTGCACTATCCAGGGGGGCGGATCCGGAATCCGGACAAGCGCGGCGATACGCACGGCGCGTCGGGCAGTCCATCTGGTGGACCGGATGATTCCGTGCGCCCCCCATGCACCTGCACTGTGGGTTAGGTCATGCTTACTGGCCGTTCCACTCGGGCACAGGTCCGAATAGAGTCGGGACCGACACGGTGTGACCCACCGGGTTCGCCCTTCTCGCGCTCCCCCGATGTCACGAGGACGGATACCGCCATGCCTCGACCCACCGTCGCACAGCTCCTCTACGGTTCCGCCACCGTCGTCTGCTCCACCCTCGCCATGCTGCTGCTGTCCGAGACGGACTCGGGCCCCGGAGTGCCCGTGATCGCCGTGTCGGCCCTCATCCTCGGGGTGTTCGTGGCGTTCTCCGTGCCCCGGCGCGGACCGGCCCCCACCGCCGCGCCCAAGGCCGCCCGGCGGGCCGAGCGGATGCCGACGCGACACATCGCCGCCCCGGCGCGCACGAGCGAGCCCGCCGTCAGGGAACGCGAACCGGCGGGCCCGTGAGGAACGGACCCGCCGGTTCGGCCATACGTCACCGCGTCCGAGAGCCCGCCTCTCAGGCGCTGCTGACGACCACCGTCTTGGCGGCCTTGTCGTGCAGGCCCTGCTTGTAGGGCTTGTCGAAGAAGCTCCAGCCGCCGCAGATCGCCGTCCAGACGCAGGCGCAGCAGAACACGGCGGGGATCCACAGGACGAGCGCGCGGATCAGGTTGGTCTGCACGCTGGGCGTCGCCCCGTTGTCGAGGTTGGCCACGCGCAGCTTCATCAGCTTCTTGCCGAGAGTCTGGCCGGTCTTCGCCGTCATGATGGTGTCGTAGCCGATGTAGAGCACGGCCGCGAGCAGTGACTGACCGAACTGCCGGCCGTACTGGATCTTGTCGGGGTCCGTCTCGTACTCGGAGGTCCCGAAGGCCCACGACAGCAGGCCGACGACGATCCCGACCAGGATCAGGTCGATGATGCGCGCCAGGACGCGCTTGCCGCTGTCGGCCGGTGGCGCCATCCCGGCCAGCGGGTCGGTGCCGCCGGGCCCGTACGGGTCACCGCCGTACGGAGGGGGTGGGCCGCCGCCGTACGGGGGCGGGGTGCCCCCGCCCGGCGGGGGCGTCGCGCCATAGGGATTCTGCGGGGAGTCGTACGGGTTCTGGCCCGGTGAGCCCTGGGGGCCGCTCGGACCGTCGTACGGGGAGCCGCCGCCCGGCTGGGCCGGGGGCGGCTTGCGGAACGGGTCGTCGTCCGGCGGTGGGCCGGATCCGTTGGGCGGCGGTTCGCTACTCATGGCCCGAGTGGACCGCGAACGCCCGCGCGACGCACCCGGCGGGCCGCCGTCCGGATGACCCGGACGGCGCTATCCGGCCACGAACGTGCGGGCCGCCTTGTCGTGCAGGCACTGGTGCCAGGGCCGGTCGACGGCGCCCCACAGCACACCGAAGAGGCCGATACCGAGCACGCCGGGCACGCAGTAGACGAGCCAGCGGCGCAGGGCCGCGCCGAACGACGGGGAGTCGCTGCCCTCGATCTCCCGCACGCTCAGGCCCATCAGCCGCTTGCCCAGCGTGTGGCCCCATTTCGCGGTCGGCAGCGCCTCGTAGAGGACGCCGAAGACGAGCAGCACGGCGAGCACGATGCCGAGGTACGTCGCGGTCGTGCCGTCGAGCAGCCAGACCGTGACCTGCCGGCCCGACGCCTTCGCCGCGTCGATCTTGCTGTCGATGTGGTCGGCGGCGCGGACACCGAGCGGCAGGCCCGCGGCGGCCGTGACGGCGAGCAGGACGACCGAGTCGATGAGGCGGGCCACGAACCGCTTGCCGAGCCCCGCGGGCCGTGCGGACGCCTGCGCCTGGGCGGCGGCGAGGAACGGGTCCGAGGCGACCGGCTTGAACGGGGTGACCGGGCCGTTCGCCTCCGCGGCCTGCGGTGTCGCGAGCTGGTGCACCTGCTGCGCCCAGGACGGCGAACCGCCGCCGGGCCCCTGGGTGACGGGTGTCGGCACGGCGGGCTGCGGATAGCCGTACGCGGGCGCGGACTGCGCGGGCGGGGGGTAGCCGTAGCCGGGCCGGTTCGCGGCCGGAGCCGGGCTCGGCGTCGGCGTCGGCGTCACGGGCTGGGGCTGGGGCTGTGGCTGTGGCTGTGGGGCGGCGGGCGGATACCCGTATCCGGGGGTGGGCGCCGGGGTCTGCGCGGCGGCGGGTGCGGGCGCCGGGGTCACGGCCGGGGCCGGTCTTTCCGCCGGGGCGGGCGTCCGGGTCGGTGCGGGTTCGGATGCGGGTGCGGGTTCCGGGGCCTGCTTCTCGGCGGGCGTCTGCTGCGGGACGGCCCTGATCGTCAGGGTGCCCTCGCGGCGCGGGGACGGCTCGGCGCCGGGCCGCACGGCGCGGATCGCGACCGTGCCGTCGGACCGCTCGGGGGCCGGGGCCGGGGTGGCCGGGGCGGGGGCGGGGGCGGCCGGGGCGTCGGTGGCTTCCCCGGGCTCCTCGTCGGGGCCGTCCGCTCCCCAGGAGACCCGGCGGTCCTGGTCGCCGCCGAAGCCGGTCTGGTGGGAGGTGTCGGCGGCCCAGGCGGAGGCGGGCTCGGGCGAGTCCGGCTCATCGGGGCCCGTCTCCGTACGCACGGAGGGTTCCTCGTCGAGGAAGACGGGGCCGGTCTCCTCCACCGGGGCGGGCGAAGGCGCCGAACCCCGCGGGGTCGGCAGGGTCTCGCCTTCCGACGGGGCGGGGCGGCTGGTGCCGGGGACCCAGGCGGCTCCGTTCCAGTACCGGACATATCCGGGAATGGACGGGTCGGGGTAATAGCCTTCGCGGGGCCTGTCGTCACCGGGGGCCGGGGTTGGGGCGCTCATGTCCGTCGTCCCGTATCTGCTCGGGGGTCTTGTTGTGACCTCCACATCTATCAGACCGCCGCGCCCGCCCGTGCCGGTCCGCCGGTACGCCCCACTTTCCGGGCAACGAACCGGCAACGTGACGGGGGCCCATGGGCCGGCGTAAATACTTTCCCGAACTCGCGTAATGCCGACGGGACAGCGCGCTCTCACCTTGTACGGGCCCGCTCCCGGGCCGCGTACAGAAGAAAGGAAGCGCCCGACATGCACACCGTGGTGGAACGCGAACTCGAGCTGAAACTGGTGCTGTCGCCCGAGCGGAGCATCCCCGTACCGGCCCGCCTCACCTACCGGGCCGACGACCCGTACGCCGTCCACATCATGTTCCATCTCGGTTCGGAGCATCCGGTCCACTGGACGTTCGCCCGCGAACTCCTCGTGGAGGGAGTGTTCCGGCCGTGCGGGCACGGGGACGTGCGGGTGTGGCCGACGAAGACGGAGGGGCGCAACGTCGTCCTGATGGCGCTGACCTCACCGGACGGCGACGCGCTCCTGGAGGCGCCCGCCGCGCCGGTCTCGGCCTGGCTGGAGCGGACCTTGCGGGCGGTCCCCCCGGGCTCTGAGGGCGAGCAGCTCGGGATCGACGACGGCCTCGCCGAGCTGCTGGCCACGACCCCGGCCGACGACCTCTACCCGCGCGACCCGTGGTCGTCGGACGACTCGTCCGACGACCGGTGAGGCGCCGCGCGGACCGCGGGAGCCTCGGTCAGAACAGCTTGCCCGGGTTGAGGAGGCCGAGCGGGTCGAAGGTCGCCTTGACCGCCCGCTGTACGTCGACGCCGACCGGGCCGAGTTCGCGCGCCAGCCACTCCTTCTTCAGGACGCCGACGCCGTGCTCGCCCGTGATGGTGCCGCCGAGTGCGAGACCGAGCGCCATGATCTCGTCGAAGGACTCGCGGGCGCGGCGGCCCTCGTCGGCGTCCAGGGCGTCGAAGCAGACGGTGGGGTGGGTGTTGCCGTCGCCCGCGTGGGCGCAGACCCCGATGGTGAGGGCGTACTTCTCGGCGATGCGCTCGACGCCTTCGAGGAGCGCGCCGAGCTTCGAGCGCGGCACGCACACGTCGTCGATCATCGTCGTGCCTTTGACCGCTTCGAGGGCGGTGAGGGACAACCGGCGCGCCTGGAGCAGCAGTTCGGACTCGGCGGCGTCCTCGGCGGGCACGACCTGGGTGGCGCCCGCGGCCTCGCACAGGGCGCCGACGGCGGCGAGGTCCTGGGCCGGTTCCGGGGTGTCGAAGGCGGCGAGGAGGAGCGCTTCGGTGGTCTCGGGCAGACCCATGTGCGCCATGTCGTTGACCGCCTTGACGGTCGTGCGGTCCATCAGCTCCAGGAGCGAGGGGACGTGGCCGCCCGCCATGATGGCGCAGACGGCGTCGCAGGCCGCGGCCTGCGACGCGAACTCGGCCGCCAGGACGAGCTGTCGGGGCGGCTTCGGCTTCAGCGCGAGCGTGGCCCCGACCACGATGCCGAGGCTGCCCTCGGAGCCGACGAAGAGGCGGGTGAGGTCGTAACCGGCGACGCCCTTCGCGGTGCGCCGTCCGGTGGAGAGCAGGCGGCCGTCGGCGAGGACGACGTCGAGGCCGAGCACGTACTCCGCCGTGACGCCGTACTTCACGCAGCACAGGCCGCCGGAGGCCGTGCCGATGTTGCCGCCGATGGTGCACATCTCCCAGCTCGACGGGTCGGGCGGGTAGTACAGGCCGTGTTCCTCGACGGCGCGGGACAGCGTGGCGTTGATGACGCCCGGCTCGACGACGGCGATCCGGTCGACCGGGTTGATCTCCAGGATGCGGTCCATCTTGACGAGCGAGAGCACGATGCAGCCGTCGGAGGCGTTGGCGGCGCCCGACAGGCCCGTGCGCGCGCCCTGGGGGACGACGGGGACGCGCAGCGCGGTGGCGGTGCGCATGACGTGCTGGACCTGTTCGACGGTGCGGGGCAGGACGACGACCGCGGGGCTTCCGGCGTCGCAGAAGCTCGCCATGTCGTGGGCGTAGGAGGCCGTGATGTCGGGGTCGGTGACGAGCGCCTCGGCGGGCAGCCCGTCGCCGAGGAGGGCGATGAGGGTGCGGCTCATGATCACAGCCTGGCACTCGGGGCCATCGGTGTGAACCCGCCCGCGGGGTCGGACCCGGGCCGGAATGGCGCCCGGGCACGTTCCTCGCGGGGCCGCACAGTGGCCGCCATGGAGCACGCCCTGGCATACCCGGAGCCGCCGGACTTCGCTGCGGACACCACGGGGCCCGGCGTGCCGTCCGCGTTCAGCACGCCGCGCCGCCGCCTGACCCCCGCCCTGCGGCGCACCCTCGCCGTGTGCGTCACGGGGTGCTTGTTCCTCGGCGGTGCGCTGCTGCGGCCGGACGGGGACGTGCGGGCGCCCTCCGCGCTGCCGGGGCCCGCCGGGCGGGCGGTGATCGCGGCCTCAGCCGGGGCGCCCGCCGCGCTGCCCGACCTGACCGCGCTGATCGCCGAGCGGGAGGCCGCGCTGCGGGCGCACCCGCGGGCGGACCGGACGTGGGCGGCGCTCGGGGCCGCCTACGTGGAGCGCGGGACGCGTACGGCCGACCCGGCGTCCTACACCGCGGCCGAGCGGGCGCTGCGCCGTGCGCTGGCGCTGCGGCCGCGCCGGAACGTGGCGGTACTCGACGGTCTCGCCGAACTGGCCGCCGCGCGGGGCGACTGGCGCTCCGCCCGCGGGTGGGGCGAGGCCGCGGTGAGGCTGGCGCCGGACCATTGGCCCGCGTACGCGGCGCTGGTCGACGCGTGTCAGGGCCTCGGGGACGACAAGGCGGCCGGGCGGAACCTGGAGAAGCTGTCCGGGCTCACAGCGGGGACGGCGGTGTCGCTGCGTACCGCGGCCGTGTATCGAGGCCGGGGCTGGCGGGAGGATGCCGCGGCGGTGCTCGCCGACGCGGCGGCGCGGGCGGGGACGCCCACCGAGCGGGCCGCGCTCCTGCACCGCGGGGGCGAACTGGCCTGGGAGCGCGGCGAATCCGCCGACGCGCTGCGCCACTTCGACGCGGCGCTCGCCGCGGACCCGAGGTACCCCGCCGCGCTGGCGGGCCGGGCCCGGGCCCTCGCCTCGCTGGGCCGTGCGTCGCAGGCGGCCCAGGCGTACCGGCGGGCCTTCGCCCAGCGTCCGGCGCCCGAATATGCCCTGGAGCTGGGCGAGTTGTACGAGTCCCTGCACCTGACCGGAGCGGCCCGCGCCCAGTACGGCGCGGTGCGGGCCCGCGCGGCGGCGCGGAGGGCGCACGGGGTGGACGACGCGCTCGTGCTCGGCCGCTTCGAGGCCGATCACGGGGATCCGGCGGCAGCGGTGCGGGGGCTGCGCGCGCGGTGGCGGCGGGCGCCGGGGGTCGAGGCGGCGGACGCGCTGGGCTGGGCGCTGCACCGGGCCGGGCGCGACACCGAGGCGGTGGAGTGGCTGCGGCGGGCCGCGGACCGGCGCAAGGCCGGAGGCCCGAGGAGCGGCCTGATGATGTATCACCTGGGCGTGGTGGAGCGCCGGTTGGGCCGGTACGGGGCCGCTCGGCGCCATCTCGGTGAGGCGCTGCGGATCAATCCGGCGTTCTCCCCCCTGTTCGCGCCGCGGGCCCGGCAGGCGCTGGCCGCGCTCGGGGAGCCGCCCGGGGGCGGGCCCGCGCAGATGTGGCCGCCGCGCCCACGCACCGCCGCGCCGGCCCGGCCGAAGCCGGGCCGGGCGGTCCCTCACCGGCAGGCGGCCGAGCGCCGCTGAGGGTGCTCGCCGCCCACGCGGGTCAGAGGTTGCCGCGCTTCTCCTGCTCCCGCTCGATCGCCTCGAACAGGGCCTTGAAGTTGCCCTTGCCGAAGCCCATGGAGCCGTGCCGTTCGATCATCTCGAAGAAGACGGTCGGCCGGTCCTGGACCGGCTTGGTGAAGATCTGCAGCAGGTAGCCGTCCTCGTCGCGGTCGACGAGGATCTTCAGCTCGCGCAGCGTCTCGACGGGGACGCGGGTCTCACCGGCCCACTCGCCGAGCGTGTCGTAGTAGGAGTCCGGGGTGTCGAGGAACTGGACGCCGGCCGCGCGCATGGCGCGTACGGAGGCGACGATGTCGTTGGTGGCGAGCGCGATGTGCTGGACGCCCGCACCGCCGTAGAACTCCAGGTACTCGTCGATCTGCGACTTCTTCTTGGCGACGGCCGGCTCGTTGATCGGGAACTTGACCTTGAGCGTGCCGTCCGCGACGACCTTCGACATCAGCGCGCTGTACTCGGTCGCGATGTCGTCGCCCACGAACTCCTTCATGTTCGTGAAGCCCATGACCTTGTTGTAGAACGCCACCCACTCGTTCATGCGGCCGAGTTCGACGTTGCCGACGCAGTGGTCGATGGCCTGGAAGGTGCGCTTGGCCGGGGGCTCGACGATCGGGGCGGCGGCGACGAAGCCGGGCAGGTACGGGCCGTCGTAGCCGGAGCGCTCGACCAGGGTGTGGCGGGTCTTGCCGTACGTCGCGATGGCGGCGAGCACGACCGTGCCGTGCTCGTCCTTCACCTCGTAGGGTTCGGCGATGCCGCGGGCGCCGTGCTCGACGGCGTAGGCGTACGCGGCGCGCGCGTCCGGCACCTCGATGGCGAGGTCGACGACGCCGTCGCCGTGGGCGGCGACGTGGTCGGCGAGGAAGTGCCCCCACTCGGTGGACGCCTTGATGACGGAGGTGAACACGAAACGCGCGGAGCCGTTGGTCAGGACGTACGCGGCGGTCTCGCGGCTGCCGTTCTCCGGTCCGGAGTAGGCGACCAGCTTCATGCCGAAGGCGGTGGAGTAGTAGTGCGCCGCCTGCTTGGCGTTGCCCACGGCGAAGACGACCGCGTCCATGCCCTTCACCGGGAAGGGGTCGGCCTGCCGGGCGGTGTCGGGAGCGTTCTGCGAGGACGAGTGTGTGGTCTGCGTCATGGGGGGAGGCTCCCGCCGTTCCGCAAGATGCGCAACAGTTCGCGTTTTCGCTGGGCAATCTGTTCAGGGAGTCGGCGGTTCCGGCAGACTGATTGCGCAGGATGACCACCCGGGAGGCGCGCATGCCGATCGATCATCTGGACGGGCGGCTGATCGTGCTGCTGGCCCAGGAGCCACGTATCGGGGTCCTGGAGATGTCCCGGCGCCTCGGCGTGGCGCGCGGCACCGTGCAGGCCCGTCTCGACCGGCTCACCTCGAACGGAGTCATCCGCGGCTTCGGCCCCCAGGTGGACCCGGCGGCGCTCGGCTATCCGGTCACGGCGTTCGCCACGCTCCAGATCCGGCAGGGGCAAGGAGCCGACGTCAGAGCGCACTTGGACGGTGTTCCCGAGGTCCTGGAACTGCACACGACGACCGGTGGCGGGGACATGCTGTGCCGGCTCGTGGCCCGCTCCAACGCGGATCTGCAGCGGGTGATCGACCTGGTCGTCGGTTTTGACGGCATCGTCCGGGCCTCCACGGCGATCGTCATGGAGAACCCCGTTCCGCTGCGGATCATCCCGCTGGTGGAGCAGGCGTCGGGAGATACCTGACGCCGGGCCCGGGTCGGAGCCGAGGCGCGACGAACTTCTGGGACCACCTGGTCAACCGGCACCAGCAGTTGCTTTCCGACTTCTACCAGCATGCCGGCGCCGTCTTCCAGTGCGTGGTCGTCGCCACCCTCGTCGGCATCGTCGTCGCCGTCGTCACCTGCCGCGGCGACTGGGCCGGGAGCCTCGCGACCACCGCCACCTCGACGATCCTGACCATCCCCTCGCTCGCCATGGTCGGTCCGCTGATCCCGCTGATCCCGCTGGTCGGGCTCGGCGTCGCCCCGACCGTCATCTCGCTGCCCCTGTAGGGGCTCCTGCCGATCGTGCGCAACGCCATCGTGGGCCTGCGCGGCGTCGACCCCACGCTGATCGACGCGGCGAAGGGCATCGGGATGTCGCGGATCGCCCGCCTGTTCCGGGTGGAGCTGCCGCTGGCGTGGCCGCCGATTCTGACCGGCATCCGGATCTCCACGCAGATGCTCATGGGCATCGCGGCGATCGCCGTGATCGCCGCGTACGCCTCGGGCCCCGGGCTCGGCAACGAGATCTTCCGCGGCATCGCCTCCCTCGGCAGCGCCGACGCGCTCAACCAGGCGCTCGCGGGCACCCTCGGCATCATCGTCCTCGCCCTGATCTTCGACGCCGTGTACGTCCTCATCGGACGGCTGACCATCCCGAGAGGCATCCGTGTCTGCATCCGTGTCCGCGCCACAGGCGTCCGGGGCGAGCATCGAACCGGAGAACCTGACCGAGCACTACCCGGGCTCGTCCGAGCCGGCCGTGGACAGCGTCACCATGGAGATCAAGGCGGACGACCGGCACTTCTTCCCCGGCTACACCGCGGCACCCGAGATCAACACCGAGTCGCTGAAGAAGTACCCGAAGATGGCCGGGGTCCTCGCCCCCATCACGAAGAAGCTCGACAACACCGTCGCCCAGGAACTCAACGCCAAGGTCGACGTCGACGGCCAGGACCCGCACGACGTGGCGAAGGACTGACTGGTGCGGCAGGGCTTCGTCAAGGAGTGAGCCGCCGGGGCACGGGTCTCAGCAGGAGGGCACGGAGCCGGAGTCCCGCTCCAGATCCGTCAGCGCGGTCACCGCGCCCTTGAGCGTGGAGACCGGGATCAGCCGCATCGACTTCGGCGCCGACGCCTTCGCGTCCGAGCACTCCGCCCTCGGTACGAGGAAGACGGTGGCGCCGTCCCGGTCGGCGGCCTGCACCTTGAGCGAGACCCCGCCGACAGCGCCGACCTTGCCGTCACCGTCGATGGTGCCGGTTCCCGCGATCGACTTCCCGCCGGTCAGGTCACCGCCGCTGCCGTCGCCGTCGAGCAGGTCGACGATGCCGAGCGAGAAGAGGAGGCCCGCGCTGGGACCACCGACGTCACCGAGCTGCAAGGCGACCTTCACGTCGCCCGTGTTACGGCCCTCGTCGCCCAGATAGGCGAGCGCGGCCTCGGTGGCGGCGTCCTGGGACCCTTTCATCTCCTTCTTGTTGTGCCGCTCGATCTCCTTGGTGGTGTTCCCCTCCGGGTAGACGGAGTCCCGCGGCATGATCGCGCGGTCCTCGGCGAACCACCCGTCGAGCACATCACCGAGATGCACCGGGGCATCGGGCCCGGTCGCCACGATGGTCACCGCGCGGAGCGCTCCGCGCGTGTCCCGGGTGGGGGCCCCGGTGACCTTGATGACGGGCTTGCCGCCGTCGTCACCGAGCACGTTCGTGGTGGGCCCGGGCTGCGCCACCGAGAACGGCAACGGGGCGAACCCCGCCACCGCGAGCAGCGCGACAACGGGGAGCGCGCAAAGGGCGAGGGCAACGGGACGACTGAGGCGGTTGAGCACGCCCCTAATCTACGCGGCACCTCCGGGGCGGGGGCGCGGTGGGCGCCCGCGAGTACGAGGACGCACGCAGGGCGCATCCCAGGGGAGCGGGAGATGCCGCACGCAGTGCGCATCTCAGGGGCGCGGGGAACTGCGCGCCCAACCCCCACCGAGGCGGCGGCCGGGCAAGACCCTCGGCCCCGCGGCGAGATGGCCGCACAAAGCGGGGCGGCTGCGGGGGCGCGGTGGGCGCCCGCGAGTACGAGGACGC